>NZ_QUOU01000001.1:2400000-3600000 GCF_003390335.1 Thalassotalea euphylliae
AAAACATTCGCGTGTCGCTGATACGCGAGTGCTTGGCGCAATAGGAGTAATTGAAGCGAAGCGAGCCGTAAATATGGAAAAGATTCAAGCATTGTTCGTCAAGCAAGGGGTTTGGATTCGCCCATTCGGCAAATTGATCTATTTAATGCCACCGTTTATTAGCAGCGATAAAGAGCTTGAAAAGCTAGTGGCCGCAATATCGTTAGCGCTGGAGCAAGATGAGTGTTTTCGGTAGGTGTCACCGATTTTGTTGGTTGCCAATTAATTACCAGTAGGCATTAAACGCTATATATAGTACCCATGCCGCGCAGATAACAAACAACAAGACGAAATTGTAGTATTTGTTGTCGGTCGCGCGGCGCGTTCTAAACTGGCTTAATACGATACTCGCTAAGCTGAAAATCGCCGTGAGCCATAGTAACGCATACAAATAATCTGTCAGTGGGGTTGCCCAATAGTCGCGGACTTCAATGCCTTTGTAACGAGTGATACCGTATGAACGCTCAGGTGCAGCGTAAAATGAAACGACTAAAGCAACGGTAAATAATAACCATCCAATAAGCGATAACCACTGCAATACTTTCACCCAAGTATCTTTGTGCTCTCGGCGCTCTATATCAGGCCATTTTGAGTTTGAATCCATCTTTACTACATCCAAATATCAGGCATCGCTTGCTTAAACAGTCTGTTTGCGAATTAATTAGCTAAATTACGTAACTTTTACTTGTTAAACACAATAGTCACGTTAACATAATACGCCCTAAAATTATGTATTATTTATAACGAAAACGAGGTCATTCAATGTCAGTTATTTCAATTACTGATGTCTTAGCAGGCAAATTCCCTGTTAATGAAGAGATCACTGTGCACGGCTGGATCCGCACTCGCCGCGACTCAAAAGCAGGTATCTCATTTTTAGCTATTCACGATGGTTCATGTTTCGACGCCATCCAAGCTGTTGTTCCGAATGATCTGAATAATTACGAAGCAGAAGTTTTAAAACTAACGACTGGTTGTTCAGTAAAAGTCACGGGCACTTTGGTTGAATCGCAAGGCCAAGGTCAAGCGTTTGAAATTCAAGCAACTGGCGTAGAAGTATTGGGCTATGTAGAAGACCCTGACACTTACCCAATGGCAGCAAAACGCCACAGCATTGAATTCTTGCGTGAACAAGCACATTTACGCGCTCGCACTAACTTAGGTGGTGCTGTTACTCGTGTTCGCAACACGCTAGCGCAAGCAATTCACCGCTTTTTCCACGAAAAAGGCTATTTCTGGATTGCGACACCATTAATTACAGCAAGTGACTGTGAAGGTGCTGGCGAAATGTTCCGCGTAAGCACGTTAGACATGGAAAACTTACCACGCACTGACAAAGGCGAAGTGGATTACAGTGAAGATTTCTTCGGTAAAGAAGCATTCTTAACCGTATCTGGCCAGCTAAATGTGGAAACCTACTGTAGCGCCCTATCAAAAGTATATACCTTTGGTCCAACATTCCGCGCCGAGAACTCAAATACCTCTCGTCACTTAGCAGAGTTCTGGATGGTAGAGCCAGAAATTGCCTTTGCAAACCTGTCTGATGCGGCTGATTTAGCAGAAGATATGTTGAAGTACGTACTTAAAGCATTGCTTGAAGAGCGTGCTGACGATATGGCGTTTTTCCAGCAACGTGTTGATAAAACGGTTATCGATCGCTTAAATGCGCTAATCAACACCGACTTTGTTCGCATGGATTACACTGATGCGATCGAGATTTTAGAAAACTGCGGTAAGAAATTCGAAAACCCAGTGTCTTGGGGAATCGACTTAAACTCAGAGCATGAGCGTTACTTAGCCGAAGAGCATGTTGGCGCACCAATCATTCTACAAAACTACCCCAAAGACATTAAAGCCTTCTACATGCGCTTAAATGATGACGGTAAAACGGTTGCAGCGATGGACATTCTTGCCCCAGGTATTGGTGAAATCATCGGCGGTGCTCAACGTGAAGAACGTCTAGACGTTCTTGACAAGCGTTTAGCCGAAATGGACTTAGATCCTGCAGATTACAGCTGGTATCGCGACTTACGCCGTTACGGCACCGTACCACATGCCGGTTTTGGTTTAGGTTTCGAGCGTTTGATTGCTTATGCAACGGGTATCGCTAACGTACGTGATGTGATCCCATTCCCGCGTACACCAAAAAGCGCTGCATTCTAGTCATAATTCAGCTAAACCACTGAAATGACAAAGCCCAGCAAATTGCTGGGCTTAATTAGATGGTTCGCCTCACCTCTAAGCTAGCTCAGCTAATCTTAGAGTTAGGCAAATAAAAGAGGCAAACCATCATGTCATTAATTAAAGTGCTTGGTATCGATTTAGGCAAATCCACATTTCATTTAGTTGGTCATGACCACTCAGGTCGAGAGCAGCTAAGACGCAAATTCAACCGCAAACAACTCCTTCAGTTTTTAGTCAAACACGAGCCAGTCACCATAGCGATGGAGTCTTGTGGAGGAAGTCACTGGTTAGCTCGTAAACTAGTGTCATTTGGCCATCAAGTTAAGCTAATCCCTCCTCAATATGTAAAACCTTACGTTAAAACCAATAAAAATGATTTTATTGACGCGGATGCCATAGCAGAAGCTGCGACACGACCTTCTATGCGCTTTGTCAGTATAAAAACGGAAGAAGCTCAGGTGATTGCCGTTATTCAGCGTATTCGGGCTAGCTATATCAAAGAGCGCACAGCTTGCATGTCACGCATTGGCGCTATCTTACTTGAATTTGGTATGAGCTTTCCTAGAGGACATAGCCAAATGAAGCAATTATTTCAGTGGCTAGCAGAGCATAAAGCGTCAATCAGTCCCATGTTGATGCTTGAGCTTGTTGAACATCATGAATATTACACACACCTTAATACCCTCATACAAAAACAAGATAAAAAGCTAACCGAATTAGTTTCAAAAGACGAACGCGCTCAATTGCTAAAAACCATTCCTGGCGTGGGAGACTTAACAGCAAGCCGCTGTTTATCTGACATTAGTAATGCTCAAGATTTTAAAAATGGTCGTCATATGGCGTCATGGCTTGGATTAGTTCCTCATCAGCACTCGACCGGCGGTAAATCGACGTTACTAGGGATTAGCAAGCGTGGTAACAAATCCTTACGTACGTTATTTATCCACGGAGCTAGGGCATTGATGTCACGACCAGAGTTAGCGAGTAAATGCTTTGGAGAGTGGCTCGTCAACCTCAGGGCAAGGAAACCTTATAACGTTGCAGTGGTCGCGTTAGCCAATAAGCTAGCTCGCATCTCATGGTCAGTCATGGTGACGAAACAACCATTTAAAATAACTGTTTAACCCGAATTTGCAATGGATAATGAAGATGACAAAACGATTAATTGGCTAGGTTGAAGACCTGACACAAAAAACAGCATGTTAATAATGCTTTGGGCTTTTTGAGGACAATCTAGCGCGGATCTCATCGTGGAGCGGGTGATATGCCTATGACTCCGAATACATTAGCGCAAATCACCCCGTTATCGAAATATCACTTGCAATAACGAGGCGAACCATACATTTTAGTACTTGTCTTTTAGCTTTTACAAAGTTTCTGCAATAGCCTTAGCCATTGATTAACAATTCAAGTTCATCACCATAGCTTAACCCTGCAATAAAAGGCGCAATAAGTTCTACCACGTTATTTGGTTGAAAATGCCCTACTTTAGTTTCAGCTTTGGGTTGATAGATAAATGCTGAATAGTGCTTGCCTTGATGTGTAATTTGGCAAGCGTAGAAATCGAAATGCTCTGCGGGCCAATCGGTTGTCCATTTGACGTCTTTAAAACGATAATCGGCTTTGCCAAACTGAACACTCTGCGCTGCTTGGCTTACTTGATTAGGCTGCTCAAGTGCCAGATTAATCGTGCCGTTGAACATCTCTGACAAATCTAGCCCTAGCTTTTTAAAAAAAGGTTTTTGTAGTGCTATCGTTCCTGCTGAAAATGGCGAGTTAGTGGCTTTGCCTGAAGCCACTTGATGACCTTTGATAACTCGCCCTGTAATTTTCATCGTCATTGTTTAGACAATTTGCTTAGAGAATTTGATTAATGAGTGTTAGTCAACAATGAATTCGTTGACTTGGTGTTTATCTGCTGTGGTGTTCACACCGATTAACTCTGCGATAAACCCAAATACGTGAATGTTCTCAAATGCTGCCATTGTTCCCGCCTTAATATTGGGACCGGATGCAAAAAATACAGCTTCCATTTGTTTAGTATCCGCTAAGTCATAACCATGAGTGGCTGCCGATTGGTGTTTTTTTTCAGTAAAAATTACACCCGGCGCTGCGTTAACAATTAGATCAGGTAACACATCAGCTTGTGCTTGGTTTGTTGGCGTAAAGTGCCAGTGGTTCGGGTAGTTACCTGCTAAATACGCTCGGTATTCACCTTTAGCTTTTTTATTGATGGTTTTCACTGATGTTGCCAGTAGTTCTTTGTTGTCTGAGTAGACATACAACTGCGTTTGACCATTAACAATGACGGCTTGTTTAGCAAGGGAGCGCGGTATTACTTTAGGTTGTAAAAGTTTCTTTTTGATTGTTGCCATACCGTGGTCAGAAACAATTACCAAGTTGATCTCAATACCTTCTTTATCAAGTATCGTCAAAAATTCACCCATTAACTGATCAAGCTCAGCAACAGCAGCTTTTGCTTCGTCAGAGGCAATACCGTGATCGTGATTAGCTGAATCGACTACTGAAAAATAGCTGGTGATAAATTGAGGCCGTTTCGCTTGAGGCAATTTTAGCCAGTCAATCACCTGCATTAAACGCTGTCGATTTGTATGGCTACCATCGTACTCTTCATAATAGCTAGGACGGGTATTAAATAAATTAGCATCTGATGTTGGCCAGAAGTAAGTCGCCGAAGTAACCCCTTGCTCCTCAGCTAATACCCACAACGGTTTAGCGAGCAACCAGCTTGGATCTTCTTTTGTTTTCCCCATGCGATAGCGATTATTTCGTTTTCTACTATAAAAGCCGTTATGAATAATGCCATGTTCAAGTGGGGACTTGCCCGTAACGATAGATATATGATTTGGAAAGGTTTTTGTTGGAAATACCGGGAGTAACGCGTTACTAGATAACCCCTTGTTTTTTATCGCTGTTAAGTGTTTTGGCGAGAGTAATTCAAATTGCTCTTGGCTAAAGCCATCGATAGATATAAGTACCGTAGGTGCTTTATTTGCGAACGCTAATGGGGATAAAAAAATGCTTAAAACAAGCACAAGCGACGTTGCTAACTTCACTATGACTCCGTTTGTTGAATAAATAAATGATTGATTAGATAACGTGAATTTCTGACAAAAGTTCACAAGATCTTGGATAATACCACTTGAAATAACTACTTAATCATTCAGCGAGAATTAAAAGGCTTAGAGGCAAGGCATTGATTGCAGAGAATGGTTATTCCCTTGTCAAAATCAATAACGCAGCATATGAGCCTTTTAAACTCGCCCTTTGGGAGCGTGTCAGCGTCGCGATAATTGCGCCAAATTCATTGGATGTAGAATAATATCGGCATGAATTTGGCTTATTCTCCCACCGCTGACAACGCTCTGAATTGATCAATTAATTAATTCAATTGGTATAAATCAAGGTTAAAAATAGGCGATAAAAAAAGGAGCATAATGCTCCTTTTGTGTGGCAAGGATATTAAACGAATAAATCTTTTATATTTGCTAAATCCGTTTTACCGTTGGCGATTTCCTCTGGTGTTAAACCCGATAATTCATGTGGGAAAACCAACCACTCTTCTGATTCGTGGACATAGTAGTCAGGCACAATGTCTACCTTGGAATTTTTCGGCTTGTACCAAGGACATGCAACACGTACATCAGTTGGCATGTTGTTGCGCATTAACACTTTCAATTGCTTGATCAAGGCATCAATACTGCGGCCAGAATCAAATACATCATCAACGATTAGTAAGCCATCGCCAGCATTTGCGTTTTCGATAATGTAGTGTAACCCGTGAACCTTAATTTCTTTGCTCTGCTGATTAATACCGTAGTATGACGATGTACGTACAGCAATGTGGTCAGTCTCTACTTTTTTGAAATCAAAGAACTCTTGCACAGCAATACCAATAGGTGCGCCACCACGCCAAATACCAACGATAAATTCAGGTCTAAAGCCGTCTTCATAAACTTTGGCGGCTAGTTTGAATGAGTCTTCAAGTAACTCTTGTGCTGAGATATATTTTTTTTCCATCGAGGAAACTACCTGTAAATTAAAGCTAAGGTTTAACCTGTAATTGTAACAAAGGCTGACTAGTTGGTTAACTACTTTGAACGAATATGTTGATCTAAATAGCGTAGATGCAAATAAATCGAATTTGTCGCACGCCAAAAAAACACGTTATTAATATTTTCTATGGTATCGGAACTTTGGTGGTAATGATTGTGCGTGCCGACACCAAAATAGAGAAAAGGAATACCCGCTTTATAAAAAGCCCCATGATCGCTTGCCAGCCGCCATTGGCGCTTAGTTAAATGAAGGCCATAACGTTTATTGCGAAATCCCTTTTTTACGGGAACCCAGGACTTGGTGTGCAACGCTTTAAAATCAGTCATATTTTGCGGTGTTAATAAGTGATGTAAATCGTGGTTTAAATAACGCAATGCCCGTGTTGAACTTATACCTGCAATCATATCAAGATTCACGTTTAACACCGTATTGGCAATAATTTTCGGATTATCCACAATAAATGCTTTTGCGCCCTGCAAATTGTCTTCTTCGCCATCAGTAAACAACAAAACAATGTTATGAAACGGCTTGCTGTGTTGAAATAATCTAGCTATTTCAATCAAGGCGGCAACGCCAGAGGCATTATCGTCAGCACCATTAAACACACCTCTGCTATTACTGCCGATGTGATCGTAATGAGCTGACAACACGATCGTTGGCGATACCATACCCTCGCTAGTATTTTTAAAGCCTTCGCCTTTTATCCACGCGACAACATTAATGCCCTGTTTTTTAGCTCCTGAGATCGTATAAGTAAAGTGTTGAAAGTATGGTTGGCCTTGAGCCAAAGGTGCGACTTCCATGGCAACTAAGGCACTGTGGATATAATCGGCACTTTGCAGTGCCCCTTGAGTTCCTGTCGCACGCCCCTGCATTTCGTCACTCGCCAAAACCGCGATATGTTCGAGCAAATGTGCTTTTTCAATGAGGGCTGAAGATTCCGGTGGAGAGTTGAAATTACGAGCAGTAAAGCTACAACTAGACAAGTTGGCCAATATCAGCAGGCACATAACAACTTTTAGCATGCTATTGGTTTATAATACTCAGCTTGGCAAGGTATTGGCGCTCTATGTCAGGAGATTTGTTAGAGCGGATTGCTCTTTTCATGGCGATTTTCGCCGATTCCTTTCTACCTAATGCATTAAAAATTTTCGCCAAGCCATAGTGAAACTCGTGAATACTGCCATCTATTTTGATCGCTCGTTGATAATGACGAATGGCACTTTCAAAGTTGCCTTCGTAAAAATCCTCATCAGCTAACAAGGCGTGGTAATAAGGGTTTCTAATTCGTTGTTTTAGAATGGCACTGTCAATGCGTCTTGCTTCATCAAAGCGCCCTTCCATCGCCAGTAAAATAGAGAGATTAGTTAATGTGTTAAGACTTTTGCCATCAATGCTGATTGCATGGCGATAAGTCGCTTCAGCGAGCTCATTTTGCCCTGTAAAGCGATATAAAATACCTAAATTCGCCCAGCCGGATGAGAAATTAGGGGCGATTTTTACCGCTTCACTAAAGTAGCGATAAGCGGTGTCATAATCACTTTTGACCAATGCATCAGCGCCTTTGTTGTTGTAAAACATTGCAGTCACTGTGTTTATCCCGACCTTTTTCTTGGGAAATTTTTTCTTTTTAACAAAAGGATCAAAATCTATTTCTATATCTGAGCCACCCCACACAACATTAACATTGGGATCATTACTTCTCACCCCTGGCACAAGTAAATTGACATGCCCAGTCAGTAAATTGTACTCCCCGTTGCGAACCCAGTACTCAGGCACCTTAACGTCTTGAAACACAATGTCTAACCCGGAGGCTTTCGCCATGGCATACGCCATAATGGTTAACGACATACAGTTAGCGGTCTTACTGTGATACGCCTGACTAGCGGTTAGATTGGCATTACTTTGGTAGGCAAGCCCTGCATTATTATCGCTAAAAATATGACGAATAAGCTTCATGGCTTTATTGTGCTTAGAGCGCTCAGACATAAAACTACTGCGCACGACACTTCGCATTTCATCACTTAACGCAAAAATTTCATCTTGGCTTTCAACGCCAAGGTTTTTAGCATTGGGAAAAGCGTCATCCACAATCAGTAATTCGGGATTAACTGAAGCGACGCCTGCTGACGTAACTGGTGTTGTTGCATTACAACCAACAAGACTAAAAACAAATGGTAACAGCAATAAGGCTACCTTATGCATAAATCACCTCTTATACCAATTGAATTAATTAATTGATCAATTCAGAGCGTTGTCAGCGGTGGGAGAATAAGCCAAATTTATGCCGATATAGTTATTCTACATCCAATGAATTTGGCGTAATTATCGCGACGCTGACACGCTCCCAAAGGGCGAGTTTAAAAGGCTCATATGCTGCGTTATTGATTTTGACAAGGGAATAACCATTCTCTGCAATCAATGCCTTGCCTCTAAGCCTTTTAATTCTCGCTGAATGATTAAGTAGTTATTTCAAGTGGTATTACACCTTACTTCATATAAGCATAATGTAAATTTAGTAATTTGCCTTTGTCCCCTCATTAAATTAATAACTCGTTACAAATTTCAAAAGGCTACTCGTGCGTTTTTGATCTAATTAATATGCTAAAAATGAAGATAAAAACTGGTGCGTTTAAGAAGAAATGTTACGAGCAACACATTAGTTATCCAGAGCTGATGTGATGGTCTTCTCCTTATTCGGCATCTACGTGCCATGATTGAAGTATCAACATGCAATCAAAACGGGAGAAGACCAAATGCAGATTACAACAATTGGTATTGATATAGCAAAAAAACTATTTCATGTGGTGTGCTGTAACAGCAAGAATAAAATCATCCGAAAGAAAATGCTCAGACGCAGTCAACTAATGGATTATTTATCAAATATCCCAAGGTGTTTAGTTGCAATGGAAGCCTGTGCAACATCAAATTATTGGGGCAGAGAAATAATGGCACTGGGGCATCAAGTAAAATTATTACCACCCCAGCATGTGAAAGCTTTTTTAACGGGCAATAAAAATGATTACAACGATGCTCATGCAATTGTTGTTACCTCTGGGCAAGCACACATAAAAGCAGTTCCGGTGAAATCAGTTGAGCAGCAAGACAATCAAATAGTACATGCGGTGAGAGAATTAGCCATCAGGCAACGTACTGCTTTGTGTAATCAAATTAGAGGGTTGTTACTTGAATATGGTATTAGCGTCAGCAAAGGGATTAACAATTTACGCAAAGAGGTGGTTCATTTACAGGATGATACCTCAGCGCTTAGTCAAACATTCAAACAAGTACTTAGCCTATTATATAATCAACTCTCGTTACTAGATGATAGTATAGCGCAGCATAACCAGCGGATAACACAGCAAGCTAATCACCATGAAACTTGTTTGCGATTACAGACTATTCCAGGCGTTGGTCCATTAGTGGCTACAAGTATTTTTAATGAAATAGGTCATGGTAGCGCTTATAAACGAGGTCGAGAGGTATCAGCCTCAATAGGGTTAGTGCCTCGCCAGCACAGTACAGGTGGTAAAGAACGACTGCTTGGGATAAGTAAGCGAGGAAATCGCTATTTACGATGTTTGCTTATCCAAGGAGCAAAAGCGGTTGTCTTTAGAGCGAAGCATAAGACAGACAAGCTTAGTTTGTGGATAAACAGAATTGTTGTCACACGAGGGCACAATAAAGCGTGCGTTGCCTACGCAAACAAAATGGCAAGAATAGCTTGGGCTATTACCGTTTCAGGTGAGAGTTACCAAGCGATATAAATACTCTTCAGCGAATTGCGAAGGTAAGTGGCGAGATGACATAACAGGTCAAACCGGCATAGTGAAAACCTGATAACCCCAACGGACGATAAACCCCGAAGAGCTGATAAGGACACTATGCGCGATTTACATCTAGGCCAGAGCATAAAAAGGTTGCTCATAAACAGGCCGAATATATGACAGCAAACCTGTCCCTGTTATCAAAAACTCACCTTGCAATATGGGAGGAGACCATATATGAGGTTAAATAGGCTTCAATAACTGTAAATTGAGAGAAGCAATTTATTACTAGCGTTAGCCGTAGGGCTAATCTTTAAAATAATCGACTAAATGATCAATGATCGATCGAATACGAGAAGTTAAATGCCTGTTTGGAGGGTAAATGGCATTTAGTGCGAAATCGTCGGTTTGCAAGTCTTCAAATAGTATATTAACGTCTCCGCGCTCAATATAATCTTTCACCAAATAACTAGGTACTCGACCAATTCCAACGCCACTAAGTACCATATTGACAATCGCTTCTGGTGAGTTTGATCTGAACGAGCCTGTTATTGGCACCGCAAATATTGTTCTTCCCTGTTTAAACTTCCAATGCATAGGGTCAACCGACGAGCTGAAAATAAGGCAGTCATGTGTAGAAAGCGCATCTGGGTGCTTTGGTACGCCCATGCGGCTAAGGTATTCTGGAGAAGAAATCACCACAACACTCATATTGAGTAACTTTCGAGCAACCAGGGTCGAGTCCTCGAGTTCACCAAAACGAATCGCTAAATCAAACCCATCCTCTACCAGTGACACGCGCTTATCAGACAGTTGTAAATCAATAGACACTCGTGGATGATTTTTTTTAAATAAATCTAGGGCTTTAACGAGCTCATTACTACCAAAGGAGGTTGGCGCAGCAATCCTGATTGGGCCAGCTAACTCCTGCTGCTTTGATTGAATGACCCCTTCTAACTCATTGTATTGATCGAGAATGGCGACACAGCGATCAAAATAAACACGACCTAGCTCAGTCACCGTAACACTTCTGGTTGTTCGGTTAAGCAATTGCGCCCCTAACTTAGACTCCAACTGTGCCACATATTTACTTGCTAGCTTGGTACTTATCCCTAGCATTTTAGCGCCTCCGGTAAAGGACTTTTGCTTAGCAACAGCAATAAAGGTTTCCATTCCGGTCAAGGTATCCATAATGTGCTCCTTATGAATAATATGTTCACAGTCACTCTATATAACACTATATTATCACTTTAATATAGCTAACCTAATCCTAGCTTGATTAGACTTTTACACCCCAATTGTGACAGCCGAATAGATAAAATGAATAACATCCAAAGACAACAATACTTTAAAAGACTTGAGCTAAGTGAAGTAGACAAAACGTATGCGGGACTCAAAGCGCTACAAGAGCAGCATATGAAGAAAATTCCTTTTGAGAACCTAGACGTAGTGGTAGGTAGAGACATCCTTTTGTCGCCAGAGTATTTATTTAACAAAATTGTTGAACGAAAAAGAGGTGGCTATTGTTTTGAGTTGAACTTACTCTACGCATCACTCCTTAGTTCGCTGGGCTTCAAGCCTAAACCCGTGATGGGGAGAGTTTGGTTGCGTAACCCAAAGCAAATGCCCCCTCGAAATCACCTAGCTCACTTACTAACGTTAGAAGAGAAAACCTATCTTACCGATGTTGGCTTTGGCGCACTAGCACCTAGAGTGCCACTAGATATAAATTCCAGCCAAGAAATAGAAGATGGTGACGGAATCGTGAGAATCATCAACACTGCCCCTAACCAATACATGGTGCAGCGAAAAGTAGCAAGTCAATGGGAAAATCAATACAGTTTCGAAGATATAGAAATTAGCCATGATGACATTCAGATTGCCAATTTTTTCATGTCAAAGAGTGAGTCTTCTCACTTTTACCAGCATCGATTTATCGGCATATTTACCGAAGATGGACGGATGGGATTATTTGACAATAAATTGACTAAACGCATTGGCATTAATACCGTAGAAAGCTCAGACGTTTCAACACCCGAGAAATGGCTTTCAACCCTAAAAAACACATTCAATATGGAGTTAGATTTCTCAGATAACGAGCTCTCTATATTGTTTTCGATAAACCGGGGCTAGCTCAAGTCATCATGAGCTTATGAAAAACAAAGACTTAGCTAACCGCTTATAAAATGGATTCTACAACTTAGCACTCATGAACGACATCCTGTTTGATTTTTGGTCGTTACGGGATAACAAAAATTCACATTCATGAATAATAACGGTTAAATATTTCCAAATTAAAACTTGGAAAATTAACCTTTTTGCTTACATTGATATGTCGATGTAAGTACCTACAAGGCGACAAAACTCTCCACCTCAGTTAAAAACACCAGTTAGCCTTCTCATGTAAGTAACCGACTATAAACATTTTGTTCATAGTCATTCCATAATAAAGCGCATTATCATTTTTATATGGTTAATCTACTATTTACCTCGCTAGCATCAATTCACTTTTGATTAACTAAATATACGAGGACTTACCATGTCAAACGCACTTAAAATTTAC
The DNA here is from genome assembly GCF_003390335.1 of Thalassotalea euphylliae. Lineage (NCBI taxonomy): Bacteria > Pseudomonadati > Pseudomonadota > Gammaproteobacteria > Alteromonadales > Colwelliaceae > Thalassotalea > Thalassotalea euphylliae. Next base: position 2,412,631 of record NZ_QUOU01000001.1, read on the forward strand.
AGCTTCCCTCTATCTGGTCACTCCCACCGAGTGATCTTATTTGCCAGTCTAGCCGGAATTGCTTATGAAATTATCAATTTGGATCTAGCAAATGGCGAGCATAAAAAGCAACCTTACCTATCAATCAACCCTGCCGGCCAAGTGCCTGCGATTGTTGATGGCACTACTGCGATAGCAGATTCCAATGCCATATTGGTATATCTCGCACGAAAATATGCACCGACCTTTCTACCTGAAGATCCAGTAAATGAGGCTGAAGTGCAAAAGTACCTTTCACTTGCAGCGGGCGAAATTGCTTTTGGGCCAGCGGCAGCGCGTCTCATTAATGTATTCAACGCGGATCTAGATCGTGAATTTACCCATACAATTGCTGCACAAGCGTTAACCAAATTAGAAACATCGCTTACAGGTAAAGACTTTCTTGTGGGTAACAAGCCTTCTATCGCGGATGTTGCCATCTATAGCTATGTTGCACATGCCCCTGAAGGCGATATTTCATTAGAGCCGTACCCAAATGTCCGTCGCCTACTAAAAAACATTGAAGCCTTACATGGCTTCATTCCATTCAAAGCAACTAAAGTTGGTTTAGCTGCATAATACATTGCTTGCTAACTGCTTTTCTATATGAGGAAGGAAGGTGTCTACCGAGTTATTTGTGCTTGCTATGGCGGGTGGTTTTCTCTTACTACTCGCCTTAGTTCAGGCACTTGTAACATTTTTACGCTGGGTCTATTGACGACAGGTTGCACACGCAATTGTCTATGTCATTCAAACTCCTTGGCTTAGAACAACGGCTTGAGGTGTCGCTGGCTTCGTACTCACGGCACCTCCAATCATTGATTAATCAAGATTGACCAGTCGCGGTGGCGAAAAAGAAACCGGTAGATGTCGCATGGTATCGATATCTACCTTTTTATGACACTAAACGGACACAAAATTCATACTAAGAAATTGATAATTCGTCATATTTTTATATTTTATTTTCTTCACTTAGGTACTGGAAACAGCCGCCTCGCAGAAATCAAGTGACTAAAATATCAACACTGTGAAATACTGTTTTAACTGGTTATAAGGAAAGAGTCATGGCACACAAACCCATCAAAAAGAATGTGTTAATGTTATTAGCCGAAGGCTTTGAACTAATGGAAACCTCATGTTTTACCGATGTACTAGCTTGGGCAAGTTTTCTAGATCACGTTGATATCAAGTTAACAACTTCATCAACGACAGGCACGGTTAACACCGCATTTGGCGGCTTTAATGTCACAACAGATTCGACCATAGCGCAATTAAATTTAGATAGCTTTGACGCGCTTGCTATTCCAGGTGGAATGGAATGGGCCGGCTTTTTTGAGAACGCCCTATCTAAAGGATTTATTGCGGTAGTGAAACACTTTATCGCACAACGTAAGCCAGTAGCTGCTGTTTGTGTTGCCTCAACCTATATTGCCAAGAGTGGCGAATTTGTCGGAAGAAAGGCAACCATTTATCACTCCCAAACCGGTAAACACAAAGCCAAACTTGAAGGTATGGGGGTAAAATTTATTGATAAACCTGTTGTTGAAAGTGCCAATGTCATTACATCTACAGGGCCGGGCACTGCCGTCGAGGTAGCATTAGCCTTACTTGGTCAGTTAGCCGATGCAAATACCGTTAATGCGACACGACAAATGATGCGTATCCCTACCCCAGATAAAGATTGGTATCTACCGCAAGTTCAGTGACAAACACAAGATTAAGCAATATTAAATATTAGATGAGAAGTTTTAGGTAAATAAAACTTTCCGTTGATTTATTATTCACAGTACCCAATTTGCGTGAAGCAAAAGCCTTTGATATTCACTGACTCGTGGGCAAAGCCTCCGAGCGAATTGAGCACATTTCAGTTGCATTTTATGCCTTTTGCCCACCTAATCTCTCGTCCTATAGGGACATCCAGTTTCCGATGCAGTCTCATATTGCGATAAAAGCTAGCCTCGATGGTAAAGGTGAGAAATTAACAATGTAGGAATTGAAGAAGAGACAAAGCCGCCAGATAACAAGCCAGTAATCTGACCATCTTTAACTTCTAGATATACCATAATCAGGCTAGGTGAAGGTGTTTTCATAACCCCCTTGGCCAGTATGCACACTAGTTTTATCTAAGCCCGCTTTATCCTAACGTAAACAAGCTAAAGGTCCAGCAGCCGTTTCTGTAGCGGATTCATCGTTGAAGTTAACAATCAATCGTAACCTCAACAAGCCCGCTATCATTACTAGCAGCAGGCCGCGCACAGCAAAGAACAACCTCATTTTCATTATCGAAGTCGCATTGTGGTTGCTGGCTATAGTTAACACTTCCCGCTTTTTTCTTCACCACACAACTGCCACAAGAACCGTTTCTACAACCAAAATCAGGAGCCAAACCATGCTGTTCAGCAAACTCTAGTAAGCTTCCTTGATCAGGCGTCCATTCCTGCTCCACTTGCGACTTTTCGAACGTTACTAACGCTTGCTCAGCGTCGATAACAGCAGGCTGATTACTTTGTTCTGTTTGTCGAGCAATAGCACCTGACCCAAACGCTTCTGCAAAAATATTATTGTCATTAATACCGAGTGCTAAACACATGTCGTACATAGATTGCATATATGTTTGAGGGCCGCAAATGAACACTTGGTAGTTGTCTAGTCTTAAAGCCGCTTTAAGCACCTCTGCGTTTAACCGACCCTGAACTTGATAATCAAGCCCTGGTTGCGCATCTTGTGGATCACTTAACACCCAATAAACCTTCATCAAACCTTTTGAACGATCAGCTAATTGATTTAACTCATCGTAAAATGAACGCTCCTGCGGCGTTCTTGCTGAACAAAACACGTATAACTCACGTAAGTGCCTAGTGCGTGTTGTGTCCAGAATACAATGCCTAGCCATCGATAAAATTGGGGTGATACCAATACCGCCCGCCAGTAATATTGCAGGCCGCTGTTCTAAAGGGTCGATAACAAAGCCGCCTCTGGGCGCCTTGCATTCAATAATGTCCCCGACCGCCAACTCATAGTGCATATAATTTGAAAATACACCGTTAGTTTCTCGTTTAATTGCAATGCGATAATGCTCATCATGAGGAGAGCACGCCAACGTATAGGTGCGAATCTGGGGTTGACCGTCGACATCAGTTTTTAACGTCAGGAATTGTCCTGCCTCGAATGTTGGCTTGACACCACTAACGGGGCTCAAATAAAAGGCTTTCACATTTCGGCTTTCTTGTTCAACCTTAACAAGGCGATAATCCTGCCAAGTATGCAAGTTTTTGTGCGATTGTTTTTGCGCTTCAGCCGCCAGCCAAGTACCAGTAATTTCAGTTGTTGATGCATAATTATCAAAGTCAAAAACGAATGGTAAAACCCCTTTCATTCGAACTAAACGCGTTACCTTAAACTGCCATGCACGCTCTGCCCCTTGAAAGTGTTCAATATCTGATTCCTGCCAAAGGATCTCAGCATGTCCAGTTAACGAAATAACATCACCGCGTTCAAAGTCGATAAACAAAAGACCAGCAGCGGAGTTAACCTGAAAATTGCCGAGCGTATTAAAATGGTTATTCCCTAAATAATCAGGAATAGTCAGAGTTTTCTTGTCGTCAATGCGAACAAAACCTGGCTTTCCACCTCGGTGAGACACATCGGCACCAGAAGCTTGCCCAGCGACCGCTTCACCGCTATGACTAGCAACAAAAAACGTATCGGCTTGTGCAATGAGCGCCATTGTAGCCTCATCAAAATAAGTGAACCTTTCAATAGCAATAGTAGGCTGCACTGCTCTTACTTTTATACTTCTCGACTGAATATATTGGGGACAATTGCCAAATGTTTGATCTATGGTTAATTCAAAGCCTGCTTTACTCTTTTGGTTGAGGGTTGCTGAGAACCTGTTTCGACGGCGAGTTGCTAGTTCTATCCCCAAAAAACCGACTTTCAGGCCAGTCGATAGTGATTCTGCTAACGGGTCGCCTGGCAATGGCTTGGTATTAATCTGGATGTGGTATTCATCAGGGGTTGATATAAAACCTGGCTCGCCACATAAAATTGACGCCCACACCTGCCCACTCGAATCAGAGTGGCCGGTAAACAGAAAAGGAAGTTGGTGGTAAAACTCTCGGTGTTGCTGCGGAAAGTGATCGCGAATAACACGCCGACCAAAGGTTTCCATGCGATCCCGCACGCCAAGTTGTTCCTGAATGTACTGCTCGCCTTGGTGAAATGGCGAATCTGAGACATTAATTTCCACTGTCTTGTTCCTCACTGGCTAGACATACTTCAACAACTTCGGGTGGTAAAAAGTGCAAGTCAAAGCCAGCACTTACCCAGATACTGGACCAACTTAGTTCAATATAATCAAATAGTTTACGCCATTGCATTACAACACTCCTCTGTTAGTAAGATATGTCTTTTTTGACAGTCAATAACTGTATTTTCTAACGCTTGAAATTCATATGTTTTGTCTTCAACTTCACTAAGCCAATCACCGGTGATTAAGTCTCGTTCAACCCAAGCAACACAACACCTTCAAGTACCTTTTATGTCGCCTAAACCAGCTTGTTTTACGCACCAGGTCCGCAATCAATACAGTTAAGTGGTGGCTGTGGCCCCATACCCATTTCTTTCTGTAACACCCTTAAACCAGTCCGCAAGCCCTCTTCAATGACAGGATGATAGAATGGCATTTGTAACACCTCGCTTACCGTCATACGCATTTGAATAACCCATGCAAGCAAATGCGCGAGATGTTCATGGCGCGGCCCTATCATCTCGGCACCAAGCAAACAACCAGACTCTATATCGCCGTATAGCCTCATCAAACCTTTATTTACCAGCATCACTCTTGCACGTCCTTGGTTTTCAAAACTGACATCGCCTGCAACAAACTTGTCGCCGCTTTGCAAAAGCTCGGCGTAAGACTTACCGACTGTGGCGATTTGTGGATCGGAGAAAACGACACCAAGTGGCACTTTTCTGGCGCGTTTAAACACCTCAGGGTAGCGACCTGCATTTTCGCCAGCTAATCGACCTTCATCTGAAGCTTCATGCAGTAATGGCAAGTCTCCGTTAACATCGCCAGCGATGAATATATGACTGTTACCACATTGCAGAGAAAGCGTTTCGTACAGAGGAATACCCCGCTCGTCGCGAATCAAGGTTGTGTTTTCTAATCCCAAGTTACCGACATTAGCTCGCCTACCCGTAGCAGCGAGCAAATAATCAAACACTTGCACTTGTTCTTGGGCTTCAGGTGCAGAAGCAAAAGTAACTTCAACTCCTTCGTCAATACGCTTTATCAAATTCACTTCGCTAGCACTATGAAATGGAAACTCTGCTTTGAAAGTGTTGATAGCATAATCTTTAACCAAAGGATCTGTCAGGGGACCTACCGAGTTACCGGCACCAAACAATTGAACGTTAACACCAAGTCGATGAAGTGCTTGCCCTAATTCCAAACCAATAATGCCCGCGCCAAATACAGCAACAGACTTGGGGAGGTCATCCCAGTCGAACACGTCATCATTGGTGATAAGCAAATCTTGAGCTTCTTTCAAGAGCTCGGGAATATGTGCTTTTGAGCCCGTTGCTATCACTATCCTATCGGCCTTTAAAAATTGGCCATTTGATAGCGCCAAGGTGTGGTCATCTACAAAACTCGCATATGCTTTAATGCGATGCTCAGACGCAAATTCATTGATGTCGGCCTTGACGAAGTTTACAAAGCGGTCTCGTTCACTCTTTACCCGCTCCATCACCACAGAGCCCATTACTTTGGGGACCCCTACATCTAAGCCAAATTGCTGAAATACTTTGGTATGGTGACGCGCTTCTGCCGGAGCAATAAGCAACTTTGAAGGCATGCAGCCAACACGAGCGCAGGTTGTGCCATACTCCCCACCTTCAATTAAAGCAATATTATCAGTAAACTTGAGCGCTTCACGGTAAGCGCCCATGCCGGCGGTACCAGTCCCGATAATTGCGATGTCTACCCGTTTCATTTCATCATTCATTCTCATTTGCTCCAATCACTAAAAAGCCTATCGTTGGCTAACTAGCCTTATGTCTACCCGATGTATTTAGGTTCTTCTGCTGATAGAAATAAACTTTCACTTTTTCGAAAACCTTGGCACTGACCACAAGTCCGATAGCCCCTAATAAGACGGGCTCCATCAAGAACCACCAGCCCTGTTGGCTCTGAATAATTAAAATGGGATTGGCGCCTGCTGGCGGGTGTAGAGTGTTACTGAGCACCATCATAGTAATGGCCAACCCAGTCGCAACGGCAACAGCCCAAGCACCAAAACCAATGTATTCTGCGAACAATAAACCAATAGTCGCAGTTAACACGTGCCCACCAATAACATTTAGAGGCTTTGAAAAAGGACTCAAAGGTGCAGCAAACAACAATACAGCTGTAGCCCCAAACGGCGCCATTAATAGTTGCCAATCACTAGTCATTGATTGACCAAGCGATAATAGTGCAATCCCCAGTGTCGCTGCCATACCACCGAGCATAGCTGTAAGTATCTTTTCCATGCTAAATCTCTTCTTATTAGGTAGACCAATCTGTCTACCTTTGTTTTATAATGTAGACAACTCGGTCTACCTGTGTCAACATCATCTCATCAAAAAAGGTGAAAAAATGAACGAAAAAAGACAGCACTTATTAGAAACAGCATTGCAGCTTTTTTATCATTATGGTGTGCAAGCTGTTGGAATTAATGAAATTCTCAAAACATCAGGAATTGCGAAAAAGACGCTTTACCACCATTTTCCAAGTAAAGATGAGTTAGTGATTGCGGCATTGAGTATGAGAGATGAAAGGTATTGTGCTTGGTTTGAAGGTTTATTAGTTGGCTCTGCATCCAACGACGAATTAGCGGAACGAATATTTAACGGCCTGTCTCAATGGTTTAATGATGAAGTGGGTAGCCTAGATAAATTTAGAGGGTGTTTTTTTATTAACACATCAGCTGAGTATAGTGACGCCAGCTGCCCAATATCCATTCGCTGTAAAGAGCATAAACAAAGGATCAAAGCGATTATTGCTAGACATTTAGTTGAACCTGACGAAACGTATTTAGAATTCCTATGCACGTTAAAAGAAGGAGCAATCGTCTTAGCTTACGTATGTCAAGACAAGCAAGCCGCGGAAAAAGCGTATGCAACGGTAAGAAAATTTATTAGTAAATAATAAAGATTAAATGAAGCAAACCTTGATTTTTGACTTTGTAGTGAGCCGAATCAAGCCATATAGTAGGATACACGCTATCTAGGCTGCGCTCTTGACTGGAGTTTCATTGAGGGATTAGCAGCCCTGTTACAGGAGGTAATATACGGCTGCTTGCAAACGAGTCCAGAAACAAAAATGGGCACTCGAATAGAGTGCCCATTTTCATATCAATATGGCGGTGAGATAGGGATTTGAACCCTAGAGGGGCTACAAACCCCTGCCGGTTTTCAAGACCGGTGCTTTCGACCACTCAGCCATCTCACCAGATTTGTTCCCTTTGCTTGGGAACGAGGCGAATATTAAAGAGTTGATATTCGCTTGTAAAGCGTTAATGTTAAAAATAAATTTGTTTGTCTTTATTTTAGGCAAACCACATATTTTTAGAACAAAAAGGTTAAAATTTAATGACTAAGTGTCGCTGTCCATGGCTAGATGACTCTAAGCCTGACTATGTAAAATACCATGATGAAGAATGGGGCGTCCCCGTTCATGATGATAAAACCTTGTTTGAATTTTTAATATTGGAATCGGCTCAGGCAGGCTTGAGCTGGTACACCATATTAAAACGCCGCGCGGGTTATCGAAATGCCTTCGCTCACTTTGATGTAACGGCGGTGAGTCAGTTTACCCAAGCTGATGTTGAACGGTTAATGCTAGACGCCAGTATTATTCGCAATCGCAAAAAGATTGAAGCGGCAATTAATAACGCGCAACGTTTTATTGAAATACAAAAAGAATTTGGCTCCTTTGCACGTTATCAATGGGCATTTGTTAATCACAAAACGATAGTTAATGCATTTTCAGCGCTGAGTGATTACCCTGCGACGACCGAAATATCAGACAAGATGAGTAAAGATATGAAGAAGCGCGGTTTTAAATTTGTTGGCTCAACAATTATTTACGCTCATATGCAAGCCTGTGGCATGGTAAACGATCATTCGGTAGACTGTTACCTAAGGAAACAAATAATTGATCTCTTTCAACAAGAAATAGCGTAGTAATTTAAAAATCCACGTGCCATAATATGTCAAGCATTGACCATTTGGGCTTGAACTTTTTCAACTAGCCCAAATCTACATAATTAGAAATAAGTTCATAGAGGAAAGTTTATGCAAACAAATATGAATCTAGGTACTGCAAGTCAAAGTAGTGCGATTGAAATTAACAAGGTATTACGCAATACCTACATGCTATTAGGCATGACCTTAGCGTTCAGTGCGGTAACGGCTGGTGTTTCAATGGCCATGAATTTATCGCATATGGCTGCATTAGTCATGACGTTTGTTGCATTTGGTTTACTATTTGTTGTCAACAAGCAAGCGGACAAAGCCAGTGGTATCTTCTGGATTTTTGCATTTACAGGTTTAATGGGCGCTTCACTTGGTCCATTGCTTAACATGTACGCAGCCATGCCAGGTGGTCCTTCATTAATCATGCAAGCATTAGGCGGCACGGCGTTAATATTCTTTGCGCTTTCAGGCTATGCATTAACCAGTAAAAAAGACTTCTCATTTATGGGTGGTTTCTTAATGGTTGGTTTAATTGTTGTAATTATCGCAGGTATCGCGAACATCTTTTTCGCTATTCCAGCGGTATCGCTAGCATTAAACGCAGCAATTGTGATGATTATGTCTGGTTTAATTTTATTCGACACAAGCCGCATTATTCACGGTGGTGAGCGCAACTACATTCGTGCAACAGTGTCTTTATACCTAAACATCTACAACTTATTCGTTAGCTTACTGCAATTATTAGGTGCATTTAACTCTGACGATTAATTCTCACTGGATATTGAGATATAATAAAAGCCCCGCCAAGTGCGGGGCTTTTTGTCACTTAAAATTTATTCAATGGAAAGCTCGTGTCAGTTTACACTTTAGTGGTTACTACCCCGCCCCATCAAAATAATACCGCCACCGCATTAGAGTTTGCTCAGGCTACATTAGCGGCCGGTCACACAATTAATGGTATTTTTTTCTACCGCGACGGTGTGCTTAACGCCAGCAAATTAACCGCTATGCCCAGCGATGAATTACAAGCCATCTCAGCTTTTGTCAAACTCAACGAAGATCATCAAGTGCCACTTCATTTGTGTATCACCGCAGGCGAAAAACGCGGACTAACCGATGATCAACAAACAATGAATATTCACAGTGCATTTACTGTTTCAGGTTTAGGCGAGATGGTTGAGCTATCAACCAATGCAGATAAGGTCATTCAACTATGAGCGCATCGGGCACTACTGATTTACTGGCAGTGATCAATACACAAGCACCATTTGCGACAAGCCATGGTAAAGACGCGTTAGATTTAGCGTTAATTTTTGGTAGTTACGAACAGCCTGTGTCGTTATTTTTTATAGGAGACGGTGTTTTTCAGCTTATTAACCACTGCGACGGCGCGCGTTTGAGTATTAAAGACTACTGTAAAACGTTTCCCGCCCTCTCTTTTTACGATATTGAAAACCTATATATTTGTGAAGACTCCGCGAAAGCGCGAGGTTTGCAACCTGACAACTTCATTGATGACGCACAGTTAGTGAGCAATGCAGTTTTTAAAGCACAACTGAGCAAACACAAATTTGTTTTAACTTTTTAATACGAAAAAAATAACTTATGGCTAGTATTCACCTAATCCGAAACTCTGCTTATAGCGATGCTAACATCTTAACTGCCTTGTCTTTACTCAATGCCGACGACCTAGTCGTGTTCATAGACGATGGTGTATACAATGTGTCACACCCCGGCATTCAACAACTGCTGGTAAATAATATTGGCATTCAAGTTTACGTGATCGAACATCACATTCAAGCGCGAGGGATTACAGCGCCTGTTAACATTGAAAAAATTACCATGGCAAATTTAGTTGCCTTAACTGACCAATCAACACAAGTGATTACTTGGCAATAATATGCAATTTAATAATCAAACTATTGAACTAGACCAACACGGTTATTTGAAAGATCACCTGCAATGGAGCGAAGCACTCGCGCCAGCACTCGCAGCACAGGACAACATTGAATTAACCCAAGCACACTGGGAAGTTATTCGCTTTGTGCGCGCGTTTTACCTGAAATTTAACACATCGCCTGCCATTAGAGCGTTAACCAAGGCAATGAAGGAAGAGTTTGGAGAGGAGAAAGCAAATAGTCGCTATTTATATCGTTTGTTTCCAGAAGGACCAGCCAAACAAGCGACAAAATACGCGGGTTTACCTAAACCCGCGCGCTGTATTTAATCATTAAGAGCTACTTAAACGTTAAACTTTAATATTAACGTTATTGCCCGAAGTTGCCGTTGGTGGGCTAACCTGCCCGCCAGCTAAACTTGATTCAATCAAGTCAACCGCAATTTGCCCTTCTACTTCTGTTTGAGTATTTTCTCTACGTGCGCCAATAACTTCTAACGCGTTACCACCGTCAACATTAACGGGTGTTGATGAACCTACAGTTAAAGCCATAACTTACCTCTTGTTGTATGACACAAATGCCAGTTTGAACTAGTTTTTATCAGAAAAGACGTATTTCCTAATTGTTGTATCGGCTAAGCGCTAGCAAACTTTAATGCCAATTTATCAATTGCCAACATAATCTATCCGGTGTTCGTGCGAGATATCAGACCTAAAAAAAGCGCCTAAGCGCTTTTTTTATTTAATGCTGCTTTAACAACACTGTTGTCGAGCTATGCAACCGGTAATGTCGGTACAATAATGCCCGCCATTTCTTGCATCACTCTCACTACTTGGCAGCTGTAACCAAATTCGTTGTCGTACCATACGTAAAGCACAGCGCGATCTTCATCAACAATTGTTGCTTGTGAGTCAACAACACCAGCGTAGCGTGAACCCACAAGATCGGTTGATACGATTTCAGTTGATGCTGTGTAATCTACTTGGTTTTGTAAGTCAGAATTCAGTGAAATATCGCGTAGGTAATCATTTAATCCTTCAGTAGTTGTCGCTTCTTTCAGGTTTAGGTTCATAATTGCCATTGAAACGTTTGGTGTTGGTACGCGAATAGCATTACCTGTTAATAAACCTTTTAATTCTGGCAATGCCTTAGCAACAGCCTTTGCTGCACCCGTTGAAGTAATAACCATGTTTAATGGTGCACTGCGACCACGGCGTGGTGACTTGTGGTAGTTATCAATTAAGTTTTGGTCATTCGTGTAAGAGTGAACAGTTTCTACATGACCATTTTTGATACCAAACTTATCATTTACCGCTTTTAACACTGGCGTGATGGCATTCGTTGTACAGCTCGCTGCCGAAACAATCTTATCTTCAGCTAAAATCATGTCGTGGTTAACACCGTACACGATGTTTTTGATATCACCTTTTGCTGGCGCAGTTAACAATACTTTGGCTACGCCTTTTGATTGTAAGTGCTGGCCTAAACCTTCTTCGTCTGACCAAATACCTGTGTTATCAACAACTAATGCGTTATTGATACCGTATGCTGTGTAGTCGATATCAGCTGGTGATTTAGCGTAAATAACTTGAATAAATGCACCATTAGCCTTGATCACATTGTTTTCTTCATCAATCGTAATACTGCCGTTAAATGAACCGTGTACGGAATCGCGACGAAGTAAGCTGGCACGCTTGGCAAGATCACCCTCTTTACCTGGGCGAATAACGATGGCGCGTAAGCGCATTTTTGACGAAGGACCGGTTTTCTCTATTAGTAAGCGAGCCAATAAACGACCGATACGGCCAAAACCGTAAAGCACAACATCTTGCGGAGCTGGCTCTTGACTGTTGCCAGACAAAATATCAGCTAATTCTTTTTCTAAGTATTGCTCGATAGTTAAACCGTTAGCACCACCTAAAAACAGGTAGTGATAAGCTAATTTACCAATATCAATACGCGCAGGCGATAAAGACATCTTGGTTAATGCTTCTAAAAATGGGAAACTCTCACGTAAGCGCAACTTACTTTCTTCGTGCAAAGCTACTGATTTATGAGCTTTAACGATATCGATAGCCGAGGCATTAACTAATGGACGACCATAAACAGCAACTTCAATCCCTTTATTGCGAAAGAGTTGGCTGATCATCGGTAACATGTTTTCGGCGAATGTTTGGCGTTCTTGCCAGCTAGCTTGATATTGTTCCTCAAGATGAGAAGTCATTACTTAAACCTTATATTTCCGTAGGGTGATGTTTAACTATTATCAATGTTTTAATATGACGTTATGATTAATAATAGCTACTCGCTTGATGCGGGCGTCATTGTAATGCACAGTGAAAGTTTTCGCTACTACCTACATTAAAAATTCCATGTTTTGCTTGAGTATTAAATGAAACATTTATCTCCTTTATTCTTACTCCCTTTATTTCTTGCTGGTTGTGACACGGGCCCTGATCTGGCCAAGATATGTAAAGAATCGCCAGTTATGTGTGAAGAATTTATTGAGGATACCTGGTGTAAAAAAGAGCGTGTGAAGACAATTTATAATAATTACCTGCTATCGCAAACAGGCGAAGACAAACAAAAATTCGATTTATTAGTTGCTTACGAAGAATACGCCGCTTGTATGGATCACGCATCGCAAATTGAACATATAAAGTTGAAATACAAGAAGCGAAACCGTATTGATAACTCAATAACCGCCAAAGCCCGAATCAAAGAAATAAGCGAGGATACATTGCACTCTGAGCACCCAGAGTTACTTTTTTACCACTGGTCACGTTATTTGAATGAAGCAGCACTCGCTAAGTTTTTGGCGATGGAAGGTAATGAAGTGCTGGAAACTGCTGAATCTCAGTTCAATCTTGCGACTTATTACATTAAACGCGACCCAGATAAGACGCTAGATCTTTTGTTTCACGCGTTAGAGCTGCAATCTACTGACAACCCCGTCAACACCGAAATATTTAAGTCGATCACATCAATTTTCACCGATAAAGAAGAGTTTAAGCAGGCCTATATTTGGTTAAAAATCTTAACCTTATATGATCCAGAAGACGTTGATAGCAGCGAACAGGGATTAATTTCGTTTGGCCAGTTTCATGAGCTAGATACTGAGTTTCTCGATAAAGTCGCCAATGCAACACTTGATAAGATTACCGATGGGACATTTACTGCACCTCGACACTAGGTGCAGTAATTTAATAGCTTTTAAGAATTGGACTAACCTGCTAAATCGTGCTCGAACACTAAACTTAACGAATTCACACAATAGCGTTTGCCGGTGGGCGCAGGCCCATCATCAAAAACATGGCCTAGATGTGAATCACAATGCTTGCATTGGATCTCTACCCTCACCATATTGTGTGTCAAATCCTCTAAGTATTTAACATTATCGGCTAAACAGTCGTAAAAGCTCGGCCAGCCACAGCCAGCGTTGAACTTAGTTTCAGAAGAGAACAAAGGGCACTCGCAGCAAGCACAATGGTAATTGCCAGCCAACCAATGATCATTGTATTTACCAGTAAAAGGCCGTTCAGTTGCCGCTAAACGACACACCGCAAAGGCTTCTGGCGTTAGTTTTTCTTTATAACGTTCATCAGTCATTAGCGCCTCCTGGATGACTCAGTCAAATTGTTACTCGCTAGATTTTATGTGCTTCTATATTTTTTATGCTTTTATAGCTTTTGTATTGGGCGCTCTGGCGACGACCATTCAACATGGTATTTTTTACCCGCTGCTTTGTCAGTGCGCTCAAATGTGTGCGCGCCAAAGAAGTCTCGCTGCCCTTGCAGTAAATTGGCAGGTAAAACCGCAGAGCGCATTGAATCATAGTAAGCAAGCGACGATGATAACGCTCCTGCAGGTATGCCCATAAGTGTGATTTCTGCGACAGCTTGTCGCCAATTTGCTTGATGTGCATTTAGTTGCTGAACGAAGAACTCGTCTAAAAACAAGTTTTCTAAATCTTCATTGCGCTCAAATGCCTCAGTAATTGACTGCAAAAATACCGCGCGAATGATACAGCCAGCACGCCAGATTTTAGCGATACTCGCGAAATCAAGCGTCCAGTTGTGCTCTTTTGCCGCCAGCTTCATTAACTGGAAGCCTTGCGCATAAGCACAAATTTTTGCACAGTAAATGGCATCGTGAAGGCGACTAATAAAGGCGTCCTGCTCACTTGCCGATAAACGCTTTTGTTCAGGGCCTTGCAACATTTCAGCACCTGCGACGCGCAACGCTTTAAATGATGAAATTGAACGCGCGTATACCGCTTGTGAAATTGTTGGTGCTGGGCAGCCAACCTCTAAACTACTCACGGCTGTCCACAAGCCAGTCCCCTTTTGACCTGCCTTATCTAAAATAAGATCAACTAAAGGCGTTTCATCTTCGATTTTATGGCGCAAGACTTCAACAGAGATTTCCATTAAGTAGCTGTCTAGTGGCCCTTGGTTCCACTTCTCAAACGTATCGGCAATGTCGTCGCAGCTCATTCCTAAACCACTACGCAATACATGGTAGGCTTCACATATGATTTGCATATCGGCATATTCAATACCATTGTGCACCATTTTCACGTAGTGACCAGCACCTGCTGGCCCAATATAGGCTGCACACGGGTCACCGCCATCAATAATTTGGCCTGGCTCAGTGCGCTCTATTGGCTTACCTGTGCTTGGTTCAACCTTAGCAGAAATCGCTTCCCAAATAGGCTTAATACGAGTCCACGCATATGGCGAGCCACTTGGCATAAGTGCAGGGCCAAAACGCGCCCCAACTTCACCACCAGATACAGCTGAAGAAAATAAAATAAACTGATTTTTGTAACGCGCTTCGCGCTCTACAGTATCAACCCACAAGCTATTGCCGGTATCGATGACAATATCATCTGGCTGGATGCCTGCGCCAATCAGACTTTCACAAACTTGGTCAACGGGAGAGCCAGCAGGAACTGATAATACAATTAAGTGGGGAGCTTTTAGTTGGGAGAGAAGTTCTGTATATGAAGAGCAACCGTATACTCGTTGCGTGTCCGTTTTGTTTTCTAATTTATCCTGCTCTATTGCGTCGTCCACTTTCTCTTGGCTTAAATCAAAAGCCGCAATCTTGTAGCCATTGTCCGCTAAATTTAGCACCAGGTTTTTACCCATTACACCTAAGCCGATAAAGCCGATGTCACACAATACTTTCTCTTGTGTCATATTCTTTTTCCGAGGGTTAATACAGAGGAAATTGGCGCATCAATGCGCCATGTTTCCACTATTTTATCATGGGAATTAACATTACGCTTTAGTTAAAACGTATAAAGCTGTTAATTTTTCTTGTTTTTTTAGTAACAATCCGAAATTTAATTTAACAAAATTACATAACACTAAATTTTACCCTTGTATTTTTCATTTATTGGTGTAATTTTACTACATAAAGAAATTTCAGGAAAAATCATGACTATTAAAGTAGGTATAAACGGCTTTGGTCGCATCGGTCGTTTCGTTTTCAGAGCGGCACAAGAACGCCAAGATATTGAAGTCGTTGGCATTAATGATCTTATCGATGTTGATTACATGGCCTACATGCTGAAATACGATTCAACTCACGGCCGTTTCAGTGGTAATGTCGAAGTCGTTGAGGGCAACCTTGTCGTCAACGGGAAAACTGTAAGAGTAACCGCCGAACGCGATCCTGCGCAGTTAAAGTGGGACGAGCTAAACGTTGATGTGGTTGTCGAGTCTTCTGGCCTTTTCCTAACCGATGATACGGCGCGTAAGCACATCGCGGCAGGTGCTAAGAAAGTCGTATTGTCAGCCCCTTCTAAAGACAGCACCCCAATGTTTGTTATGGGCGTGAACCACGATGAATATCAAGGCGAAGATATTGTGTCGAACGCTTCATGTACGACCAACTGTTTAGCGCCAATCGCAAAAGTACTCAATGATAATTGGGGTATTACCGACGGTTTAATGACAACCGTTCATGCAACGACGGCAACCCAAAAGACAGTTGATGGCCCTTCAGCTAAAGATTGGCGCGGTGGTCGCGGTGCAGGCCAAAATATCATCCCTTCATCCACTGGTGCGGCAAAAGCCGTTGGTAAGGTAATTCCAGCATTAAATGGCAAGCTGACAGGTATGGCATTTCGCGTCCCAACGCCTAATGTCTCTGTTGTTGATTTAACGGTCAATCTTGCTAAGCCAGCAACTTATGAAGAAATCTGCCAAGCAATGAATACCGCCGCTAGAGGTGAATTATCGGGCATTTTAGGCTACACAGAAGATCACGTTGTATCGACTGACTTCATTGGTGAAAAATGTACCTCAGTATTTGATGCTGGCGCGGGTATCGCATTAACCGATACCTTCGTCAAAGTTGTATCTTGGTACGACAATGAAATTGGTTACTCGAATAAAGTACTGGATTTGGTAGCTTATATTTCAAAGTAGAACGAGTTTTCGTTAACACAGAAATTCGTTTTATTCATTAATAAGCAATGAAATAGAACAAGGTCGGTTAATACCGACCTTTTTTCTGCCTGAAAACAAGTCAATTAATTTATTCTCATTCCAGTGCAGCAGTTTTATCTGATTGGCGAAAAATACTGACACATTGAAGTGCCGTAAATGATATTAATCGTGAGTTTTAACGTTAATTTTGCTAAACAGCGCTCTGTTTATACTTCACTGCACATTAAGATCGCCGAGTGCTTGAAAAAATAAGTAATAGCGCGGCCAGCATGTTTTGATCAAACGGGTAACGAGCCGCTTGGATAGCCTAAATAACACTGTCGCCATAACACTCCCACCTTTTTCTAGCATCAAATAAAAAAGGCATAAAATAAAAAACGCTTAGTGAAAACACCAAGCGTTTTAGTATTGAGTTTACCCGAGTGACGCAAATACCTACTGTCACCTGAGTAGTCACCTAAATATTTCGATTAGGAATTTGTCATTTAACGGTCGCAGCCTCAACATGCGCACGTGCTTCTTGCGCAAGCTGCGTAATCGCAGACCAATTTTTTTGCTGGACAATCGCATCAGAAACTAACCATGAGCCACCACAGCAGGCAACGTTGCTCAGCGCTAAATAGTTATTAACGTTGTTTAAATTTATGCCGCCTGTTGGGCAAAATTTGATATTGGGAAAGGGGCCACCTATGGATTTTATCGCTTTAACACCACCAGATGCCTCAGCCGGGAAAAACTTAAAGTGATCGTAACCGTAATCAATGCCATCCATTAGCTCAGAAATTGATGAAATGCCAGGGATTAATGCAATGTCCCCCTCGTTACCCGCCTTTAGCAAGTCTTTCGTTAACCCTGGGCTGATAGCAAATTTTGCGCCCGCGTCGCTAGACTGTTGTAGCAATTCACGATTAGTGACCGTACCAGAGCCTACAACCGCCTCTGGCAACTCCTTGGCAATCGTTTCAATCACGTTTAAAGCTGATGGGGTACGCAGCGTGACTTCCAGAACTTTGATATCCGCTTTTAACAACGCTTCAGCGATTGGTAAGGCATCTTCAACGCGTTCGATAACAAGTACAGGCACTATTGGTCCCATTGCAAAAAGTTCAGATGGCTGTAATTGCCATTTCTTTAAATCCTTCATAATGCCTCTTTCTTTTCTTGTATATCGTCTTGTAATTCGTGTTGAAGATTGTCTTGCATTAGGTAGGCAGTAGCACCCAATATTCCCGGTTGAGATGCAGTGATGACATAAGTGGGGATGTTTTGATTTAAGCCCGTCATGCGCCCTTTTTCTTCAAACCGCAGCCTAAAATCACTTTCTTTGAAATACTCAATAAAGCGCGGCACTATGCCACCGGCAATATAAACACCGCCGAAACTGCCTAGCGTTAACGCTAAATTGCCGGCAAAGCTGCCAAGTGTTTTGCAAAACTGTGCTAACGCGAGTGCGCAGACTTCGCATTGATTGGCCAATGCGCGCGCGGTAATATCCTGTGCTGGTAGCTCGCTGGCAACCGATGAGTTATTGCTCGCAAGCGCTTGGTAAATTTGTTCAATACCTAAGCCAGATAACAGCTGTTCATAAGAAACATGCTGATATTTGGTTTGTAAATACGCCAATATTTCCATTTCTTGTGCATCTACAGGGGCAAAATCAACGTGTCCGCCCTCACCGCTCAAACTTACCCAGGCATCTTCTTGCTGGACTTTTTGCCGGATAAGGTTTGCAACCCCTAGCCCTGTGCCTGGACCGCATACCGAAATTGGTTTATCAACAACAGGCTCACCACCGCCTATTTTCACTTTCTGATCATCACTGAGCATTGGAATGGCATGAGCAATGGCAGTAAAGTCGTTGATAAGCAGTAATTTGTTAAGGCCAAGCGTTGCTTTCAATTCCGTTTTTGAGAATTGCCAAGGTAAATTCGTCATGACCACAAGGTCATTTTCAACAGGGCACGCGATTGCAAAGCAGGCATTAATTGCCTTTTCAGCGAGTTGCTCTTTCTCAATAAAGTCACTAATCACTTGAGCTAAACTTGCATACTTAGCGCACTGATAAACCGTCAAGGCATGGTAACTGCCGTCTTGCTGAGCAATGCCAATTCTTAAATTAGTACCGCCAATATCGGCGACAATATTTACTAGATTTTCGAGCATTAATGCTCACCTTCAAGGTTGCCAAATAATGAACAAGCGCCAGTGTCTGCTGAGCTTAAACTTTGACGCATAAAGCCAAATAACTCACGCCCCATCCCTTCATGATGACCATTAACGTTAAACTTCGCCAATGGACGCTGCGCCAACTCTTGCTCGTCAACGAGCAGGGTTAATTCACCTGATTCACCATCAACCATGATCATGTCACCGTTTTGCACTTTAGCTATCCAACCCCCATCAAGTGCTTCTGGGCAAAGATGAATAGCGGCTGGTACTTTACCTGATGCACCAGACATACGACCGTCGGTCACCAGCGCAACTTTAAAGCCTTTGTCTTGCAGTACACCTAGTGGAGGCGTTAATTTGTGAAGCTCAGGCATGCCGCGCGCTTTTGGCCCTTGAAAACGCACCACCGCGACAAAGTCTTTTTCCAGCTCGCCCGCTTTAAATGCCGCTTCTAGCTCGTGTTGATCTTCAAACACAACAGCAGGTGCCTTGATCACTGTACTACCATCGCGAAGCGCTGAGGTTTTGAGTACGGAAGTCCCCATGTTACCTTTTAGCACCTTTAAACCACCGTCCGGTTTGAACGGCTGTTCAGTGGTGGCGATAACTTCTGGATCACCAGAAACGTCGGTACTGTCAACCCACACGAGTTTCCCGTTTTCGAGCACGGGCTGTTGCGTGTAGCGCGTTAAGCCACGACCACAAATAGTGTCAACATCTTCGTGTAACAAGCCTGCGCCTAATAGTTCTTTGAACAACAGCGCCATACCACCAGCTTGTTGGAAGTGGTTAATATCGGCATGGCCATTCGGGTAGATTCGAGTGATCAGTGGCACAGCATCAGACAAATCATTGAAATCCTGGAAATCAATAATGATACCGGCCGCTTTTGCAAACGCGATAATGTGCATGGTTAAATTCGTCGAACCACCGGTGGCAAGTAGCGCCACAATCGCATTGACGACAGAGCGTTCATCAACCATTTTACCAATTGGTAAGTAGTTTCCTGATTGCTGAGTTAAACGAGTGACTTGGCGTGCGGCCGCCTTAGTGAGCTCTTCACGCAGCTCGGTATTGGGTGCGATAAAAGATGCGCCGGGTAAATGCAGGCCCATCACTTCAACCACTAGCTGATTAGAATTTGCGGTGCCAAAGAAGGTGCAAGTACCTGCACTATGGTATGACGCAGATTCCGCAGCTAACAACTCTTCTTTACCGACTTCACCTTGGGCAAACTGTTGTCTAACGCGTGCTTTTTCTTTGTTTGGAATACCTGAAGGCATTGGCCCTGCTGGCACAAACACCGTTGGTAAGTGACCAAAGGTTAAACTCGCTAACAATAAGCCCGGCACAATTTTGTCACAGATGCCAAGCATTAACGCACCATCAAACATATTGTGCGATAGGCCGACTGCGGTTGACATGGCGATGACATCGCGACTCATTAAGCTAAGATCCATGCCTGGTTGCCCTTGAGTGACACCGTCACACATCGCCGGTACACCGCCAGCAAATTGCGCGACACCACCAGTTTCGGTTATCGCTTCTTTAATAATTGCAGGATAGCTTTCATAAGGCTGGTGCGCAGAGAGCATGTCGTTATATGCAGAAACAATGGCAATATCAGAGTGATTTAAACCTTTGAGCTTATTTTTATCTTCTTTGCCACACGCAGCAAAACCATGAGCCAAGTTGCCACAAGATAAACTCGCTCGATGAACAGTGTCTGACTTAGCGCGTTCGATTTTTTCCAAGTAAGCCTGTCGTGTGGGCTTACTGCGTTCAATGATGCGCTCAGTGATTGCCTTAATTTGGGGATTCATGGTTATTCCGCCCAGAAAACTTGTGTCATTAATGACTCGTGCTGTAAAAATGCGCGAATTGGCATGTGAGTTACATCTGAGTCGCTTAACGCTTGATTAAGCACGGTTTGTTTACTCTCACCGCAAATATGTAAAAAAGTGTTTTTACTTTGCGCAAGATAAGCGTAACTAAAGGTGATGCGCTGATGGGGCGCAGTTTGCGGCACAACTTTTAACAGCGGCGCAGCATCGCGTGATAACGCGGCGTGAATTTCATTACTGCAAGGAAACAATGATGCGGTATGGCCATCTTCGCCCATCCCGAGGATCAGCACATCAAAGGGTAATACCGTGGTACCTGCGGCCAGATTTAAATCTGCGAGTACTTCACTGGTGAGTTCATCACCTTGTTTGATGTGAAAGAAATTTGCATCTACCGCTTTGTTCTGCAATAAGTGTTCATGCACTAATTTGGTGTTACTCGCATCGTCATTAATGTCCACCCAGCGCTCGTCTGCCAAGGTAACGGTAATTTGCTTCCAAGGTAAGTCCATGTTTGATAGCGCAGCAAAAAAGCCCTTTGGCGTTGAGCCGCCAGATACCGCAATACTAGCCTTGCCCTTTGCTTTCACTGCACTTTCTAGAATCTCGGCCACTTGATTAGCTAGTGTCGAATCCAATTGCGCGCGAGACTCAAATTTGTTGATTGTGTTCATCGATTACTCCACCCAATGTCTGTCATCACGTGCGATCAGTGAAATTGACGCAACTGGCCCCCAAGACCCTGCTGCATATGGTTTTGGTTTATCACTGCTCGCTTGCCACGCATCAATAATGCTGTCTGCCCAGGTCCAAGCGGCTTCCACTTCATCGCGGCGGACAAACAATGATTGATTACCATTAATCACTTCCAGCATTAAACGCTCGTATGCGTCAACCACGCGCTCATTTTCGTAAGTTTTAGAAAAACTTAAATCCAGCTTGTTCTCGTGAATGTTCATTTGTGAAGCGATACCCGGAATTTTGTTCATCACTTCCAACTCCACGCCTTCGTCTGGTTGTAAGCGAATGGTTAGCTTGTTGGCTGGCAAATCGGCATAACTGTCTTTAAAAATATTGTGCGGCTGCTCTTTGAAGTGCACCACAATTTCACTGTGTTTGGCTGGCATGCGCTTGCCTGTGCGCAGATAAAATGGAACCCCTGTCCAGCGCCAGTTATCAATTTCCGCTTTTATCGCAACAAAAGTTTCTGTATTGCTATTTTTGTTGGCACCTTCTTCGTCGAGATAACCAGGCACAGCTTTACCCGTTAAGAAACCTTCTGTGTATTGGCCACGCACGGTTTTGTCTTTGATGTTTTGACGCGTGATAGGCAGTAATGCTTTGATAACTTTTAATTTTTCGTCACGAATGCTGTCAGCACTTAAATCAGCTGGCGGCTCCATGGCGAGTAGCGACAAAATCTGTAGTAAGTGATTTTGCACCATATCTCGCATTTGCCCAGCTTCGTCATAAAAGCCCCAGCGTCCTTCAATACCGACACTTTCCGCCACGGTAATTTGTACATGATCGATATAGTTACGATCCCAATTATTGGTGAACAAAGAGTTAGCAAAGCGCAATACTAAAAGATTTAGTACCGTTTCTTTTCCTAAGTAATGGTCGATACGGTAGATTTGATTTTCTTCAAAATGCTTAGACACCATATCGTTAATGACTTTTGATGAAGCTAAACAGTGGCCGATAGGTTTTTCCATGACCACGCGGTCTTGCGGCTCAATTAAGCCCGCATTGTGTAACCCCTCGGTAATATCACCGTAAATGGCAGGTGGTGTTGAAAAATAGTAAATACGCTCTGCATTGCCTTGCGCCAGAGTCTTAGCTAAATCACCATAACTCTCTGTGTTTTTGAAATCTAATTGCTGATAAACCAAACGGGCTAAAAAGCGATTTAATACTTGCTCATCAAGCCCTTCAGAAACGAATTGCGTTAAATTTTCCTTGGCAAATTCGATAAGGTCTTGATCAGAATGCTCATGTCTTGCGACACCGACGACACGTGTTTTTTCGTCGAGCAGGCCAGCTAAATCGAGTTGATATAGTGCGGGTAATAACTTTCTGCGTGATAAGTCTCCGAGTACGCCAAATAAGACGACTTCGACTGCTGAGCTGCTTTGTGCATTTTTCATATATAAATCTCTAGTTTACAAGCTGTAACTAAACTACATTTGCCGTTAATTTAGCGCTACTAAATGGCACAGTAAAGAACTTTTTGTAATTTTACTACACTTCATACGTATGTATTGAATAACTAATTCTAGACCGCTTGGCTAAGCTGCTTAATTATAGCATTGACCAGCGTTCAATTATTAAACACAGGTGATTTTTGTTTGATAAATAAGTAATCTGATGAATTATTGTAATAAATTTACACTTTCACTGTTATTTAACCAGAAAATAAATTACAGTTAGCAAAAAAAGATCTGGAAAAATAATATGAACATTTTAGAAAAGATCGCTAACGAACTAGACACCTTCAGCAAGTCTGAACGCAAAGTTGCTGAGGTAATATTAGCTTCGCCAAATACAGTTATACATGCGAGCATCGCCGCTCTAGCCAAGCAGGCTAATATTAGTGAACCAACAGTAAACCGGTTTTGTCGTCGTTTGGACACAAAAGGCTACCCTGACTTCAAATTGCATTTAGCACAAAGTCTTGCCAATGGTACCCCTTATGTAAATCGACACGTCGACGAAGATGATACCGCTGATGAATATACAGCCAAAATCTTTGAATCAACCATGGCCAGCTTAGAATTGGCGAGAAAAAGCTTAAATACAACCGCTGTGAATCGCGCAGTTGACCTACTGACACAAGCAAATAAAATCTCCTTTTTTGGCTTGGGCGCCTCTGCGGTGGTTGCACACGATGCACTGAACAAGTTTTTCCGCTTCAATGTTCCTGTGGTTTATTTCGATGATGTGTTGATGCAACGCATGAGCGCCATTAATAGCCAGCAAGGTGACGTAGTCATTGTTATTTCTCACACCGGACGCACAAAAGCCCTGGTTGAAGTTGCGGCTCTTGCAAAAGAAAACGATGCAACGGTTATCGGTATTACCACCGACGGTTCGCCTTTGGCAAAAGAATGTAGCTTAGTGTTGTCTGTAGACGTTGCGGAAGATACTGATTTATATATGCCAATGTCTTCGCGTATCGCACAGTTAACGCTGATTGACATTTTAGCCACTGGCTTTACCCTGCGCCGTGGTAGCAAGTTTAGAGATAACCTCAAAAAAGTAAAAGACAGTCTGCGCAGTTCACGATTCGAGCGCAAAGAATAAAAAAATAGGCATACTTAGGTATGCCTTTTTTAGTACCCACTTACACAGGATGAATCACAAAAATGCCTAGAAGAACCAAAATTGTTGCAACCTTAGGGCCGGCAACAGACAACAGAGAAACGCTAAAACAGGTGCTTGCGGCAGGCGTAAATGTTGTACGCTTAAATTTTTCTCACGGCACCCCAGAAGATCACATCAATCGAGCCAAGATGGTTCGCGAACTCGCCGAGGAGCTAGGTATTTACGTCGGCATCTTAGGCGATCTGCAAGGGCCTAAAATTCGCGTTTCAACATTTAAAGATGGGCCGATTACATTAGCCGTTGGCGACCAATTTGAATTAGATGCAGCGCTCCCCAAAGGTGAAGGTACCCAAGAAAAAGTCGGTATTGATTACAAAGCACTGCCCAATGACGTGTCGAGCGGCGATATTTTATTGTTAGACGATGGCCGTGTGCAGCTAGAAGTATTGCGTACACAAGGTACATCAGTATTTACCCAAGTGGTTGTCGGTGGCCCATTGTCAAACAACAAAGGCATTAACCGCCAAGGCGGTGGTTTAACTGCACCAGCATTAACCGACAAAGATAAAGAAGACATCAAGTTAGCCGCTAAGTTAGACGCGGATTTTCTTGCCGTTTCGTTTCCACGTGATGCTGCCGATATGCGCGAAGCGCGTTTGCTGGCACAAGAAGCTGGCTGTAAAGCCCGTTTAGTGGCAAAAATCGAACGCGCAGAAGCCGTTAACGACGACAAAGTGCTAGACGACATTATTCTGGCTTCTGATGTGGTGATGGTTGCCCGTGGCGACTTAGGTGTTGAGATTGGTGATCCGGCATTAGTTGGCAAGCAAAAACACATTATCGCCCGCACCCGTCAGCTTAACCGTGTAGTGATCACAGCTACGCAAATGATGGAAACCATGATCAGCCAGCCCATGCCAACACGGGCAGAAGTTATGGATGTATCTAACGCCGTGCTTGATGGTACAGACGCCGTCATGCTTTCAGCCGAAACTGCCGCTGGTCAATACCCAGTAGAAACGGTAACAGCCATGGCAGCAGTATGTTTAGGCGCCGAGCAACATCGCTCAGTGAATATGTCACGACACCGCATTGAGCTGATGTTTTCTGAAATTTCAGAGACCATCGCACTCTCAGCCATGTACGCCGCTAACCATTTAGAAGGTGTTAAAGCGATTATTGCGTTAACCGAATCAGGGCAAACGTCTAAAATTATGTCGCGGATAACTTCTGGTTTGCCGATTTATTCACTTTCTCGTCATCACAAAACGTTGACGAAAACCGTGATTTATCGTGGTGTTTATCCGGTGCAATTTGATTCAACACAAAGTACCGATCAATCACTGACCAACGATGTGCTTAAAGCTGTTATCAGCCAAGGTGACTTTAAAGAGAATGACAAGGTAATTTTCACTCACGGTGATTCAATGGAAACTGTTGGTGCCTCTAACACCATGAAAATTTTGAAAGTAACTAAAGAATTACTCAAGTAATTGATGACACCCAATCTGGCTGAAAGTCAGGCTGAAATAAACGTTACGCGAATCTAAATATCAAAATCAGCTAGTTTAGCACTTTACTTACTGGCTGATTTTTTCGTTCTAGGGAAGCTAAAACGAGGACCTACAACCACTTCAAACCTTTGTAAGATTGAGTTTTTAGCGATGCTAATCGGCTTGCTAAACTGCCGCAATGCGCTTCCAGTTTATGCCCACCGGGTTCTAAAAAGTAAACTGAATGCCCTTCACTCCTGTTGTCTTTCCACTGGTTAATACACCAGTCTACCAAACGCTGATAAAAGCCCTGAAAATGCTCGGCCTCAAGATCAAATGCGATATGACTGTAGTCTTTACGCGCTTTTATCGGTCTTGGAGAATAAGTGTAATGTGGTTTATTCCTTTGCCAACTCTTTAAAGTCATCAATATAGTCTTGAATACGGTTATTAAACCGCTTCTTTTGCTTGGCCGATAAGCTGTGCATCATATAGTAGAAGATATCAGTAAAGTTTCGATTGTTCTGTGCTTGAATTGCAACATACGCTTCACTTTTTAGCTTGTCTGGCGCAGCAATCAGCTCAGCAAACATCTGCTCATATTTTTGGACAGATAAATCTGGCGCAAGTGCCTCGCTAAAGGATTTGTGCCACGCTTTTCGATACGCTAACCAATCACTATATGTCGACTGAAAACCTTCACTCATCACACATAGTTGTGCTTTTTGCGCTTTAGTTAACTTACCTACCCATTTGCGAAACTGAGCTTGTTGCTCGATACATTCTTTTTTTACCCACTCGTCACGCGTTAAATTTTGATGCTCAGCTTGGTACTCTTCTTGGTTTTCGCGATTGTTTTCAGCAATACCAGCTAGTAAATCTTGGCGTTGCTCCTCATCTAATAGCTGAGTCAACGCAATCAGGTCTGGTTGTGCTTGCGCGCGCAGATTTTGCCAATGATCTCTCATGTGTTCGAGATGCGATTGAATTTGCTCGGGGGTAATCCCTTGGTTAATTTGCGTTTGCAGTGATTTAAGTTGATTGGCATAAGCAGTCAGCTGCGTTGCTCGGTGCCAGTCGTGTAATTGGCTAAACTTTTCATCGAATGCTTTCTGCTGCGTTTTGTTGAGTGACACATAGTCGTCGAGATACCAATCAACCCACCAATCTAGATTGTTGTATACGAACGTGAAGCTGCAACCCGTTAAAAATAACGCACAAAAGATGACGGTTGCCCACTGTTTACCACGTTTGATGAAGCTCACCATTAACACAACCCCTCAGTATAAATTATTGATTTAACACAATCTGTGTTTAAGTTAACTGAAATAAACTACGATAGTCAGAATACAACGGATTGTAAATACGCGGTTATGTCAGTAAATATTTCAAAACGCTTGGGAGTGAATAACAATGGCAACACGTAATAAACCACTAAAGATTGGCCTGCTCACCAGCGGTGGCGATGCCCCCGGAATGAACGCCGCCATTCGCGCTATCACCTTAGCTGCCAAACACCATAAGTTAATTTGCTATGGCTTCCACCACGGTTATAACGGATTAATCAATCAAGATTTCTGTATTTTACAACCTGATGACGTAACCAATATTATTCATCAGGGAGGTACTATTTTAAAAAGCGCGCGTTGCCCAGAAATGCTGAGCCCAACAGGTATTAAGCAAGCTGTTAGCTGTTTAATCAAAGAGAATATTGATGCCTTGATTGTGATTGGTGGCGATGGCTCTTTCAACGGTATGCTAGCCATACAGGAGTATTGGCAAGGTAAGTTAATTGGCCTACCGGGTACCATAGACAATGATTTAGACGGTACCGAGTTTACGATTGGTTTTTACACCGCAATTAATACAGCAATTAATGCGATTGATAAAATCCGTGACACAGCGGATGCATTCGATCGTGTGTTCGTTGTCGAACTAATGGGGCGTCATAGTGGCCAGATTGCATTTAATGTTGGGGTCGCCTGTGCCGCAGAGCAAATAATTTCCTTTGAAAATTTCGATCCACTAGCGCAGGAAGCTAAATTAGCCAAGATAATTGCTGATATTGAACAACAAAAGCAAAACAAAGCACACAGTTATTTAATAGTACTTGCAGAGAACCTTTGGCCCGGTGGCGCTCACGCACTAGGCGAAGCATTAAAGCAACAGGGTAATATCGATGTTGGTATTTGTGTGCTTGGTCATATTCAACGAGGTGGCTCACCCGTTGCTAAAGATAGAATATTAGCCACTAAACTTGGGGTCGCCGCAATTGAAGCGATTCTTTTAGAGAGATCCGGCATTATGATTGGTGAGTGCGAAAGCAAGATTACTTACACACCACTTACCAAAGCCATACAACACAAGAAAGTAGTTAACGATGACTTAATCAAGGTGTACGACAGTACGGCAAGCCATGCACGAGTTGATTAGTTTACTTAGTTTATTGCGTTACCGCTTGTTTTACTTTGTCTTTATAACTACGGCTAACTTTGAGTTCTTTACCACTATTCATCACTAAATAGTACTCGCCGTTAAGCTGGCTACAAAACTTCTGCACATAATTTTTATTGACTATGGTTGAACGGTGGCTGCGAATAAATATACGTGGATCAAGCAACTCTTCTAATTGCTTCATGGTTTTGCGTAAGATGTGTGTGCCCTCCTCGGTATGCACACACATATAGTCGCCCGCCGCATCAATCCATGAAATAGTATTGACGGGGACTCGGCTTAATTCGCCGCCGTCCTTGATAGGCAATACGTCAGAATACTGCGAAAGTGACACTGTTTGCTTGTTAGCTAATTCTTCCAAAATTGTATTTTGATCGTTACCTGTGACATCGCTCACCAGTTTAACGAGCTTATTTTTGTGCTCTGCGTCAGTTTTGCTTTGCAAGTGTTCGCGAATGCGGTCCATTGCTTGAGCTAGGCGCGCGTCATCAGCAGGCTTCATTAAGTAATCAACGGCATGTACGTCAAAGGCTTTAATCGCATATTGATCAAAGGCGGTAACGAAAACCACCATGGGCA
Organism: Thalassotalea euphylliae; assembly: GCF_003390335.1. Lineage (NCBI taxonomy): Bacteria > Pseudomonadati > Pseudomonadota > Gammaproteobacteria > Alteromonadales > Colwelliaceae > Thalassotalea > Thalassotalea euphylliae. Next base: position 2,441,115 of record NZ_QUOU01000001.1, read on the forward strand.
TAGATAAACCTTGCTCTATTAGTGCGTCTATGACTTCAAAGCCATTAATGCCGGGCATTTGAATATCGAGAAAAACGAGATCAGGGCGATGGGTCTTAATCGCCTCTATTGCTTCCCGGCCGTTACTACATTGTGCAACGATATTAATGTCATTATGGGCAGCTAAGCGAATGGCTAGACCTTTACGTGCTAACGGCTCATCATCCACTATGATGGTAGACAGCGTGGCAGTCATATTAACGTCCTATTAATGTCCAAGTTCGTAGGGAATTCTGATATTTACTTTAACACCTGAAGGCTTGTTTGAGGATACTACCAGTGAAAAATTATCTTTATAAAGCGCTGCTAAACGCTCGCGAGTATTTGCTAAACCCACGCCGTTTTCACGATGTAAATTGCCATTTTTGATCTCTGCACCAGGGCCATTATCGGCTAGCTCTACCAACAAATCATTGCCAAAGCGATTAACCGTGATAGCAATGGTACCGCCCTCTTCTTTTACTGCTATCGCATATTTAATTGCGTTTTCCGCAAGTGGCTGTAACACCATACTCGGCACTAAGGCATTAGCGCAGTCATCGGCAATATTAGTATCGACTTGCAAACGCTCTTCAAACCTTACCTTTTCGATGTCTAAATAAAGCTGTAGCGCCTGTATTTCGTTAGTTAAAGTAACTCGCTTCATTGGGTCTTTATCCAATGAATAGCGCAAGAACTCGCTAAGTTTGGTGACCATACCGTTAGCGGTATCATTTTCTTTCACCAAGATTAACGTAGAAATGGCATTAAGCGTATTGAACAAAAAGTGTGGGTTTAACTGGTAACGCAACATTTTTAACTGTGCTTGATGGGCAGCGGTATTCGCTTGTAATACATTTTGCTTTTCTTTTTGCAGCATCTGGTAGTACTTGATGCCAAAATACAAACAGCTCCAGCTCAGAATGATGTAGAACGACCAGACGCTCGATTTGGTGTAATACAACCAAAATTCAGGCTGCCAACCGTGCTTATAGATTTCCCAATAATTGATGTTTTTAATCACCTGCCAAATTACAGCAGTAACATAAGAGCTTAATATAACAACGGCAATAAGCTTTATCGGTGACAGGTTCCAAGCACGACGATAAACGTAGCGCAGCGGCACAGTAAGCATCCAACCAGCATAACTGTTCAAGAAGATAACGATGACAAATAAATCACGTAAATCATGCAACAAAGAACCAAGGAACTGAACTAAGGCAAAGCCAAACCAGCCTGCAGTATGCAGCAGCCAGAAAAAGCGATTGCGGTTTTCAATAAGAGCTTTCCAGTTCACAAACAACGACCAACACGGGTTAATAATCTAGTTACTGTAATTATGCGAAAATAGCTGTGAAGGCGCATTACGGTTAATCGTAACTTTTGAGCACCCTGTCTCAATTCCGTCGTTATTTGGCCAGTTATTGAAGTTTCAGAGGTATGTAACATCCACTCTAGTCATGCCCGCATGTTTAATTGATATAAAACTTAACGCGAACCGAATGATTTATCGTGACTCAAGTAAGAATCTGTTGAATATACCATTTTGGCATACGCGAACTGGGCGCTAGCCTTAGCTAGATATACGTCTTGGGTAACTTTTTCATTTTTACACGAAGACTCTTCTGAAAACCACAACCCGTTGATTATACTTGAAATAAAAGCGTAACACGTAACCACTTCGCACTGTAAATATCGATTGTTAATAGCATGATTTTGATAATTACGAATACAAAAATCGGTCAACGAAGGTGGCACACAATTAATCGCCATCAACATACCAAGATCATAGGCAAAGGGCGCGAGCGCGACAGACTCAAAATCAATTAAACACACTTGAGTGTCATCACTATCGCCATTTGATTGCGTGACTAAGATATTAGCGTAGTTGAGATCGCCGTGAATAACGCCCACACCAGATTCATCTATATGGGATTTGAATCCGTCTTGCATTTCAATTGCACATTTCATAGCTTGCTTAATGAGATGCTCGTGATCTTTCCAACCTTTTAGCGCGAGCTTTCCAATAGAATTGGCGAGTGACCGAATGACGGCGGGTAAATCAAGCTCTGTTAGCTCGGCTTTAACGGCTTCTATTCCCCCTATTGCTGGCAAGTTAGCTTGGCTATCACTTGCTGTGCTCTGAACAGCACTGCGAAACGTGGAAAAAGCATCGTGAAATTTAGCGAGTGCTGCTGTTGCTCGCTCAAGCTTTGCTTTTTCGCTTATTGGTAGTTGATCTAATAAGGGCGAGTCAATAAATTCAGACACCAGCCAATGCTCATGGCAACAAACAACCTTTGGTGCTCGTAGTTGTTTTGCTGGCTGGTGCAGCGATTGAGTTGATAAAAATCTTTGCACCTGCATTTCACGATATGCAATTTTCTTATCACTAAAACGTTTAGCGACAAAGGTTTCGCTAGAACATTTTAGCCTTGAACTTCTGGCAGTGTTATTAGTGAGCTGGTGAGATGAACATTGCTCATCACGGGTTGTCCCATCATTGCTTTGACTATCATGGCCGTTATCCAGAATGACGATTTTAAAGACTTGCTGGCTATAACCCGTGTTGATCGCTTCGATAGTTAACTCTTTGCCAATAAAACAAGGTAGGTCACTAAGCTCTGCGACTAGCGTATTAATGTTCTCACCCTTAATTTGCATAAAAAGCTCGCTTGCTAGAGTATGAATACTCTAGCCTCTTAGCTGTGCCTTCTTTGGGTTTTGATTAGCAAAAGCGCTTTTATCGCTCCTTACGCTGGTCTCAATAGCACCATTTTCACTATGGCTTTGTGGGGTATGATTTTGTTGATTATGGTTTTCTGAGTTAACGCTTTGCTTGAGCTTTTCACGCCATGTGAAGTATCCGACGACAGCCACGACGACATAAACAACAAACAGCATTGCCGTTGGCGTTAACCCTTTCTCAATATAGATATATATCGACACTAGATCGATCACTATCCAGTACAACCAGTTTTCAAGTACTTTTTGCGTCACCAAGTAGGTGGCATAGACGGCAAATACCGTTGTTGCTGCGTCTACGTATGGGAAAGTTGTTGGCGTGTTATTCGCCATAAAGTAACCAACGGCAATTGAAGTAAGCGCAAGTACCAACAAGGCTTTACAATGCTTAATAAGTGGCTGTTGATGAATAATACTGTTAGTTTGCTCTTTGTTATCAGCAAGCGCATCACCATTTGCACCGACCCTACGCCAACAATAAAAACCATAAATCGCCATGGCAAAATAGTAAACTTGCAGTGCACTATCCATCCACAAATACACATCATAAAATATAATGGTATATAAGAGCGTACTGATGAGTGCTGCTGGCCAACATAAAATATGCTCACGGGCGGCCAAAATTACGTAAGCCATTGCGGTAATCACCGCGATGATTTCCAGAACAGCCATTTGGCTAAAATATTGGTAGGTCTCTTGCCACATTTACTTATTCTTGTCTTGAGTACTGGTTAATTGTCATATTCGCGAAAGCGATCGTCAGCAATGATTTTGAGAATAAACACCGCACTGCCAACCGTTTGGTGTACTTTTTTCATTTCCGCCATGACAAAACCCAGAGTGTGATCATACTCACCAAACACTTGAGTGCTCATGCCATTGGAAACAACTTTAACCTGAGAATTTGCCTTGAGCGCGTTAATAAACGTCCATATTTCGTTTTTGTAGGCCTGCTCTGCCAACGGATAAAGGCTTAAATCGATAGATATTTGCATTACCTTCTCCACTTTGTCGTCATTTTTCACATGATAGTTAAGCGCATCAAATTTTTGCGTGTGATGCGCTTACCATTCTGCTGGTCACTTTGCTTATGAAAAGCTTACTAGAACTGATAGTCCAGCGTTACGCCATAAACTCTTGGCTCACCCAGTTGATAATATTGCTTAGCTTGATAGCCGTCGCGCGGATCATTACCAAAGAAGAAACCACGGGTTTTGTAGTCTTCATCGGTGATATTACGCGCCCACACTTTGACTTGCCAATCTTTCATCTCGTAGGTCAATGAGGCATTTAGTGTCTCATAGCCGTCTGATTGCTCATTGTGGCTGTCTGAGAAATAAAAGTCGTCTTTAGCGATCAAATTCACATTGAACATTAGATTATCGTTAACGTAAGCATTTACGCCCAATGTCGCTTGATAATTAGGCGCGTGAGCTTGGTCACGGCCAGTTAAATCAACACCTTCCTGATTGACAAAATCGCGTAGTTCAGTGTCTAAATAGCCAAACGCGCCATAAACTTCAGCACTTTCAGTTAGTTGCCAGCTAGCGTCAAGTTCAACCCCTTGGTTTTTCCCTTCTGCAGCGTTACCTAAATAACTAATAAACTCAGCACTACCGTCAGGCCTAACGTCTGTGCGACTACTGTTGACTTGCATATCAGTGCGATCCATGTAAAACGCTGTCACGCGAACATAACCCGAGTTGTCGTCGAAGCTGTATTTGTAGCCTAATTCGTAGTTCCATAAATATTCTGGATCAAACTCTCGCAAGTCCGCAGGCAAACTACCATCGGTATTAACGCCACCGGCTTTATAGCCGCGGTTGATTGAAGCAAAGACTAATGCTTGTTCAGTTTGCTGATAAGACAAGACTAATTTACCACCTACCATAGTATCGTCTGGGCTAAATGTTAAACCGTCAGTGTTATCGTAATCGGCACTGCGCTCTTCAACGCGCAACCCAGAAGTTAACGTCAGCTTTTCCGTTAATTGGCTGTCTAGCTGAACATAAGCGGCAATCGTATCGGTATCGAAGTTTGACCCAAAGTCGCCATCTGCAAAGGTGTATTCGCGCAACAACTCTGCTGATTCTGTTTTAGCGTATAGTCCCGCAACCCAAGCCGTTGTGCCATTAAACAGCCGGCTTTGGTTATTTGAAACGGCTCTTAACTCAAGTGTTGAGCTTGTTTTTTCGCGGAAATAATGGTCAGTTGAACTGTACTCGAATGGATGCAAGCCAACAAAACTCCAATCTTCGTCATAACCGTAGTCAATATCACTGTCAGCGTGAGTCACTATGGTAACAAGCTCACCAAAATCAAAACCTGAATAATGAGATTTAGCGCTTAGTGCATAAGTTTCTTGGCGATCAAAACCCGGTTGGTCTGAGCGTGTTTGACGATTGTTATCGAGTGAAAATGCATCATAACCATTGTCAAAATCAAAGTAATATAAGCCTAAGTCTAAATGATGCTCGTCAGATAAGGTTATCGCTAATTTACCGCGTGCAGTAAGCTCATCACGATCATTGGTATCATCGCGATTTAAATGAATATTGTCGATAAAGCCGTCACTTTGATACTGTTCAATTGCAAAACGGTAATTCATTGTATCAGTAGCTGGGCCAGACAAAGCAAGGCCAGCACCATAGCTAGCATAATTACCCGCAGTGAGTTTAGCTGCACCTTCAAAATCATTACTTGGCGCATTGGTGGTGATGTTGATTAAACCTGCTAACGCGTTAGCCCCAAAGCGCGTGCCTTGTGGGCCGCGGAAAACTTCGGTTTGGTTAACATCAAACAATGAAGCAATGCTGCCCACGCCAGTAAAGTCAATATCATCAATAATAATACCAACCGATGGGTTAATTGGCTCACGGAATTGGCTGCGTTCGCCAATGCCGCGAATTTGGTAATACCGCGCTCGCTGAGTACCCGCCGAAAAATTCACGTTAGGCGCGATTGAGATCACTTCCTCTAAGTTTTGTGCGTTTAAATTGGCAATGTCTTGTGCTGATAACACACTCAATGAAGCAGGAATTTTTTGTAAATTAGTGTCGCGAAAATCCGAAGTAACGGTAATCACCTCGACTTCTTCTAGCGAAGTAGTGTTGTCATTTTCGGCATAAACAACTGAAGAAAAAATGGCACTGCTAATCGCAGCGGCAAGCATTGATTGTCTTGTTTTCATTATACTCTCGTTCGATTTCTCTAAATCGGCGTTTTGTTATAGGAAATTGAGTAAAAACCAAAACAGACGCAGATATCGTTAGAGCGACAGCATAATGCGTAGGTGCCAAGCGGCGAAGAATGCAGATATGATGTGCTAACCATCCCTACGCCAGTATTAACCGGATCAGGTAATAAGGGTTCTGCACTTTCAACACAAAGTAAACAAAGCAATATTTCTATTACAAGGCTTCTAATACAAAGTAAAAAGTCGGCAATCTCAGCAGGTATTTGTTATTCAACAATAACGTTTAACTACCCGCACCCCTTGGTTTTCGCGGCATATTATCAAGTATTCACCAAAAGTATACAAATGATTTCAAATAGCTTATGCGTAAATACTCATCATTTTATTGATCTTTTTACTAAGGGCTATGTTAAGAAATATTCGCTAGTGACGAGTTAGCCGAATAACTATCGGCATGGGTTGCTATACACTCACCATCGGCCCCATCGGTTGGCCGCCTAGTAAGTGCATATGAATATGATAAACCTCTTGGCCGCCATGCTTATTGCAATTCATAATTAAACGGTACCCGTCTTCAGCAATGCCTTCTTGCGCGGCAAGTTTTCTGGCAACGGTAAACAAGCGACCAAGTGCCAATTCGTCATTTTCAGTGACATCATTTACCGTCGGAATGAGCTTATTGGGAATGATCAGAATGTGTGATTTAGCACGCGGTGAAATATCACGAAAAGCTGTGACTAACTCATCTTGATACAGTAGTTCGGTTGGGATCTCTTGGCGAATAATTTTAGAAAAAATAGTTTCTTGCCACTCGGTGTTGTCCATGTGATGTCCTCAGCTCATCGTAATGTTTAGCGGTAACGGTGCTGAACCCCTGCCGCTAAGCATAACAGTCAATTAATGGGCAGCAGAGCGTTGCCCTACGTGTTTACTAAATTTTAACGCGCTTTTAAGATCTTCCACCAGTAAATAATTAACGGGTACTAAAACTAAAGTGATCAAGGTCGCAAATATTATCCCAAAACCTAGTGAAACGGCCATGGGAATTAGGAATTGAGCTTGCGTTGCTTTTTCAAACAGTAGTGGCATTAAACCAATAAAGGTCGTTAGCGAAGTCAGCATTACGGGGCGAAAACGCGCTGCTCCGGCAATTAACACCGACTCCATCAGCTGTGCCCCTTCTGTCCGTTTTTTATTAACAAAATCAACCAGCACTAACGAGTCATTCACCACCACACCAATAAGCGCCATAAGTCCCAAAATGCTCATGATGGTAAGGTTCATGCCCATGATCCAATGACCAATGACAGCACCAATCGCACCAAATGGAATGACCGACATCACAATAATCGGCTGTAGGTACGACTTAAACGGGATCGCAAGCAGGCAATAAATGATAAAGAACACAAAAAGTAAACCGTAGAACAAACTACCAAACGAGTCTTGCTGCTCACGCGCTTCACCTTCAAGCGTATAGGCAATACCCGGGTATTTCGTGGTAAGTTCATCTAAAAATGGCGTTAAATCGGCGTTTAATACCGTCATGTTAGTATTTTCTTTTTCGACATCAGCGGTGACATTCACTGTGCGGTAGCGATCAATTCGGTTTATCGTTGAGGGGCTTTTTCCCGCGTTAAATGTCGCAACATGAGACAAAGGCACGTTTCCCCCTTGCGGCGTCGAAATCAGCATTTCTGCCAAATTGGCAATGGCAGAGCGCTCAGCTAACGGAAACCGTAACATCACACGGACATCATCGCGTCCGCGTTGAATTCGCTGTATCTGTGCGCCGAAAAAGGCACTGCGCACTTGTTGCGTGACACTGCTGACCGACAAGCCCATGGCGTGGCCTTGTTCCGTTAACTCGATTTGAATTTCTTCCTTGCCGTTCGACAAACTGTCGGTGATTTCGAACACCGTAGGATAAGTAGCTAAACGCGCTTTCACTTCTTCCGCCACCGTTTTTAACAAGCCTAGATCGGTAGCGGAAAGCTGCACGTCGATGGGATCACCGCCGCGACCAATTTCCGCGCGAAACGTTAAACTTTCGGCACCGGGTAATGCGCCGATAAGACCTCGCCATTCATTGACGAGTTGACGAATAGTAACACCTGACTCATTTTTATCTGCTGGCAAAATTTCAAATCGAACACGACCAATATTGGTATTATTACCACCTGTGATGGCAAGTACATTGGTGATCACGCTATTCCCTTCCGCATCGCGATACTTTTCTTGCAATTCAATTGCAGCATTAGCCATTTTCTCTACATAACCATCAATGACATCAAAGCTGGTGCCAACCGGCATAACTAAATTAGCACGTGCAGTTTCGCTAGGAACGCGGGGGAAAAAGGTAAACTTAGTCCAACCACTGGTAACAAAAGACAAAATCAAAATAAACACACCAATAAAACCAACGAGCGTTGTCAGGCGATTGCGCACCGCGAGCGCTAATATCGGTTGGTAGTAATTAATAATCGCTTGCTCAAAACCATCAGCAAACTGTTGCTGAATTTGTTGTAGTTTAGAGGTATTGTCTTTTTCGTGTCGCAGCTTCAAATGGCGTAAATGTGACGGTAAAACAAATTTAGATTCTATCAGTGAAAACAGTAAAACTGGAATCACCACAACAGGAATTTGCGCGAACAAGGCACCGCGTGTGCCTTCAATAAATGCCAGCGGTAAAAACGCAGCGACAGTGGTTAAAATGCCAAAAGTTACTGGAGTTGCCACTTCTTCCGTGCCTTTAATCGCCGCCTGCAAACCAGATTCGGCAAACTGACTGTGACGATAAATATTTTCGCCAGTGACAATGGCATCATCAACAACGATGCCCAGTACCAGAATAAAGCCAAATAAGCTCATGATGTTAAGCGAAATATCGAAAATAGGCATAAATACAAAGGCGCCCATAAAACTGACGGGAATACCAATAAATACCCAGAATGCGATGCTTGGACGTAAGAATAGCGTCAGGAGTAAAAGCACTAAGAAGCCGCCTTGCAAGGCATTGCTAATCAGCGTGTTTAAGCGGCTTTTAACGATTTCTGAGTCATCATCCCAGTAACTCAGGGTAAATCCCGATGGCAAAGTGGCTTGCTGTGCTTCGATATAACCCTTGACCGCATCAGCAACGTCAATCGCGTTTTGCTGACCAATTCGATACACTTCGATTAGTGCCGCTTGCTGACCATTAAAACGCGCTCGCAATGGCGTTTCTTCAAAGCCATCATTAACCTCAGCAATATCGCCCAATTTAACGATAGTACCGTCAGGATTCGTTTTTACGACAATACTTTCAAATTCGTCTTGGCGATAAGCTTGGCCTTTACTGCGAACCAACACATCACCCCCCTCGGTTTTAATATTACCGGCAGATAAATCCACTGAGCTATTGCTGATGGCATTAGCAACCGCGTTGAGCGACAGGTTGAATTCACGTAATTTATCTTGCGATAAATGAATACCGATTTCATAGTTTCGAACAGCATCAAGTGATAACTGCGTCACTTGCGGCAAGCGTAGCAAGTCATCTCGTACTTGTTCGGCAAATTCTCGCAGTTCTTTTTCGCTATATTTTGAGGCAATGGTGACCGCGATCACTTCACGTTGGCGCTGCCTTAATGCAATCACAGGTTTTTCGGCATCGGCAGGGAAAGTATTAACGGCGTCGACGCGGCTTTTAATATCCGCAAGTAATTCGCGCGCATCGTAACCCGATTCCGCTTCAATGTTAATGGTTGCTGAGCCTTCTACCGAACTACTGGTGATCTTTTTGATCCCTTCAAGATCTTGTACCGCTTCTTCGACTTTAATTGCCACGCCCTGCTCTACATCTTCTGGCGTTGCACCGCGCAAACTGATATTGACAGAGACGACATCAGACTCAAACGATGGAAATACCTCAAGCGGTATCCGTAAGTTCATCGACATTAGGCCAACTAACAAGATGCTGATCATCAAAAGATTAGCGGCCACGTGATTACGCGCAAACCAAGCAATCATAGTGCTTGCTCCTTATTGCGCTGTGCTTTTTTTATACCTGATTTTCTATCTGGCTTGCCTGTTTTGTGCTGTTTTGCTTTACCCTGCAATATTGCTCTCTCAAGTGCAATCTCAGTGTTTTGCTCAACACCGTCTTTGTTAATCACTGCGATGGGCGTACCCGAATTTACTTGCCCAAGCGGCGTTAACACGAGCAAATCCCCTTCTATTAACCCTTGTTCAACCACAGCAAATTCATCGTTTTGCCATGCAATATCTATCGCTTGTCTGAGCAGTACCCCATCCTTTACGACAAATACATAGCTGCCTTGATAAATCGCTTTGTTTGTGATTTTAATGGCGTTTTCAAGTAACTTACCTTGAATAGTCGCTCGTACGTATTGACCTATTTTCAGTGGTAGGCCATTAACTGATGCATCACCGTAGGGATCATCTATTTGCGCCACGACGAACAGTTGTTGTGAATTTTGATCAAACGCGCCTTCTGTACGTACAACTCGCCCTTGCCATTGCTGCTGTATCACAAGTTCGGAGTAAATCGTCACCAAAGGAAATTCATCGGCAGATATGTCGTTGACACTTTTGTCAGGTCGAGCATGGTCAAACCGATATCGCTCTGGCAGATTAATATACGGTAAGTCGTTATTTTTAATAGGTAACCTAACTTCTATATAATCGACTGCAAATATTTCAGCCAGCGGAGTATTGGCCGAAACAACTTGGCCAATATCAGCGGATTTATTTAAAATTCTCCCTGTATAAGGCGCTTTAATTTCGGTGCGCTCTAGTGATAATTCGGCTTTTGCTAACTGCGCTTTGGCTGAATACACCGCCGCTTCTGCGGCCAATAATTGCGGCTTTCTCAACACTAAGTCGGAGGCTTGATGCTTATTGCCCAAACGCTGCCAATCTTGCTTTGCTTGCGCACTGCGGGCTTGTTCTTCGCTAAGTGCTTGCTCGGCACTGTATAAATTAGCTTTGGCAATATTAATATCAGCAAGGTAATCGCGATCATCCAATTTGACCAGCACTTCACCCTTTTCAAAAAAACCACCTTCACGAAAGTTGTCGCTAATTGCTTTGATTTCACCAGAAACTTGCGGCATAAGGACACTTTGGGTTCTTGGCTGAACTGTGCCATAGCTATTTATTTGCAAGGCAAAATTTTCATGTTCAATGGTTTGAACGGCCACATTGAGTTGCGGCGCTTTGCTTGGTTTACCGCGTTTAGCTGTTGGTGGATTGTCTGAGACCACTTTGGCCGCAATGACGAATACTGCCAGCACACATACTGGCACGATCACTTTCATCAGTTTTTTAGTTAACATCATGGTACTTTTCATTCGTGTATAGATTGGCTTTCACTAGCGCTGCTTTTTCAAGTGTTTCATCATTCTGCGGCACATCAGTTAGTGGCTTGTTATGGGCGACTAGTTTGGCGATGTCCATACCACCGATACTGGTTAGTAAGGCAATACGGTTTTGAATTATTTGATGGGTGATTTGAATCACATTAGTTTGCGCGTCAAATGACCTACGCTGAGCTTCGAGCACAGTGGTGTAATTCACTAAGCCTTTTAAGTATTGATTAAACGACAATTCTTCTGCCGCTATCGCATTTTCTCTGGCATCTTGGACATGGCTTAGCTGTTTAGTGAGTGCACTATGATTACTAAGTTGATTTTCGATATCGGCAAATTTACTAAACACCTGATCCAGGTAGCTTTGCTCTTGTGCTTTGACTTGCAAGCGCGCTTGCGCTTCTAACGACTTCAATTTACCCGCATTGAACAAAGGGGCAGTAACTGCTGCGCTAATCGACCAAGTTAATGGATTTCCTGATAATAAATTGGATAGTTCATCACTGGTATCGCCTCCTGACACTGTCAGTTTTAATGAGGGAAAACGCTGCTTATGGGCAACAGCAACAGCGGAATCAGCGGCAAGCAGTGATAGCCAACTCGACTGTAATTCATAGTTATTAGTTAAGATACTTGCCGGAAGTTCAGCGATTGATTGACTGGCAAAATGTGGTAGCGCCAATTCATTTTGATTTTCTAATTGACCTGAAGGGTAGTCAGCAACTAAGAGTTGTATGTCGCGCTGACGCTCAATGACAGTTTGACGTTGTACTGAAATGCGCGCGAGCTCACTGCTGAGTTCATTTTGAGCTAAATAAACGTCGAGTGCTTGAGTAAGCCCTAATTGATAAGAATCGTTAATTATCTCTAAGCTATTGGTTAAGCTGGTGGCCCTTTCTTTGTACAAAGTCAGCAGCGCGTGTGCTTGTTTTTGTCCATACCAGGCGGAAACGATCTGTGAAATTAGCTTATTTTGCATTTGGGCAAAATCTAACTTAGCTGCTGAATAGGTTAACTGTGCTTGCTGTTGCTGTGCTGACAATTTCCCCCACAGATCAAGTTCATAACTTAGCTGTAAATTGATGTCTGCGCCATTATTTAGCTGTACTTGTTCACCATTAACGGTTCGACGCCGATTTTGATTGAGCATCAAATTTAGCTCTGGAAAGTCAGACGCTTGCGTGATTGCCAACTGGGCTTTTGTACTTAGCAAATTCTGATAGCTGGCATTAAGCTGATAGTTTTTAGCAAGCCCTCTGCTAATCAAATCAACAAGCACTGTATCTTGAACCATCAATGGCCACTCGCTTCGCAGATCGACATTCAGCGCATTGTGATCCTGCGCTACATTATGTTCAGCGTATAAGTGGGAATACCAAGTATCTGGTAGTTGAGGATTCTTAGCTGCCTTTGAAATACTTGATTGCGCAGAACAACCTGAGGCGAGTGCGATAACTAGGCCACATAGTGCAAAGTGACCAAAAACTTTGCTCTGTTTGTTCACTTACCTTTCCTAACGTTATGAAGCGATTAACTAGCGATAATTGCTCGCTATAGTAAATCTCACAACCAGTGAAAAACATCAGATTTACGATACTTTACACAAACGGTATTCAGCAGAGTTATGGTTCACTTGGGAGGCGTATTTTTTTAGACGTGTCAGTGTTTTAAGACGTAGGTTGGCAAGAGAACAATTGGCTCTTGCAGCCCAAGAGTTAAGTAATTAAGTTATTTCAATAAGTTACTTAGTAACTGGTTTAAGTGACAGCTGAAGAAATAACGCGAGAACGCTGTGGTGGCCATACCCCTGTCCCCGTCACTGAAAGATGGCTAGTATTTTGTTTCAACACTTTATCACCAATATTTGCTGACGTTTCTGGGCGGCTAATTAGAAAGCCTTGAATGTAGTTAATCCCTAGTGATTTGAGCAACTCTAGCTGCTCAATTTCTTCAATTCCTTCTGCAACGACTTTTAAATCTAGCTGCTGAGATAAGTCAGCAATTGAATTAATAATCTTGTGATATTTGATATTTTTCGTTGCTTGACTAACAAATAACTTATCAATTTTCAAAACATCTACAGGTAGGTTTGCTAACAATGACAAGGAGCTAAAACCCGTTCCAAAATCATCAATAGCCACAAGAATTCCCTCTTTGCGAAGGCGATTGAGCTCATCTACGGTATTATCTGACAGATCAATAAACGAAGATTCGGTAATTTCCAGCATTAAAGAACTAGGTGGCACCCCAAATTTATTTAACGTTGCCATTACCCATTGATACAGCGATCTGTGTTTAAGCTGAACACCCGATAAATTAACCGAGATACGGGTTTTCGACATCCCGGCATTATACCAAACCGCCATTTGCCGACATGCTTCATCTAAAATCCAATCCCCTAATTTGAGAATCAAATTTGAATTTTCGGCGACCGGTATAAACTCAGTGGGTGCTATACTGCCCTCTGCTGGATGATGCCAGCGAACCAGTGCTTCAAAATAACTAATAGCGCTGCCTTCAACGTTAATAATTGGTTGGAACGACAAGCTAAAACTATTGGTGTCTAATGCAATGCGCATTTCTTCCAATAAGTAATGATAACGCCTAATATTACTCCCCATTTCAGGCGAATAGATACGATAAATGCCTCGTCCTTCTTTTTTCGCACGATACATGGCAACGTCTGCCATTTGTACCAAGGCTTCAGGCGAATTGGCGCTATCGGGGTAAACAGCAATACCAATACTGGCGCTTATCTTGATTTCTTTATTACCTAGTACAAAATCTTTCTCGATCTCTTTTAACACGTTTTTAGCGACATCCACCATTTTTGCTGAATCACTAAAGTCTTCGATAAACAAAGTAAATTCATCACCACCCAAGCGCGCTAAGTTATATTCTAAATCGGAGTCTGCTTTATGATGAGAGAGTTTTTCGATACGAACTATGGTCGCCAAACGCTCAGCCACTTGGATCAGAACTTCATCGCCAAATGAATGACCAAATGAGTCGTTCACTTGCTTAAAACCGTCTAAATCAATAAACAACAAGCCACTTTTTTGCTGTTGCTGCTCGTTTTCATTGAGTCGTTCGCTAATATGCTCTAAAAAGCGATGGCGATTAACAAGTCCCGTAAGTCGATCTCGGTGTGCATTATTGATGGAGCGAATGTGATATTCATGCGCAAAAGACGACAAGCCATCTAGCGCCATATTAATGCGAATTAATGGCGAAGTTCCGTCATCAGGCGTGAGATCTTTACCAAAGACATCTGCGGTTTTTTCCGCTTTACTCACCAAGGACCCCATCATGATATTGAGCTTAGCGCGGTGATACGTACCCGCTATGATAAACATTAATGCGGCAACGGCGATCAATGCCGTAAGCGGAAGAATGATACTTACAAAGGTTTTAAAGAGAATAGGTTTGAGCGCGATAACTTGCTGGTTGCCTGCGCCATTGGCGTAATAATAAGCAAGGGAGTTGTTAACTTTGGTAATATTACTAAGTAACAATGCATCAGCATACAGCTGCTCTACAGAAGATAATTGCTGTTTACTTTCTAGACTGACATTAAGTACAGGGTATTTGTTGGGGTGCTCTAACTCTTTCGCCAACCCCGTCACAAACAATATGTAAGACGCTACACCGATCAATAGTAACGAAGTTATAAAGGTGTTAAAAAGTTTTACTGCCAGCTTTTTCAAAAACTAAACCTTCATTCATGCTTCCAGCACTTGTTTTTCGTTAGCATACAACCAAGTTATTTGACTGTATAAGTGCTCGTAACACCTTATACCAACGAAAAAGTACTTCCGTTAAATTACATTTATACATTACATATTGCATTCAAACGAAGTAAAAGTGAATAGTAATTTAGCAACTTATCGTATTTTTGATAACTTTTTTTAACTGATGTTAACAAAAAGTTACATACCGTCTGTTTTTCAGACGACATCGTACCAGAGAAAACAGCGCAACTGAGATTCGCCAAATGTTCAAACAGACATAACAATACCTAAACCTAAAATTTAGATAAGATTAAAGGGTAACGTGAAGTTAATCAAAAAGAATTGGAGCGGCTGACGAGGCTCGAACTCGTGACATCCACCTTGGCAAGGTGGTGCTCTACCAACTGAGCTACAGCCGCTTGATGATTAAACTTAGTTACTATCCGCTTGTCGCAGTGAAATGGTACCCAGGGCCGGACTTGAACCGGCACGCTCTTACAAGCGAGGGATTTTAAATCCCTTGTGTCTACCAATTCCACCACCCGGGCATTATGGAGGCGGGTCCCGGAGTCGAACCGAGGTCCACGGATTTGCAATCCGCTGCATAGCCACTCTGCCAACCCGCCATATCACTACGACTCGGGGGTAGTATCTAATGTTTCTCTGAGAGAAATTGGAGCGGCTGACGAGGCTCGAACTCGTGACATCCACCTTGGCAAGGTGGTGCTCTACCAACTGAGCTACAGCCGCTTTTTGTCAAATAGTCTAGTCGACTACTCTAACTTTGTTATCGTTGGCATAACAAAGTGTATTTTAACCTAGGATATTTAGAAACCTGAGATTTAAAATTTGGAGCGGCTGACGAGGCTCGAACTCGTGACATCCACCTTGGCAAGGTGGTGCTCTACCAACTGAGCTACAGCCGCTTTATTTGGATTTACGTTACGTTCCAGATGAAATGGTACCCAGGGCCGGACTTGAACCGGCACGCTCTTACAAGCGAGGGATTTTAAATCCCTTGTGTCTACCAATTCCACCACCCGGGCATTGTGAACACAACCAACTTTACGTTGATTGCTAATGCCGCTATTCATCTAGAATGAGCAGTAAAATTTGGAGCGGCTGACGAGGCTCGAACTCGTGACATCCACCTTGGCAAGGTGGTGCTCTACCAACTGAGCTACAGCCGCTTCATGCTTATTTCTTATATAAAACAAGATAAGCGAATCTCACATAATGAGTTGCTTTGCTAAATATTTTTCACAAAGACTTTTATTTCAACTTACACGTATGTGTAAATTAAGCAATTTGGAGCGGCTGACGAGGCTCGAACTCGTGACATCCACCTTGGCAAGGTGGTGCTCTACCAACTGAGCTACAGCCGCTTATTTTTCACTAATCACACTTGATGAAATGGTACCCAGGGCCGGACTTGAACCGGCACGCTCTTACAAGCGAGGGATTTTAAATCCCTTGTGTCTACCAATTCCACCACCCGGGCACTGTGTTCACAACCAACTTTACATTAATTGTTAATGCCACTATTCATCATGAATGAGTAGTAAAATTTGGAGCGGCTGACGAGGCTCGAACTCGTGACATCCACCTTGGCAAGGTGGTGCTCTACCAACTGAGCTACAGCCGCTTCGTAAATTGCGGCGCGCATTCTAACGCACCTATTTCTCTATGACAACTTCTTTATACAACACAATTCGAAGTGAAATGGTACCCAGGGCCGGACTTGAACCGGCACGCTCTTACAAGCGAGGGATTTTAAATCCCTTGTGTCTACCAATTCCACCACCCGGGCATCATGGAGGCGGGTCCCGGAGTCGAACCGAGGTCCACGGATTTGCAATCCGCTGCATAGCCACTCTGCCAACCCGCCATATCACTACGACTGGGTAGTATTCCTTGAAGTTACCTCTTAAAAGAAAGAGAATTTGGAGCGGCTGACGAGGCTCGAACTCGTGACATCCACCTTGGCAAGGTGGTGCTCTACCAACTGAGCTACAGCCGCTTCCTGACGCTGACTCCCTGTCAACTGGTGGTGCATTCTACATTGATATTAATGTGAGTCAACAATTAAATTTCAAAAACATTTCAAGTGATTAAAAAGCGTTTAATGTGATGTTTTTTTAGCTTTTTCGCGATAAAAACAGGCGTTTATTCACTCTTTAAATCAGGCCAAGCGGCCTTAAAATAGCTCATCATTGTCGACACGGTTAACACGGTCGCAATGAAATAGAATAAATAAGCAGCGCCCATTAAAATTTCGTGTGGGAAGTTAAACACAATTAATGGAATATCATAATCAGGTTGCCAAATTAAGCCCATGATGCCAAGCATTTGCGCTGCGGTTTTGTATTTTCCTAAGGTAGAAACCGCTACGGTGTCGCGTTTGCCTTTAGAGGACATTAATTCGCGCAAGGCGCTGATAAAGATTTCCCTCGCGATCATGATCATTGCCGGTACCGAAATCCACCACACGGCATAGTCTTCAGCAATCATGATTAGAGCAGATGCCACCATCAGCTTATCGGCGACTGGGTCAATAAAAGCGCCAAAGGCAGATGATTGGTTCAGCTTTCTTGCTAAATAGCCATCGAGCGCATCACTTACTGCCGCTAACCAAAAGATGGCAAATGCGCCAAAATTGCTCCACGAGACAGGTAAATAGAAAACAATGATAAATACAGGAATTAATACAATTCGAAATAAGGTAATTTGGTTAGGAATGGTCCACATAGATACTTCACAAAGCTATTCTTATCGTTGCTGCACTACTATAAAGAAGAAGTGTTACCTTGCTAATAAATAGTATGTGCAGTTTGTGAAGTTATTCTATAGTTAATTATCATGTAGCGCATCATATATATTTTGCGCTAGCGTATGGCTGATGCCAGGGACTTTTTCTAAGGTTTTTACATCAGCGTTTTTCACTTCCTGTAATCCCCCCAAGTATTTCAGCAGCGCTTGACGCTTTTTAGCACCGATACCCGGAATAGATTCCAACGAGGACGTTTTTGCGTGTTTTTGACGTTTAGCGCGATGACCCGTGATCGCAAAACGGTGAGATTCGTCGCGAATGTGCTGCACTAAATGCAGTGCTGGCGAGGTAGCTGGCAGTGAAATAAGCTGATGACTGCCTGCGAGGATCAGTGTTTCTAAGCCAGGCTTACGCGACTCCCCTTTTGCAACACCTACTAATAGCGGAATCTTTGTCAGCGACAAGGTCGCAAAAAACTCTTCCGCTTTCGCTAACTGCCCTTTCCCCCCATCGATAAACACAATATCGGGCAGTTTATCTTCGTCGGTGACTTTACCGTAGCGCTTGTTGAGCGCAAATGCCATGGCGGCATAATCATCACCCGGCGTTATCCCCTTAACATTGTATCGGCGATAATCACTTTTCAGTGGGCCTTCGGTATTAAATACCACGCAAGAAGCAACCGTTTGTTGCCCCATGGTGTGGCTGATATCAAAACACTCTAAGCGCTCGATTTGTTGATCGAGTTCGAACACTTCGTTCAATTGTGCAAAGCGTTTGTGCATTGATTCTTTTTCACTATTGCGAGTGACAAGCGCGTGCTCTGCATTAGTCGCGGCTAGTTTAAGGTATTGCTTGCGCTCTTGGCGTACATTGCTGGAAATCTTGACTTCGTATTCCGACTGCTCTGAAAGCAAAGTAGATAATTCACTAGCACTTTCTACTTTGTAGTCAATGACGATCTCTTTGGGGATGGCCCCTTGAAACGCTTCATTAACTAAATAGTGCTGACCAATAAAAGCGGCGATGATTTCTTCGTCTGTATCTTCAGCCATCAAAGTGGGGAAATAACTTTTACTGCCCAGTATTTTATGATCGCGCACAAATAACACATGCACGCAGACCTGCGCACCTTTTCTAAACAACCCAATGACGTCCATTTCGGCGGCAACGCCACTGACAAATTGTTGTTGCTGCACCTTGCGTAGTGTTGCAATTTGATCGCGAAAGCGCGCGGCTTGCTCAAACTCGAGCGCTATGCTCGCCTCTTCCATGCGATTTACTAAGGTATCGATAACTTGCGAACTTTTGCCACGTAAAAACATTTTCGCAAGTGATACTTGTTGTTGATAATCTTGCGCCGAGATTTTATCCACACAAGGGGCGGAGCAACGGCCTAGTTGATATTGCAAACACGGGCGTGTTCTGGCGCGATAATAACTATCTTCACATTGGCGAATAGGGAATATTTTCTGCATTAAACGCAATGACTCCCACACGGCTCCCGGACTTGGGAACGGGCCAAAGTATTCGCCCTTTTGCCTTTTTACACCGCGGTGCATGCCAAGCTTGGGATGTTTATGACTAGTGATCAGTAAGTAAGGATACGACTTATCATCGCGCAGTAAAATGTTGTACTTAGGTTGATACTTCTTTATATAGTTATTTTCAAGAATTAACGCTTCACCTTCGGTATGCGTGATGGTCACATCAATGGTGAGAATTTGTTTGACCAGTGCTTTGGTTTTAACACTGCTAACGTCTTTTCGAAAATAACTGGCCAATCGTTTTTTTAAATTTTTGGCCTTACCGACATAGATAACCTCTTGTTCGAGGTTATACATGCGGTAAACACCCGCCTTTTCAGTTACCGTTTTTAGAAACGACTGGTGGTCAAAAGCAAGTGTATTCGATTGATTTTCCGAGGGAAGCTCTGAAGGTTCAGACAAGGCTAACTCTAGAATTTTTCTGTTTTTAACATGCCATGGCGAATCGCCAAATGAGTAAGCTCAACGTCATTACTGACATTTAATTTATCAAACATACGGTAACGATAACTATTAATCGTTTTGGTACTCAACACTAGCTGCTCTGAAATGTCAGGCACCTTCTCACCACGGGTGATCATCCACATTATCTGTAGCTCACGCTCAGAAAGCGAATTAAAAGGATTCTCTTCTGTCGATTTGAACTGATTCAGCGCCATTTGCTGAGCGACATCAGGCGTGATGTAGCGCTGGCCACTATTGACTGCGCGAATGGCATTAACCATTTCATCTGGCCCGGCTCCTTTAGTCAGGTAACCCGCGGCACCGATTTGCATTACTTTGGTTGGGAATGGATCTTCACTGTGCACGGTAAGCACAATAACTTTAACGTCTGGTGCGTAACGGATGATCTTCTTGGTAGCTTCCAGACCGCCAATGCCCGGCATATTCATGTCCATTAACACAACGTCTGGCTGCTCTTTTCGACAAAACTGTACGGCCTCTTCGCCGGTTTCAGCTTCGCTCACCACTTTAATTCCTTTAATTTCATCAAGTATTTTACGTATCCCTGTGCGGACTAACTCATGATCATCAACTAAAAGAACATTAATCAATGTGTTTCTACCTTTTTATCATTATACGTTGTTATTTCTGAATTTTTTGCTAGTGACTTGCTCGCTTAATCAGCGACATACAAAACTACGAACACATTCAGAGACACGTCAAAACTATATAGTGAAAAACCTATCAAGACAAATAAATAATTCCATAAACCGCATGAATATTAAGCATATAAACCTTATTTGGCTATAGTTTATTCTTCGTCAGCCAATTGTTTAATAGGCCAATTTGACCATTTTTATAGGCGGCATACGTTAACCTAACCGCATTGCTAAGAATAACGGAGTCTGACCAATTGGTTTGTTCTTGAATTAACTCGTAACACTCAAGTGCTTCTTTTGACAGATAGCCGCGCATTTCTTTTTTACCACTTTCCTTTTGGCGCTCGCGATAGCGCCGCTGTTTTTCTGCATTGGTTAGCGCCATGTCATCTCCTTGTCATTATGCTTAACTACTTTTTACATCAGGTTACGTATAACTAAGTAAAAAGCAACAAAATAACTGCTCCGAGTTGTTTAGTGTACAAGTGTTCGCTAAAGTACCTACTCTAAATTTTAGCCACGATGAAAAAATAGTTGATCATATGGAACGAAAAAACGCATTCAGTAAAGAAGACCTAGTGTTAGCTGGTACCACAGACTTCTTTGGTGAGGGTAACAGTAAGCTGCCAGCAGATAACATGCTGATGATGGATCGCATTAACCTAATCACAGAAGAAGGTGGTGAGTTTGGCAAAGGTGAAATTATTGCTGAGCTAGACATTAATCCAGACCTTTGGTTTTTTGATTGTCACTTTAAAGGTGATCCTGTGATGCCAGGCTGCCTAGGCTTAGATGCGATGTGGCAATTAGTTGGCTTTTACCTAGCATGGGCCGGTGGCCCTGGTCGTGGCCGCGCATTGGGCGTAGGTGAAGTGAAATTTACCGGGCAAGTGCTGCCAACAGCAAAAAAAGTCACCTACAACATTCAGCTTAAACGCGTGATTAAGCGTAAATTGTTTATGGGTATTGCAGATGGCACTGTCGCGGTTGACGGTAAAGTGATTTACACTGCAAAGGATCTAAAAGTCGGTTTATTTACAGATACCTCAAGCTTTTAACCGACTACATAAACAGATAATAGAACACAAAAGCCCGACCATAAGTCGGGCTTTTGTTTGTCTACTCTTTAGCTCGTTAGTTGTGTTGTTTACTACTTAAATAAACCTTGCTGTTTATCGGCAATGGCTTCTCGCCACCCACCTAGCCACTCAGACTTAGCTTCGTTGTTTTGATAAGGACACATTTCTTTTGAGCGGCCTGCAACGCCCGCCTGATAACCTTTAGCGTGTGCTCGATCGTGACGGTCACGTTTTTGCCTTTTCATCATCGACAAGTTCTCCTTCATTATCTTTCTTATATCTCTCATCTATACATATTTACTATATGCACTATTAACGAATAGAAGAGAGCGAAGGTATTTGCAATAGTGAAACGAGGGATACAAACCAAGACTTTGATTATTCGTAATAAATAGTTCGCGATAAATATTTCCTCGCAATTTATAAATAGTTCAATGTCGATAATGGTGAAAATAGGTCGTCAAAAAATACACTTGTTCACTTAACGAGCGTCAGTTCAACTACACTTGTGATATGAAAGAAACACGAAAAACGTTGCAATTAATTCGCCACGCGAAATCGAGTTGGCAGCAGCTCGGTCTAAGCGATATTGAACGCCCTCTGAATCAAAGGGGTAAAAAGAGTTGTCAGATAATGGCACAGCATATTCATGCGCTCGGCAGTGATTTAACCAATGTATATGTTAGCCCTGCCCTGCGCGCTCAAGAGACCATCAAGCGAATTTTTGCACATCTACAACAACTACAAGAGGAACAAAAGGCGCAACATCAAGCACTCTCAACGGAACAAGCACAGTGGCATACCGTGGAGCAACTCTACACTTTCGACAGCGCAGTGCTTAGATCATTTTTGCAAAACCAAAGCCCTCACTGCCGAGCGATAACGCTTGTTGGCCATAATCCTGCATTGACAGATCTTTGTAATCACCTCACCAATGCTTACATTGATAATATTCCCACCTGTGGCTATGTTCAGTTAGTGGCGAACGATGAGTTTGCTTGGTCTGATATTCACGACAAGAGTTTTACTTTACAACACTTTTGTACGCCTAAAACACGACAACAAAGTGAGATACGCTGATGAAACTAGGGGCATTTTCCGTAAGCTTAAACGTTAAAAACATAGCAGCATCATTGGAGTTCTATCAAAAATTAGGGTTTACACAGTTTGGCGGTGATATCGAGCAAAAGTGGTTAATTTTGCAAAACGAAGACAAGCACATTATTGGCTTATTCGAGGGCATGATTGATAAAAACACCCTAACGTTTAACCCCGGTTGGGATCAAAGTGCACAAGCGATTGAACAATTTATCGATGTTCGCGATATTCAAGCACACCTTAAAAACAACGGAATAATATTGCAGAGCGAGGCAGATTCAAATACTCAGGGGCCTGCTCACATAATTGTGCTAGACCCCGATGGCAACCCCATTCTTGTTGACCAGCATCGATAAAAACCAGCAACAAGCCCTAGTCTAAATAACGAGTAACGGTTTCAAACGATTTTCGTGGCTTGCTAGGGAGTGTTTTACTCTCACTACCGACATACAAATAGCCAACAATCTCTTGCTCTACAGGTACGTTAAGCGACTGCTTGACGATGTCACAATGCGCCATCTCGCCCGTGCGCCACATCGCTTGGTAACCCAATGCTACCGCAGCCATTTGCATAGCATAAACTGCGCAGCCTGCAGTAATAAGCTGTTCTTCTTTAGGTACTTTCGGGTGCTCTTGGTAATTCGTTGTAACAACAATCATCATCGGCGAGCGAAATGGCATCTTTTCCGCTTTAGCCACTTTAAATTCATCACCGCTATTCACCTCTGCGGATTGTTTGAATGCTTTTGCGAGCATAACGCGGGCGGCTTCTTTCACAACAATGATATTAAATGGGGTTAAACTACCGTGATCAGGCACTGACATTGCCGCTTGGAGCATTTTTTCGAGCTCATGCTCGCTTGGCGCAGGTAGGGTTAAGTTGGGGTTAGATTGGCGTTGAAGTAGAAAATCGATCACTGGCGTACTTTTATTTGAGTTGTATTCCCTTCATTGTAATCAATATAAAAATAATAAAAACCCGCACTTAATGCGGGTTTTATAAAAAATTAAATTATTAACTATATAAGTGCGAATATTGACTGCTAATCCGCAGACAAAAATCGCGCGCGAACGAAGTGGTCAACACTCGTGAAACGGCCCGCACCGATAAAGAACAGCGCCAACAGCATGATGAAATACGTAACGGCAAACTCAATACCGTTATTTAACACGACAATATTACCGTTTTCATATAACCAGTTTGTGTTGCCATTTTCATCGAGAATATCACGCATTTTGTTTAATCGAACTGACGTTTCCTCAGAGTTTTCTATACTCTGCTCAGCACTTTCAAAACCTAACCAAGAAACCATTTTTGCTGGGCTAGTGTCTGGGTTAGTTGGCGTAATCGCGAACCAGCCGTTGTCGGCGTGAACACTGGTCGCAGCAACCACCATAGTAAACATCAAGGGAATAGAAATAAGGCGTGTAAACAAACCAATAATTAATAACCAACCACCAAGAAACTCAGTCCAGGCCGCTAAGTTAGCAAGTAGTGCCGGGAATGGTAAACCCAAGCCCCATTCAGTATTACCAAACCAATTGACGATATTAGGATCAGCAGCCAACGAAGCGAGTCCACTGACATCTGGGTTACCTAACTGTAATTTTGAATAACCGGCAATAATGAATACAGGGGCAAGGTATAAACGGATTAACAGCGCCGGAATGCCATCGAGTTTACTGAGTTGTTGTATAAAACTTTGGTATAAAGAAGATAAGTTCATAAGTTCACTTTTGTTATGTTAGATCATATAGTTCGACTAGACCGTAGAAAACCCAAAATAATTCTTCTACGTAGTTGTAATACCAAACCGCATAATAATATGTTCAACTCAGAGCTATTTCAGCGGTTCAAGTACAAGAAAAATTTTTAACGATATAGTTGCTCTACATCTAGAGAATTTTACGCAGTAATTGGGCCGCTGAAAAGCTCCTGAAAGGCTTGGCTAAAACACTTTACTGCGGTGTTGCATGTTTTTGAAATAGAATAACTATGAAAGGCAAACATGCGCCTAGCATTAAAGTGTTTTATCTCAAGCTGAGTGAACATTTATTTATGCGGATTGGTATCTTGTTAACAGATAATTAATTTTACAAAATTTACTACTGCGGTTTTAATAAATTTACGTAGCATAACAGTCACGTAATATTCCCAATTCAATGTAATGGAAAATATGAATGAATAGTAACCCTAGCCTTATTAGACGATTTTTCTCAGGCACTTGGCGGGTCATCGATACCAGCCGCAAGCTCGTCATCAACCTAATATTTATTTTAGTGATCATTGCTATCATCGGCATTATTACCAGTGACGATACCCAAGTGAAGGTACCAGACGGTGCAGCGCTTGTCCTAAATTTAAGCGGTGACTTAGTCGAGCAAAAAGTTGCAGTAGACCCAATGGATGCGCTGTTTAACGAAGCGTTAGGGCAAAAGGAAGAACGCCCTGAGGTCTTGTTGAGCAATGTGCTCGACACCATCGCCGAAGCCAAAGCAGACGAGCGTATTAAAATAATCGTGCTAAAGCTAGATCAGCTATCGCGCGGCAGTTTGAGCAAGCTACAAGACATTGGCAAAGCATTAACAGACTTTAAAACTTCGGGTAAGCAAGTGATCGCACTTGGCGATGCTTATTCTCAAGGCCAATACTATCTCGCCAGCTACGCCGATGAAATTTGGTTAGACCCAAAAGGCTTTTTATTACTTGATGGCTTTGGCCGTTACCAAATGTACTACAAATCGGCATTAGAAAAGCTCGCTGTTAAGCCTCATATTTTTCGCGTAGGTACTTACAAATCAGCAGTAGAGCCATTTTTACGCGATGATATGTCTGAGGCTGCAAAAGCGGCAAATCAGTTATGGTTAAACGACTTGTGGCAAGCCTACAAAGAAGATGTTGCTGCGCAGCGCGGTTTTGAAACGGCCAATTTTGATGAAGATTTTAGTTCATTATTGACGAAATTCAATCAAGCTAACGGTAGTTATGCTGAATACGCGATGCAAAACCAATGGGTTGATGCCTTAAAAACTCGCGACGAGATGACCAGTGAATTAATCTCGCGTGTTGGTAAAAGTGACAACGGTGAATACTTCAACCATATCGGCTACAAGGCATACCTAAAAGCAACCAAGCCGCCCTTCCCACTTGAAGCCAATGGCGGTGATAAAGTTGCGGTCGTCGTTGCCAAAGGCACCATATTAAACGGTCACCAGCCTGCGGGTACCATTGGTGGTGATAGTACTGCCAAGCTGTTAAAACGTGCACGCTACGACAAACACATCAAAGCGGTTGTACTTCGTGTTGATAGCCCTGGCGGCAGCGCTTACGCCTCAGAAATTATTCGTCAGGAAGTTGAGCTACTCAAGCAGGCAGGTAAACCTGTGGTCGCTTCAATGGGCAGTGTCGCCGCTTCTGGTGGCTATTGGATTTCTGCGTCGGCAGATAAAATTGTCGCATCACCAACAACCATTACTGGCTCTATCGGTATTTTTGGTATGTTTATGACGCTCGAGAACACATTAGGTAATCTCGGTATTCACACTGACGGCGTTGGCACAACCGAATTTGCAGGTTTTGGCATCACAAGACCTTTGTCTGATGGCATGTCACAACTATTTCAGTTAAGCATCAACCGCGGCTACGATGACTTCATCTCACTGGTCGCTGATAGTCGAGCAATGACGAAACAGCAAGTGGACAAAGTCGCCCAAGGTCGTGTTTGGTCAGGTAGTAAAGCACTAGAGCTTGGCTTAGTTGACGAACTAGGCTCACTTGATAAAGCGGTTACCATTGCAGCTGAACTTGCTAAGCTCGAAGCTTACGAGCAAGTAGTGGTTGAAAAAGAGCTGAGCCCGCAAGATCTGTTCTGGCAAAACTTGATTGATAGTAGCGCACATGTTGCCGCTAAACTTGGTTTTGCGAATGGTTATACCTATCAATCACCTGCTCCTTTAGCTCATTTGGGACAAGCGCAGCAACTGGTTCAAACCATTGTTACAGAGCTCAAGCAACTAGAGCAATTTAACGACCCGCAAGGCATTTATTCATTTTGTTTGACTTGTGAGGTGAATTAATTCTTAATGCCCCGATTATTCGGGGCTTTTTTTACTTAACCTCAGGTTTAGATAAGAAATAGCGAATAAACAATAAATTTATACACTTAAATTTACCGTTACCTTCTATCGAGAAATTTTTTCTGAGATCAAGGCGGATTTGCGCATCAATAGCTGGCCTATTGCAAGTAAATTCAACGCTGATATCAGGAAAAATAGCCGCTAGAAGCGCATTAGTTATCCTGAGCTGAGGTTAATTGCCATGAAGCAAAAAATTTATGTTGCCTACACGGGCGGCACCATCGGTATGAAGCAAAGTGAACAAGGTTACATACCCGTCAAAGGTCACTTAACTGACGCCATCAATCGCACACCAGACTTTCACCGCACAGAAATGCCTGATTTTGTTATCAATGAGTACGAACCATTAATTGACTCGTCGAACATGACCCCCAACGATTGGCAACGTATTGCCGACGATATTTATCAGCACTACGATGAATTTGACGCCTTTGTTGTACTGCATGGCACAGATACGATGGCGTATACCGCTTCTGCCTTGTCCTTTATGTTTGAGCATTTGAGCAAACCGATTATCGTCACTGGCTCGCAGATCCCTTTTAGTCAGTTGCGCTCCGATGGGCAAGAAAACCTGCTTAACTCGCTGTTTATCGCCGCAAACTACCCCATCAATGAAGTCGGCTTGTATTTTAATAACAAGTTATTTCGCGGTAACCGCAGTATTAAAGCTTATGCCGATGGTTTTAATGCGTTTGACTCGCCCAATATGGAGCCGCTACTGGAAGCAGGGATCGACATCAAAGTCAAAGCCGGCCAGCTAGCAGTAACAGCGCAACGTGATAAGCAACTTGCAGCCAACAATAAACAATCGATAACACTTATCCCCATCACGCCGCAGCCTGTGGGGGTTGTGCACTTGTACCCCGGCATTAGTCACGAGCTCATTGCCAATGTGCTGCAACAGCCTGTAAAAGCCCTTATTTTACGTAGTTATGGTGTAGGTAACGCGCCACAAGACGAAAAACTGCTATCTTTGCTTCAACAAGCAACGGATGATGGAATATTGATCCTTAATTTAAGCCAATGTGTCAAAGGCAAAGTCAATATGGGCGGGTATGCGACTGGCTCTAGTTTGAGCCAATGCGGCTTGATTAGCGGCGCCGATATGACGCTCGAAGCAGCGTTGACTAAGCTACATTTTTTACTTAGCCAACAACTGCCATACGATGAATTGTGTGCGCTAATGCAATCAAACTTACGTGGCGAGCTATCACTTTCTTAGTGATAGCGCTTTTACTTGTAGTAGCTCAGTTCAAATTGCATTGTCTTACATTGTCAGCTTGCTAATGCTCTTGCTCACAAAAAATTGGCTGTAAACGTTCAATTAATGGCAAATCTTGCGCTGTCAGTTGTCCGTCCTGCAACCAAAGCCACAATTTCTCTTCTGTTGATTTCAGTTCGCCAGAGTTCATTTTTTGCTGCATCAACTTCACTTGTAGTTCTCGTCTAAGTGCTTGATCAGCCGCAGGGCTATCAATTCCGGCAATAATTTCCACAGTTACCGTTAGCGCTAATCGTTGCGAGGATTGCTTAGTGGCTAAATTGTCCATCACTTTGCGCTGATAGGTTTTACTTAATGCGTTAAAATCATTGAGCTGTTGGCAATTAGCTTTTTCAACGCTATCAGTCGCTATCGCAGTAAATAAGGCAAATAAACGTTGCCAGTCTTGCTTAGCGGAATTTGCTTTGGCCGATTGTCGAGCTTGCTCACACTTGGCCAAAAATTGTGTGACTAAATTTAGTGCACTTTTATTGATATGACTTTCTGTTTGCAACTCAGCTTTAAGTGCTAGAGCTTGGCTTTCCAGTTCACTGATTGTCGCGAGTGACGAATCAACACTAGCATTAGCATTTGAATCGGTTAATTCCATTAGACCTTGGCTAAGCGATTCCACACTCGCTTTAACCGATGCTAGCTGCTCCGCATTTTCTTGTTTGTGTTGTGATTGTAATTGTTGACGACGGCCAAAAATTTGATCGTTGACCGCTCTAAATTTTTGCCACAACAGGTTTTCTTTTTTCGCACCCGCATAGCCAATGGCTTTCCATTGTTGCTGTAATTGTTTAACCTTGCTAACTGCGTCAAACACTGTTTGCTCGTCAGCTAACTGAGTGACAAGCTGCTCAGCTTCCTTGATTAAGGCCCACTTGGCTTCTTCATTAGTATGGTGATAACCGTTAATAGCAGCGCGAATAGGTTTTATTAACGATTGATATTGCTGGCTGATCTTTTTGTGAGCTTTTCGATCAATATCACCCGCACTTCGCCACTGCTGGCTTAGCTTGTTAAACTTAGCTTCAAGACTTTTATAATCAATAGCTGCTTCAAGCTTGTTTGAAATTTGTGACGCTAACTGTTCAAACTCTTCAATCAAGACCTTACGCGTTGCTAAATGCGCGTCGCGAATTTTTTCCTGCTCGGCATAAAATAAGCGACAAGGCGCAAATGCCTGTTCACAAGCCAAGTTAAAAGCTTGATTTAGCTCGCGATCAATTTCTTCATCTGCATGGCCCAAGGTATTCCATGTTTTGCGATACCACTTTACTTTATTAGCTTGCTCTGTCGGGTTATCCATCGGCGATTGAGCTAACTTTTGTATCTCTTCAAGCAATTCCTTTTTACGCGGCGTGGCAATATAGTGCTCCCAATCACTTAACTCCGCCATTTTTTCAGACAACTGCTCAAAATCTCGGTGCACTTTGTGTTGCAGCTCAGCGGTTAATTCACTGTACGCACGCTTGTAGTTATTAAACACACCAAAAGCCGCATTGTATTTACCTGAGGCCAATAAGCGCTTTAAATCAGACGCTTTACGCTGCACATGTCGCACTAATTGCTCTTGCGCTTTTTCAAGCGGCCCCAGCGCTGACAACCATTTGTCTTTAATTTCTTTGTGTGCCGAAATAATTGAGGCCGGTAAGACACCATTGGCATTACGCGCGTTTTCACGCCAGTCGTGCAACCAAGCTCGAAAGGCAGCTTGCTTATCAGCTAATTCTTGCTGGACGTTAGGCGGCGTTTGTTGAGCGAAACGTGCAATTAACTGCGTAGCGTTAGCAACTGAAGCGGCAATGTCACTTACCTTGGCCAATTTATCGATTAAGTTTTCTGCCTTTGCAATCAAGGCTTGTTTTGATTGGTCGTTAAGCACGGAATCGCTTACTTGTGCACAAAAGTCTGTGAGTTTAGCTGCTAGACTTTGTTCATCTAACGCTTTGTTTTCAAAAATGGCTTCACTAATTGCCTGCTCAGTAGTTGTTAACGCTTGCTCAAATGCCTGTTGTTGCACTTTTTGCTGCTCTGCAACTTGCGCAGCTATTTGCGCTTGCTGATATTGTTCAGCTTTAGCGACAAACACTTTATCTAAGGTATCGATTATCGACGCGTATTTATCAACAAATGTTTGCGCGGTTTCATCGGTTAATAATTCAAACTGGGCACTTAACGTTTGCCATTCTTGCTCTAAGGTGGCGCGCTTAGCGATAACAGTTTCATAGTCGGCGACATCTTTTAACGCTAACAGTTTTGAGAGGGTTAACTGCGCATCTTTGGCGATTTTTTTGGGTAATTCCTGGGCGGTTGTCAACGCAGCAATTTTTTCTTCAACCACTGCTTTGGCTGACTCTACGTTAACTTTTTTGGCAAGTTTCTCTAACGCTTCTAGCTCGTTTGTACGCTCAATAATGAACTGCCAAACCTCTGCTTGCGCTTTTTGCTGGGCGACGTTAACTTGCAAGTGAGGTTTTTCAAGCTTTTCGAGTATGGCAATGATCAACTGAGTATCGCTGGTTTGATTCAGCACCTGCTCAGCCATTGCTTTGTTTAATGACACAGCTTTTTCGATGCGCTGATTTGTCGTTAGCTGCTCGTTGTCACCTGCGATAGCTTCGACTATTTTTTGCTCAGCCACGCGGCGAATTGACGCGGTATTGTCTTTCGCTAAAGCTTGCTGCCACGCGTCGAAGTCATCAAGCTTTAGCAGGGCTGCACGGCGCACTAATGCACTTTCGTCAGTTGCTGCCAGCTGGTGGATAATTTGTAGCGCCTCAGTGTCGCTTAATGATAATTCTTGCTCAATACAACTGACCCGAACATTCGGATCTTGGTGTTGCCAATTTGCTTTTGATGCAAATAATTTTTTGAAGATCATAGATCGGTAAACCTAGCAATATTATTTTGATTATCGTGCTCAATGTCAGTTTGCTCTGCACGTGCGCTTAATTCCGCTTTAAGTTCGCGTTTACTCTTATTCACTATCTCACCGTCTTCACCAACTGTCAGCATCTCCTTGGATTTAAGGCGTCTTGCTTGGTATGCCATGACAATTTGCATCGCGGTATCGCGTTGCGCTTGCTCAACCTCTGTACCTTCTGGCCATTTACCCGTTTCGGCAGCGCTCTTAAAACGTTCGAACATTTCCTCAGAGAGGTTATCTACAACTTGAATGATATCCATTTATTTTAATTTTCTTTTTACTAATAAAATTCTAACGCGAGTAACGATGTACAGAATAAAACCGATCACTGTACTGGTCATCGCCGAAATGTATTGCCAACTGCCCGGCTGTGCGTTTTGCCAGAAAAGGAATAAAAAGCCACCACAAAATAACAACATGGCAATAAAAGAATGTGTCATTAATGATTGTTGTTGCTTTATTTTCTTCTCGCGCTCAAAACTGGCGAGCTTGTCTGGGTCAACACCTTTTAGCGGTATGCCACAATGGCTACAAGCTTCACTTTTATCGGATATTTTCTTACTGCAAGACGGGCAATTAATAACAGCCATATAGCTTCCTGATTTTCTAAACTACTCTGTATTTTAACCAAAAAAAACGCCCTTGCGGGCGTTTTTTCACGGTTTATTTATTATTTTTTATCACGCCAAATATCGGCGTTTTTGATCCCCAATGCATCCGGGTCGAAGCTGTACTCCTCAACGCCCTCGCGCTGTTGTCGCTCGTAATCTTTTAGCGCTTTAATTGCTGGTTTAGCCATAAAGAATATCACTAAAATACCAATAATGTTTAACCACGCCATTAAGCCAACGCCAACGTCACCTAAGCCCCATGCAATATCTGCTGCTTTTACCGTGCCGTAGAAAGTGGCCACCATAATGGCAACTTTTAGCAAGAAGGTTAACGCTGGGATTTTAAAGGTACGCTTGATGTAAGCAACGTTGTTTTCCGCAATAAAGTAGTAAGCCAAAATCGTGGTAAACGCAAAGAAGAACAGCGCCAGTGCAATAAATGGCTTACCAATACCCGGTAACATACCTTCTACAGCAATTTGAGTGAACGCCGGGCTATTGGCGGCGATGTCTGCTGCGACATTTTGAATGATAAAGGTATCACCTGCGCCATGTACATTGTAGGCGCCTGTGATCAAAATCATAAAGGCAGTTGCAGAGCATACGAATAAAGTGTCGATATATACCGAGAAGGCTTGCACTAAACCCTGCTGAGCAGGATGCTTAACCTCGGCAGCGGCAGCGGCATGAGGGCCTGTGCCTTGGCCGGCTTCATTGGAATAAACACCACGTTTTACACCCCAACCAATCGCCGCACCAATACCCGCCATTGGCGAGAAGGCATCATTAACAATCATCATAAAGATGCCTGGCAATTTATCTATGTTGAGCGCAATCATCACACACGCAATGATGATGTAGGCTAACGCCATAAACGGCACGACTACTTGGGTAAAGTTAGCAATACGCTTAACGCCACCGAAAATGATAAAGCCCAGCAGTAATACAATACCTACTGCGGTGTAAACTTTAGTAATTGACAGCGGTCCAAACGCGGTATCAACAATATGCCCTTGGCCAAACACCATAGTGACGGCTTCGCCAATACTGTTTGACTGCACAGTTGGCAGCAATACGCCACAAGCGAGAATCGTAGCGATAGCGAAAATCCACGCGTACCACTTTTGTCCCATCGCCTTTTCAATGTAATAAGCTGGGCCACCGCGATACAAACCGTCGTGTTCTTCTTTGTAGATCTGCGCATTGGTCGATTCGATATAAGCGGTAGCAGCGCCGAAAAAGGCAACGACCCACATCCAAAAAACAGCACCTGGGCCACCAAAGCCAATAGCGGCAGCAACACCTGCGATATTACCAGTGCCCACTCGGCCCGATAACGACACGGCTAAGGCTTGGAAAGACGAAATACCTTGCTCTGAGCTTTTGCCTGACAACAGCAGACGCCACATTTCACGAAAGTGACGAATTTGAACAAAGCGAGTGATGACTGAGAAAAACAACCCTGCCCCTAAACACAAATAAATAAGCGCAGGGCTCCATATCACGCTATTGAGCGTATTGACTAGTTCTAACACTAATTAACTCCAATTTTGTTATTGTTGTTCTTGTTTATGTTGTTTTATTTTTTTGCAAATAAATAGGTTACGACCAATAATGCCACATTATGACAAGTCGCAACCTATCTTTACCGCCGTTAGCAGTGACTATCGTAAATCGTCGACAACATGGTAGATGGCCGTTAACACATCTCGACCAAAAATACTGCTGCGCTCACCTGACCAACCTACGCTGTAATCAGGCAACAAGGCATTGTCTTTAAATGGCATTTCAATGGTATACGCCAAACATTTAAAGGTTTCACCAACCCAGTTGCTGCCCACAGTTAAGTTCGCTTGGCCCGGCTCGTCTTTGTCGTAGCCTTTCTCATCTTGAAATTCTGGCGTAATTGCCAGCAAGACTTCTTTAAACTTGTCTTCTAATGCTTTGTGACGGGCATCGTATGACGGGATACCTTCACTGCCAGCGACAAAGTTATAAGGTAGCGCTTCATCACCGTGAATATCAAGGTGCATATCAACACCCGTTGCTTTCATTTTTTCGGTGACAAGATAAACTTCTGGGCTGCGCTCCATTGATGGTGTTTGCCATTCGCGATTCAAATTCACACCAATAGCGTTTGTTCTTAAATGACCACGCACACTGCCATCTGGGTTCATATTCGGCACGATGTAAAATACAGCTTTATTGAGCAGTGCTCGCGCGACCCCATCGTCTTCGTCGAGCAAGCGGTCGATAAAGCCTTCAACAAACCATTCCGCCATGGTTTCACCGGGATGTTGGCGCGCGGTGATCCACACGTTTTTCTTGTCTGCACCCTCTTCACCAATTTTGAGTAGAGACATATCGCGACCATCAAGTGTTTGACCAAGAATTTGCAATTCACAGTCAATATCGAGCTGCGCTTGGTGCAGCAAGTCTTGGTGACGTTCATAACTGTAGGGTTGGAAATAAGCAAAATACACAGAGTCAAACTCTGGCATAAACGTAATTTTCAGCTCTTGGCCGTCAAATTCGGTCGGCACGCGGAACCAGTGCTCGCGATCGTAAGAGGCCACCGCTTGGTAATCTTGCCAACCTTCCACGTAGGCTGACTGGCCAGCGTTGACTATGCGAATGTGATGTTCAACACGCTCATTGTTATGTAATTTGAAATGGAACCACTGGAAGAACTCTGAGCCATTATCTTTGTTAATGGCTAGTTGAATATCGCTTGGATCATTAGCTGCTAATACTTGAATATTGCCGCTGTCGAAGTTAGAAGAAATCTGCATAACGTTTGTTTAATTACTCTGACATGAAGCTGCTAGTGTACACAAAGCCTTATGTGATCAGAAGTTTTAATAAAAACCTGATGCAGGAATACTGTCAGCGACAAGTTACAGCGTACTTTTTAACATCCATTTACCCTTACCCATACGCGTGTCAGACACATAAAAAATTGCGGTGAGGTGCCTTGTTCAAGTGAAAGAGAATGCACGCGCTTCGATTGCATCTCATGACTTGCGAGGCTATCTTAGCACTAGAAACGACATGGTTTACTTAGCACATTATTTTAACAACAAAAGCATAACAAGGATCTAAACATGAAGCTCTTTACCTTTCCCCCCGCTCCAAACCCTCTGCGCGTTAGCTACTTTTTAAAATATAAAGGGCTAGAGATTGAGACTGAAATTATCGATTTAAAAGAAAAACAGCAGTTTAACGACGAATACTTGGCGATAAATCCCAATGCCACAGTGCCAGCATTGTTGCTAGACGATAACACGCTACTAACAGACAGTATCGCTATTTGTACTTACTTAGAGCGTAAACACCCAGAAAAACCTTTGTTTGGGCAAAATGATGAAGAATATGCGCACGTTATTGGCTGGTGCCACAAACTCTACGTCGAGGGGTTCAGTGCAGTCGCAGAGGTGTTGCGCAATGGCAGTGAGTTTTTTGCTGATCGCGCCCTACCTGGCTTAACGCCAATCAAGCAATTACCAGCGTTAGTAGAGCGTGGACAAACCCGTATTGGGGTATTCTGGACAATGCTTGATAACCACCTAAGCGCTCGCGAATTTGTCGCGGCAAGTAGTTTTAGCCAAGCAGATATTGATGCATACGCAATTTGTCAGTTTGCTAGCTGGGTAAAAGCTAGCATTCCGCCAGAATGTGAAAACTTACGACGCTGGTATCAACAAGTTGCTGCTATTCTTGACTAACCCCTCGCTTGCCTACCGCTTGGCAAAAGCGAGTACTATGACGAGTTGCGTTGTCATACACGATACGCATTTGTAGCGATTGAAGAGTCATCAGCGAGCACTTTGCTAGCGGATGATTCTTCTTTGATTAGCATCTTTACTCGTAAGTTTTGCCACTATTGTGCTAACGCTTATGTTCAATTCAGACAAACAACAAGTAAACCGCCAATCCACATTGCCAATTAGCATCGCAATTAATTACCAACATCAAGATTACGATCAGCGGAGCTAAGCTCATTGAAATCCCCGTCATCGACCAAGAGCAAAGTATCAAAAACATTTGCTGTTTTATAGCCAAGGTTCTTATCACCATTGACGGGGGAGATTTTAGTTGAGCCGATAAAATGCTCTCGCGTTTCACTACCGTCGTTATCACAATAAGCCAACATAAAACCGAGCTGTTTACCCTTGTAGTTCTTCACGCGATAAGTTTTTGATGCTGCCAGCTTGCCTTGAATACTCATTGGGTGCACGTACTCTTGGCTAAATAGTTTTACGGCTAGCTCCCAATAAATCGGAAAGCCAGCCTCGCTGCTGCGCCGCCAAACACTATCAATATGATCATTAAATAGCATGGGAACAGCGATATTGTCGGTTTTGTCTTTTTGGGGCATTAGTTGAGGCATTGGTTTAGGTGCTAAATCAACCACTTGGTTATCGAGTGCAATGTGGTAGGCAAACGCATTAAAATTAGCTAAGTGATCTCCTTTGGAATTATCCTCATCAACAAACACTTCCAAACAATCATCATCCCAGTAACGCACAAGTGGATTAGGATTTGTATCATAAAGTACATCGTCATAGAGCTTGACTAACACATAAAGTAAATCTTCATTCCAGAGCAATTTGTAATGGGCTGAAAAATCTTCCGGTGTTGGGTATTCTCCGAGAATATGCTGATCCATGTTAAGCCAATTTGCCTGCTGCCAACTTTGCTCTGATGGTATGCCATCTATTGTTATCACAGATAACGCTTTATTCACGGTTATTACACTTTGCGCACTCACTAATTGACAGCTAAGTAAGCTCAATATTCCGAATAACAAACCTGTGAGTTTTTTCGCTTTTATACAATGACGAATAGACAACATATGCATCAAATATTGGCAACGCATTTTTTGTACCTCCTTCGATAATGTTTTGTCTGTTTTCACCTTTACTCTTTGATATCAGCATAGCTGCACTTTTATCGATTAATATTTTTACAATGTGGGATTTCACAACACGCATACTAGACCTTGGTACTTGTAACGCTAAACCGTAAGCTCTATGCGCAAAATAATGGCGTCACAATCACGAGTGAAACCTTTAACCTTATACACTTAGCCTATTTTAGACTTTTCGAGTTGATCAAATTTGGTTTATGAACTAAATTAATGTAAGCGCTTTCAATCTCAAGAAAACCTTTCTTTTTTGAGTTTTTTTACGCCTAGATGTAAGCGCTTACAGCAATTCATTGACCATAATAATATAAAAAATAGAAATCGAGGGGATTCAAATGGCATATAAAAAGTTCAATAAGTCAAAGCTGGCGTCAAGCTTGTCTTTGATCTTAGGTGCTTCTATGGTCACTCCCGCTCTAGCTGCCGAAAGTGAAAGTACTGAAAACGTTGAAGTTATTGAAGTACGCGGTATTCGTAGTTCGCTTGTGAAAGCGATGGATATTAAACGCAGCAGTAAAGGCGTAGTAGAAGCAATTAACGCAGAAGATATCGGTAAGTTTCCAGATTCAAACTTAGCGGAGTCGCTGCAACGTATTTCTGGGGTAGCAATTGACCGTGACAACGGCGAAGGTAGTCGTGTTTCTGTGCGTGGTTTTGGCCCTGACCGCAACTTGGTTTTGCTTAACGGCCGCCAAATGCCTACATCAACCGGTGATCGATCATTCGACTTTGCCAATATTGCCTCGGAAATGATCTCAGGCGTTGAAGTGTACAAAACAAGTGATGCAACGATTGCAACTGGCGGTATTGGCGCAACAATCAATGTGCAAACACTTCGCCCGTTAAACAACCCCGGTCGTACCGCAACCATCAGTGGTAAGTTGCTAGACGACACGTCGGCAGAAGATGGTGATATTACCCCTGAATTGTCGGGCATGTACTCTGAAACCTTTGCTGACGATACTTTTGGTATTTCAATCGCAGGTAGCTACTCAGAGCGGGAAAGTGGGAACCAACGGGCCGAAGTCGGCACAGGTTGGCGTACCTTCCCTGCTCGCATCAATCAAGCATTTCCCGATCCAAATGCTGCTTGGGGCGGGGTTCCATATGAAAATCAAATTAATCGCCCTGATCCTAACTCAAATGATGTTTATTCGGTTCCGCAAACGACTATTTATCGTTTTGAAGAACAACAACGTGAACGCATCAATGGTCAGCTAGTACTGCAATATGCGCCTACCGATAATTTCACGGCGACATTAGATGTCACGCATATGAGCAATGAAATTGATGTTCAGTTTAACGATATTTCTGCGTGGTACACGTTTGCGCCATCTGAAAATGTGTGGACAGATGGCCCTGCAGCAGCCCCGTTGTTTTATAGTGAGGATTACGAAGCGAACGGCATTGGTAATCAAGATTTATCGATGGCGGTTTCAAACTCTGGAACAAAAGCGGAATCGACGTCTATTGGTCTGAATTTCAAGTGGCAAGTGAATGAAAACTTAACACTAGAGCTTGATCATCACTCTTCTGATGCCGAAGAAACGCCTAACAGCCCATATGGCAGTTCTAACTCACTTTCTACCGCAGGTTTTGTTCGCCGTGCAGCAGCAACTGACTTTACTGGTGACCTACCGATTTTGGCAGTGCGCGGTTCTCGTGGTGTGACCAAGGCCGATATGCTAGTAACCGGTTCCTTCTTTAGAAATGAAGATAACCGTGCTGAAATCGATCAAACGCAGCTTAAAGGTACATATGAATTAGACGAGTACGGCAGCATCGACTTTGGTGTCAGCCTGATTAAGGCAGAAAAACACAACCGCGCCGTGCAAGTGCAACGCAATGATTGGGGCGGCGTTGGTGCAGCTGGCGACCTAACGAATATTGCTGGTGATATTACCGGTGTGCAAGATAAGTTTGATGACGTTAGTGGTGGTAACTTTGAAGATCACCCAGACGGCCCTGATGGTTTCGAAATTGTGGATAGCATTATCAATTGGGATTTCGAAGCACTACGTGCATTTGCGGCTACCAATTACACACCCGCTGAACTAAGCGGTATTATTGGCGATTGTGGCAACTTGTTCTGTGCATCAACTGACTATTCCGCAGACACGGATCGCTTTGTTGAAGAAGAAATCGTTTCTTACTATGTACAATGGAGTTACGAAAATGAAATTGGCGATATGCCATATGATCTTCATATCGGTTTACGCTATGAAGAAACAGAAATTGATTCAACGTCAGTCGTGCCTGATTACACAGGAGCAATTGCACGATGGGAGGGAGACACTGAGATAGTATTCGAAGATCAAGGCGTTCGCTCAGCATTTTCTAAGTCGGGCAAATACGATCACTTGTTACCTAACATTAATTTCAACCTTGAAATAACTGACGATATTAAAGTCCGCGCGGCTTACAGTGAAACGATTGGTCGCGCTGGCTACGAAGATTTACAAGGTGGCACGACGGTTGGAACTCAGTTTAACCGCGGCGGTGCATCGGGTAATTCAGGGAATCCAGATTTAGAGCCTTTAGAATCAACTAACTACGATTTGTCTTTCGAGTGGTACTACAGCGAGAGCAGCTACGCTGCAATTGGTTGGTTCAAAAAAGATGTTACCAATTGGATAGACAAAACCTCAATCAGGCAGGAGCTATTTAGTATTCGCAATCCAGTCAATGGCCCCAAATATAATGCTGCATTAGCCGCTGTTGGCGGTGATGCGGGTCAACAACGTCAATGGATCTTTGACAACTTTGGCGATCGTCCCGAAGTATTTATGGAAGACGGTAAGATTATCATTGAAGGGGTAGCTGAAGATAATTTACTGGAATTTTTGGTCACCATTCCAGACAACTCCGATATCGAAAACAAATTTGATGGTTTTGAGTTTGCACTACAACACGTATTTGGCGATTCCGGATTCGGTTTCTTCGCCAACTACACACTCGTTGACGCTGGTGACGACTTTAATAACCAAGTTATTGCCG
Source organism: Thalassotalea euphylliae (assembly GCF_003390335.1). Taxonomy (NCBI): domain Bacteria; kingdom Pseudomonadati; phylum Pseudomonadota; class Gammaproteobacteria; order Alteromonadales; family Colwelliaceae; genus Thalassotalea; species Thalassotalea euphylliae. Next base: position 2,480,639 of record NZ_QUOU01000001.1, read on the forward strand.
CCACCGAAGTATACGACAACGAAGCGATTATCGGCGACACCAACGACGACGTGCAAACGGGCATTTCAGACACTGCTAACTTCGTGCTGTTCTATGAAAACCACGGAATTTCAGCGCGTCTTGCCTACAATTGGCGTGACGATTACCTAGAGAAAGTCGGTGACGATACGGGCGCAAACCCAACCTTTGTTGAAGCGTATGATCAATTAGATTTTAACATTAGCTACGACACTCCATGGGTTGAAGGGTTATCGATATTCTTCGAAGGTATTAACATTACTGACGAATATCGCCGTAAACATGGTCGTAACTCACACCAAGTGCTAAACGTTACCCAGCAAGGTGCACGTTATAGCTTAGGTGTTCGTTACAACTTCTAATGTTGATGACTAACCAGTAACCCCTAAGTTGTAAGCCGCGTGAATGCTCTCTCCTGTTCACGTGGCTTTATTTTTATTAAACGCTTTATTTTTAAACATAGAGAAAATGATTAACAGTAAGGCATTTAGCAAAAATATCGCACACGCTGAACGTACACTTGCTCCAAATACTTTAGTTTTGGCTAAGCAACGGCTAAGTTAAATGATATAGGTTAAACCCTGTAAATCTTAGATAAGCAACAGATAAAACAGCAAACCGATAATTCGTTCAGTGTTTCTGGTAGCAAATTTCTGGTAGCAATAATGACAAAAGACGTAACTCACATTGTTGTCGTAGGTGGTGGTACCGCGGGCTGGTTATCCGCAAGTATTATCGCAGCACATTATCAAACACAAGGGGATAAGGCGATTAACGTGACTTTGGTTGAGTCACCTGATGTTGCCACCATTGGCGTTGGTGAAGGCACTTGGCCGTCAATGCGCGGAACGCTGAAAAAGCTCGGTATCAGCGAAGCCGAATTTATTCTTCATTGTGATGCGAGCTTTAAACAAGCGTCAAAATTTAATAACTGGCTTTATGAAGAAGAAAGCGGTGGTGACAGCTACTACCACCCTTTCACAATTCCCACTGGCTTTTTTGAGGCGAACATTGCTGAGCACTGGTTGCCATACCGCGAGCAGATCAATTTTGCAAACGCAACCTCCAGTCAAAGCCATTTATGTGAACAAGGCAAAGCCCCCAAACAAATTGCCACGCCAGAATATGCGTTTTTGCAAAACTATGGCTATCACTTAGATGCTGGGAAGTTTAGTGACTTCCTAACAAAGCATTGCACGGAAAAGTTAGCCGTTACGCATGTTAAAGATAATGTTACTAAGGTAAATAGTCATGATGATGGTGCGATTGCATCCGTCGCCACAGCTCAACACGGTGAAATTGAAGGTGATCTATTTATTGATTGCACCGGTTTTACCGGGATTTTGATCGACCAGCACTATGGTATTTCATTAAAACTTCAAGACCATATTTTATTTAATGATCGCGCGTTAGCCGCACAAGTCCCCTATTCGCAAGCAGATGCGTCCATTGCTTCGCATACGGTATCTACCGCACAAGACAATGGCTGGCTTTGGGACATTGGTTTGCAATCTCGTCGCGGTGTCGGTCATGTCTACGCCAGTAATTTTACCAGTGACGAGCAAGCAGAAATTGATTTACGTCGTTATATAAGCCGCACGAGCGATATTCAAGAAGACGATATTAACGTGCGAAAATTGGTGATTAATCCTGGCTATAGAGAAAAGTTCTGGCATCAAAACTGTGTTGCTATTGGCCTATCTGCGGGCTTTATTGAGCCGCTTGAAGCTTCAGCGATTGCGCTTATTGAGTTGTCAGCCAACTTTGTCGCAGAGCAATTGCCTGCTAACAGTGACGTAATGGCTATTACCGCAGCGCGCTTTAATCGCAAATTTAGCCATCGCTGGCAACGTATTATTGAGTTTTTAAAATTACATTACGTGCTGTCCAAGCGGGAAAGTGATTATTGGCAAGCGAATCGCCGAACGCAGACGATTCCTGATGAACTGCGAGAACTACTCAGTTTGTGGCGATATCAAACGCCCTATCAGTATGATACGCACCAAACCGAGGAATTATTCCCCGCTGCCAGCTTCCAATATATTTTATATGGCATGGGGTTTGAGACCCAACTACCTGCGCGAGAAAAAAGAGCAAGTGTTGCAGCTCAAGCACAACAAATCTTTAATGAGAATAAACAACGTACAGCAAAACTAATGCACGCATTGCCAAGCAATCGCGAGCTGATTAATAAAATAAAGCAGTACGGGTTAAGTAAAGTCTAAAAACAATTATTAGGGTGAGATATATGGCACAGCATGCGCTTGTGAATAACATTGACCACAAAGATATAAAAATCATCAATACACGCTCTGCTGAGTTAGGCGATGACCTTTGGTACGCACTCACGTTTCCTAGAGAATTTCGTAGCGTACAAACCCATTACCCTATTTTGCTGCACAAAGATCCGCAAACCGGCCAGTTTTTATCTATCGCGCTATTTGGCTTTCAAGAAGGCGAAAACTTATTTCTTGATGATAATGGCTGGCACGCTGCCTACATTCCGGTCTCGGTTAAGCGTCAACCTTTCCTCATTGCCAATCAAACCCGAATGGTTGATGGTAAAGAGATTCAAGATCGCATGCTGTGTATTGATATGGAACATCCACGCGTAAGTAAAGAACAAGGCGAGCCACTGTTTTTAGAGTTTGGTGGTAACACAGAATTTCTTGATCAAACCGCGAGCATGATGGAAACCATGCATCTGGGCATGAATGACGGCGAAGCATTTTGCAAAACCTTAGCTGCGCTTGACCTTATCGAGTCGTGTACCTTTGATATTCAGCTAAAAGACGGCAAAAAGTATCAAATGATTGGCTTTTATACCATCAATGAAGAAATCTTGGATGCATTAACTGACGAACAAGTACTTGAGCTTAAAAATAAAGGTTATTTACAAGCCATTTATATGATGCTCGCCTCACAAGGCAATATTCATCACCTGTTAGCGAAGAAAAACGCACAAGTTTCAGGTTAATAACTTAGCCCAGATGAAGCAAGTGAACATAAGCCAAGCCCACATAAAACAAGGCAGTATAAAGCAAGTTAGCGATATTCGGGCTGACAATATTCCCGATTGGTTATTCGGCGAAGAGCAGCCTATTGTCCTAAAAAACTTTGGTGAAAGCTGGCCGCTCGTGCAAGCAGGGGCTGACTCTGAGCAAAAAGCCGCGGATTACTTGCTGTCTTTTTACAACGGACGTCCGGTTAATGCCTGTCACTTGCCAGCTCAAGAAAATGGCCGCGTATTTTACAATGAAACCATCGATGGTTTTAACTTTCAGCCAGCGCGCGTTCCTTTGCAGCAGGTACTTGCTTATTTATTATCGAAACAGGAAGAAAAGCCTACTGGCATGTATGTTGGTTCAACTGAGGTTGAAAGCTATTTTCCTGGCTTTAAAGCAGCTCATGCATCAGCACTTGATGCACTCTCACCGTTAACTAGCTTGTGGATTGGCAATAAGAGCCGAGTGGCCGCTCATTACGACTTTCCGCACAATATCGCCTGCGCCATGATAGGTAAGCGTCGCTTCACCCTATTTCCGCCAGAGCAAGTCGTTAACCTTTATCCGGGGCCTATGGAGTTTGCACCTGGCGGCCAAGATGTTTCCATGGTGGATTTTGCAGACCCTGATTTTGAACAGTTTCCCAACTTTAAAGTAGCACTTGAACATGCTCAAGTGGCTGAACTTGAAGCTGGCGATGCGGTGTTTATTCCTAGCATGTGGTGGCACCATGTCGAAGCACTCAGCAGTTTTAGTGTGCTACTCACGCACTGGTGGCGCGATACGCCAGCATACATGGGTCGCCCCAACAATGCCTTATTAACCGCGATGCTTAGCTTGCGCAACCTGCCGAAAGCTCAACGTAAAGCATGGCAGGCCATTTTTAATCACTATATTTTTGAACACGACAATGATGATTTTGCGTATTTACCTGATCACGCAAAAGGCATGTTGGCAACGCCGATGGACGAACTAACCGCTCGTCGTATTCGCGCAGAACTATTAGAGAAACTCAAACGATGAATAAGCAAACAGCTAAGCAGGTAAATATGCCGGTAAATATGCCCGTTAAAAAAGTCGTGATTGCCGGCGGTGGCACCGCCGGCTGGATGGCAGCTGCTGCCATAAGTAAACTGCTAGGCAAAGCGGTGAGCGTGACACTTGTTGAGTCCGATCAAATTCCGACGATCGGCGTTGGTGAAGCAACGATTCCAACACTGCATATTCTTCATCAACTGCTAGGAATTAATGAAGCTGAGTTTATGGTGGCAACTAATGCCACCTTTAAGTTAGGAATTTCTTTTGAGAATTGGAAAGACCTAGACCAAGACTATATTCACTCCTTTGGTTACCTTGGGCAGGACTGCTGGGCCTGTGGTTTTCATCATTTTTGGCGCAAGGGCTTAGATTTGGGGCTGGTTTCTGAAATTGGCGATTATTGTCCTGAGCACCTCGCCAGCCGAGAAGGTCGATTTGCGGTGATGGCCAATCAAGATCTCAATCATGCGTACCATTTAGACGCTGGGCTGTACGCCAAATTCCTGCAAGGCATTGCCTTTAAACACGGTGGTGAGCGAGTAGAAGGTAAAATTAGCCAAGTTCATCAAGATAACCATACGGGCTTTATCACAGCAGTCACCTTAGATAATGGCCAGCACGTCAGTGGCGATTTATTTATTGATTGCACTGGCTTTAGAGGGCTGTTAATCGAGCAGGCGCTGCACACAGGCTTTGATGACTGGAGCCATTATTTACCTTGTAACAGTGCCATTGCCGTGCAAACAGAAACGGTCGGGGCACCTGTCCCCTACACACGCTCTATCGCCCGCGATGCGGGCTGGCAATGGCGAATTCCTCTGCAAAATCGCACCGGCAATGGATTCGTATTTTGTGACAAATACATCAGTAACGAGCAAGCCATTGATACGTTACTCAGTAATATTGAAGGTAAAACGTTAAACGATCCCCGTGTTATTAAGTACACAACAGGTACACGTCGTCAGCATTGGAATAAGAACTGTATCGCGGTAGGTTTGTCAGGTGGATTTGTTGAGCCACTTGAATCAACGGGCATTCACCTGTTCCAAAAGGCGATCGTCCGCTTATTACAACTATTTCCACATACCGGCATTGATGACGCCATTGTTGATGAGTTTAACAAACAAACCCAAGAAGAAATGGACAATATTCGCGATTTTATTGTCTTGCACTACTATCAAACTGAGCGCAATGACACAGCGTTTTGGCGACACTGTGCCAACATGGCCATTCCCGATAGCCTAAAGCATCGCATGGCGCTGTTTAAAGAGTCTGGGCGGGTATTTAAAAAAGCAGAAGAATTGTTTGGTGAAGCCAGTTGGGTACAAGTCATGATGGGACAAGGGTTACTGCCAGATCAGTATCACCCGATTGTTGATCAAATGTCTGAGCAGGAGCTTGCCAACTTTCTTAACCGTATCAAACAGAACACCAGTAAAAAAGTTGCCAGCTGGCCATCGCATATCGACTTTATTAATCACTATTGCCGAAGCAAAATGATGACATAAGCCAAGTAGTAACAAAAGTAAGGTAATGTAAACTTGCCAGCCATTGAAGCCGCAACTGAATTTATCATTAACCCTAACTTTACCGTTAGGGTTAAACGTATTGGCCTAGAAGAAACCCCTGTTTTAGTCATTGATGATTACTTAGCGAATATCGATGAACTTAGGCAACAGGCTAGCAAACAAGACTACTGTGAAGATAAGCAAAGTTTTTACCCTGGTATTCGAAGCCCGATAGCGACTAAAACTGTTACTGCACTTATCCAGCCCGTGTTACCCGGCTTTTACAAAGTGCTAAAGGTTCCCAATCATCTAAAACCGGCAGCACATCCTAGCTACTTTTCGCTCATTACCAAACAGCCTGAGCAACTGGTTGCCATGCAAACTATTCCACATTTTGACACCTCTCGCCCCTACTACTTTGCAGCGCTGCTCTATTTAAATGAATTTACTCACGGCGGAACGGGCTTTTTTAGACACAAGGCAACTCATTACGAACGAATAACTGATAGCAAGGTCGATAGTTACTTAGCGTCGGTACAAGCAGAGTTTGATGGCCAAAATGGTCAGGATAGTCATCATCAAGGTTATCAAACTGGCTCCAATCAGCAGTATGCGCTAATTGATAGCATTCCCTACCAAACTAATTGCCTTGTGATTTATCCGGGTAACTTATTGCATTCCACCTTAGTCGATAACAATCATGATATTAATGAACACCCAATAACAGGCAGGTTGACCGCGAATATCTTTGTTGAGTTTCAATAAGCTATTGGCGTTGCTTGGTTCGGTGCTGCTTATTAGTTATTAGCAATTAGCAAATATCGACTTGAATTATCTTGTGCTTATATACCTAACAATACCAGGGAGGCTACCTTGGCTAAACTACCTTTTTGGGATGAAATCACAGTCATTTATCAACGTTGTGCGGCCTCTCGAATATTTTTAGCTAATTTTTCCAAGTCGCTATCGTTTGCCCTTTCGCAGTCATGTGTGGACACATAGCCCTGATATTGCTCTATAAATTCGCCAAAAGTTGGCTCAATATGCTGAAAGTTAGATGAGTTTCCCGTTCCGTGGAGCGGAATTAATTTGCTATGCAGGTGATCAATTTCAAACCCTTCAAAGACCATAGCCGTTCTACCAACACCATCAATCGCTTTATCGAGCAGTAGCCCAACTTTTTTAGTGGCAACAGTTAATTTCGCTAAAACCGAGTCGGCATTAGCAAATGCGTAACTTGGGCAGTGAGATTTCGGAATAACAACGGTAAATCCTTGGGTATTTGGGTAGATGGATAAAAACGCCAAGTGCTCTTCATCTTCCCATACCTTGTGACACGGTGCTTCTCCTGCAACAATCTGGCAGAAAATACAATTTGGATCTTGGTTCATAAAACAAAACTCATCTGGTGATTAGCGATTCCGCGATTTAAAAACAATTCAATTTACTGTAAAGCATCAATAATTACATTGCTAGTCAATTACTTAACATTCTGAAAACCCCAAAAACGAGCGCACTCATGTTGTCCAAGCTATTTAAAGTTGCCATAAAAAACGCTCATCAGGTAATAAACCGAGATGAGCGTTTTACATTTATCTGATGAGTTACGACGATTACTCGTATCAGCTGATAGTAGCTAGCCTATTGGCAAGAAATTGTCGCACTGTCTGCCATATTCGGTTGATAACTAATTTCGCCAAGTTGCAGAGTAAGTACACTGTCTGAATAAATTTCAAATGGCACTGTTAAGTCGTCAAAGCTCGTGCCTTTGTCGGCAAAGCACTGCAAGTCGATACTAATTGCTGACCAGCCGTGGTGAACAATTTGGCTTAATTCTTTTGAGACATCTAACGCTGCACCACAATTATCATCGGCACTTTCTTCTGTTTGGCAGCGAGTACCTACCATAACACTTGCTTGCGGTTGACTCATGACACTTACTTCAAAGTGCATTGCCGACTTGTTCTCTAGTGCTGAACGTAGATCCTCGCGAAAGTTACTTTGACTAATGATGCTTAACCCAGCTTGTTCGCTGCCATTAAGTGTAATTTGGCGTGCATCTTCTTGCACTTTTTTGTCAACGGTACGATAAGCTAGGCCACTAAGCTGATGAGTATTGGCATTAGGTTCAAGTAGTTCCTCACCTGACTTTAACCACATGACCCATGGTTTGTGCATTTTACCATCAAAAAAAACTTCTTCTTGTGCATCATCTACCGAGGCCAACACAGTTTCATCGAGTAAGTTCGCTAATCGATGACTTGCTTTGTCACTTTGATAGTTCAAACCATAGCCGTATGGCAGCAATGGCGCATAATCTGCGTCACCTTTGTTAACCGTTGCTTGCGTTGGGTTTGCTGGCCAAGAGAACGAGAGCTTACCGACAAAGTCATGCTGTATTTTGCCTACTGCGTCGGTAAAGAGTACATCTGCTATGCCTTGCCCTTCTGAGCCTGGTAGCCAAGCGGCAACAAACGCATCAGAAGCATTAAATTCTGGGTTTACCCACATAGGGCGACCACTGATAAATACAGATACTACTGGTATACCTTGCGCTTTAAGGTTTTTAAGTAAAGCCAAGTCGCGCTTATCGCCACGCTGAAACGCTAGATTATCGCGATCGCCATGACCTTCTGCATACGGATCTTCACCGAACACTACGATCGCTACGTCAGGTTTTTGCTCAAAACTACCATCAATGCTTAGTTGCACTGAGCCGCCCGCTTGTCTTACTTGCTCAGCAATACCTTGGTATATCGAGCTTCCGCCGGGGAAATCAGCATTGTTGTTACCTGTTCCTTGCCATGTGATAGTCCAGCCGCCCGACTGTTTACCAATATTATTAGCGCCATCACCCGCTACGAGCACGCTAGCCTTGGGCGATAACGGCAATAAGTTTTGATTATTTTTCAGTAATACAAGGGATTCACGCACCGCTTGTCGGGCAACCGCTCTGTGCTCTGGTGCGCCAATCAGTTCCGTTTTACCAGAAAATGGGCGATTAGCAGGACTTGGTTTTTCAAACAAGCCCGCACGTACTTTAACCCGTAAAACGCGGCGCACGGCATCATCAATACGAGACATGGCAATCTCACCCGACTTTACTTGCGCAATCGTATTTTCATACAGAGGCTTCCACGCGCCAGTTGGCACCATAAACACATCAAGGCCCGCATTTACTGCTTGTGCACAGTTTTCATTGGTGCAGCCTTTAATTTGCCCATGCCCATTCCAGTCGCCAACAACAAAGCCATCAAAGCCCATTTTGTTTTTCAAAACATCCGTCAGCAAGTATTGATTGCCGTGGTTTTTCTTGCCGTGCCAGCTGTTAAACGATGCCATCACTGACTGTGAGCCGGCACTTAAACCGCCAACGTAACCTTGCGCGTGAATATCAAACAGCGCTTGCTCGGAAGCGATATTGTCACCTTGGTCATCGCCGTCCACGGTGCCGCCATCCCCCAAGAAGTGTTTAACGGTAGAAATTACCCGTTGCTCGCTGAGAAAGTCGCCATCGGCATACCCTTGTAAGCCTTTTACAATCGCAGCTGAGTATGCTCGCACAATTTCAGGATCTTCCGAGTAGCCTTCATAAGTGCGCCCCCAGCGATCGTCCCGAACAACAGCTACTGTTGGTGCAAACACCCAATCAATTCCCGTAACCATGACTTCTTTCGCGGTAACTGCTGCGATTTTTTCAATTAACGCAGGGTTATTTGCAGCACCCAAGCCAATATTATGCGGAAACAAGGTAGCGCCAATCACATTGTTGTGACCATGCACTGCGTCTGTCCCCCACATAGTCGGAATTGTCGAGCCGTCAAGGGAGTCATCAATGGATGCTTGATATAAGTCTTCTGCCAGTTTGATCCAATCCTGTGGGGTGGCATGTTTATCGTTGTTAGGAAATGCGCCGCCACCATTGAGATAAGAGCCAAACCCGTATTTGCGCATATCCTCAACGGTGATATCGCGAATTTCAGGCTGGATCATTTGCGCCACTTTTTGTGCAAGCGTCATCTTAGCCATTAAGGCAGCTATCTTGGCTTCTACTTGCTCGCTTGGCTTAACGGCGATGTCGAGGCGCGGCCAAATATCGATATTTTTCGCAAAGTTATATCGGTCTTGTGCTTGTTCAGTCTTTGCTTTCTCAACGCTCTGTTGAGTAACCGCTGCATCTTTCACTTGCTCATCTTTTGTGTGCAAAGTACATGCGCCAGCTACTACAGCCAAAGGAATTAATAGCGCAAGCTTAGTTTTCATCATCGATGGATTATTCATATTTTCTTGCCCTATGCCTTCGCAGAATAAGTGGTAGGTACTTTAACTTTGCTCCCCATCAGCCCGTAATAAGCAATGTACAGGTAGCAGAAAATAGGCATGATAAAAGAAAGTTGTACACCCACGCTGTCGGCGATCATGCCCTGAAATACCGGTAAAATTGCGCCACCAACAATGGCCAGGCACAAAATGCCAGAGCCTTGTGAAGTGTGCTTGCCCAATGCCGTGATTGCCAAGCTAAATATTGTTGGGAACATAATTGAATTACATAACCCCACCGCTAATATTGCCCACATGGCAATAGTGCCAGTAGTTGAAACAGCGATCACAATTAATAGCACGGCAGCGGCGGCATTGAAGGCTAAGACTTTACCCGCGGCGACTTTTTGCATAACGGCAGCACCAATAAAGCGGCCAACCATTGCGCCGCCCCAATAGTAGGCAATCAGCTTGGCAGCTTCCGCTTCTTCCAATCCCGCAATCTCAGGCTGGTTTAAGAAGTTCACCAAAAAGCTACCAATCGCCACTTCGCCACCAACATAAACAAAAATACCGATTGCCCCTAGCACTAAATGGCGGTACTGCCATACGCTGCCTTCAACCACCTCTTGCTGGTCTAGCTGCGTTTGCTCGACAACAGGTAGCTTCAAGTAAGCAAACAGTGCAGCTAATCCAAGCAACATGGCAGCCAGCAACAAATAAGGCATTTGCACGGCTTCAGCGCCACTGGCCGCATTGCCAACCTCAGTGGCTGCTTGCTCTAAAATTAAAAACGCACCAAAAAACGGCGCAACCGTCGTGCCCAATGAATTAAACGCTTGCGTTAAGGTTAATCGCGATGAAGCCGTTTCTGCTTTCCCCAGCACACTAACGTAAGGATTCGCCGACACTTGCAATAGAGTAATACCGCTCGCCAGTACGAACAGCGCCATTAAAAATACCGGATAGCTTTGCATCAATGCTGCGGGATAAAAGCCCAAACAGCCCAATGCAGCGATCACTAAACCAATCACAATGCCTTTTTGAAAGCCTAATTTTTTAACCAGCACACCGGCAGGCATCGAGACGATAAAATAAGCACCAAAGAAACAAAATTGAATCAGCATGGCTTGCGTGTAGGTTAAATCAAATACCGCTTTCAGATGCGGTATCAAAATATCGTTTAAACAAGTGATAAAGCCCCACATGAAAAACAGCGAGGTAAGTGATGTCAGCGCAAAGCGATAATTTTGATCGCCCCCCGCCACAGGATTCGTGTTGTTCGGTACCGCAGATGCCCCTGCCATACAGCCCCCTATATTTGTGTTTATTATTTTCAGTGAAATAATACCAATTGAAATAACTACTTAATCATTCAGCGAGAATTAAAAGGCTTAGAGGCAAGGCATTGATTGCAGAGAATGGTCGCTCCCTTGTCTAAATCAATAACGCAGCATATGAGCCTTTTAAACTCGCCCTTTGGGAGCGTGTCAGCGCCGCGATAATTGCGCCAAATTTATTGGATGTAGAATAACTATATCGGCATAAATTTGGCTTATTCTCCCACCGCTGACAACGCTCTGAATTGATCAATTAGTTAATTCAATTGGTATAACACACGCTTTACCTGCAAGTGTTTTTCGCTATTTATTGACCTAAAGTGTGATAACTACTACCCTAAGCAATGTAAGCGCTTTCACCTATCAATATTAAAAACCAATAAAGGTTGTTTTTCAATTAAATTTGTAAGCGCTTTCAAATGTTCTAAAACTGAGTATAACGCAATTCAAAATGGTCGCTGAAAATGTGTCCGAATAAGTAGGTAAAAATGAATGAATAAACTAGAGCTACCAGCTAACTCTGTGATGCAACAACCGTCTTTTGTGTACGGTGTGGCGACAGCTTCATTTCAAATTGAAGGTGGTATTAGTGACCGGTTAGCCTGCATTTGGGACACGTTTTGTGCTACCCAGGGAAAAATTGCTGATAGCTCGAACGGTGCCATTGCCTGTAATCACTATAACAATTGGCAAGCCGACATCGATTTAATTGAATCATTAGGCGTAGATGCCTATCGTCTCTCGATATCATGGCCCCGGGTTATGAATGAAGACAGTACAGCAAACGAAAAAGGCTTAGCTTTCTATATCAAGGTATTAGACGCGCTCAACGCTCGTAACATAAAGCCATTTGTCACCTTGTATCACTGGGATTTACCACAACACCTCGAAGACAAAGGCGGTTGGTTGAATCGTGAAACGGCATACAAGTTTAAAGATTACGTAGCGCTTGTAACGAAAGCATTTGGCGATCGCGTGCACTCTTATGCGACGCTAAACGAACCATTTTGCAGCGCTTATTTGGGGTATGAAGTGGGCGTACACGCGCCGGGTAAAGTGGGTAAAGAGTACGGGAAAAAAGCCGCGCATCACTTGTTATTAGCGCATGGCTTGGGGATGCAAGTATTGCAAAAGAATAGCCCGCATACCCTCAATGGTATTGTTCTTAACTTTACTCCTTGTTACCCAGAGACTCCTGCAGATAAAGCAGCCGCAAATTATGCCGATGATTATTTCAACCAATGGTATATCAAACCAATTTTTGATAAAGCCTATCCCGACATCATCAATCAGCTGCCCGCATCGCAACAGCCAGAGATTCACGAAGGTGATTTTGATATCATCGCTCAACCGTTAGATTTCCTCGGCATTAATTTTTATACCCGCGCAATTTATCGCACCGACGAGCAAGCAGTCTTTGAACAGCTGCCACCACCTGCGCCAACTACCGATATTGGTTGGGAGATATACCCTTCATCGTTTACAGATTTACTCACCGACCTTCACGCGCGTTATCCATTACCGCCGGTCTACATTACAGAGAATGGCGCAGCCATGGCTGATACACTGGTTGACGGCAAGGTAAACGACCTAGATCGCTTAGACTACTACCAACAGCACTTGGTTGCCGTTAACCACGCTATCGAACAAGGCGTGAATATTCACGGCTATTTCGCTTGGAGCTTAATGGACAATTTTGAGTGGGCAGAAGGCTACCTTAAACGCTTTGGCATCGTTTACGTTGACTATGAAAGTCAGGCGCGCATTATTAAAAATAGTGGTTTAGCTTACCGGGATTTGATCACCAGTAGAAAAAATAAACCATAATAACAAAGCACTTAGCAATAAAGCGCAGCGTAACTATGCTTGAAATAATTATGCTTAAAATAACTAAGCTAAAAATTACTATGCTGATAGTAACTGCGCTAAAAAGAACTTTGTTGAAACAGCTATATGAATAGGAATATGTTCATCGCGACAATTCAAAGGCACAGGCACAGAGCATAAACACATAGCAAAGCTTCACAAAACACTAAAGAGTTGAGTATTGAGTAATGCAAAACGGTCAAGGGGTCAGCGTACGTGAAAAAATAGCCTATGGTTTGGGCGACACTGCAAGCAACATTATTTTCCAAACGGTAATGATGTTTCTCATGCTGTATTACACCGATGTGGTTGGCTTATCACCGGCACTTGTCGGCACCATGTTTTTAGTTGTTCGCGTTGTTGATGCCATAACTGACCCACTGATGGGGACGATTGCCGATCGCACGCATACCCGTTGGGGGCACTTTCGCCCTTACCTACTCTGGTTAGCACTTCCGTTTGCGATTATTAGTGTATTAGCATTCAGCACACCTGAACTTACTGGTATCAGCAAAATTGTTTACGCTTTTACCACATACACACTATTAATGGTTGCCTATACCGCCATTAACATTCCCTATTGTGCGCTTGGTGGCGTACTGACCGCTGACGCAAAAGAGCGCGTTACCGTACAGTCTTATCGCTTTGTTTTTGGCATGTTAGGCGGCGTTATTGTTGCAGGCTGCACCATGCCGCTCGTTGAGTTTTTTGGTCAAGGTGATAACGCCAAAGGCTATCAATACACCATGGCAGCGATGAGTGCGATGGGGTTAGTGATGTTCTTATTGTGCTTTGCTGGCACAACAGAGCGTATCGAGCAACCGAAATCCCAAGAAACAGGTTTCAAAGAAAGTTTGGGCTCGCTTTGGCACAACGATCAGTGGCGAATTTTATGTTTAGCCGCCTTGTTTTTACTGACGGGACAAGTCTTAAAATTCACCTTGGCCGTGTATTACGTTAAGTATTATTTGGGACGAGAAGACTTGATCACCTCATTTATGACGTTAGGCGTTGTCGCCAGTATGATTGGCTGCGCTTTAGCTCAACCATTAGCCAAACGCGTTTGTAAAATTAAGGCCTACATTGCATTGCAATTTATAGCCGCCACAATTTGCGCTCTGAGCTATTTTATTGGTGCAGATCAGCTCGTACTGGCCTTCATCGCCTTTATTTTGTGGAAGTTTTTCCTCGACATGGCAACACCACTGCTATGGGCAAAAATGGCAGACACCATAGATTACGGCCACGAAAAAACAGGAATTCGCATCACAGGTTTAGTCTACTCAGGCGTTATTTTCTTTATCAAAATGGGCGTTGCGCTAGGTGGCGCCTTGGCAGGTTGGTTACTCGCGTTTTATCAGTACCAAGCAGATGCACAGCAAACGGCAGCAACCCAGCAAGGAATTTTACTGTCATTTACGGTGTTGCCAGCTTTAGGGTCATTTTTAGTGGCGGCAATTATGACCCGCTATACGCTAACATCGAACAAGCTGGAAGCAATTCAAGGTAAGCTCAAACTCAGCGGCTCGGCCACTGGTTAAGGTGAGCTATCTTAGGTATGATTGCCGACCACTTGGTTAAAGAACAGCAAGGTAGTTAAGTACATTCATGGCAACCATTTACGAAGTTTCAAAACTCGCTGGCGTTTCTCTGGCAACCGTTTCACGCGTAATGAATAACAACGCACGGGTCAGCGACAAAACTAAGCAAAAAGTACTCGATGCCATGAATCAACTAGGCTATCGCCCTAACGCAAGCGCACGCTCGTTGGCGTCTAATCGCACTGACTCTGTCGGCATTATGGTGTCAGAACTACACGGCCCGTTCTTTGGCCAAATGATGGCAGGTGTTGAGGCAGAACTTAGAGCTGCTGGTAAACACGTAATCTTTACCACAGGCCACTCTGAGGAAGACCGCGAAAAAGACGGCATAGAATTTTTAATGGGTCGTAATTGTGATGCCATCATCATGCACGTTGAAGCGGTGTCAGACGATTATTTAGTGGAAGTAAGCCAGGGGCAAACGCCTATTTACCTGCTAAGTCGCTACGTAGAAGCCCTTAAAGAAAAGTGTATAAGCCTTGATAACGAAGTTGGCGGCTATTTAGCCACAAAAGCTTTACTCGAGCGCGGCCACAAAGACATCGCCTATATTGCTGGGCCACAATTTAAAGCCGATGCCAGCAATCGTTTGCTCGGTCACAAACGTGCGCTGCAAGAGCATGGCATAGCGTTTAGCGAACAACTGTTATATATCGGAGACTTCAAGGAAACTGGCGGTAGCTCTGGTTTAAAACAGTTTATCGACAACCAATGTCAATTCACGGCCTTGGTTTGTGCGAACGATGAAATGGCCTCTGGGGCGATGAAATATGCGCGTGAACACGGTTACTCGTTACCAAGTGACTTATCGGTGATCGGGTTTGATAACGTTATCTTCGCTAATTACCTGTACCCCACATTGACCACTATCGATAACCCTGTTGAAAAAATGGGGAAAATGGCGGCCAAGATGGTACTTAGGGATATCTACAAACAAAAAAATATCGCTATTGAGCAAGTCTTTGAACCGACCTTGATCGTGCGAAAATCAGTCAATCAACAGAACTAACACCCTTGTCGCAGCAGCTTTTCAGCATATATGTATTATGTTTTTAGCTTGGCTGCGGCTCCACTAGCGGTGCGCGCAATTTCTCGCCCCATCACTTGCAGTCGCACAAAAAACATACGATACTTTGCAAATGCAACATAAAAGTTAGACAGGAGCTCAATATGTCGGCACTTGCAGAAAACAGCTTGAGTAGAGAAAAGCGCTCAAATGCGCTCGACACTCACCCGCCAATAAGCGAATCACAAGTGATCATTAAAGCGTTTAACAATGCCTGTCATGCGCTAAAAGTGTCAACGCAAGAAAAAGTTGCGATTACTGGTGTGAATGCCTCAACGTTATCTCGTAACCAACACAAAGGCTTTTCGCCTAACTCAAAAACAGGGGAAATTTTGTTGCACTTTATTCGCCTGTATCGCTCATTGTTTGCAATAGCCGGTGGTGATGAAACTTTTATGCAGCACTGGTATCGCACCCATAATCACGCGCTAAACGGTGTACCTGCAGAGATTTGTCCGACTATCGAAGGTTTGTACCGAACAAACCAATATTTAGATGCCATGCGAGGCAAAATTTAGTTACTCAAAGTAACGCACCTTGGCGCACTAAAAAGAGCATTTAAATACCCACATCAAAGGCTAAATAGATCAATAAAAGGAATTTTTGTGATCGACGAAATTATCGCCAGCTGCCCACTACCAACCTCATATCGCGGCGTCGTTTACCGCATTGTTGAAACCCAAGAATATGCGGCAACCAGCAAAATTGTCGACGATTTAGCAGAGCAACATTTGCTTGAACAACTGCTAGACGATGTTAAACCGGGTTACCGCCCAGAGACCGCTGAGCGTCACTACTTGATCAGCACACCTTTTCGATACCCACCGCTCAACTATGGCTCGCGCTTCGGCGACACGACTATGCCCAGCTATTTTTATGGCGCTGAACACGTACCTACTGTATTAGCAGAATGTGCGTTTTATCGCTTTGTGTTTTTAAGTGATATGGCAATACCTCACCAAGGCACGATTCAATCTCAACATTCAATATTTAGTGTTAATGTCACCTCACAGCGTTGCTGTGATTTAACTAGGTTATCTAACCAACAGCATATCGAGGCACTTCGCTCACCTCGTAGCTATCAAATATCACAAGCGGTTGGAAAATATTTAACGGGGCATCCAAGCGAATACGCGAGTGAACACTCAACTCAACATTCTAATAAGAGAGCAAAGGCGGACGTTATTCGCTTTTTCTCTGCGCGGGATACGCAAGGCGTTAACCTCGCTATTGCAACACCAGATGTCATCACATCAAAAAAGCCAGAGCAAATGCAGCTCTGGCTTTGTCAAACCACTAGTAATAAAGTGGCATTTTCAACTCAAGGTCAATGGCCTGTTAGCTTTCAACTTGCGCAGTTTTGTGTGGATGGCAAGTTAGCCAAGCCCTTCTAGGCTTAAAAACACAGAGCCTTAGAGACAAACAGACTTGGCATTTCTTAAACTTTACTGACCTTTATTTTGTAGAAGATACTGTAAAGCACAGGTACCGCGACCAAAGTAAGTAAAGTCGCAAATGCTAACCCTCCCATAATGGTCACCGACATATCCGCAAAGAATGGGTCGGCAATTAACGGCATTACCCCAAGAATCGTGGTAATCGCCGCTAAAGAAACAGGGCGTAAACGGCTCAAACTCGCATCAACAATGGCAATCCCTTTGGCCTTACCTTCTTCAATTTGCAGATCAATTTCTTCCAGTAACACAATGGCGTTTTTAATGAGCATACCGAATAAGCTCAAGAAACCGAGTAGCGACATAAAGCCAAATGGTAGGTCTGCCAACAACAAGCCGGCAACTACACCGACAATCGCCATTGGTACCACTAACCAAATGATCAGTGGCTGACGAGTGCGGCCAAACAGCAACACACTAATGATAAACATCACCAAAAAGCCCAATGGTAAACCTTTACCTAATGCCGCTTGCGCATCGCGTGAGGATTCGAACTCACCGCCCCACGCCAAATGATAGCCATCAGGTAGTTCAATGGCTTCAATTTGGGGGCGCATGCGATTAAACGCCGCACCAGCGGTTTCATCAAAGCCCGCTTCGGCCATCACAGTGATTGTGCGAACGCGATCGCGACGATTGATCAGCATTTCTTCACTATCGTAGTAAGTGTTGCCACTCACTTGTCTAAACGGAATATAAGTTCGCTGGCTCGCGCTCCATACCAAACCATTTTCAAGGTTAGCTAACTGCGCTTGGCTAGCCTCACCTGTTGAGGTGCGATTTTTGGCGACAATCGAGTATAAATAATCCCCGTCTTGTAGCTGCCCAACTTTTAATCCATTTGTGTAAAACTGTACCGCTTGATTGAAATCGCTACGTGATACGCCAGCAACACCTGCTGCGTTAATGTCGTACTCTGGCACC
This sequence comes from Thalassotalea euphylliae, assembly GCF_003390335.1. Lineage (NCBI taxonomy): Bacteria > Pseudomonadati > Pseudomonadota > Gammaproteobacteria > Alteromonadales > Colwelliaceae > Thalassotalea > Thalassotalea euphylliae. The sequence continues at coordinate 2,498,719 of NZ_QUOU01000001.1, forward strand.
AACACCATGCCTTTCGTTCGCCAGTTATGGCGTACATCGCGAATTCGACCATCGTTTAAATACAAGTTTTTCGCTTGCTCCGCTAAATCGCGCAGTACCACCGGATCTGGGCCGGAAAAACGCGCTTGTAATTTAGCACCAGCCCCTGGCCCGAATTGCATAATCTCTGGATAGAAATTTGCGTTCGGGTTAATCGCTTGCAAACGTTCTCCAACATCTTTAGCAATGCGTGGAATATCTTTCGCGTCCTCAACTCGTACCAAATACATACCGTAACTTTCGTTTGGCAATTGTGGTGAGTACACTAAAGTAAAACGATCAGCACCTTGGCCAATAAATGACGTTAATGACTGAACGCCCTCGGTCTCTAAAATCAACGACTCACCGGCCTTCATGTATTTTTCAGTCGCGCGAATATCACTATCTTGCGGCCCCCAATAATGCACAAAGAAATTTGGCGTATTTGACGGAGGGAAGAAACCTTGTTTGATCAGGCCAAAACTCCCGTAGGCACCGACCGTAATAGCAACCAAAAGCAAAATCGATAAGCCGCGATAATGCAGCGCATTGCGCAGTAACACTAAATAACCGCGATGGAAAAATGAATGCTGTTCATGTGCAGATTCGCTTTCGGCCACTTTGTAAAAATATTTCCCTAGCAATGGCGTTAATGACACTGCTAATACCCAGCTCAACAGCAAGGAAATAAGTACAACCGCAAATAACGAGAAGAGAAACTCACCTGTCGCATCATCAGATAAACCAATACCACTAAACGCGGCGATACCAATAATGGTTGCCCCTAATAAAGGCCATTGCGTGCGTTTTACGATAAAGCTTGCCGATTCAAGTGCTGACTTGCCCTTTTCCATTCGCAGCATCATGCCTTCGGCAACCACTATCGCATTATCAACCAGCATTCCCATGGCAATAACCATAGCGCCCAAAGAGATACGCTCAAGTTGCAAACCATACAGCCACATAATCAGCACAGTACCCAACACAGTGACTAATAAAGTACCACCAACCACAATGCCTGAGCGCCAGCCCATAAATACACACAGTGCAATGGTAACCACGGCAACCGATATTTCGAGGTTTAAAATAAACCCATCAACGGCTTTATCGACAATTTTGGCTTGGTTGTATATTGATGAAACACTAATACCTGCGGGTAAGCTGGCTAGTACATTAGCTAGTTTTGCTTCAATACGTTCACCCACTTCAACGATGTTGACATCGTTTTGAGCAGAAACACTCAGCGTAATCGCGCTTTCGCCGTTGTAACGTTTTAAATCAGAGGGAATATCAACAGGCTCTAAGTGCAATCTTGCTACGTCTTTAATTTTAATTGACGCATTGCGCCCCGGTAATACGAACGAAATATTCTCGATTTCAGTGATTTTATCGGTCGCGGCAGAAACCGGAATACGAATTTGCTTATCCCCAATGTATAAACGGCCGCCAGCAAAGGGTTTTAGGTTACTTGCCAAAATCTGTTCAATATCGGGGAACGAAAGGCCAAGCCCAGCAATTTGGTATGGGTCGATCTCGGCGACAATTTGCTCCTCCAAAATGCCGCTGACCGCGACCTTGGCAACACCATCCACCGTCAGCAACTCACGGCGAATAATGCGTGAAAACTCGCGCATTTGATAAGCCGAAAAATCAGGTGCGGTTAACGCATAATAAAGGCCAAAAACATCACCAAAATCGTCAATCACCAATGGCTGGCTAGCGCCCAATGGCAGGTCTGCGCGTACATCGCGTAAACGCTTTCTCAACTCATCCCATATTTGCGGTAGTAACGGCCCATCAAGGTTTGATTTTACCTCCATGGTAATGCGTGAAAAGCCCGGTTTGCTCTCTGATTCAACACGTTTTAGCTGCCACATTTGTTGCAGTGCTATTTCAAGCTGTTCGGTGACTTCTTTTTCTACTTTTTCAGCACTTGCGCCTGGGTAGTAGGTCATGATCACGGCTTGTTTGATGGTAAATGCAGGATCTTCTAATCGACCTATGTTACCTAACGCAATAACACCACCAACTAAAAAACACAGCGTGATCAACCACACATTTATTGGTCTTGTAAGTGCATAACGAGCGATATCCATATTAGAAATCCGCCTGATATTCTTTAACTTTCAACGCTTCTCGCATTTGCTGAACTGCGGCAGAAACCACTTTGTTGCCCGATGTTAAGCCGCTGGCAATTATGGCGTACTCACCTTTAATTGCAGTAATATCTACAGAAGCTTTGTTCACTGTGCTGGTATCAGCGTCAAACAGCCACACGTAAAAGCCTTTGTCTTTACTACCGGTTAACGCATTCAGCGGCACTAATAACGCCTCTTGCACTTGATCGTTATTGGTAATTTTTACCGTCGCACGTGAACCCGGGTAAAACAGCTCTGTCACTTCTCCGTCAATCGCAAAGGTAATTTTGTATGTTTGAGCAACCGGATCTGGCGTTGTTTCGTGCTCGACATAATGAATATCAAAAATCTGTTGCTCGTGACCGATCACTGAAGCCGTCGCTTTAATTTGACGATTGCCCGCATTGGCGGTCATTACACGCTCTGGTACTTCAAATGAAAAGTACAGCTCAGATCTGTCTTGAATATTGGCGACCGTATCACCTGCGCGCACGTAACTGTTGTTTTCAATTAAACGCGTACCGATCACCGCATCAAACGGTGCGCGAATCGTACAGTAACTTAAATCTTGTTCAGCATCTTCGAGCGCAATTTTAGTGAGGGTGAATAGCGACTGAGCATCATCTAGTTCACGCTGCGATGCGACATTTTTAGCGTGAACTTCTTTAATTCTGCGCAGTGAACGAGCGGCGTCTTGATGGCGAGTACGGCTTTCTTCAACCTTGCGGCGAAACGGTGCAGGATCAATTTTCGCTAGTACCTCACCTTTTTTGACCACACTGCCTTCAACCAGCTGCTCTTCGATCAAACGCCCTGATACTTCAAATTTCACATCAACGTCTTTCACTGCCGACACTAACGCCGGAAATTCGTAGACTTCATTGACATTCGTTGCCTTTACCTCAGTTAGCTGTACAACTAAAGGCGGCTTTTCTTTTACCTCTACAACTTGTTCTGAGCACGCTTGTAACAGTAGCGCTGTCATAATTATCAATAGTCGAAACACCATAACTCCTAGATTTGTCAGCCTCTTAGGCGAGAAATTTCTCAATATCAACGGAGATTAGTATCACCGGCAATATAGGGATAAAGCACTATATAAACTGTTGGTTTACATATTTTGGCGAATACTAGCACAAGTTTACAGTTTGTCACAATGTGTATACTTGTATTGTGAATTCAATCACAACACATTATCATTGTTTTTAACTAGCCATTGAGTCGGTATTAAATCGTGCCTAAATCAACTTCAAAAATTGTCAATGCTGCCAGAGAATGCTTTTTTCAACATGGCTATAATGCGAGCAACGTCTCTTTGATTGCGCGTTATGCAGATATTTCACGTGCCACGATTTATAAGACCTTTAGCTCGAAGGAGGCCCTGTTTCAGGCAATGGTGAAAAGCCAATTTGCAGAATATGAGATTGCGGTTTCAACCTATGCCGCATCTAAGCAAGACTTTTGGCAAGATACAGAGCAACTGTTCGTCAATCGTTGCCAAGGCATGTTTGACGATATCCCCAGCCAACTGATCAGAACCGAACTTGTTCACGCAGGCCACACCTTGTGCCAGGACCTGATCGACAGCGAACAAGAAGAAATGCAATCGGCAATTGTTAAAAGGTTAGAGGCTGAGATTGCCGCTGGTAGGCTCACACTAGCACGTATTAATATGACCCCTGCACAATTTGCCAATGCCATGCAATCAATGCCTATTGGTATCTTCTTTTCTAGCAGTGAAGCCGATGATTTAGGTACGTTAAAACAAGTGTTAACCATTTTTAGCGTAAGCACTCGTGTTGATAACGAAAGTACGGAATAGCCTTAAACGCTAATTAAACCTAAACAAAGCTCTAAACCTCGTATCAAACTGGGTTTATTCATTTTAGCCAGTAGCGAGTGGCTGCTCTTGAACTAGCAGTAATCAACAGTTAGCCTCCTATTTCAACCTTCAAATCACCATTACCTAAAGTTATAAAAGCACAAATAAATAGAATGCCTGCGCGAATATTTCGCACGATATACTGCTAAAATCACCATAACAACAAGCACAATAGGCACTTCTCATGAATATTTTTGGCTCATCGCTGCCAAAGCTTTCCACCACCGCAGTTTTATTTGCAACACTTGCACCTTCATTTGCCAGCAATGCGGCAACACATTTTGAGGCAGCAGTCGCAGATGAAAACAATCGTCCAATTAAGGATGTTGAAATCACTGTTAACGGTAAGAAAGTTAGCTCAAGCAAAAACGGGAAATTTAAACTGGCCCTACCTGAACAAGATTACTACCAAGTTGAGTTTTCAAAAGCGAACTATTACTCAAGAGTTCACACCTATAGCCATGAAGAACTAGCAAATTTGAACACTGCTGAGCCTTTTCAGCTGATAAAGAAAAAAGCGGGTCGTGTGATGTTCGCCTTTGGTGGCGATGTGATGATGGGACGCCGCTACTACAAGCCTTATTTTGACGATCCGGTTTTGATCAAACCAGACTCGATTTTACAAGACAGTAAAGCGCTTGTTGAACATGTAAAACCTTACATGAGTGTCGCTGATGTGGCGGCCGTTAACTTGGAAACACAATTATCTGCGCACGAACCTAGCCAGCGCATGAATAAATCCGTCACTTTCTACTCTGCGCCAGAAACGATTGAGGCTTTACAGTGGGCAGGTGTCGATTACGTCACACTGGGCAATAATCACACCTACGATTATATGGATGAGGGGTTAATTTCTACGTTGAACGCACTAGACAAAGCTGAGCTACCTTATTCTGGTGCGGGTTACAATGAAGCTCAAGCATTGAAACCACACCAAATGAAAGTCAATGGCCAAGCGCTTGGCTTATTAGGCTATGTCGGCTGGCACGGCAGTAAAAAGCCCACACAAACGGCAGATGCCAACCAAGGTGGCGCAGCATTTGGCAATATGAAAAACATTACCGAATCGGTAAGTAACGCTAAACAACAAGGGATGCTCCCTATTGTGCAATACCACGGCGGTTTAGAATACGTTAAAGAGCCAACCGGAGTCACTGAGCAGCGCTTAAAAAGTGCAGTCAATGAAGGTGCCGCTTTGATCGTTGCTCACCACCCCCACGTAACGCAAGGTATTGAATTATACCAAGGCAAGCTCATCGCCTACTCGATGGGTAATTTTATTTTCGACCAAAACTTTAGTGCCACGCAACATAGCTATATCCTTTATGTATGGCTAGATGACGGTGAATTTAGCCGCGCAGAGCTGGTGCCGATTTACGTGCGCGACTACAAGCCCACACCCGCGATGGACAACGAGCGAAACCGTGCCCTCACTCGAATTGCCACGCTGTCAGCTAAGCGAAATACGCATATTATTGACCATCACGGCCATGGCGTGATTTACGCATCAAATACAGCGAAAGATAACTCACAACAAAAATACACGGTTGATTTCAGTCAACAAACAACCGCTGCTATTCCATACAAAACTTGGTCAGAAAACATTTCAACGGTAAAACTACCCGATGCCAGCCTTTACTACCGCCTTGGCAATAACTTAGTAAACGGCAGCGATTTTGAACAATTCAAATGGTTCGACTCGCCAGAGCGCAATTTCAAACTGCCGGACAATTGGCAGCTGGTACCTAATGGCCATCAAAGTGATCAGGCAATGCAAATAACCGTCGATAATAAATCGTCAAGCCTATTTGGCATGAAGCATTTTCGCCGTGTATACACAGCTGATAATCCAATGACGATGTCTGTGCAAGCAAAAACCGATAAACCCGTCAAAGTTAATGTGTATTGGCAAGGTCGCCGAAGTGGTCAAAAACTGTTAGATGCCTATGCCACCAGCCCTAAACAATTTATCCAATCGTTTGAGCTTACTAAAAGCCTTGATTGGCAAGCGCTTGAAGTTGAATTTGACTCACCGCGTATACGCTATCGCAGCTACCGTGTACTGGTTGAATTTGAAAATATGGGCAACGATGATGCTAATGTTTTACTCGATAACTTTGCGTTAGTTGAGTGGCATACCGCGTTCCAACAAAACGTTAAACCATTTACGCTCGATGAAGATGGCCAAATGGCAGACTATATCGGTGTCAGTAAAACTGTTGGCAAAGCAGTAAGAATTAACAGCCACTAACGGCTGATACTTATCAGAGAAATACAAAACCTAACAAGCTTACTTTGTGGATTTTGCTAAGTAAGCTTTTTATTTTCCAATGTATGTAATTTTCCTCACAGCATACTAACGTATTTCATAATCCAAAACCGTAAAGGCTCCTTGTCTACACATTAAAGTTTGTTGGTTACCCTAGAAGCTTCAAGCTCAACATCATAACTGTATATTTATACAGGAATCAAAGTTCTAAGTAGATTTCAGGATCGTGGACATTTTGTCCAACTTTATCCTTGATTCATATAGAACTTAACCAAAACAGTTGAAGTATTATAAACTTAGCGTATTGTTGGAAATCATTAAGAATATTATTGGACAAAATGTCGGGAGAAAACTGGACATTTTGTCACATAATAAATTGTTAGGTTCACCCAAATTATCCAGCCGTGGTGCTAAGGACATATATGAATAACATTCATCTTTTTGCAGCCTTTTTCATCATTTATTTTTTATCTGGCTGTGCTGTCGGCTATGAACCTTGGGCAGAATTTCAAGACAAATTAATTGGGAAAAAAGCTTGGCGGATGGAGCCCCATAGGTTTGAGAATGCAGGTGAGCTTATTCGTGCTGATTATTTAGTAGCAGGAGAAGGCTTTACTCACACCTCAGTCAATGAAAACGGTGACATTATTCAACATTGGTTTGATGCTGAGGTTCTCCCAAACTTTTACAACAAAAATGAGATGCGTGGACACAAAGAATGGATCGGAAAATGTAAATTTTACCTAGTAGTAGATCCCGAAACATACGTAATAAAAAGCTGGGGCCATGATGAAGGCGGTAATCCACAAAGTTGTAGGCATTGGCCTTAGAGGTTATGAACCTAACAAGGCCATTATGGCAGGGACGCAAAACGCTTGGCTTGCGCTCCTTCGTCGCTGATTTTAGCCAAGCATTTGTGCGCCCCATATGGCGGCGTTATGTACCACCACAATTTCAAGGATGAAGGTTAATCAAATCAAGCGCCCTATTCTAAATTTAATCGCACGTTCATGTGTTTTTCGCCGATTGTAATTAGCTTTATTTTCTAGAACAATTGGCGGCTCAAAATTCGGATTTAGTGTGTTGTGGTGGCGAGTTGCTGGCAGGTTAGGTACGTATACTTTCTAGGTTTAGCTGTTAATCTAACTTTCGGTAAAGTAAGAAAAATTACATAACAAAACAATCAAACGGACGCGTAACGCTTGGCTCGCGCTCGTTCCTCGCTTAGTTTAGCCAAGCATTACTTGCCGCTTATTGCGGCGTTAGGCTTTTATGGAGCATATGAGTAAATTCAGCATAAAATCCAACATTTGCCCTGATTCTTCCGAAATAACATACACCACTTTCTATGATGGTAAAAAATGCCAACATCAAGAAGTTACAGGAAAAATTGCAAAGAGAAGATTAGCTTTGGAGTACATAGTTAGAGACTTGTCTTCTTGTTTTGAATATCTACATTTACTCAAAAGCTGCCAAGAATCAGAAATAGCAAAACCTATATATGATGCCTTTGTTATTAAATATGGAAAGTGTTTTGCTTCAGGCAATGAACGTGGGCTGTCTTTAAAACCCAAAAATTATTTTCAAAATGAATCTATGTTTTATAAGACTCACCTAAACATTATAAAAACCAGAAACAAATATGTAGCTCATTCGGATAGTAGTGTTTATGAGCAAGGAGAGGTTTATTTAGCGACTAATGGCAGCGAGTCAAAGGTTTTTATTCCTGTAATCAACTACTCTCACCCAACAGATAAATCACTTGATCGGGAAATAGAGCTTTGCAAGCACTTAACTTCAAAAGTTGTGCTTGAGATTCAAAAACTTGATAGTAAGATCAAAGCCTAACAAGCGCATTAACAGGGACAAAAAACTGTTGGCTTTTGCTCCTTCGTCGCTGATTATAGCCAACAATTTTTTGCCCGTTATGCGGGCGTTATGCACACCCACAAAATCAGAATTAAATAATCTGCTAGGGCAGCTTTTTCATTTAAGATCGAGTGTGGTTCATTCTTTGGTGTTGCAGCTTTCAGTTTCCAGCAAAGTAAAATTGTGTAGGCCAAATAAGTTTTTCGCCAATCTAATCTTGTAGTTACCGCTCAATCAGGTATGGTTGCTTTCGAGTATTTAGTTTGCAGGTAAATTATGTTTCCCTGCGGTTTACGGTGCAAATTCTGACAAGGGTTCCAATCAGATTAGGGCTTATCGCTAATTCTAATTTTGGTGTGTGGCTCAAAAGGCAAGTGTTGAGTGTTGTGGGCGTGTGGGTTGTTGTATCTTCCGCCTCTTCTACAAGCATTGGCTGTATTGTCAGGTTTAGGTGGCGTCAGAAAATTTGCATAACAAGGCAATGAATCGGACTAAAAACGCTTGGCTTAGTTCGCTGCGCTCACTAGTATAGCCAAGCGTTTTTAGCCGCTTATCGCAAGCGTTAGCTGTTCAATCAAATCACGGAGTAGTAAATTAAAATATGGAGTCAGTTGCTCTAATAAAGACCATTGCCTTGATAGGTCTATATGCTTTACCAATATTGCTTTTAATTATTTCCTTTTTTAGTCATCGAAAGATGAAATCATGGGAATACATCTTTTTATCAGTTTCTCTTTTAGTATGTGCATCGGTTATTCTAGTTACCGTACATAAGATGCAAATGATGTCTGATGACATAGTCGCGCAAAACTATGATTTAAAACTAAATCAGTTAGAAAAATCTAATGGCCAAATAAAGCAAAACCAAGGTGTTATAAAACGCTTAATCGAAAATGGTGAAACAGAAGAGAAAATAATTTATGAACTAGGGCCATTGAAGGAACTCCTAGATAAACAGGAAACGGAGGATTTAAGTTATTTTAAATCTTGGTTATTTGTATTTGAGGTAATTAGTGCCTTGTTTGCAATCCCCCTTTCTGTAAATTTTTTCGTTCATGGTGTTACAACCCGCCATCAAACTACCAGTGTATACGAAATACCGGTAGAAATTTATTCAAGGCTTGGGAAGCTAGAGAGCAGTGTAGCAATTTTGGCTGCTGCTAATATAGTGCTAATTATTGTAGTGATAGTTAGTATGATCAGCTAACAAGCAAATGAACTGGGACATAAAATCGCGGGCTCTTTTCGCTTCGCTCAAGTTTAGCCCACAATTTTAAGCCCGTTATTTGGGCGTTAGAGTTACAGTGTTCAAACAAGGAGTGTGTATGAAAATGATATTTAGCATTGAAGCTAGAAAACTATATGTTCAATCTTCTACTTTTTCTGGAACATATCCAGCTACTAGTGGACGGGGAGAGTGCAGAAATAATAACTCAAAATCATGTCAAAAAGCAGAGTGGCAAGGCCCAATTCCTGTTGGAAATTATATTATTAGGTCTTCTGACCTGAGTGATCCTGGAATTATAGGTGACCTTGCTCGCAATACTAGAGGTGACTGGGGCGACTGGAGAGTTAGACTTATACCCGCAACTGGGACTCAGACTTATGGCCGTAAAGGTTTTTTCTTACATGGAGGTAGTAAATCTGGATCTGCGGGTTGTATTGATATAGGAGGAGGAATCAGTGGCTCTAGAGAAACCAACCTAATAAAGTCAATGATTATGGCAAGCGGTACAGTGCAGTTAGAAGTTAGGTAAGTCACAAATGAAATCCTTCTTTTTACACCTAAGTATTGTGGTTATTTTAAGCGCCATATTGTTCACGTTTAATGTTTTTAGCTCAAATTTAAATTACGGCTATATCATTGTTTTAATTTTAAGTTTAATTGTTTTTTATCTATTTAAATTAGGTAATATCTTTTACGTTTTAATATCGTGGTTTACAGTGCTCTCTATTGATAAATTTTTTGAGTTTTATGCCTTGCTACCAGGTAAAGCGTACGATGGATTTATCTATATTTGCGTAAATGCATTAATTCTAAGTTTCCCATTGATTATCATAAAAATAGTTTTTTATATTTCTAAGCAAGTAACTCTAACAAGAAAATAAACAGGACTTAAAACTGTGGGCTATTTTCGCTTCGCTCAAGTTTAGCCCACAGTTTTAAGCCCGTTATTTAAGCGTTATGTACCACCACAAAATCAAGGATGAAAATCAATCAAGGCAAGCACTCTTTTCTGAATTTATTCGCACGTTCATGTGTTTTTCGCCGTTAACGTTTAAAGCTTTTATCAAGAACAATTAGCGGCTCAAAATTCAGATTTAGTGTGTTGTGGTGGCGGGTAGCTGGCAGGTTGGGTTCAAATACTTTCTAAGTTTGGCTTTTAATCCAAACCTCAGTAAAGTAAGAAAAATTACATAACAAAACAATCAAACGGACGCGTAACGCTTGGCTCGCGCTCGTGCCTCGCTTAGTTTAGCCAAGCATTACTTGCCGTTTATTGCGGCGTTATGCCCACCCACAAAATCAGAATTTAATAATCTGCTAGTTCAGCCTTTTTTTATTTAAGATCGGGTGTGATTCATTCTTTGGTGTTGTGAGTTATTGGGTACTAGCAAAGTAAAGTTGTGTTGGCTAAATGAGTTTTTCGCCAATCTAATCTTGTAGTTACCGCTCAATCAGGTATGGTTGCTTTCGAGTATTTAGTTTGCAGGTAAATTAGGTTTTTCCTGCTATTCAAGTTGCAAATTTTGACATTGGTTCCAAGCAGGCTAGGGTGTATCGCTAATTCTAGTATTGGCGTGTGGCTCAAAAGGCAGGCATCGAGTGTTGTGGGTGCAATAGCTGTTGTATCTTCCGCCTCTTCTACAAGCATTGGCAGTGTTGTTAGGCTTTAGTGGCCTCAGAGGGTTTGCATAACAAGGCAATGAATCGGACTTAAAACAGCTGGCTCGATTCGCTGCGCTCACAAGTATAGCCAGCTGTTTTAAGCCGCTTATCGCAAGCGTTATGTACCACCACAATTTCAAGGATGAATGTTAATAAATTCAAGCGCCCTTTTCTGAATTTATTCGCGCGTTCATGCGTTTTTCGCCGTTAGCATTTAGTGCTTTTTTCGAGAACAGTTTGCGGCTCAAAATTCAGATTCTGTGTGTTGTGGTGGCGAGTGGCTGGCAGGTTCAGTACGTATACTTTCTAGGTTTAGCTTTTATTCTAACTCTCCGTAAAGTAAGGTAAATTACATAACAAGCAAATTAACTGGGACTTAAAACTGCGGGCTCTTTTCGCTTCGCTCAAGTTTAGCCCACAATTTTAAGCCCGTTATTTGGGCGTTATGTACCACCACAATGCCAAGGATGAAAGCTAGTCAAATCAAGCGCTTTTTTCAGAATTTATAAGCACGTTCATGTGTTTTTCGCCGATAGTATTTAGTGCTTTTTTCAAGAACAGTTTGCGGCTCAAAATTCAGGCTTTGTGTGTTGTGGTGGCAAGTAGCTGGCAGGCTGGGTTCAAATACTTTCTAAGGTTGGCTTTTAACCCAACCCAATGTAAAGTAAGAAAAATTACATAACAAAACAATCAATCGGACGCGTAACGCTTGGCTCGCGCTCGTGCCTCGCGGATTTTAGCCAAGCATTACTTGCCGTTTATTGCGGCGTTAGGCTTTTATGGAGCATATGAGTAAATTCAGCATAAAATCCAACATTTGCCCTGATTCTTCCGAAATAACATACACCACTTTCTATGATGGTAAAAAATGCCAACATCAAGAAGTTACAGGAAAAATTGCAAAGAGAAGATTAGCTTTGGAGTACATAGTTAGAGACTTGTCTTCTTGTTTTGAATATCTACATTTACTCAAAAGCTGCCAAGAATCAGAAATAGCAAAACCTATATATGATGCCTTTGTTATTAAATATGGAAAGTGTTTTGCTTCAGGCAATGAACGTGGGCTGTCTTTAAAACCCAAAAATTATTTTCAAAATGAATCTATGTTTTATAAGACTCACCTAAACATTATAAAAACCAGAAACAAATATGTAGCTCATTCGGATAGTAGTGTTTATGAGCAAGGAGAGGTTTATTTAGCGACTAATGGCAGCGAGTCAAAGGTTTTTATTCCTGTAATCAACTACTCTCACCCAACAGATAAATCACTTGATCGGGAAATAGAGCTTTGCAAGCACTTAACTTCAAAAGTTGTGCTTGAGATTCAAAAACTTGATAGTAAGATCAAAGCCTAACAAGCGCATTAACAGGGACAAAAAACTGTTGGCTTTTGCTCCTTCGTCGCTGATTATAGCCAACAATTTTTTGCCCGTTATGCGGGCGTTAGGTTCACCCAAATTATCCAGCCGTGGTGCTAAGGACATATATGAATAACATTCATCTTTTTGCAGCCTTTTTCATCATTTATTTTTTATCTGGCTGTGCTGTCGGCTATGAACCTTGGGCAGAATTTCAAGACAAATTAATTGGGAAAAAAGCTTGGCGGATGGAGCCCCATAGGTTTGAGAATGCAGGTGAGCTTATTCGTGCTGATTATTTAGTAGCAGGAGAAGGCTTTACTCACACCTCAGTCAATGAAAACGGTGACATTATTCAACATTGGTTTGATGCTGAGGTTCTCCCAAACTTTTACAACAAAAATGAGATGCGTGGACACAAAGAATGGATCGGAAAATGTAAATTTTACCTAGTAGTAGATCCCGAAACATACGTAATAAAAAGCTGGGGCCATGATGAAGGCGGTAATCCACAAAGTTGTAGGCATTGGCCTTAGAGGTTATGAACCTAACAAGGCCATTATGGCAGGGACGCAAAACGCTTGGCTTGCGCTCCTTCGTCGCTGATTTTAGCCAAGCATTTGTGCGCCCCATATGGCGGCGTTATGTACCACCACAATTTCAAGGATGAAGGTTAATCAAATCAAGCGCCCTATTCTAAATTTAATCGCACGTTCATGTGTTTTTCGCCGATTGTAATTAGCTTTATTTTCTAGAACAATTGGCGGCTCAAAATTCAGATTCAGCGTGTTGTGGTGGTAAGTTGCTGGCAGGCTGAGTTCAAATACTTTCCGTGTTTGGCATTTAGTCGAACTCTCGGTAAAGTAAGGCAATTCTACATAACAAAACAATCAATCGGACGCGTAACGCTTGGCTCGCGCTCGTGCCTCGCTTAGTTTAGCCAAGCATTTCGCGCCGTTTATTGCGGCGTTATGTACCACCACAATTTCAAGGATGAATGTTAATAAATTCAAGCGCCCTTTTCTGAATTTATTCGCGCGTTCATGCGTTTTTCGCCGTTAGCATTTAGTGCTTTTTTCCAAGAACAGCTTGCGGCTCAAAATTCAGGTTTAGCGTATTGTGGTGGCCAGTTGCGGGCAGGTTCGGTACGTATACTTTCTGAGTTTGGAATTTAACCCAACCCAATGTAAAGTAAGAAAAATTACATAACAAAACAATCAAACGGACGCGTAACGCTTGGCTCGCGCTCGTGCCTCGCGGATTTTAGCCAAGCATTACTTGCCGCTTATTGCGGCGTTATGGCTCAAGGAGGATCAGTGAAAATATCAATCGAGAAAATCAAAGAGTCACTTGCTTCATTTTTGACTGTATCTCTCCTATTTGCTGGTGGCTGGTATTATCTTGATCAGCAGAGACTAGCCGCATTAAAAGAGCAAGAAAACGCCATAAAACTCAATATGGAAGCGGACTTCAAATTGCGACAATTTGAAGAGAAGTGGAAAGAGCTTGAGAAAAAAGAGAAACTATTGCAAGAACAATCAAAAGACAATGAGTTATCTATCCTAACCCTTAAATTCATTGATGAAGCGTCTAGTATCAATTTCAATCAACAATGCGCAGATGACCCTGAACATAATAGCAAAGCAATAAAAGCCAAAGCCCTTTTATCTTTAATTGAAGCGAAAGCAATTGAGTATGGGCGAGAGGATGTTTTAAATACATTTGTCAAAGATCAGCGCGCTGGTATTGGTAGGTCGACGGCAAGATGTAAGCCCTAACAAGCGCATTAACAGGGACAAAAAACTGTTGGCTTTTGCTCCTTCGTCGCTGATTTTAGCCAGCAATTTTTTGCCCGTTATGCGGGCGTTATGCCCACCCACAAAATCAGAATTTAATAATCTGCTAGTTCAGCCTTTTTTTATTTAAGATCGGGTGTGATTCATTCTTTGGTGTTGTGAGTTATTGGGTACTAGCAAAGTAAAGTTGTGTTGGCTAAATGAGTTTTTCGCCAATCTAATCTTGTAGTTACCGCTCAATCAGGTATGGTTGCTTTCGAGTATTTAGTTTGCAGGTAAATTAGGTTTTTCCTGCTATTCAAGTTGCAAATTTTGACATTGGTTCCAAGCAGGCTAGGGTGTATCGCTAATTCTAGTATTGGCGTGTGGCTCAAAAGGCAGGCATCGAGTGTTGTGGGTGCAATAGCTGTTGTATCTTCCGCCTCTTCTACAAGCATTGGCAGTGTTGTTAGGCTTTAGTGGCCTCAGAGGGTTTGCATAACAAGGCAATGAATCGGACTTAAAACAGCTGGCTCGATTCGCTGCGCTCACAAGTATAGCCAGCTGTTTTAAGCCGCTTATCGCAAGCGTTATGTACCACCACAATTTCAAGGATGAATGTTAATAAATTCAAGCGCCCTTTTCTGAATTTATTCGCGCGTTCATGCGTTTTTCGCCGTTAGCATTTAGTGCTTTTTTCGAGAACAGTTTGCGGCTCAAAATTCAGATTCTGTGTGTTGTGGTGGCGAGTGGCTGGCAGGTTCAGTACGTATACTTTCTAGGTTTAGCTTTTATTCTAACTCTCCGTAAAGTAAGGTAAATTACATAACAAGCAAATTAACTGGGACTTAAAACTGCGGGCTCTTTTCGCTTCGCTCAAGTTTAGCCCACAATTTTAAGCCCGTTATTTGGGCGTTATGTACCACCACAATGCCAAGGATGAAAGCTAGTCAAATCAAGCGCTTTTTTCAGAATTTATAAGCACGTTCATGTGTTTTTCGCCGATAGTATTTAGTGCTTTTTTCAAGAACAGTTTGCGGCTCAAAATTCAGGCTTTGTGTGTTGTGGTGGCAAGTAGCTGGCAGGCTGGGTTCAAATACTTTCTAAGGTTGGCTTTTAACCCAACCCAATGTAAAGTAAGAAAAATTACATAACAAAACAATCAATCGGACGCGTAACGCTTGGCTCGCGCTCGTGCCTCGCGGATTTTAGCCAAGCATTACTTGCCGTTTATTGCGGCGTTAGCTTTCTCATCAAGAATGGAGTTTTATGAAAGGTTATAGATGGACATGTAACGCCTGTAGTTTTGGTAATGACTCAAATAAAACTCATTGCACAAATTGCGGTTGCTCTTCAACGGCAGGTACTGAAGATATCGAGAAGCATAAAAACCCCGAAGGGTTTAATAAAAGAACAAAAATAGAAGAATATAAAAAACAAGTATTACCTCTTTTATTTTCTCCATGCTTTTTAGCTATATACATGCACAACGGTAAAATTGAAATAGCCTTACTTTTATTTATATCGGTTTCTTTTCTTATAACCAAAAATTTAAAATTGTTGCAGTACATCTGCACTGATAAAAAAGCTAAAACAATGCTAGTTACTTTCTCAGGTGTTTTACTTGTATTTTTCCTAGTTAGAATTTATTTAATCCCAAACAATAGCTCGCTTGTTGGTTGGGGACTTATGTTTTATTTTATGTTTACTTTTGGATTCTTGTTTTATTTTTCAAAAGGTAAACGGTTCAGCAGGCTTTTCGAGCAGTTTTACAAAGAAAGCTAACAAGCCAATTAAGCGCGGGACTGCTAAAGCTTGGCTCAGTTCCGCTCCGCTACACAGTTTAGCCAAGCATTTATCAGCCCCTTATTGGGGCGTTATCTGCCACCACTAATTCAAGTAAAAATAGTTTGTGGTTTGGCGGTAAAACAAGAGTTTGGCTGGTGTTGTGTTTCTTTGGTTTGGTGAGTTATTCGTGCCAATCTTGTTTCGTACTTTTTGCTAAAGCATTTTCGCCGTTTCAGTTTTATGGGCTCAAATAAACCAAAGTAAAAACGGCTCAAATTCAAGTTTGTCGGGTAGTGGTGGACGTTGTTGCGGGTTCCTTACAAACGTATTTACCATTGTTTGTTGCTGATAGTTTTGTGGTTACAGTAAACTATTCAGCTAACAAGCCAATAAAGCGGGACTGCTAACGCTTGGCTCGGTTCCGCTTCGCTACACAAGTATAGCCAAGCATTTATCAGCCCCTTATTGGGGCGTTAGGGTTCAATCGAAGTTTGGAGTTAAGAATTGAGAAATCCATTTTCAGATACAGGAATTGATATAACACCAATAGAATTCGAAATAGCCACAAAAAAGTGGTTAGAGTCTTCAGGAAGTGAATTAAAAAATATTGAAGTAAAACATGATGTTGATTTAGAAGCTCATGATGGTACTTATCAAATAGATGTATTAGCTACATTTGAAGCTTTTGGGGCTGAATTTAAAGTAATTGTTGAATGTAAAAAGCACAAGAATGCTATCCCTAGAAGTTTGGTTCAAATATTACACGATAGAGTTCGTTCTCTTGGTGCTCAAAAAGGTATTCTTTTTGCCACGACAGGATTTCAATCTGGTGCTATAAAATATGCAACTGAACATGGAATTGCCCTTGTATCTATTGTAAACGGGGATGCTAATTACGAAACAAGATCAGCCTATCCTGCACCTAAGCCAAGCTGGATTGAATTTCCTGAGTTTATGGGATGGAGCTACCAAGAAAATGATAATGGTAATTTTTCTGCAAAAGCGGTTCAGTTTGATGAAAGCTTTCTGTCATTTGTAAAAGAACCCTAACAAGAAAATTAAATCGGACTAAAAACGCTTGGCTTGGTTCGTTTCACTCACAAGTATAGCCAAGCAATTTTAGCCGTTTATTTAAGCGTTAGGTTTGCAAATCAATCTCAGAGAAAGGAGTCATAATGAGATTAATAATTTTTTTGTCATTCATATTTACATTTAGTGTCCAATCTATGGAGTTTTTGAAACTAGGTGGGACTTTTTCTATGCATGGTGAAATTAAAAAAGGTGATGCAGCTAAGTTTCTTTTAGAGTTCACTTCATGGGAGGTAGCGCCTACTATTTTCTTTATTTCATCGAGAGGCGGTAACTTAGACGAAGCTATCCATATCGGTGAAATAATAAGGGCAAGTCAAATACCTGTGCATTCAGGCGAAGAATGTTTCAGTGCTTGCGTATTTATACCAATTGAAATAATTATCTGACCACCTTGATCCAATCGCGAGTACAGAGTTTTTTCACCCTATCAATATCCGAAATGAATGTATTCCAGGCCACTGAGACTTGTTCTACTATTTCATCAAACCCGCTGAATACACGATTAGATAAACAGTGCTGGCGTAACCATTGCCACACTTGCTCAATTGGGTTTAGCTCTGGTGAATAGGGTGGCAACTTGATTAGCGTAAGATTAGAAAATGGACTAGCTGTATCCATTGTATGCCACCCCGCACCATCAATGATAACCACCGCATGTCTACCCTGAGGTGTAGCTTTGGATATTTGAGACAAGTGCTCTGTCATCATCGCTTTATTGACGAGCGGCGTAATTAGCGCTTCGGTTTGGCCTGTCGAAGGGCAAACAGCACCAAATAAATAGCCGTAGTCAAACTGCTGTTGTTTAACCGCCCGTGGACGACTTCCTTTTTTCGCCCACGTTCTTGTTACTTGATTTTGCTGGCCAAAACGAGCCTCATCTTGGAACCACACATCAACGTCTTCGGGCTGGACATGCCATGGGGTGTTAAGGATCGTTTCCAGTCGGAAGGTTTTTAAAAACCGCTTGGGCTTGTTCGGATTGCTTAGGATGCTTGGAGCGGCTCGTTATCCAACTAAAGCCGAGCGCATGGAGCAGGTGATAGATATTGCGTAGTGAATAAGTCACATCAAATTCTTGAGCAATGAACTGTTGAATATCTTCCCCAATCAGTCTACCGCCACTGTTTTTTTCTGCATGGGACAACACAAATGCTGACAGCTGATTCAGTTGCGCTTGTGAGAGTTTGGAGGGTCTCCCCTTGTTTACTTTGGATTGCAGCCCTTTAAGCCCTGCCGATAGGTAGCTGTTAACCCATTTATTAACGCTGCCTCGAGCAACACCGAGTAATTGAGCTATTTGCGCTCTATTTTGACCAAGTGAAAAGTGATAAATGGCGAGCAACCTCATTCGGACTCTCGCGTTACTTTCTTGTTGGGCGAGCTTTTTTAATTCTGTTGGGTGATGCATGCTGATCTACTGGTTGAAAAGTCATGGCTATTAGATCACATGTTTATTTCAATTGGTATTATTCTCTCCGCTGGCGTAGAAAGAGACATTGGTGGCGTTATTGGACTTCACAGACCGTATTTTGATAAATCATATTTTGCTAACTTGTCATCTCTGGAAGCAAAAAAGAGGTATGATGCATTAAGAGAATCTAGTGAAGATTACTTGAAAAAAATGGGAGTAAAACAAACTCTTATTGAAAGGATGTTTGAAACTGATTCTACTAATGTTGATATATTAAACATGTCTGAGGCGAAAATGGAATTTTATTCTCGTGTTCCTTTTTACGAAGAGTGGCTTTCTGCCAAGTGTGGAAAATTCACAGAGGAACAAAAAAGAGTTTTAAAGTCTTTAGGTGCTTTAAGGGCTGCGGCAGCAACAATTGCTTGGGCTAAAAATAAGGTTCTTCGCATATTAGCGGGACTAGAAATGAAAACGGTAGTAAAGGTAATGTTTAGTTCGCCAAAACAAAAACAACACCCAAACTACCGTTTCTATGTCAGAGCTTACTTTTCTTGCCCAGTTTTGGGAAGGGTTTCATGTCACAAATATTGAAACCAATCCTACATCCATTCACTTCACGTTAGAGCCTAACAGCTCAGGTCGATGCCGTTGTGGTCAATTAACTAACAGTATTCACGATTCGTCTTGGCGTAATATCCAAGATGCTACGATGCTGGGTCGTAAGGTGAGCTTAGCTGTTAAGACACGGCGAATTGTCTGCCCAAACTGCGGTGTTGTTACGGAATCAATTCGTTGGCTAGAGCCATTCGCCCGGATAACCAAACGACTTCAAAGTTACGTCGAAGGGTTATTGCCAATCCTACCTATCAAGCATATCTCAGAGGTGACAGGACTTCATTGGCATACCATCAAACAAATTGATAAAGCGCGGCTTGCACAACAAGTTAAAGCGCCGAATTGGTCGCGCGTAAAACGCTTAGTCATGGACGAATTTGCCCTGTTTAAAGGTCATCGATACGCCACAGTCATCGCAGACGCGGACACTTACCAAGTGCTCTGGATTGGCGTTGGTAGAGCAAGGCAGCATATTCGCCCGTTCTTTGAGTCACTTGGTGAGCATTGCCAGCAAATTGAAGCTGTTGCAATGGACATGAACACGGCCTTCGACTTGGAAGTTAAGCAACACTGCCCACAGGCTCGCATCGTTTACGACCTTTTTCATGTCGTGGCTAAATACGGTCGCGAGGTTGTTGATCGCGTTCGCGTTGACCAAGCCAACCAGCTCAAGCATGACAAGCAGGCCAGGCGTTGGGTTAAACGCTCTCGTTGGGTTTTACTTAAGAACCGAGATAACTTAAATACTCATCAGCAAGGATACCTAGATGAACTGCTCAGCATGAACCGAGACTTAATGGTGGTGTATCTATTAGGTGAGCAACTCAAAGAACTTTGGTATTGCGAGGATGAAGAGCAAGCCAAAAATCTCTGGCAATGCTGGTGGCAACAAGTCATTGAAAGTGGCATTAAACCATTGATTGCCTTTGCTCAAAGGCTCAAACCATACCTGCATGGCATCACTTCTTCAGCAATCTATCGGATGAACACATGTACCTTGGAAGGCATGAACAATAAAATCAAACTGATTAAGCGAATGGCGTATGGATACCGAGATATAGAATATTTCTTTTTAAAGATAAAAGCAGCTTTCCCCGGAAAGCCGCGATGAACCAAAAATAAGGGTATCCCTAAAGCTGAAAATTTCGGAAGTAACCTAACGGAGTTGGCTCAAAAAGCAGAATTAGCATTACAATTAGAGCAATCTGGAATGCTTCAACCATATATTGATTTATCAAATATTCGTGTTAAATGTGAAGAAAAGGCAGCAAATGAGCATGTCTTAAATTTTCATTACTCTTTCAAAGAGTATTTAAAAAATAACAAAGCCCAGTATTAACCTAACAAGAAAATTAAATCGGACTAAAAACGCTTGGCTTTAGTTCGCTTCGCTCACAAAGTATAGCCAAGCATTTTTATCCGTTTATTTAAGCGTTAGAGGTACTATGAACAATTCCCCAAACATGGATGAAAGCGAGATGATTTTGTTACAGTTAGTTGGAAAATTAACTAAGCAAGACCCCAAAACTATTTTAAAAAATATAGGGATTATTGGTGCAGAAAATTTATTGACGCAATATGTAAATGAAGCGAGTCAAAAAGGTCAACTTGTTCACATCAGAAATTGTATTGCAGACACGTGTAAAGAGTATGGAGAATTAAAGTACTCCTACCAATTAACCGAGCTTTCAGAGTTGAAAGTAAAACTAGCAAATATGGAATCACTAGCAACACCCACAAAAGATGAAAAATCATATAAAGCGTTAACACATGGGCTAACATTGGTGGCTGGTTTATTTTTGGGGCTTGTTTTAGCTTTAGGGCTAAAATATTAAGTACCTCTAACAAGAAAATTAAAGCGGACTAAAAACGCTTGTCTTGGTTCGTTTCACTCACAAGTATAGCCAAGCATTTTTAGCCGTTTATTTTAAGCGTTAGCTTTAAAAAATACAGTCATAATTAAGGAGAATGACATGGAAAAAGAAGTAGTAAGAGATGCAATTAATGCTTTTTATAAGGGAGCAGGAGTAAACAAAAAGTTTACGGGGTCAGTAAATGATAAAGTTGCAAATATATTTGGAAAAATGTTGATAGAAACTAGGAAGTGTTCTAATGCACTAGCTTGGGTACCAACACCACCAGGGGGCAGAGCTACCATAACATGGTTTGCTACGAATTTTGGGCGTGCAATGTTAGATAGATTTCGGGATAGCGTATCTTTAACATGTGCGAGGCAAGTAATTCATGTTTGGTCTCGAGAATTAGATAGAGCGTCTATACTAGGGTAGCAATATGAAACTTTATTCTTTATTTATATTTTGTTTGTTGGCCTTAAATGTAAAAGCCATCGAAGTCGCTCAAAAGCCGTGGCCTGAAATATCCGAATGTAATAATTGTATTGGAATAAGCATATCTAATATAGATGACATTCTATTTAACTTCCCTAAAAGCAAGCTCAAAGAAGTTTTATTGCTCAATGTAGATGGAATTGGCACCTACTTTAAAAGTAAAGACGAGTGGTTTGCAAAAAATAATGAGATCATTTTTTCAGTGTTAAATGAGTCTAAAACAACGGGAGGGTTAAATGAAAATGGTTATTATCAAAAATTGAATGTCAGTGACATAACTAGCTTTTTTGATGAAATTCATACTCCTACTCAATCGTCGAAAGCAGTTAAGGTTGCTAGGCAAATTATGGGGTTGAACGACGCATCTGCATTTGTTAAGTATCAAGGTACGAAAATGAATGCATACTGGGTAAAAAGCTATGATATGAATAACCAACTACTATACATAGTGCCAGCTAATCACAATCATGTTATTCAACTTTCTGGGGCTTTTAAAGAAGAGCATATCAATCGTTTGTTGTCGTCATTTAAAGCTAACAAATAAATTATGCTCGCACAGTAAACTGTGCTGGGACGCCAACAAGTTGGCGCCCCATATTTAAGCCGTTATATCCATGGAAACATCTGAAGATTTTTATATTAAATTCATATTTAGTGCAGCAGTAAATGTTGGCATTATTGCTTTTGTATTGTTTGCTATTTTCGACTTTAGAAAACGGTTATGGGCAAAAACCGATGCCTTAATAACTAAATCCGAAGTTAGAACCTATAAAGACAGCGATGATTCGGACACCTTTGAACCAGATATTGAATATGAATACGTTTTTAATGGTAAAAAATACAAATCAAATACCATAGGCTTTGGAATATCAGGGACAGGTACGCGAAAGCCAGCTGAAGAGTTATTAGGTGAGTTTGCCCTCAATTGGAAAGTTCGCGTGTTTGTAAATCCGAAGGACCCTTCTCAATCCACATTAAAGCCGGGGCTTGGCTATCATCATTTGGGGGCAATGGGCTTTTTGGACCCTGTAACACATTTTGTGTAACTGCCAGTTTTAAATAACATCTTTTAATCGGTCTTCGAATTCGATCATAAATCGATTTAAGGCCGATTTCCAATTTCTTATCGGCATCGTCCATTTTTTAGATGCCTGCTCAATAGCTAAGTAAACCACCTTTTTCGCCGAATCGTCATGTGGGAACAGCTTACGTTTCTTAATGGCTTTACGTATAACTGAGTTCAGCGATTCAATAGCGTTGGTGGTGTAAATAGCTTTTCTGATATCTTCAGGGTAATTGAAGATGGTACTAACGTTTTGCCAGTTATTTCGCCATGAGCGAGAGATATTGGGATATTTACTGTCCCAGCGTTGCTCAAACTGCTCTAAGGCCATTAAGGCTTCATCTTCAGTTACCGATTGGTATATGCGCTTTAAATCAGCCGTGATGGCTTTGTAGTCTTTCCACGGCACAAACTTCAATGAATTACGCACCATATGAACAATACAAAGCTGAATTTGTGTGTCAGGATAAACGGTATTAATTGCATCAGGGAAACCTTTAAGGCCATCGACACAGGCGATAAGGATATCTTTGACGCCACGGTTTTGAAGCTCCGTTAATACGTTAAGCCAGAACTTCGCGCCTTCGTTTTCTGATATCCACATACCTAGAAGTTCTTTATGGCCTTCGATATTCACGCCTAAGGCTAAGTAAATGGCTTTGTTGATGACTTGCTTATCTTGGCGTATTTTTACAACCAAGCAGTCGAGATAGACGATTGGGTAAACAGCATCAAGCGGCCTGGCTTGCCACTCGACGACTTGAGCGATAACCGCATCAGTCACACGAGAAATCAGTGTTGGTGAAACATCTGCATCGTACATTTCCTTGAATGTGGACACGATTTCACGAGTCGTCATGCCTTTGGAATACAGATATAAAATCTTGTCATCCATTGACGTAAAGCGGGTTTGATTCTTTTTAACCAGTTGAGGCTCAAAACTAGAATCTCTATCACGAGGTGTATCTAAATCAATCTCGCCATCTTCTGTTCGTATAGTTTTGGGCGAATAGCCATTGCGTGAATTATCGTTGATGGATTGCTCATGACGAACATAACCAAGGTGTTCATCCAGCTCCGCATTAAGCGCAGCTTCAACCGTTACCTTGGTAAGCATTTTACGAAAGTTCGTTAAATCTGCTTCCGTTTTGATGGATTTAGCCGCTTGCTTGGCAAAGACTTCAAGTTCTTTCTTGTTCATAACTACCTATCCTAAACCCTATATGGGTATTAATAATAGGCAGTTACACAGATTTAGTTACAGAGTCGCTTTTTGCTATTTGGTTTTTATTTTTGGGTTCCTATCGGGTGGTTTTTTTGGAGGGCAATTGGTTGGATATAACAAGGCGCTTAACACGTGTAGCACTGCGTGCCACACTGGGACAGTAACGCAGCGGCGCTTCCCGATTATGCCGCTACGTCACTGCCCGTTAGCTTAGCGTTATGTATTACAGGGAGCCTTGGTGAACATTCTAATATCATTTGTTCTTGGAGTATTAGTTACCTTTGGATATTTTGTTGTAGAGTCTACTCTGGATTGTCCAACGGGCGGCATTTCACTCCATGTCAATAATGATACTCAACTAGGAATTGACACTGTTATATTTGAGACGTCCAAAGGCAATGTTTATAGTTGTAAACTAAATCCAAGGCATTGCGCTCTAACAATGGTTGCTACTGGCGATGTATCTAT
Source organism: Thalassotalea euphylliae (assembly GCF_003390335.1). Taxonomy (NCBI): domain Bacteria; kingdom Pseudomonadati; phylum Pseudomonadota; class Gammaproteobacteria; order Alteromonadales; family Colwelliaceae; genus Thalassotalea; species Thalassotalea euphylliae. The sequence goes on from NZ_QUOU01000001.1 coordinate 2,522,928, forward strand.
AAAGATTAAAGCTGTCTTGTATGATGACGATGAGCTAATCGGTAATATTGGGTATGCCGATTCTTGCTCAACCCACACAATGAAAATTAGTTCGTTTGTAAGTAAAACATAACAAGCAAATGAACTGGGACTTAAAACTGCGGGCTCTTTTCGCTTCGCTCAAGTTTAGCCCACAATTTTAAGCCCGTTATTTGGGCGTTAACTTCTAAAACCAAATTATGCGTACTGATCTGAACCAGTAAAACTGGACACTGCATTAAGCGACATTTAATTGTTCAAATCTTTCAGGACTTAAATAGCCCAAGGCACTATGCCTTCTTTTTTTGTTGTAATCAATTTCGATGTACTCAAATATGTGCTGGCGCATGGTTTCTCGGTTCATAATCGGCTCATATTGAACCGCTTCAACTTTCATTGAATGGAAGAAGCTTTCAACACAGGCATTGTCCCAGCAGTTGCCTTTTCGACTCATGCTTTGGATTAAACAGTTCTTTTTAATCAAATCACGATAAGCGTGTGAGCAATATTGGCTACCACGATCGCTATGCACAATGACATTCTTAGGTTTGCCTCTGCGCCATAAAGCCATTTGTAAAGCATCACAGACCAGCGTTGAGGTCATACGGGTACTCATCGACCAGCCAATCACTGAGCGGGAGTATAAGTCAATGATAACGGCTAGATATAACCAGCCTTCGCTCGTCATTAGATAGGTGATATCACCCGCCCATTTCTGATTTGGCTTGTCGCTGGTAAAATTCTGTTCTAGTAAATTCGGTGCAACAGGTAACGAATGTTTACTGTCTGTCGTGACTTTAAACTTACGCCCTGCTTTGGCAACAAGCCCTTGACGCTCCATGCTGTTGGCGATGGTTTTTATGTCATGTCTATGACCTTGTTCTTCAAGCTCAGCTTGGATGCGTCTAGCACCATCTCGCTCTTTACTGTCATCAAAAATGTGCCTGACTTTTTCATCACGAACTTGCTGTGCCTGCTTTCGCTTGCTTGGCTGTTGACAAGCCTTCAACCATGAATAATACCCACTTGGCGAAACGGACAATGCACGAGTCATTCTGACAATGGAGAATGAGCCGTGATTGTCTTTAATAAACTCAAATCTGGCTACTTTTGGTTTTTCGCGAAGTAGGTGGCCGCCTTTTTTAGTATTTCTAGCTCCTCGGCTTGTTCGGCTAATTGGCGTTTTAACTTCGCATTTTCTGTGGCTAAAGAACTTTCTCGTTCAGATGTGGATGCTTTTTTTTGTGCCGAACTTCTCCATGCGTAAAGTTGAGATTCATAAATGCTAAGTTCACGTGCAGCCTGTGCTACTCCAACTTTGGCTGCTAGCTTTAGAGCTTCTTCTTTGAATTCTACTGAATAGGTTTTTCGGATTTTCTTTTGGGATGTCATTATTCACCTCTGTGAGTTATTTTACTCACTTAATGAGGTGTCCAAAACTATTGGATCAGATCAGATCCCAAACGAGGCATAGTACTTGATGAAGAACTCAATAAAATTGAATCTTTTAAAGAGTGGAATAAAAAGGCTATGTCAAAGTACAACCCTAGAAAGCGTGAAAAAAGTTAACAAGGCCAAGCACGTTCGCACCAGCAAGCTGGTGCTGGACCTCGCTACGCTCGGCCCGTGTTGGCGGCGTTAGGTTTCAAGGAGAGACATGTTAAGTCGCAATGAAAGGAATCAATTTAGGCTCGGCATCCCCGGTGTGATGTTTTTAGGCTATGCACCAGGTTTTATTAAAGGTGTAGTAGAACAAGACTTAGCTATACCTAGACGTGGCGGTTATGAATATTGGAATCATATTTATGGCTTTCCTGCTATTTTAATTAGTTCTGCTTGTTTAATTCTTTGCTTTTTTGCTCTCTTAGCGGTCTATCGCAAGTCTCGCAGTTTAGTTGGTTGGGAAGCTAAGTTGGGTATCAATCTATCATTTGCAATGTATTTAATAGGCTGCGCACTTCAGTTTACCGGAGATGCCATTTTTCCCTTATTCATTTGCATAGGGGTTAGTCTAGTTTTCATTGGCGTTTTAATGTCATGAAACCTAACAAGCAAATTAACTGGGACTTAAAATCGCGGGCTCTTTTCGCTTCGCTCAAGTTTAGCCCACAATTTTAAGCCCGTTATTTGGGCGTTAGCTATTTTCGAAGGTTCGTTTTACTATTCACTAAAAACTTATAGGGATATATATGAAAGACAGGATATTTTGGAAGTTATGGTTTTGGTTTGTCTTGGTGTTTTCAAGCTACAGAGTTTACGAATCACTCATGGAACCAGATATTACTCAACCTCAAATACCCATGGAACTGTCTGTTTTAAATTTGCTTTTACTTCCGGTGTTATTATTTGGGTTATATAGCTATGCGTATAAATATAGTTGCTATTACCTGACTAAAATTCGCTATTTTTGGGACATAACTGCTTGTCTATTTATTTTGACCAACATAACTACTCTGGCTTATGAATTCTCTGCTGGAGGATACTCCCAAGAAGAGATGATCATTATATCTATCTTAACAGCTATTTTTTTAACACCCAATTTATACGTTTTTTTTCAACTGTCTAAACAATTAAAAGGAGTTAATTATGTCGGCAACTAAAATCTTTGGTTTTCCTGTTGATGCAGCAAAAGAACTTTATAAGCTGTTTAATGATAAACAAGACGCTAATAAAAAATACAAAAAGCTACTGCCAGTTTTAAAAACTGTAATTGCTGCCCATGGAAGAAACTCGTCACAAGCTAACGATGTATTAGATTTATTATCAGGGCTAGTTCCTAACGGGGCACGGAGGAATAACTTTAAACGTCGATACGTTGATAAAAAGGATGGATGGAGATTGTTACCAGATGATCCAGAAAAAATACCTTATGGGCATTGGCATTAAATAGCTAACAAGTAGTTCAATCGGACTTGTAACGCTTGTCTCGGTTTTTGCAAAAGACGCAAAAACACAAGCCAACCATTACAAGCCGTTTAACTAAAGCGTTATATTTTCAAAAGGGTTTCGATGAAATTTCTAGTATTACTATTTGCATTACCATTCAGTGTTTTTGCTCAAGAACAGCAAATTAACCCTGAAATCTCGAAGAAAATAGAATCAATTAAAAAATACTCCCCTCTTTTAGGAGAATGGAAAGGAAAATATTTCATTAAAAGTGCGCCTGATGAGCTATTAGAAATTATGGCTAAAGATGGAAGTGATAAGGCAGGCATAGGGATCAAGATTATCCTTAAAGAGAAATCTACCGAAGTCTATTTTAAATATACATCAAAATCTGATTGGGAAATGTCTGACGCTAACATTCAAGTAGTTCCTGATAAGCTAGGTTGGCATGTTTATCTCACTAGAGAAGGTGGCAATTGGTTAGAGCGCATTTGGCTTTCTATCGCACGTACCGAAGAAAATACGGGAGCATTAACTGTTACAAGAACCGTTCATAATTGGTATAACACCCAAAATTCAGGTGCTCCAGATCATTATTATATGTTTGGTTCTGGTGAGTTAAAGAAAATATAACAAGCTGTTCAAGTGGGACTGCTAAAGTTTGGCTCGGTTTCGCTTCGCTTCACAGTTTAGCCAACATAATTTTGCCCATTAACAGGGCTACATGGACTCCCCTTTGTCAAGCACAAGCACTCTCTGACAACAAGAAAGTCTGACAGCAGCTCTACATTCGGCGTTTATTAGCATACTGCCGTAACAGCTTGTGCTATCGCCCTGATGATTTGCGCTTGAGCATGGCCTCATTCGTTAGACAGCGTCTTCTCTTTCAAGAAATGCGCTTCCCGATTAAACAGGCTTTTATGCTCTCGGTCTGACCGTGTTATCGTCAATCGCTCATGCTAAGACGCGGTGGGGTTAACCGTTAGGGTTACCTTTACAACGTCAATCTTTTCTATTTTACATAATCTATTTGGTATTCGTTTTTACTTCGCAGCAATGCCCATATCAACCGTGCATTCTTGGCCGCAAGCGCGACGGTTGCTCGTTTAAACCCTCGTCGCTCAATCAGCTCTTGTACCCATAAACTGGTTCTATCTGTTTTGTGTTTACAGTTGGCAATAACGGCTCGTGCACCGTGAATGAGTGAGGTGCGAATGTGTTTTTCGCCACGTTTAGATATTCGGCCAAGCTTCACTTGCCCACCTGTCGTGTATTGCCTAGGGACTAGCCCTATCCACGCACTAAAGGCGCGACTGGTATCAAAATCTTTTGCGTCACTCACCGTCGCAACAACCGCCGTTGCCGTGATTTCTCCAACGCCAGGTATACTCATCAAGCGTTTTGCCGCGTTCATTTGGTTCGCGAGTTGGTAGAGCTTTCGGTCATGTTTAAGAATTTGCTGGTTTAATGCTTTAATGTCTTGCCATAAGTCACTTAGTAGCTCTCTAGCGAGCAGCGGTAGACCATTGTCAGCATCTGCTAAAATACCTGTGATGGCATGTTGTGCTGGATACCGCCCTTTGGGCATGACAATGCCAAACTCAGCGAGCAAACCTCGTAGGCGATTAATCAGTGCCGTTCTATCCTTGATAGCCCCTTGGCGAATACGGTGTAAGCACAATACAGCTTGTTGCTCTTCACTTTTGATGGTGACAAAACGCGTTTTGGGGCGGGTCACCGCTTCACAAATGGCTTCAGCGTCGTTGGCATCGTTCTTTTCGTTTTGGCGATACGGGATAACGAACTTTGAAGCCATGATGCGTACTTCATGGCCAAGCTTAGTAAACTCTCTTGCCCAGTAGTGTGCACCAGAGCAAGCTTCCATACCAATGATACACGCTGGCAACTTAGCAATTTCTGCTAACAGTTTGTTTCGCTTAACGGTTTTTCGTAATTGACACTTGCCATGACTATCGACACCGTGGATACTGAAAACAGATTTGGCTAAATCGATGCCAATTGCTTTAATTAGTGACATATGGACTCTCCTCAATTGAAGCAAATAATCAACTTCACTATGGCACACTCGCTAGAGAAAGATGCCGAGCGGGGAGTCCATATCATTCGTTATGCATCCACAGGGAATCAATAAGAATGAATCAAAAATTTGTAACAAAAGATTTTATAGTTATTACCATCATTGTCAGCCTGTGGGTTAATGCCTCTGAGGTATTTAGGTACTTTATTTTTGTAAGGCCAGAAATGCATGAATATCTATCTGTTGTCCCAAATGTTGCTGATATGAATTGGGGCATTTTTGCTATTTGGGGTTTGTGGGATACATTGCTTACGGCTTTATATGTATTCTTATTTTGGTTGTGTTCTCAGGCATTCGGCAATAATACAAAGTCGGTTATTATTAGCGGCATCATGTCGTGGTGTTTTTTCTTTGTATTGTTTTGGGTTGGCATGGCAAATATGAATCTTTCAAGCTGGTCCTACCTGGTTATAGTTTTACCTTTGGCATTAATTGAAACTTTGGTTGCATCGTATATAGCATCTAAATTGTATTTGAGAAAAATGCATAACAAGTTAAGTCAGCAGGACGCGCAAACTGCGCGCGCCACTGCTTAAGGCGTTAGCTTTATAGGAGTTTAATTTGGCAACTGTGCAGATAATTAGAAAAGTAATGTCCAGTGGCTGGACTATAGAAGAGCATTTGGATCAGGAGAAAGGCTGTCACAATAAATACTATTATGGAGATAAGCCTGCACCTGCTATTCAAATGTCCGACAAGATAAGTCAACAATATGCTGCCTACACTCTTATTGACAAAGATTTAAGAAGTACAATTGCTTGGTTGGAAGAAATCGAAAGGTTAGCACCTCAAGAGTTGGATCGAGTCAAAGCACCTGAGAAAATGGATCTTATTAAGGGGCTATTTGTTGCATCATTAACTTTTTATGGCAAATGCTTTACTAAGTGCGATGGCCGCAAAGTAAAGCTGGAAGCTACACACATTCCTGAGCAACACCAAAAGACGCATGAAAAAGTTATGGCTTTAAGGCATAACTTTGCTGCTCATAGTGGAAACGAGAAATTCGAGGATGTTACCGTCAGTCTAGTTTTACATCCTGAAAAAAGCTCTAATATGAAGCCACAGCTATACACAGAACTTTCTCAGCCTGACTATATTTGTTCTAGTCATTTACCCTTCAAAGCGCTTGCCAGAGATTTGCAGAAAGCTGTCAGAGAAAAACGCGATAAAGTTGGAGAAACGGCCTTGGAGAAAGTAGTTCGCCCTAAAGGAAAAGACTATTGGTATTCTGTGGCAAAAAGCTAACAAGAGACTATGGCGTCAATAGCTATTTTTAAGCTTTTGGCGCTTCCCACATTACTCCATCTCTGAGCATCGAATTTAATATCACCACCATCTTTCTGATACAGGCAATTATCGCCACTTTTTTAGGTTTGCCTGCACCAACTAATCGTTGATAGGTATCTTTAAACACCGGATTACTTTGAATCGCTGACAGCATCGCCATATATAACACCGTGCGCACTTGGTGCCGTCCACCTTGGATTCTCCGTTGTCCTTTATAGCGGCCACTTTCTCGATTCATCGGCGCAACACCAACTAGGCTGCTCGCTTGTTTACCCGTCACATAGCCAAGCTCTGGCAAATTACTGATGATTGATGAGGCCGCTATTTTACCGATACCTGTCATGCTTTGCAGAATCGTATTTTTCTTCTGGTATTCAGGGCAAGATTCGATGAGTTCAACGAGTTTCTTTTCAATTTTTAGGATTTGATGTTTAAACGCGGTAAGTATCGGCTTGATGGTCATTGATAAGCTTTTTGGCAGAGACTGAAGGCGGTTCTTTTCCATCGTTTGCATCACAAGTAACTGATTTCTTCTGGCGACCAAATCACTCATGACTTGCATAGTGGCTGGTTTGAGTTGTGATAGTGCTGGTTTAATCACTTCCCCATAATGAGCGATAAGCTGCGCATCAAGTTTGTCTGTTTTAGCGCGCTGTCCAATCGCACCTGCAAAGCGTTTGATGTGAATAGGATTGGCGATAACAAACGGCAGTTTGCTGTTCGCACACGCCATAATAAACGGCATTTCTAACCGCCCTGTCGCTTCAATGACGATGCGTTCAACAGGGTATTGCTTGAGCTGATTTATGGCTTCTGCAATCCCTTTTTCGTCATTGGGGACGGTGAAGTAAATGTCCAAAGGACGAAGATATATATCAAGTTGGTACTTACCTGTATCTACCCCAACGTGAATCTTTTGATTGATGACTGTTTTCATAATAAGCTAACCCTTGCTTGCATAATGCGGGTTCGAGACCCAGTAGACTATTCGAGTATGTTGCTTGGAGTCTTTTACAGCGTTCGTTCTTGTTATCGGTCTCTCGATTGAGGAGCCATTAATCAATCGAACTACTGTAAAAGAAGGCCTTAGTTGCCGCTAAGGCTTGGGTCTCACTTTACCGAAAATAGTTATTTAGGTGGGTAATTATCCATACAAGAAAATTAACTGGGACTTAAAACTGCGGGCTTTTTCGCTTCGCTCAAGTTTAGCCCACAATTTTAAGCCCGTTATTTGGGCGTTACATGTCACACCAGATTCGGAGTACCGAGCAGGAATGCAAACAATAATTTACGTCATGCGCCACATAGATATTGGTGGCAATATTGAAATTCCATACAAGAAAGTTGGAATCACTGGTGCAGGCAATGCGACTTTAAGCTCAAGACTGCAACAAATCAGCAACACAAAATCTCCTATTAAAGCTCAATGCATTGCAGCGTGGGAGCACGAAGATGCCAGGGCTGTCGAAAACGCCCTTCACATGTTAATGGAAGATAGCCGAATTGAAGGAGAGTGGTTTCTTGATAAAGAAGGTACTCTTGTGGAGCGAATGCAGCCCATAATGGAGTTGATCGGCGCAAAGGAAGTTGCTATCGAACAAAGTAATGATGCTTACACACAGAGCATCATCAAAAAAGAAGTTGAGGCTAAGCAGCAGTCTGATCATATTTTAGTTGGTGAAATATCAGATTTACTTGATAAGCCTTTAAGATCCTCTTCGCGTCTGGCTGGCCCAACCTTTTTCAGTGATGAAAAACAATTAACCTACTACGTTAATGCCAGAAAATCTGGTCGGCACCATTTATCCATTGGCCGAAGCAGAAATGTTTATGAAGATATCAAGGAATTTCTTGAGTCTCACGGCTTTGATGTTGAGCAGGGTAAAAAAGGTGGTGCAAAGGTAATTGCCATTAGCACAGAAACGGTAGCCAACTTAATCAATTTAATCGAGCGTGAATTTGATCCCAAGTAAAACATGTAACAAGGCCATCAAATTCGCTCCCTTCGGTCGCCGGACGCTCGCAAGCTCGCGCCGTTTACGGCGGCGTTATGTACCACCACAATATCAAGGATGAAAATCAATCAAAGAAAGCACCCTTTTCTGAATTTGTCATCACGTTCATGTGTTTTTCGCCGTTAACATTTAGTGCTTTTTTCCAAGAACAGCTTGCGGCTCAAAATTCAGGTTTAGCGTATTGTGGTGGCCAGTTGCGGGCAGGTTCGGTACGTATACTTTCTGAGTTTGGAATTTAACCCAACCCAATGTAAAGTAAGAAAAATTACATAACAAAACAATCAAACGGACGCGTAACGCTTGGCTCGCGCTCGTGCCTCGCTTAGTTTAGCCAAGCATTACTTGCCGTTTATTGCGGCGTTAGCCGTACCATCAAATATCCAACCTTGCAATTGATTCAAAAAAGGTATAGTTTCTACTCATGTATACTTTTGAATTTGATCCTAATAAAAGCCACATTAATCTATCCAAACATGGGATAGATTTTATTGAGGCTCAAGAGCTATGGAATGATCCTGATTTAATTGAAATTCCAGCGAATACTTCAGATGAACCTAGAGCTTTAATTGTTGCTTATTATAAAGGTAAGTATTGGTCAGCTGTAGTAACTTATCGTACACCTAATGTGCGAATTATTTCTGTAAGGCGAGCAAGGAAAAATGAGGTAGATTTATATGAAAGCATCTGATTTCGATAAAAAATTTGATGATGGTGAAGACATCATAGAGCACTTAGATTTATCTAATGTTAAGCGTCCTATGCAAAAAACTAAGCGTGTGAATGTAGACTTCCCAGCATGGATGCTAGATTCACTTGATCGCGAAGCAAATCGTGTTGGTGTTACTCGCCAATCTATAATCAAGGTTTGGCTTGCGGAACGTATTGAGAATTTACATTCACATCATCTGAAACACGGCTAACAAGAGACTATGGCGTCAATAGCTATTTTTAAGCTTTTGGCGCTTCCCACATTACTCCATCTCTGAGCATCGAATTTAATATCACCACCATCTTTCTGATACAGGCAATTATCGCCACTTTTTTAGGTTTGCCTGCACCAACTAATCGTTGATAGGTATCTTTAAACACCGGATTACTTTGAATCGCTGACAGCATCGCCATATATAACACCGTGCGCACTTGGTGCCGTCCACCTTGGATTCTCCGTTGTCCTTTATAGCGGCCACTTTCTCGATTCATCGGCGCAACACCAACTAGGCTGCTCGCTTGTTTACCCGTCACATAGCCAAGCTCTGGCAAATTACTGATGATTGATGAGGCCGCTATTTTACCGATACCTGTCATGCTTTGCAGAATCGTATTTTTCTTCTGGTATTCAGGGCAAGATTCGATGAGTTCAACGAGTTTCTTTTCAATTTTTAGGATTTGATGTTTAAACGCGGTAAGTATCGGCTTGATGGTCATTGATAAGCTTTTTGGCAGAGACTGAAGGCGGTTCTTTTCCATCGTTTGCATCACAAGTAACTGATTTCTTCTGGCGACCAAATCACTCATGACTTGCATAGTGGCTGGTTTGAGTTGTGATAGTGCTGGTTTAATCACTTCCCCATAATGAGCGATAAGCTGCGCATCAAGTTTGTCTGTTTTAGCGCGCTGTCCAATCGCACCTGCAAAGCGTTTGATGTGAATAGGATTGGCGATAACAAACGGCAGTTTGCTGTTCGCACACGCCATAATAAACGGCATTTCTAACCGCCCTGTCGCTTCAATGACGATGCGTTCAACAGGGTATTGCTTGAGCTGATTTATGGCTTCTGCAATCCCTTTTTCGTCATTGGGGACGGTGAAGTAAATGTCCAAAGGACGAAGATATATATCAAGTTGGTACTTACCTGTATCTACCCCAACGTGAATCTTTTGATTGATGACTGTTTTCATAATAAGCTAACCCTTGCTTGCATAATGCGGGTTCGAGACCCAGTAGACTATTCGAGTATGTTGCTTGGAGTCTTTTACAGCGTTCGTTCTTGTTATCGGTCTCTCGATTGAGGAGCCATTAATCAATCGAACTACTGTAAAAGAAGGCCTTAGTTGCCGCTAAGGCTTGGGTCTCACTTTACCGAAAATAGTTATTTAGGTGGGTAATTATCCATACAAGTTACTCAAAAGGACGCAAAACGCTTGGCTTGCGCTCCTTCGTCGCTGATTATAGCCAAGCATTTTCCGCCTTTTAGTAAGGCGTTATGTTTTCATCCACATCCGAGACCTTATCGAACTAGCAGAATTTCTGGAATTTTCTTTGAAACAAAGTGACATCAGAACAATTAATTATCAGCTTTGGTTAGTGCTGATACTTACCAGTTTTATCCCCTTAATTTACTCTACAACACGGATTCATTTTTTGGGAACTCTCCCAAGCCCTTGGACATTTAGTATTGCAGCACAAGTTGCTTGGTTAAATGTAGGGTATGAGGTGATTAATGAAGCATTATTAATTCCACTTGCTTTTATCCTTGGCAATGTTGTAACTGATGAGCAAAGGTTTCGCGAACGAGCAAGTATTTCCCTAAGTATTATCATTGCTAGTTATCTAATTGTAACTGTATTGGTGTTGTTGTTTGCCTCATCTTTGGTCAAGGCAATGCAACAGCAAACAGAGTTATTTGTTAACACAGTTCATTATATCCGACTGGAATCCATCGCTATCTTTTTGTCTAGTATCTACTCATTTTTATCATTGGTTCTGGTCTTAAAAAATGAAAAGAAGGCACTTTATAAATTGTTGGTAGTACAAATGATATTGACAGTATTATGTGACAGTGTGTTTGTTAGTCAGTTGCCTGTTTCTTTTGAACTCGGTGTAGATGGCGTTGCAATTAGCAATACTGTTGTTAACTCAATCCTTGCAGCTGTCGCTATTACTTACCTTACAAACTCAGGAGTTAATTTCAAATTTGAACGAAGTATGTGGAGCCAGACGCAATGGTTGAAAGAATGGTTGGCAATTGGTTGGAAGTCTGGCCTTGAGTCGTTTGTTCGCAACGCAGCATTTATAGTCATGGTCTTGCAATTGATTAATCAAGTGCAACAAGCTGGAACATTTTGGCTGACTAATCAGTTTATCTGGGGGTGGTTACTACTTCCTGTGCTAGCTCTCGGGCAGCTAGTAAAGCAAGATGCTGCAACAAACAAAGGGCTATCAACTATTCGGGTTAATAGCTATTTATGGATAACAGTAGGAATAACCGTTATTTGGGCTACTTCAGTACCAGTCTGGGATGGTTTTATATCAAATATCATGGGGATTGCTGAACCTTCTAAAATTATAGAGCTAGTATGGCTGTTACTCGGCTTTTACGTTGTGTTCAGCTTTAATAATGTCATAGATAGCTATTTTTACGGAATTGGGCGCACAGATCTCATGCTTTATCAATCCTTGATCGTCAATAGCATTTTTTATGGCGGCGCATTTATATGCTATCAAGTAGGTGTATTTGTACCAACACTTGAAACTATCGCTATGATGTTCGGGTTAGGGATAACAGTAGACGCGATCATTACTTGGGGTCTGTATCGTATGCTTAGAAATAAATTAGACTTAACGCAAGACCCGTTGATTGCGGGCAGTGATGTTTAAAATAGACCGCCAGTAGGCAAAAACATAACAAGTTGCTCAAAAGGACAAAAAACTGTTGGCTCGCCTCACTTCGTTCGGTATTGTAGCCAAACAGTTTTTTGCCGTTTAGCAAAGCGTTAGCCACTTAGGATGATCCTGAAATCCTTTTTAAAATATGTATTTACTAGGTTTTAGTAAACAGATACTATCGGAATATCAATATGTTTAATGACAGGGAATGTATGAACTTATTTAGTAAGATTTTATTTTTGACTATAACGCTTTTCGCTCACCAAGCTGATGCTTTAACAATACAACAAGATAATTTTATTTATACACAAGCTGATAAGTGGAAAAATATTATAGGGCTTTCACAAGGTGGCTTTATACTTAAAAAAGACTCTCAAATTATGACATTTGAATCTTGGAAAATGAGAGAGTTATTAGGAAAGCACAAAGAATACGTCAAAAGCCTTAACAGTAATCAACCCTTATATGGTGTTGAAGATTTTATTTTTTGTTCTTTAGGTGAGAAATGTATTGATGACTCTTTAAAACGTCATCTTATGCACGTTATCCCTCCAAATAAAGATGACATTAGCCTAGGTGATTCATGTGCAAGCAAAGAAGTCAAATGCGTAGTTTTCAATACTGAAATAGATGAATACACATTTGAAGCATATATTTACAGCCATACCAATGAAAATTATTTTATTCGTATATTAACCAATATTGACTCTAAAACAATTTTTTTAAACCATCTAAACCAAATCGAATTGGATCCAAAATAACTAACGAGGGAATGTAAGAATGACAAAGGAAGATATTAAAAGTGCCAATGCACTTATTGCAGCTTTTTATGGTGATAAATTTAACTCTGGTACACCAAATGAGAAAACAACAAAAGTTCTAGCCACTATGGTAAGAGAAACAGGAAACTGTAATAAGAGCATCTCTAAGTTACTCAATTCACTCTCGTCTACAACTGGCGCAAGCGGGGCTTTAAAAATTGTTAGAGCTGCTGCAAAGTTAGCTAAAAGTGATAAAAAATCTTTCGAGATGTGTAATGCTGTGGTGAAAAGTAAGTACAGATCTGTTCTAGAAATAACAATGATATGAGTAATATGCCTAGTTTTTGATAGGAAATACCCTTATATTCATACATTTATTAACCTTCGGTAAGATTTTTTATCGAAGGTTTTTTATATTTCTGCTTAATTGTGGCTAACAAGAAAATTAAATCGGACTAAAAACGCTTGGCTTGGTTCGCTGCGCTCCCTATGATAGCCAAGCATTTTTAGCCGTTTATTTAAGCGTTAGCGAGGGCGTTCAGAATTCTGTGTCAGCCTAAATTGCTAAATATCTAGCACGCCATCTAATCGCCCCTCGAAGTGGATGGCTAATTGCGACAATGTCAGGTTCCAACTGTGGATTGGCATTGTCCATTTCTTCGAAGCGTTCAATATGCCCGCATACAATAATTTCATCAAGCTATTTTCGTTCGGGAAAGCGCCTTTCGTTTTGGTCAATTTCCTAAACTGGCGGTGCACTGCCTCGATAGCATTGGTGGTGTAAATAGCTTTGCGCACGTAGTCTGGATACTTGAAGTAAACCGACAAGTTAGCCCATTTTCTGCGCCAAGACTCAATCACGATGGGATATAGCTTGCCCCATTTAGCATCTAATTCGTCTAAGGCTGCTTCTGCGGCATCTTTGGTCGTTGCACGGTAAACAGGCTTTAAGTCCGCCATAAATGCTTTCTGGTGCTTTGAAGCAACATACTTCATCGAGTTACGAATTTGATGAATAACGCACTGTTGAACCTCTGTTTCAGGATAGATAGTACCAATGGCCTCAGGAAAGCCTTTAAGTCCATCAACACAAGCAATTAAAATATCGGATACGCCGCGATTGTGTAAATCGGTGAGCACTGATAGCCAGTAGTTAGCGCCTTCGCTTTCTGAGACGTATAAGCCAAGTAACTCTTTGCGACCTTCGATATTTATGCCGAGTACGGTGTAAACAGCTTTGCTAACATAACGGCCACTTTCCTTGATTTTATAGTGAATAGCATCAAGCCAGATAAACGGGTACAGCGTATCAAGGCTACGTGATTGCCACGCTTTTAGCTCTGGTATGAGCTGGTCTGTAACGCCTGTTATCGTGGCTTCTGAGATTTCAATGCCGTACATTTCCTGAACATGGCTGCGAATATCACGATAGCTCATGCCTAACGCAAACATGGATAGGATTTTATGGTCAATCTCAGCGGTTAGCTTAGTTTGATTTTTCTTAACGAGTTGAGGTTCAAATGAGCCAGTACGGTCTCTTGGGGTTTCAAGCTCAAACTGGCCTACGGAGGATTTAACCGTTTTCTTGCTTGTACCGTTCTTACGGTTAGGTTGTTGCTCTGAGTCTAGGTGTTGCTCTAGCTCGGCTTTGAGTGCAGCTTCTGTTAATTGTTTAATGAGTGGCGTTAAAACACCATCTTCACCCGTTAACCCTTTACCTGATTGAAGTTCTGCTAATGCTTTGTTGAAGTCGAAAGATTGAGTCATGTGTCATTCCTATTTTCTTAATATTACTGAAATGACACAGATTTCTAAACACTACCGCGTTACTGTTTTGTATATTTCAGGCTATTTTCAAATAAAAATATCAATTTTTTTGGTTCATCGCGGCTTTCCGGGGAAAGCTGCTTTTATCTTTAAAAAGAAATATTCTATATCTCGGTATCCATACGCCATTCGCTTAATCAGTTTGATTTTATTGTTCATGCCTTCCAAGGTACATGTGTTCATCCGATAGATTGCTGAAGAAGTGATGCCATGCAGGTATGGTTTGAGCCTTTGAGCAAAGGCAATCAATGGTTTAATGCCACTTTCAATGACTTGTTGCCACCAGCATTGCCAGAGATTTTTGGCTTGCTCTTCATCCTCGCAATACCAAAGTTCTTTGAGTTGCTCACCTAATAGATACACCACCATTAAGTCTCGGTTCATGCTGAGCAGTTCATCTAGGTATCCTTGCTGATGAGTATTTAAGTTATCTCGGTTCTTAAGTAAAACCCAACGAGAGCGTTTAACCCAACGCCTGGCCTGCTTGTCATGCTTGAGCTGGTTGGCTTGGTCAACGCGAACGCGATCAACAACCTCGCGACCGTATTTAGCCACGACATGAAAAAGGTCGTAAACGATGCGAGCCTGTGGGCAGTGTTGCTTAACTTCCAAGTCGAAGGCCGTGTTCATGTCCATTGCAACAGCTTCAATTTGCTGGCAATGCTCACCAAGTGACTCAAAGAACGGGCGAATATGCTGCCTTGCTCTACCAACGCCAATCCAGAGCACTTGGTAAGTGTCCGCGTCTGCGATGACTGTGGCGTATCGATGACCTTTAAACAGGGCAAATTCGTCCATGACTAAGCGTTTTACGCGCGACCAATTCGGCGCTTTAACTTGTTGTGCAAGCCGCGCTTTATCAATTTGTTTGATGGTATGCCAATGAAGTCCTGTCACCTCTGAGATATGCTTGATAGGTAGGATTGGCAATAACCCTTCGACGTAACTTTGAAGTCGTTTGGTTATCCGGGCGAATGGCTCTAGCCAACGAATTGATTCCGTAACAACACCGCAGTTTGGGCAGACAATTCGCCGTGTCTTAACAGCTAAGCTCACCTTACGACCCAGCATCGTAGCATCTTGGATATTACGCCAAGACGAATCGTGAATACTGTTAGTTAATTGACCACAACGGCATCGACCTGAGCTGTTAGGCTCTAACGTGAAGTGAATGGATGTAGGATTGGTTTCAATATTTGTGACATGAAACCCTTCCCAAAACTGGGCAAGAAAAGTAAGCTCTGACATAGAAACGGTAGTTTGGGTGTTGTTTTTGTTTTGGCGAACTAAACATTACCTTTACTACCGTTTTCATTTCTAGTCCCGCTAATATGCGAAGAACCATTTTTTTTTCATCCGTTAATAGCCTAGCAGCGCTTTCTTGATATAAGTCAAAAGTATCATCTGACATAAATCTATCAAACGTATTAATTATTTCTTTCATGTAAGAGGCAGCTACACTATAATCTTGGCGTTTAGGATATTCTATAGTGAGCTTATCCAACTTCTCTGAGCTGTTAGCAAAATACTCCATAATATCAATTTTTTTATCAGGGTCAACGTCACCACCACCATAAGAAAGGATCTCAAGTTTAGACTCTAAATTTAGCATATCTTCTCTTTTTTTCGATATGATTGGATTACCATACCTACCTAATCTAACTGGCTCATCACTACCGTATTTTTGTGTATATTCCCACTGCATATCATTCACATTTTTAACAATATTATGAAGTTCGTTTGTACTCATATTAGTAAAGTCTAAATCTTCTTTTTTAAATATTTGTTCATAAGCACTCCCCTCAATTAATGATAAATCAAAGGGTTTATTATCTCTTTTTTCCTTCGGGTAGGGATCTGTGGTGCTTAATTTAGTTTTTTGTTCAGAAAGATTTTTGAGGTTTTCGCCATCCGTTTTTACAAAAACAGCAGTCTTATTTTCAAATTGGCTATGTGATGAGTTAGTATTAATTTTCATAAAATCCTTTTTAAATTAAATCTAAGTAAACTACTGTTTTACTTTTATCGACATTACTCGATAAAACTTGAGCTTTTATAGTAAACTAAGTCATTATCTAAATGGCCCATGGGATTAATACCCCATGAATCATTTAGATGTATTCTAATTAGTTATTAGATATCACTTCATATGCCATACCACCATAAGTAGAGCCTGTCGTTGTTTTATTCTCAACTTGTTCTGGTCAACTCCAGCCGGACACTTTTCTAAAAGAATTTTCATACTCTACTGGTGACAGATCACTATTAGCTGAATGCAGTCTTTCTAAGTTGTAATACTTCATATAATCGACAACATCATTTTTCATATGCTCACGCGTAGGTTGAGCCACTTTAAGTAACCAATCATGTTTCAAACTGCCAAAGAACCTCTCCACTACTGCGTTATCCCAACAGGCTCCCACATCACCCATACTCGCTCGAATACCAAATTGTTCGAGCAGCTGACGGTAACGCTTACTGGTGTATTGAGAGCCTCGGTCAGAGTGGAATATTAAGCCTTTAGCTGGTTTTCTCAGGTTATAAGCCCTAATCATGGCTTTCATCACTAAGTCAGTCGTCATACGTTTATCTATATGCCAACCAACAATGCGTCGAGAATATAAATCCATCACAACAGCAAGATACATCCAACCTTCGCCTGTTTTTAAATAAGTCACATCACCAGCCCAAATCTGATTTGGCCCCAACGGATTAAAGTTCTGATTAAGCAAATTATCTGCAACTGCATCAGCATGCTTACGCTTCGTTGTTACCTTGTAGGCAACTCGCTGCTTTACTTTTAGGTTTAACGCTTCCATGAGCTTTCGAGTTCTGTGCTTACCAATTTCAAAGCCTTCTTTGCGTAAGTTTTTATGTAGCTCGCGATAGCCCAAGCTTTCACGACTGCGTTTAAACAGCGCTTTAGCTCGCCGATATAAATGAAGCTCTTCTGCCGTAATTAACTTGGCTGGCCGTTTGAGCCATGCATAGTAAGCAGAGCGACTGACTTGCATCACAGCACACATCTTGCGGACGTCATGAGCCTGACTATTGGCTTTGACGAACTCGTACTTTACTTCATTTCTTTCGCAAAGAAGGCGCTTGCCTTTTTTAAGATCTCTTTCTCCACTTTGAGTTCTTTAACTTCTTTTCTCAGTCGTTTTAGCTCTGCTCGTTCACCTTCACTTAACGCATTGCCAGCTTGTTGTTGTTCAAGTTTCGCTTTCCAGTTATAAATGAGTTTAGTTGTAATTCCCAAAGAGGCTGCGGCTTGTGAGACCGTATAGCCTTGCTCAGTCACTAAAGCTACAGCTTCTTGTTTAAATTCGGTTGTATAGGTTTTGTTTTTTCGTTTTGTCATTTAACACCTCAATATTGGAACATTGTCCTTTATTAAAGTGTCCGGCTCAATTAAACCAGTTCAACTTGCCAATAATAAGTGCCTTCAGCATATATAGAAGTGTAAACTGCTTCGCCATATCCGCCCCTAACTCTGTTACCATCACGATTAACTAAAGTCACTCTTAAATCATGCCCATCATAGTTTCTGTAAATAGAAAAACCGTATCTGTTACAGACACTACTACCACCATGAGTAAAGCTTGCAATAGTCTTTTTAGTACCCAATTTTATACTCGTGTAGAAGTTCAGACCTGATCTAACGATTACCAGTTTAGAACGGGTGTCCGTCAGGTTAGTTTGAACTTAAATTCTTTTCAGTCCAAACCGATTTACCATCAATGAGCGTTTCCATTGGCGTTCTGCCACAGCAGATTTTACCCTGATGGGTTCGTTCATTGTTGTAGTATTCGAGCCATTCGTCCAGATCTTTTTGAAGCTCATCTAAGCTCATATACAAGCGTTTACGGAATGTTACTTGATAGAATTCCTGTAATATCGTTTTGTGGAAACGTTCACAGATACCGTTAGTTTGCGGTGATTTGACCTTCGTTTTTGTGTGATCGATATCGTTAATTGCCAAATACATTTGGTAATCGTGATTCTCGATTTTTCCACAGTATTCCGTGCCACGGTCAGTAAGAATACGTAGCATAGGAAGGTCATGAGACTCGAAGAATGGCAACACCTTATCATTGAGCGTATCAGCCGCTGTAATCGGTGTTTTCATTGTATAAAGTTTAGCGAAAGCAACCTTCGAATAGGTATCAACAAACGTCTGCTGGTAGACACGGCCAACACCTTTAAGATTCCCCACGTAAAACGTGTCCTGTGATCCTAGATAACCGGGATGCGCGGTCTCTATTTCACCGCAAGCCTCATCGTCTAGCTTCTTGCGCTCAAGTGCCTGAACTTGGCTTTCGGTGAGTATAATGTTTTCTTTCGACACCTTGTCTTCTAGGGCTTTTAAGCGACCTTTGAAGTTGGCTAAGCCATGACGCAGCCAGACGGAACGAACACCACTGGGAGAGACGAAGATGCCTTGCTTGCGTAATTCATTACTCGCTCTGGTTTGCCCATGGGCAGGATATTCGACCGCGTAATCAATAACAGCCAATTCAATCGCTTCATCGACTCGGTTTTTAACATTAGGTACTCGACGGTTTTGATTGAGTAAAGCTTCAACGCCACCTTCTTCATTTGCTTGTTGATAGCGATAAAACGTATCGCGAGATACACCCATCACTTTGCAAGCTTGCGTAATGTTACCTAATTCTTCGGCTAAGTTGAGTAAACCGACTTTGTGTTTAATGACAGGATTGTTAGTATGAAGCATGAGAGTTACCTCTTTGTTTAGTTTGGATTAGACACCCTTAAACTAAACTGGTAACTCTCTCTTTTGAAAGTGAAATGTCAGATCAGATTGAAACTTCTATAGATTATCATTTCTTTACTGTGTATGATGCTAGCGGCCGCGCCTTTCACTCCAGCAGTTGGTATTTCATTGCTAATGTTATTGGTAGCTGGTTTCATTGGTTCAAAAGGCTACCTTCAATCGAGTTTAACCTTACTGTTAATAAATACTCTTGCCGTTATCGGAAGTCCAGGCATTGATATATCAGATATTAATACACTTATTTCGGTGCTAATACTCTTTCCTGTTTCATTTGGTGGTGTTTTAATCGGTGTAAGGAAATTAAGTTTAAAGGCTGGTACGTAAAAAGGCGCTCAAAGGGCGCTTAGGTATGTAACCTCAAGTAGACACAGTTTTTCATGCGCGTTCGAAGGCATGCACACAAAGCATTTCGGCGCGATTCCCACGCTTGGCTGTTAGTTGCGCTGACAAAATATAGCCGTTTATTTCAGGTGTTAGGCACATTCAAAGGTTAGATGCGTCGATAGGCTTATCGTTCAGAGTTTACCTTGTTTAATCTCGTAGTTTCACAATGTACGCACCAACAATACTCAAATCTTCGTATTTGCTTTAGGCAACGGCATAACCTATTTTTAATACTCAACTGGGCGCAGGTGATTAGTATTGCAAATGGCTACTTTAACTGCTCGATGCATTCAACTGATTAAGCATGCAAAAAATATTTTGCTGGCCGTAAAGGCGCTGTCGGTATACTTATTCCCCGACAACAGAGCCTCCTATATTCCTCAAAAGTGGGGTTCACGGTGAGCCATATGATGGAACATACTTAGGTGGTACTCCGCGTAGACAAGATTGGGCGGTTGCCCAAGGTGGTTCAAGGCAATATAACAACTTATCATACCTTTCAACACTGACATTACTGTGCCTTAATTCCGCCTAATTTATTCCTGATCACCTTGATTACAGCTGTAATGAAAAGCTGAATATCAGCTTATTGACAACAACTAAGCCGCAGCGTTAATCAAGCGGAAACAGTAAATCTGTTCGAATAATATATTTAACGCCACGGGTAATTGGCTCTGAGCTATGCACGCAGTGTAGCGGATGCATACCATGAGGGAAACACAGCACACTACCTGCTGGTGTTCTGACATTAACTTGCCTTGCTGGTTGACCTCGTTGGGCGGGCTTGTTCGGCTCGACATCGTTCACCCAAAATTGCGTATCGCCCCCCTCAAAATCATCAGACAGCAGCATTAAAAAAGTCATTTGACTATAACGATCGTCAAACGCATTTTGTACATGAACACCGTCAATTAATTTACTGCCCGGCCATGAACCATCGGTATGCGGTTTGAAGAAATCCCCTTCGCCGTATTTGTAGAAACGAAAACGCTGGTTAATACCGAGCGGCACTAACCCACCGATAGCTTCAATACCAGACGCTAACAAACCTCGGCAGCGCTGCCATATCAAAGACTCGGTAGTGTCGTCGGTCAGCCAAGTTAAGCTATCGTTATGGCGAATATGGCGCGGCAGCGATACCGCGGCGTCTTGGTTAAAACCCAAAGTTTCAGCGATATCAATTAAACGGCGACACTCGTCGCGAGATAGCACATTCATTATTTGAAATGCACCCGGCACTTGAGGCACTGGCACCAAATGAGCACGGCTTGTTGACTGTGCACTTAATTCAGCGGGGTTTTCAACTTTGTTGCCCCACAGTGGAATATTATCGTTCTCTGCACCTTGCTCGTGCTCAATAACGTAAAAGCCTTTACCTAACATACAATGACAACCTTTAACTGCTTAGCCTAATTTATTAACCAACAACCGTTACTTGCGCAAACTGGCGATGACCATCAACGCCACCGTGAAAACCCAATCCACTTTGCTTAGCGCCAACCCAAGGGCTAGCACCGCCCCCTCCAGGCCCCTTGTTTATGCCAATCATGCCAGCTTCCAATTGATTGGCAACATCTCTGGCCTGTGCTTGCCCAAACACCACGGCGCCCAAACCATAATCAGAATCATTAGCGCGCATTATCGCCTCAGCTACCGAGTCTACCTCGGCAATTGCGACAATAGGCCCGAAGGTTTCTTCTCGCTCCATCAGCATATTGGGTGTTAATTGCGTTAATACGGTCGGGCTAAAAAAGTTTCCATGTTGCACCGAACCACCGAGCAATACCTGAGCGCCTTTGGCTTTGGCATCTTCCATATGGTCAATGATTTTAGTCACTTGTTTTTGGCTGACAATTGGGCCGATGTGAGCGTTAGGCTCATCCCAACAACCGGTTTGGTAATAGCTCGCAATAGCAACCACTTTGTCCGTAAATGTTTGAGCAACCGATTTTTCAACATAAATACGCTCTGTCGAGGTACACATTTGCCCAGCGTTCTCAAAGCTACTGGCGACAGCAAACCGAGCCGCTGCATCCAAATCAGCATCTTTTAATACGATCATGGGATCGTTCCCCCCAAGCTCCATCACTAAGCGTTTTAAACTGGCCGCAGCTGTTTTCATGATCTTTTTGCCCACCGCTTGCGAGCCAGTAAATGCCACTAGTGCAACGTCTTCGTGTTCAACCAGCTTGGCGCCTACTTCCTCATCACCGTGAATAATGGTCAGTAAATTTGAGGGTAAATGTTCATTCAAATACGCGACAAATTTTTCTGCAATTAAAGGGGTTTGTTCAGAAGGCTTAAATACCACAGTGTTACCGGCAATTAGCGCTGGCACAATTAAGTTTACCGCCATTGCCAACGGGTAGTTCCACGGTGAAATAACGGCACATACTCCCAGAGGGCGGTAGCTAATATTGCTGCCATCGGCTCTCGGTGATAATGCGGCGCCAGCTTCTTTGGCAAAGTGACTACCCGCAAAAATAGCGCCACGCACTTCACTGGTACTGCGATCTATGTCTTTACCCATTTCTTTTGAGAGCAACACGGCAAGTTCGTCGCTATACGGCGATACTGACATAAAGGCTTTGTGCACAATTTCAACACGATCAGCCATCGGCAGCTGTCGCCATTGTTGTTGATAGACCTTTGCTGTTTGAACGCACTGGTGCACTTGTTCGCTGGTCGCAACGGCTACTCGCCCTAAAGCTTGCTGATTACTGGGATCAAAAGACGTCAGTTTCATAAATACCTGTTATTTGCAGAAGAACTCAAGTAAAGCCACAAGATCAATAGCGATAATCATGGCAATAATAAAGCGGTAGAGAGTAAGTAGCAGATCATAGCGAATCTCAGCTACAACCGAAAACAGTATTAGGCTGTATCTGTTACAAGCAATACTGATAGCTGACTCTGGCACCAAAGGCTCGTTGCCAGTCGTTACGATGCTGCGGTAATTGCTTGCATTTGCGTCACTAACCATTGATGCAAGGGTGTTTGCGAGCGGCTAGGATGCCAAGCCACGACCACTTCAAAACCGGGAGGCTGCTGTGGTAGGTGGATTTCGCGTAAGCCAGGGTTAGGCAACATTTTACTGGGAACATAAGCGAGTACATCGCCATTGCTCACGTAGTCAACTAGCATTGAGAAGTGCGGAATTGCAGCCACAATATTGCGTTTCACGCCTTGTGCTTCAAACCAGCTTTGTGAAGAGCCGGTCAAGTTTGCCCGTGAAGGTGAAACAATCACATGATCATAGTGATTTAACGCTTGAATATGAGTGAGCTGCTTTGGCGGTAATTTCGCGCTGGAAACGAGTTGATAAGTTTCCTTGAATAAAGGTGCATAAGGCAAGTTGTCTGACAAAAACGCCGGCGTTGTTACTACTAAATCAAGCTGACCACTGGCCATCGACGTCGAGAGTGTTTCTATTTCCAACTCTTTCACAATCAATTTAATACCGGGGGCAAGTTGCCTGATCCGAAAAAAAAGTCTGTTGGTTACTGTATATTGCGCATAATCGGTGGCAGAAATCACCACGGTTGCTGTTACTTTTTCGGGTAAAAATTGTGCGGGATGCGCCGCTTGCTCAAGCTGGCTCAGGACATTCGCAATAACGTCCCCCAATGATAGCGCATGTGCCGTGGGCGTCATTCCTTGTCCATCACGCACAAATAAAGGGTCATCAAAAATCATTCGCAACGACTTTAACTGCATACTGATAGCCTGCTGGCTAACATTTAACGCTAGCGCAACTTTGCTTAAACTGCGTTTTTGCAATAGCAATAATAGCAATCGCATTTGTTTTACATCGAGCTTTTCTAGCACCACAAACAACAACCTTTTACTTGTATTAATTACAACTTAAACAATATATCACTGATATCATGATAATAGTAATATTATCGGCTCTTGTATTAACCGCACTCCGCCATTGAAAAGTCATTGGCGTTAATTGTGTTTTATTAGTTGTAGGAAAAATCAATGCGTTCAATCACCCTAAAACAACCTGGTGGATTAGCCAATATTACCGTTACCGAGGTTGCAGAATCGGCAGCGCCAGCAAAAGGCGAGATCAAAGTTAAAATTCACGCTGGTTCATTAAATTATCACGACTACCTTGTCGCTTCTGGTGCGATGCCAAGCGCCGAAGATAGAGTGTTACTGTCTGACGGTGCAGGAGAAGTAGTGGCTGTGGGTGAAGGTGTTGAAGAGTTTAAAGTTGGCGATAATGTCGTGTCGACTTTTTTCCCGCAATGGCTGTCTGGTAATGCTCAACATGATGTTGATGGCTTTGCCCAAACGCCTGGAGATGGGGTTGATGGTTTAGCAGCTAATTTTGTCACCCGCAGCGCCTGTGCGTTCACACTTGCCCCGAAAGGATGGAGCCATGCTGAAGCGGCAACCATCACAACCGCAGGCTTAACCGCTTGGCGTGCACTCGTTTGCGATGGCAATGTAAAAGCTGGAGATACCATTTTAACCCTAGGCACTGGCGGTGTATCCATTGCCGCGTTACAAATAGGTAAAATGTTAGGCGCTAAAGTCATTGTCACCTCTTCATCTGACGAAAAGTTGGAAAAAGCCAAAGCCTTAGGCGCAGATCACATCATCAACTACAAAACCCAGCCCGACTGGGGACAAGAAGTGTTAAAACTGACGCAAGGAAAAGGCGTCAATCATGTGATTGAGCTTGGCGGACCGGGAACGCTCGCACAATCAGTTGAAGCCGTTGCTGTTGGTGGTCAAATTTCGTTAATTGGTGTGCTTACCGGCTTTGAAGGTAATTTGCCACTGGCAGGTTTAATGTTTAAACAAGCGCGTTTGCAAGGTTTACTGGTGGGTAACCGCCAACAGCAGCAAGATTATGTTGCGGCCTTAGAAGCCAATAATGTAAAGCCTGTTATCGATACCACATTTAAGTACGAGGAATTATCGACAGCATTTGACTACCAAATAAACGGCAGCCATTTTGGCAAAATTTGCGTTGCATGGTAGTAGGAATCTAGTTCACACTCTTTACATCCAATAGATTTTAGTTAGCCCTCACAGGGGCTAACTATGACGATAAAAGCACTCCCCTATCAATTCAGTATTCCCCCCTATTTCAACTAACTTGCTCAGTTTAATCCCAGAGAAATACATACCGCGCCATTGAATAGAAGTTAAAAACTGTTCAGCTCATACCCTAAGCAATTGAATTGAAATAGTTCTTCGAATAATCTGACAACTACTGCTTAAATTTACGCCAAAATATCGGTAAACTAATCCACCACAGGCACTTGCTCTTTTAGCTCTAACATCATTTGGTGGGCACTTTCACCCGACATTTCAAACGGATCAAACTCCGAGCTGCCTGAGAATTTCAAATTAATATCGTGGGTGAGGGAGGAATCGGGAATATAACCCATACTCCAATCGGTAAATTCGCGTTTAACGATTTCGCAGTAATCAAGCATGATAATCTTTTCGTGGCGGTCGTCTTGTAAAATACGCTGATAAGTTTCGTTCACTTTCTTGCGCGACCCCTCAAGGCACTGCAAAAAGTATTTACGATTAAAGCACAACAACCCCGTAATGCTGTTGGCAGTATTGTGCTTGCGCGCCGACACCAAAATATCGTTAATACTCTCATCAACAATATCTCTAGGCTTGCAACTGGCGTAAATCAAACGCACTAAATACATGATAAATTCTCTCTTTGTTAATTTTCCCGTTGTATACGCCTAGATTCTAGCACTGGATTTCAAACGCTTAATATAAAATTAGCTAAAGACTTAACTAAAAATGAGAAACGGATCGGAAAAATATACGATTAAAAGCGGTAATGCCGACAAGTATGAGTCAATTACTTTGAGGCCATAATTCAACGCAATTGCTTAAAGCCAAATTAGTACCCCGTGAGTTCGGCATAACCCAAACCACTAAAACCTCCACTGGCCTTCACGCGCCCTTCCCAATAAGGGAATGTTAATTGATTGCGCGAATCTTGCGTGATGGATTCAACGAAAATAGCAGGCGTATCTGGCAGCTCAATCTGCCATTTTTTCGGGTAATTATCGCCTTCTATATCAACGGTAGCTAACACTTTGAGCGTTACTTCGCCTTGATGAATCGCCTGTACCTTGCCGTTTTTGGTGATTTTACTGCCGCTACAGTAATCGTAATTCTGCTTAGCGCCGCGAATACAAAACACCATCAGCCCCTTGGCATCGTTCTCGCTCAGCTGCTCATCCGACGCTTCATTCACCAAGCTAAACCAATCCCAGCCTAATTGCTCTTGGCTAAGCAAGCTTGCTGACCATTCACGATCATACCAAGCATTACCTGATACTTGATATTGCTTGCCCGCAAACGTGAGCTGGCCATCAACTGTTAAAAAAGGATAACTGTAATAATAAGAAGCATGCCCTGCCCCGGTTTTTTGGCTATATCCTTCATCACCATGCAGTACAAGTGGGCTATCGGCTAATGAAATATTAAGTTGATAATTCCCTTGTGCGGCTTTTAACCTAAGCGGTAAGAATTCATTACCTTGGCTTGCCAGTTGCCAATTATCTATTTCAGCAACAAACGGGGAATGTTGAACACTGGCTTGACCTACTCGCGCGAAGCGCTCAAACGCAACATGGCGTTGTTGGTGTTGCATCGCAAAGTGCGCAAAGTAGAGGTTGTTGTCCCACCACCTTATTTGAGGTTGAGGCTGATGTTGATTTAGCGAGTTAGCCGAAGGCTCTGTAGGACTTTTCGAACGATTTGCTACTGACTCACCTATTGGCATTGTCGTTTTTATAGGCATCAGCGTGCGAAATAATGTCCACTGCACGCCAAAGGTTTCACCTGTGCTAGCCGTTAGATTCGCCGTTAAATACCACCATTCAATACCTTGTACTTGGTGAATACCGTGATCTTGAGGAAAAACCAGTGTTCGGCCTTGCTCAACTGGTTCTCCACTGGCGGTTTGCCATGCCGAATCTTGATTCGAAGCCTTATCTTTCGACGTTTCAATTTTCAAAGCCACTGGCTCACAAGCCAATAATAAAAATGCTAAAAGGAAGGAGAAGCAAGCTTTTACACCACGCGAACTTGCTAATCTAACGACATCAAATAAGTAAAAACACGGTTTATACATAAGCTCAATTCCTACTTATTTTTGTTGAACCTTTTGTTTGCCAGAGTGGTTATTTGCCCGAGTAGTTATTTGCCTAAGCGGTAAATAAGCGCACAACATGGCAGTAATAATTAACAAGGCGCAAGTTTGCAAAATCGCGGCGATATCCAAGTTGAAGTGTATCGTCCAACCAAAGGCAATGGGCATTACGAATTTCAGTAGTGCCAGCCCCAGCAGTAACCCCAAAGGTAAGGCAAAAAGTACCGTAAAGACGACGATAATGTTCGTCTGTATAAGCTTCATCCCAAGTAATTGCCCTTGGGTAACGCCCAAATGGTTCAAGATGGTCAGCTGTTTGCGCTGATTAGCCCCTAAGCTCAATAAACTGGTACACAGGCTAAGCAAGGCAATGGCCAGAATAAAACCATTTAGCGCTTTGGTGACGACAAAAGTGTCTTCAAACAAGCGATTGGCAAATTCCTTAAAGCGCTTATTGGCAAGGATTTTTTCGCTTTGTTGATCAAATTCGTTGATCAAACGCTCAGTAAATAGTGCCAATGACGTATTGGCATGATCGAGGCGAATAGAGTAGCCAAAATGGCGACCATTCAGCGCTGCTAATTGGTGGCGAGGTTCAAGGGTAAAAAGTGAAATAAGCGGGTTGCCGTAATCGTAAAAAAAGCCGGAAATACGGCATGGGAATACGCGCTCATTTTGTCTAAAGTCGACAATATCGCCCAGCTCAACAGCAAATTTTATATAGGCTTGCTCGTTGGCTAAACAGCCGTGATTGGCAAAATGTGAGGCATTAACTTGTTCGCCACTGGTGAGTGAAATATGCTGGTAGTGCTGTTCACTGTTGCCAAAACTGGCCAATTTTGCCGGCAGCTTGGCCACTTCGCCATCACTTTGAAAATACACACTCACTTGGCTCACTTCTGGCTGTGCGTTGAGTACCGCGCGAAAGTCTGAGTTAACGTTTGCCGTGCGAAGATAGATATCTGCACTTAGCTGCTTTTCCAAATGGGCATCAAGCGTATTGCTGAAACTGGTCACCATTACCTGCATACCAACAGCACTGCCGAGTGCGACCAAAATGGCAACGATGGCAATAGTAAGATCGCTAATGTGCTGCTTGGTGTCACCGTGCAGCCAACTAGCCAGTGGATGTTGAAAATCAAAGCGAATACTCGCCAAGCGAGTCAGTAATTTAGGCACCAACAAAATAAATAACACAAGTATGCAAAAACACAGTAAGAGCGCCTGAAACTCAGTCACTGAAAAGAGATAAAGCCACCCTAGGCTGACAAGGGTAAGCGATAATAAGCTAACGAATATTTTTTGGTGCTGCCGACCAACCACCTTAACTTGGCTAGCCAGCATAAACACCAAGGCACTCACGTTTAATATGAAACCAATCGCCACATTCGTCCATTGCCAGTTTACCACTAGCGCTTTTTCTAGTTGGTATAGGCCAATCAACGTGCGATTAACATCAAGCACCAAGGTATTAGCAATAAAGTAGCCGCCCCATGCCCCGATAAAAGCCGTGGCGATGCTAATCACTGCCAGTTCGATCAATAAACTCACTTGAATACTTTGCTTGGTGCAACCAAGCAAATGCATTTGCCAAAGTAATTTTTTGCGTGCCGAAAGTGTCAGTTTAATTGCGTTGTAACTTAGAAAGGCAGCAACGACATAGCCGAGCAACGCAAGCGCCATTAAATTAAAGAAAAAGGCATCAGAGAGTACATCAAAATTTTGTTGTTCAGCGGCTACCAGCCGTGCTTGCCCTTTAATCAAGCGTTCGATTTCACTGACCTGCTTGGCTGACAAGTTAGAAAGCTCAATAAAACTTAACTGCCCATTAGCGTTTAACAGCTGATCCGCAAGTGCCAAGTCGGTCATTGCCCAAAGACCTATACCATCAACAAAATGAACCTGCAGAGCCGCTTGATAAGGCTCAAATTTAAAGATTACTGTGTTTTTTTGATCTGTATTTGCTGAAGGCTTTTGCCGATTTTCCGCTGAAGGCTCTTGCTGGTTTTCCGCTGAAGGCTCTTGCTGGTTTTCCGCTGAAGGCTCTTGCTGATTTTTTGCTGAAGGCTCTAGCCGTGATTTAAACTGGCTATCAACAAATAAAGTCGTTAATGGTGAGTAAATAGATGAGTTGTTGCCCGTGTTATCTCTGGCTGACTGATTTTGCGTATCATCACTGCTTGTTGGTTCAAACAAGCGACTCACCATCTCTTGCTGTTGGCCTTTGTGACTCGCATTTAACCAAAGCAAGGTATTAACCCCTTGAATAGCGAGTGTCTGCCCAGAGGCTGTGGTTAAATTACCGCGTAATATCGGTTGCGCATGGCTATAACCATTTCGCCTTAGCGTTAACCATAAATCGCCAGCAATATATTTCTCGCCAACAAGCGGCTGAATTAAGTGCGAAACAGGGTTTTCGATCAGCGCTGACGA
Source organism: Thalassotalea euphylliae (assembly GCF_003390335.1). Taxonomy (NCBI): domain Bacteria; kingdom Pseudomonadati; phylum Pseudomonadota; class Gammaproteobacteria; order Alteromonadales; family Colwelliaceae; genus Thalassotalea; species Thalassotalea euphylliae. Next base: position 2,552,189 of record NZ_QUOU01000001.1, read on the forward strand.
GTGGCTATAGCGGTTTTTCGCCTCTTGATTTAAACCGGTAATGGCGGTGAGTAACGCACTACCTAAGCTAAACCCCAAAATAAAAAGTGCCATTAACCACGGGCGCTGTCGATAAAATGCCAGATGAGTCGCTAAAATACGTAAAATAGCGTTCAATTCGATGGCTTGAGGCTGATTTGTGCTTGTTTGCGCTTTTGTTATCTGTGTCATTAACTGCGTCATAAGAAAAGTGTTACGCAAACTGCCCATTGCTTAGCACTTCAACGCGATCAAAATAATCGGTCAATTGCTGGCTATGAGTGACCATCACTAAATTGATATTACGCTCTCGACATAACGCCGTGAGTAGCTTAACCACCTGATGTGAGCGAGTTTGATCTAAATTACCTGTTGGCTCATCGGCCAGCACAAGTTTAGGCTTGTTAAGCAAGGCACGCGCTATACCCACACGCTGCTGCTCACCGCCAGAAATTTGGTGCGGCATTGCATCAAGCTTATTTTCAAGGCCAAGCGCGGCTACTAACGCCGTAAATTCACTTGCCTCTTGCTTTGGAAAGTTTAACTGGAATTGAAAAAGAATATTCTGTTTGACGGTTAAACAGTCAAGCAGCTGATAATGTTGAAAAATCAGCCCAAGTTGACGGCGATAGATGGCAAGTTCAGTGTCGTCAAGTTGCGTTAAATCCGTATCATCAATTGCCACGGCGCCAGCATCTGCTGGTAGCAAGCCCGCTAAAATATGCAGCAGTGTCGTTTTGCCTGAGCCACTGTCGCCAAGTAATGCGAGTTGCTCACCTTGCGTCAGCGAAAGGTTTAACCCGCGAAGGATAGGAAATTCGCGATCGCCTTGGTATCGGCTAAAGCTTAGGTTGCTTACTTCAATCACAACAACTCCTTGTATTTCCTTATGTTTAGTTCCCAAGTTTACTATTAGGGATTATCTATTGCTAGCCACATTTTGTGGTTGCGCTACTAGCGATTTTTCACCAAGCACAATAGCAATAAAGGTTTATACGGGTAGGCAACCGGAACCGAACTAAAAATGGTACAAAAAAGGGAGCATTATTGCTCCCTCTGTTTTTTAAAACACAAGATTATCTCGACAAATTACTGTCTTTTAAACTCAGAGCTTTCGCTCCATTTTGGCCAGATATTTTCGCTAGAAAGCTCATAGCCAATTTCAAAAAACGCTTGCATATCTTGCACTGCGCCAGATAAATCCCACTCATCTGAATATTCGTCACACAAGTTGTGGTAACACTTTTTCAATTTAGGATCTAACATCGCACGTAACTTAGCCGTTGCTTCGTCGGCAGGCTCTGCGCCACTTTTCGCGTAAAGCGCAGGAATACCGATATTGGCAAAAGCAAAGTGATCAGAGCGGTAGTAAATACCCGCTGCTGGGCGAGGATCGCCGGAGATTACACGACCTTGTTTTTCCGCAGCTTTGGTTAAGTAGTTGTCCAATTCAGACTGACCTAAACCGTATACCGATACATCAGCGCTTTTACCGTTAACACCTAACGCATCCATATTGATGTTAGCCACGGTTTTTTTCGCGGGAATCACAGGATTTGCCGCGTAGAATTTAGAGCCCAACAAGCCTTGCTCTTCAGCAGTCACCGCTAAGAAGGTAATTGAACGCTCTGGTTTGACGTTTAATTGCGTGAAAGCTTCGGCTACTTCAATTAATGCGGCTGTGCCCGTCGCGTTATCAACGGCGCCGTTATAAATTTGATCACCTTCAAGCGCGGTGTCTGTGCCTAAGTGATCCCAATGAGCACTATAGATAATGTGTTCATCTGATTTTTTCGTACCCGGTAAGGTGGCAATAAAGTTATTAGATACTGATTTTTTGATGGTATTTTTAACCGTTACCGATGCGGTTAAATCGCCCATATCAACGTGGTAACTGCCCTTTGCGGCTTGTGCTTTGGCGGTGGCGAAGTCTAACCCTGCCTTAGTAAATAACTCATTCGCCACTTCACTGGTGATCCAACCTTCAACGGCGACACGGCTCATATTGTTGTCTTCACGTTGGAAGCCAAATTGTGCGCCAGTCCATGAGTTTTTCACGACATTCCAGCCATAAGATGCCGGAGCCGTTTCGTGAATAATAATCGCGCCTTCCGCGCCTTGGCGGCTCGCTTCTTCGTATTTGTAGGTCCAGCGGCCGTAATAGGTCATCGCTTCGCCCGTAAATAACGCAGGATTTTTCGTTGCAAAGCCCGGATCATTGACTAGCATCACCACGGTTTTGCCTTTTACGTCTAGCCCTTCGTAATCATTCCAGTTGTATTCTGGTGCATTAACGCCATAGCCAACAAACACTAGTTCAGAGTCTTTAAGCTCAGACAGCTCGGTAATGCGGCTTGAGCTCATCACCATATCTTCTTTGAACTTGTATGCTTTACCACCAATGTTGAGTGACATATCAGTTGATGCTTCTATTGACACCAAAGGTACTTCTTGTAAGAAGCTATCGCCATTACCGGGCGCTAAGCCCAAAGCTTTAAACTGTTCAGTTAAGTAGTCCAGCGTTAACTTTTCACCAATACTTGATGGTGCGCGACCTGCGAATTTATCAGACGCGAGTACTTTTACGTGCTCAGCAAGCTGCTCGCCGTTAATGCTGTTGTAGCTGCTGTCAAACACCGCTTGAGTATTTTTTAATTCGGCGTTGGCGGTTTCTGTAGCGGGCTTGTCATTACACCCAGCAACGGTGAGCAGCGCAGCACCAGCTAACGCGAAAGAAGATATTTTTTTCATGAAGATACTATTTATTAGAATATTCGGGACTGGCAGTATATACCTAAGCGATTGATGCACGCTAGTTTCCGCCAGTGAGAGTGCTCAAACCGCGTACAGATAAATTGGCAAAGCCAGGCTAAAAAACGAATTAGGAAAGCCAAGGTAAGCGAGGAGAAAAGTAAAATATGGAAGCGCTTAAACTAAAAGTTCCACCAGTGGTGTTGGTGTTTATTACCATGCTCTTGATGACATTAACCAAAAGCACCACGCCGCAATGGGCTTTGACCTTTGAATTTGCCAGTGCGCTAGCGACAACGCTTATCGCAGTGGGGGCAGCTATTGCTATTGCTGGTGTGTGGGCCTTTAAACGAGCGCAAACCACAGTCAACCCCATGGCGCCAAGTGAGGCGTCAAATCTAGTTTGTACAGGTATTTATCGACTCACCCGCAATCCCATGTATTTAGGGTTTTTACTTGCGTTGTTAGCGTTTGCTTCGTACTTGCAACACCCCATGACCTTAATTTGGTGTGCGCTGTTTGTTTGGTATATGACTGAGTTTCAAATTAAACCCGAAGAGCATATGTTAGCTGAAATTTTTGGTCGGCCATATCACGACTACTGCTCTCAGGTTAGACGTTGGCTATAAATCGCACTTAGAAGTAAAGGTTTGCTATAATCGCGCCGTTTTATAGCTAACGGCTTTTACCCTTGGCTTAACCCACTTTTTTATCAACTATGTCATGACTAACTCTCCATTAACGTTGAACGCACCACTAGCCTCGAACTCGCATGACCCCACAAACGCAACAACCTCCGATCTACGTATTCACACATCGAAAATTTGGATTATTGGCCTGCCCCGCACGGCCACTACGAGCATTTGTGTGACGATGCTCGAACTGGGCTTTAAAACCGCGCATACGGCGTATTTGCAGCGTTGCTTTGACAGCGCACAGGTCATTGCCGATACACCGGTATTTTGCGATTACCAAGCATTGGACAAGCAATATCCTAACAGCAAATTTATTTATTTAACGCGGTCATTTGATAAGTGGTTACCGTCTATTCGCCAGCTGTTAAGCCGTATGTACACTAACTTACAGCGCGGCGACGGTGGTTTTAACCCCCATTTAAAACGCTGTTTTAACGATGTTTTTTCGCCTCTCACGGAAAACAATATCGCCAGTGACGAATTTCTCATTCAGTGTTATACAAAACATCAACAAGGGATTCACGATTACTTTAAACATCGTGAGCAAGATTTGTTAACACTCGATATCGCGGCAAGTGATAGCTTTGCCAAGCTGATTGAGTTTCTCGGCTTACCCCAAGATACTCAAGGTGAATTTCCACTCATTAATATGAAAGGCAAAGTCACCGCCTGGAATAAAATTAATCACCCGCTCAAGGTTGCATCAACGAACAATGGCCGTATTGATAGTAGGTTTGCCTATCAATTAATCTAGTTGGAGTAACCACCTCCGTCATTCAACCATTTTCTGTCGCACCTTCTCAGTAATATTCTCGGTAATAGAAAATACAATAGCACTTTGCGCCGAGCGCCAAGGCTGGTAAAATCGCGACCTTTTAAAGTGCTAGCGCATTGCTTTGCTGGCACTTGTGTCATTCACGTTTTATAAAGACGATATCGCTATGTTTGAATTGAAGTACCACACCCCATTTGAATGGACCGACGCTGTAATGGCAGATTTTGATGCTTTTTTGCAGGATCACGCAGCAGCAGAAAAGAAAGCCTCAGGCATGGCGATGTCGATGCTGTCGCACTACCCTGATCGCCTCAAGCTTGTTAAAGCCATGACAGACTTAGCGCTTGAAGAGCTGATTCATTTTAAACAAGTGTTAAAGCTATTAATCGCTCGCAATGTGCAACTTGCCGACGATAAAAAAGATACTTACATCAAAGAGATTCGCGCGTTGTTTCGCCGTGGTCGCGACGAGTTTTTAATGGATCGCTTGTTAGTGGCTGGTGTCATTGAAGCCCGAGGTCATGAGCGCTTCGCGTTGGTTGCCGAGGCACTGCCCGCGGGTAAAGACAAAGATTTTTACGTTGCTATTGCAAAGTCAGAAGAAAAACACAAAAACTTATTTGTTGAACTTGCTTACGAATATTTTGACAAAACAGACGTAGATACACGCTTAGAAGAAATCCTTATCGCTGAAGCGGCGATTTGTGAAAAATTACCATTTCGCGCGGCATTACACTAAAACCTTTTATTGCTATAACCAAAGCAAACCATTGAGTTATGGCGCGTAAAAGACCGCACTAACTACCCGTTAAGGAAGATTATAAAAATGAATTTGGGATCAATAAAAGCGCTGCGCCGCATCACTGCGCTTGCTTTAGCTACTGCAACTTTAGTTGCTTATCCATTGCCTTCAGTGGCGGCAGTTGTTGATGCTGCGCCACAAAGTGCTCAAGCCAGCTCTGCGCTAAGCCAAGAGAAGAGCCAAAACAAGAGCCAAGATAAAAGCCCGCAAGTGCTACCTTGTGAGCAAGCCAATAGTCAGTGTGCTTTTGTACTGTTAACCGCAGACGGCGATCTTAAAGTACACAACAAACAATGGGCGAACACGCGCTTTAGCCCATTTTCAACGTTTAAAATCCCTAATTCACTCATTGCATTAGATTTAGGCATTGTCAGCGATTTAAGCCAAACCATGAGCGCCGATACCAAAACCTATGCGCCGGAAGGTTGGTGGCCAAGCAGTTGGACTGCTGGCGAGCACACCTTGCGCTCTGCTTACCAAGTTTCGAATGTGCCAATTTACCGCGCCATCGCAACACAGGTGGGCGCTGAGCGCATGCAAGGCTATTTAAACAATTTTGATTACGGCAATCGCGATATTAGCGCTGGAATTGATGTATTCTGGTTAGGTGTCAGCTTACAAATTTCCCCTATTGAACAAGCACAATTTTTACAACGCTTGTACAGCAAACAACTACCACTAAAAACCAGCACTTATGCGCTACTCAAGCCATTAATGCTAAATCACGACACGCCTGATTATAAAATTTATGGTAAAACTGGCGCGGGGACGTTTAGCCCAACGAAAGCACAAGGCTGGTTTGTCGGTGTTGTTGAAGAGAATGGCAAATATCATTATTTTGCCGCGCACGGCCAATCAACCACGCTAAAGCACATCGCTAAGCACCGTAAAGATATCGCGAGAGCCTATCTTGCCCATTACCAATTACCCCATACCATACAATAAGGAATTCTCTTGTTAAGTTACCGCCACGCTTTTCACGCCGGCAATTTTGCCGATGTACTCAAACACAGTGTTTTGCATCATGTGTTGAACTATATGACGGAAAAAGAGAAAGGGTTTAGCTATATCGACACCCACTCTGGCGCGGGCATGTACAAGTTACAAGACGAATACGCACAAAAAACTGGCGAGTATAAACAAGGTATCGGCAAGCTATACAAGGCGCCTAAGCTAACGCCTTTACTCGCCGATTATGTGGCACTTATCAAAAGTTTTAATACACAAGCTTTGGCGCTTTATCCAGGTTCACCAGCAGTTGCCCAATATCACGCCAGAAAGCAAGACAGCGCCCGTTTGTTTGAGCTACACAATACCGATATTAGCTTGCTTGAGCAGTTTTGCGATCACTGGAAACAAGCAAGTGTCTTTCAAAAAGACGGCTACGCTGGGCTTGTCAGGCAGTTACCACCGCCAACACGCAGAGCGGTCGTGTTAATCGACCCGCCTTTTGAAATTAAAAACGATTATCAAAAAGCGGTTGATGCGGTGATTAAAGCCTATAAAAAGTTTGCCACTGGCACCTATATTATTTGGTATCCGATCGTACAACGTCATTACATTGATACCATGGAAGCGGCGATTAGCAGCAGCCAGCTAAGCAATGTGATGAAAGTAGAGCTTTGCTTATCACCCGATTCAGAACAATATGGCATGACAGGTACGGGATTGTTTATTGTTAACCCTCCTTGGCAGCTAGCTAGCGAACTTGAAAGCGCACTGCCGCAACTGAAAACGTTATTGGGCACTGAGCAATCGAGTTACACACTGGATATGCTAGTACCTGAATAAGCTCCTCCCGGACAAATAACGACTCTGGCATTTATACTTTCAACAATATTAACTATGCTGTCATCAAGTATAAGTGCCTTGGGATAATTTCGATGATGGAACCTACACAACAAGACGCCAGTAAGCTATCTGCCAATAATCTATCAATCAAACAAATTGCTATCGCGATTAGCGACTTACCGAAAGCGGTTAATTTTTACCATAAGATTCTTAATATCCCGCTTGCTTTTGAAGTACCACCCAACCTAGCGTTTCTTGAGCTTGGTGATATTCGCTTAATGCTGACAACGCTGCAAGGCAGTGAGCGAGATCATCAAACATCCGTCATCTACTACCACACCACGAATATAGAGCAATATTTCGAGCAGTTAAGCACGCTAAGCGTCACTATTGAGCGTCTACCGGCGTTTGCCGCTAAAATGCCAGATCACGATTTATGGATTGGCTTTATCCGCGATCCTGATGATAATCTAATCGGCATAATGGAAGAAAAACAGCCAGTTACTCCAGTTGCCCAAAGCTGATTAAGTTTGCGCAAAGCTGAAAACTAAAAGCAACGCACGCTAAATCGACTCAAATCCAAAGCTTAATAACACAACTAAAGAATAAAACTAAAAATTAGAAAAGGTTACCAATGAATAAACTTCGCTTCGCTTTACTGCTTATCTTATTAACTCCATTTTTCGGTACTTTATTTGGTACGGCTTACGCCAATGAAACTGGCGAAGAAAAAGCGGTGATCAACCAACTGCTCAACGACTTTTTAGCCAATACCATTAACGACGATTTGAAAAATCATCAACGCTTTTGGGCTGATGATCTTATTTACACTAGCTCATCTGGTGCAAGATTTGATAAGGCCCACATTATTGAAGGTATTGAGGCTGATTTAAAAGCCACAGCAATGGAACACACCAAGGAAAGTCATAAAACGCTGCCACCGCTTTACTGGGCTGAACAAACCGATATTCGTATTTACGGCTCAACCGCGATAGTTGCATTTAAACTGATGCACAAAGAAAATGCGAACGCAACAGAAGTAAAACAAACCTACTTTAATACTGGCACCTTGTTAAAACGCAATGGTATTTGGCAAGTGATTGCATGGCAAGCAACTAAAATTCCACATGAAAACTAGTATTGTTTTAGGTCACATCAATACACCATCAATAAAGTAATATGGGATACAGTCAGCTCACCCAACTGCCTAATAAATCATTAATATCAATAGTTTACATTAAGATAAAACTAAAAGCACATTACTAAATTGTAATGTAAATTGGATACTTTTATGCATGCAAGGAAGAAAATGCGCCACATCAAACTCATCATCACGCTGATTCTCTTACCGATAGTTCACACCTCTTTCGCATCAGAAAGGATAAAAATGGGGGTAACATGGTCGTATTCGGCCAGCGGTTTTTTCGATCCTAAAGTCAATGAACTTGTTGCTAAAGAAATAGTAGCGAATTCTCCGGCTGATAAAGCAGGCTTAAAGGTCGGAGATAAAGTTAAATCGATAGAGGGTTGTCAAATTCCTGGTTGTCCGGCCACTAAAGCTAAGTCATACTTAACATCGAAATCTTTGAATCAGCTAAAGCTTATGGTTGAAACTCAACAAGGTACGGCTAAAACTGTAATAGTAAGTTTGGCACTTCATTCAACCTAAATAAGTCAACATATCGAGAACGAGAGTATGGCTTAATGCAAAATAGCAATATTAGTTGCTAGCGTTTTTTTAACAGGGCTAATTTTACACAACGGAGCCGCAAATGGACTTGAATTTCAACGAATATTCATTAGACGCATTATATCAATCCTTTGAAAGTGTTGATGACATTGAGTACCCAGACAGAGCCATAAACATACTAAGCTTACTATTCAGAAGCCTGGCTTGTCTATAAATCAACTTAAAGCTTTGTATGAACCTAGCATTGGTTTAGAAGCTATTGGCACCTTGCCAGTATTTTCTGCAATCGCTAGTGATTTATTACTTTCGAATAATGAGGTGCAATACAAATTGAACCGTCTGTTGCCTCAGCTACCAATCGCTCAGCAATCAACATAGATTGACATATTTAACTCGCGGTGATGCACAAAAGCTAACTAAATATGAGTTTTAGCCTGTTCTCAGTTCGCAAGCACCATCCTTTAACGTTTAAAAGTAACTTTAAGCGCTAAAACGTGGTGCAAATTATTGACTATAAAAAACATATGATTGAGTTGTTGTTTAAATGCCTCATCAAACACAACTCGCCTTCTCCTTAGCTGTTGTTCAATAAATTCACAAAATACTGATACATAGCTTTTCTTGATTGGTAGCTTGCAGGTGTCATCGCCCCTTCCCAATTAGCATTAACAGCAACAACTAATTGGTTCTCAGGGTCGACAAATAACCCTTGGCCATAAATACCTTTTCCTTCAAAGTGACCTTTTGCTGACGTCCACCATTGAAAACCGTAACCTTCGCCTTCATCCAACTCAACTTGATTAGATGCTGCTTTAGCAAACCAGTTTTCAGGAACAATAGACGTGCCATTGACTTGTGCACCGTTCAAGACAAAGTCGCCAAATAAGGCAAAATCTCTCGCCGTTGCTTGAATGCAGCAACCGCTAATTTCGTGATTAGTTGGGCCGAGTAGCCAAGAGGCGTCCTTTTGCACGGCCAAATGTGACCATACTTTCTCTGACAAATAACTCGACAGTGTTTTCCCGGTGGCTTGGCTCACCAGTAAACCAATTAACCCCGTCTCGCCTGTGCTATATGAGAATTCGGAACCTGCTGGTTTAGCGCGGCCAAGATGGCGCATATAACTGACTGTGGCGTCCAAACCCGGCTCTGGCGTATGAAAATTGAATTTCGACACATCTGAGTCAGGATCGTAATAATCTTCATCCCAAGCCACCCCCGATGTCATGGTCAGCACTTGCTCTATCGTAACTTGATCATAAACACTGCCCTTTAAATCAGGAATATAGTTGGTGATTTTATCTTGCAGGCTGTTAATGTAACCATCTTTAATCGCAGCACCAACCAAGGTTGAGGTAAACGATTTGGCAACCGAAAAGCTCGTCCACTTATCGCTGCTAGTTAGCCCTAGACCATATTTTTCATAGCGAAGCTGTCCATTTTGCAGTACCACCAAAGCGGCAATACGCTGCTCTTCAAAAAATTTATCGATTGCGCTGTCTGAAACTTCTAGCGGCTGTGTTAACGACAGCGAGTGAGGGCGTTCACCTTTCTCAATGACATTAAAAGGAATAACATTTAATTGTTCGAGTGTTTGAAAGCCAGCATCGCGCTGCGCAGTAGTCCATAGTAAAACATTGGTATTTTCCGGCTGGTTTAACATCAAGTAACGGATGTTTTTATCAAGGCTAAACCAATAACCAACGCCTGCCGCGATAATGGCCACTAAAATTGCACCAATCCATTTCCACATATTGTTATCCTGTTGATTTAATTTTTATTAGTGCTGTTATTACCTACGATAGACCGAGCCAAGCTGTTTGTAAATTACTCAATTGTTCTTGGGCAAAGACGAAGGTGATGGTTTCACAATATACTTTCGAGTTACATTACTGTCGGCTCCCCCCCTCTTCCCAAAAGCCATGAGGTGGGATTTGGCAGAAATATACTTGCTTGCTCAAGCTGGGGAAAGCATTGCGAAGGTTGGCAATAATGGTTACTCATGTAACCCTCATATACACGTAGGGGCATGGAAAGACAACCTGCCACTGCAAATTCGGTTTGATCAAAAAACCTTAGAATTGAAAGATCGAAACAGTGCCAATAACTGACATTCAGTCGGCGCTAAGTAAGCATTTGTCAAAGCCGTTTGCGCTTGGGCAAGTATCAGCCCATTAATCGTTTGTTTAATATTAAAAAAGGATCTTTTATGGATAGTAAAATAGTTATTGCTCTTATTGTCTCTGGCGCGATTATCATAATCGCTGCTTCGGTTGGGTACACAATGCAGGTCAATGCGATGACTTCTGCATTTGCTGCTGGTTTTCAGGGCAACATTAACCTGACTGTGACGCCATTTTTTATGACATCTGCTATCGGCGGTTTCTTGTCTTTGGTTGGTGTCGCTCTGAGCTTTAAGCAACACAAGCAATATAGTTAAGCGCGTCCCGCCGCCACTTATCAATTAATTTGTTAAAACACTTAGTTAACAAGCCAGTAAATAGTAATATCAGTGATAGTTTTCACGATCATAGAGAAATTCAATATGAAAACCGCCCTATTGTTTTTAAGTTTTTGTTTTTTGTTAACGTCATGCGCTACAGCCAATTCAGTAGCAAGTAGTGATAACCAGCAGCCTATCGTTTGGACACAAGGAGCAGATGTAGAAGCTTTTTGGGCAAGGTATGCAGCTTCAAAAAGCGGGCTGACTTGGGGAAAAACCGATACTTATCCCCCTTATAAGCAAGTAAAAGAAGGTGACACTTTGTTGATTGAGTTGAAGCAAGGCTCATGCCTGATGGAGTTCTATCATAGCCGTTGGCGCCGAGCGAACGACGTTTGGCGCTGGTCTGAAACCATGAACTCTTTTGGCGGTTGCCCTTATGTTTTCGACTAATTTCGGCCTGTTCTAGATAAATTTCACTGTTTATTGGGGTGATGTGGATAGGCAATAAAAATGTCCCCGTAATTGAGTTAGCCTTTCCTGATCACACCCGCTATTTCCAGTGCAATAACAAAGTAAACCTTGCAACAATAGGTTTGCTTTTTAAATTAAACAGGCTTAACACGCACTCGCCTGTTTAATTCCACACTTATCTTCCTCACATCTACTCGTCACTTGCACCCCTAAATTGTGCTCCTAGCTTGTAATGGTGCTTGTGCTTCCGCAGACAACCCCAAGCTAACACTCACTTTACAAATAAGTAAAGCATCCATAACAACACACTTTTATTGTTAAAGGGATTAAGGTTGAATACTAAAAACAAAAAATTTCCAATCGCACTGCTCTCTCTCGCCATTGGCTCTTCATTTGGTATCGCACAGGCAGATAACCTGCCTGCGAGTGAAGATGAAATCGAAGTCATTACGGTAACAGGTTCGGTCTCTCGCTTTGGTGCGACAAAATCAAACACACCGATTGTTGAGACCTCGCGCTCAGTATCAATTGAAAGCCTTGACGCAGCATTAGAGAAAGGCTCATTAAACCTTTCTCAAATGGTATCTTACATGCCGGGGATTACCACCGAGCGCAATGGTTTTGCGACACGTGTCGATAATATTTCGATTCGCGGTTTAAGAGCGCCACGTTATCGCGACTCTATTCAGGAGCAATTTGGCAACTACAACTCACCGCGCGCAGAAATTTACACGTTTGAACAAGTTGAAGTTCTGCGTGGCCCTGCATCCGTGCTTTATGGCCAAGGCTCGCCGGGCGGCATCATTAACTACGTGAGTAAAACCCCTCGCCCTGAAAACTTCGGTGAAATTTATGCACAAATTGGTAACCACGATCGCCAACAGCTAGGCGTAGATATTAATCGTGTATTAAACGATGATGCCTCGCTACAGGGGCGACTTGTGGGAATATACCGCGATTCAGGAACGCAAATTGAAGAAGTAAACGACGACACACTTGTTTTAATGCCTTCGGTTACTTTTATGCCATCAGAAGATACGACGCTCACATTGATTGGCTTGTACCAAGATTCTGATGCCGATACCGCTGCACAATTTTTACCCGTACAAGGCACATTAACACCACTTGCCGATGGTAGCTTCTTAAACAGCAACGTATACGCGGGCGAGCCAGGCTTCAATAAAATTGAAACTGAATCGACACAGGTAACCATGCTTGTTGAACATATGATTAATGATGATTTTACCTTAAACGCTACTGCGCTGTGGCGTGACGGTGAAGGCGACTATCATCAAGCGTGGCCAACTTTTAACCCGCAACTAGGCAGTCGTTACCTCAATGATTTACTCGTTCAGCAAGGTTTAGTGCCTGCAGGTGTGCCTACTGGCTTTACCGATACCACTGTACCGCGTACTTTCTACCAAGCTGATAACCGATTTGAACAGTACGCATTTGATGTACGCTTGTCTGGCGAATTTGACACTGGTCGTTTATCGCACGAAGTGTTAGTTGGCGCACAATACCAAGATATTGAGACCGATAGCAATCGCAGTAACTACGCCGGCGGTGGCGTACTTTCTGGCGATTTTCGCTATGTATTAGACTTAGCGAATCCTTTATACACTGGTGCTCCTGATCAAGCAATTTTCGATGCCATTTACCAAGACCAACCTACCAATCAAGTCGAAGATTTAGGTATTTACCTTTCTGATCAAATCTCAGTTGATAACTGGCGCATTACCCTTGGCGCGCGTTACGACAGCGTTGATAACAAAACGCGCAGCGATATTGGCGATACAGCCCAAAACAGCTCGCAAGATGATGATGCCTTATCGTTAAGTGGTGGTCTGTTGTACAAATTCGATAATGGTATTTCACCTTATATCAACTATTCAGAATCGTTTGAAACCGTTGTTGGTTTGACGGATACGGGCGAACAACTTGAACCACAAGAAGCTGAACAGATCGAAATTGGTGCTAAGTATGAACCAACCAGTTTCCCTGGTTTCTTTACCTTAGCTTACTTTGAAATCGACATTACCAACTTACCAGATCCAAACAGTTTCCCGGGTCAGCAAGGTCAGCAAGGTCAGCAGCAAGGTGAATCAACGCTTAAAGGTGTTGAGTTTGAAGGTAAGTTCCAAGTGGGCGAATTTGATATTCAACTAGCTTACACCGACTTAGACACAGAAGACCAAGACGGCCTGCAGTTATCTTCAATTCCAGATACCACAGTATCTGCTTGGGTTACTTGGCAACCTGAAAACTTATTACCAGGTTTTCGCATCGGTGCGGGTGTTCGCCACGTCGGTGAAAGTGTCTCTGAGTTGAATATTGCCCCTGTGCGATACGTAACACCAGATTACACGCTTGCAGATTTAATGCTGGGCTACACTTTCAGTGCGAACTTAGATTTTGCCCTAAACGTGCGTAACCTAACCGACAAAGACTACCAAACATCTTGCCTGTTCCGTGGCGATTGTTTCCCTGGTGTTCGTCGCTCGGTTAACGCAACCGTAAAATACAATTTTTAGTCGATAAGCAGCACTAAAAAAGCCAGTTAGCGTTTCCGCTAACTGGCTTTAATTATACGAGAGCTAATTTTCGCTATTTTAAGCTAAATTATGCTTTAGCGACTGAGCTTAGAAAGTTGCAGAGTAGCGTAAACCGAACTCGCTCGCATCGTTACTCATGATCACTAAGATGTAATCACCTGTGTTTAAGCGTGCATCTTCGTAGCGCTCGTCAAAAATGTTACGACCGTATAGTGAGATATCCCAGTCAGCACCTGCGGGCGCGTACTTGATGTCAAAATTAACTGTGGTACGACTTTCAATTTCCGTCATACGACGTGCATCTGATGTTGGCTCACCGTACATTTCGTCGCGGTAAGAAATATCCATACGCGAAGTAATCAGGGCACCGTTTTCAAGTGCAAACTCGTAAGATGGGCTAATTGATGCCGTCAAATCTGGCGTTAATGGTGCAACTGGCTTGATGCCGTCTTGCTCATCAACGTCAACATCCATAAAGCCAAAGCTCGTGTGTAACGTAAAGTTATCCGTTACTGAGTAAGTACTTTCAAACTCAATACCACGAGAAGTTTGCTCAACAATTAAGTTGTTTGTGTCAAAACCGGCATCCGTAGCGGTGTTTACTTGGTACGGTAAATCTTCATATTCAGTGTTGAAGAACGCAACACTCATGCTGAAATCAGGGGTTAGTTGACCTTTAAAACCAGTCTCATAGTTAATTGCGCTAATGTTGTCACTTGCTAAAAAGCCATTATTCGCTTGAACCGCAGCTGCAGCTTGCTCAAGGTTGTCGAAGCCACCTTCAGCAAAGAACTGGCCGATTAAAAAGTATGGACGTGCTGGGAACTGGCCTGATTGGTAACCAGTTTGAATGGTACCGTACCAGTTTAAGCCGCTATCAAAAGTATAGTTTGCCGCTAATTCCCAAGAGAATTCATCCCAATCACGCTCAGAAAATACCGTACCGACAGGATCGAATACGTTTGCCGATGCTTCTTTCTCATCTTCGGTGTAACGAATACCACCAGTAACACGTAATTCGTCAGTCCAGTCGTAGCCTACATTTAAGAATACCGCTTTACTTGTTGTTTTTTGATCTAACTCAAGCTTAGTTGGGCCACCATTGAAAATCGCTTCTGAAGCATCTTGGCGGTTGCTACCTTCTTCTTCGAACCAGTATAAACCCGTGACGAAATCGACATCACCAACATAGCCATTAAATTGCAATTCAACAGAGGTTTGGTCTGCCTCACCGCGCTCTGGGAAGTGATCTAGCGCAACAATGGTGCCATCGTCGTCAAGACCTGCTTTGTATTCAGAAGAACGCTTACTGAAAATGAGCTTAGCGCCTAACTCATCAGTAATGTTGTAATCTGCCGTCAGTGAGAAGCCATCCGCTTCATTGCTGACTTCTGAGGTTTCAATCGTGCCACTGGCATTGTCATAAGGATCAGCGGTAACGTCTGAGTTACGTAAACCACTTTGGTAGTAACGGCCATTTGGCAGCTCGTCAATTAACGTAGTGTAAGGACGCGTACCACCTTCACCATCATTCATATCCGCGGTTAACGTGAATGATAGATCTTCATTTACTGTGTATTTCGCAGAGAAACGACCATAGTATTCACGGTTTTCACCGACATCGTATTTGGCATCTGGTAGGTTAATAAACTCACCTAAACCACCACGACGGTTGTAACCTAAATTGAAGTTAATTGCCAAGTTGTCAGTAATCGCCTGGTTAGTAAAGATGCTTGCTTTTACTCGACCACGGGTACCCACTTCTGTGCTAACTTTAGTGATTGCTTCTTCGTCTGGTTGTTTAGTGATGATGTTAATTGCACCACCAATTGAGTTACGACCGTATAAAGTACCTTGAGGACCACGCAGTACTTCAATACGCTCGATATTTTGAAGGTTCCAGTTTTGACCAACCTGACGACCTAAGTAAACACCATCAACGTAAACACTCACCCCCGGGTCTGTGGTAATCAAGTGGTCTTGCAAACCGATACCACGAATAAATGGGTTCGCTGATGAGTTGTGACCTGCTGAGAAACCGGTAATGTTTAGGTTTGGCACAAACTTACCAACATCGGTAATGTCGCTAATACCTTGAGACGCTAACGCATCGCCAGAGAATGCACTGATGGCAATTGGTACTTCATAAATAACCTGAGAGCGCTTTGTTGCTGTTACTGTGATTGATTCAATGTCTGAATTAGTATCAGCGTCTTCCGCTAGTACAGGAGTGGCAACAAATCCGGCTACGGCTAATGTAATGGCGGCTGAAATAGGATTTAAAGTACGGTGCAGATTGAATGGCGACTTAGTGGTGTTCATGCTTGTCCTCAATAAAAAATGTAGTGTTTTTTTTGTGAGGTTTTAACTCTTCCGGGTGAGTACCAACCTTAATAAATGCAGCAGTTTCATTCACCAACTCGGCTTAACTATTTCTGGTCATAAAACTTATGCGCACGCAAAACCGCCGACTGCATAAGCAGATGGACGAGAAATAAATAGAGTGAGTTAATTGAAATGCACAGCGTTGCTGCTATTCGATTGGGCGGGCATGATACAACAAAACTTTAGAGACACAAAGCCGTATTTGAAATATTTCTGTCGTAATTTTGCAATGTGATTGCATCAACTCACACTTGTATTAGTAAATTTTCTAGTAAATACAGTTGGTTCAATTATGAATTTGTAAGCGCGACTTACCGTCGCAGGCAAACATCAATTTTTTACACATTGCGTATGTTGCCAAATACAACGTTGAATATTACTTAACTTAGCCAACCAGCTTTTTGCACTGTGATTCGAGCCCGCAAGTGTTGAATAGCGCTCAATTGAGAACATATTGTCATTAAAATCAGGTAACCAACCGCTATTCAATAACTTGTTGAGCAAATCGACGTTGTTAGCGTCATCACCACTTAACGCATTCCAACGTAACTGGTGCTCGATACTAAACGTAGATTCTTGCTCTAACGCTAGTAGCCGCTCGTAGGCGTCTTGATACAAACGATTTTTTTCTGTCGCTTTATATAGCCTAGCAAGCAATAAATATTGCCCTCTATTTTCGTTTGTCACCTGCTTGAGAGTAACTATTTCTGGGAAGTGCTTTTTAAATAACGTTAATGCTTTTTCAGCATGATTAAGCTGAACTAAAGCGAATAAATAAGGCATCACAAAATGATTTTGCTCAGGCGCTAGTCGATAGCGCTGCTGCAAATAAACAAGCGCCGCGTTTGGTTTTTGATGATACCAAGCCAGAGATGCCTTAGCGTAGAGTAAAAAGTGCTGCGGCACGCTATTAACAGCAGCAAACTGATCAAAAATTTCTTGTGCAAGCACTCCTTGATTTAAACTTAATAAAAACAAAATGTGGCTAAGTTTGTGTGCTGGGTATTTTTTAACGTAGCTTTCTTGATGTTGTCTGTACCAGTTTAAATAGTGCGCAGCTCGCGATTGGTTCAATGGGTAAAAATCTAGTTCATACAGGGCTTTGTGTTTAAAGTTAGGGGAAATTACAACGCTGCGTTCAAAGTACTTGCGCGCATTAGTTAAATCTCTGTTGTTTAAATAAGCATATGCTAGCCCGCGCAGTACAATGGGATCATTCGGTGCAAGCTTAAATGCACGTTGATGGGCCGTTAGCGCATCGGCCACCTTATTCTGATTGCGTTTCAGGCGACCATACCAATGCCAAGTCATGGCGTCATCACGGTTTATTGCCAAAGACTGCTCGAACAAGGCTTGGGCTTGGCTAATTTGGCCTTGCTCAAAATGCTGGCGTGCCACAGAAGCCAAAACTTGTGCATTATTAGGAGCATGAGCAAACGCTTTTTCTAACAAGGGGTGGCACAAGGTGTCTCGCTCAATCTCAGTAACACTGCCATATATCGCTAACATTCGATAACTATTGCACAACCCGTTAAGTGCTTCGGCATTCTCACTGTCTTGCTCAATGACCTCTAGATAAATTTGTTTCGCTTGTTCTAGTTGTGCGACATTTTGCTGAGAGAGCAAATGACTTGCTAACGTAAATTGCTCAAAATATTGCGTTGAGTCAGCCTCTCTTTTGGGGCTATAACTCTGAATATTGACGGCGATAACCAATGCAGCCACAACCAACAATGTGCAAATGCCGAGCAACCAGTAGTTTTTATAGTGAGAAGTGTTCTGTGAACTAGGCGTTAAGTCTAACGTGCCTGACTCATCGGTATAAATTTCAATCGCGATATCCGGCGCAATTCGATAGCCCTGCCCTGAAATACGCTCAATGTATTGTTGGTGCTGGTCGTCCGCACTAAGCACTTTACGTAACTGAGCAATACCTTGGTAAACCGAACTATCAGCGACTACACGCTGCGGCCATACTTTTTCAATTAATTCTTCTAATCCAATAGGTTGATATTTGTGTTCAACAAGCACCAGCAGAAGTTGCATTAACTTGGGCGTAATGGAGAGTTTTTGCTCACTATTCTCGAGCGTTAATTGATTTAACCTTGGTGAAACACGCCAATTCCCAAGCTGAAACGATTCCATTAATGACCACTTAAACAACTGAATAGTATTGTTTTTTAATTATTTTAGAAAAATTTTAGACAATTATTATAGATAACTTAGATACAGAATTCTCTCCTTTATTAAGGTCATGCCTTTAACAGGAGAATTTCATGAAAAAACAAGTTTTAAGCTACGCATTACTAACGTGTTTTTATTGCTCAGCCTTTTCAAGCTCAGTCAGTGCTGCTTCAGTTAATATGAGCTCGGCCAGTTTAGCTGACGTTGATGTGGTGATTGAAGGTACGACAATCATTTCGCCTATTAATAAGCATCAAATAAGTGTCAAACCCAATCATTGGGTTGCAATCAAAGGAAATCGCATTAGCCAAATAGGCAACCGAACAAAGCCGCCAAAAGCAAAATTGGTGATTGATGGCAGTGACCAATACCTTATTCCGGGATTAACCGATAGCCATGTTCACTTAAAAACCATGCCAGGGATAAATTTTTCCGACGCCAATGCTACGCATATGCAATCAGCTTTTCTTGCCAGACAAGGCACTAATTATTTGTATTATGGCGTTACGCAAGTTATCGATCCGTCAAACACTAAAGACGGTATCAAGCGGTTTCATGAGAGTGGTTTAACACCTGATGCATTTTTCTGTGGCGCTATGCCTGTGTTTAATGGCTACAACGCTCAAGGCATTGCTCATAAACACCTGCATCATGAACGTCCTTACTACCTAGCCCAATACACAGATCCTAAAACGACTGAGGCGATAACCCATGCGCATCAAGCCAAACAAAGCTTGTTAAGATTAAAAAATGACGGCGCTGTCTGTGCAAAAGTGTATATTGAAAACGGCTTTGATTTGGCTGACAACATACCGATGGTAAGTGAAGCGACACTAAATGAGCTTACACAGTACGCAAAAACACTCAACTTACCGACCATGGCACATGCCAATGCAACCGATATGCAGGATATTGCGGCAAACGCTGAGATTTCAGTAATGGGGCATGGTTTATGGAATTGGTTAGAAGAGCAAGGGTTATCAACTGAAGCAGCGCTTCCCCCTAAAGTGAGCCGTGTTCTCACCAAAATTCTTAACCAAGATATCGCCTATCAACCAACGTTAAATGTTATCCGATCATTGACTGATCTAATGGTTGAAAACCATATCGACCGAACTGAATACAAAACCGTATTACCTCCGTGGCAAATAGCTTGGTATCAATCAAACGCAGGCCAATGGTTTAATGTTGAAATGCACAAAGACTGGGGCAAGCCACCTGTCGAACTAATCATTGAGCGATTCAGTGCGAAGCAAATCAACGGTCAGCGAGTCCTCAAGCATTTATATGATCATGGTGCTACTATTTTGCTGGGGTCTGATACACCGCCGGCACCAACTTTTGCCTCTCAACCTGGGCTAGCGACCAACTGGGAATTAGCCGATATGCACAAGGCAGGTGTTGATTTAACAGGTATTTTGGCGGCTGCGACGATAAATAATGCCAGCCTTTATAATTTATCGCAGGATTATGGCACCGTTGAAAAAGGCAAGCGTGCAAACCTATTGCTG
This sequence comes from Thalassotalea euphylliae, assembly GCF_003390335.1. NCBI lineage: Bacteria > Pseudomonadati > Pseudomonadota > Gammaproteobacteria > Alteromonadales > Colwelliaceae > Thalassotalea > Thalassotalea euphylliae. Next base: position 2,572,263 of record NZ_QUOU01000001.1, read on the forward strand.
TTAAACAGTAATCCCCTTAAAACTATCAACGCCTACGACGATATCGATAAAATTATTCTCGGAGGACAAGTGATCGACCGAGACGATCTACATATTAATAAGCTGGAACAACGCGCCCCTAGCCCAAAGCATCCTTAATAACTATGCACCAAGCTGTGTCATATAAAGTAAGTTGCACTTGGCACGCACTTAAAAAACTAAGGGCCACTTAATCAAGTGACCCTGATAAGGTAAGTGGCTATTGAGCTGGACTCAATTGAGCCCAAAGTAAATCATGGCTCAACGATATTAAACGGCTCTTTTTGTTTGTCGAGCATGGCTAAGAAACCAACTAGATCAATCGTACTGCCCTCAATGCTTAGCTCGTCAGAACCCGCTAAATCTAACAAGCTGGCTTCGCCAAGAACAATATCCATAAACAACGAATGACTAATGCGGATTTGCGCGTTTACCTCGAACTCTAACGCCTCTTGCCCATCATAAGGGCGATGATGTAATACCGAATTTTCAAGCCATAACACATGCTTTTCGTTGCGATCGGTAAGTTCGAAAACAAAGCTTAGTACTTCACCCTGCGCATCATCAGCATTTAATGTCGCTGCCATCGCATCAAAAAATCTGGGCACAGGGGCATGTTCAAGCAAGTCTCGCATCATGGTTAAGCTGATCACATTCGTGCTCTTACCTTGAGTCAGTTCCTGTGCGGCGCTTAAATAGGAATCTCGCCACGGTGCCGACTCTGCTTGATACGCCAGTTGTTGATATGCCTGAGCAAGCAACAATTTCGCTGATTCACTATCATTGGCAAAGACTAAGTGGTTAAGTAACTCTGCCGCCCAGCGATATTCTCCATTAGCAATGGCAGCTTCTCCCAGTGTAAGCACAGCTTGCTCACCGCCCATTGCTGTGATGTACTTCTTAGCACTCGCTGCTGGTGGCAACGGGTTGAGGTTTGCCGGATTACCGTCATACCAGCCGTAATACGCTTGATAAACCGCTTTGGCGTTATGGCTAACTGTGCCGTAATAGCCCCTATTCGAAAATGACGTCGCAAGTGTGTCGGGTAGTGTTAGTGTTTCCGCTATTTCACTGGGGGTTAAGCCTTTGTAGCTTAATCTCAGCGTTTGATCGTGAATGAATTTATAAATATCGCGTTGGCCTCGCAAAAATTGGTCGATTGCGCTATTTCCCCAAATTGGCCAATGATGGCTACCAAAGTATATTTCTGCATCACTAAACAGCCGACGAGCATCCTCAATATGATTACTCCACGATAGCGCATCTCTGACTTTCGCACCGCGCAAGGTATACAGGTTATGCATTTGACGAGACACTAACTCAGCGCCAGCAAACGCTTTGTGCAGAGGTAAATAAAAGGTGAGTTCAGCGGGGGCCTCTGAATTTGGCGTGTATTGAAATTCAAACTCAACACCATCAATCGTTAACGTTTGCCCGGTTTGGTCGATTAACCGATTTGGCGGCACCACCCCCATACGCCCAAACACCGAGCCTTTGCCTAGGCCAGAATCTACTTTGCCCGTCGCACTTTTAGCTAAGTTGCGGCCGTACATATAGCCAGCGCGACGTGCCATGGTGACACCGGCAAGAATATTTTCTGATGTGGCTTCCGCCATAAAGTGCTTTGGCGCAATCACAGGAACGTTAGGCTCTAATTCAGGGTTAATAACAGCCAGCGCACCGCCAAAGTGATCAATATGGCTATGCGTGAGAATTAAGCCTGTGACTTTTATCTCGCCTAAGTGTTTTTGCGCCATTGCCAACGCCGCTTGTGCTGACTCAAAAGCAGTTAACGGGTCAACAATAATCCAACCAGTTTGCCCCTTGATTAACGACATATTCGCAATATCATAGCCACGAATCTGATAGATACCTTGAGTGACCTGATAAAGTCCGTGCATACCATTAAGTTTGGCTTGTCGCCATAAACTAGGATTAACCGAATCTGGTGCATCCCCTTTGACAAAGTCATAGTCACCTATTTGCCAGAGTACGGCCCCCTGCTCGTCTGAAATAGACAATTGCGGATCTCGTGCAATCAGTCCACGCTCAGCCTGCTCGAAATCAGTTTTATCATCAAAGGGTAAGGCTTTGTATACCGCTTTGTTGTGGTGGCGAGTAAATTCACTCACTTGATCATGACTTGTTTGTGGTGAATCACAGCCAGTTAATAAAAGTGCCGCCAAGAGCAATTGTAGGCCTTGCCGAATTTGTTTTCCCTTGAATGTACTGATTTGAGCCATTAAAAAATCCTTTATCAAATAACTATCAACATTAGCCCTTATGCCGACGGCTAACGCATCTGATAGTTCATGAGTGAGAGAATAAGGTTAAGCCAAATAACCTTGTTAGGGATTGTTATAACAGCAAATTCACTTTATAAATGTTAACTAGTTTACATTTATAAAATACTGCTATGTCTTCAAATCAACATGCTAATCAAGGTGAAACAGCCCACGACTTTATGGGCGTATTACCTCAGCAAGCGCTAGTGGAGCTAAGTGAAATTCAACAAGTACAAAGCTTTCTAGACGGTGAGCTAATTCATCAACGAGGAGATCACGGAGATGGGCTGAGCATAGTGCTGTCAGGGGCAGTTAAAATGGGCAATTATGGTAATGATGGGCGCTATTTTCTCAGTAAATTATTATTGCCGGGAGAAAGCTTTGGCGAATTCGTGGTATTTGCAGACTTGCCTCGAACCCATACCGCAGAGGCGGTTGGCGATACACAGCTAGGTTATGTATCGGGTTCAGTACTCAAACAAGCTTTGACCAACTCGCCAGCACTTGCTCACGCACTTTTGGTGTCACTGTCGAAGCGATTACACCAAAGCCTTGAAACCATTGATGATTTAAAGCGCTTACCGTTAGCAGGTAGATTAGCCAAATTGCTCTTACTCATCGCCCGAGAAACCCAAAAACACAAAGCGGTTGCCATATCTCAGGAGCAAATTGCAGCGCAGTTGGGCGTCAGCCGAATATCAATATCGAAAAGCTTGAAACAACTAAGCCAACTTGGTTTTGTTAAAACCGGCTATCAAACGATTTACCTGACCAGCCCCGATAAATTAGCAGCTTGGGTTGCGCAGCAAAGCCAAACCTTAGTCTTGAACTAAATTTTTATGCGTATTTAATTGTTAAAGGATTGCGGTGTAAAAGCTAAAGTGCTTCATATCCGTCATTACTATTACAGGTAAGTCATTATTTATAATAGTTTATTTTTGATTTTCTATTGTTAACTGATTTGAAACCTCGAACACTGTTCAATAATCAAACAACAAAAATATAAGGAAATATGATTTGAAGCGCTATGGAATAATTAGTTGCCTGCTTGTTGCCCTGCTTACAATAAGTAAAACAAACGCCACCTTAATCACTTTCGATGAAGAAACCGCCCACAATGACTCGACTAGGTCGTTTACCTATACCGACAATGGTGTCGTAAAAACCAGAAGGTATACGACACTTAATGATCAATACCAAGATTATGGTGTTACTTTCGGTGGTGATTGGATGGTGGTCGATAATGATCCAACCTTTGGCGAAAGGCCAATGAGTGGCAATGGGTTTGCTGCATTTAATCAATCAAATAGCCTAAACATGAGCTTTGCTTCAACAATAAACTCAATTTCAGGGTACTTGGGGGCGGCTTAGTTGATTGCTGCTATGAAAGTATGATTTGGGAAATATCAGCATTCTTTGAAAATCAAGTTGTTATGTCAAAGAGTATTAACAGTACCGCATCGCCCAGCGGCGGTGGCTTTAGCTTTTTTCAGCTAGCCTTTGACAAGGTAGATTATGTTGAAATTAGCGCTACCCCTGAAAATCCAGCATTGCGTAACCAACATTCTAGCGGGATATTAGAAAACCTCTCATTTAACATCAACAATGCAGTTCAAGTTTCAGAACCAACAGTCTTGAGCACCTTCCTGTTATTAGGTTTATGCTTAACTTTCAGCTCTAAAAAGCAAGGTCATTAAGCTTTTTATTGACCAAAGTCAGTTAGAAGCTAACGACTTTGACTCTTATCTGCAAACTCTTTGACGCTGCGCAAATAGCGAATTAAGCGCGCTTCCTCGCGATTAATTCGCTCTGCGCCTATATAGGTGGATTCACGCACAAGCTGTTGTTGAATTTCGATGTTTTGTTTAAACAGTGCCAATTCAGATTCGGATAACTGTTGCCAAATGCCATTGCGATCGGACGCTTGCTCACACTTTCTTGGCAGTGACTCCAATACTAAAATCGAGCCAAGCGAATAGTATTTATTATCATAAATGCAGCCGAGAATTTTGCCGCGATCGATCACCAGCTGCCAAGGAAAGCTGGCATCATCCAAATTAACACCATCTTTAGATTCAACAAATTGCTGCGCTGAGCTAATCCCACTGGTGATTAGCAAGCCACACAACACAAGTAATGCATTAGTGCATTTCCGTCGGTTAATTTTCAAAACTCTCTTCCTTGTGTTTCTTTCTTTATTTTTCGAATGTTTTCTACACTAATAGGTATGCGACTGTTTAGCCAATTGTTTTTATGAGCAATGCATCATTTCCACACAGGCGGGAGCTAATATAGGTTAATTATCAACAGGTACCCCAATGCAGCAGGTAACCAAATGTTAGTGCAAATCAAAGAATGGTTAAATCATCCACTATTCACCTTTAACGAGCGAGTGATCACCGTTGTCGAAGTGCTTGCCGTACCACTGTGGTTGGCAGTTAGTGTCTGGCTGGCTCATGCTCTTATCGCAAAGCTGGGCAAAAAATTACGAAACGCAGACAAAGATCCTAACTTAGTGCATTTAATTCAGCGGCTACTCTATATCCTTGCCTTAGCCGTTATTTTTATTACCACCCTATCCATGCTCAACGTACCTATAACGGCGTTTGCCTTTTTGTCTGGCGCCATTGCCATAGGTTTTGGCTTTGGTGCGCAGAATATTATTAATAACTTTATTAGTGGCTGGATATTAATGGGTGAAAAGCCTATTCGTATTGGCGATTTTCTAGAAGTTGAGGGCGTTAAAGGTGTGGTCGAAGAAATTAATACACGCTCAACCCGAGTAAGGCGGGTAGACGGTGTGCATATGCTGATCCCTAACAGTAAATTACTGGAAAACACTGTTATTAATTGGACATTACGCGACCGATTGATCCGCGGCGTGGTGAGTGTTGGTGTCGCCTATGGCAGCGATTGCCAAACAGTAAAACAACTCATGCTGGATGTAACAAATGCCCAACAAGAAACCCTCACGGAAGATGGCAAAACGCCACAAGTGTACTTTCAAGAGTTTGGCGATAATGCGCTAGTATTTGAGGTCTACTTTTGGATCAATTCCCATGTTGAAGGCGGGTTGCGTTTAGTCGCCAGTAATATCCGCTTCGCGCTTAATGAAGCCTTTAATACACAGGGGATTGTTGTCGCCTTCCCACAACGAGATGTTCATATTGATGGCGAAATTAGGCTGACTCAGCCTAAGTCTTAATTGAATAAAGTAGCGGCTTAACACTCCAGCACTTCTACCGCCACTTCCATGCCATCAACAGTCCAGCGCTGTGCCAACTGATTGTAAATCACTCGCGCGATAAGTTCTTTCTTAGAATTGTCACTATAAGTCACCACCATAGTGCACATATGGTTATGCTCACGTTTAAAGTGTGGTATTTCAACCGATAGCGGCTCTCTGGTTTTGGGATTAGGTTTGCGCCGTTTGTGCCAGTCGCGAGCAAGTATTTTAAAGGTGTAATTCAAGTTATCAGGCATTCGTCTCAACTATTCCTCTCTATACTGTAGGTACCGCTAATGATTATTTAACTCAGTTTAGTGAGGCTGCTATGAATGCCAGTCTAACCCATATCGCCCTGCATGTGGCAAATTTAGAAGCGTGCGTCAGCTTTTATCAACGTTATGCGGGGTTGAGCATAGTACGCGATCGTCGTCCTCACGGACCAGACGGTAAACGTATTGTTTGGCTAGCCGAGCCAAGTAAAGCCAATGACTTTATTATCGTCGTCCTCCCCAATGGGCCTGCAAAAGCGCAACTAGAGAACGACTTTTCTCACTTGGGTTTTGCGCTAGCCAGCAAAGCTGCGGTTGATGACATCGCAGCACAGGCGAAACAAGACGATATTTTAGTGTGGCCGTGCCGACAAGAGCCTTATCCGGTTGGTTATTACTGCGGTGTTAAAGATCCAGACGGCAACTTTGTTGAGTTTAGCTATGGTCAGCCACTTGGCCCCGGCGCTAAGCCGGAAAGTTTGTAATTTCTTCACCTAATTCGCAAGGAAGAAGTGATGACATTGAAAACCCAAGAGAATGATGCCGATGTTAACGCTTTTATTGAGAGCGTAGCGCATCCGCAAAAGGTGTCAGATGGATTAATCCTGCTTGAAGTAATGACCGCATTAACCCATAAACCAGCGAAAATGTGGGGGAAAAGTATTGTTGGCTTTGGCAAATACAGTTATCAAAACACCAGTGGCGGTGGAGAATGGCCAGTGACGGGCTTTTCACCAAGAAAAACAGCGATTAGCGTGTATATTATGCCAGGCTTTGACGAGTTTTCAGACGAGCTTGCTCGCTTGGGTAAACACAAACTCGGTAAATCTTGCTTGTACATTAACAAACTGGCAGATATTGATATAGAGGTTTTAAAAGCCATTATCTCTAAGTCGATCACCATAATGGCACAGCGCTACCCTTGCGAATAGCGCTGTGATTTATCCTAATACAGCCTAGCGAACTGCTATTATTGGGCAAAGTAGCTAAACGGATTCAATGGCCCATAGCCCGCACGATTATCGTGATAACCTGGATGCGCCGCCATAAACAGTAAATGGTTTTTCAAGTCTTCATTATTGTGCAGCGGCGTATTATGGCTCCCAGATTGCTTGTGTTTGGCGACAATCAAGGCCGCTAACCCGGCAACAAATGGAGTCGCCATTGAGGTACCTGATAGCTCGGCATAGCCACCGTTTTTGTAGGTTGACCAAATATCGCTACCGGGCGCCATCACATCCACTTCCCCGCCTTTTGATGAAAAGCCTGATGGGTTGCCATTTCTATCGTGTGAAGCAACGGTAATGACACCGCCGTAACGACCGGGATAACCTATGGTATTGGTGCCTAAACCACCGTCATTACCTGCCGCGCAAATCACATGTACGCCATAAAATAAGGCATACTGAATCGCGCGATACAATTCAGGATCAGACACTGGCCCACCTAGTGACATGGAAATAATATCTGCGTCGTTATCAACCGCCCAATAGACACCATTGGCGATCCATTCATAAGCGCCACTGCCGTTATTGGCTAACACTTTAGCAACGAGTAATTCCGATTTTGGCGCAACTCCAACAAAACCAACACCGTTTAACCTTGCTCCAATCACCCCAGCACAGTGCGTGCCGTGGCCGTTGGCATCTTCAATCCCGTCACCAGTAAAATCTGCTGTATCGATAATTGCTGCCGCTAGGTCTTGGTGATCAGAGTCAATACCAGTGTCAAGGACAGCAACTTTAACGCCCTCTCCTTGTGTTACCTGCCAAACTTGCGGGATGCCGAGAATTGAACCCGCCCAATTGGTGCGCTCTCGCTGGGCATCGGCAACCGTTTTTAACTCCGTTTCATTATTCGCAACCCTAGAAATAGTGTGTTTAGGTACAACGCATGGTTTTTGGGTAATGGGTGATGGCTTTGAAAGTTTTTTATCAGCCATGATGACCTCCCTCTCAATCGAAGTAAATGATGTGTGTAATTGACGTATTTGGGTGTGGATACATGCTATCACTCGCGCCGCATCGCAATTCAAATTTGAATATACGGTCGCTACATCAGCATCACATTTCCTGATAAGGCCTTAGTAAGTCTAGTGTTATGTTGTGCTAATGCTAGCCAAGTCGCACGATTTTTCATCGCTTACATTTGAGTATTAAAAAACATAGAACTAAAGGTCGGGTGTACAGTCCTAATAGCTAATGATTAAAAGCATGCTAATACCCTAGAAAATGGATGGAAAGGTTATGCTAAGACTAGTTACAGTCGTATTTGTATTGGCTGTTGCCATTGGTTGCAGCAACCGAGAGCTTTACCAGCTTGGTCAGGGCTACCAAAAGAGTGACTGTATTCAAAACGCCCAGTCTGGCGAAGAATTTCAAAATTGCCATCAAGCAGGTAAACCCTATCAAGAATACAAAAAAGAGAGAGAAGCCGTGGTAGAAAGCCAAAAATCAGAAGGTGATAAACGTTAGTTTAATTTGTGAACCTTTAGGCTGTGAATCTTTAGATCTTGGCTGACACATTTTTTTATATTTACAATGTGTTAGTTGAGGTTTTAAATGAATAGAAAAGAAGAACAAGAAGTTAGACGTAAGCTAAAGATATTAAACCACGCAAAAGAAACCAGAAACGTTAGCAAAACCTGTCGTTACTGGGGGATATCCAGAGATAGCTTTTATCGTTGGAAAAAAGATTATGCAGCTAAAGGAGAAGCAGGACTAATCAACTCCAAACCATGCCCTGAAAATCCAGCCGTTCGCGTTGACCCGATTATCGAAGAAAAAATCTTATATCTGCGTAAAAACTATCATTTTGGACAAGCTAAAATCAGTTGGTATTTAGCTCGCTATCATGGACTTAAAGTTTCTATATCAGGCGTTTATAGCGTGTTTTGTAGGCATGGCGTCAACCGTCTCCCCCAAAACTTGAGAACACGGCAAGTTAAGTCGGTAAAGCGATACGAGAAACAAGTCCCCGGACACCATGTTCAAGTTGATGTTAAATTTCTGACCTCCAAAGATAAGTCTGGCAAGAAGGTTCGTAGATTCCAATATACGGCTATTGATGATGCTACACGTATCAGAGCATTAAAAGTCTACGAAAAACACAACCAAGCTTGTGCCATCGACTTTATTGATTACGTTGCTGGTAAGTTTCCCTTCCGCATTAAAATGATACGCACAGATAATGGTCATGAATTCCAGTCTAAGTTTCATTGGCACTGCGAGGATCTGGGAATGCAGCATGTGTATATCAAACCTGCTAGTCCTAACCTCAATGGTAAAGTTGAACTATAGAAGTTTCAATCTGATCTGACATTTCACTTTCAAAAGAGAGAGTTACCAGTTTAGTTTAAGGGTGTCTAATCCAAACTAAACAAAGAGGTAACTCTCATGATTCATACTAACAACCCTGTCATTAAACACAAAGTCGGTTTACTCAACTTAGCCGAAGAATTAGGTAACATTACGCAAGCTTGCAAAGTGATGGGTGTATCTCGCGATACGTTTTATCGCTATCAACAAGCAAATGAAGAAGGTGGCGTTGAAGCTTTACTCAATCAAAACCGTCGAGTACCTAATGTTAAAAACCGAGTCGATGAAGCGATTGAATTGGCTGTTATTGATTACGCGGTCGAATATCCTGCCCATGGGCAAACCAGAGCGAGTAATGAATTACGCAAGCAAGGCATCTTCGTCTCTCCCAGTGGTGTTCGTTCCGTCTGGCTGCGTCATGGCTTAGCCAACTTCAAAGGTCGCTTAAAAGCCCTAGAAGACAAGGTGTCGAAAGAAAACATTATACTCACCGAAAGCCAAGTTCAGGCACTTGAGCGCAAGAAGCTAGACGATGAGGCTTGCGGTGAAATAGAGACCGCGCATCCCGGTTATCTAGGATCACAGGACACGTTTTACGTGGGGAATCTTAAAGGTGTTGGCCGTGTCTACCAGCAGACGTTTGTTGATACCTATTCGAAGGTTGCTTTCGCTAAACTTTATACAATGAAAACACCGATTACAGCGGCTGATACGCTTAATGATAAAGTATTGCCATTCTTCGAATCTCATGACCTTCCTATGCTACGCATTCTTACTGACCGTGGCACGGAATACTGTGGAAAAATCGAGAATCACGATTACCAAATGTATTTGGCAATTAACGATATCGATCACACAAAAACAAAGGTCAAATCACCGCAAACTAACGGTATCTGTGAACGTTTCCACAAAACGATATTACAGGAATTCTATCAAGTAACATTCCGTAAACGCTTGTATATGAGCTTAGATGAGCTTCAAAAAGATCTGGACGAATGGCTCGAATACTACAACAATGAACGAACCCATCAGGGTAAAATCTGCTGTGGCAGAACGCCAATGGAAACGCTCATTGATGGTAAATCGGTTTGGACTGAAAAGAATTTAAGTTCAAACTAACCTGACGGACACCCGTTCTAAACTGGTAATCGTTAGATCAGGTCTGAACTTCTACACTTGCCCACATTGCAACACCATACACCACGGGTTGATTTGGTCAAAAAGCAGAGCTTTTGGTAATTGGTTTGGCTACTTTTGTCCGTCTTGTCATCAAATAATCCCTTGCTTGTGGAACTTTACTAGCCTAATAGTGCTAGCAGTGACTTTTCCACTTTGGGGTTGGTTTAAAACACCGTTAAAAAATAAATGGCTAGCATTTTCTGAGCGTCGAATGGCACAAGCAACGATAGAGACATTGCCGCGTCATCAAGAAGCCTCTTACTGGCGAATGGGACTCTTGTTCGCCCTAATGATGTTTTGCGTGATGTCTTTGCCTAACATAATTGCAGGTCAAACGGATATCAGGTTTATACTCACAGAAATCGGTATTTGGCTTGTTTCAGGTGGTATTTTTGGTGGTGCAATGAAGTATATTATGGGCAAGAAAAACGACAAGTATTAGTACCAAAAAAGTTAAGTGAAAGCGGTTAGATTATTATCAATGTAAAATATCTAAAAGCTAACATTAACAATTACTTATAAAAACTTGGATGCTCACGTTCATCGATTCCAGCCCTTTAGCTACTTTAGTTACTGTTACCTTGACTCATTTATTTCTAGTAGCTGCTTATCACTATGATAAACAGCCACTTATACAGACGGTCTCTTGTAGGATCTAGTATCAAATCAGTGGACAAATCAAGTACGGACTTTTGCAGGTTGCTGTTTAGTACTTTGCACTCGCTTTAACCCGATAGGTAACAACTGTGGCACCCGCTCCATATAGTCGGCGTAGGCTTTGCCAAATCTCGCCAATAAGTCACGCTCTTCATAACCTATGCCAATAAACACATAAATAGAGAACAAACTTGCTACAACTAGATGACCGACCGTCATTTCAGGAGTTGACCAGAACACAATCAACATGCCCAGATACATAGGATGGCGAGAAACTTTATACAAAGACGGGGTTTTAAAATCATCCTCTGCCATAGATTTGCCTTTATAGGCATACCAAGCCTGAGCAATGCCAAAAAGTTGGGTGTGGCTGATCATAAAGGTTGACCACAACACCAGACCTGCACCAGCGAAGAAGCTAAGTTGCAGCACAACCGAAGCTGTTCCTGTGGCTTGCCAGACCATAATGCCTATCGGTTGCCATGCCAGATAGAACCAAATAAGCACAAAGCAAGTTGCTAGCATAAATACGCTACGCTCCAACGATGTAGGTATCCATTTTAAGATAAGCTTTTTAAACCCTGATCTGGCCATCACACTATGTTGTATACCAAAGGCGACAATAAGCAAGGCATTAGCTATCACTGCTGGTAACAATGGAATATTACCTATCACCGGGCCACTTCCTACGGTTTTAATGATTTCCGGCAGGGGTAAATAATAGCTAAAGAATGGTCCGCCTAAAAAGACCAGTAGATACGTGAACACACACCAAAACAGCAAATATATGGCCGCGCTAATCGCAAGTTGTAATGTTTTCATGGAATCTTCCTAATTTAAAGTTATGTGTCGGTTTCTGCATCAGTCCGTTTATTGCCAAGTATCAACCCTGATACTTGGTGCGTATGTTTAATCCAATCACCAATAAGCCTAAAAACGCCAAATAGGCAATCCCCTCAACACTGAATGTCAAACCACTTAATTTCAAAACAGAGATGATTGGCGGCAACACGTTTGCTAGTGCGGCCTGAGTGACAGGACAGAAAGAAACAGCTGAAACAATGAACAGGACGCACAGCCCTAAAAAGTATTGCGTATACCGCTTTGCAGTAGCATGTGATTGCCCCTGAGATTTGGTCGAGTGTTGTAGTGTGTTTATTTGCTTAACCATCGTCTTTTTCCCGTTCCGTTATTGGACGAAACCAAGCTTAATGACAGCAGTTAGGAAGGTACAATTATTAAATTTAATTGCCCTATAAGAATTACTTCAACACTCATAAATACAATGAGTTAGCCGATATTAGAGAAAAAATAATCTTGCTGGGCGGTCACAAATAACGAGGCGCATTCTGTTGCAAGTGCCCAATGACCTGCTTTTGTAATGCCGACATGTAGCGGTTTTTCACATAACAAAGAATGACTGGGCTGGTGACGGTTTTCGTATGGCTGACGATCTCGAAATCGTCACTGTCTTTGATAATATGCTCAGACACCACGGCTTCACCAAACCCCAGTCGGACGCCATCTATTAGGCCGTAGACGTCATCATAAAAACAGCGGTCGAACTCAAAATCCGCCATCCCTTGGCTGTCAAAAAAGTTGAAGGTGGTGACATCATGGGCATCATGATCTAAAAATATAGGCGGGTCCAGCCGATGCTCGCTGACTTTGCTACGTATATGCACTAAGGTTTCGTGGCCAAGTAACTGAAATTGCAAACGCGGATCAGTGAATTCGGCATCCACGACGATGAAATCTACTTCGCCGGACAACAGCAAATGAGGTAATTCACGCAGCTCTCTGGAAAAGAACTCCACCTTGAGTTGATGGGGAGAATTAATCAAAGGCAATAATGACGGCATGATCACCGAGCGCATCACTGAACTGAATGCCCCCACACGGATAATGCCATTAGCGATGGCGCTGCGCCCAGTCACTTGATTCAACACATCTTGCTCGCGTGCCTGCAAGTCCGACACATATTCGAAAAGGATCTTCCCCTGCTCCGTCAAACCAATACCTTCGGGACTGCGTATCAGCAAACTGGTACCCAGCTCCTGCTCCAACTTGAGCACCCGCTGAGACAAGGCTGATTGGGTAATAAACAAGTTGTCAGCCGCCTGACAAAAGTTCTTGTCCAATGCCACCTGATAAAACGCATTCAATCGATCGGTATTGAGTTTCATATTATCCAAATACACGTGAAAGAAGGAACTACACGCACTTAGCAAGTTTAGTTGAGTCAGGGAGTTGAAGCCAGTGATAGCCATCGAGGGCGCGCCTATCCGTTTGGCGTTCGGTGGCTTAATGAAGCTTGTACTCGTTCGTCGTAAACGAAAAAACAAACCATCTACGCTAAAGTAACGATACTCGCCTGATATAAGTTAAATAGCGGGCATCGGTTCAGGTTAGGTTAAGCAGGCTTAGCTAGAGTATGTTGCAAGCTTAATTAACAGGAACCATAGATGAAACCAAAGCTATTGCTCGTTGTTCTGCTATTTTTGGCATTTTTCAAGATAAGTGCATTCGCTAATCAGCAAGCCTTGAACATTGAGCGCCTGATACCCGAAAATTTTGAACTGGCCTTTCCAAATGAACAAAACCGTCAGCCTCGCAAAAGTGACTTTGCGATTGTCAGCTATGCTTTAATGAGTAATCAAGCTGGTGAACGCTGGGCTGTGGTTACCATTAGAAATTTAGCCAGCGGATGGCGAATGCTAGATCAAAAGCACATACTGGCGCTGACGGCGAACGGCGAGCGAATTAGCCCGTTAGATATCGAGCAGCACTTTAAAGCGGAGGAAACGTTGTCATTAACCATTAATTTTGGCCGACATAAATTTCCATTGCTCTCAATTTATTCTAAAGCCGACTAATACAAGCTAACACAGCGACGATCTTTAACAGCGTAAATGTTAGGTCACATGTTGGGTCATGGTAGGTATAGTGAATATAAAATATATACCTACCACCAAGTTATCAAACTGGTTTATAAACCAAACTCTATTAATGCTTGCTTGGCAATTTCTTCGCCATATTCTTGAACAAAATGGCCTGCTTGCTCTAGCTTCATCGGTGGCGGACAGCCTTTGATAAATGAGCGCAGTACTTCCATTGATTTTTCCCCTAGCACCGCATCTTTCATCCCGACAGCCATAAAACTCTGCCCTTGCCATTCGTTAGACCAGAATGCTCTGGCGCGAGTGGTCAAATCAATTCCCGGCATGTCTGGATCAACGGGTACCAATTGCGGAAACCGCCTAACGCCAGCTTTATAACGGTTGTCTGGGTACGGTGCATCATACGCCACGACATCAAGCATATTGACGGCACTTCCGGCATCCGTTGCAATTAAGCCACCAACTGGAATTTCCGGTACTGAGGCACAAAATCCGCGCCAGCGATAAAACCCTTCTGTTGCACCATCACCTGCGGGCAAACCAGTGTTCATGACAAGTAACCGCGTAAAACGCGAAGCCATTTCCATTGGTAACGTCAAGCCTAATATGCCCCCCCAATCTTGGCAAACTAAGGTGATATTGGTAAGGTCAAGTCGCTCAACTAAACGCAATAAACTGTTGCGATGAAATTCAAACGTATAAGTTTCCTCGTCAACGGGCTTATCAGAGCGGCCGAAGCCATATAAATCAGGGGCGATAACGCGATGACCCGCCGCTGTAAACACCGGTATCATTTTTCGATACAAATAACTCCAGCTAGGCTCCCCATGCAGGCACAAAAACGTGGTCTCTGCGTTCTTGTCGCCCTCGTCAATATATGCCATGCGCAAAGTTTCATAACCGTCAAGGTCATCCACGTAATTCGGTTGATAGGAAAAAGCTGGTAAAACAGAAAACCTATCCTCTGGTGTTCTAAGTGCGTTAATCGCCATGTCGTATTCCTTGTTGTTATCGTTAATAAGTTTAATTATCAAAACCTAAGTTGGCGTTATTGGTCAAATATTTAGCCAAACCTATCATTCAAGCCAGCCACCAACAGCTTGAATAGGTTTAGGATCAAAACGCTCAGAAAGCCAGACAACTATCGCTTTCTTGTTTGAGACGAATTTACCACTATGTGGCAAAGGAAGTGTCGCGGTTAATTTACTACCGTCAGTTTTTATACTTGCTTGTTGGTAATCGATCACGACAAAATCATGTGGCAATGCACGGCCTCTGTTTTCGCCGCGAGTTACCCTAGTTATCTGATCAAAACCCAAAATTGCAATGTGAGCTTGGGCAAAAGGCGGTAATGGTTTTACGCCGTCAAAACTCACCAAAACCTCTTGCGCTTTAATTTGTGCACTTAGCTCACCTACTGCCAGTTGGTTATCAATTGGCAAACGTTGACGATAAAACCAGCCATTCCAGCCCTTGCCATTGACGACAAATCCTGGGGTAGCAATATTTTTGGTATGACCAAAGCGTTGATAGTTTTGCTGACGCTTGGTAAAAGCGCTAAGCGCATAGGGGTCTTTCCAACCGATATAGTCCCAGTAGTCAACGTGCAGATTGATGGGAATAAACTGGCTAAATAAACGCTGATCTTCTTTGAATTGGCTAAGCCACTTTTCCGCAGGCGGGCAACTGCTGCAACCTTGCGAGCTGTAGACTTCGACTAAGTTGACTTGTTGTTTTGGGCTAACGAATGTTTGCGCATTAGCACTATTCACAAAAACCGAAAGACCCAAAGGGAGTAAGCACAAAATGGTGCACAATATTCGCTGCATACAGATCACTGACATAAGCAAGGTTATAAACTAAGAAACGTTCAATCGAGATAAAATTTCCCTATTTTCCCTGTGGCTTAGCATTAAAATGGCGTGGTGCCAGTGTAACTTAGTACTATTTCTTAGAAACGCGGGGTGAACGATTACTGTTCATCGACGGCACTCTGGCAGGCTGCAGGCTAGGCCTTAATCGCCATTTAGGTTTAATTGGCGTTAGTGGATGTACCCGTTTTTTAGCAACGATGACATAAACACTGCCAATTGCGGGCAGGTATGCTTGGGCAAAGGTTTGCCAAGCTTGTTTTATTTTTCCTTGCTGAACAGGCTTGTCATCACCATTGGGTGAACCCTTGCTAGTGTGATTAGTGGCCGTTTGGCCTGCTAACGTAGAATGTAAAATACGAGTATCTTCAAGGATCTCAAACCCCATCAGCTCAAGCCAGTCCTTAACTCGCATCGGTGTAAAAAACTGCTCTCGCCAAGGCATCTGCTTGCGGCGATATGGCATTAATTTATTCAGCCCCGCAAAGCTGATCGGATTGTAGCCCGTAATCACCATATAGCCGTTAGGAATAAGCACCCTACTTGCTTCACGCAGCACGTGGTGCGGGTCGACACTAAATTCCAACGCATGACCAAGTAAACATACATCAACGCTATGCTCAATAAATGGCAAGTCGTCAATATCGGCAATCACTGAGCTATTCGTGCGACAATGCGCCACTGTCATTTGGTGATTAATGGGTGATAAATGGCAATCAAGCGCACCACTTAACGCACCAATTTTTAACAAGTGATAACCAAAAAACTTTGCAGTCCATGGCGCTATGGTTTGGTTAATCGCATCAAGCACAACATTACCCATTGGCAGGGCTTGCCAATTCTGTGGCGAACTAGGCTCGCGATATGCTAATGCTGACTTCATCGTATGTGATCACCCTGTTGTTCATTTCTCGCTATAAATCGCTGTGAATTACTTTGCTGCACTGCGACTAACTCTTGCTGAATTGCCTTTTAATTGCCGAATTTCGTTATACTAGCCAAAACTCACGTGAATTTAGCTGGTCACGCTTAGCTAAGCACATTTAGCGAAACAAAAACTCTATGACTATTAATATAACGGCGATTCAAGCATTTAACGACAATTATATTTGGGCCATCGAACAAACTGAGCAACCTGAACTATCTAAGCAACCTGTACTATCGGAACAACGTACAGTGGCTTTAGTTGACCCCGGCGAAGCGGCGCCTTGCATTGAATACATTGAAGCGAACTCATTAACGCTCACCACGATTTTAATTACCCATCACCACGATGACCACGTTGGCGCAATCAAACAACTGATCGCACGCTACGGTGATCACATTAAGGTCTATGGTCCTGCCAATGAGAACATTCCACATTGCCGCTTGCCATTATCAGAAGGCGATCAGGTGACATTAGATAGCCCGGCTATATCACTCGAGGTATTTGATGTGCCCGGACATACGGCTGGTCATATAGTGTATTTCAATGAAGATCTGCTGTTTAGCGGCGATACGCTGTTTTCCGGTGGTTGTGGTCGTTTATTCGAAGGCACGCCTGCGCAAATGCACCATTCGCTTGCCAAGCTAAAACGTTTATCACCACAAACCAAAGTCTACTGTGCACACGAATATACCCTAGCTAACCTTGCCTTTGCTCAGGCAGTAGAGCCAGAAAACAAGGCATTGATGGAATATATTGGACACGCTAAGTCACTGCGCGCCAAAGCACAACCAACCATTCCAACCAATATTGCCACTGAGCTTGCCATCAACCCATTTTTGCGCAGTAACCATGCCGATGTAAAGCAAAGTGCTGAGCGTTTTTCGGGTAAAGTACTGGTAACGGAAGTTGAGGTTTTCGCCGCAGTTCGCCGCTGGAAAGATGAATTTTAACTTCACATCGCGGAAATTTAATAACAACTTGAATTAGTCTCTCAAACCAGTAGAATTCGGTTAGTTTTTGTCAAAATAAGCGTCTATGAAGCAGTTAACACTTTCTTTGTCAGCCTCACTACTATTGCTCGGCTGCCAAGCAACACAGCCAGAGCAATCATCCGATTTAACCGCCAACGCACATATCGCCTCGCCGCTCGAAATTAATCAGGCATTGATGGCTGATGAGTCGATAGACGTCATTCACCCGGTTGCTGATGTTGATATCGATCTTGCCAATGATGACATTCACGTTTCAGACGACATTTGGCAGCACATTCAACAGCAAATTTCTTTTGATATCCCACAAAACAAACGGGTTATCGTTCAGCGTAACTGGTATGCCAAACACCAACGCTATTTAGATCGCGTCGCCAAGCGCGCCGAGCCGTTTATGCATCACATAGTGCAAGAGCTTGAAAAAAACGATATGCCAATTGAAATGGCCTTGCTGCCCATTGTGGAGAGTGCATTTGACCCCTTTGCCTACTCGCACGGTAGAGCCTCAGGCATGTGGCAATTTGTACCGGGGACAGGTAAACGCTTTGGCATGAAGCAAAACTGGTGGTATGACGGACGCCGTGACGTTATTGCCTCAACCGATGGCGCCATTAAATACCTTAAATACTTACACAAGTATTTTGACGGTGACTGGTTATTAGCGCTGGCGGCATACAATTCAGGCGAAGGTCGTGTAAAGCGAGCAATGAAAGCCAATGCCCGCAAAAATAAACCAACGGATTTTTGGTCGCTTGATTTACCCAAAGAAACCCGCGCTTATGTGCCTAAATTGTTAGCACTAGCCGACATAGTTAAGCGCCCAGATGACTTTGGTTTGCACCTTTACAAAATAAACAACAGCCAAGTGATTTCTGCTGTCGATATTAAATCACAGCTAGATCTGGCGAAAGCGGCGCGTTTAGCCGATTTATCACTGGCGGAATTTCAACGCCTTAACCCAGGCTTTAATCGCTGGGCGACCGATCCTGATGGTCCGCACTATGTGGTCGTGCCGACCGCAAAAGTCGAAGCATTTAAAACGGGCTTGGCCAAACTGTCAGACAAAGAGCGCCTATCTTGGCAACGCTATCAAATTAAATCCGGCGACAGTTTAATTCGCATCGCGAAGAAGTTTCACACGACACCAGAGCTTATCCGCAAAGTTAACAGTATTAACGGCAATAACATTCGCGCCGGAAAGCATTTGCTGATCCCTGTCGCCGCGCAAGCGCTTGATGATTATATTTTGTCGCAAGAGCAGCGCTTGACCAAAACACAGCAGCGCAAGCGCTCTGGCATCAAAACCTATCACACGGTAAAAAATGGCGATACGCTTTGGGATATCAGCCGCTTGTACAACGTATCCACTAAAAGTATTGCCAAGTGGAATGGCATGGCGCCTCGTGATTACATTAAGCCGGGCCAAAAGTTAGTGATTTGGCAAAAGTCTGGCTTAAAACAAACCGCCGGTAAGCCAGCTGAGCAAGTTGTCATGCGAAACATTACTTACAAAGTACGCCGTGGTGATTCGTTTGCACGCATTGCCAACAAATTTAACGTAACGATAAAAGATATTGAGCGCTGGAATAGTTTAAGCCGCAAAAATTATTTGCAACCCGGCCAGATGCTTAAACTCTCGGTTGACGTAACCAACAGTATCTAGCATTCGCAGCTTATCAATAAAACTACAGACAGCGGCTCCAACTAGGAGCCGTTTTCTTTTAAAAAAATGTTCAACTAAGCAATTGAATTGGTTAACCATTGATGTTCGATAGCACACTACTCGCCGTTTTTGTACCAACGATCTTTTTTGTCAGCATTACGCCTGGCATGTGTATGACGCTAGCAATGTCGCTAGGCATGAGCATTGGTGTCAGACGCACACTGTTTATGATGTTCGGAGAGCTTTTAGGCGTTGCTAGCGTTGCGACAGCCGCTGTAATGGGCGTTGCAGCGGTAATGCTTCATTACCCTGCGATTTTTACCGTGTTAAAAACAATTGGTGGGATTTATTTGGCTTATATCGGGTTCAAAATGTGGCGTTCAACTGGAAAATTCGCCATCAATGCAGAACAACACGTAAATCGCCAACCATTACAGTTGTTTTCACAAGGTTTTGTTACCGCGATAGCAAATCCTAAAGGGTGGGCATTTATGGTGTCTTTGCTGCCCCCTTTTATTAATCAGTCGATGCCACTTGCCCCCCAACTCAGCATTTTAGTGGCGGTTATATTACTTTCAGAGTTTATTTGCATGATGCTCTATGCCACCGGAGGTAAAACCATTGGCAAGTTACTAACATCTCGTAACAATCTCAATTTACTCAATAAAATTTCTGGCGGGCTGATGTTTTTTGTCGCACTATGGTTATTTATAGGCAGCAGTTAAGCGCTCTAATGTGTTAGTTTTTACCGGCTGCTCTGCTCCAACTAAACCTCAACTGAATCAGAGCATGTTGTAAGGACTTATCCGCTTACCACGGACAATAAGCCAAAGGTTGCTAGTCAAATATCAGGATGATGGATTATGTTGAAAGTTGTTGCTTTTACTTCTATTTTTTTACTCATAACGTTTTGTAACAACGAAGCAAATGCAGCCCAATCAGGAGAAAGCAAAGCGCCAATTTTTCTGGCTAAATATCAGCCCACTCCGCTTGATAGCTTAAACTCAGCAACAGCTATATCTGAATCGTGTGCTCAGTTTCTAAAAAACGCGGAAAATCAAAAGCAATTAGCCAAAAATTCAAAACTCCCCCCTACTCAGCTTAACTTTTATGCGCCTTTTGATTCACTGTTAGTGTCGATAAAGAGTTTTTCAGGTCGATTGAGACTCATTTCTGATAGTTTTGAACAGCCAGCGTTACGAGAAGCCGCTAGAGCTTGTCAGCAAAAACTATCGGCGCTTGAGAGCAACATTTATTTATCAAAGGATATCTATAATAAGTATTCAGCCATCAACAGAGCAAACCTTGACGACGAAACGAGATATTCCCTACAAAAGCAGATCACCAAGTTTCAACAAAGTGGCGTTAACACGGATAATAAAACTCGCGAGAAATTACGCCTTCTTTTGCGTGAATTAGTCACCATTGAGCAGGAGTTCAATAGAAATATCAATGAAAGTGTCCGTTATATAAAAGTAAAACCTGAGGAACTAAAGGGATTACCAGAAGATTTTATCAACGCAAAAACACCTGACGAAAATGGCGATATTGAGATATCGACGCGTTATCCTGATCTAGTACCAGTAATATCCTATGCCGAGAGTGACGACGTCAAAAGAAAGCTTTGGTTTGAATTTTGGCAACGGGCTTACCCTGAGAATGTTCCGGTTGTCGCGCAACTACTTGCGAAAAGGTATGAATATGCTCAACTGCTAGGTTATCAAACTTATGCCGATTATGTACTTAGCGACAAAATGGCAAAATTCCCCCAAAGGGTTCAACACTTTTTACATCAGCTCAATGAATACACTAAAGCGGCAGACAATAAAGACTACCTTCGTTTGCTAGAGCGCTTGAAGCTTATCAACCCGTCCGCTACCAAAGTGGAATTATGGCAACGAGATTACCTATATGAACTTGTCTTAAAAGAACAGTTAAACGTTGATTCTCAGGCTATTCGACAATATTTTAGCTTCACTAAAACCCAAGCTGGGATACTGGAATTAGTTCAAGCGCTTTTTGATATTCAAATCAAAGCTTGGCAACCATGGGTTTGGCATGAGGATGTGACTGCATACGAAGTCTATGATGGCGAAAAATTATTAGGGAAGTTTTACCTTGATTTACACCCCAGGGCTGGAAAGTTTACTCATGCAAAAGTTATCACCCTGCAACAAGGTATTGAGAATAAACAACTACCAATAGCCGCCATGCTTGCCAACTTTCCAAGTGGCAATGAAGCCTTATCACACAATGATGTTGTCACTTTTCTGCATGAATTTGGACATGTACTGCACGTACTGTTTGCTCACGGAAAATGGAGTAATACCGCAGGTGTCACTACTGAACGTGATTTTATCGAAGCACCTTCGCAAATGCTCGAAGAATGGGTGTGGCACTACCCAACGCTGTCACGATTTGCAACAAATGAAAAAGGAGAGGCTTTACCAAAAGCGATGTTTGATGCCATGATCGCTGCGCGCGACTTCAATTTAGGCATGAATACTCGGCAACAACTGCATTATGCCGCATTTTCACTTGAGGTATACAATCAAAACCCCCAAGGGCTAGATGTTGATATGCTAAGTGACCAGTTACAATCTGAATACACGCTATTCCCTGCCAATAAAAATCAATATTTATATACCTCATTTACGCACTTGAATGGCTATAGCGCAGCTTACTATACCTATCAATGGTCATTGGCCATTTCAACCGAGATCCTCTCGGTATTTAAAGCTCATGGGATGATGAATAAACAGACGGCGGATAAGTATCGTAAAAACATTTTAGAGAAAGGTGGTTCAAAGCCTGCTGAAGCATTAGTTTCTGACTTTCTTGGTAGGCCAATTGCTTTTAAAACATATGCGGAAAAATTAAAATCTTACCGCGCAGAGTAATGGATTGTAATGATGCCGATTTAACCCCGTTAGCAAGCTAAAAAAACGGTTGATAAACAGCCTCAACTGTGGATGACGAATGTACTTCTAACGACTATTTTTACTGCTACCAACGTTAAATTTGCCTTGGTATCTGAAAAATTTTTCACTAGCAGGTTATGATCAATATAAGTATTTGAATTAATTAGCCTTGCCGCTTGTAATAACTAGTTCTTGTAAAAGTAAGGCATTAACGACATCCCCCGTACAGACATCTTTTTTGTCGCTATAAACCTTCTGGAATAGCCGACAAGCTTCGAAAACTTTTTACCGTAAAATTAAGGGTTTGCATTTCCCCATCAGCGGCTTTAAGCGTCAACCACACGCGCCACGTCATTTGCGCTTGCGCACAACTGCCAAACATACTTTGCGCAACCCATCCACCTTGTGCTTTTGGTTTGAAAAACAAGGGGATTTTTCCCATAAACATATCTTCACCAGCCATGTAAGCTGAGCTAATTTCAACAGCGTTTCCAAGCTCGTTTATATGCAGCTCAAAGGGGGTTTCTGCCACTAAAAACGTCTGATTAAATTGCGGGCTTATGTCGCCAAATTTACTCGCTAGTTGACAACTTGATTGGCCAAAAATACAGCTAGGCACTTGCGCTAAATTCCTGCCTTCGTTGTTCGGTTTGCAACCAGATATTAAGAATAAAATCAAAATGATAAACGGGGGTAATTTGGTCACTGCTAGGCCTAGTTAATGGTTTGAAAAGCCTATTTTACTGGCATTTTATTTGATTATGGTGGTTATCTCAGTTTTTTTTTGATTTAGAACAGGTTTTATCCCTAACGGTAATGACTTTTTTGGGGTAACTCTTTAATATGCGCACGGGTTGGAGAACCGCTAGGTTAACTCGCAAAAATTGGTCTATAACTTAGGTTAGCTTTAATCTTTGTGTTTGATTAATTTGTGGGGCGGCTGGCGCAATCCACGTTCTGTTTATGAATAACTAAAAACTGCGGAAACCATAACATGAGTCAAAGTAATACATCAGCAGTAGACTACAACTTGAAAGTTGTACGTCAATTTACTGTGATGACTGTCATTTGGGGGTTCGTGGGTACGCTAGTTGGTGTCTTAATTGCAGCTCAATTAATTTGGCCTGCGCTAAATTTCGATACTCCTTGGCTAACCTACTCCCGTCTACGTCCACTGCACACCAATGCGGTAATCTTCGCATTTGGTACTAGTGCACTTTTTGCTACATCTTACTATGTTGTACAACGAACTTGTAAAACAGCACTGTTTGGTGGCAGCTTAGCATCGTTTACCTTCTGGGGTTGGCAAGCAATTATCCTTGCAGCCGTTATTACCCTGCCGTTAGGTTACACTTCAAGTAAGGAATACGCTGAATTAGAATGGCCAATCGATATCGCTATCACGGTGGTTTGGGTAAGCTATGCAATTGTATTCTTTGGTACGGTCATCAAGCGAACAACGTCGCACATCTATGTAGCGAACTGGTTCTTCGGTGGTTTCATTATTACTGTTGCGGTACTTCACATCGGTAACAGCATGGCAATTCCTATTTCAGGTCTGAAATCATATTCCATTTACTCAGGCGCTATCGATGCCATGATGCAATGGTGGTACGGTCACAATGCCGTAGGTTTCCTACTTACCGCTGGTTTCCTTGGTATGATGTACTACTTCGTACCTAAGCAAGCAGAACGTCCGGTTTACTCTTACCGTTTATCTATTGTTCACTTCTGGGCATTAGTTTCTCTATACATTTGGGCGGGTCCTCACCACTTGCACTACACTGCACTACCTGACTGGGCACAAAGCTTAGGTATGGTAATGTCAGTCGTATTATTCCTACCGTCTTGGGGTGGTATGATCAACGGTATCATGACGTTATCTGGTGCATGGCACAAACTTCGTCACGATCCAATTCTTCGTTTCCTAATCGTTTCATTGTCTTTCTACGGTATGTCTACGTTCGAAGGTCCAATGATGGCGATCAAGTCTGTTAACGCTCTATCTCACTACACTGACTGGACTGTTGGTCACGTTCACTCAGGTGCGTTAGGTTGGGTTGCTATGGTATCAATTGGTGCTATGTACCACTTAATCCCAGTGCTATTTAACCAACAACGTATGTACAGCGTTCGTTTAATCAACATTCACTTCTGGATGCACACTGCGGGTATCGTTTTATACATCGTTGCTATGTGGATTTCTGGTGTAATGCAAGGCTTAATGTGGCGCGCAGTAAACACTGACGGTACGCTAACTTACAGCTTTGTTGAGAGCTTAACCGCTTCTTACCCGTTCTACTTTATGCGTTTCTTAGGTGGTGCATTGGTTGTAGCTGGTTTCGCAATCATGATTTACAACATGTTAAAAACCATAGGTGCTGAAAACGGCAGCCTTAAGAAAGTTGAAGCAGCTTAAGGAGCGTTATCATGGCAAATAATATGCAAAACAAGCACGAGAAAATTGAAAAGCACGTTGGTTGGTTCTTCATCTTCACTATTATGGCGATCAGTATTGGTGGTTTAGTGGAAATTACGCCGCTGTTCTTCCAAAAAGAAACAACGACACCAGTTACCAACTTACGCCCATACTCAGCGTTAGAAATGGAAGGTCGTGATATCTACATCCGCGAAGGTTGTAACGTATGTCACAGTCAAATGATCCGTCCTTTCCGCGCAGAAACTGAGCGTTACGGTCACTACTCTGTTGCTGGTGAACACGTTTGGGAACACCCGTTCCTTTGGGGTTCTAAGCGTACAGGTCCTGATCTTGCTCGCGTTGGCGGACGTTATTCAGATGACTGGCACCGTGCTCACTTAATTGATCCACGTTCAGTAGTGCCTGAATCAAACATGCCATCATTCAGATGGTTAGAAGAGAACAAGCTAGATGGTAAGCTAACAGCTAAGAAGCTAGAAACCTTTAACTTGTTAACTCGTAACCGTGGTCACAAAGACGAAAATGGTGATTCAATTCCACTTTACTCAGCAGAAGAAATTGCAAATGCACGTTCAGCTGTTGAAGGTAAAACGGAAATGGAAGCTATTATCGCTTACCTTCAATCGCTTGGTCACGCGTTGAAGTAACCAGCAATGGACTACGGAACACTAAGAGGGTTAATCGCCCTCCTCATATTGGCACTTTTTATCATCATTGTGGTGTGGGCTTACAGTAAGAGTCGTAAATCGTCTTTTGACCAAGCTGCGAACTCTATTTTCGAAGAAGACCACAAAGATGAGGTAAACAAACAGGAGACTAATAAATAATGTCTAGCTTCTGGAGTATTTGGATTACAGTTCTATCACTGGGAACTTTAGTGGGTTGTTACCTATTATTGCGCTGGTGTTTAAAGAACTTTGCGGGTGTCCCTGAAGGGGAATCAATGGGACACGAATTCGATGGTATCGAAGAATTAAACAACCCACTGCCTAAGTGGTGGTCAACATTCTTCCTTATTACCATCATTTGGGGCTTTGGCTACTTACTTTTCTACCCTGGCTTAGGTAACTGGCAAGGTTTGTTTGGTTGGAAGTCTTCTAACCAAGGCATCATGACTATCGAAGAGTCAAAAGCGTTAACTGCTGCTAACTTAGAGTCAGATTCTGGTGTACTTAACCAGTACGATCGTGAAGTAGCACAAGCCGACGAAAAATACGGCCCAATCTTTGAAGCCTACGCAGCGCGTAGCATTGAAGATTTAGCGGGTGACGAAGAAGCACGTAAAGTAGGTCAACGTTTATTCCTACAAAACTGTGCGCAATGTCACGGCTCTGACGCTCGCGGTACAACTGGCTTCCCTAACCTAACGGATAACGATTGGTTATACGGCGGCACACCAGCTGACATCAAGCACTCATTAATCCACGGCCGTAAGGCTAACGGTATGATGGCGTGGAAATCAGCACTAGGTGGTGAGCAAGGTGTTAAAGAAATGGCAGCTTACGTATTAAGCTTGAGTGGCCGTGAAGTTAACGCTGAGGACGCAGCTAAAGCAGCGCCTAAGTTCGCTATGTGTGCGGCATGT
The DNA here is from genome assembly GCF_003390335.1 of Thalassotalea euphylliae. Lineage (NCBI taxonomy): Bacteria > Pseudomonadati > Pseudomonadota > Gammaproteobacteria > Alteromonadales > Colwelliaceae > Thalassotalea > Thalassotalea euphylliae. Next base: position 2,598,514 of record NZ_QUOU01000001.1, read on the forward strand.
CACGGTCCAGAAGGTCAAGGTAGTAATGCCATGGGTATCGCCCTTGGTGCCCCTGCCCTGAACGACAACATCTGGTTATACGGTGGCTCACAAAAAGCGGTTGAAGAATCAATTCGCAATGGTCGTGCCGGCGTAATGCCTGCTTGGTTAGATATCCTAGGCGAAGAAAAGATCCACGTGATCAGCGCTTACGTTTACAGCTTATCTAACAAATAACGACAGTTTATTTGTCGCCTTCAAAACGCCTTGCTAAGTGATTAGCAAGGCGTTTTTTATTGCTTAACAGCTCTTAGCTAACCATCAAATTTAGTCATTTAACTCAATACCCCCCGCCAGCAAATTATTCACAGCCTAAATTAATGCACCTTTTCGCATTTGTTGACGTAGATCTTTTTATTGCGATTAAAACGTGGTGACCATTCGCGAAAGCCGCTACAATATGGCACCAAAATTATCTACAGATGTATTCGATGAAAACTCCTTGGTATAAAGAGCCGTGGGCTTGGTTAGTCTTTTTCCTACCTTTATCTGCGGTAATCGCAGGTATCACTACCGTGATTATTGCAAACACCGATCCCGATGACTTAGTGGTCGGTGACTACTATAAAAAAGGTAAAGCCATCAATATCGAAGTATCTAAAGTTAAGCTAGCACAAAAGCTGGGCATGAAATTCGGCTTAAAGTTAACGGATAACGAACTCGTGATTCGCCCATTAGGCATCGAGAAAGTATTTCCAGTGATCAATGCTAATTTCTATCACCCAACGCTTGAAGAAAGAGACTTTTACTTAGCGCTAACACCTGACGGCAACGGTGATTTCCGACACCGCTTTGAACAAGCAGTATCTGGCAAGTGGCGTGTTACGCTTTCTTCATTTGAAAATAACTGGAAAGTGCAAGCAACGGTTGCATTACCACAAGAAGAATTCATTGAGTTAATACCGAACCCTGCACAAGCCCAGTAATACCGAACAGATGTCAGAACCTTGCTTTCATTGTGGCGAGCCCATTCCCAAGGGCATTTCGCTATTTGTTACGATTGACCAGCAAGCACAAGCAATGTGCTGTGCTGGTTGTCAGGCGGTTGCCGAGACCATTGTTGACAACAAGCTCACCGATTACTATAAATTTCGGACCGAAAATGCACCGAAAGGCACAGCACTCGTACCTGAGCAATTAAAACGCAACCAATTACTCGATGATGACAACCTACAACACGAGTTCACTCACCAAAGTGGTGACACCCGCGAGACTATTTTAACGGTTGATGGTATTAGCTGCGCCGCCTGTGCATGGCTAATCGAGATGAAACTGGAGCAGATCCCCGGTGTTAGCCAAATATCAGTCAACGCTACCACCCAGCGAGCATCAGTACATTGGCAAAACAAAGCCATCAAACTAAGTAAAATCATCGAACATATCGAGCGCCTTGGCTATCACGCCTTACCTTTTAAGGCCAGTGATGCAGAGCAGCAAAACCTTGCGCAAAGTAAAACCTTTATTAAGCGCCTTGGTATTTCGGGCATTTTGATGATGCAAGTGATGATGATCGCCGTTGGCCTTTATTTTGGCGCATTTTCAGATATGTCTGAGCACAACCTAGTGTATCTGCGCTACACCAGTTTGTTGCTAACAACACCAATCATTTTTTACGGTGCGCTGCCCTTTTATATCGGCGCATTAAGTGCGTTAAAATCTCGCCGTTTGTCGATGGATGTCCCCGTCTCTATCGCCATATTATTGGCCTTTTTTGCCAGTGCTTGGGCGACGATAAGTCAGCAAGGCGAAGTGTATTTTGAATCCGTTTCCATGTTCACTTTCTTGCTGCTGATCGGCAAGTTCCTGGAATTTCGCGCCCGCTCACGTGCCGCACAAGTGTCGGCAAACTTATTAAAGCTAATGCCAATGACCGCCACTAAGCTGGTTAACAACATCGAGCAATATGTGGCGGCAAAATCACTGCAAATCAACGACACTGTCATGATTAAACCAGGCGAAACAGTGCCTGCTGACTGTATCGTAGCGCACGGTGAAAGCCACTTGAACGAAGCCATGTTATCCGGTGAGCAGCGTCCTGTCGCCAAACAGCTAGGGGACAGTCTTTTTGCTGGTACTATCAACGGCGATGGCAACTTAACTGCGCGAGTTACGCAGCCGGGCAGCGACACCTTCTTGAGCCAGCTCATTCGATTAAGTGAATCGTCACAAGCGCACAAACCTAAAATTGCACAACTATCCGATAAAATTGCACAATATTTTGTCGGCATCATACTGTTAACCGCTATTGGCACCGCACTTTACTGGTACCAACACATGCCTAGCGAAGCGTTTTGGATCACCTTATCTGTGCTCGTTGCAACCTGCCCTTGTGCCTTGTCTTTAGCCACACCAACCGCATTAACCTGTGGTACAACACGCTTAAATCGCGACGGTATCATGATTAAATCAGGCCATGTCATGGAAACTGTACCTGAGGTTGATACCTTTGCTTTTGATAAAACTGGGACATTAACGCAAGGTGAGTTCCAAGTCACTCAGGTGAAACGTTTTAATGACAACCACAGTGAACAACAGATACTAACACTCGTTGCCGCACTAGAGGCTCACTCTCAGCACCCGTTAGCCAAAGCATTCGTGCCATTTCGTGACTTTCAAATTAACGCTGTTGACACCAAAGTTCACGCAGGTTTAGGGATCTCAGGTACTGTCGACGGCAACGCCATGACTGTAGGTAAAGTCTCTTGGTTAATGACTGACGCACAGCAAGTAAAAACGTTAGGCTGCGAAGATGCGCAAATTGCCGTGTTCATTAACGACCACCCTGTCGCTGCAATATACCTGAAAGACAGTGCCAGAGAAGATGCCAGCCAAGTATTAACTAAGCTAAAGGCAAGCAATATTGGTACGCTGATGCTCTCTGGTGACAGCATGGCTGGCTGCCAGCAAATAGCGTCTCAACTACCGATTGATGAAGTACACGCAAGTTTGAGTGCACACGAAAAAATGGCAATCGTCAATCGCCTGCAACACGACAAGACTGTTGCCATGGTCGGCGATGGTGTTAATGACACGCCAGTGTTTAGTGCTGCTCATGTCTCAGTGGCGATGGGCAGTGGCACCGACGTCGCTAAAAGCGGCGCTGATGTCATTTTATTGAATAACAAGCTATCTTCACTGAATGTGCTGCAAACCGTTGCGCAAAAAACTAAGCGTATCATATGGCAAAACTACGGCTGGGCATTTGGCTATAATGCCATTGTATTACCGCTTGCCGTTTGTGGCTTTATTACCCCGTACATGGCGGTTATTGGTATGTCAGCAAGCTCTATACTTGTGATCACTAATTCATTGCGACTATTGAAAAAATGAGTGTAATTTACGTACTTATTCCCATTGCGATCATCCTGTTAATCGTGGGTATTTATTTATTCTTCTGGGCAGTAAAAACAGAGCAGTTTAACGATCTTGAAAAAGAAGGGCTCAGTATTCTGTTTGAGGATGAAAAGCTCGAAAAAAGCAAGCGCCCACCCAAAGTCGATGCACAAACACAAGATAGCACTGCTGGCGACGAGCAACTAACGAGTACTGAGCGGGAACAAACGCAGCACCGAAGTAACTCTTCCAATTCAGATAGCTAATGAACATAGATCTTCTCTCTGCCTTTGTCATTGGCTTGCTCGGTGCTGGCCACTGTCTTGCGATGTGTGGTGGCGTGTCAGGCATGTTACTATCAGCTATTCCACAAACTGCCCGTCAACAAAAATGGTCATTGGTTTTTGGCTATAACCTCGGTCGAATTCTTTCGTATAGTTTAATTGGCGGTTTGGTGGGCTTTACGGGCTCGATAACGGCAAAAAATTTCGGCGTACCGCTTAATGGCTTACGGTTAATTTCAGGTGTATTCTTGATTTTACTGGGCCTGTATTTAGCTCAGTGGTTTATGCTATTAGCAAAAGTAGAACAAGCTGGAAAGCGCTTGTGGCAATACATTTCACCATTCGCTAAACACTTCTTACCCGTCAATAATAAACGCAAGGCATTTGGCTTAGGGGCTGTTTGGGGATGGCTACCCTGTGGTTTAGTCTACTCAACCTTAACTTGGTCGCTAGCAAGCGGCAGCTTTGGACAAGGAGCGCTGATTATGGCCGCCTTTGGTTTAGGCACCTTACCCGCTTTGTTAACCTTATCTTTTGGCGTTTTTTCCATCAAAAAATTACTACAAAATCTTACATTTAGATACATACTGGCTACTGGTCTAATCAGTTATGGTATTTACACTTTGTATATTGCGTACAATGCTATGATTTAATACCATACATATGCTTAATTCCAAGGAAATATTAAGGTTATCTTCTCATGTCTAGTCACTGTGCAAGCAACAACCATATTCATTGCCAAAACTGCAGTATCAGTGAGCTTTGCTTACCCTTTTCCCTTAATGAACAAGAGCTGGACACGCTCGACAATATCATCGATCGCAAACGCCCTATTCACAAAGGTGAAAAAATCTTCCAAGACGGTGAAGCCCTTCACTCTCTTTTTGCGATCCGCTCTGGTACGTTTAAAACCTTTACTATCGATTCAAATGGTGAAGAGCAAATTACCGGCTTTCACCTTGCTGGCGACTTGCTTGGTTTCGATGCGTTAGCTAGCAGCGAACATCAAAGTTTTGCGCAAGCGCTTGAAACCTCAATGGTTTGCGAAATTCCTTATAACACGCTTGATGAACTTTCTAACTCGATGCCAGCCCTAAAACGCCAAGTGTTAAGGCTGATGAGTAATGAAATTCGTTCAGATCAAGAAATGTTGTCGCTACTTAATCGCAAAAATGCTGAACAGCGCTTAGCAACTTTTATCTCTTCGCTGAGCACCCGCTACAAGGCACGAGGCTTATCAGCCGCTGAGTTTCGTTTAACGATGACGCGTGGTGACATTGGTAATTACATCGGTTTAACGGTTGAAACTATCAGTCGGCTACTAAACCGTTTTCACAAGCAAGGCTTGATTACTGTTGAAGGTAAGCTGATTACCATCAATAACCTTGACCAGCTCAACGAAGTCGCCATGATATAGGGAAAAATCGGCTAACTTAGTCGGTTTTCTCCGGTCAACGAGCAAGCGCCCTACTTGCTCGTTTTAGTGATAAATCCCAACCTTTCATCATCATTAAACTTTATTTATCGCAACACTAATACAACTGTAGCGACGCGATTAGCTTTCCAACACTTCACCTTTCTAACCGCCAATTTACATACTATGCTATTTAGTAGGCTGCCACTTGCGCATTTTTGTTGATGTAAAACAAACAATTAATTGCTTAAAAAAGGCACACTCTATTTGCTAACTAACGTTTTTAAAAAAGATTATTAACGAATATCAATCACAAAGCGATGCGAGGTACTGAGCATGGAAACCTACCAAAAGATACTAGTTGTTATTGATCCGACAACCGAAGAACAAAAAGCGCTAAGTAGAGCCATTGAGTTAGCCGATAAAACTCAAGGCTCAATTACTGCGTTTTTAAGCATCTTCGATTTTTCGTATGAAATGACGACCATGCTATCCAGCGATGAACGCGAATCAATGCGTCAGATCGTGATTAACGATCGCATGCTTTGGATAGATGAGCGCATTAAAGAACTACAAGCCTCAGGTAAAAACATTGATGTTAAAGTGATTTGGCATAACCGCCCCTTTGAAGCGGTGATCGATCAGGTTTTACAGCATGGCTACGATGTTGTCATTAAAGGCACCCACGAGCACGACAAATTAAAATCTGTCATCTTTACACCAACGGACTGGCATCTACTGCGCAAATGTCCCTGCCCTTTACTGCTTGTCAAAGATCACTCATGGCCTGAAAACGGGAACATCCTCGCTGCGGTAAACGTTGGCAGTGATGAAGACGAACACCAATCTTTGAATCAGATTATCACCGAAGAGGCGCAACATTTAGCACAGGTTATCAGGGCGAATGTGCATCTTGTTAACTCCTTCCCTGGCACGCCAGTGAATATTGCAATAGAAATTCCAGAGTTTGACGCCAGCCAATACAACGACACTATGTTACAGCATCATCAGAAATCGATGGAGGCTCATGCCGAAAAATACGGTGTTGATATCAATAACACCTACATCAAAGAGGGCTTACCTGAAGATGTCATTGACGAGCTATCGCAAGAGCTCGACGCAGAATTGGTTATTTTAGGAACAATCGGGCGTACTGGCTTGTCAGCAGCACTGATTGGCAACACAGCAGAGCACGTTATTGACCGATTGAATTGTGACGTTTTAGCGTTAAAGCCAACAGGTTATATTTCGCCCTTACAAAGCTAGTTCAAGGGCTATAAAGCACATGTAAACGCTGCTTTATTGAGCGACTGTTATATAACCATCACAATATTGACCGATCGGTAAGCTACCGAAAATATTAACAAAATTGTAACCAGCGCTGGCATAAAGAATGCTAGCGCTGGTTAATTTTTACTTATCTTTTATGACATTTAGCTTTATAATGCGCCCCCAATTATTTGAGTAGTTTTTTGGTATGACAGAAGCAGATAACAGAAAGGCCACCTTTGAAGCGAACAAGTTGCAAAAGCGACTGCGCAGCAAAGTGGGTAAAGCAATTGCTGATTACAATATGATCGAAGAAGGTGATGTTGTGATGGCGGCGATTAGTGGTGGTAAAGACTCCTTTGCCATGCTTGATATTCTGCTTAGCTTGAAAAAATCTGCCCCGATCAAGTTTGACGTTATTGCCGTGAATCTTGATCAAAAACAACCGGGCTTTCCCGCCCACATACTGCCAAACTACTTCGAATCACTTGATATCCCATACTACATCATAGACAAAGACACCTACTCGGTCGTCAAGCAAAAAGTGCCCGAAGGCAAAACAACTTGCGGCTTATGCTCGCGTTTACGCCGTGGCACACTTTACTCTTTCGCGGAAGAAATTGGTGCCACCAAAATTGCCCTTGGTCACCACATGGATGATATCGTTGAAACCTTGTTCTTGAACATGTTCTTTGGCGCCAAGTTAAAAGCAATGCCACCTAAGCTGCGAGCCGATGACGGTCGCAATACTGTGATTCGCCCTTTGAGTTACGCACGTGAAAAAGATTTGATCGCGTTTGCCGAAATTCGCCAGTACCCGATTATCCCGTGTAACCTTTGTGGCTCACAAGAAAACCTGCAACGCCAAAATATTAAAGCACTGCTTAACAGCTGGGATGCTCAAACCCCCGGCCGTATTGAAAACATATTTAAATCGCTGAAAAACGTAAGCCCAAGTCAATTGGCAGATACCGAGTTATTTGATTTTGCCAATTTACCCATTGACCGCAGTGCGCCGCGCGAAGCTTACGATTTTTCAAAAGAAACTGTCTCGTCAACCAACCTGTCTACAGCACTAGCTAACTCGTTAGAGACCAATATAGACGACTCACTAATTATCGATGTTTCACAAGTGTAATACCAAGCGTCAAAGCAGTTTATAGGTGTCGTACTAGCCATATTTCATACGAGTATTTTACAGAAGATAAAACGAACGATTTTACGGATAAAAACGCCTTGATAACGCGTAACTTGTAAAGGCAAGTATGCTTATCACGGCAGGAAACGCTTTCTTTTTACCGCCAATTGAATTGGCCCAACTTTAAGCTTAGCAACCCATGATGTTAGAAAAACTTTTCAAACTTACTGAACACGGAACCAACGTTCGCCAAGAAGTTGTCGCAGGTATTACTACCTTCCTGACAATGGCTTACATCATCTTTGTAAACCCAGCCATGTTAGCCGATGCTGGCATGGACCACGGCGCTGTCTTTGTTGCCACCTGTATTGCCGCTGCCATTGGCTGTTTTATTATGGGCTTTTTTGCCAATTACCCTATCGCACTGGCGCCAGGCATGGGTCTTAATGCCTTCTTCACTTACACTGTGGTGCTTGAAATGGGCTACAGCTGGCAAGTGGCACTTGGCGGCGTCTTTATTTCAGGGATTGTCTTCGTCATTTTAAGTATTTTTAAGATACGCGAGTGGATCATCAACAGCATCCCGCAATCTCTGCGCTACGGTATTGCGGCTGGTATCGGTTTATTCCTGGCATTTATCGGGTTAAAAAGTGCGGGCATCATCGTTGATAACCCAGCAACACTCGTAAACCTTGGCGATATTACCTCGTTACCCGCGTTAATGGCTGCCCTTGGCCTATTTTTAATCGTTGCGATGGCAAGTCGCGGCATGAACGGCGCAGTAATGTACTCCATTTTGATTGTCACTGGCTTAGGTATTTTACTTGGTGACGTGCAGTTCAACGGTTTAGTGTCTATGCCGCCAGCTATAGCACCGACTTTCATGCAATTGGATATTATGGGTGCGCTAGAAGTTAGTATGATTAGCGTTATCTTTGCTTTCCTATTCGTCGACCTATTTGACACCTCAGGAACACTGATTGCCGTTGCACAAAAAGGCAACTTATTAAATAAAGATGGTTCACTACCGCGTCTAGACAAAGCATTGCTTGCTGATTCTTCCGCCACTATCGCGGGTAGCATGTTAGGTACTTCAACGACAACCAGTTATGTAGAAAGTGCCTCTGGTGTTGCTGCAGGTGGTCGTACAGGCTTAACGGCAGTGATTGTTGGTTGTTTATTTTTATTAGCCCTATTTTTCTCGCCATTGGCGGGTATGGTGCCAGCATACGCTACCGCTGGACCGCTATTTTTTGTTGCAGTGCTAATGCTTTCAAGCCTCGCTCATATTGAGTGGGATGATTTGCTTGAAGCTGTACCTGCCGCCCTAATTTGTATAACGATGCCACTGACCTTCTCAATTGCACACGGTATTGCGTTTGGCTTTATCGGTTACGCGGCAGTGAGAATTTTTGCAGGCAAATTTAATCAGTTATCAGCCAGTGTGTTGTTTATTGCAGCACTATTTGTAATTAAGTTCATTTATTTTGGATAGGAAAGTTCCATGACTTTATCTCGTACTTTGTTGGTCGCCGGCGGCCTAGTAGTATCAAGTATGACTTCAGCGCAAACAATATGGAGTTCAAATAGCTTAACTTACCTCAAAAACACCAGTGATTTTGAAGTATTAACGAATGACGATGTCGATGTTTTCACCCTTGAGCACGCATCTGGGCACAATTGGGGTGACGCTTTTATGTTCGTTGACCGCATCGACGCAAAAGCGGATGCTAACGCGCCTACGCACAAAGAGACTTACGGCGAAGTGAGCGCGCGTTTAAGCCTTTCTTACGCGTTAGACACTAACGTGCCTTATGGCCCGCTAAAAGACGTATTTATTGCCGGTACTTACGAGCATGCAAGCATCTCTGAGCCAAACTTCAGCACAGGTTTTGATAACTACCTAATTGGTGTTGGTACCGCGTGGAATATTCCTGGTTTTGCCTTCTTTGGTGCCGATGTTTACCAAGCCAACAATGAGTTAACTGACAACGACACACAATTAACCATTACCTACGGCTACCCAATTACTATGGGTAAGCACAAAGTGATGATTGACGGTTACATTGATTGGTCTTCTGCAGCAGATGATCACGCTGCTGATTTTCACTTCAACCCGCAAGTGCGTTTAGACGTTGGTAACTATTTTGGTAAGCCTAACGCGGTCGAAGTAGGTATTGAATACAGCTACTGGCACAACAAGTTCGGTATCGCCGGTATTGACGACGAAAGCGTCGTTAGCGCCATCGTTAAAGTGTTTTTATAGTTAATATCAGCTTAACAACACTAACACTGAAAGCCGTAGCAAATGCTACGGCTTTTTTATGAGATTTAAAAAGATTTGATTTAGGCATCAATGATGCAGGCTCGCCAACACGACTAAGTATTAATGTCTGCCAAAGCGCAATGCCAAGTAAAGTATTAAGCCAAGCTAGCATAAGCTTACCAAATAGCCGCTATGGCGCTGTAGACGACTTTAAATACTGGCTGTTATGGCGCAGCATGTCGGAAATTTCTAAGACATAATCTGAACCGCGCTCGGAATAAGGTAACAAGCCCATTGCCAGCACTTCCGGTACTAAGGGTTGTTCTTGCTCACGCAATTGTTGGCGAATAGAGCGAAATACACTATATGCATTATTGGTGTTGATATTGTGTAAGTAGCGATATACCGCAGTATCAACACTTTGGAAAGCTTCAACTTCGTGTTTGGCACCGCTGTTGCGCGATCGAGGCACCATGCCACAGCCTGGCTTATAACACCAAATGCCAAAGAAATTTAAACCAATACGGGCAAAACGAGATGTGCCCCAAGCTGACTCATTAGCGGCTTGCACCAGCACCAAAGGTGTTGGTATCTCATCAACTTTCACTAACAACTGATGTAACTGCTGCATTTGGCTAATTTTAGCACTAACCCTGTACTTGCCCACGAGCGTTGCTAACTGCTGCTCTTGACCGGGCATCAGTGGCTCACCCAGAGACACTGTGGCTAACATATCTTCCAGTGCCAGACGATTTGCTAGAATCTTGGCATTATTGCTCTCAACTGCGGGCCGAATAAAGTTAAAAAACGCCGCTTTCTTTTGTTTTACATCTAAAATAGTCGCAAAATCAGGCAAGGCAACATTGTGTAGTGGCTTTTCGATCACGACAGGTTTTGGCGGGGTCTCAGGGACAGGCGCTGGTAATTCCTCGACAAAGTCAGGCTCAACAATAAATGGCCGAACAAGTGCCCCTGCCACGACAGCAGCACCTGCTACAAAAAAAATTTTCCTTAATACACTTCGCATCATTCCGGCATTATCCATTTATGTATCGCATTTTCATCGATTTTTATCGAACAACTAACGACACTCTACTCGAATTTTTATTGGTTTTTTGTCTTGCTTTTATCTAGTTATGCGACAAATGTGTCATTACCTACGCTGCTTTCAGCTGCAACGGCGTGTAGCTTCATACCAAAGATCTCACGGTACAATATTCCCTTGGCGTTGTAGTAACACGGTGCAATATAAGAAAGTGAAAAAATAAACAGTACACTCGCAATAAACATCATCAATTCGGTTTGGGCAATCACCAATGGCAATAATGCAGCCACTAGCGCCAATACCATAAACAAGTAGACTACAAAAATATTAAACCACTGAAAGCGAAGCGCCTTCAACGACAAAATAATCGCCTTACCCGGTGTTAAGCGCTTTTCCAAAACCAGAGGAATAGTTAAAGACAAGACAACCGCTAAGAAGATGCCGGGGAAAATGAGGAGCTGTAGCCCTAAGCTGATAAGTACAGACGTCATCACCGCACATAAAGCAACCCAACTACCGCGCTTTAGGAAAGCAAAGACAAGCTTAGGTTGAGTTTTCACGCCAACGGCATGCAATACTCCCATCATCTCAACGCCAGCTAGGAACGGCCAGATAACTAAAGTGACGACAATATTAAGGATCATGGTTGCTTCTGGGTTGGCCATGACGCTTTCCACGCCACCTAAATATTCACCAACCACTAGTGAGCAAGCCATACCAATCAACAAAACGAATAATAAACCGATATTTATCGACCAACGGGTGCTACTCGTTTTTTGCCACGCTTCTTGCAGTACTTGTTTAGGGTTGATGACGTACTGACCTTTCAGTGCTTTTTCAACATCACCACCAACTTGAATAATCGAATCTTTGTCCACAAAATACCTATAAGTAGCAACAACATACCCCTGTTTTTATTGGGGTTTAAAAGACAATTGAAAGGTTATTGTACCTTAACAAGCCAAGCAATGCTGTGCATTTATTGTGCAAGCAACGTCGAAGCAGCCACGCTGTAATGAGAGGCATTAGTAACTTTTTATCGACAAAAGATCATATAAAAAACGGAAAGATAGACTAAATATCAATGTCTAAGCCATCTCCTTTAGCCCCCAATAGGCTTGCCAATACACGCCCTAAAAGTCTGAACAGCCAAAGGAAAAACTCAACGGGAAACTCGATAATCAACTCAATAATATCCAGTACGACATTTTCACTATCTCGCTTACCACGTCTTTTACTCGGCCAACACAAATAGGCCGTAGCATACAAAATGATCGGAGCAATTAGCATAAGCCAACTAAACTCTTGGGCTAGCATTGAGGTCACCAAAATTGTTCCTGCTATAAAACATAGTGTTGCGATAAGCTCTCTTAACGATTCCATGCCAATGATTCCTTGTCTGTTAACGATCAAAATAAGCACCTTAAACCAATAAGGTGAGTTCAGCTTAGTTTAATCAAAATTTAATTCATAGGGCGAGAAACAAAGCTCACAGTAAAATCCAGATGATAGGTGGTGAAGAGTTTTGAAATGACAAGCTCACTCACATTAGTGCGAAGTACCTGATATGCGAGCAGCCGAATTAAGCTACTGTAATGGCGTGATTTGAGCGAAAATAACGACTAACAAGTCTAGCGAATAGACTCTTGTAACTTAGCCGCATAGAACTGCCATAATTCTTCAAAGTTGCTAAATTGATATAGCTTACCGTGATATATAGCTTTCATTGCATTGACCTTTTATACAAAAAACCTAAGGCCAAAGTTACGATCTAAAAAGTTACGTTCCTAAAAAACTTGGCCAGCTGACAGTTAACAAGTGTATAGATATCAACCAATAAATGCCGTTATCGAATGCTATTTGAATGTAATAAGTTGTACGTTATATAAACAGGCTTCACATAAGAGCGCTTGCTGCTATGAAATTTTATTCAGTCCCGCCAGAAACTGCTTGAAGAACTTAGTGCCCTTTTCTTCCGCCAACGCGATATTATCTTCTGGGATTTGTTCGGGATTTTGATACACCGCCAGCACTTTTGCCATACTGGCTTCACGGATTAAATGCAATGTCGGCAATGGCGAACGGTTAGTATAGTTGCTAGCCCCCTGCTCATCTTCGCCTTCAAAAACATAGTCAGGATGAAAACTGGCAATTTGTATTTCGCCATCTAAGCCTAAATCAACGAGTAACTCGTTAGCGTAATCGACCAGATCAAGGTATTTGTCAAAACTGCGAAAGCCGGTTGTAAAAATCACCAGTGTGGTTTCAATTTCTGGATGTTCAACTAGGTATTGTAATTGCTCGGCAACTTCACTTAGCGCTTGCTCAAGTAGGCCGGTATTACTGGTAGCGTAACGAATGGTGTTATTCACGAACTCTTTCTTTGCAAATGGGCAAAAGTTTAAGCCGATCACTATCTGTTCAAGCCAATGTTTAGTTTTTACTACTGCGGGGTGTAGTTTTTCGTCAGTCATTTTAAATTCGCCAGTCGTTTTGCTTTCAGAGCATGTTAGAAGTTTTCGGGCACGCTTTTTATCAGGTTATTCACTTTGCTGCAATGCCCACATCGCGGCATACTTGCCTGACTTGGCGATTAACGTCTGATGATCACCTTGTTCTACCACCTGGCCTTGCTGCATCACAATGATATGATCGGCATCAACTACAGTAGATAGCCGATGAGCAATCACTAGGCTGGTTTTGTTTTGGCTCACTTGTTTGATCGCATTGAGAATTGCCTGCTCTGAATGACTATCTAGCGACGATGTTGCCTCATCAAACACTAAAATAGCAGGTGCTTTTAAAATGGTTCGGGCAATCGCCACACGTTGTTTTTCACCACCAGAAAGTTTGAGGCCACGCTCCCCTACCATAGTTTCTTCGCCTTCTGGCAAGCTTGCAATAAAGCGATCTAAATGCGCCAGTTCAATCGCTTGACGAACATCGGCAACCGATGCCTCAGGGTTGCCGTAATGCACGTTGGCAAACAAGGTATCGTTAAATAACACAGTGTCTTGCGGCACGATACCAATGTGGGTGCGCAAGCTGTGTTGCGTCACTTGACTAATATCTTGTCCATCAATGGTTATTTGCCCAGATGAGGTGTTGTAGAAGCGAAACAAGAGTTTTACTAGCGTTGATTTGCCAGAGCCACTGTCACCCACAACCGCCACTTTCTGGCCTGAGCCAATAGTGAAATTTAACCCGCTAATCACTTCTCGTTTGCCATCATAGGTAAAACTAACATCGTTAAATGATATCGCCCCTTGGCTCACCTTTATCGACTGAGCGTCGGCGCTATCAACAACCTTAGGCGTTTTTGCCAACAAGCTAAACATATGCTCGATATTTGCCATTGAACCTTTAATTTCTCTGTACACAAAGCCAAGAAAGTTCAAGGGTAAAAATAGCTGCATCATAAAAGCGTTGATCAATACAAAGTCCCCTAGAGTCATATGCTGATGGGTAACTTGATACGCTGCCATTGCCAGCATTCCCGTCATCGACACCGCGATAATCAGCGCTTGCCCACCGTTTAGTGCAAACAAGGACAGTCGGTTTTTGATTTTCGCTTGCTCCCAAGTACCTAACTGCTCATCGTAGGCATCCGCCTCATAGCGCTCGTTAGTGAAATATTTAACCGTTTCATAATTTAACAAGCTATCTATAGCACGCGTATTACTTGAAGAGTCAGCTTTGTTCGCTTCCCGAATATAACCCGTTCGCCACTCAGTAGCTTTCACCGAATAGCCGACATAACAGACAATCGATGCAAGCACTGCCAGTGAAAACATCACACCGTAGTTGTACCCTAAAATGCCAATCACCAAGGCAATTTCGAACAAGGTCGGCACGATGTTAAACACCATAAATCGCATCAAAAAGCTAATGCCTGACGTGCCGCGATCAATATCCCGTGATAAGCCACCGGTTTGGCGATTGAGATGAAAATCAAGTTCTAAGCGGTGCAAGTGTTGGAAAACTTTAAGGCCAATGCGCCGTATCGCCCGTTCAGTGACTCGACCAAACAAGGTGTCGCGAATTTCCGCGAAAATCACAATAGAAAAACGCACCAAACCATAAGCCGCGACCAGCCCAAGCGGCACCAAAAGTAAACTCTGCTTGTTATTGGTATCGAGCGTATCGACCAAATCTTTGAGAATAAACGGCAGATAAACGCTGGCAATTTTGGTTAAAATTAAACAAGCGATGGCGATGGAAATACGAGCGCGAAATTCCAATAAATACGGCCACAAGGTTTTTAGTACACGCCAATTGATTTCGGTCACTTCATGATCTGGATGATGGCTCCTACGGGGCATATTGCTATAGCACTCTTAATTTATTTCGCGATACGACGAGTTATTGTTCAACCGATGCTGGCTAATTGACTATTTAACTTGATGACTGAATCAAACGCTCAATGGCTAAGTCTCTGCTAAGTCTAACATTTATTTTCTTATTAATAGCTAAAAACTGCTGATACCGTATTAATGAATGTGCAAAAAGCACCAAATGTTGACGCAAACCAAGTATCAGATTCACACACTAGTGACAAGCACTCATTATCAAGGTTAAGCTAAGGCTAATACCAATTGAATTAATTAATTGATCAATTCAGAGCGCTGTCAGCGGTGGGAGAACAAGCCAAATTTTTGTTGAGATAGTTATTCTACATCTCATCAATTTGGCGCAGTTATCGCGACGCTGACACGCTCCCAAAGGGCGAGTTTAAAAGGCTCATATGCTGCGTTATTGATTTTGACAAGGGAACGACCATTCTCTGCAATCAATGTCTTGCCTACATGGATGTAGGTACTTAGGTTATGCATGGAGCATATAACCTGTGTCTCTAAGCCTTTTAATTCTCGCTGAATGATTAAGTAGTTATTTCAATTGGTATAACAGGTTGTTTTTAGTTTTCATACTGGTAGTCAAATATTTATGGACGAGTCAATTTTACAATTAGCGGAATACCCCAACGCCTTCGGCAGAATATTTAAAGTAACCCAAGAGGATATTGACGGCTTTGGTCATGTTAATAATGCCGTCTACTTAAAATGGCTTGACGCCACGGTATGGGCTCATACCCGAAATGTTGGTTTAGATGAGCATACTTGCCAAACGCTTAATCGCGGTATGGCCGTGGTTAGACACGAACTTGATTATATTAGCTCAGCGTATTTAGGCGATGAGATCGCCGTGTTTAACTGGTTATCCGCCAACGATGGGAAACTGCGTGCAAGCCGTACCTTTCAAGTTGTAAGGATAAAAGATAAGAAAACCTTGCTGCGTGCGAGAACAGACTATATTTGCACTGATTTAAGCACAGGGCGCCCAAAGCGTATGCCACAACAATTTGCTGAGGCTTATCAAATAACCTTGATAGCCGCGCCTACTGCGTCAAGAGAACAAGCAATTTCTGCCTAAGTGTGCTCACTTGAAACACAAATGATTAAAGCCGGGATCGTGTGATTCAGACGACACACGACGATCCCAAAAATAACTGCTCCCGAACACACTCTGTTCGCTAAACCACCATGAGCCAAACACCAAATGCCGTTCTAGCAGTGCCTCTAAGATTCCAACTCAGTGTTCTAGCGCCTATGATCAGACAAATTAAGTGTATAATACCAATTGAAATAACTACTTAATCATTCAGCGAGAATTAAAAGGCTTAGAGGCAAGGCATTGATTACAGAGAATGGTCGCTCCCTTTTTTTGCATGGAAAGCAAAATCAATAACGCAGCATATGAGCCTTTTAAACTCGCCCTTTGGGCTGAGGAATCCCCAAAAAGTGACAGGCATAACAATTTGTGATCTTATTGAATCGCCAAACACAATAAGGACAACTGCTATGCCTGTTAAATCACTATGCCACAACTACCTTAAAAATACCCTCTCTTCCTTCAATCGCGCACGCATGAAAACCTTAATGCTCAGTGCCGATGCGTTAATTGACTCGAATCGGTTAACTCTCACTGATATAGGTCGACACCTCGAAGGAAAAGCGTTCAGTAAAAACAAAATTAAACGAATCGACAGATTTTTAAACAATGACCACTTACAACGAGAGCTTATTGACATTTACCGTGCGCTTGCCAAGCCCGTTATAAGCCAATTGCCATACCTAGTCATTGCTGTCGACTGGAGTGGGTGCTGTGGCTCAAATTATCATTTGTTACGCGCTAGTTTATTGGTCGATGGTCGCTCAATGACGCTCTACAACATGGTTGTTGAAGAAAAGGATAAGGAAACCCGTACCACTCATCAATTGTTTCTCTCACGATTAAGTCACATATTGGCGGGGCATGCGAAAGTGTATATCACATCTGACGGCGGCTTTTTAACACCTTGGTATGCCGAAGTACTTGCCCACGGATGGGATTTTATTGGTCGACTGCGAGGTACAATGAAGTGCCAATTGAAACAGCAGCCAACGCAATGGCAAACCTTAGCGCAGTTAAGAAAGGACGCCAGTTGTACACCTAAAAATTTAGGGAGCGCAAGGTTAACGCAACACAGCAAAACGGGGTGCCAAGCGAGCCTGCACCTTTATCAAGGTGAGCACAGAGGCCGACGCGGGAAAAGCCGCTTTACTAAGGATGATAAAATGTACCGCAACCTTGCTCATGAACCTTGGCTCATCGCGACATCTGATGCCGAGCTAACAAGTCGCGAAGTAATCAATTTGTACGCTAAACGTATGCAAATAGAGCAAAACTTTAGAGATGACAAAAGTGAGCAGTATGGTTTTTCTTGGCGGTTTAGTCGAACGATGGGCATTAAACGGATGAGCATACTGTGCCTTATCGCTTGTGTAGCAAGCTTGGTACTCTGGCTTATTGGCTTTGAAGCAGAAAGAAGAAAATGGCACTTTAGGTTCCAAGCAAATACCGTGAGAAAGCGGCGCGTGCTTTCATTTCTGTCACTCGCCAAAAATATTGTCAAACAATGCCCTCACCAGTTAACAAAGAGGTTTATCAAAAGGAGTTGGTTAAATTTCATTAACGACTACAACAAGATAATCATTGTATGATAAATGGGGATCCCTCAGCCCTTTGGGAGCGTGTCAGCGTCGCGATAACTACACCAAATTTCTGAGATGTAGAATAACTATATCAACAAAAATTTGGCTTGTTCTCCCACCGCTGACAGCGCTCTGAATTGATCAATTAATTAATTCAATTGGTATGAGTCGCTTAACTGCTTATGGCTCAAGTTTTATATTATGTTTACCGTGCTCTTGCTTGGCAGCAAGATAATTCGCGTTGTCGTCTTTTAAGTGAACTTGCGTGTTAACCACTTCGGTCACTTCAACGTGTGTCGCCAATGCTTTCGCCTTTCTCGGGTTATTCGTTAATAGCTTAATACGTTTGATATTAAGCGCGTCGAGCATCGCAAAAGCGTGTTCAAAGCTGCGTTGATCGTCTTCAAAACCCAAGTGATTGTTTGCTTGGTACGTGTTTAGCCCTTGGCTTTGCAGCACATAGGCGTCTATTTTGTTGTACAAACCAATACCACGCCCTTCTTGGCGCATGTACAAAATAACACCGCCTTGCTCAGCCATTACCTGAATGCTTTCATCAAGCTGCTCGCCACAATCACAACGTGAAGAATGGAAAACATCACCAGTTAAACATTCTGAATGTACGCGCACTAACGGCACGTCTTGTGCCAAATCTGCTTGCTTGAACACCATGGCAACGTGCTCATTATCTTTATCAAAACCAGTGAAACTGATGATTTCTGCGTCAATATCACTGTTTTGGCCAACTTTGAGGTTAACTCTGGCTCGAATTTCTGACATATCTGTGTTTGATCTCATTGCGTTTATTGGTTTTACGACAACCAATAAAATTAGATCGCGAATTCTACCCCTTGTTCACTGAAATGGCGAACTTTTCTCGGTAGTTACTTAGATAACTTGTGTCTGCGTTATAACGGTGGACGAGTGGTCGATCTGTTTACATAACCAATGAATATAACCCTTCTAAGGGCATCAACTAAACTTATAAATAGTGTTCACGAGGATGAGGATGTATATATGAGCGCTATATGGAAAAACCACGCCATGCATTTAGCCAATATGATTAATTGCAATAAAGAAACCGCTGCACACTTGTATCTGGAGCAATTAATGCTGTTTCCAGTTGATGTGCAAGATAAAATAATAGAAGAAATCAGTAACCTGTCGCATTGCAGCAGTGACGCCGTTGCAGACATTATTGGGCGCTACTCTATGCCTGAGTTAAGGTAGCAAAAGCGAGAGCAACACCAGCAGAAAACAGCCAATTTATAGGCAAAGTGTGCAGTTAGCCCCTTTGCAATTGGCCACTTATTAACGGCTTAATTGTTGCTCTCTCAGCTTCGCTACTTCGTCTCTAACCGCAGCAGCTTGTTCAAACTCTAGGTTCTTAGCATGTTCCAGCATTTTTGCTTCAAGCTGCTTAACTTGTTCATCAATTTCCTCAAACGACAGCGTTTTATAAGCGGCTTTTTGCTCTGCCACCTTGTTGGCGATTAACTGCTCTTCTGGATCTAACCCGACATCCATAACATCCGTAATTTTACGCTTAACCCCTTTCGGTGTGATGTTATTGGCTTTGTTGTGTTCGTCTTGCTTAGCACGGCGGCGCTCTGTTTCATCAATCGCTCTGCGCATTGAGCCAGTGATACGATCGGCGTATAAAATCGCTTTACCATTCACATTACGAGCAGCACGACCAATGGTTTGAATTAGTGAACGTTCAGACCGTAAGAAGCCTTCCTTGTCGGCATCTAAAATCGCCACTAAGGATACTTCGGGCATATCCAAACCCTCGCGTAACAAGTTAATGCCCACAAGCACGTCAAACTTACCTAAACGAAAATCGCGAATAATTTCAACACGCTCAACAGTATCTACATCAGAGTGCAGATAACGAGTTTTGATATTGTGCTCGTCTAAGTAATCCGTGAGATCTTCGGCCATGCGCTTGGTTAGTGTCGTGGCAAGTACACGTTCACCCAGTGGAATACGCTTGTTAATTTCTGAGAGTAGAT
The DNA here is from genome assembly GCF_003390335.1 of Thalassotalea euphylliae. NCBI lineage: Bacteria > Pseudomonadati > Pseudomonadota > Gammaproteobacteria > Alteromonadales > Colwelliaceae > Thalassotalea > Thalassotalea euphylliae. The sequence continues at coordinate 2,618,348 of NZ_QUOU01000001.1, forward strand.
CATCCACTTGAGTATCAACGGGACGTACCATAATTTCAGGGTCGAGTAGACCCGTTGGCCTGACCACTTGCTCGGCAACTTCACCAGAAGACTTTTCCAGCTCGTAATCACTCGGCGTTGCTGAAACGTAGATGGTTTGCGGCGCTAAGGCTTCAAACTCTTCAAATTTCATTGGCCGGTTATCGAGCGCTGACGGCAAACGAAAGCCATATTCCACCAAGTTCTCTTTGCGCGAGCGATCGCCTTTATACATGGCACCGATTTGCGGCACAGTGACATGCGATTCATCAATCACTAGTAGACCATCGTCAGGTAAGTAATCAAACAAGGTAGGCGGCGCTTCGCCCGCTTCGCGACCTGATAGGTAGCGTGAATAGTTTTCAATGCCCGAGCAGTAGCCTAGCTCAGTCATCATTTCAATATCAAACTGCGTGCGTTGCACAATACGCTGCTCTTCAATCAGTTTATTATTGTCTTTAAGCTGCTTGGCACGGTCTTTTAGTTCAACTTTGATGGACTCTACCGCCGCTAAAATTTTATCGCGCGGTGTTGCATAGTGAGTTTTAGGATAGACAGTTACCCGAGCCAAAGTGCGTTCAACAGCCCCCGTTAACGGATCAAACTCGCTGATTTTCTCGACTTCTTCATCGAATAATTCAACGCGTAAGGCAAGGCGATCAGATTCTGCGGGGAAAATATCAATCACATCACCGCGCACGCGATATGTTGCCCGTTGAAAGGCCAAGTCGTTACGCGTGTATTGCAACTCTGCCAAGCGGCGTAAAATATCACGTTGATTAATGATATCCCCTTGGCGCAAGTGCAACATCATTTGCAGGTAAGAATCGGGGTCGCCTAAGCCGTATATTGCAGAAACTGATGCAACGATAATAACATCACGACGTTCCAGTAAGGCTTTCGTTGCCGATAAACGCATCTGCTCGATATGATCATTAATAGATGCGTCTTTCTCGATAAAAGTATCTGTCGTTGGCACGTAAGCTTCTGGCTGGTAATAGTCGTAATACGAAACGAAGTATTCCACGGCATTGTTAGGGAAAAACTCTTTCATTTCGCCGTAAAGCTGTGCTGCAAGTGTTTTGTTGGGTGCCAACATCATGGTTGGGCGATTTAACTTTTCAATCACGTTAGCCACGGTGAACGTTTTACCCGAGCCGGTCACCCCTAGCAGGGTTTGGTGTGCTAAACCAGAGTCAATACCGTCGAGTAGTTGGTTAATCGCGGTCGGTTGATCGCCACTAGGCGTGTAATCGGAAACTAATTCTAATGACTTCATGTCGACTGCGGCTCCGCATCTATATTTTCATCGATAAACTGGCGAGTAAACGAATAATAGGAAATAAACGCCATCACTAAATTGCCTAACAAGGCGCCAATAAAGAAACCTTCAATGCCATATAAATAGCTGCCAAGGTATGCCAATGGCACATAACAAACAAATAAACGAACAACCGATAACACCAGCGCCACCATTGGCTTGTGCAATGCGTTAAACGAGGAGTTGGTTAAAATAATAATCCCCTGCAAGCCATAACCTAGTGGCAAGGTATAAATAAACAACTTGATCAAATCAGCCACCGCTTCTTCTTTGGCAAAAGCATCGGCAATAAGTGACGATATCAGAATAAGCACAGCGTAAATGAACACTTGCCAAATCATCACGAATTTCACCGAAGTGCGATACGCTTGCTCTACCCTAACCATATTACCAGCCCCAAAATTCTGGCTAATAAACGGCGGCAGTGTCATCGACATCGCCAATACAACTAAGCTGGCAATAGATTCAATACGTGAGCCAACCCCAAAGGCTGCTACCGCCGATTCTCCATAACCCGCAATAATCGCGGTCATAATAGCTGCGGCAATTGGCGTCAGCATATTCGCGCCAGCAGCTGGCAGGCCAATATGTAAAATGCCTTTACACGATTTTAATAAGGTTTTTAGCGGAATAAAGTGACCGTGAATCAGTTGGCGTTTATTCACTAAAATGTGTAACACCATGGCCAGGCCAACAAGCCATGAGACCAAGGTTGCGATCGCAGCCCCTTTAATACCCATTGCAGGAACTGGCCCAAAACCAAAGATAAACACCGGATCTAGCACGGCATTAATTAAGCCCGCACTGCCCATAATAATACTCGGCGTTCGCGTGTCACCCGACGCTCTAAGCACGGCATTACCTATCATCGGGCCAATTAAACAGACACTCCCGAGATACCAGATGTCCATGTAATCGTGGATCAGTGGTAATAAGCTATCGCTAGCACCCAGTAAGTGGAAGATTTCATCAGTAAAATAATAACCAATGCCAGATACTATCGAGACAATCACTGCCGCTAAGTACATCGCACTGGTGGCATTGTCTTTTGCCGTTTCTTTATCTTTCGCGCCAAGGTATTTGGCAATGACCGCAGACGTACCTATGCCTAAGCCAATGGTTAAACTCAACACCGTAAATGTAATTGGAAACGTGAAGCTTACAGCGGCTAATGGTTGGGTGCCGAGTAGACCGATGAAGAATGTGTCAACCAAGTTAAAGGTCATCAACAGCACCATGCCGTAGATCATCGGAATGGTCATATTTTTCAAAGTTGGCCCAACCGGATCGGCTAATAAATCGATCTGGTGTTTGTGTTTTTTGTCGGTCATGTACTTAATTGATTACCGTATGTATCTGGTCAAACGAACAAGGAAGGTTTTTACTATTCTTCTAAGTATTCTTTGTAAGTATTCTTCGTAATGTTGCTTTTGGTCGCTTTACAAACAGTCGACCTGAAAAGCATTTGAATGCAGCAAAAGCGCTATTGTAAAAGATAGTGATAAGACTCGCTATGGCTATCTTTTATTTCACGCCAATAGATTCGCAACAAAGTGTAAATTTACACCGCCTGTTTGCGCTGTGTTTGCATAGAAAAGCACTCACCAAACCATGATCGCAAAAATAACACACAGTGACTCGCTAAAAACGACGAATTGACCAAGAAACACGCTATTCGGCGAAGAAACACACAAACATAAGGCTATCTTATTGTTTGTAAAAGATATCACACCAACTAGCTATTTTTTAACCAATGCGCTGTACCCCCTATGTTTCATAGCAATTACCAACTATTACACTTTAACTCACACAGTTATCCACAATTTACGTGGATAACTCGTCTAATTGGTTAAGATAATCAGATATACAGCACTTTTTGCTCCCCTATGAGCTACGTAAGTCGCTATTTTTTAGTCCACTTATTGATAAAGTGCTAATTATACCGATGCGCTGAATAAACAATGGATCAATCAAAGAGAACACAGAAGCTGTGAGTATAAGCCTGAGTCCACTGTGGAAACAAACTCAAACCAACTGTGGAAACCAACTAAGATGAAAGCTACGGATATTGAAAACAAATAAGGGCGATGGGGGCTAGTGATGAAACGCGCTACTAAGTAAACCTAAGATTAATTCATCGTACAAAGCGAAAACTATCCCCTCTGCCGGATAAATACTGCTGCATTAACTCAAGTAGAGTTAATGCCTTTTCTGGCAAAGGGCTACTTTAAGTGAGCTTATAAGTGTTTTTTCAAGAAGTTCACATACGCTTGAGACGCTTCAATACGGTTGCTTTTATTTCTAAAACCGTGGCCTTCATCATCAAACAACACATAATCGACAGGCACATTGTTTTGGCGAATAGCTTCTACCATTTCATCGCTTTCCACTTGTAATACCCTTGGATCATTCGCACCTTGTACAATGAGCACTGGCGCTTTGATATTGCTCGCATGAAACAAAGGAGAAATCGCGCGATGACGTTCTTCGTCGGTCGCAGGGTCGCCCATTTCTTGATACAAGCTTTCTTTAAACGCTTCCCACCAAGGTGGAATACTTTTTAACGTACGCACCCAGTTAGTCACACCAAAAATATTGATGCCAACTTCAAATTCATCGGTAAATGCCAAACCCGCCATGGTTAAATAACCACCGTAGCTGCCGCCAATCAGGCCAATTTTATCGGTATCTACCCAGTCCAACGATTGTAGGTATTTTTTTCCGTACACAATGTCTTTTAAATCAACATCACCATGTTTTTTGTCGTCAAGGTGATAAAAGGTTTTGCCATAACCTGACGAGCCGCGATTATTAACGGCAAAAATCGCGTAGCCATGGTTCACCAAATGCTGTCTGGCTGCAGAGTATCCCGTTCTCGACTGCCCACCTGGGCCGCCATGTATCCATATTAACGCAGGTACTTTATTAGTACTGGACGCTTGTTTGGGCTTAAACAATAAACTGGCAATTTCTAGCTCGTCATAACTTTTAAAGCGCACGACACTGCTTGCCACCAAATGCTGTTCGTTCATTTCGTCTGCTAATGTACTGGTTAGCTTTTTCGGGGCATTGCTGCCCAATTGATAGGTATAGAGATTTGAAGGTGAGGTATCTGAGTTCAATAAGAAATTGACGACACTTTCATCTGATGAGAAATTTACGCCGCGAATATCGCCTGCCGCTAAATTTGGAATAACAACTTGCTGGCCACTTGCTTGCTCGGTAATTGTGACAACCGTACTGGCATCTTCATTCACCCCCATCACACGATATTTACCCGAGGGCGAATACACCAAATACGCAACATCCCAATTTAAGTCAGCGATCTGCTTATGCTCACCTGAATCAATGTTATATGTCCACGGCTGAGCAAACTCGCCGGTAAGATTAGTGGAATAAGCCAGCGTATTGTTATCAGGAGAAAAGTCGAGCAAATCCACTTGAGCATCTTTTTCACCGTCTGATAAATTGATTAACTTGCCACTTTTTACATTCGCAATGATTAAATCTGTATCAGTATTGCGATTCGGTTTAGACAACCCGAGCCACTCGCCATTAGGTGCAATACCACTGATGAAATAGTTATTGTCATTTTCGAAAATTAACGTCCGACTGTAATCCTCGACACTGTATTGATATAGGTCGAATACTTTAGCATCGCGCTCATTACTCGCGATATAAAACCATTTATCGCTTTCGTGCCAGCCAACGAACGACGCTTTCAGGTTCTCGCCCGGTGTTAAATCTTTCACTGTGCCATCTGGTGATTGCACATAAACATGATTGAGCTCGTTACCACCTTGGTCTGAAGAATACAAAAAACGATCATCTGCTGGGAACCAATCGACAACCCAAATAGCGTCAGTTGTGGATTGCGTCAGCTGTTTAGGCTGGTCACCATTGAGCGGATATTGATAAGCATTATAAATACCTGATTCATCCGAACTTACCAATGCATACTCACCTGTATGATTGATACGAGAGCCATATATGCTGATCGTTTTAAAAAAGGTTTCCGCTGAATATGAAGGTATTTGGGAAACAACTTCTGCAGGCTTACTGTTGTTAACTTGAGGTTGGGCTGCAGAGGCTGCCTTTTGAGTTGATGTCTTTGGTTCACTGCATCCTACTAGCAAGCTAGTTAAAATTAGCAGCGCTGAAAGCTTATGGTTCATTTCACGTTCCTTATTGTTATTAGTCGATACCTCTTGACCATATCTATTTAATATCTGTTTATATCAGTTGTTAACGCAACCTAGTTTGTCATACGCGTTTCCGACCTACTGCATTCGTGAAAAGAGCAAGTAAAGTCGTTTGATAACAACAAACTGAGAATAGTTGACTTCATTTAGCGGGTCAATTTGAGTACGGGTAAGCGATAGCAGTGTAAGTAACGTTAGTGAGCGACAAGCAAAACTATTTATTAGCTCGACAATTTCCTAATTACTAGATCCTCAACCATTAAGAGGAACCAAGACAGTGCTCATTATTTATTGCCAACAAACTTAAATAACGATTTACTCGGTAAAAGAAGCTAGATAAAGAATAACAAAGGTTGATTCAAGTCAGTCCCAACCATAACAATATCAGCTAATTGTGTGCAAAATTACCACCACTTGACCACATATTCAGCAAACGATCTAATTGTGAAAGAATTTGTCATTTTTGTGTTGACACTCTCACTTACGGACTATAATATTCCGCCCCGTTAGCGAGGCAAGCCCATTAAACGGTAAGTTTCACTACAGAATAAACACTATTCCCCTGTAGCTCAGTTGGTTAGAGCGGTGGACTGTTAATCCATGTGTCGTCTGTTCAAATCAGACCAGGGGAGCCAAATTCTTTCTTAACTCACCTTTAATAAGCGATGAGTTAAAGATAAAAGCCCATCAAATGATGGCAAGTAAAAGTTTATTCCCCTGTAGCTCAGTTGGTTAGAGCGGTGGACTGTTAATCCATGTGTCGTCTGTTCAAATCAGACCAGGGGAGCCAAATCCTTCTTAACTCACCTTTAATAAGCGATGAGTTAAAGAAAAAAGCCCATCAAATGATGGCAAGTAAAAGTTTATTCCCCTGTAGCTCAGTTGGTTAGAGCGGTGGACTGTTAATCCATGTGTCGTCTGTTCAAATCAGACCAGGGGAGCCAAATACTTCTTAACTCACCTTTAATAAGCGTTGAGTTAAAGAAAAAAGCCCATCAAATGATGGCAAGTAAAAGTTTATTCCCCTGTAGCTCAGTTGGTTAGAGCGGTGGACTGTTAATCCATGTGTCGTCTGTTCAAATCAGACCAGGGGAGCCACATAATTACCTCAATAGGTAAGATAAAAAGACTATCCATTGATAGTCTTTTTTTTCGTCTAAAGTTTCCTATTTCTCATATCATTTTTTGTTCAAGTACAGCCTGACGCTCGTTATCAAAACAACAAATCTCAACGCAATTAACAAAAACACCCATCGAAACTTTTGATATACCAACCATTGAAATGGCGGATGGCTGAATCCCCTGTATACTCGCGGCATTCATTTAGCGCCCTCTCAAAAGCCTTAAAAAATGTAAGCGTGCACAGTGATTTAGAATACGCTAAGGTAAGTTGACTCAAAAAGTAAACCCAAACAACAAATAAGGAAGTCGCATGTTTGATCAGTTTTTTAACGCCACCGTTGGCAATGTTAATAACTTGCTGTGGGGCTCTGGTCAACTCCTCATTTATATACTGGTGTTTGCCGGTTTCTGGTTTTCCTTCAAACTGAAATTCGTTCAATTTGCCCATTTTCGCCATATGTTTTCGGTGATGAAAAACAGCACTAAAGGCGATAGCGCTGGCATTAGCTCTTTTCAGGCGTTGTGCACTGGCTTATCTGCCCGCGTTGGTACTGGTAATTTAGCAGGTGTGTCGGTGGCGATTTCACTGGGCGGTGCGGGTGCTGTTTTTTGGATGTGGGTGATTGCTTTTTTAGGGATGGCGACAGGTTTTGCCGAAAGCATTTTAGGTCAACTTTACAAAGTGAAAGACGATCATAAAGAGTATCGCGGTGGTCCTGCCTATTATATAAAAATGGGCTTGAATAAGCCTTGGCTGGCAGTGGCATTCGCTATTTGTTTGTTCTTAGGTTATGGCTTTAGTTTTAGTGCGATGCAGGCCAATACCATTAGCGACGCACTCAATCACGCGCTAGATATTCCACACATGTATTCCGGGCTTGCCATTACCCTGTTTGCTGGTGTGATTGTCATGGGCGGTTTTAAAAGTATTGCCCGCTTTGCAGAGCTAGTTGTGCCATTTATGGGGATTGCCTATATTTTGGCGGCGCTAACCGTCACAGCCCTCAACATTGAGCACATCCCAGCCTTAATAGGTGATATTTTAGCGTCTGCCTTTGGTTTACAAGAAGCTGGTGCAGGTGCGCTCGGTGCCGCCATTAAAAATGGAATTCAGCGAGGCTTGTATTCGAATGAAGCTGGCGCAGGCTCTGTGCCCCATGCTTCGGCAAGTGCTTCCCCTACCCCTAATCACCCAGTTGCTCAAGGTTATGTGCAAATGCTTGGTGTATTTGTTGATACCGTTGTGCTTTGTACTTGTACTGCCGTGATTATTTTACTGGCCGACCTGCCCATGAGCGGTGAAATGGAAGGTATTCGCCTCACCCAAGATGCGATGACAGCGCACATTGGCGAGGGTGGTGTTTATTTTGTTGCCGCGGCAATTACCCTATTTGCCTTTACCTCAGTAGTTGCCAACTATGCCTATGCTGAAAGCAACCTACATTTATTTAAACTAGATAACAAATTAGGGCGTGGGATATACACGAGTTGTTATCTTGCCATGGTGCTTTGGGGTGCAAACGCCTCACTCTTCCATGTTTGGGCGATGGCAGATATGGCATTAGGGTTGATGACGCTGGTCAATATTTTTGCCATTGTACAGCTCACCCCCACTATCAAAGCGCTATTCAAAGACTACTGCCGACAACGGGCGAATCAAATGTCGTTACCAGTTCAGAGTCAAACCAAGCCTAAAATCAGCTTCTCTGCACAAAATATCGACTACCAAGGCAAGCTCTATTCAGGTATTTGGGATAAGAAATAGAGTTTTTATTAAGGTATTCACCATTTTAGTGAAATTAGGGGTTGCTTTTTCGCGAGAAGCTGGCATTTTAAATAGCAACTGCAGACGGTCAACCGTTTGTTAAAGTGTTAACGTTAACCCTATTTAACCTCAGTCCAATAGTAGTTATTAATTAACTAACCGGTTAGATAGTTTTGCTTTAATTGGACTTTTATCCGCAGTCGTTTGCTCACGATTTTTACACGACAAAACACTGCACCTCATACAATTTGGAAAAAGGAGTAGCACTTCAATGTGTTCGATCTTTGGTATTCTTGATATTAAAACTAGTGCGTCGGCACTTCGCCCTACTGCATTAGAATGTTCTCGTCTTTTACGTCATCGCGGCCCAGACTGGTCTGGCATTTACACTAGCGACAATGCCATCTTAGTGCATGAACGTCTAGCCATTGTTGATACTGAGCACGGCGCGCAGCCACTTTATAACGAAGACAAAACCCACGTACTAGCCGTTAACGGTGAAATTTATAACCACAAAACACTTGCCGCGAGTTTAACGGTTGATTACGAATTCCAAACCCACTCTGACTGTGAAGTGATTTTACCGTTGTACAAGGAATTCGGCGCAGAGTTTATTGACAAGCTACAAGGCATGTTCGCCTTCTGTTTATACGATGAAAAAGCAGATCGCTACATCATTGCTCGCGACCACATTGGTATTATCCCGCTTTACACAGGTTTTGATGAAGACGGTAACTTCTATGTTGCCTCAGAAATGAAATCACTCATGCCGGTTTGTAAAACGGTTAAAGAATTCCCTCCTGGCCATGTGCTAGACAGCAAAACCGGCGAATTGCGCAAGTACTTTAAGCGCAACTGGATGCAATACGATGCGATTAAAGACAACCACACCAGCAAAGAAAAGCTGCGCACCGCATTAGAAGACTCAGTAAAAAGCCACTTAATGACAGACGTACCATATGGCGTGCTATTGTCAGGTGGTTTAGATTCCTCACTGGTGTCTGCGATTACGCAAAAATACGCCTCACGCCGTATTGAAGAAAACGACTTATCTGAAGCTTGGTGGCCAAAAGTGCACTCGTTTGCCTGTGGTTTAGCAGGCTCGCCTGACTTAATCGCCGCACAAAAAGTTGCCGATGCGATTGGTACGGTGCACCATAACGTCGTATTTACCGAGCAAGAAGGTATCGATGCGTTAAAAGAAGTGATTTATCACTTAGAAACATACGATGTCACTACCGTTCGTGCCTCAACGCCGATGTACTTAATGGCGCGCAAAATTAAAGCCATGGGCATTAAAATGGTGCTTTCCGGCGAAGGTGCTGATGAAATTTTTGGTGGTTACTTATACTTCCACAAAGCGCCAAACGCACAGGAATTCCATGAAGAGCTACTGCGTAAATTAGACAAATTACATATGTTTGATTGCTTACGAGCGAACAAATCAATGTCGGCTTGGGGTATTGAAGCACGCGTGCCATTTTTGGATAAAAACTTCCTTGATGTCGCGATGCGCATTAACCCAGAAGACAAAATGTGTGGCGGCGGTAAAATGGAGAAAAGCATTTTACGTGAATCGTTTGAAGGCTACTTGCCAGAAGAAATTTTATGGCGTCAAAAAGAGCAGTTCTCGGACGGTGTTGGCTACTCGTGGATTGATGGCTTGAAAGAATATGTTGAATCGCAAGTGAGCGATCAACAGTTAGCAAACGCGGAATTTAAGTTCCCAGTCAACACGCCAGATACCAAAGAAGCTTACTTCTATCGCACTGTGTTTGAAGAGAAATTCCCACTAGAAAGTGCTGCCAAATGTGTGCCGGGCGGTAAGTCAGTTGCCTGCTCTACTCCGCAAGCACTGGCTTGGGATGAAGCATTTCAAAACATGGCCGACCCGTCAGGTCGTGCAGTACAGTCGGTACATAACGACAGCTACTAATAAGCTAACGTTTTAAACGATTGTTATCACCCAATCAAAGGCGCTACTAAATGATCAGTAGCGCCTTTTTTAATTTATGAGCGCCCAAATAAGATTATTTACACTTGTCAGTTAATTTTTAATGAAAATTACTTTAAAGTAGTCGTATTTACCGAATAACTCTCTAAAACAGTTAGGATCTCCTGTTTTGACTAACCCAATCGACGATAATATTCCGAGCATTAAGCCTGATCTTGATCAGGTAGAAGCCTACCGCAGTACAAAAAAGCCGAGCAAAGCAGGTTCTTCAACACCGCCAAGCACGCCAAATGAGCCAAGCCAACCAGCGCCTAAGAAACGCTCTGCGTTTAGTATCTTAAACAATCTAGTAATTTACGGCGTGATTGCAGCTGGCGGTTACTGGGCATTTCAACAAGATGTAAAACGCGAGCAGGAACTTATTTCCGCAGAGAACCGCATTCTTGACCTAGAACGTCAGCTATCAGCGACTGATGAAGAAATGGGTGAATCAACGGTTGCGATGCGCGCGAAACTTGAAGGTTTAATCGAAAAGACTGACAAGCTTTGGAGCGAGATGGACAAGCTGTGGGCATCGGCATGGCGTAAAAACCAAGCACAGATTAAAGAGCTGCGTTCAAAAACCATCAAAACCGAAAATAAACTGACCGAAACCAACACAGAAATTCTCACGAATAAAACTGCAATTATTGAGCTAGGCGACAAACAAAGTGCAACAGCATTTAATATCAATGCACTTACCGATCAACTGGGTAAGGCTCAGTCGGTGAAACAAGAGATTGAAAAGCTTGCGAGTCAGTTAACTAGTTTGGAAAACAAATCATCGAGTCGTGATCAACAGCAAATAGAATTAGCAACTATGGTGGCTGAGCTTGATACGTCAGTGAAGCTATTGATTGAGCGCATGGAACGACCAGCAGCAAATAGTGCTTCGACCAGCAAATCAGCAGCTACACCGACACCTGCGCAATAACGCAAACGTTACCAGCCAACTCGTTTAAACAAAAATGCCAATCATATGATTGGCATTTTTGTTTGTGTCACTAAGGTGTAACTACAACCAGTAATTGAGCTGCACAGACAATAGGTGAACGTTAGTGTCATAGTCAGCGGTTAAATTAGCATTGGTTATACGCTGATCTTGCACATTATATTCAAACTCATTAATGCTAGTGTCTTTCATCCACATATAGCCATAGGCTAAATCTAGCGTCCAATCACTATTTAGTTGCCAATTACCACCAATAGTCCACCAAATACGGTCATCCGTTGGAATACGTGCCGTTCTGCGCTCTTGTGGAATTGGGCTGGTGTCATATGCCACACCCGTTTTCAATTTAACCTGAGACGACCATTGGTAAGTCACACCAAGCGCTAATGCAAAAGTGTCTTCCCACTTTTCTGGTATATAAGCAATGTAGCCATCTTCGTTTAAGTCAGCTTCTGTTACTTGAGAAATAGCGCCAGATTCTTGTTCGCTAATAATACTGATATTGTCGAACTCACTCCAATCCATCCATTGCAATGATGCTTGTACCGATAGTTCAGGGGACAAAGCTTGATTCACACTAATCGAAAAGTTTTGTGGCAGGGTTAGCTCCATTTGTGCCGCTTCTTTTTCAAGTGGTGACGAAGCTAATAAACCAGTATTTAAATCAACAGCGGGTAACTCAGGAGCAACGATAAATAAATCATCACGCCCGCCAGCGGCAGCGCCAACAATAGGCACATTCGTAATTTCAAAATCGTTCGCTAAGGTTAGATCGATTGCTGAGTTGTAAACAAACGCAATGCTTGTTGAACGATTTGGCTGCCACAGTGCTCCTAATGTGGCACTAACCGCCCAATCGCTACTATCTAACTCATACTGAATATCACAGTAATTACTATTGTGAACATCACCTAACCCCAGTGGAGCATAGGCAGCATTAATAAAGTCAGCGTTCTCACAAAGACCACCTATATCTTTAAACGCAGTTAAGCGCCCCTCTGCATACGAAACGCTAACACCAAGACCTACCGAGAATTGCTCGGAAACTTGATACGCGAGAGTTGGCTGTAAACTGATAATGGTTAATTCAGTGTCTTGTGCGAAGTTTCGGCCGATAAAGTTTTCATCGTAAGTGCTTGAAATAGCGGCTGGCGCATAAAGGCCGACACCCCATGCCCATTTGTCGTTAATTGGCGAGGCGTAAAAAGCATACGGCACCACTTCACTAATATCAAAGTCGCCACTAGTTTCTCCCGAAACAGGTTGACCCAGTACGTTGGTGGCCGACACATTGGAATATTCAGACTGCCCAAAGATATACCCACCGCCGATGGATAAACTAGCACGTGATAGTTGTGTTAACCCAGCAGGATTGGAATACACGATGGAAGCATCTTCAACTACTGCGCCACGACCAGCATAAGCATTGCCCATGCTACTGGTGGATTGTTCATATATTTTAAAGCCTGCGGCTTGGGTAATGTGAGAAAATGAAGATGAAAGAAGAAGAGAGCTAATAATAATTGATAATTTTTTATACTGCATAAATTGTTGTAATACTGTTGTAATGCAATTTCATCTTATAACTGATGAATAATATTTCAAACAAGTATTTATACTATTTAAACGATAATTAGCACATACGAACAATATTCACCCACATTGTACTTTTGCTATTCAAAATCATCCTCCAAAAGCCAGCTTTTACAAACACTGAACAATTTTTATGCTTTATAAACAATGGATTATTTTATATAAAACACGCTCAAATATACTTTTTTAAAGCCCATCGAATTGCAAAATTAAATGATTAACAGACTAAATCAAAGGAGTAAGTTCGGCGTTAACTAGCGACTCAAAAAGTATTCACCGACTTGGCGATGCTGAATACCAAGCGTAATTACCCAGCCAATATGCATATTTATTCTATCGAAACTAATGAAGTAATCAGCAGCTAAAAAAGGAGCAGAGCTGAATTATCACGAGGTAAGGCGAAACCTTTATCGCCGAGATAATAAGATTTCAACCTCAGCTTCACATCAAGCTGGGGTTGAAAAGAAGTGAGCAAAGCTTAACTGTTGCTAGCTTATTCTAGGTGAGAGTAACGATTCACTTATAGCGCATCGACGATATCTTTAACCAGTTTTGGCCCTTCATAAATAAAGCCAGTATAAACTTGTACCAGCGAGGCGCCTGCAGCAAGCTTTTCTTTCGCATCTTCGGCAGATTGAATGCCACCAACACCAATAATTGGCAGTTGCCCTGCTAAGGCTTGTGCCAGTTGCTTAATCACAATCGTGCTTTGTTCTTTGACTGGGGCGCCGCTTAAACCGCCTTGCTCATCACCATGTGGTAAATGCGCAACTTTATCGCGAGCCAGTGTGGTATTAGTCGCAATTACCGCATCAATCTCATTTGTTTTTAAGCAATCAGCAATACCTTCAACTTCTTCTTGGGTCAAATCTGGTGCGATCTTTACCGCGACTGGCACATATTTACCGTATTGCTCAGCCAGTGATTTTTGCTCAATTTTTAAGGCAGCAAGCAACTCATTTAACGCTTCACCATATTGCAATGAGCGCAAACCTGGGGTATTGGGCGAAGAAATATTAACCGTAATATAACTAGCGTAATCATAGACTTTACGCATGCAGTGAATGTAATCATCTTTTGCATTTTCTTCTGGTGTATCTTTATTTTTACCAATATTAATGCCTAACACACCTTTGAAATTGGCTTTTCGCACTTGCTCTACCAAGTAATCAACGCCCTTGTTGTTAAATCCCATACGGTTAATCACAGCATTTGCCTCTTCTAACCGAAAAATGCGTGGTTTAGGATTGCCCGGTTGAGGTCTCGGCGTAATGGTACCAATTTCAACAAAGCCAAACCCCATCGCAGCAAAGGCTTGGATACATTCACCGTTTTTATCAAGCCCAGCCGATAAGCCAACAGGGTTAGGAAAGCGAATTCCCATGACTTCAACTGGCTTATCTTGCACAGTTTGTTTGTACACGGCCTTTAATGGTGAGTTTCCGGTTAGATGTAGCCCTTTAATCGCGAAGTTATGAATAGCTTCTGGATCAATTTGAAACATCATCTTTCGAATCGCCGAATACAACATGGTTTTCCTCTTTTGTGTTTAATTATTTGTTTGCCTAAACGATACAAAAAGTCCCCGCTAGGCAGGGACTTTTTTCATTTTTTAATTATGCCGCTGTGTGTAAACTCAACAGCATAAGCTCTCTTAACGCGACAGAGAATTTGGCAAACTCATGTGTCGGTGACATTCTAAAGTCAGCCAGAATATGTTGCCAGCGCTCAAGTGGTTGTGCGCTCTGCTCAAACCATTGCGCCAGCAATGCATCACTGTCGTTGCTGTTTGCATCAACTTTCAAGGCCACAATAGTAATCGCTCTTTGCTGCCAGTCAAGTTCTTCCCTAAATGACGCTCTCGCGAGTGCTTGCCAGTGGTTCGCTACTGGCTGCTTAGTAATCTGATCTAAGAACCAGTGCAGGTCTAAGCGATCGCCCAGTTTAAAGTAAAGCTCAGCGATAAACTCAATTGAACGACCATCTGTTGCCGCAATTTCCGCAATATCCATCACTGAGAATAAAGTACTCAGTTGAGAAATTCGCTTCGCTGTTTTCTTTGGCACACCCGCTTTCACAAGGTCAGCTTCAACGTGAGTTAATTGCTCTACTTCATCGGCAGCCATATACTTATTCAAGTTTTTCGCTAATGTTTCGAACGTTGGGCGATAGAAATCAATCGCTTGTTGGATATCCATACCTTTGTCGCGATGTCTCAGGAACCAACGCGTGGCACGGCGAACATTACGGCGCAATTGGAACAACATTTCCGTTTGCACTAAGGTTTCAATCTTATTGTCTAGTGCGGCGATATCTTGCCAGACTGCGCCCATCTCAAATACTTCGCTCGCCATAGTGTAGCAATTGGCAACTTCGGCAACACTAGCGCCAGTTTCTTCTTGCATACGGTTAACGAAGTTGAAACCCATGTCGTTGCCAAGTTTGTTGGCAAGCTTAGTCGCAATGATTTCTGCACGCAGCGGGTGATCTTGCATTTGTGCACTGTATTTTTCTTGCAATAAGCGAGGGAATGCACCAATCAACAAGCGATCGTGGTATGGGTTTTTGGTGATTTCTTCACAAACGAGATCTTCTTTCAATACCATTTTGCTGTAGGCAAGTAGTACTGATAGCTCTGGACGAGTTAGGCCATTGTTTTGTGCCAAACGCTCAGCAATTTCATCGTCACTTGGAATAAATTCTAAACCGCGATCTAGTTTGCCATCACGCTCCAACCCGTGAATAAAGCGTGTTTGCTCCTTCAACTGCTGCGCGCCGCGCATTGCGGTAATCGACAATGAATGCGTTTGATCATAACAGTCTTGCAACACGATCTCTGACACTTCATCCGTCATATCGTAAAGCAGTTGGTTGCGTTGCTTAACGGTTAAATCACCACTTTGTACCAAGCCATTAAGCAAAATTTTGATGTTAACTTCGTTATCTGAACAGTCAACACCACCCACATTATCCACCGAGTCGGCATTAATACGGCCGCCGTTGGCCGCGTATTCGATTCGACCTAACTGTGTAAGACCTAAGTTGCCGCCTTCACCGACGACTTTTGCTTGTAATTCACTGCCGTTGATACGCAAAGCATCGTTGGCGCGATCGCCAACTTCTAAGTGACTTTCAGTGCCACCTTTAACGTAAGTGCCGATACCACCATTCCACAACAGGTCGACTTTCATCTTCAAAATGGCTTTGATCAAGTCGTTCGGCGCCATGCTTTGCTTTTGCGTGCCGATCATTTTCTTGATCTGTGGTGTTAACTTAATTGATTTTGCCGCACGGCTGAAAATACCACCACCTTCAGAAATCAGCTCCTTGTTGTAATCTTCCCACGTACAACCTGGTAAATTAAATAGGCGCTCACGCTCTTTGTAAGTTGTCGAAGCAACGGGATCTGGGTCAATAAAGATGTGCATATGGTTAAACGCCGCTTGTAAACGAATATGCTTAGATAACAACATACCGTTACCAAATACGTCACCAGCCATGTCACCAACACCAATTGCCGTGAAATCTGTTGTTTGACAATCGATATCCATTTCACGGAAATGACGTTTAACTGACTCCCACGCGCCTTTTGCGGTGATCCCCATACCTTTGTGGTCGTAACCTACGCTGCCACCTGAGGCAAAGGCGTCGCCCATCCAGAAGTTGTACTCATCTGAAATACCATTGGCGATATCAGAAAAGGTTGCTGTACCTTTATCAGCTGCAACCACTAAGTAAGGGTCATCTTCGTCGTGACGAACCACGTCAACTGGCGGGATAATATCGCCTTTAATAATGTTGTCAGTAATGTCTAACAAGCCGCGAATAAATGTTTTGTAGCACGCTTGACCTGCTTCGAAAATTTCTTGGCGCGTGCCGCCAACAGGTAATTGTTTACAAACGAAGCCACCTTTCGCACCAACCGGTACAATCACAGTATTTTTAACTTGCTGTGCTTTTACTAGGCCGAGTACTTCGGTACGAAAATCTTCGCGGCGATCTGACCAACGCAAACCACCACGAGCGACTTTACCACCACGCAAGTGCACACCCTCAACTTGTGGAGAGTAAACGAAAATTTCAAATTTCGGCATTGGCAGCGGCATTTCAGAAATTTGCTCAGGCAAAATTTTGAACGAGATGTAAGACTTGTCTTGCTTACTGCCATCTTTTTGGAAGTAGTTAGTACGAATTGTCGCGTTAATCATCTCAACGAAACGACGAATAATACGGTCATCGTCAAGATTAGCAACGGTATCTAGCGATTGTTCGATTTCATCTAATAGCTTGTTGACCGCTTTGTCTGTGCGCTTAGCAGCAGGGGCAAAACGCAGGTTAAACAATTTAACCAAAAGCTCTGCCAAATTTGGATAGCGAGAAAAGGTATCTTCTACGTAGCTTTGGCTGAATGTCCCACCAATTTGACGCTCGTATTTAGCGAATGCGCGAATAATAGATACTTCACGGCCCGCTAAGCCGGCACCTAAAATCAAGCGGTTGAAGCCATCGTCTTCCAATTGACCAGCCCATACTTTCGCAAAGGCGTCTTGGAACAACATTTGAACTTGCTCTAAATTGAACTCGCGATCGCCAGTTAACAACATAGAGAAGTCTAGAATCCAGCACATTTCACCATCGGCAGTGCGAATTGCATATGGACTCTCACCAATCACGCGCAGACCAAAGTTTTCCAACATAGGTAATACATCAGAAAGATGTAACGGCTCGCCCTTGTGGAACAGCTTTAATTTAACGAAGCGGCTACCAGATTTTTCTTCCTGCGGTTGATAAAACAGCATTTCAAGCGGACAGCTCTCGCATACCGATTCAAGCTTCTCAATATCAACGATTGCTGTGCCCGGTAGCACTTCATCTTTATATGATTGCGGGAATTTTGAGTACTTACGACTCAAGGCTTTACCTTCCGACTCACCTTTGTGAGTGTTGAGTAACGCGGAAAGCTTATCATCCCAACTTCGGGCGGCTTCGTTCAAATTCTTTTCAATTTCTTTCACGTTGATATCTGCTTTTGTGTGATCGACACGAACAATGTAATGGGTTCTCGCTTGCACTGATTCAGAGAAGTAAGTGTTAAATTCAACCTCTTCTTTACTGCCAAATGCTTCGCTTAATAGCTGCTGCGTTTGAATGCGCAGTTTGGTGTTGTAACGCTCTCTTGGCACGTAAACCATGCACGAGTAGAAACGTGAAAAAGCATCACGGCGCACAAACAAGCCAGTGTAATCACGCTCTTGCATTTGTAAAATGCCTTTGACGTTTTGCAGTAATTCAACAACGCTTGATTGTAAAATCTCATCACGAGGGTAAGTTTCAAGGATATTGATCAAGGTTTTGTATGCGTGCGAGCCCGGTGCAAAGCCTGAGAGTTCACATACACCAGCAACCTTTGATTTAATCAAAGGTAAGTCTAACGCACTGTTGGTGTAGTACGCTGAGCCAAACAAGCCGATAAAACGCTCTTCACCGACGACATTACCTTTGTCGTCAAAACGCTTAATACCAATGTAATCAAGGTGTGCAGGCCGATGCACACGTGAGCGAGAATTGGTTTTTGTTAAAATAAGTAAGCTATCACCTAACGCAACTTCTCTAGCTGTTTCACTTAACGTTGAGATCAGGCGTTGTTCAGTGCCCTTTGAATTTTTCATCAAGCCTAGGCTTGAGTCGACATTCGCCGCAAGCGCCATGTCGCCTTTTAACGTTTTAATGTCGTAGGAGCGGTAGCCCATCAAGGTAAAATGATTGTTTGCGATCCACTCTAAAAACTCTAATGAATCCTGCTTTTCTTGGTCAGAGCAAGGTACTTTTGCTTTTTTTACATCGGCAACAACTGCTTGCAGCTTTTTGAGCATTGGCTGCCAATCTGAAACCGTTAGTGAAATATCACTCACTACCGAGTGTAAATCGTCAGCAATTGCCTTTAATACTTTACTGTCGTCTTGGCGATCGATTTCAATAAAGAAAACCGTTTCTACTTTACTGCTTCTCAGTTTTTTCTCACCTGACGCGCCTAGTTGTTTTATTTGTTTTTTGGCATCACGCACTACTTGCATCGGCGTATTGATCATTAAATGCGGCGAAACACCTTGGCGATTCAGTGCAATTCTCAGTGAATCAACTAAAAATGGCATGTCAGCCACAATAACTTCAATAATGGTGTGGCTAGATTTCCAGCCGTGTTTCGACACTTCTGGATTGAAAACTTTGATCACTGGGGTCTCATCTTGATGACCGTTAAGTGAATTCCACAGACTCATGGTTGCGCCGTATAAATCGCTATCGTTGCGATTAGCTAAGTCTGTCGTTGAAATATTTCCGTATAGCAATTGAGCAAAGTGCTCAACTAACGCCGCAGTTTCCGCGGGTACTTTTTGTTGGATAGATTGAGCTACGTTAGTTAATAAAACTGAGGGTAAACCGTCTACGAACGCCATGTCGCTTTCCTTTTGGATAAAACGCGTTGAGTAATTATTGTCTTGGTTAAAACACCATCTCGTATTCGAAGATTTAGCGGACTCGTACTTATCATTATTGTTATTTCAGGCGCAGCATAAATGAACGAAAAAACAAGCGAACTGTGCTTTACATAGCCTATTCTGTTCAGCATAGACTAACGGCGGCAATTTTATTAAGAAACTTAGGGTTTTGCGAGTTCTTTTTTAGTGCAAAAGCTCACTGTTGCACCAAATTAGACAAGCTCATTGTCGAGGGGTAATTGATTATTCAGAAGGGATAAATAGAAAATGGCCTTTCGGCCATTTTCTTGGTTAATTATGCAGGTCTATCAAACCGAACATAGTTGTTTATTTGGCACTTTCCTTTTTTTTCTCAGGCCATAAATAAGCCGCAATCGCTGGTAAGACGATTATCGCCGCTAACATATTCACCAAGAACATAAAGGTTAACAAAATCCCCATGTCTACTTGGAATTTCAGTGCTGAGAAGAACCAAGTCGACACACCAATTGCGAGTGTAATACCGGTTAGCAATACCGCATTACCACGCTCTTGTAAGGCAGTTAAGTAAGCTTTCTTCACACTGTCACCTTCGCGCAAACGCAAACTCATGGTTGATAAGATATAAATACCATAGTCAACGCCGATACCAACACCTAGGGCAATTACCGGTAGAGTTGATACCGTTAAGCCGATATCAAGCGCCGTCATTAAACCTTGCGCCAGCGTTGATACGATATAAAGCGGTAACACAACAGAGATGGTTGCACGCACACTTCTAAAGCTTACTAGACAAAGAAGAATAACCGCACCGTAAACGTATAACATCATCGGTAACTGTGCCGCTTCTACTGCTTCGTTGGTCGCAGCCATTACACCGACAGGGCCAGAGGCTAATTTAAACGTGAGTTGATCGGTATTCAGCTCTTCAGCAACTTCCTTGACTCTTTTAACAACACGGTCAATGGTTTCTGCCTTGTGATCTTCCAGGAATAGAATCACTGGCATCACACTACAGTCTCGGTTTAATAAACCACTGGTGGTCGGCACGTTAGCAATCGATTGAACGAGTGTTTGTTGGTTACGCGGGATAACACGCCATTTGGGATTCCCCTCGTTGTAACCAGCGTTAACAATTTTTGACACCGCCGCTAAGCTGGCAGCCGATTGCACGCCTTCAACATTTTGCAAATGCCATTGGAAGCGATCAATCACTTCTAATGTTTCAAACGAGGTACAAGCATCTGGCTGAGTCTCCACAATCACTGACATGTAATCAACACTAATCGCGTATCGATCCGTGATTAAGAAGGTGTCTTGGTTGTAGCGCGAGTCTTCGTGAAGTGCAGGTGCACCAGCGTGCAACTCACCGATTTTCATGTTTTGCGCATGATATAAACCAAAGGCATACAAGCCTGCAACAATCACAAGAATAACAGTCGCAGGACCACGCGTTGCAAACTGCGCCATCATATGCCAAACGTCGTTCTTGTTCGACTTCTGCTTAGCACTTGCATCTACTGGCTTAGCACCACCTAGTTTCATGTAAGAAATTAACACTGGCAACAACACTAAGTTAGTCAAGATAATCATCGCCACACCAAGTGATGCAGTAATTGCTAACTCGCGAATAATACCGATATCAATTGATAGTAAGGTAATGAAACCAATGGTGTCTGATAGTAACGCTACACCACCTGGAATGAGTAAGGCACGGAAACTGTTCTGAGCGCCCTGCTTACAACTGATGCCTGATTCAACTTGCTTAACAACTGAGTTAATCATTTGCACCGCGTGACTAACACCAATAGCAAACACTAGGAATGGTACAAGAATCGACATTGGGTCAATACCAAAGCCAAGGCTGGCTAACATCCCCATCTGCCAAATAACCGCAACCAGTGAACAAACAATGGTTAATAAGGTTAAGCTAATCGAGCGACAGAAGAAAAATACCATCACTGCGGTAATGGCAATGGCAATGGCAAAGAAAGTGACAACGTTTTTCGCGCCATTAGCAACGTCGCCAACCATTTTCGCGAAACCGATAACGTGTACAGACACTTTATCACTCTCATACTTAGCGCGAATATCGTTTTCTAATTGCTCGGCAATCTTTAACGTATCTAATGGCTCACCCGTATTAGGATCAATCTCCATTAACGTGGCTGTGACCATGGCACAGCTGTAATCGTCAGCTACGATTCGGCCCACGATACCGGCTTTTTCGATGTTCGCCTTGACAACCGCCATGCCCTTTTCGTCGCTTGGTTTGAAGCTGGCAGGAATAACCGGCCCACCGGCAAAACCGTCTTCAACAACTTCAACAAAACGAGTGCTTGGTGAGTAAAGTGATTTCACTTGAATACGATCAACGCCTGGAATGAAGAAAAGTTGATCATGCACGCCTTTTAAGGCGTTAAAGAAGGGTTCATTAAAGATATCACCATCAACATCACAGACGGAGATTAGTACGTTGTTCGCCCCACCAAAATCTTTTTGATGCTTTAGGTAGGTTTGCATGTACTGGTGATTAAGCGGAATATTCTTGGTGAAAGCAGCATCGAGTTTTAGATGCGTTGCTTGATACAAAAGCACAAAAGTCGTCACCACGAATAGTGCTAAGACGAATGCTCGGTGACGAAAAATACCGATTTCAATTTTATTGATTGCTGAATTAATACTCATAAACACTACTTCGCGATTGTTATTGTTCTAACACCATCTTCAGAAACGGCAACTAGACGATTGTTAAACCAGACACCAGCGATAAGTGCTTTACCATCTGGTTGTGACCAAGCGACGAACTTTTGACCGTCGTCCTCACTCACCAATAAAGCACCACCATTACCGAGTAACAGTAACCGATCATCATCGGTTAATACGATATCGTTAATGAGTGCTGTGGAATCTGTCTGAATATGTTGCCATGGCGTGCCATTTCTTAGGCTTCTAAAAACATTGCCCCTTAGGCCAGCGGCGAGTAAATTGCCTTGCTGCGTTCGCTCAATATCGAAAAATGAACCTTCATAAATAGGATCGAATTGCTCCCAAGACTGACCAAAATCGTTGCTTTTTGCGATCAAACCAATCTCGCCAACCAGATATGATGTGCGACCATCCATGACCATTTTATTAAAGTGCGGCAGAATACTGCCTCGCTCGTCAAGGTAGGCTTCTTCGTCCTCCATCTTGAGCTCATTGAGGTATTCAATATCTTCTTCTGGTAAAAACTCACTGTGAAATTCTTCTGTCCAATTTTTACCGCCATCAGTTGTGCGATAAAACAAACCATAAGCACCAATAGCGACACCGTTGTTCTGATCTTTAAACACAATATCAAGTAAAGGTTTTTGCTTTTCAGGTAAGTATTGCTGAATAGTCCAAGTAGCACCGCCATCTGTGGTCGCTAATATCGTGGCATCGTAACCAACAGCCCAACCATGATCTTCATCGGCAAAGGTGACAGCCGTGAGTGTTGATTGCACTGGCACTGCTTGTTGGCGCCAATTTTCGCCATCAGTTGACAGGAGTACATGCCCTCTTTCGCCAACAGCAACTAACTGACCTTGTTCTATCTGGTGAATATCTAATAGTAGAGATTTACTCGCTAGAGGAGCTTGTATCGCAGGCATAGGCTCGGTAACAGCATAAACCTTTGTCGCTAATGCACAGCATAGTGCCGCTGCAACTACATTCTTCATTCCTAAAACCACGCTTTCTTTCTAGTTATAAACAAAAACGGCTGGCTAGGTGCCAGCCGCTCATCGCTAATCAAATGTGATTAACGACGTCCTTCTCGTCTTAAGGCTGCAGGTGTAAACACCTTGTCTTTGAGCTTAACACTGAAGTCATACATGGACTCTTCGTTATCTAAGCCAATCGCGATATAACGACGAGCTTGCAAGTCATGGAAAACTTCCAACGTCGTCCATTGTGTTGGCACTTCATAGTAGTTTATACCATGAGCAATACCTACTCTGTACAATTCATCTCGGTTATCATAAATATCAGTAACCGCTACTTGCCAGCTATCTTCGTCAATGTAGAACACACGTTTCTTATAGATATGGCGCGTGTCATCTTTCAAGTTAGCTTCTACCACCCATACGCGGTGTTTTTCATAGCGCACTAGATCTTTGTTGATGTGACCAGGCTGAAGAATGTCATCATACTTTAGGCTGTCACTGTGTAAGCGGTAATCGTTGTATGGAATGAGTAATTCCTGCTTACCTTTTAATGTCCAGTTGTAGCGGTTTGGAGCGCCGTTATACATATCGAAATCATCGGTTGTACGCAAGCCATCTGACGCTGTACCCGGTGCATCATAAGCAACGTTTGGCGCGCGACGTACACGACGTTGACCTGTGTTGTATGTCCACGCTTGGCGAGGTGTTTTGATTTGGTCCATGGTTTCATGAACAAGCAATGCGGTACCAGCAATACGTGCAGGTTTATTTACCTTTTGCTTAAACTTGAAAACAATATTTGATTCTTCAAGTTCTGCTGGTGTTGCGCCTTCCTCGTGGTAGGTGAACATCAACTGCTGGTCAAAACCAATGTAAGTGTAGTCACCACTTGCCGTAGGACCTGCTTGACCCGCTTTGTTCTGCATTGAAACACCGCGGTAACGTAAAATGTGGTTCCAAATGGCTTCTAAACCATTTTGCGGCATTGGGAATGGAATACCGACAGCACCATTTACAATACCATTACCACCGGTTACTAACTCAGTACGACTCGCATTGTTAATTGACTCATCGTATACGTGTTGTGGATACGATGCTGAGCGACGCGTTTGATAAACATTCATTTTGAATGTTTCTGGGTATGTTTCAAATAACTTGATTTGACCCGGCGTTAGCAAGTCTTTGTACTCGCTCATGTTTTGCGCAGTAATTGTGTACAGTACTTTATCTTCTGGGTACGGGTCTGGATGATGGTCACCCGGTTTGTAACCAGCTGGCCATTCGGTAATACCGCCAGTCCACTCTGGGATAGAGCCGTCTTCGTTAGCGCCGCGCACAGCCCCCATCGGTGTAAACTCTGTTTTTAGCTTGGCAGCTTCGTCTGCTGAAACCTTGGCAAACACTGACGTGCTGCTCACCGCAAGCGATACGGCTAAAGATAATAAGGTGAGTTTTTTCATTATCATTACTTCCTTAAATTGAATACTTAACGCTAAACGAAATAAAGTCGCGATCTTCAAGAATGTTAGTTGTGCCTACGCCGCCAAAGAAGGCATTGTAACCAAAACTACCAGACCAACGGTTTTGATAATCAAAGTCGAGACTAAATGCTACAGACTTGCGATCTTCAATAAACATAAACAATGGATCAGGCGTGATACCTTCAACATCATGAGAAAATACAATACGTGGTGAAACGTTGATACCTGCGAACACGTTATTGAAATCAAGCTTCAATAGTGCTCGGTAACCCCATGAGAATTCATCGGGGAATGGGTTGGTTTCAACACCATCTTGGACCGCCAGCTCTAGGCCTTCAATGCCCGCAATACCGCCATTTCTTGCTGTACCCGGACCATTTAGGCGCAGTACATCTTGATCTGGCATATCATTAATATTAACACCACCCACTTCAAGTAAACCGGTTACCTGATCCGCGCCCATCATAGGGCCGAATAAGTGCGTTAACGTAACTTGCGCTTGTAACGTGTCAGATAAGATAAAGCCCTCTGCGCGCTCGCCTGGCGCAAAGATATCCATCTGTGAAATACCATTTAGATCTGGACGGATACCAGCGTTGGCTAACTGCTGCGGCATCGCGGCAAATAGTAACTCTACGTCATCAATTTGCAGTGGTTCATCTTGACGGTAGCTCACTTCACCCGCGACCGCAGTTGCACCAACTGTGGTGTTGAAACTAAATGCATAAAGTTGAATGTCTTCAGGGTAGTCTAACTCTACTTTAGAGAAACCACGTAAGTCAGCGTAGTTATCATAGTTGATCTGATTTTGTGCGATAAAAGCTAAATCAGCCCCAATCGCCGGAGCGGTAAAGTCAGCTACAACACCCGAGAAAAATGGACGACGGCTGTGGTAGTTCATGTAGTACAAGCTAATTTCAGAGTCGTTTAACTCAGGCAAGAACCAAGAAAGGCGCAAACCGTATTGACCGCCATTGTCTGGTCGTACAAGCGATTCATTACCCGGTGCTTTTAACGTTAACTTAGTGCCATGTGCTAAATAAATTTGCGCCGCTGCCGCCGCTACCGCAGGGTCACCACTGCGCAATGCATCACCTAAGCCGTTTAGGTTACCAATCAAGTAATCAAGATCCATATCTGGGTTGCTTGCGAAATTTAACTGAACGTTATTGAAATGACCGCCGTCGCCAGCAAAATCGTTACCAGCGAAGTAACTGCCTGCTGCTGGAATGACGGTTTTTTCCCAGTCGTATTGATAGAATGCTTCGATGTTAAAGTTTTCTGTTACGCCTAATGACCCCCATACCGCACCAAACGGAATAAAGGCTTCTTTTAACTCTGCGCCCGGCGCTCTAAGTCGTGCGATATCTACCGGGTTTAATTCACTAATACCATGTGGAATTAGCGTACTCTCACCCCAGCTAATGACTTGCTGACCAACACGAATTGAGAACGGCATCTCGCCAATATCAAAATCGCCATAGAAGAAGGCATCAAGAATACGGAAATCACTACAGACTTGCTCTTCCGCGATAGAATCACGGCAAGAATCCTCAGTACGACCTGTTAAAGTATTTGTCCATGCTCTATCTTCATCCGACATTTCAAAATCGTAGAAGTATAGGCCTCGAATGAAGACACCCATGTTGTCTCGACGAATGTCTAGCTCATGCGTACCTTTGAAAATGGTAGAAAATGCATCACCAGCGTCAAAGTTAAGGTTAGCATTGTCACTGTTTGACGAGTACTTACCTTCACCATTCCAGACGTCTGCGCCACTTGGCACTGGATTAAATGCCGGGTGGTAACTGCTAAAATCAAACCCGTTGTTCACGTTATTTGGTTTACTGACGTGATTTGCCCAGTCGCGATTTTCAACGCGGATACTGGTCCCTAGTGAAAATGTTGAGTCAAAGGTAATCTCAAAATCACCTAATTCAAATATTGCGGCATTAACGCTTGGTGTAATAGATGCGGCTAAGGCTGCTGCAACCCCTAGCGCGATTGGTTTCTTAAAAAAAGATATACGAGGGCTATGTTTCATTCAATCTCTCCCCAGTCCTGAAACAAAGTATTATCTACTTTTTATAAATTCTTATTGTTCTAGTGCTTGTTGTTTTTTGCTCACGATTCTTGTGCGCAAAACCATAATTGCATCATTTATCTGAACAGGCAAGCGCTAATATTTTTCCTAAATATACTTATTTTTAGAGACTTACAGGCTGGCTTTAGCAATAACCAAATCAATGTTTAAAACAACTGTTTTAAACAAAAGCAAACAAATGGACTGACCACTTTGCGGCCTAAGGGTTGTCTGCCACCCACTAAAATAAACATTGGCACTTCGTACAAATAAAACCCCCTCTTTGTTTAAAGTATATACTCTACAAAATCTCGTTTGATTGAAAATAATTTGTTCAAACAGGCGTTTGCTAGTTACAGGCAGCTATTAACTTGGTGTTAAATTGAACACTAAGTCACTGTCCGGAAAGGCTTTCGAAGTATTTTATGGGTAATATTGAATGATGTGTATAGTGACAATTAATCGAGTGAATGTAAAAACTGTTTGAAATATATACTCTAGGGCGCGATTTTTATTCAGCTCTAGGTTAGTTATTAAAATAGTGATGTATATTCAAATGCTTACAATATTTCATGAATGATATAGGGGTGAACCCGATAAATGTAGAGGTGTGAGTGTCTTGGCTTGTATCAGTGCTAAACGCTAAAGAATGGTTTGTTCAAGAACGAATTTGTGTTGAATGGTTGTATCGCAAGTTAGTAACAAGTGAAAGCAGCCTTGAGTACGCTAGGCTGCTTTTCGTTTTGGTTTTCCTTTACGTGATCATAGCTCTACGTTGATAAAAAACGACTAATGCATCACTTATAAAATGGCACGCTAAGCAGCTGGCAATAGCTGTTAGCAGCTTCTGTGTATAATCAACAAAAGCTATGACACTTTTGTTAATGACACAAATTTATTGCTCTGTGTTTCCAAACAGAACATGCCATATACGCCACTTGGCGTCATAAACTTTCGCAAATGCATTGCCGGAAATTGAATGCGCTGTCCATTAGTTGCAAACGCTACAACCGTTGAGGCTTGACCGCGATAATAAGGCATCACATCATCCGCTGACATAGACACCTTGAAATAATACTTCACACTAAGCTTCCTATACTTATTTAGTGTTGCGGTAATGCAGCGTTCAACTTTTCAGTAATATCACGCGATAACTCAGGCTGAGCGGCAATAAGTTCGAGTGCTTTGATCATCAACTCACTGTGGTGTTCATCAAACGCTTTGAACTGGATTAACGGTGTGATCAAACGAGAAGCGACTTGTGGATTGATTTTGTCCATGGCGATAATTTGCTCGGCTAGGAATTGGTAGCCTTTACCTTGCGCATCATGAAAATAGCGGGCATTTTGCATGGCAAAAGCACCAATTAATGAGCGTGCGCGATTTGGATTGGTCAATGCAAAATCGTCACGTGCCATTAGCTGCTCTAACCGCTCAAAAATCGTCTCCGTGTGCATATTCGCTTGCAGACTAAACCACTTGTCCATCACTAAGGTGTCGTCAAGCCATGTTTGCTCGAATTGCGACAATACGTTATCAGCAACAACCAGAGGTGCATGTTTCACAGCACTTTGCAATGCACCAAGCTTGCTAGTCATCTCCTGAGCTTGTGCAAACTGTTGCTCAATTAAGTGATGGTACTTAGGTAACTTGCTTAAATAACTTAAACAGGTGTTTGCCAAAGCGCGAGCAGCAACCTGTTTGCCTTCTGCACTGTCGTCGGTTTTATGAAGTAATTGCTTGCTCGTTTGATAAAGCTCGCTTAAATTTTCTTCAAATTGCTGGGCAATAAATAATTTCAGTTGCTCAACTGCGTTCAATAACTGTTGTGGGTTAACTTTGTTTAAACCAGAGACGAGTTCATCAAATGACGGCAGCGTCAACATTAGCGCCTTAAACTCGTCATCATAATCGGCTTTCATTACCGCAGCCATCATACGCATGATTGACTCGCTAGGTTGAGCACTTTGGTTTGCCAGTAAGAAAGCAACTTCTTGTGCCATGATCTTTTGACCAGCATCCCAGATACAGAAACTGTTGTCGCCCAGTTCAATAATCGACAGCAATTCTTCAACCGATTGTTCAAAATGTACTTTTACTGGCGCAGAAAAATCGCCAAGCAGCGCAACAATCGGTTGATTGCTAGCATCAAATTGCCATGTGTGTTGTATGTCTGTCAACTCCAATAATTGTTTCGTCACTTGGTGCGTAACGGGGTCAATCAATTCAATTTTAATCGGAATGTGCAAGTGTAACTTTTCAGGTTGAGCCTCACTTGGCGGAGTCTGTTGTGCAATGGTTAAATTGAACTTGTTATGCTCTGCATCAAATTGCTGGGTTACGGTCAGCTCAGGCGTACCAGATTGGCTATACCAGCGTTTAAACAAGGATAAATCTTTGTCATTCGCATCTGCCATCGCGTCAACAAAGTCATCACAAGTCACTGCCATACCGTCAAAGCGTTTAAAGTATAAATCCATCCCTTGTCTAAAGCCTTGTTGACCTAGCAAGGTATGTAACATGCGAATCACTTCACTGCCCTTTTCATAAACCGTTAAGGTGTAGAAATTATTCATTTCCATCACTTTCTCAGGACGAATGGGGTGCGACATTGGTCCTGCATCTTCGGCAAACTGCTGAGCGCGCAATAGCTTAACGTTTTGGATACGCGTCACGGCACTTGAATGCATGTCGGCACTAAACTGCTGATCTCTAAATACCGTTAAACCTTCTTTTAAACTTAACTGGAACCAATCTCGACAAGTAACGCGATTGCCCGTCCAATTGTGGAAATACTCGTGAGCAATAACCGCTTCAATATTAAAGAAATCGGTATCGGTGGCACTTTCTTTGTCTGCTAATACATATTTGCTGTTAAATACGTTCAGCCCTTTATTTTCCATCGCCCCCATATTGAAGAAATCAACGGCGACAATCATGTAAATATCAAGGTCGTATTCTAAACCAAAGACTTGCTCGTCCCATGCCATTGAACGTTTAAGCGAGTCCATGGCATGAACTGCTTTATGCTGGTTGCCGCGATCGACAAAAATTTCCAAAGCCACAGAGCGGCCAGACTGAGTCACAAACTCATCTTTGAGCAAATCAAAATCACCAGCAACTAAGGCAAACAAATAGCATGGTTTGCGAAATGGATCGTGCCAAGTCACAAAGTGTTTGCCATCGGCTAATTCACCACGCTCGATTGGATTCCCGTTGGCAAGTAAGTATGGGTAAGTGGCTTTGTCAGCAATCACTTTAGTGGTAAAAATTGCCATGACATCAGGACGATCTAAATAGTAAGTGATGCGTCTAAAACCTTCTGCTTCACATTGCGTACAAAACGCACCACCAGATTTGTACAAGCCTTCAAGTGCTGTGTTGTTAGCTGGGTCAATTTCAGTGACTAGCGCTAACGTAAACTCATCAGGCACATTAAAAATGGTTAACTGTTGCTCGGTTTGCGTAAAATCATCACGCGTTAGCTGCTCCTCATTAAGGTGTACGCTAACTAACGTTAAATGTTCACCATCTAAACTGAGCTGGCTTTGTGACAAGTTCACTTTTTTAATTGTAAGCGTGTTAGTGACACGAGTGTGATGGTCATCAAGTTCGACCGTTAAATTAACGGTATCAATGGTAAAGTCTGACGGTAAATAGTCAGCTAAATATTTGGCAGTAAACTCTGACATAGCTTGCCTCGAAATGTATTGTTAGTAACTTACGAAAAATTCAAATAAAAAGCCTGCATTTAGCAGGCCTTTAAAAATTAAAACAGATAATTATTCATGCTAGCGACTTTTGCGCTAAGCAGGCTGCTCTGACATTTTATTCATTTTAAAGCCAGCGTAACCATAAATAATCGCTAGTATTGGATTAATAATATTAAAGAAGCAGTAAAAAATATACTCATAAGAGCCTAATGCTAATGCCCCCATCATAAATGCACCACAAGTATTCCATGGGATCAGTGGCGAAGTGATAGTGCCTGAATCTTCTAGCGTTCGACTTAACGTGGTTGGGTGGAAGCCTCGGCGTTCATACTCTTCTTTATACATACGGCCGGGCATCACAATTGCCATATACTGATCGGCGGTAATTAAGTTAGTACCAATACAGGTCGCCACTGTGCTGGCAATCAAACTCCCTGTTGATTTGGCCGCCGCTAAAATGGCATCAACGAAGCGACGTAACATCCCCAAATGTTCTAGCACAGCGCCAAAGCTTAATGCCGTCATCACTAGCCAGATAGTATTCAGCATGCTTGACATACCGCCACGGCTTAACAGCTCATCAATATTGGCATTACCGGTATCCACGGTAACGCCATCAAAAAATGCTGTCCAAACCACCATAATGGTTGCCTTGACGCCTTCAACGCCTTCGGCGGCCATAGTCGCAATCAATTCTTGTTGAAAAATCACTGCCCACACAGCACCAATCAAGGCACCTACCGATACGGCAGGAAACGCCGGCATTTTCTTATAGGCCAATGTTAACAGTACAGCCAATGGAATAAGGTTTAATGCAGAAATATTGTAGGTTGCTTCAAGTGTAGAGGTTAGCGTGGTTATGCTGTCAGTATTGCCTGTGCCCTGCCCCGAATGATCGAAACCAATAAATAAAAATAGGATTAGCGCTATGGTAATCGAAGGTACTGTTGTCCAAAGCATATTGCGAATATGGGCAAAGAGTTCAGTACCTGCTACCGCTGGCGCCAGGTTTGTTGTTTCAGATAGTGGCGATAACTTATCACCAAAATACGCACCCGAAATTACCGCACCGGCAGTGACTGCTGTCGACATTTCAAAGCCAGTTGCGATGCCAATAAAGGCGACACCGACTGTCGCGGCGGTAGTCCATGAACTCCCAATACTCATGGCAACGATGCCACATACCACACAGGCTGCGGCATAGAACCAACTGGGATCAATAATTTGCAGACCAAAATACACCAGTGTCGGTACGGTACCCGATAATAACCAAGTACCAATAAGCGAGCCAACAGCCAACAAAATCAAAACCGCACTAAGCGACAATGAAATACCATTAACAATGGCTTTTTCGATAGAGTGCCAATCAAAACCATTTTTTAAACCAATAATGATCGCAATACCCATTGCGATTAATAAGGCGATTTGATTAGGACCATAAGACGAGTTATCACCAAAATAAACTACTGCGGTAGAAAGCATGGCAATCAGTGCAATTATCGGAATAAAGGCATCCAGCATGCTCGGGATTCTAGGCTGCGAATCAAGAGGTTGTGACATTATTTATATAAACCCTGAAATAATTATTATATTCGCCGGGGCGGCGAGATGTATTAATCTGCCTAGACTAGTCAGTGACTGCAAGACATTTATTAAAGCAATTATACTAAAAATTGTTTGGTGGGATAGTCTCTTGGCAATAACTATTCGCTTTTACTGTATAAAAATCTAAACAGACTCTTGTTAAACGCACAGTTATTTGGCCATAAAAAAACCACCTAAGTAATTGTTAGGTGGTTTTGTATGTTGTCCGAATTGAGACTAAGGTGTGACTTTATTCTTGGCCACTTTGCCTAGTGCAACCAAATCGTAAGTTATTTTCGCCGCTTCATCTAAAAACGGATCAATTTCGTCTAACTCATCCGGCAAATCATCTAAATCTTCGACTGTTTTCAAGCCGAGAATAACCAGACGTTCATTGGCTCTAGCCAACTGCTTTGCTTTGCGCTCTTCGCGCTTCTCTTTCCGCGCGGCAAGGTTGAGCGATATTGATTTGTCGTCTTTTTCTTGTTTATATTCTTCGATATCTTTGAGCAGGTAATTAAACTCTGCATTTGCCTTGATACGCTCTTGGTGTAGTGAATCGAGGTAACTCACATCGGTCGCAATATCGTCCAATTGACGGTATTTTGCTTTCGCGATTTGATCCCAAGGTAAGGCATTTTCTTCTTTACTCTCGCCCCACTCTGCTGGGTCAATTGCAGATGGGAATAAAATATCTGGGGTCACGCCACGGTGCTGGGTTGAGCCACCATTAATGCGGTAAAACTTGGCAATCGTAAATTGAATGCTGCCAAATGGCTTTTCGAACAAGTCATACACTCGGCCTAAACCGCGATGTTGTTGCACAGTGCCTTTACCAAAAGTTTGCTCACCAACGATAACACCGCGACCATAATCTTGAATTGCCGCCGAGAAAATTTCACTCGCTGATGCACTGTAGCGATCGACCATCACAGTCAATGGGCCATCGTAATAACTAAAGCCATCGCGATCGCTGTTAACTTGTACTCGATTTGCACCGTCTCGCACTTGCACGACAGGGCCTTTATCAATAAATAAGCCCGTCAACAAGGTTGCTTCAGTCAGTGAACCACCGCCATTGCCGCGTAGGTCGACAATCACCCCTTCAACCTTTTCGTCCTTGAGCTTTTGCAGCTCTTTTTTAACGTCGCGAGACAAGTTGTTGTAAAAGCTTGGAATGGTAATAACACCAAGCTTCTTACCGGTTTGCTCTAAATCGTGTTCGTAATAAACCTCTGATTTTGCTGCTCGGTCTTCAAGCTTAATTTTATCGCGCACAATTG
Source organism: Thalassotalea euphylliae (assembly GCF_003390335.1). Lineage (NCBI taxonomy): Bacteria > Pseudomonadati > Pseudomonadota > Gammaproteobacteria > Alteromonadales > Colwelliaceae > Thalassotalea > Thalassotalea euphylliae. The sequence continues at coordinate 2,651,623 of NZ_QUOU01000001.1, forward strand.
AAACGATTTTGATATTGGAAGAGTCATCTGACTCGCCAGACAGTACTTGCAAGCGCACATTACTGCCTTTTGGTCCTTTGATCAGGTCGACGACATCATCTAATCGCCAGCCAATGACGTCAACAAACTCATCTTGGTCTTGCGCCACACCAACGATGCGATCTTTGGGCTTGAGTGCGTTTGATTTATCGGCCGGACCGCCATTTACGATGCTTTGGATAACCGTGTAATCCTCTTCGGCTCTCAGCACGGCGCCTATGCCTTCAAGCGACAGATTCATTTCCATTTGGAAACGCTCTGCATTACGCGGTGATAAATAAGAAGTATGCGGCTCTACCACTCGCGCGAAGCTGTTCATCACAATCTGAAAAACATCTTCGCTTTCACTTTGTTTTAAGCGGCGAATGGCATAGCGATAGCGCTTACCTAAAATCTCTTGAACTTTTTCCCACTCTTTGCCTGCTAGCGTCAAGTTAAGGGCATCGTATTTGACCTTTTGACGCCATAACTCGTTGAGCTCTGCCAGTGACTGTGGTTGCTCGGCATCTTCTCGGTCGTACTCATAAACTTCGTCAACCGTAAAATCGAAGGGTTTTTCCAACAAGGTCAACGCATATTCGTAACGCTCTAATCGACGTTGGAGATTCAAGTTGTAAATCTCGTAAGCGATATCGAGTTTGCCACGAGCGATCACTTGATCAAAGTCATCGCGGTACTTGGCAAACTTTTCAATATCTGAGGCTAAGAATACATTCTTAGCATAATCGAGCTGTTTTAAGTAGCGGTCGAAAATCTGCTCAGAGAGCAGATCATCAACTTTAATTTGTTTGTAATGGGCACGGGTAAATTGTGCCGTAATGCGCTTACTGGCTGTAGCGTGCTGGCTTTCAGGTTTTAACGTTGGAAGAGCGTCAGGTTCTTGAACCTTTTCTGCTAAAACATTGGCTGAAAATGCTAGCGATATGGCAAGTGCGATACGACAAAATTTTTGCATGCCAGTTACCTCGTATTATTCGGAGAAAATATTTTGAATGTGAGTTTTAATCACCATTCCTGAGTCAAGTTGAACACTAATATCATCACCAGCTACTTCAGTAATTGTTGCGTTCATTGGTGCTTTACCAATTTGTACCTTCACTTGCTGATTGACCTTAATTGTAGTTGATTCTACAGGCTTTAGCTCAACCGCTGGTTTTGGTGCACGCTTAGGTGATGATTTTACCGTTTTAAACTTCTGTTGACGTTTGTTGTCACCAGCAGGTTTTGCGTTGTGCTTATTAGCCTTATAAGGTTTTTTATCCTTATTGTCTTGCTGTTTTTTGTTAGCAAATTTATCTTGGCTTTCTTTTAGCGTTTTCGCCGCATATTCTGCTTGCGCTTCATCAATAGCTTCAGCGTTGTTGCCAGCCAAATCAACACGGTGACTGCCAACTTTAATGGCCTTTAGGTAGCGCCAGCTGCTGGTGTAATGACGTAGTGCTTGACGCAAGCGAGTTTTACTCACTGTTTCGTCTTCACTAAGCTGCTCAGCTAAATCTTGGAAAATGCCAATTTTTAACGGCTTAGCAGCACCTTCAATGCTAAAGCATGCAGGAAATTTTTCCGCTAAATAGGCAATAATTTCTTTGCTGCTAGTTCTTTTCGTTTCCATAATACAACTTATATACTTAATTACTGTTGAATATACTGATCTCGGTTTGCCAAAACATGCCGACACCAATCATAAATATCTTCCATATCTAATTCAGGAAGTGCTTCTTGCGGTATCCAGGTTTCCCACACCAGCTCTAATATGGCGATTAGCTCCTCTGGAGCAATATCTTCTTCAGCCATATCATACAGCGTGTGGTAGATTTCATTAATACGTTCTGCGACGAGCTCTTCTTCGCCGTCCCAATCGCCAACAACAGCCTCTGAAACCAGGTAATCGTGAATAACGATAAATTCTTTCATTAACCCGCTACTTGTTGTTCTAACAATTGAACGATAGCTTCTAAACCAACTTGGTCGGCTTCGTCAAAACGGTCATATTCGATACTGTCGATATCAAGCACAGCGACAATTTCACCGTCGATTTTTACTGGAATAACAATTTCCGAGTTACTCGCAGCGTCACAAGCGATATGGCCGTCAAAAGCGTGAACATCAGCAATTCGCTGGGTTTGTGCACTAGCTGCAGCTGTACCACAGACACCTTTGCCCATTGGAATTCGAATACAAGCAACTTTACCTTGGAAAGGGCCTAATACTAAACCGTCACCTTCGCGACGATAAAAACCAGCCCAATTGACGTATTCTAAAGATTCAAACAATAAAGCGCTGATGTTAGCCATATTGGCGATTAAATCGCGTTCGCCGTCAATAATTGCTGCAACTTGTTGGTGCAACTGCTGATAAAAAGCTGATTTATCCATCTACTCTTATAACACCGTTGAAAAAGCGCTAAAGATACCTTGATAACGCTTCAAATTAAAGTGTTTATCGCGTTGCAACGCCATTTAGTTGCTTTTAAGCCCAAATGTAACCGTTACTTCTGCCGTTATTTGATCTGTACCGGAATAGCTCTTGGCTTTTCGCGCCATATCGAAAGATTCTGCTGCCATCATCACTTGGCCCGGCGCGCGATACGCATGCTCACTCAGCGATTTAACGGCGCCAAGTGTTACTCCTAAATTACTGGCCAAACGCTGTGCTTTCGCCTTGGCATTAGCAACGGCTCTAGACAGTGCCTGCTGATAAAGTTTGTCTGCGTTCCTTATTCCACTTTGTACAGGTGAAATTCGCGTAACGCCAATTTTCAGCGCCTTATCCAATAATTTTTCGTAATCTTGAACATCAGATAATTGCACTGATACTTGGCGACGAATGTCAAAAGCAATATCAGATTTGGCCTTATTGGGCTTATTAACACTGATTGCCACCGCGCTTTCACGCTCATTAACATCGTCTTCAATATAAACGCGGTGTGGGTGATTGTCTTGGCGAGGGTAAATAGGCACGAGTTGCAAATTGGTTGAGGTAATATGCTCATCTTCAACGCCCATAGCTTTAATAGCGCGAGTTAAGAGCTGGGTTTGTTGGTCTATCTTCGCTTTTGCTTTAGTAATAATGCGCGTGCGTTGTTCAAGCGTGAGTACAACGGTAAATTGATCTGGGGCTTGCTCTAGCGTCGCTTTGCCGACGACGGTAATGCCATTTTCAACGTTTGCCAAAGCAACTGTTGAACTCAATGTTAGCGCCATCGCCCAAATCCCTCGTAGCGTACCTCGAAACATACTCATCATTATCCTTATAGGTTGTTTTGCTTGCGAAACGCCGCCTTTTCTTGCGCACTCGCTTGGTGCCACCAATAATTTAGCATTTCAAGTGCGCGCGATGCACGAGTTTCTTGGTTACTTTTTGTGTTTATTTCTTGGTTAGCAGATACAGGTGCATCTAATACCGACTGATATTGCTGCTGCTCAAACTCTGCTAGGGCAAAAGTGCTGTAGTCCACCGTTTGTTGCCCTTTACTCGATAACACTAACTTGGGCTTCTTCGCATATGCTCTTGCTTGTTTTTCAGCGTGGTGTTGCGGTTTTTCAATATAAATATCGGCCGCCTGTTTATTGATGACAAGTACCTGATGATCAGAGCGAATAGTGACATGGCCATCGCCATCTTCTTCTTCGAAAAGCTCTTTATAGCGATACAAAATAACGTGTCGCCCAGTTGATAGGGGGATCACATGTTCGGTATCAAAAAAGCCACTGCGGTATTTCTCGCCGTTGACTTTAAGCACTTCGTACTCTTCTGGGAAAATAACATTTTTCGCCAATGTGGTTGAGGCAAAAAGTGACAGGAGTAAGAACAAGGCAATTGTTGTAACCGCAGTTACGGCTTTTTTACTCAGAGAGAATAGAGCAGTGAAGGCAGCAGATGTCATATCAATTTCAGTGAAAAATAAATAGTGTGCGTTTATTCTAGAAAATCAGCTCGCAAAGAAAAAGCGCTATTCAGCGCTTTTTTAAAAACTATCCGCAGGAATCGCCACTCGCCCCTCCATTAAAAGACGCGCACTGCGACTCATTATGGCCTTTTCGACTCGCCACTGCCCGTCTTGGTTAACTGCCCTAGCCCCGACTTTTAACGTGCCAGAAGGGTGACCAAAAATAACCGCCTCGCGCTTACCACCACCTGCCGCTATATTGACCAAAGTGCCCGGGATTGCGCTGGCACAAGCAATGGCCACAGCCGCAGTCCCCATCATGGCATGGTGCAACTTGCCCATAGACAAGGCTCTAACATTAATATCTATGTCTGTTGCAGCCACTTCTTTACCGCTGGAAGCAATATAACCACTGGCTGGCGCAACAAACGCAACCTTGGGTGTATGTTGCCGTGTTTTCGCTTCATCGGGATGGCTTATTAGCCCCATTTGCAATGCACCTGCTGTGCGTATCTGCTCAAAGAAGGCTAATTTTTCCGGTGAGCTATTAATGTCATCTTGTAGTTCTGTACCTTGGTAGCCAATGTCCTGTGCATTTATGAATATCGTGGGTATCCCAGCGTTAATCAGGGTAGCAGGCAAGGTTCCTTGGTTGGGTATTTCTAGGTGATCAACGAGATTTCCTGTGGGGAACATCACTTCGTTAGGGTCGACCGGTTCAATAAACTCAACTGGTACCTCAGCTGCGGGGAATGTCACCCCATCAAGTTCAAAGTCGCCGGTTTCTTGTACTTCACCGTTTGCAATCGGCACTTGAGCGACAATAGTTTTCCCAATATTTTGCTGCCAGATTCGCACCGTGCAGACGCCATTTTCGGGAATTTTCGCAGTATCAACTAGGCCTGACATAATAGCAAACGAGCCAACTGCTGCGGTTAAATTACCGCAGTTACCAGACCAATCGACAAAGGGCCTGTCTATCGCCACTTGCCCAAACAAGTAATCAACATCGTGATCAGCTTGACTGGATTTTGCCACAATAACCGTTTTCGAAGTACTGGATGTGGCGCCTCCCATGCCATCGGTTTGCTTACCGTAAGGATCTGGCGAGCCAATAACTCTAAGCAGCATGTTATCGCGTGCCTCTCCCGCAACCTGACAAGCTCGAGGTAAATCCATCAAGCTAAAAAACACGCCTTTAGAAGTGCCACCACGCATATAGGTAGCAGGAATTTTTATTTGTGGTGCTCTACTCATCAATTTCAACCTCGTTCGCTTTCAAGGCCAGTCGTCGCTAGGAAGTCTTGGGCAAACTTTTGCAATACACCACCTGCGGCGTGCACGACCACTTCTTCCGCCGTATCCAACCGACATTTGACTGGAATTTTAACTTGCTCGCCAGCACTCTCGCCTTGTTGACGCGTCATCACTACTGTCATCGCGCCGCCCGGCGATGTTGTGCCTTTGACGCCAAAGGTTTCGCTGCCGTCAATTTGGTAGGTTTTACGCGTGTCGCCATTTATAAATTCAAGCGGCAACACCCCCATGCCAATTAAGTTCGTGCGATGAATACGCTCAAAGCCTTCGGCGACAATCACTTCAACACCTGCCAAGCGAACCCCTTTGGCCGCCCAGTCACGCGATGAACCTTGCCCGTAATCAGCACCAGCAATAATGCACAGTGGTTGCTTACGTGTCATATAAGTTTCTATCGCTTCCCACATTCGCATTTGCACCCCTTCTGGCTCAACACGTGCTAGCGAGCCTTGCACTAGCTCGCCGCTGTTATCGCGGCACATTTCGTTGAACAATTTAGGGTTAGCAAATGTTGCACGCTGCGCCGTGAGGTGGTCGCCGCGATGAGTAGCATAGGAGTTAAAGTCTTCTTCTGGTAACCCCATCTTCGCCAAGTATTCACCTGCGGCTGAGCTTGCCAATATCGCATTAGACGGTGAAAGGTGATCGGTCGTGATGTTATCCCCCAATACCGCCAATGGTCGCATACCTGTCATGGTACGCTTGCCAGCTAAGGCGCCATCGCCTTCTGTCGCCCAGTATGGCGGCCGGCGAATATAAGTGGACATTTCGCGCCACGCATACAGTGGATCAGTCGATGAATTGGGGGCGTCGCCAAAATCAACTTGTAAATCTATGTCTGGGCTAAAGGCTTTATCTCGATTAATCTCTTTACCTCTAGCAAACATGGGCTCGTAAATCTTTTTAAATTGCTCAGGTTTTACTGCGGCATCGACAATGGCATCAATTTCTTCATCACTTGGCCAAATGTCTTTAAGCGTTATCGGCTGACCATTGTTATCAACACCAAGTGCATCTTGTTCGATGTCAAAGCGAACAGTACCTGCAATCGCATAGGCCACGACAAGTGGTGGAGACGCCAAAAAGGCTTGTTTTGCATAAGGGTGAATGCGGCCATCAAAATTACGATTGCCCGATAGTACTGCCGTTGCGTACAAATCACGGTCAATGACTTCTTGTTGAATGTTGGGATCAAGCGCCCCTGACATACCATTACACGTGGTACAAGCGTAGGCGACAATACCAAAGCCTAATTGTTCAAGCTCTGATAATAACCCTGCTTCTTCAAGATAAAGCTTGGCGACTTTTGAACCCGGTGCAAATGATGTTTTCACCCAAGGTTTACGCACTAAGCCCAATGCATTGGCGCGCTTAGCCACTAACCCCGCTGCGACCACATTACGTGGGTTTGAGGTATTGGTACACGAAGTAATCGCGGCAATAATACAAGCGCCATCTGGCATATGACCTTGCCAATTATCCAGCTCTGGTGATTGCCACTGCCCTGCGATACCCTGCTCTTGCAAAGCTGACGTTGGCAAACGGCGATGCGGATTGGAAGGGCCAGCCATATTGCGCGTTACGCTGGATAAATCAAATGTTAAAACGCGCTCGTATTCGGCATTTGCCAGATCATCCGCCCACAACCCTGTGGTTTTAGCGTACGTTTCAACTAAAGCCACTTGCTCTGGCTCTCGGCCGGTAATGGTCAAGTAGTCTAGCGTTTGTTGATCGATATAGAACATGCCTGCCGATGCGCCATATTCCGGGGTCATATTAGAAATTGTTGCCCGATCGCCAATGGTTAAACTGGCAGCCCCTTCACCGAAAAATTCAAGGTAGCTGGAAACCACTTTCTCATTTCGCAAAAATTCAGTGATCGCCAAGACAATATCGGTTGCCGTGATCCCACTCTGGCGCTTACCCACTAGCTTAACACCAACAATATCCGGTAAACGCATCATCGAAGGTCGACCAAGCATCACAGTTTCTGCTTCAAGGCCACCAACGCCAATGGCAATAACCCCCAAAGCATCAACATGAGGAGTATGCGAATCTGTCCCTACACAAGTATCAGGGAATGCAACACCGTCTCGCGCTTGCACAACTGGCGACATCTTTTCTAGGTTGATTTGATGCATGATGCCATTACCCGCGGGGATCACATCAACATTCTCAAATGCCGTTTTTGTCCACTCAATAAAGTGGAACCTGTCTTCGTTTCGTCTGTCTTCAATGGCGCGGTTTTTTTCAAATGCCTCTGGTTCAAAGCCTCCGTGTTCAACCGCTAACGAGTGGTCAACGATCAGTTGGGTTGGCACGACAGGGTTGACCTTCGCAGGATCACCACCTTGCTCTGCAATTGCGTCACGCAGGCCAGCAAGGTCTACTAACGCTGTTTGCCCTAAAATATCGTGACAAACCACGCGCGCGGGATACCAAGGAAAGTCTAAATCACGCTTGTTACCAATGATTTGCTGCAACGCAGCCGTCAGGTTTTCGGGCTCACAACGGCGCACCAATTGCTCTGCCAATACGCGCGATGTATAAGGTAATTTTTGATAACTACCCGGTTCAATATCTTCAATTGCTTGGCGGGTATCGAAATAATCTAGCTGAGTACCAGCCAGTAGCTTACGGTAATTTGTATTCATGATCTGATAACTTGTGCTCTAATAGCTGGAAAGTGATTAGAAAATATAAAGGCTAATTAACGGTAAATCCTGAGATTACAGCCTCAATCTGTGATCTAGCCGTTGCGGTGAAGTTTACTTGGGGAATACTCGTATCGCTGACTATATGAGTATTCCCAGCTGTTTTGCTGGTAAGCAACCAATGTAAACTAGCCGCTGCTACCTGTTTTCAATCGCAACATAGTCACGCGCGTCTGAGCCTGTATAGTCAGCCGAGGGCCTAATGATGCGATTGTTCGCGCGTTGCTCCATGGCATGTGCTGTCCAGCCAGCAACGCGAGAACACACAAAAATTGGCGTAAATAGCTTAGTGGGAATCCCCATAAAGTTGTATGCCGAGGCATGGAAGAAATCGGCATTACAAAAGAGTTTTTTCTCACGCCACATCACTGCTTCACAACGCTCAGAGACATCGTATAAACGCGTATCACCAACCTGCTCTGCTAGCTTTTTCGACCACTCTTTGATGATGGCGTTGCGCGGATCAGACTCGCGATATACCGCATGGCCAAAGCCCATGATTTTTTCTTTGCGCTCAAGCATCCCCATAATATTGGCTTCGGCTTCGTCAGCGCTTTGCCAATTTTCAATCATCTCCATTGCCGCTTCGTTGGCACCACCATGTAATGGGCCACGCAACGAACCAATAGCGCCAGTAACAACCGAGTGAATGTCAGATAAGGTTGACGCACAAACACGACCGGTAAAAGTAGACGCGTTAAATTCATGCTCTGCATATAGCACCAGTGACGCATGCATAACATCAACATGCAAAGGCTCAGGCTTTTTGTTGTGAAGTGTCCAAAGGAACTGTTCAGCAATAGAATCGGCATCGGTTTCTACATCAACGCGAATCCCCTTGTGGCTGTAGTTATACCAGTAATTAATTAACCCCGGAAAAACCGCTAGCATGCGATCCATATGATCAAGCTGGTCGGAAAAGTCACTTGCTTCAGTTTCCAAATTTCCAAGCATCGAGCAACCAGTGCGCATCACGTCCATTGGATGGGCATTTTTAGGAATATTCTCAAGCACAGTTTTTAAGGCATCAGGCAGTGCGCGCATGCCTTTTAAACGCGATTTATAAGCGGTTAACTCTGCTTGGTTAGGAAGCTTGCCGTAAAGCAACAAATAGGCGACTTCTTCAAACTGTGCATGAGCGGCAAGATCTTTAATGTCGTAGCCACGGTAAGTTAATCCAGAGCCAGTCTTACCGACGGTACACAAGGCGGTTTCGCCTGCGCTTTGCCCACGTAATCCTGCGCCACCGAGTTTCTTATCAACCATTTCACTTTCCTCCATAAATTCACTTGTTGTTTGCTACTCAGCGCCATTGTCTTATTGCATGATTCGCTTGCAGCTTATAATTTGTATTGACTAACTTTTGCCATTTGTTTGAGCAACGTGTTTTACTCGCTGAGCGTTATTTATTTTTCCCTTCAGCGAACAAAGAATCTAATTTTTGCTCATACTCGTGATAGCCTAAGTAATCGTATAATTCCATTCGGGTTTGCATATTGTCGATTTGCGCCGTTTGGTCGCCGTCAGCCAATATCGTTTTATACACCGACTCAGCGGCTTTATTCATCGCTCTAAACGCCGATAGCGGGTATAGCACCATGGCACAACCCCATTCGCCTAATTGCGCTTTATTCCACAGATCGGTTTTACCAAATTCGGTAATATTCGCTAAAATTGGCACATCGAGCGCCTCAGCAAAGGCGCGGTAATGTTCTTGGGTTTGCACGGCTTCTGCAAAAATACCATCAGCCCCCGCGGCAACATAAGCTTTAGCACGTTCCAGTGCCTTTTCTAGCCCTTCTTGTGCAAAAGCATCGGTGCGCGCCATGATAAAAAAATCATCGTCAGTACGCGCATCCACTGCCGCTTTAATGCGGTCGACCATTTCTTCGGTAGAAACAATTTCTTTATTTGGTCGATGACCACAGCGCTTTTGTGCAACCTGATCTTCAATATGCACCGCCGCCGCGCCAGCTTTTTCCATGTCGCGAATAGTTTTTGCAATGTTAAATGCGCCGCCCCACCCCGTATCAATATCAACCATTAACGGTAAGTTTGATGCCGAGGTAATACGCTGCACGTCAGCGATAACATCATTGAGCGAAGTCATGCCCAAATCCGGTAACCCATAGGAAGCATTAGCCACGCCACCGCCTGATAGATAAATGGCTTGGTGGCCCAATTGCTCTGCCATCATAGCGCAGTAGGCGTTGATAGTGCCGACAATCTGTAGCGGTTTATTGTTGGCAAGTGCAAGCCGAAATTTAGCTCCTGCTGACATAGGTTTTGACATAAAACTGCCCCTTATTATCCTGTTGTAGTGTCTGTAATTAGCGAGTGCTCAACTGATGCCAGCTGCGCAATTTTGTTTTCAATATTTTTTCGCGATGCAGCAATATGTCGACGCATTAACATTTCCGCCAGCTCGCCATCGCGATCGGCTATCGCTTCAATAATGCGTGAATGCTCATCAAATGCTTTACTTGCCCTTGGACTATTCATGCCGAACTGGCAGCGATACATGCGCAACAAATAGTAAAGCTGCCCACATAACAAATTGATGAGCTGTTGATTGTGGCTACCTAGGATGACTTTATAGTGAAAGTCGAGATCACCTTCTTCTTGGTAATAGGCAACGCCATCTTGCAATGCCTTTGCTTTAGCATGCTCAGCCAACATGGCTTTCATTGCCGAGATTTCTTGCTCTGACATGTTCGCAGCGGCTTGACGGCATGCCATCCCCTCAAGAGCTTCACGAGTGATATATAAATCAAGCAACCCTTCGATAGTACAGTCAACAACTTTGGAGCCAACGTTAGCTCTGCGCTCGATAAGGTGACACTTTTCAAGACGGTTTAATGCTTCGCGCAACGTCGCGCGGGAAATTTGATATTGCTTGGCTAACTCAGGCTCACTAATTTTAGTTCCTGCGCCAATCTCGCCACTGACAATGGCTTGTTGTAGTTGTACAAACACTTTATCAGCCGTCGTAATAGGAATAAATTCGGTAGGATTGTTTGACATTAAATTGTCGACAATTAATTAACCATGGCTCCAGTATAGCGCCAGAAAATCAAAGTTCAACTAAGCAGAAGAAATATTGTCGACAATTTCAATGTTTGATTGATAAGTTTCGCTCGCAGCTTAATCGTTAAGGCCGTTATTGAGGCTAGTCAGCAGCAAACTCTTCGTCCCCAATAACGTAAACCCTATTTTAGGCTAAAGAATACCTTAGCCAAAAAACCAGTAACAAACGCAGATGGCAGCAAACATACCAGCAAAGTCAGCAATTAGCCCACAGGTTACCGCATGGCGGGTGTAGCGTATGCCAACCGAGCCAAAGTAAACGGCCAGCACATAGAAAGTCGTTTCTGTAGAGCCTTGCATAATTGAAGCAAGACGCCCGGCAAATGAGTCGGCTCCATAAGTGTTCATGGTTTCAATCATCATGGCGCGAGAGCCAGAGCCACTGAGTGGTTTCATTAACGCGGTTGGCATGGCGTCAACAAAGGCGGTGTCAAATCCTGCAGAAGCGACGAGATAACGAAAAGTGTCGACAATTAAGGTCAGCGCGCCACTTGCGCGTAAAACGCCGATGGCAACCAACATGGCAAGCAAATAAGGAATTAACTTAATACTAGTTTCAAAACCTTCTTTCGCACCACTAATAAAGGCGTCATAAACGTTCACTTTGCGCCACATCGCCGCCGAGATAAACGCGATCATGGTAAAGAAGATAAGAGAATTGCCTAAAATAGATGATTGCTGCGCTAGCGCTTCACTACTTAACTGGGCGAAATAGATAATTAACGCCATCAACAATGCTGCGCCGGCACTAAAGTAAAGCAAAATGATTTTTTGCATCAACTGAATTTTCTGTTTGTAAGCAACGGCTAGTAAGCCAGCAAAGCTGGAAGCAAATGTCGCGAGCAAAATAGGAATAAAGACATCCGTTGGGCTGGCCGCTCCTTGCTGGGCGCGATAAACAAACACAGCGATAGGAAACAAGGTTACCGAACTGGTGTTGAGCACCAAAAACAAGATTTGTGCATCGGTTGCTGTGTCTTTTTTGGGGTTTAGCGTTTGCAAATCCTGCATTGCTTTCAAACCTAGAGGCGTTGCCGCGTTGTCTAACCCTAAAAAATTAGCCGACAAGTTCATGGTCATCGATCCCATTGCCGGATGGCCTTTGGGGACTTGCGGCATTAATTTTTGAAACAAGGGCGATATGATTAATGCAATGCGGTTAATGACGCCCGCTTGCTCTGCAACTTTCATCATGCCAAGCCAAAAACTGAGAATACCGATCAACCCTATGGCTATCTCGACGGTAACTTTCGACATGTCGAAAATACTGTTAATAACAGCCGAGAAAATATCGCCATTGCCAAGGAAAAACCACTGGTATAAAGAAGAAAATAAAGCGAGAAAAAAGAAGCTGTTCCAGATTTTATTTAACACAAGTTATTCTTATTGTAACGTTGTAAACGTGAATATGATGGCATAGGTATTGGCAACACTGCTAGCCCAACTAACGAATCAAGTGCTCAAGACTTCCTTTTTGGGCACTTGAGGCGAGCTTATGTGCTGCTAACAACTTCTTTTACTGTTGGTAAAGTGTGAGCAACCCGTATAAAAGCTAGGGATAAGCTGTGACTTTCAATGTAGGCTGTTATATTTTTTATATTAATTTCAATTAGATAAAAAATATTCTTATTTTTCTAGCAAAGCGAAAAGTTTGCACTACAATTAACTAATACTGTCCACTTTTTGTACATTATTCTTGTTTGTTATTTACTGATATTTAAATAACGAATAGCAAATAATTATCAGATCGTTAACAGTGGTATTTGAATGCTCGCAACATTTTTACAGCAAGTTTTATTGATAAACCAAGCGATTGGTGCACCAAATGATAGAGGAAACAAGTATTTTGGCAAGAAACTAAGCTTATTGGAAAAATCGCTTATTGGAAAACTAAATTAAGAAGGTTAATTTAATAAAACGCGAAACAAGTTAATTAGCGCACGGCTCAACTCCTTTTGAGCCATTCCCCTGGAACCCGAAATCGCTGTTTATTTCGGGTCCTTTTTTATCTGCCCTTCACAATTGAAACGCAGACCTGTAAGCAAAAAACACTTACCACTTCATACTTCACATTTAACATCTATAACTTAACAGCTGTAATTTAACACCTGAAAACAAGCGAAAGCGCGCCAATAAAAAATCACTGCTTACTTGAGTGCTATTCTAAGCTTTATAAATCAAATAACTGATTAAAGTTCTGGGTTGATTGCACTGCGATATCTTCAACTGAGCAGCCACGAATACTCGCAAGGTGTTTAGCCACCTCAACAACATAAGCCGGTTGATTTTGCTTACCACGATGCGGTACTGGCGCTAAATAAGGAGAGTCGGTTTCAATTAAGAAGCGATCAGCGGGAACTTGCTTAGCCACTTCCCTCAGTTCATGAGCATTTTTAAAGGTAACAATACCGGAAAACGAAATATAAAACCCCAAATCAATGGCTTGTTTGGCCATTTCCCAGTTTTCCGTAAAGCAGTGTAAAATACCGCCAACGTCTTGCCCATGCTCGCTGCGCAGTAGGTCGATGGTATCTTTGCGCGCATCACGTGTGTGAATTATCAGTGGTTTTTTCACATTGCGAGCAACTTGGATATGTTTAACAAAGGCATCTAGTTGCAGCTCTTTGGTTTCTGGCGCGTAATAGTAATCCAAACCGGTTTCACCAATGGCGATCACCTTTTCGGTTGCCGAAAGCTGCTCAAGTTGGTCAATGGAGGTCACTTGTTCTTGGTTTAATGGATGCACACCACAAGATAAATAGACGTTATCAAAAGGGCGTGTTTTCTCCACCATTGACGGGAATTCTTCGAGCGTAACGCTCACACATAACATTTTTTCGACACCAACAGCAGTTGCGGAAGAAACAACATTAGCAATGCTTTGGTTAAAGCCAGACAGATCGAGACGATCTAAATGACAGTGGGAATCAATATACAAAATACACCTAATAATTAAATTACATGGTTAACGTTGGCTCTGAGGAATTGAGATGACGAGCAATCATCTTCTCAATTTGTGCACGCACATTTTCAGTATCTTCGATAAAGCTCACGCCGATACCTGGTGGCGTACCATTTTGCGCGCCAACTGGCGTTAACCAACAAATAACACCTTTAACGCGAGATGTCTCTAGCGAATCAGGCAACAATACATCTAGCTCAATTTCCGTGCCTAACTCAAAATACTCTGGTGTTCTGACAAACAAGCCACCATTTTTTAAAAATGGCATATACGACTGATATAAATCGCGCTCTGTTAAGAACTCCATATACAAGCTATCCATTTACCCTCTCTTTTTCGCTAACAATTTCTTTTATTGTCAGAGCAAGTTGCTGCACTAATTGCTCTTGATTGCTTTGTTGATAGTCAAGAGACCGTTTGTTAGCCGACAATATTACCTGAAAAATACGCATCAGCGTATTCCTATTCACCTTGCTGGCAGCTTGCCAGTTAATTTGGGGACTGTGAGGCGCTTGCCACTGGTGGCTAACCCGCATTAACGTTGAAATAATACGCTCTAGCCAAATAAGCGCTCGATCATTGCCCAACAATGCTTGCTCGAACACTTGATAGGGTGTGTCGAGTGTTAAAAACCCGATCGTTGCCGCAGCAAATGCTTCATAAGCTTGCTGCTGCTCAATTTGCTGTAACTCTGGCAGATACGTGGTATTGGCATAAGGTTGTAACGCACCTTCTTGACCAAACTGCTCTGCCAACAGCGGGCGCAAAGACACTAGCTGACAACGGCTTAAAATCGTTGGTAATAAGCTCTCGGTATTATTGGTTGTTAACACCAATATATTCCCTAGCGTTGGCTCTTCCAGCGTTTTTAACAAAGCATTGGCCGCTGCAACAGTGAGTAATTCAACCTGCTTGATGACCACCACTTTCTGCGTGGCAATCTGCGGCCGAGTCTCTAAAAATCGTGTCACCGCCCGAATAGCGTCAACACTTATAGCCTTATCACCTTCGTCGATGGTTAATAAATCGGGAAAGCTTTGGCTAGCAATTAATTTACAATGTTTACAGAAGCCACATGATTCGATGACTGCTTTATTACTAGCCTGATGGTTAATATGAGCGCTAAGGTCATTGGCAAGGTTATCCGAATTGCTGTTAAGACATGCTAAGCGCGTGGCCAACCAGTTTGCTAACGTCCCTTTACCCGCCCCCGCTTCGCCATGAATCAAGAGTGCATGAGGTAACCGCTTGTTGTGTAATTGCTGAACGAGTAACTGCTTGTGCTGAGTTAGCCAAGCATATGTTGAGCTCATGCCTTTGATGTTAGCCAACAAATTGCTCCAATGCCTGCTTAATGTCTTGATGCACCTTTGCCATTTCTTGGCTGGCATCAATCGATACTATGGTGTTGTCTGCTGCGGTAAGTGCTTGGTATTTGGCGTGCACTCGTTCGAAGAAGTCCATCTGCTCTAGTTCAATACGATCAAGCGCACCACGCGCCCGCGCCCTGGCTAAGCCAATACTCGGCGCAATGTCTAAGTATAAGGTCAGATCTGGTTTAAAGCCCTTTAGCGTTACATCCGCGATAGTATTCATGACCTCATCACCAATTTGACGGCCTCCTCCTTGATAAGCACGCGATGATAAATCGTGGCGATCACCTATCACCCAAGTACCTTGGCTAAGGGCTGGCTGAATCACATTGGCCAACAGCTGACTACGGCTGGCATACATTAACAGTAATTCGGTTTCTTGCGTAATTGTTTCCTGATGATCTGCAGATTTAACGATATCTCGCAATTGCTCGGCGAGCTGAGTACCACCTGGCTCTCTAGTTTGAATAAAGTTGATTTGCTGTGCGCGTAAAAAATCGGTAATAACATGAATAGCAGATGACTTACCTGCCCCTTCCATGCCTTCAACGACAATAAACTTACCTGATGTCATTAAGACTTTCCTAACTGATATTTTCTAACTGCTTGATTATGTTCAGTTAACGTTTTTGAAAATTGGTGGCTGCCGTTGCCCTTACTGACAAAATACAAGTAATCACTTTGCTCTGGATTTAACGCTGCTTTAATGGCAGACAATCCTGGCATGGCTATTGGCGTTGGTGGCAAGCCGTTTATGCGATAAGTATTATACGCGGTTTTCTCTCTCAAGTGAGCACGTGTAATGTCCCCTTGATAGCGCTCCCCCAACCCATAAATAACCGTAGGGTCGGTTTGCAACCGCATCTTTTTTCTTAAACGATTAACAAACACTGAGGCTATTCGCTGTTGCTCGCTCACCAGCCCAGTCTCTTTTTCAATAATTGACGCCATGATAAGTGCTTGATATGGCGTTTGATAAGGTAAGTTAGGCGCTCTTTGTTGCCACTCTGTAGCTAATGTCACGCTCATTCGTTGATGGGCGCGCTTTAACAGTTCAACATCTTTAGTACCTACGGTAAACGCGTATGTATCGGGAAAAAACCACCCCTCTGGCTGCTCAATGTTCAAGCCAAGTTGTTCAACCAGCACTTCCAGCTTGATCGATGCGTCACTGGCTTCAATCATAGGATTATTTTGTAGCTGCACCAGCCACTCTTTGAGGGTAGTTCCTTCGATAAAGGTGATTTGCGCTTGGTATTCTTTACCTTGTGAAATCTTGTCGATTAGCGACATCAAGGTATCTTCTGACGTGACTTGGTAAGTGCCCGTTTTTAATGCAGCACGCTCAGGATTTAAACGCGCGTAATTCCTCAACCAAAAACGGTTGGCAATTAACTTTTGTTCCACCAGTGACTGAGAAAACCTATGCATGGTTTCCCCTGTCGATATAGTGATTAGCTGCGTTTTTTCGATATTTAATGACGTGTTCATGGCGTTCGACATTTGCTGCCAGCCAATGATACCTAGCGCTAACATGAGCGTTGCTAACAGCAACATGCATAGTGCTAACTTTTTGATCATAACTTGAACTCTCCTTGTAACTGGCTGACGGGCGTTATATTCAATGCAGTGCCTGAAAATTCATAAACAGGCGCAATACCCAGCACAGAATTACAAACTAACATACTCTCAACTGTGTTGGCAGCTAAGGTGCTTTGCTCAACAATCTCTATTGCGTATCGATTACTTCCGTTAAGTTTTTGAATAAGCTGCTGCCTTGCCAAACCATCGACACCTGACATACCTAGGCTCGGTGTATGCCAAGTTTCTCGGGACGTTGCATTATGGTGATTATTGTTACCTTTGGGTAACCAAAAAACATTACCAGCAGTCACCTCAACAATATTGCCCAGACAGTTACTGACGAGTAAATCGTCTTCGTCTCGTGCGTCTAGCTCTCTGCGTACCATGACTTGCTCCAATCGATTTAGGTGTTTGATGCCCGCCAGCATGGGATTGACACCTAACCTTGTTTTAGCGATGCCAAGGCGTATACCGTGTTGTTGCCACGCCTTATAATGAGCTGGGTAGTCATGTATCGAAATAACGGCTTTTCCTTTCTCACAGCCGACACGTGAGTAGCCACGGCCGCCCTCGCCTGCAGATATCAATACCTTTAGCACAGCGAGCGAATATCCACTTGCTAATGCTTCAAGGCGCTGCTGTAAGCCTGTTAAATCAACATCAATTGCCAGTGTATTAACGCCATTGATAAGGCGTTCAAGGTGAGCGGCTAAGTTGTCAACTTTACCATTGGTTATCTTAGCGGTGGTAAACAGCCCATCGCCATACGCGAATGCACGGTCGCTAACATTGATGCTTGGAGTTTGAGCTTGCTGAAATACTTCGACGTGATGGTGTGACATGTGAGAAAGCCATGTAAAACTACATGCAGATAATAAAAAAAGCCTGAATAGGTAAAGTATTCAGGCTTAATAGATTGATAGCAAGCAAAATTTATCTACAGCTCAACATGTAGTGCTGATTATATGGTTACAACACACCATTTAAGTCAAAATCAGCCCCAGCTTTTTTACTGGTTTTTCGCTTACTTTTAGTTCACTTTCCTAGCTAACTTTCTTGGTTTATTCTCTTAAACAAGAGTGAACCATTTGTGCCGCCGAAACCAAACGAATTACAAAGTGCGTATTCTAAGTCAACATCACGAGCGCCGTCGCTAATGTAATCTAAATCACAACCTTCGCTTGGATTTTCCAAGTTAATAGTCGGCGGCACTTTGCCGTTCGCAAGTGCTTGAATAGTGAAAATCGCTTCCACCGAACCTGCTGCGCCTAATAAATGGCCGGTCATTGATTTCGTAGAGCCGACCATTAACTGGTAGGCATGATCACCGAACACTGATTTTACCGCATTGGTTTCTGCAATATCACCCGCCGGTGTTGACGTACCATGAGCATTAATATAACCAATTTTAGTGATATCAACGCCTGCATCTTTGATGGCATTTTGCATCGCCGCTGCTGCGCCTTCACCATCAGCAGGTGGTGAAGTCATGTGGTGCGCGTCACCACTCATACCAAAGCCAACAAGCTCTGCGTAGATTTTCGCACCACGTGCTTTCGCATGTTCATACTCTTCTAGCATGATCACGCCTGCGCCATCACCTAGGACGAAACCGTCACGGTCTTGATCCCATGGACGAGAAGCCTTTTCAGGATCGTCATTGCGAGTCGATAATGCACGTGCCGCACCAAAGCCCCCCATACCTAACGGTGTTGAAGCTTTTTCGGCGCCACCTGCTACCATGGCATCAGCATCACCGTAAGCAATCATTCGCGCAGCATGGCCAATATTGTGAACACCACTCGTACAGGCAGTCACAATAGAAATATTTGGCCCTTTCAATCCGTATTGAATAGACAAGTGGCCAGCAATCATATTAATGATGGTCGCGGGTACAAAAAACGGTGACAACCTGCGTGGGCTGCTTTTCAATAATTTTTCGTGGTTCTCTTCAATTAAGCCTAAACCGCCAATCCCTGAGCCTACTGCAACGCCAATTCGAGCAGCATTTTCATCTGTCACGTCAATGCCAGAGTCTTTAATCGCTTGAATACCTGCGGCTACGCCGTATTGGATAAACAAGTCCATTTTTTTGGCTTCTTTTTTTGGCATATAGTCTTCAACATTGAAGTCTTTAACCAAACCAGCAAACTTAGTTGGATAGTCTGTAGTATCAAAGTGCTCAATCATGCCAATACCGCTTTTGCCAGCAAGTAAAGCATCGAACGTTTGTTCAGGTGAGTTGCCCAGTGGGCTTAACATACCAAGACCGGTAACTACAACACGTCGCATAGGAAGAGTTGCCTCCGATAGAATAGATTTTAGATAGGTAATTATAGTTCGTTATAGCCCTGTATTTTTACTTCTTTTGAATGCGAGCAATAACGAGTTGATGTTGGTAGAAAGTAATCAGGCGGTGTAAAACCGCCTGACTATATAATTACTGGTTAGCTGTTACGTAATCGATTGCAGCTTGAACAGTAGTGATCTTCTCTGCTTCTTCGTCAGGGATCTCTGTGTCAAACTCTTCTTCTAACGCCATAACTAATTCAACAGTGTCAAGTGAGTCAGCACCTAAGTCGTCAACGAAAGAAGCTTCATTCGTTACTTCGTCTTCGCTTACACCCAGTTGTTCAACTGTAATTTTTTTTACGCGTTCTTCGATAGTACTCATTTTTTTTCCTTTACTAAAATATGCAATTTTGCAAATTGCGTGTAGTGTATTCGCCAAAAGTTATCCATGCAAGCAACTAATTTTAGTTTTTCTTCTGGTCTAACCTGCTGGCCTGTATATATTTATATCAATTTTTAAACAATTAACAAGTGGACTAACCGCAAGGTTAGACCATGTACATGCCACCGTTGACATGAATTGTTTCACCTGTGATGTAGGCGGCAGCGTCTGACGCTAAGAAGGCAACCGTACTGGCGATTTCTTCAGGCTTACCCAATCGATTAGCGGGCACCTGCGAGAAAATACCTTCTTTTTGCTCGTCTGTTAACGTTTGCGTCATATCGGTATCAATAAACCCGGGCGCTACCGTGTTAACCGTAATGCCGCGTGAAGCGACTTCTCTAGCTAGTGATTTAGTAAAGCCCAAAAGACCTGCTTTGGCCGTTGCATAGTTCACTTGACCAGCGTTCCCCATAGTCCCAACCACAGAGCCGATATTAATAATTCGACCACAACGGTTTTTCATCATTGGGCGCAATACAGTTTTACTTAATTTAAATACAGATGACAAATTAGTCTCGATAATATCGTCCCATTCGTCAGCTTTCATGCGCATGATCAAATTGTCACGTGTAATGCCGGCATTATTAACCAGAATATCGATAGCACCATGGTTCGACTTAATCGTCTCAAACAGTGCAGCGATTGAGTCATCATTGGTCACATTTAATACCAAACCATGACCAGTGCCCAAATACTCACTAATTTTTTCTGCACCGTGCTCAGATGTCGCCGTACCGATAACTGTTGCACCAAGTGCTTTTAACTGGCTGGCAATCGCTTTGCCAATACCACGGCTTGCACCAGTAACTAGCGCAATTTTACCTTCTAAAGAAAACATATCTTATCCACTGTAATAATGGCTAAAGCGACTTTGCTTTAGCCAATGTGTCATTATCATTAACCGCTGTGCAAGTTAATGCTTTATTAATGCGTTTTGTTAAGCCTTGTAGTACTTTACCAGGGCCTACTTCCAATAAATTTTCGACATTTTGGCTTGCTAAAAACGCTACAGACTCAGTCCAGCGAACTGGACTGTATAATTGACGAATTAATGCGTCTTTGATCGCTTCACCACTGCTTTCTAGCGCTACATCAACGTTATTCACGACCGGAATACTCGGTTCATTAAAAGTGATCTCTTCAAGCACTTTAGCAAGTTGCTCTGCTGCTGGTTTCATCAATGCACAGTGTGAAGGAACACTGACAGGCAATGGCAATACGCGTTTAGCACCCGCTTCTTTGCACAATTCAGAGGCTCTTGCGACAGCTTCACTGTTGCCCGCAATCACAACTTGGCCCGGCGAATTAAAGTTTACCGCCGAAACGACTTGATCCTGCGCGGCTTGTTGACACGCGTCGACAATTGCATCATCAGCCAAACCAATTACAGCCGCCATTGCACCAACGCCATCAGGCACTGCCGCTTGCATAAACTCACCGCGTTTCTCAACTAAGGTGACGGCATCAGCTAATGACAATACGCCTGCACAAACTAACGCGGAATATTCACCTAAGCTGTGGCCAGCTAAATAAGCTGGTGACAAGTCGCTTTCAGCCTGTAAAACGCGCCATAGCGCAACGCTTGAGGTTAACAGTGCTGGCTGAGTATAGTTAGTTGAATTTAGTTGCTCAGCTGGTCCTTGCGCAACCAGTTGCCACACATCATAACCAAGCGCGTCTGACGCTTCTTTAAAAGTTGCCTGAACAACTTCGTGGTCGGCGAAATCGCTAAGCATGCCAACCGCTTGTGATCCCTGTCCAGGAAAAACAAACGCTAAAATATTTTGCATTTTTCTACCTAATATAATGTTGTTTATTAGTATTTAATGAGTGCAGAGCCCCAGGTAAAACCACTACCAAAGGCTTCTAGTAATAAAGTTTGACCGCGCTGAATACGACCATCTCTAACGGCCTCGTCGAGCGCTGTTGGAATAGTCGCCGCCGAGGTGTTGCCGTATTTGTCTAACGTGACAACAACCTGATCCATCGGCATATTCAATTTTTTCGCGGTTGCTTTGATGATGCGTAAATTCGCTTGATGAGGCACCAACCAATCGATATCTGACTTGTCAAGGTTATTGGCCGCTAGGGTTTCCTTCACAATCTCGCTAAGTTTTGTCACCGCGAATTTAAACACTTCATTACCTTTCATATAAAGATAAGCCTGTGTTTCAGTCATTGGTAAACCGCGTTTTGGCGAGTCAGCCCCCAGTAATGCACCATAATTGCCATCAGCGTGAAGGTGAGTTGACAACACCCCTGGCTGTTCAGAAGCTGCAAGTACCACAGCACCGGCACCATCACCAAATAGAATAATCGTGCTGCGATCTGAAGGATCACATAAATGCGAGAGAACATCGCCACCAATTAGCAGGATGCGTTTTGCCATACCCGATTTGATGTATTGATCTGCAACACTTAATGCATAAATAAAACCTGAACACGCTGCTGCCACATCAAAAGCAGGAATATGAGGAATATCTAAGTGTTTTTGCACATAACAGGCTGCACTGGGCAAATCGGCATGAGAGCTGGTGGTGGCAACGATGATCATGTCAATGTCAGCATATTCAATGCCCGCCATCTCAATCGCCGCTTTCGCCGCTTGTGCACCCATAAAGCCAACATTTTCCTCCTCAGAAGCAATGCGACGCTCTTTGATGCCAGTGCGCTCGGTTATCCACTCATCTGTGGTATCTACGAGTTTTTCGAGATCTTTGTTTGATCTAACTTGTGAAGGAAAATAACTGCCTGTGCCAACAATTTTTGCATACATATATTATTTAGGGCCTTGTAATAATTCTTGTTCCAACGTGTTTTTTATTTTTTCAGGAACTTGCCTTTCTACTTCTTTTACTGCTTCTAATATGGCGGTAAAAAGTGCTTTTGAATTAGCATTACCGTGGCTTTTGACGACAATGCCCCGCAATCCTATCAGACTTGCCCCGTTGTACTGGTCGGGGTTCAAGGATTTAAACAGTTTTTTTAACGTTGGGGCCAAAAACTGCCCTAATATTTTGGTCACAACGTTTTTGTCAAACACTTCTTTAACTTTTTCAAAGACTAAATTAGCGACACCTTCACAAGTTTTCAATGCGACGTTGCCAACAAAACCATCACAAACAATCACATCGGCCTTGTTATTAAAAATGTCGTTACCTTCGATAAAGCCAACGTAATTAATATCAGGATTCTCGGCGAGTTGTGCCGCCGCAAGTTTGATATGGTCACTGCCTTTAATATCTTCTTTACCCATATTAAGTAACGCCACTCTAGGCTTACTAATGCCATCGACCTGCTCAGCCATTACCGCGCCCATCACGCCGAACTGGTATAAAACATTGGCGTCACAAAACACATTTGCGCCAAGGTCGAGCATGAAGACGTGTTGTTCAGGTTGGCTAGTGGGAAGTGCAGAGATCAGTGCTGGGCGCTCAACGCCAGGCAAGGTTTTGAGAATTAAATGTGCGGTAGCAAATAAGGCACCGGTATTACCTGCGCTGACACAAGCATGAGCTTTGCCTTCATTGACGAGGTCAATCGCTTTACGCAGTGATGAATCTTTTTTGGTGCGCATCGCCGACAATGGCTTTTCGCACATAGTCACAACTTGTGTGGTATGAAATATCGAAATTTGTGGGTGATTAAGCGCGTTTTGGCGCTTTAGATGTTCTTGAATGGTGTCTTTGTCGCCACACAAGATAAGCGATAATTGAGGTAAGTGCTCAACCGCCAACTTTGCTGCCGCGATCGAAACAAGGGGGCCTTTATCGCCCCCCATTACATCTAACGCTATGGTTAGATTCTTCAAAGCTGGTTTCGCTAAGTCGTTTGACTATTTAGCGATAACTTTAACACCTTTGTAGAAACCGTCAGCTGTCACGTGGTGACGACGGTGAGTTTCACCAGATACTGGATCTACTGATAAGTTTTCTGCGGTTAACGCGTCGTGTGAACGGCGCATGCCACGTCTTGAACGAGACTTTTTGCTCTTTTGAACTGCCATAGCCTAACTCCTAAAATCGGTTGCTAACTAAAATATAACTACTTGAGTTGTTTCAATACGTCAAATGGATTTGGCTTATCAAGCTCTTCAGGCAATTCGCCCCATGTTGTATCGGCTTCGCCTTTACAGTCATCGAGTTCATGCCGTGGAATTAATGGAATCGCAAGTAATAACTCGTCTTCCACTAACTCTCGCAAGTTAACTTCACCATTTTCATCTAATTCTATTGCGTCATAATATGACGGCAAATCTGCAGCACCTTCTGCATTTTTTACCGGACTAAACTGGAAATCAATTTCCAGAGTATGCGCTAATTCGTCATTACAACGTTGGCATATCAGCCCTACTGATGCCGAGCCTTTGCCTGATATTACTACTAGGCCAAGTTCATCCACATCAAATTGAAAACTAACGTCGATTTCCTCAGCTGTGTTTTCACACGAGTCGATTAATCGGTTCATTTCCGTTAACTGAAATATCCCACTACACTCAAGTCTTCGTTGAGCGCTTTTGTAAGGATCTATCGTTACTGGTAGCTTTAGGTTCTGCATAGGGCGCGAATAATAAAGGGCTGACCCGCATGTGTCAAAAGAATTTTATGGTTTTTCTTTAATTTTCGAGAATCAAACCAATATCAAGGATAACCTTGTTTAAACTCTGATTAAAAACTGTATAAATTATGAGAAAAATTGTTCTGGGCTCTACTTCTCTTTATCGAAAAGCCTTGCTGGAAAAACTCAACCTATCCTTTGACTGCATTAAGCCAAAAGTTGATGAAACACCGCTGTTAAATGAATCCCCCAAAGCCTTAGTTGCCCGCTTGGCAGAAGCTAAAGCACGAGCGGCAGGAGCAAGTGTCACTGATGCATTAGTTATTGGCTCTGATCAAGTCGCTGTCCATCAGGGAGAAATTCTTGGTAAACCTCATACCGTTGAGAATGCCATTAAACAATTAACCCGTTTTAGTGGCCACTCCGTGACCTTTTTAACGGGGCTATGTGTTTTCGACAGCCGAACAGGTGAATCAAAAACAGTTGTTGAACCCTTTACCGTGCACTTTAGAGCGTTAAGCCAGCACGCTATCAGTAATTATGTGCGCGCTGAAATGCCGTTAAATTGCGCGGGTAGCTTTAAAAGTGAAGGATTGGGTATTTGTTTATTTGAAAAACTGGCAGGTGATGACCCCAATAGCTTAATTGGCCTGCCATTAATTCAGCTAACCAAGCTATTTAAGCACTTTGGCGTTGATGTGCTTGACGAGCAGCCAAGACAATAGCGGCGAATTATTTAAAAGAGCGCTAGTGGCCCGTGACTAGCGCTTTTAGTTCAACAATAGAGTCAACGATGGCATTTGGCTGACAAGCATCGAGATGCTCCCGCTTATCTGCCCCAACTGTAATGCCAATACTGGCAACACCGGCGTTATTTGCCATGTTTAGATCATGGCGTGAATCCCCTATCATTACAGCTTCTTGAGGCTTTACATTTAGCTTTGCTAATAGCTGATGAATCATATCAGGGGCAGGCTTAGAGACAGACTCATCAGCGCAAATGGTCATATCAAAGTGCTGATGAAGTTGAGTTTCATCTAGCATATGGTTCAACCCTTGTCTTGCCTTACCCGTTGCGACAGCAACTAGTTTGTTTTGTTGTTTTAGCATGGCCAACATTGCTTCTACATGCTCGAACAAAGGTGAAGCAACGTTAGTCGCAGAATATTCGGCTTTATAAGCGGCGACCATATCGTTAACTGTCTCTTGCGCAATACCGGGAAACAGCTTTTGCAACGCAGGCACTAAACTTAATCCAATAATGCTTTTTGCATCATCATCACTTGGGGGCGTCAATGACAAGCGCTCAGCCGCGACTTGAATAGACGTTACAATTCGGGCGATAGAATCCATCAAGGTGCCATCCCAGTCAAAGATATAAAGCTTATAATTATCCATAGTGGCAAGTTCACCTTTCTACATCGAGTTAGTTAGTTGTGATAAATTTGTTTGAGGTTTACGTTAGGCTGAGCAGCTATTAACACAAACCAATCATTATTTTGATTGGCTTGTTTTAAGGTTTTTCAGTGCTTTGGCTAAGGCATTATCTAGCGGTGCTTCCACTTTTAAACGCTTTTCAGTGCGCGGATGGGTAAACTCAATACTCGCCGCATGTAAAAATAAACGATTAAGTCCGGCTGCTTTCATTACACCATCAAAATCTTCATGCCCATATTTAGGGTCACAAGCAATGGGGTGTCCTTTCGTTTGGCAATGCACACGAATTTGATGTGTTCGGCCAGTCACCGGAAAGGCGCGCACTAAGGTCGCCCCATCATAATGTTGAATGACTTTATAGCGGGTTTCAGACTCTTTGCCATTAATGTTGTCAACAATCACAACGCGTTCACCGGATTTTAAATCGTTCTTGCGAAGCCCTTCAGTCACTTTCGTTAATTTGGGGGACCAACGGCCTTTCACTAGCGCGTGATAAAATTTCTGTACATTCTTTTTGCGCAGTTGCTCGTGCAAATTGCGCAATGCCGAGCGCTTTTTCGCCACTACTAAACAGCCTGACGTATCGCGATCTAAACGGTGTACTAGCTCTAGCATTTTGGCCTGTGGGCGAAGTGCCCTTAGCGCTTCGATAACGCCAAAGTTCACACCGCTGCCACCGTGTACGGCCATGCCAGATGGCTTATTGATCACTAATAGCACTTCGTCTTCATAGAGAATTTGCGACTCTAAGTTAGCTACAACGTTGAGCTGGGTTGACACAGGCGCAGATTTTTCCGACACGCGAATCGGTGCGACGCGGATAATATCTTCATCCTGTAATTTGTACTCAGGTTTAGTGCGTTTTTTATTAACGCGGATCTCCCCTTTGCGCAGCAGCCGATAGATCATACTCTTAGGCACGCCTTTAAGGGTTTTCAATAAATAATTGTCGATTCTCTGACCAGCGTCATCCGCTTCAACGGTAAAAAATCGTACTTTAGGTTTGTTCTCTTCGTTCATGGCGCGCAGTCTAGCATAAAAACGCAATTATTTAGCTAAAATAAACAGGTATTTGATTGCTATCTGCTAGCAGATAGTGGGATAATCGAGCCGCTGTGTCGCACCAGTGTTGCACACTCAAGCGCACCAAAGCAGAGCACAGTATTAATTGGCAGCATTGTGTAGAAAAGTCTCAAGAGACTTTAAGAGAGTAAGAGGCAAAATGAGGCTACTTTAATGTGCGAGATAAGACACATTAACTGACAAGCCCGTTGTACAACAAAGCGCGTGTAACTTGCTTTGAAGCTACATAAACATTTTGTCCAGCGTACCAATGCTAAATAACAAAAATAACAACATCACCTAAGATTTGCCTTAACAGAGTAACGTTAGCCAAGCTTAGTTATACACGTATGTTGTTGACAGCACAGCACGCTGGCTGAGCACATAAAGAATTATTGTAGTGAGTCTGACAAACTTGCTATCTAACAATCAGAAGAAACTAACAGCTTACCGGGCTATGGCACACATTAAGCCGGGTAAGAATGACACCCGTGAGGCTGACAACTAGCTGTTACCATTGCGATAGATTGCTTTGTGTTCTAAGCAAATGGTGTGCTGTGACTAAAATATAGAGTCACAGAAACTATGAAACGTATGTTAATTAACGCTACACAGTCTGAAGAGTTACGTGTAGCCTTGGTCGACGGGCAACGCCTTTACGATTTAGATATCGAAAGCCCTGGCCATGAGCAGAAAAAGGCGAATATCTACAAAGCGAAAATTACTCGCATCGAACCCTCTCTAGAAGCCGCTTTCGTTGACTATGGTGCTGAGCGTCATGGTTTCCTACCAATGAAAGAAATTGCCCGCGAATACTTCCCTGAAGGCTACAAATTCCAGGGTCGTCCAAACATTAAAGACGTACTCACCGAAGGCCAAGAAGTTATTGTACAGGTTGATAAAGAAGAGCGTGGCCAAAAGGGTGCTGCGCTTACCACCTTTATCAGCTTAGCGGGTAGTTACTTAGTACTAATGCCGAATAACCCACGTGCTGGTGGTATTTCTCGTCGCATTGAAGGTGACGAGCGTACTGAGCTGAAAGCTGCGCTTAGCAAGCTAGACCTACCTAAGGGCATGGGCCTGATTGTTCGTACCGCCGGTGTTGGCAAGGATTACGAAGAGCTTTCTTGGGATTTAGACATCCTGCTTCATCACTGGAAAACCATTGAAGAAGCCGCTGCAAGCCGCCCTGCACCTTTCTTAATTCACCAAGAAAGTGGCTTGATCCAACGGGCGATTCGCGATTACTTACGCCGTGACATTGGCGAAGTGATTGTTGACCGCCCGAAAATATTTGAGCGCGTGAAGCAGCATATCGAGTTAGTTCGCCCAGATTTTGCCAGCAAAGTTAAGCTTTACACTAACGATGTGCCGTTATTCACCCACTACCAAATTGAAACGCAAATTGAGTCAGCGTTCCAACGTGAAGTGCGTTTACCATCAGGTGGCTCAATCGTTATCGACCCAACCGAGGCGATGATTTCCATTGATATCAACTCGGCACGTGCAACGAAGGGTGGTGATATCGAAGAAACGGCTTTCAATACCAACTTAGAAGCAGCGGAAGAAATCGCTCGCCAATTACGCTTGCGTGATGCGGGTGGCTTAGTGGTTATCGACTTTATCGACATGACGCCAACACGTCATCAACGCGAAGTTGAAAATCGCCTACGCGAAGCTGTGCAACAAGACAGAGCGCGCATTCAACTAGGGCGTATTTCACGCTTTGGTTTGATGGAAATGTCGCGTCAGCGCTTACGCCCTTCGATTGGCGAAACCAGCCAGAACGTCTGTCCTCGTTGTAACGGTACTGGCCAAGTTCGCGGTATTGAATCGTTAGCTTTATCAATTCTTCGCTTGATGGAAGAAGAGGCGATTAAAGAGAACACAGCGCACGTGCAAGCGCAAGTGCCTGTCCCTGTCGCAACCTACTTATTAAATGAAAAACGTCGCTCTGTGATGCACATTGAAAAGCATCACGGTGTGAAAGTGCTCATTATTCCTAACCCGAATATGCACACACCACAATATGAAGTACTGCGCGTGCGTCAAGATGAAACCATTGACGAAGCGAGCTACAACGTGAAAACCAAGCCTGCTGAAGTTGAAGAAGCTGTTATGCCTAAGTTCAACAAAGAAGCAGCAAAGAAAGACGAGCCAGTTATTCAAGGCATGACGGCACCTAAACGTGCGCCTTCAAGCCAAAATAACAAGCCACAAGCGGCTGCTCAGCCAGCTGCACCAAAAAAAGGGTTAGTTGCATCATTCATGGGTTGGTTAGGCGGCCTGTTCAATTCGGAAGAAGAAGTTGAAGAAGTGAAGCCGAAAGCTAAGCCTAAAGGACGTCGTGATAACCGTGAAGGTCGCGATAATCAGCGCAATCGCAAAGGCCGTGGTGCAAATCAACGCCGTGGCAACCGTCAAGCACGAGACAACGACGAAAGTCGTGAGGCACGCGAAACTCGTGATACCAAAGAGACACGTAACAACAAGCCGAGAAAGCCGCGTAAACCGGAGCAAGACAAGCCTGCGCAAAAGCCTAAGGAAGAGAAAGTTGCTGAGCGCAGACAACGTCGCAATAACCGCAAAAAAGTACGTGTTAGCGATGAGAATGCTGTGCAGCAAGCCAATGATGTTTCTGTAAAAGCTGATGAGCAAAACACAGAAGCTAAGCAAGTGAGACAAGCGAAACCTAAAAAAGCTGAGCATAAAGCCAACGAGAAAAAATCGTCGGATGACAATCAAGCTGTTGAGTCAAAAGCGAAACAACCTAAACCAGCGAAGAAGCGCGCTAAGCCGCAAGCTGATAAGGTAGAAAAAGCAGAGGAAACGTTAACGGCAAGCGAGCAACAAGTGCCTGAAACGCAGGTTACAGAAGCGACAACAGAAGGTGAAAAGCAAGAGCGCACACGCAACCGCCGTTCACCGCGTCATTTGCGCTCACACGGCCAACGTCGTCGTCGCTCAGCTGACGGTAATACTGATACTGACGGCAATGCACCTGTAGTGAATGAACAAGCCGTTGCTGAAATCACTGAAGACCCAGTTGAAGCTCGTTACCCTGAAGTGACACAGCAAGTAGAAACGCCAGCGGTTGCTGAGCCAACCCCAGAAGTTCAGCATGACCTTCCTGGCTTAGATACTGAGCAGCACATTGCTGAAACTGCTCCAGTAACCGAAAATGTAACGGAAACTGCTACTACTCAAGAAACTGAGCAACCTGCTACTAATAGCACCCTTGATGCAGCACCAGAGGCGAATAAAGAAGCCACTGGCGAAGATGTAGTGACTGAATCAGTAACTGATGAAGTGACAGAGCCGCCAGCAGAAAATGCACCTGTACAGGCTGCAGAGCAAGCGCCAGTAGTTGCAGCGCAATCAGTGGCTAAAGCGCAAAGTGAAAAAGCAGACAAGCCTCAAGCGGTTGAAACCCCTAAGGCTTCGAAGGCCACTAAAGCAGCTCAATCAAATAGTGGCTTAAAAGCATTCAAAGGCAAAGCAAGCTCGCCAATGGCAAAACCTGTGACGGTTGATACGGTAAACACGATTCCAACGGCAGCAATGCCAATCGAACAGCGTTTAGTCGTTGAGAAGTCGCAGCAACAAGCAATACGTGCATTAGCCGTGAATAGCAGCTACTCTGGCCCGGTTAAACCATAACCAAAGCCAGTAAAACGAAGAAAGGCCAGCATATTGCTGGCCTTTTTATTTGTCATTTTTTGGGTGCGTTTTTTCTAACACTTGTTAACAAACGATTAAATCTTTATCAGATGACGATTGTTTTCAATAAAACGGTCCCCTATGCCTTTGACATTCGTTAAATCATCGACACTGATAAATCCACCATTTTCCGAGCGATAATCGATGATCGCCTGCGCTTTTTTCTTGCCAATTCCTTTTAGCAGCACAAGTTGTTCGATAG
Organism: Thalassotalea euphylliae; assembly: GCF_003390335.1. NCBI lineage: Bacteria > Pseudomonadati > Pseudomonadota > Gammaproteobacteria > Alteromonadales > Colwelliaceae > Thalassotalea > Thalassotalea euphylliae. The sequence goes on from NZ_QUOU01000001.1 coordinate 2,682,303, forward strand.
TTGCCTTATTAACGTCGATAGGTTGTTGAATCACTACTGCTGATACAGATGCACTAGGCTCTGAAATATCATTCGCGAATGACGGGGTTGAGAAAAGTGGGAGGGCTGCTACAAGCGTAGCTAACAAATATTTTTTCATGATCAATCCTTGTAATGGTATCCATGTTGTTTAATCAGCTAACAAAGTAGCTGATTAAACAATTAGTACGCATTTCTCAGATTGTCAAAATTTATGCCGCTGTTTTGTAATTAGGATTAGCTGCTAAGTGACTGATTAATTTGCTGTAGCACTTGGTGTGGGTCGTCAGCCTGGGTAATTGGGCGACCAATCACTAAATAATCAACGCCAACGGCAACCGCCTGCTCTGGTGTCATGATGCGCTTTTGATCGTCACTACTAGTACCAGCTGGGCGAATACCCGGAGTCACTAGCTTAAAATCATCACCAAAGGTGTCTTTCAATGATTCCGCTTCCCACGCAGAGCAAACCACACCATCTAACCCAGCGTTTTGGGTCAAGGTCGCCAAGCTATTAACATGCTCGGCTGGTGACTTATCAATGCCAATACCCGCTAAATCCTCTTCGCCCATACTAGTTAATACCGTCACAGCGATTAGCAATGGGGCCTTATCACCATAGGGTAAAAGCGCCTCTTTTGCTCTTTCCATCATTTTGGTGCCGCCTGACGCGTGTACATTGACCATCCACACCCCAAGTTCAGCGGCAGCAGCGACTGCCTTAGCAACAGTATTGGGGATATCGTGAAACTTTAGGTCTAAAAATACGTCGAAACCGCGATTAACCAAAGCTCGAACAAACTCCGGGCCAAAATAAGTGAACATTTCTTTGCCAACTTTTAATCGACAATCTGAAGGTTGGATTTTATCTACAAAGGCTAGTGCATCCGCTTGGTTATCAAAATCCAAGGCAACGACGACTTTCGCTTGAGTCATGAGGAAGTTCCATTACAAAGTTTGTACTATTCTAGCGTGAATCGGTCAGTTTTCGAAACGATAGTTTGCGTAAATCGCCATTTGGTAGCGTAAATGTAAGCGCCGCTGAGTAATTAACAAATAGTCGTATTGATTTTTTATAATCAATTGACTTAGATAAGAAATAAAATGCCGATTAAAACGATCTAGTAAGCATCGCTCGCTAAAAACTCTGTCTATGAAGTCGATATTCAATTTGTTAAAACAACAATATCAGCGCCCAAAAGCACTGCAGTGGTACATCACCGTACCGCTACCTATATTTTCAATTCTCGCGATTGTTGTCGTTCTGATCGTTGCGCCAAGGCTGATCGAGAATTTAGTTAAAGCCAATGCGGTAGAAACCGCCGTTGATATGACGCAAACATTACAGAAAATCAGAAATTATTACGCTGACAACGTACTAAGTGAAGTTGGTGATCACACAGGTGTTGAAATTACCCATTTACATAAGTATACCGACAACGCCATTCCCATCCCAGCGACATTTTTAATGGAAATGGCACAGTCGTACTCCGCTGAGGATAAGCTAAGGGTCAATGTCACTAGCCCCTACCCTTTTTATTCGCGAAAAGATCGCAACATGGACGAATTTCAACAAAGTGCATGGCAGAAATTAACGAAAAACCCGGATCAGCCAGTCAGTATTTTTGACGAAGTAGAAGGTCATCGCGTAGTGAAAGTCGCGATACCAGATAAATTCACGTCTAATGCATGTGTAGATTGCCACAATTTACACCAAGACTCGTCTCGCAGAGATTGGCAACTTGGCGACGTTCGCGGCATCATCGAGATCACGGTCGACGCAGAACTAAGCCTAGAACGCGCACACCGACTCAGTTTGATGATGATAATTGCAAGTTTTGTCAGCTTATTGGTTTTGGTTTTGTTTAATCGTCATCTGGCTAAAAAAGTCGTCACGCCTTTATCTTCCATCACCGCGGCAATGACAGCGTTGTCAGAGCGAAAAATTGTTAGCACAGAAACTTCCCACAGTGGTTACAAAGAAGTGAACGAGCTAGGCAGCGCGTTTTTAAACTTCCAGCGCAGCGAACAGAAAAGACAAATACTGGAAAGCGAGGTTCGCCAACTGGCGTTTTTTGACCCGCTGACCAATTTACCCAACCGCAGTTCGGCACTAACGCGTTTGTCTGAGCTAGCAAGCCGTGAAGGCAACCTTACTTTACTCATCGTCAAAATCGATAAGTTTAACGAAATTAACGACACGCTTGGCTATCACGTCGGTGATAAACTGCTTATCGAAGTTGCTAACCGTATCACTACTTTATGCTCTGATGACTACGTTGCTCGCTTTAACACCACGGAATTTTCCATTATTTCCTCCAAAAATAGTTCAGCCAAACAAAGTTCAGCTAGCCAAAGCGAAAACGCACTACAAACAGAGGCATTGAGCAAGCATCTATTAGCATGCCTGCAAACGCCGTTCGCTATTGACGATCATCAAGTTCATGTGAGCATTTCAATTGCTGTTAAACATGTCAAAGATAATCAGCAAGTTAATGAGATCATAGCCCACGGCAATATCGCATTGCATCAAGCTGAAACCAGTCATACGCATAAAATCGTCACATATACGCCTGAGCTTTCAGATGCGCTCGACCAACGTGTCACCATGATTAAGGAGCTAAAACAAGCCATTGGCAAAAATGAACTAGTGCCCTATTTCCAACCGCAATTTGAATTAAGCTCTGGCGAACTGGTCGGCGCTGAAGTACTGCTGCGCTGGATTAAGGCAGACGGTACGTTAATTTCGCCTTTTTTCTTTATACCCGCAGCTGAAACATCAGGGTTGATTGTACCTATCGGCAACAAAGTACTAGAGCAAGCGTGTCGTCTTAACAAACAATGGCAAGATCAAGGCTTTAAGCCTTTCAGAATTGCCGTCAACGTATCTGGCGTACAATTTGAACAAGAGACGATTGTTAGAGAAGTAGACGAGGCATTACAAGCATCTGGATTAGATCCGAAATGGTTAGAGCTCGAAGTAACCGAGACAGCGCTAATGGCTGATATTAGCGAAATTATTACCAAGCTCTCGCAATTGCGCGATTTAGGCATTGAATTAGCGATAGATGACTTCGGTACAGGCTACTCGTCTTTAAGTTATCTCAAGCGGCTACCGATCAATCGTCTTAAAATTGATCAATCGTTTGTGCGCAACGTGATTGAAAACGAAGATGACCAAGCCATTATCGAAATGATTTTAAATCTCGGCAAATCAATGAAACTCAAAGTACTCGCCGAAGGTGTTGAAGACGTTGCAGAAGAAGCCTTTTTAACACAAATGAATTGCGACGAAGCTCAGGGTTACTATTACGCTAAGCCCATGCCAGCCGATGAATTTGAAGTATATTTAGAGAAAATCAATCGCCACTAGCGACTTTGCGCTAGTACAGCTAAAAAATATATCGCATCGTTGACAGAGCAGTACCTATCGTACTTCTCTGTCTAAAGGTCACACGTTGGTTTATTCGCGTTTTTATTCTTGGTTTAGCCGTTGTTACTGCGAACTAGCCAATTAAATATTTAACGTTTGTTAAAAAGCTATCGTAACCTGCCTGATTAAAATTCTCTGAGTGCTGATTTAAGTAACCGTGTAGGTAAGGTACTTGGGACGATTTAACATTCGTTATTGTAGCCAACTTTTGAGTGAGTGCTGTCACATCAAAATGTGCTTCAGACTCGGGAAATATTAACGTTGTCGCAACGCTTGGTCGTAAATCTGCGTACTTGCGAATTTGACCGCCGTAAAGCCCGATAACCTGAGCGACTTGGGGCAAGCTAACATTCGATGAACATTCACTTTTTGTATCATTACATGCAAGTAGCCAAGCAGCAGAAGCCCCAACACTAAAGCCTAGAATGATTAATGGCGTTTGTGGTGATTTGTTAGGTAAAAAAGCTAAGAATTCAGCTAGCATATTGGCGTAAGTTTCAACGCCAATATGCTGAGAAAAGTATTGGTAGGCAACTTGCTCGTCCGCGAAATTAAGATTTTCACCTTGGTATGGGTCGAACAAGATTGTTGGTGAGCCTGCGATGTCATCAAGTGACTTGGCGAGCGCTTCAAACGCAGGTGTGCGACCAAAAATATCGCTAACCAAGAGAATTGTCATGCGTTTACTCCTTTAAACACGCTTAAATACCCTGCCTTACTCGTCGTCTTGTTTATCTATTTCGCGATCTATCTCGTCAGGCGCTAATTTCGGGCCTTTACGCATAATTGGCATATCGCCCGCGTCTTGTAGTGTAAACATGGTTTTCTTATTCACGCGTTTGGCTTTTGGCACAGTACTTTTAGCTGCCGCTTTTTTCGGCTGCGCTTTTTTCACGGGCTTTTTCTTAGGCTTAGGTTTTAAGCCTTTAAACTTGGCTTTTAAGCCATCAATTTCATCAAAGCTGATGGTTTGCTGTAAAAAGCCTTCGACATTTTTAAAGCTGATCCAGTCTTTAGGGCCAACAAATGAAATGGCGTCACCCTTGTTACCTGCACGCCCTGTACGACCAATACGGTGGACAAATTCTTCGGTATGCTTGGGCATATCAAAGTTGATCACGTGCGAAACATTCATTAAGTCCAAACCACGCGAAGCAAGATCTGTAGTGATCAACACTTTATGACGACCTTTGGCAAAACTTTCCATAATTTGGTTGCGCTTGCTTTGGTTTAAATCGCCACTTAGGGCAATGGCGTCTATGCCCTGCTCGCTTAACTCACCCGCCAAACGCTCAGTATCACTGCGTGTTGCCGTAAAGATGATCAGCTGCTGAATGTCTTCGTTTTTCAGCACATGGCTGAGCATGGCTTGTTTGTGGTCTAAGTTATCGACTAAATAAAACCGTTTATTAATATCTTGGTGTTCAGTGTGACCGTGTTCAATCGCGATACGCTTTGGTGATTTGAGTAAGTCAGCAGCAAAGTCATTGACTTGTGCATGGTCTAAGGTGGCTGAGAATAATAAGGTTTGGCGTTTACGATGATCGGCTGCCTTATTTATTTTCGCTAGTTGCTCAGCAAAGCCTAAGTCGAGCATGCGATCGGCTTCATCGAGTACTAAAAGCTCTAAGCCTTGCAGGTAGAAATGCCCTTGGTCTAAGTGATCGGCTAATCGACCCGGTGTTGCGACAATAAAATGTGGATCTTTACTTAACGTTTTCACCTGATCGTTAAAGTTTTCACCACCTAAAATTAATACCGTTTTAAATTGGGTATTGGCGGTGAATAGGCGCAGCTGACCATATACTTGTTTCGCTAATTCGCGCGTCGGTGCCAAAATTAATACGCGTGGATCTTTCTTGGATAACGCACGCTGAGTGCTAACGCGTTGAATAGCTGGCAGAATAAAGGCTAAGGTTTTACCTGAGCCGGTTTTAGAAGACGCAATTAAGTCGTGACCTGCCACTGCAACCGGAATGGCTTTAGTTTGAATTTCGGTAGGCTCAGTAAACCCTTGATGTTCAATACTTTCCATTAAACGTTTATCTAAACCAAAATTGCTAAAATTCAATACTGTCTCCTAAAAATAAAATCTTAAATGACCTCAATTAGTATAGTTGCTATCACCAAGCCAACTTAACTAACAAAGTCGATGTAATTAATAAAAACTAAAAATGCTGAGCTACAACAATGCTTGAATTCGCAGCTCAGCATTCAAAAGATAATGGTTACGTGCTCGTAGCCATCAAGTAAATAATTAACTGTTCGCTACGCGCTCAGCAATGACCGCTAACGCCATATCAATGCGCGCTAGCACTTTTTCTTTTGGTAAAAGCTCAAGGGTGATATCAAGCGATGGTGAATTACCCGCGCCCGTCGCCGCCACGCGAAGTGGCATCCCCACTTTACCCATGCCTAAGCCAAGTTCTTCAGCCGTGCCGTTAATCGCAGCGTGAATGTCTGCTGCTACCCAGTTTTCAAGCGCAGCTAGTTTTTCTTTTACTAAGGTTAATGGCTCTGCGGCCACTGGGCGTAAGTGTTTTTTCGCCGCTGTGGCATCAAACTCGGTAAAGTCTTGGTAGAAGTAGCTAGAGATTTGCGCCATTTCTTTTAATGTTTTAACGCGATCTGCTTGTACCTTCACAATTTCAGCCAGTACTGGACCATTGTCAGTACTGATACCTTGATCAGTCATGTGCCATGCTAAGTGTTCAGCCACATATTCTGGATCCATGGTTTTCATGTAGTGCTGGTTTACCCAGATAAGCTTATCTGTGTTAAACGCAGATGGCGCGCGGTTACAGCCCGTTAAGTCAAATAGCTCAATCATTTCGTCAATTGAGAAAATTTCTTGGTCGCCGTGTGACCAACCTAAACGCACCAAGTAGTTTAATAACGCTTCTGGTAGATAACCTTCGTCGCGATATTGCATGACGCTTACCGCACCGTGACGCTTAGATAGACGCTTGCCATCATCACCTAAGATCATTGGGATGTGCGCGTACTCAGGTAATGTGGCACCTAAGGCATTTAAAATGTTGATTTGACGTGGCGTATTGTTAACGTGATCGTCACCGCGAACGACGTGTGTTACGCCCATATCCCAATCATCCACCACAACGGTTAAGTTGTAGGTTGGGCTACCGTCTGAGCGCGCGATAATTAAGTCATCAAGCTCTTGGTTAGCAATTACAATGTCACCTTTAACCAAGTCTTTGATCACGACTTCACCGTCTAACGGGTTTTTAAAGCGAATGACATAAGGCTTGTCTGCTGGCCAGTCTGTACGGTCACGCCACATACCGTTGTACTTTTCTTTTTCGCCTTTTTCACGCGCTGCTTCACGCATGGCTTCAACTTCTTCTGGCGTGCAGTAACAGCGGTAAGCATTGCCCGATTCAATTAACTGGGCAATTACTTCTTTGTAACGGTCGAAACGTTCCGTTTGGAAGTAAGGGCCTTTTGTCCAATCTAACTTTAACCAGTTCATACCGTCCATAATGGCATCAACCGATTCCTGAGTTGAACGCTCTAGATCGGTATCTTCGATGCGTAAAATAAAGTCGCCGCCATTTTTCTTTGCATATAACCAGCTATACAAAGCAGTACGAGCACCACCAACGTGAAGGTAACCGGTTGGGCTTGGCGCAAAACGCGTAGTTAAAGTCATAAGTTATTCACCAACTAATTGAGTGAACAGGCAACGCATAAGGTGCCCGTTCGTTATTCTGAAAAAATTGCGCGCTATTTTATCAGCGCAAAGCCATAGATAACAGTAGTAGTTCACTGCTTTTATTAGGGAAGTAAAGGATGGTGTATATCGCTAGGTTTAAGTTTTGCTCAATCATTGCTCAAAATATACGAGTACCACAGATGCTGGGCTTCAAAGGCTTGAACTAGCGATTTGTTAGGCTGTAAAGCGCAGAAGTTGTTTATTCTGCGTTTATTTGTCCAATGTATTCGATTTCTATTTCAGCAATATTGAGTAGTTCAGGTAAGACAAATTTTTCAGGAGGAATATCCACCAGCAGTTTTAGGCAAGGTTTACCAGACTTAGACAACCCTTCCCCTAAGCCCACAACGCCGGGAGTTGCTAGTGCGTCTGCTTCTAACTTAACGATTAAGGCGTCCAGTTTGTTATTCATGATCGTCTCTTTATTTTAACGATTAAACCATATTCACGATTAGCTCATTTTCAATAACAACTCATGTTCAGTATTCACTGAGAGCGCCCACATCCTTGTAGGCGTTACATGCTTCCTAGTTCACGATTACATAAGGCACTGCCACTCTGTTGGCACCTGTCGAAAAGTCATTTTTCGCGTATGAACCGCCTCCTTGTGCTCGTACATATAATCTGACAGAACAAACAATGGCTGCCCAGTCATTTTTACCCAGTAATGCTGAGTAACTGGTAAAACGACTGTCGTCCAAACGCTTATTCACATTAACATTTCCTTTGTTAATGTTGACTAAGTTGACGCCATCTTTGTGCTTCCAGTTGTACTGATACGCTTGCGTGTGCGCAGAGATTTTCACTTGCGAATTTTTGCAATTGTACCATTTGTCGTTGGCTTTCGCGATGTAATAGCCGTTAAACTGAAAGCGCGGTTTGATCGAGTAAAAACGGCTGGCTTCTGGACGGAACCAGAATGTCCAATAAACAGTTTGCGTGTTTTGCCCAACGCCGCCAGTACAGCCCCAACCACTGCCTTTTGCCCAGTTCCAGACATTTTTACTGGTGCCGCCGCCAAGCACAGGTTGCGCTGAAACATCAGTGCTCTCGGCTAACACATTGTGCTCCAGTGTGTCGCTGAAGGTATCTGTCCAGCTAGGTGTAATAATTTGAGCACCTTCTGGGGCAAAACCACTTTCCACATCTAACCTAGATACTAGTTCAGGATCGGCAGATTCTTCTGCCAGCAGAGCGTCTGCCTCAACAAATTCTCTATCGTCCTTTTCGTTGATTTTGTCCTCCAGATCAGCCAACGCTTTGGTATTCAAACCTGCCAATTCCAAGCTATCTTCACCACAGCCACATTCAAACTGTGCTTTTAATCCTTGCTCATGCATAGCTTGTTGGCTATGTGCAATGGCCATCTGTTCATCTGATTTAATTTGTTCGATAAGTGCCGCATTCATGGCTTCAAGTTCATGTGACATAGTCATAATAATTGCTCCTTAAATTGATCGTTAGGCAGTCACTGGCGTGACATTCAAAGCCATCATCACGTTGTGAATATTGTTGAAAATAGTGACCTGGCTAGAGCCCGCGAAAAGCAGCCCGACAACTTTTTTACCCTTTCTAGACAGCAGCACGGAACCAGAGTCTCCGGGATTGGACATATCCGGCGTCATAAACTGGTTTTTAAAATAAGCAACGCCAGCAGAGCCAAAGTTGACGGCAACAGTCACGTTTACGGCACTGACACTGCCAGTTGTGGTTTGGGTAGTGCGTCCGGTTTTAATAACCGGCATACCGATCGTGGCTTCTTCAGTACCTTTTGGAATGCCAAGGTTTTTGATGGAGGCAAACACGTTGCGCTGATCCAGCGGCTGAGCGATTGCAGCATCTACTAGGTTATATTTTTGTAAGCTGCCAAAGCGAATAGGCACAAATCTGGAAAGTCTGGCAATGCGGTCTGCAGGGTTGTTACCCCCATCAATACGGCCAGGCTGTAGAATTGCGTCGCCAGCTTTCGCCGCATTGCTATTCGCTAACACGTGATTATTGCTCAAGATGTAATAGCGACAGGGGTAGCAAGTGTCCCTTACCATGCAACCAAAGGTGCCTGCGGTAATGCGGAAGTGCCCGATGCTATAGCCAGGTTGAGCAGGACGAAGACGTGCCGTATAGGCTTGCGCTTTAATTTCGCCTATTGGCACTACGTCAGTTTTAATGCCGCCTAAGGTTTTGGGTACCATATCGGCGTCATCCAATTCAGCCTTTCTCAGCTTTTTTTGAACAAACACTTTGATACAAAGATCTTCTGTGGTCTTGCTTTTGGTTTCTTTAAACCCTGCGCCAATGGCATTAACGTTGGCCAGTTCAAAGAGCGTGGCTTCGTTTTCTTCCTGCACACTAATCACCTTGTGCAATTGCTCTTCGAATGCTTGATTTTCATCATTTGAAGATGTCATTTTCTAATCCTCTGAAATGGTTTTGGTTATCCCTAAGTTGTCGAACATGTTGAGCCGAGCACGACTTGTCGAAAGTTAGGAGGTTTCGGCCAGTTCAAAACGAAATTTTGATAAGCCGACAACTTGCTATTTACAGAAATGTGCCAACATTTAAGATATATTTATCAATGATTTAAAATTTAAAGGAGGTTGAGTACGTGTCACTTTTGTGTTTGTGACATGTCACAAATTAGTGTGGTAAAGCGCGGTGATAGCAGTTAATATTTATACAGGCCGTGTAAATATTAGACACTAGGATAAGTAGCAAGCTGTTTTAATTGGGACACAGTTCCGATGCAGTTTTAGCAGTGTTCAGGGAGTCATTATGATTAATCCGACGCTGAAACATGTTCCGTGTAAAGTACAACCTAAACGCGATAGCCAACGCTTAACGCTTACCATCGTATTCCATCCAGATTTGCAACGCATTGGCCAGCAATGCCAACCTGATACTTCTGCTGTTGCTATTTCACGTTTATCGCCGCTTTTTGGTCAAGGCTCTAATGACCCCTCCCCCGAACCCTTGGCCGATCCCTTTTTAAGTCGAACGCCGATATCGCTTTGTAAGAAAGGAAAGTGCTGGCATTTGTCGAATTTGGATAGCCCCATACCAATCAGTAACGCAGAAGACGACAGCATCGAACAGCTGCATATGACCGAGCAAATGTTGGACAAGGGCGTACTTTTTGTCCTCTCAGGTCGAATTGTCTTGCTGTGCCATTATTGCCCTAACCTCAGCCTTAACGTCACTGACAACATGGGACTTGTTGGTGTCAGTGAAAATATCACCAATGTTAGAAATTTGGTTGCCAAAGTCGGCCGTTTAAAAGCGCCTGTTTTGATCCGAGGCGAGTCGGGTACGGGTAAAGAAGTGGTCGCGCAGGCTATTCATGAATACAGTGAACGCAGCAATAAAAAGCTTGTTTGCATTAACATGGCAGCAATATCTAAGGAGCTTGTTAATACCGAGCTATTTGGTAGCGTTAAGGGCGGTTTCACTGGCGCGGTAAGCAGACATGGCTGCTTTAAAGAGGCAGATCACAGCAGTTTGTTTTTAGACGAAATTGGTGAAGCATCGATTGAAGTGCAAGCGGCTTTACTCAGAGCGCTGGAAACGGGGGTCGTGCAGCCTGTTGGTAGCAATCGGGATACGGCGGTAGATGTGCGCTTTATTGCCGCAACGGACGCTAACCTAGAAGCCCTAATAGGGCAAGAGTCGTTTAGAATGCCTTTGTTACAGCGTCTTTCAGGTTTGGTGATTGAGCTCACCCCCTTGCGCAATCGTCGCGAAGATATAGCGCCAATCTTGCATAAGCTATTGCAGATTAAATTCAGCGAAACGCACCAACTTGATAAGCTTCAACATATGCAGCAAAGCGAGATTGGTTATTGGGCTTGGTTTTTTGCTCAGTGTTGTCAGCTGGAGTGGCCCGGCAATGTCCGCCAATTAAAAAACATGGTAACCCAGTTAAGTATTGCTTTGCTTGACAGCACTGACGCAAGTAGTTTCGATTGGCACAGTTTTGTACAAACGATTAAGAAACAGCATCAGATCGCCAGTAGTCCTACTATGGCGATTGACAACTCTATCGAAGCACCGCCTTTAGTAAGAAGAAAGCCCAGAGAAATTGATGATGAAGAGGTACTGAATGCATTGGAAAAGCATCAATGGCAGATCAAACTTGCAGCCAGTGAATTGCTTATCTCCCGCGCTGCGTTATATCAAAGAATAGACTCAAGTCCTGTGCTTCGCCGTGCAAGCAATATTTCGTCCGCTGAGCTTCAATCGAGTTTTGCTGATTGCAGTGGAGACTTAGATCAGATGGTGGATATGCTACAAGTCTCTAAACAAGCACTAATACGTCGATTGCATGAAATTGGTCTGACTCACTAGTGGTGGAACACATGGTTCCATCTGGCGAGATTGGGCACTACCAGATTGAATCTATTTTAGGAAAAGGAAGCAGTAGTACCGTTTTCAAAGCCTTCGACCCGCGCTTGTCTCGTAAGGTAGCGATAAAGTTGCTGCATGCTTACGAGCAAGATGATGTGCTACAGGAAGCGAAAAGAGTGGCTTCCATTCACGATCCTCATGTGGTCACCATCTACGATGTAGTCATGTACCAATCTCAAACTGCATTAGTTATGGAATACCTTCCAGGCGAAACGCTTGCCGATCGCCTAGCGTCTTCTCACCCTGATTTAAAGTCGGCCCTTTCTTACGCATTAGAAATTGCTAAAGGTTTGCACGCTATTCATCAGGTCGGCTTGGTTCATCAGGATGTCAAAGCTGAAAACTGTTTTTTTGATGAAAATCAATGCTTGAAAGTGGGCGATCTGGGCATTGCAAAACCGATTCATCAGCAATCGCCAAGCCCAATGGCAGGCAGCGTGTATTCATTAAGTCCTGAGCAAATTCAACAAACGCATATTGGCATTAGCAGCGACTTATTTTCACTAGGCGTATTACTTTATCAAATGCTAATGCACAGGCACCCTTTTGCCGAACAAAACAATTCCAAACAAACGTTGGACAATATTCTTAACTCGACACCCGCTGAGCCAAAAACAGGTTATGAGCGCATTGACTCTTTGGTACTGAAACTGCTGAACAAAACACCAGAGCACCGCCCTCAGTCGGCTCAGCAGGTAATCACAACGATTAAGAGTGTGCTCAACACCGAGCTTTCGCCCTTTGGTAATATAACCATTTCGCAAGATAACCCGGCACTAGAAGCGGCACGAGTAAAGCTAGAGTATAAAAACAAGGCAAAAAGCAACACACGTAAAGGATTAGCATTTGTCACTACCTTCATGTTGTTAGCCTTGATAGCTTGGTTTGTTTGGCCGCCAACACCGCGTTATATCGCCGTACTCGATCCCATTGTATTATCCGGCGATGACCACCCTGATATACCGCTGATTAAGGCCTCGATAAATCAGGCAACCATTCAAGTTATTCAGTCTTTAGAGCAAAACAGCATGGTTGCTGCTGACGAAGTTAGCCCACTCTCGGGAAAGCCGGCAAATATCAAGCAAATTCAGCAAGTCACTGCCGCGGATGAAGTGCTATTCACTCAGCTCGATTGTTTAACGAGTCAATGTGCGGTTACGTTTAGCCTTTGGCAAGGAACTCCTGCGGTGTTGGTCGATCAGCAGCAAGTGCAAGTGCCCACAGATCGTCTACTCTACATTAGCGATTTGATTCACTCTTTCCTCACACCTTGGTTAGATGGCGATAAAGACTCGCGAATGCCTGCGTCAGACGAACAGTCTTTTCGTACCTTTTTAGGCTTAAAACAAGCGTTTCAAAATAACGAGTTATCACTAATGCATTACATCGACTCATTGGAAGCGCTGGCCGAGGGCGAGTGTCGATATGAGGAAATATGCCATATTTTGCTCGAAGCCTATAGCAAGCAATTCTACCGACAGCGAGATACTGCTTGGCTTGAAAAAGCACGCGAACTTGTCTCTTCGGCAGAAAACTCAACGGAAAACCTTACCAACAGAATGATGATTTCAATTGCCGCGTTAGAGATCCGTGCACAAAACTTCGATGAGGCAGATCAGTGGCTTACGAGGCTTGAGAATAAATACCGTGTTGATGACTCAGTAAAGTCCTTACGCGCAAGGTGGTATTTTAGCCAAGGTATCATAGTAAAAGGTCGTAATCTGCTCTCAGATTTAATTAAAGAGCGCCCAGCAGCGAAACATTTATTCAACTATGCACTCATGCTGTTCAAATCTGGCGAATTGGCAGATGCATCGGCTACTTTAGACAAGCTTTTTGTTAGAGTTCCAGACCATACAAAGGGCTTAGAGTTATATGGCGTTCTGCGTCATTACGAAGGTGACTGGCGCGGTGTCATTTCGACCTATCAACAACTGATTGCAATGAACCAAGGAAACAACCCGATCACCCAATCAAATATAGGCTTTGCCTACACTATGCAAAATGACAGTGAAAATGCGCTAAAACATTTAAGAAAAGCCCACAAGCTCTCGCCGTCAAACCCACAAATATTGATCAACCTTGCCGATGCTGAGAGCATCTTTGGTGATAAACAGCTCGCTTTTAGTTATTACGAGACAGTCATTAAGCAAATCAGTCAGTTGCCGAAAAAAACGCAAAACGACACCTTAACCTTGGCGCAAGCACTAGCCCATACAAATAAATATGATGAAGCTCAGCTTGAGTTGCTAAAAGTTGAACGTGATACAATTGAAGATCCCTACACCTATTACTACCTTTGCTTGATCTATTCACTATTAGGCGATACTTCAACCGCCTCAGCGTACAAAACTAAAGCACTTGACTCAGGCATTGCGATAACATGGTTTGATCTCGCTTGGTTTAATTTGGCTCCCAATCAGGAAGAATAATCATAGGGTCGTGAGAAAAAAATAAATTGTCTTCTCTATCTCGCATCACAAAACGAAACCCCACTTTATTGCCCGCATAGTGTGCATTTTGAGATCGACTATTGGTGTACCAAAAATCAGAGGGAATGATGGTAATCCGCAAGAGATCATCACCTTCTAGTTCAGTCTCTATTGCATTGAGCTTTTGCATTTGTTCATTGCCAGCCGCAAATAACACACCATCAAAAACTTGCTGACAAGACGCACTGCCAGACTTTGCAAAGCTCAGCTTTGCGTCACCCCGAACGTGCACATAAATTGACGCGGTAAGCTTTTCTTGTCCACGTTGTATGTAGGTAACAAAGTTGTCTACTTTGTTTTTTGAAAATGTCATGTACCAAGTATCGGGATCTTTTTTATCCACAATATTCAATTTTACGCGGGCTCGGTTGGGTTTAACACGCGCATCTAAATTCAAATGGTGATAGGTATGACTAGAGACAAAATTTTTCATTGGATAGTCCTTATTTTTTACAACGCTAATTAAAAGTGCTGCTTTGCAAGCGAAATAACTAACGCTTACATATGTGTCCTACATCCTATTTATACCAATTGAAATAACTACTTAATCATTCAGCGAGAATTAAAAGGCTTAGAGGCAAGGCATTGATTGCAGAGAATGGTCGCTCCCTTGTCAAAATCAATAACGCAGCATATGAGCCTTTTAAACTCGCCCTTTGGGAGCGTATCAGCGTCTCGATAACGGCGCCAAATTAATGAGATGTAGAATAACTATATCAACAAAAATTTGGCTTGTTCTCCCACCGCTGATAGCGCTCTGAATTGATCAATTAATTAATTCAATTGGTTTTAATTGTAGGGCATTTGTACTGATGTTGCTTTGCGTTGTAAAAAATTCTCTTGGAGCCAAAGTACAGACTGAAAAGAGTAGAAGGTTCTCTCGCTTACCAGTGCTTTAAAGAAATAAAATAAGGAGATTTAACTTTAAGAATTGGCGAACGGTACTGGGCTTGAACCAGTGATTTGGCCCGGATGTAAAGAGTAGAAGATGCTCTTCACTTACCAATGATTTAAAGAAATAAAATAAAAGGATTTAACTTTAAGAAGTGGTGGACGGTACTGGGCTTGAACTAGTGACTTGGCGCGGGTTGCAAAGAGATGAAGGTGCTCTTTGTTTACCAATGCTTCAAAGAAATAAGGAGATTTAATTTTATGAAATGGTGGACGGTACTGGGCTTGAACCAGTGACTTGGCGCGGGTGTAAAGAGTTGAAGGTGCTCTTCTCTTACCAATGATTTAAAGAAATAAAATAAGAGAATTTAACTTTAAGAAGTGGTGGACGGTACTGGGCTTGAACCAGTGACCCCCGCCTTGTAAGGGCGGTGCTCTCCCAACTGAGCTAACCGTCCGGGTCATAAAATATTACTTGTTTAGCCACTAGTAAAATAGTGGTGGACGGTACTGGGCTTGAACCAGTGACCCCCGCCTTGTAAGGGCGGTGCTCTCCCAACTGAGCTAACCGTCCGGGTCGTTGAGTTTTGCTTATTTAACCACTCGCATTCTCAAAAATAAGTGGTGGACGGTACTGGGCTTGAACCAGTGACCCCCGCCTTGTAAGGGCGGTGCTCTCCCAACTGAGCTAACCGTCCGGGTCATTGAGTTTTGCTTATTTAACCACTCGTATACTCAAAAATATAAGTGGTGGACGGTACTGGGCTTGAACCAGTGACCCCCGCCTTGTAAGGGCGGTGCTCTCCCAACTGAGCTAACCGTCCGGGTCATTGAGTTTTACTTATTTAACCACTCGTATACTCAAAAATATAAGTGGTGGACGGTACTGGGCTTGAACCAGTGACCCCCGCCTTGTAAGGGCGGTGCTCTCCCAACTGAGCTAACCGTCCGGGTCATTGAGTTTTGCTTATTTAACCACTCGCATTCTCAAAAAGTAAGTGGTGGACGGTACTGGGCTTGAACCAGTGACCCCCGCCTTGTAAGGGCGGTGCTCTCCCAACTGAGCTAACCGTCCGTCTCTGTGGGGGCGTATTATAGGGAGCTTTGATTTACTGTCAACACAAAAAATTCGATTTTTATCAATTTCACTGTGAAATACGTTCAAGTGGATATTAATCAGGCGAAATGTTGGTTTTACATACTTTTCATAGGTTTAAAAGTATGAACGAAGCAAATAAAGACCTGTTAGCCTTCGCTTTATATAGCTCAATAAAGACAATTACCGGATAAAAATTCGTTTTTTATGAGTTACTCAAGGCAACTACCATATAAAAACACCTTACACTGTAAAAGTTGGCGAGATCACTACTCCGTTTGCCAGTCGCGTTACTTTAAGCATAACCCTGCACTTAACTTAAAAATTTAAAAGACGATAAATGTCTCCCCAGATATTCGATCATTTCAACGCTCCGCGCACCATTTGACATCACAATAGAGAATCTATTTATTAAGTTGCTTTTCCCGTAGCGCATTAGAGCAATAACCCCCCTGCTGCTTAATCACAATTGTATTCTTGGGCAACTCCCAAATTTCACCAAACTGAATTAAAACAAACTGAATTAAAGCAAACCTACAAAGAATAAATGCATATAGAAATAAGATTCTTCATTACATTAGACTTTTCTAAATTAGTAATTTATTATCTAACCAATAATACATTAGATAAAGCTAAATTAGCACACCCTAAATTGCCTAATGATATTACATTAAAAACAGTACAAATAGCGAAATCATATGAGCCCACAACAGTTACAGCAGCAAGTGTCGTTAGCTAGCGACTACTTAAAACGTCTTAGTCATCCCACTCGGTTACTCGTGCTATGCACACTCATTGAAAGTGAAAAAACCGTTGGCGAGTTAACTCAAATTGCCGACATTAGCCAATCGGCGTTGTCACAGCACCTTGCGGTGTTACGTGAACACCAGCTGGTGAAAACTCGACGTGAGTCACAAACTATTTTTTACTCCTTAGCCGATGAAAACAGCATCAAAATTATTGATGTTCTGCATCAAATCTTTTGTCCTACAAACGAGAGCGCGTTTCATGATTAAATCTCCACATGAGTATGTTAATGAAGTTCAAACAAAAATTAACGAACTGGATATCAAGCAATGGCAAAGCAACCCCAAAATGTATGTTTTGATCGATATCAGGGAGCCCAGTGAAATTACCAAAGGTATGCTGCCAAACGCCACACATATCGCGCGGGGCTTACTCGAATTTCAACTGATGAATCACCCGGCACTAATCACGCTTTCCGCTTTAGAGCAAGCTTCTGCCAATATCTTGCTTTATTGTCAATCTGGCGGGCGTTCAGCCCTTTCTACTAAGTCATTGTCAAATATGGGCTTTAATAATGTGCATTCACTCAAGGGAGGCTATAACGAATGGTTGAAGCTAACAACCAGTTGATAGCGGCTGCACTTGCAGGCGGTACACTTATTGGCATAAGCGCCGTATTAATGATGGCGCTTTTAGGGAGAATAGCAGGAATAAGTGGTGTTATTGGTCAGCTGCTAAACACTGATAAAAGCACAAAGAACAAGCTAATGACTAGCTGGCAGCTCTATTTTATTTGTGGCTTGGCCTTAGGTGGATGGCTTTACAGCGAAATACATGGCGTTCGATTTGCCATTCGCGAAAATTTTTCAACCACGACCTTAATCATGTCGGGTTTACTTGTTGGTTTTGGGACGCGAATAGGCAATGGTTGTACTAGCGGCCATGGCGTGTGTGGTATTGCTCGCTTATCAAAGCGTTCTCTTGTCGCCACCTGCCTTTTTATGAGTAGCGCAATTGCTACCGTCTTCCTAACCAAACTTTAGTGATGACGCTAAGAAAAGAGAGGTAACAAATATAGTGAAACTCGTGTTAGCACTGCTCATCGGTACCTTGTTTGGGTTTGGCTTGTCACTCGCACAAATGACTAACCCTTTAGCCGTGATCGGTTTTTTAGATATCACTGGGAATTGGGATTTTCGACTCGCACTTGTCATGTGCTCTGCTCTGTTGACGACGCTGGTAGGCTATCAATTCATCTTTGCAAAGCAAAGCGCGCCCCTATTCTCTGGAGCTTTTAAACTGCCAAGTAAAACCAATGTTGATTGGCAGCTAGTGATCGGCGCTGCTTTATTTGGTGTTGGCTGGGGACTCAGTGGTTATTGCCCGGGGCCTGCAATTGCGAGCATAAGTATAAACCCAAAGGAAAGCTTACTATTTATCACCGCGATGCTAGTTGGTATGAAACTCAAACTCTAATTTCAATAAATACTTGATCATTCTGTCTGGTTAAAACGCTCATTAACTTCGTTGTTATTTTTGAAATTAGAACAACTAGTTACCTGCAAATAGCGCCTTGCCTACATGGATGTAGTTACTTAGGTTTTGCTGGGAGCATAAAACCTGTGTTTATGAACTTTTTTCCGGCACCATAATTGATCAACTCATTAATTCAATTGGTATAACCTAAATTTGAGACGTAAAAAAAGCGAGCCTAAGCTCGCTTTTTTCAAAATTCTTCTCGACGAATTAGCCGTTTACACGCTTGTTAGCGGCTTGAGCTAAGGTTGCATCAGTAATCGATGCTAGCGAGCTTCTTACTTTCGCTTTTGGAAGTTTGCTGATCATCAATGAGCCAGTTTTTACAGCGCTTTTTGATGAAGCAAATGCCAATAAGTTTTGGCCGTTACATTGAACACCGTCAAATACAGAGCGGATTTTTAAGTTATTGCTTTTTAAGAACGAACGCAGGCGCTTTTTGTCGTCAGCTGAAACGTATTCACATAGGCTTTGCGCTAAGTTATTAGCGTTTGCCGCAGGAGCAACAGATACAGATGAGATTAACGCGATTGCTGGAACTAGCAATAATTTTTTCATGAGTTAAAACCCTTACACAACAAGTCAAAAAATAAAAAGTAAAGTACATACTTGAAACGCGCATAAGGTCCCTGCTGCAGTAGGTAGCCTCGCTATCATAGTAAGTGCAATTTGCATTACCTTAGACCGAAAGCTTTGCGTAATACCTTTTCAGATACCTTGCCGTTTCTTGCGCCGCGAATTATACAGACTAAGAAGTTGTAAACAAGTGCATTTTTTAAACATCTTGTTCAACCAGCGCACACTTTCAGCACCAGCTCAAGGTTGTTTTTTAACCAATCTGTTGATTTTATTGGCAATGCAGTGCTCGTTCAGGTGTGATAAAATTTTTAAATTATTTTTTAGATTTTTACTATCATGACCAATGTATACCTTGTAGAGATAGATCAGCAGCCAATTGAACTCTATAAATTACTCAAAATTGCAGACTTAGTGTCAGGTGGTGGCGAAGCCAAGTTACTTATAGCCGAAGGTTATGTGCTACTAAATAACGAGATTGAGCTGCAAAAGCGTAAAAAAGTCTACGATGGAGATTTTATCCAATTAGGTGACAATATTATCGAAGTACAATTTGTTCCGGCTTCTAATCATGAACTTGAACCAGCCTTAGCAACATCATTCGAAAGCACTCACGAAAATAGCAAAGCGAATAAACTACGCACGGAATCAGCAAGTGATAATCCAGCGGCTCCGTCACCACGTCTCGCCAACAAGCAAAGTGCCAACAAATCTAGTCACAAAACTGCAGAAGGCAGCAATAAAACTCAACACAAGGCGACTGCGAGCAGTAATAGCACAAAGCGAAAAAATGCGTCAGGAAAGCCTAAGGGTAAGCACAGAGATAAACCCCAAGGTAACTCGCAGTCACCAGCTCACAATTCAGGAAAACGACGCGCTATCTCGTTTTAACGCGTCGCTTTGCTCACCAAGGATAGGAATCACCAAAGCTATCAGGCAATAGGCGACAAAGCGCTTGATGTGGTTATTTGAGCTTTTTCTCCCAAAACTCTGCCTTACCCATCGCTGGATCTAACTCATAACCGGTAAAACCAAATTTTTCATAGGCATTCATCGCTACTTTATTGCCAGAGAGTACTTCCAGCGTCACCTTGCTACAGCCCTTTTCTCTGGCCAGCTCCTCGACAGCATTAAGCAATTGTTGGCTTAACCCTAAACCACGAAAGTCACCGATCACCGCCATATCGTGAATATTCAGGATAGGTTTACAGGCGAAAGTCGAAAAGCTCTCGATGCAATTGGCTAAACCCACTGGCTTGCCATCCACATAAGCGATCAAGCTGGTCATAAATGAGCGTTTTTGTAATTCACTTGCCAAGTGCTTTTTCGTTTCTGGCGAAAGCGACTCACCACCGCCCATGGGATCTTGGGCGTAGCTATCTAATATAGTGATCAAATCTGCCATTTGTTGTGCGTTGTGGTAGTCAACTTTCTTAATGTCGATTGTCATAATGACCCTCTTATAGAAATTTTAATCGTAGGGAGTCGAATTTCATCACCAGAAAAATTTCGCCATAAGGTTAAAACCCTGCCCTAATATTCAACTTTTGTCACCTTATTCATAAGGTTGAATATACGAAATTCAAGTCTCTAAACTTCTGCCAAGCTTTTGATATTTATTAACCTTTCATATAAGCATATAAGGGCATCAAGCCCTTACCTATTGCTAATGGCTTGGTAATTAAAGCATTAAACAGACATTAAATACTTGGCATGGAAGTCTAAGTGTTTATCAATAAAGCTGGCGATAAAGTAATAGCTGTGATTATAGCCAGGCTGCATTCTCAGGGTTAGATCTGAACCATGTTGTTCCGC
The DNA here is from genome assembly GCF_003390335.1 of Thalassotalea euphylliae. Taxonomy (NCBI): domain Bacteria; kingdom Pseudomonadati; phylum Pseudomonadota; class Gammaproteobacteria; order Alteromonadales; family Colwelliaceae; genus Thalassotalea; species Thalassotalea euphylliae. The sequence goes on from NZ_QUOU01000001.1 coordinate 2,703,041, forward strand.
CGCTGCCATTAGCGCTTCCGGCATTAACTGTTCGGTGAGAAATTGATCGGCATCACCTTGATCCACCAACATAGGTAAATCTGCTTTACCTTGCGCGAGCAAGTAGCTGGCATCATAGTCTTGCCAAGTTAATTTATCGCTACCTAAGTAAGCAGCAAACGCTTTTTGACCCCAAGGGCAGCGCATTGGGTTGGCAATTGGGCTAAACGCCGAAATTGCGCGATACGCCGCTTGGTTCTTTAACCCTATGGTAAGCGCACCGTGGCCGCCCATACTGTGGCCAGCAATAGATTTTACTGATGACACTGGGAAATTGGCTTCGATTAACGCTGGTAGCTCTTGGGTAATGTAATCATACATTTGGTAATGCTCAGACCAAGGAGCCTGCGTTGCATTGAGATAAAAACCAGCGCCCTGCCCCAAATCATAACCTTCATCATTCGCCACAAGTTCACCGCGTGGGCTGGTATCAGGCGCAACAATCGCGATACCTAGTTCGGCGGCTTTGCGAAATGCACCTGCTTTGTGCATAAAGTTTTCATCGGTGCAGGTAAGGCCTGACAGCCAATAAAGCACAGGCACAGGATGACTGGCATTAGCTTGTGGTGGCAGGTAGATAGTAAAACGCATGTTGCAGTTCAGGCTTTTAGAGTTGTGGGTATATTGTTTTTGCCAACCATTAAAGACTTTGTTTTGGCTAATATTTTCTATCATTTGGGCGTTCTACATTTCATCTAATAAGGAAAAGCTCAGGTGCTAATCAATAACACCTGAGCTTTTTAAATCATTTTTTTAATCAACGTTGTGAGTAAATTTTATAAAAAAATTCATCACTACATATGAATCACTGAGCGAATACTCTTACCTTCATGCATTAAATCAAAGGCATGGTTTACTTCGTCAAGGCCCATGGTATGGGTAATAAATTCTTGCAAACCAAATTCGCCAGCCATATAACGTTCAACAATTTCAGGCAGTTCAGAACGACCTTTTACGCCACCAAAAGCTGTACCGCGCCATACGCGACCTGTCACTAATTGGAACGGACGGGTTGAGATTTCTTGACCTGCACCAGCCACACCAATAATTACTGACTCACCCCAGCCCTTGTGGCAGCACTCTAATGCTTGGCGCATCACGTTAACATTCCCAATACATTCAAATGAGTAATCAACACCGCCATCAGTCATTTCAATGATCACTTCTTGAATTGGCTTGTCAAACTCTTGCGGGTTAATCACATCAGTTGCGCCTAGCTGTTTCGCCAGCTCGAATTTACTGTCGTTAATATCAACACCAATAATACGGCTCGCGCCAGCCATACGAGCGCCGATAATGGCTGATAGACCAATACCACCTAAACCAAAAATAGCAACGGTATCACCTTGTTCCACTTTCGCTGTGTTAAGCACCGCGCCCATGCCAGTAGTGACCCCACAGCCGAGCAAACAAACTTCTTCTAGTGGCGCTGCTTTATTCACTTTGGCTAATGAAATTTCTGGCAGTACCGTGTATTCAGAAAAGGTTGAGCAGCCCATGTAATGGAAAATGGGCTCGCCATCTTTATAAAAACGAGTCGTACCGTCTGGCATTAAGCCTTTACCTTGAGTTTCGCGCACCGCTTGGCACAAGTTGGTTTTCCCTGATTTACAGAACTTACATTCACGACATTCCGCAGTGTAAAGTGGAATAACATGATCGCCGACTTCAACGCTAGTGACACCTTCGCCAACCATTTCAACGATACCACCACCTTCATGGCCTAAGATTGACGGAAAAATACCTTCAGGATCTTCACCCGACAGCGTAAAGGCATCAGTATGACAAACGCCTGTCGCGACAATGCGCACTAATACTTCGCCAGCTTTGGGCAGCTGTACGTCCACCTCTTCCATTTTCAATGGCTCGCCCGCAGCCCATGCAACCGCAGCTTTTGATTTGATAAATTCTTGTCCAGGCTTGAGTTCAAGTGCCATAGAGGTTTCCTTTTAACGATAATGAATAGGTACCAGCGTTTGCTACTTCGACGCGACATAAATGAACATAAATAAACAAAGCAGCGATAGAGAAGCTGGTTAGGCATATGTTTTACATTATAGCTATTTCTTAACTAGTGATAATCACTATAAATAGCAATTTATTTTTACGTATTTGTAATAATAAATTAGAATTTCGTTTATTTGATTTATTTAGCTGAGGCAATGAAAGTTTTATGGCAAATTGGGAAGGAGTCAGCGAGTTTGTCGCAGTCGCAGAAAGCACAAGTTTTACCGTTGCAGCTGCGAAACTCTCAACCTCTGTTGCACAAGTGAGTCGCCGCGTTGCTGCACTTGAAGAGCGATTAGCGGTAAAACTGCTGCATAGAACCACACGTAAGGTAACCCTTAGCGAAGCTGGTCAAATTTATTTTCAGCAGTGTAAGCATTTAGTTGAGGGGCTAGAAGTTGCCGAGTTGGCAGTCACACAAATGCAAGCCACGCCCAAAGGCTTAGTCAAGGTGACCGCCCCAGTTACTTATGGCGAGCAGCACTTGGCACCATTAATTAATCAATTTCTCGCCCGTTACCCGCAAGTAAATATTGATCTTAACCTCACTAATCAACAACTAGATTTACTGGAAGCAGGGATGGATTTAGCGGTGCGTTTAGGCCGGCTTAGCGATTCCAGTATGATTGCTAAACGCCTCGCCGCTCGTCAGCTTTATGTGTGTGCCAGTAAAAACTACCTTGAGCGCCATGGTGAACCCCATAGTTTATCTGAGCTAGCACACCATCAATGTTTGGTAGGCTCAGTTGGGCATTGGCGCTTTCAGGAAAACGGCAGGGAAAAATCGATTCGCGTTACTGGCCGGCTAAAATGCAACAGTGGTAATGCCCTACTTGATGCGGCCAAACAAGGACTTGGGCTAGTGCAACTGCCTGATTACTATGTACAAGACGCGCTAAAATCCGGGGAATTAATTGAAGTGTTAAGCCTATATCGCGACGATCAAGAAGGTATTTGGGCACTTTTCCCAAAAAATCGCAACTTGTCCCCCAAAGTCAGGTTGCTCGTAGATTTTCTGGCAGAAGCTTTGGCTCAGTAACGAATAAAGGGTAGCTTTTGATCGCCACTGTACGCCGTGTTTATGGTAAGACGCGCGGGTCATGGTAGAACGCAATTATCACGCTTGAACAGTAATCATTCCTTCCAAATAGGGCACCGCTTTACCCGCAATGATCACCCGCTCGCCAATCACCTTGCAACTTAGCAAACCGCCACGCTTTGACGCTTGATAGGCAGTAAGTTTTGTTTTACCAAGCTGCTCAGCCCAAAAAGGCGCAAGTGCGGTGTGAATGGAGCCAGTCACCGGATCTTCATTCCCACCATTGGCAGGCCAAAAATAGCGAGAAATAAAATCATAACCCGACTTGGGATTCGCGGCCTTTGCGGTAACGACTACATCATAAGGTGCGAGTTGCTTGATTAATGCCGAATCTTGCTTGACCGCGTTAACTTCCTCTTCGCTCTGATAGACAGCAATATACGCTTGTTCGTTTTTCAGCACTCGTTTGGGTTGAATAGACAAGCCATTGAGCAAACACGCTGGTACATCAACAACAGGTGAAGGTTTACGGTTGGGAAAGTCCATCTCAATCTCACCCGTAGGGTTTTGTTTAATGAGCATCTTGCCAACGGCTGGCGCAGCTACTGAACACTCAGATAAATTAGGATGTTTCGCAAATATCACCCAAGCTGACGCTAACGTTGCATGACCACAAAAATCAATTTCCATTAACGGTGAAAACCAGCGAATATCGTAGTGAGCATGTTCACTTGTAGAGTGAGAGCTCGAATTTTTCGGCACGAGAAAAGCGGTTTCAGATAAATTATTTTCAGTGGCAATTGACTGCATTAACGCAGCAGGTAACCAAGTATCGGTAATCACAACGGCCGCCGAGTTACCGCCAAACTGCTTTTCAGTAAATGCATCGACAATATTTACGGTTAATTCCATTCGCAGCTTCCTTAATTGTGCTCTTGGTTTTTAAGAATGTTAAACTTCTACTTTATAATTGAGATCACGTACTTCATCGCCCGTCATTCCGCGAAATCCCCATTGATACGGTGCTTGCTCTTTGATGGTTATTTCAATATCGATTGGGGCAATATTTAGCTTGGTTTCCAACAAGAGAAATAATGTCTTGATTAATCGCTTTTGTGTCTCTGGTTGTCGTCCCGACATCATATTAATTTCAATAACAGTGTAAGCATCACTGCGGCCAGCAGGGTAATAGAAGTTTTCTTTAGCGAGCGGAAAAAAACGGTGAGCGCGTTTATCCTCCGGCATGCCCAGCACACTTTGCATACATTGATGAATAATGTCTGAAAGCTCTGCCTTGATCGGATTCAACCGCTCTTTAATGCCATAAATAACAATCATGCTCTGTGCCTAATGAAGCTAATATTGCTGTTGGGGGATTACTGTGAGTAATTAAAGCCGATTTCGATGCTCGCTTACGCTAAAAAGCGTTTAATTTTATCGGCAATTTTGGTTAACTCTTGCGGATCACCCATTTCAACGGCATGCCCTTTAATGCCTGTCGCATTTAATATCGACCCCGGCAGAATATGAAAGTGGAAATGTGGCACCGTTTGCCCTACTTCTGCGCCGTTTAGTTGGAACAAGGTAAATCCCGTTACGCCCATTGCTTGCTCTACCGCCTTCCCCACCTTTTGCACGGTTTTCATACAGGCTAGCGATGCTTCATCCGATAATTCATGTACTGTAATTGCAGCCTCTTTGGGAATGACCAAGGTATGGCCTGGCATTTGCGGCATAATATCCATAAATGCCAATGTCTTATCGTCTTCATACACTTTGATACATGGGGCTTCATCACGAAGAATTTTGGCGAAAATATTATTATTGTCGTAGCTCATTGAAAGTTGCTCAGTTTGTCTTGGAATAATGATGTGTGATTTAGCCGTTTACAGTGAAACTTTACACTGTAATAACTAGCTTTCCCTGCTACCCGCGCCATAACGCCGGAACTAAGTGCTTGGCAAACGCTAGTTGGCTGGCCAAATAACCTTGGTATTTGGGTAAATTGTCATCAACATCTGCGGCGCGTTTATCGTAAAAGATATGCAAAGATGGTGCAGGCACTATGCTTTGATCTGCAATAAGTCTCGTTGGCACAAAAATCGTTTTAGGAATGGGAAAAAGCTGCAAGTATTCAATCGATAACTGCTGACAAGCACGACAGTAGCCACGCTGTAAAATAGGAGGGAATTTCGCTGAGCGATAATCCACTATCCCCTCTGCTGGTTGAATCACATCATGCCAGCGAAAAAGCACAATGTCGGAGTAAGCCGCTTTATTCGCCGCTTGGCAAATTGAGCAATGGCAAATGGCACGTAGCAAAGGCTTAGCAGTGATCAGATAACTGACCTCACCACATTGACATCCGCATTGAGATTGAACTGTGTTTTTTCCATTATCCATCGTCTTAATTAACCTATTTTTATACTAGCTTGCGGCTACGCCTATCGCTTTTTCTAATAGTTTGAGTACGTTAGCAATATTAACTGTAACTGACAATAGATCTGGCGGGATGATTAGCCACTTGCAAGCAAGTCTTTCAACTTGTTAAGCAAAGCATTTGTTTTGGAAAACTGATAAAGTGCCACTCATTCCTAACAGAGCGTTTATCGCTTGCCAGTTTAAGTAAGTTTACACGTCACTTAAACTGGTAAAAACAACACAGATATACCAATACCGTGATGAGTAAAAAAACAATCGTTGCACCTTATTTCTCCCTTTCAACTCTAGCGTCTTTTCGCCCAAAGCTTGGTATGAAAAACCTAAACACTAAAACGCTTAGTGCATTGTCACTCGCGCTAACGAGTTTGGCCGCAAGTGCTGATACAGTTAGCTTACCTAGCCTGCCAGAGCCTATCGCCAATAATGCCGTCACTAAAATAACCGCTAAGGGCCATGACTATTTGATATCTTTTAATGGGCTAACCTCAGGCAAAGATTATCAAGCGGTGACCAACAAGGCATTTATGCTTAAAGTTGGTGATAACCGCTGGCAAACCATCAAACCGGTGCCGATTGAAACGCCTGTCAACGGCCTCGTAGGTCGTCTTGCGTCTGTGGCAACCAGTTTAAATGGCAAAGCCTATGTGTTTGGTGGTTATACGGTTGCAAAAGATCACAGTGAAGTGTCCGTGCCTGATGTCTATTCATTTAACCCGCTAAGTAAGTCGTATCGTCAATTAGCGCCAATGCCCGTCCCTGTGGATGACAGTATCGCCCTAACTTATCAGGATCGTTACATCTATTTAGTGAGTGGCTGGCACAACGATGGCAACGTTAATCTAGTACAAGTTTATGATGTCAACACCAATACATGGCAGCAAGCCAGCCCCTTCCCCGGTCGTCCAGTGTTTGGGCAAGCGGGAGCAATCGCCAATAACCAAATGATCGTGTGTGATGGCGTTCGCGTGGATGTGCACCTAAACAAACGGCGCTCTTATGCCGCAGAGCCTGCCTGTTACTTAGGTAAAATTAGTGAAAAATCCCCTGATAAAATTGACTGGCGCAAAGTCGAGCACCCAACGGGAACAGCGCGCTATCGCATGGCAGCTGTTGGTGATGATGCCACTAACTCGGCCTATTTTGTTGGTGGCAGTGACAATCCATACAATTATTCAGGTATCGGCTATAACGGCGTGCCAAGCAAGCCAGATGGCAAAGTTTGGCAATTTAATTTTGCTGACCAAACATGGCAGTTCAGTGAAGCAGTTACTGCGACGATGGATCACCGTGCATTAATCAAGCTCAACGGTAATCTCATCACGGTCGGTGGAATGCTTGCCAATCAGCAGGTGACGGATAACGTCATTGTGCAGGCGACAATTCAACACTAAGGCTTTGTCGCGGCCTTTCGCGTACTGTTAATAGTTTAATTAATAGCCACAACAATCACTTGCCACAAAATCCTTGATTGTAAAATAAATGCCGATAAATCACCTTGTCGGCATTTTTTTTCCCGGTTTGCCCTGCTAGAATAACCGCCACTTTTTTACCCTCGCTTTTCGGAAAAATTTTCAATGCGTACCAGTCAATATTTAGTTTCTACACTAAAAGAGACCCCAGCCAGTGCTGAGGTGGTCAGTCATCAATTAATGTTACGAGCGGGTTTAGTCAGAAACGTAGCTTCTGGCTTATACACTTGGCTGCCGACCGGCTTAAAGGTATTGCGTAAAGTCGAAAATATCGTCCGTGAGGAAATGGAACGTGCTGGCGCAATCGAAACCTTAATGCCAATGGTACAGCCAGCGGATCTATGGGAAGAATCTGGCCGCTGGGACGACTATGGCCCAGAGCTACTGCGCTTAAACGACCGTCATCAGCGCCCATTCGTGTTAGGCCCAACCCACGAAGAAGTAATCACTAAGCTGATCAGCAATGAAATTGCCTCGTACAAACAATTGCCACTGAACTTATTCCAAATTCAAACTAAGTTCCGTGATGAAATTCGTCCTCGTTTCGGTGTGATGCGTGGCCGTGAATTCTTGATGAAAGACGCTTACTCATTCCACACCACGGATGAGTGTTTAAAAGCTACCTACCAAGTGATGTTTGACGCTTACTGCCGTATTTTCGAGCGCTTAGGCTTAGAGTTCCGCCCAGTGATTGCCGATAACGGCTCCATTGGTGGTGAAGGTTCACACGAATTCCACGTACTAGCCGATAGCGGTGAAGACGATATTGCCTTCAGTGATGCCAGCGATTTCGCTGCCAACATTGAAAAAGCCGAAGCCCTTGCACCTGCGGGCGAGCGCCCAGCGCCAAGTGCGGAGTTAGCAAAAGTTGCAACACCTGATGCTAAAACCATTGCGGCGGTTGCTGAATTCTTAAAGGTTCCAGCAACATCAACCGTGAAAACCTTATTGGTACTAGGCGCGGCAGAAGAAGGCGAACAAGCACCTGTTATCGCATTAGTCGTGCGTGGCGATCACGAATTGAACGAAGTGAAAGCAGAAAACTTACCACAAATTGCTGCGCCGTTAACGTTTGCCACAGACGAGCAGATTTTAGCGGCAGCAGGTTGTAATGCTGGCTCAATTGGCCCGGTAAACCTTAACATTCCAGTGATTGTTGACCGCAGTGCCGCTCATTTAGCGGACTTTGTTTGTGGTGCGAACGAAGACGGTTACCACTTCACTGGTGCTAACTGGGATCGCGACGCAACAAACTACTCAGTTGAAGACATTCGCAACGTGGTTGAAGGCGACCCGAGCCCGTGTGGTCAAGGCAACATAGTGATCAAGCGCGGTATTGAAGTTGGTCACATCTTCCAACTGGGCAAGAAATACGCCGATGCGATGAACTGTGGTGTACTGACTGAAAATGGCAAGCACGAAACACTGACTATGGGTTGTTACGGTATTGGTGTGTCACGTATTGTTGCGGCAGCTATTGAGCAAAACCACGACAAATACGGCATCAAATGGCCTGCAGCGATCGCACCTTTCCAAGTTGCTATCGTACCAATGAATATGCACAAGTCAGCGCGCGTGCAAGAAACGGCTGAGCAGCTTTACAGCCAGCTTCAACAAGCGGGTATTGAAGTGCTATTTGACGATCGCAAAGAGCGCCCGGGCGTGATGTTTGCAGATCACGAATTAATGGGGACGCCGCTACTACTGGTTATTGGTGAGCGCAACTTAGACAATCAAGAAATCGAAGTGAAAAACCGAATCACCGGTGAAAAATCGATGATTGCCATTGCTGATGTGATGTCTTTGTTCTAAAAATAATTTACGAAATAGTTTGCCGAGTAACGAGATAAGGCAAGTAAGCACTGCCCTTTAAGCACAGTAAGCAGCGCAAAGCAAAAACGTAAAACATAACAAAAGCCAGCCGACACCTGAGTGGTGAACACTGGCTTTTTTATTGGTTAATCTTTACCTTAAATCGCCAATTTGCTTATCACCAAATGTGCCTAGCGCCAATGATGCTGATATAAGCTGAGCGCTTTTAATCGGCTATCAATATGAGCAACCATCTGTTGGTAGTTGGCCGAGCTTACGCCCTGAAACTGTTGAGTAAACTCCCGCTCCCCCAACCCTTCCGCTAGCCCTTGAATTGTCGGCATTAATTCGCCATCACTAACACTGGCCAGTTGCGCTTGTAGTTGCTTGGCTTGTGCTTCTGAATGTGTTGCCATCATGGCCAAGCGCGTGCCTGCTCGGTCTGCCATTAGATCAGCAAAGCTAAAGCCACTGCCGCCTTGGTTGGTGTCTAGAAATTCTTTAAATTCACCCAACGCATCACTCGCTTGATCGTTGCTGAGTAATTGCAGCGCTATTGAGTAAACAAAATGTTGCTGTAAATCGCCTCGACCCGCCAAAGTAATCAAACGGCGATGGCGCGCTTGGCGCACCCGTTGTCGCCAGGTCAGTTTGGCAACATCACCAACGAGGAGCGCCATTCTGTTGTCACCAAAATAGAGCACTAGCGCCACCAGTACGGCTTTGTTTTGTTCAATATAGGAGACAGGCAATTGCTGTTTGTTTTCAGTTATCGCATAGGTGAATATATGATTGATGTACTGATTCACTTTGCCGTTAATGGGCTGTTGATTGGCAAAAGCCAATAACGCTTGGTAGTAGCGTGTGATCATTTCCTTATCGCCGAATAACGCTAATTCATCGCGCAGTTTTGATAGTAAAGAAGCATTTTGCCTCAGCGCGAGCACGTCTTTATCAACATTCAATCCCACGACAAGTTGGTTGGGTGAAGTCGCAACGCTGGTCACCGTTTTTAAGAGCTTATCTGTTGCCCCTTCGCCCGCGTAATAGTCGACCAGCCAACGCATCAAGCGAATAGTGCTAGTGCCACTTAGTGATAAACTGCCCACTTGCACACCAGCCAGCGCGATGCCCGTTTTGGAAGGCAATAAGGTTGCACTTACGTTAACAAACTGCTGGTTTAACGGCTTGGGAAGGCTAAGTGCCCCCAGCAACACAGCGCCATATTCAGACAAGGTAATGTTAACCGCAGCGCTTGGTACCGCGCGATGAAAAAGTGCTGTAAGGCCATCTATTTCAGCTTGTGTTAACACTAATTGGGTTTGCTGCTCGCCATTGCGCCACGTATCGGCAAAGCGTTTAGCCAAGCGTTTACTGTTATCGGCATGACTGGCAGAAATTTGATGTTGCTGGTAAATCAAAGGCTCGCTATCAACGAGCATCACTAACAAGGAGAACGCCCCCATTAGCAACATTAGCGGCAGTAAAAAAAGAAATTTAACGAAACGCTTCAAGAAGAGGTAACCAATTGATAGACAATTTATAAGTGCTAAGGTTATAGCGGTTGTTGGCCTAGGTGTACAGATTTAATGATCAAATTGCCGTTCAAACATCAATAACATTGATAGTGCGATGTAATGCTGGGCATTTAAACTTGACACAAATCCCAATACACTTGTTTATTGTAGCGCTTCGCCATACGTTTGTTTAACTCTCTGAATGTGGTCAGCGGCTCGTCGTTGGGTTGAATGCACTGCCAAATAAATTGGTGGCAGTTGTTTTCAATCAAATGATAATCGCGATATTGATATATTTGCGCAATTGCTCGCTGTGCTGCCACTTCACTCGCAAGTGGTGTCGCAGTTGAATCACAAGCAACAAAAATCCGTTTTCCAGAGCGCTCTTGAGTAAAGCGAGCTGGAGAAACAGGTTTGATTAAACCATTGCCACCCAGCTCAATAATGGTGTCGTCACCTATCCAAATCCCTGTGTGATCAAGTACACCGCCGATACCACAGCATACTATTGCGCCTATAGTTGGACGCGCGATTTGCTCGGTATTGAATAATTCTGAGGGATAAATCGCAACAGCTGAGGTATCGCTATTTGACGCGAAATCTTTGTTAAGCGGTTTGCCATTGGGGTGCTTTAGCCGCTGTTGTTGCTGCTTTTTTCTATCTTCGCTGACGAGCTCTTTGACCGCGAAAGCAGACACTGCTGCCGCGCCTAACCAAAAAAACGGAATTGGCATAATACCTCCAAGAAGAATTTACTCACTCTTGTCCAATCATATGGATCAATTAACTCAGCCATAGACATTACAGCTACCTGCTCCTTGTGATTAGTTATGTGGCTTTATACTTTAGTCTACGTAAATAGCACATAGCTGAATTAAGCATAATCAGCTTTCATTAATAATGTGAAATAAGGGCGCGTAAAAAGCGATAAAAAAGTTGCAAGTAACTGTTTCAAAACCCACAAATACTGTTACATTAACTGCCTTACCCAATTTTCTTAAATCAATAACTAATCGGTGGCAGTAAAAATGAAAACAGTGACTAAATCCTCAAAACTCAACAATGTTTGTTATGAGATCAGAGGACAAATCGCCGCCGAAGCCAAGCGTTTGGAAGATGAAGGGCACAAAGTACTCAAACTCAATATTGGCAACCCTGCTCCATTTGGCTTTGAAGCACCTGACGATATTCTCAAAGACGTGATTCATAACCTGCCAACGGCGCAAGGCTACAGTGACTCAAAAGGTATTTACTCGGCGCGTGTTGCTGTGATGCAATATTTCCAGCAACAAGGAATTTTAGGCGTTAACGTTGACGATATTTTTATTGGCAATGGCGTCAGCGAGCTTATTGTGATGGCGATGCAGGCCTTGCTGGAAGACGGTGATCAAGTACTCATTCCAGCACCGGATTACCCACTGTGGACGGCGGCAGTATCTTTGTCTGGTGGTAAGCCTGTTCATTACAAATGTGACGAAGATAATCACTGGTTTCCAAATCTTGACGATATGGAAAGCAAGATCACCAAAAAAACGCGTGCCATTGTGTTAATTAATCCCAATAACCCGACGGGTGCAGTGTATTCGGAAGAAGTACTACAAGGGATATTAGCACTGGCACGTAAACACGGTTTAATTGTTTTTAGTGACGAGATTTACGACAAAATCTTATACGATGGTGCCGTGCACACCCCTACTGCCCGCCTTGCGGAAGACGTGTTAATCATGACCATGGGCGGCTTGTCTAAAAATTACCGTATTGCCGGTTTTCGCGCGGGCTGGATGGTGATTACTGGCCCTAAACTACTGGCGGAAGATTACGTTGAAGGGCTAAATATGCTCTCAAGTATGCGTCTGTGTGCCAACGTGCCATGCCAATACGCCATTCAAACCGCTTTGGGTGGCTACCAAAGTATTAATGAACTGATTAATGGTGACGGCCGTTTATTAAAACAACGCAATACCGCTCATGAAATGATCAACGCTATTGATGGCTTATCATGCCAACCAGCCATGGGCGCACTGTATCTGTTTGTTAAAGTGGATATGGAAAAGTTCAATATTAAAGACGATGAGAAAATGGTGTTGGACTTACTCAAGCAAGAAAAAATTCTGCTAGTCCATGGTCGAGCGTTCAATATTGAAGAAAGTAACTATTTCAGATTAGTGTTTTTACCGCATGTTGACGAGTTAGTGCCAGCGATTGAGCGATTGGGACACTTCTTTAATACCTATCGCCAAGATTAGTGAATGACAGAAGCACATACGTGAGCTATGCCAAAGTCCAAGTAATTAAGGAGCAATAAAGCACTCATGATCAAAAGTACCTTTTTAGCTTGGATTTTACGTATGCCGCTGATCAAACGCTGGGCCTTGATGCATTCCGTAAAAAAGGAAAACATTGCTGAGCACTCGCATCAAGTCGCTGTGATTGCACATTTACTGGCGGTTATCCGCAACCAGTATTTTAATGGCACGCTCAGCCCTGAGCGTGCCGCAACCATAGCACTTTATCACGAGGTTTCAGAAACCAAGCTGCAAGACATTAATCACGTTACTAAGTATCACAACCCCGCCCTCACCAAAGAATTTAAAAAGTTGGAAGAGTTAGCCGAACTGGAATGTTTACACAGTTTGCCTGAGCCGCTGCGCGAGACATTTAAACCGCTACTCGTGCAGTCTCAAGTCGATAGCGACTACAAAAAAATTGTTAAAGCTGCGGATTTAATTTCCGCTTACCTTAAAGCGAACGATGAAATATCGTACGGTAATAAAGAATTTAGCCACGTAAAAACGCGATTGCTAGCAATGCTTGAGCAATTTAAACAAGATATGCCAGAAGTTGCTTTTTTTCTCGACACCTTTGAAGAGCACTGTTTTGTCAGTGTTGATAAATTAGCGCAAGACGATCACTAAGCCTGTACTCATAAGCAAGCGCTATTGGCCGTTTGCTAGCACACAGCTTTTTGCGTAAACACAGTTTTGCCAGAAAAAATCGCAAACTCATATTTTCCCCACATTTGATCATTACCCTGTTTTTATTGTGTTATTTAGCAACTTGCCTTGGATAAACCAAGGTTAAGTTAATAGGGAGCTTTATTTTGACGACATTGAAGTTATTCGTGCTCAGTGTGGCATTACTTGTTTCAAGCCAAGCAAATGCAGGGGTAATGTTTTACTCGGATCAAGGGGCATTTGAAACCGCACTTAATTCACCAATGACGTTCGAGGGCTTTAACGACAATCCCTTAGCGTTGGTTGAAGTAGAATCCGGCTATATCCGCTATAGAACCAACAGCAGTTTAGTATCTGAAGGTGAACGCGCACTAACCCTTAGAGAAAGAAATTCGGTGACGTTTCATTTCAATCACGAGGTTTTTGCTTTTGGGTTATTTGTGAACGAGCTGAACTCAACCAACCTAAACTATACCGATAATCTTGGTAATGAATTAATCGACGCCTTAAAAGTCACCGATATATGGAATGCCAGTACTTTCTTTGGCGTAACGAGCGACGTTGCCTTGACCTCGTTTACCTTAACCGGTTTTACAACGTCATCAAATGCAAACGCGGTATTTGGCATTGATGCCTTGCAATTTACCGCTAGCCCAACGTCAGTGCCAGAGCCAGCAACTTGGTTAAGCTTCTTACTCGCGTTGTTTTTGCTCGTAAGGCTTTCGAAGCAACAAAAGACTTGAAGCAGCTAAGTTAGTGGCTTTTACACCTCACTAATTCCCTCAATTTAAGATGTCGGCAGTTAATCTCGGCCACTTACAATCGTTATAACGCCAGTTAGGATATTAGGCTGGGACTCGGTATTACTCTGTACTTGATAGCTTCTGCCGACAAGATATTAATTTTTTCAGACAAAGTGTTTTTCCAAGTAACGGTAAATCAACTAAACTGCTCGAAATTTAATGCCTAGTCAGCTCAACTCCTCGCGTACACCCCAAGACTAAAGTCATATATATTATTGTTTTTATTAGCTATATATTTATAGCGTCACTATTCCTGAATCGTATTGAAATTAGCTTTTCACTTTTTTGGATTTAGGCTTTCAATTTCACAGCTCACCTGTTTTTCCTATTACTAGCGTTGACAAAATACCATCAGCAATTAAAATAAACCGCATTCGAACATCATTCGTATAGTGTTCGAATAACAATCAATAAAGATAAAACGCCAACTAGCACTCCATTAGCTGATAAGAATTTAAGGAAATTTATGGCGCCAGCACCTAAATATAGCCCGCAAGAACAAGAGGTTCTGATCCTCAATGCGGCGGCAAACTGTATCGCCGAAACCTCGGTATTAGATTTTACGATGTCTGCGGTATCGAAAGCCGCCGGTTTATCAATGGGATCAATTTATAAACACGTGCAATGTAAAGAAGACATTATCTTCGCGCTTGCTACCCGTGTGTTTTCGCATTGGAGCAAACTGTTTGAGCAAGTGTTTGAATTGCCGTTGACCACACCGGAGAAAATTGTCGCTATCGGTTTATTCGATCCTGAAAAAGTACAGGTTTATCCATTCGACACCGATTTGGATGGCTTTGCGGCCAACGAAGTCGTTATCCGCCGCGCGTCACCATTGTGGACAGATCGGATGATCGCTGCACACGAAAAGTGCGAGGCGATTTTCAATAAACTTATGCACCAAGCGGCCTACAGTGGAGAGTTAAAGCTAAATGGCCACACTGAACAGATGATTGAAGAAATCAACCTAAGCTGTTGGGCATTAATGGAAGGCCACAAGTACGTGCAACGCGTAACACAAACGCGTCTGATTTCAGAAGGCACCGACACCCTTCAAGAACCAACATCCACAGACTCATTGATAGTAAAAAGTATTGCACGCTTGCTCAACAGTTATGAATGGCAAACACCGCTTAGCCCTGCAGGTATTGAAAAAGCAGCGGCCTTACTCGTGGAACTCGGCTTGAGATAACTAGCACTCAGTTTATAGGAAGAGAAAAATGCACATTAAATCATGGTTAACCGCCCTACTGGTTATCGCTGTAACGATTGGCGGCCTTGGCTTTTTCAAGTTTCAGCAAATTCAAGCGGCAATGGCTATGGCGGCGTCATTTCCAGAGCCATCAGCGGCAGTGAAAACACATATCACCGAGGCGCGTGAATACGTGCCAAATTATCAAGTAAACGGCCAAATCGTTGCGAAACAAATTGTTCAATTACAAAACGAACTACCGGGTATTATTTACCAAGTAAACTTTGCCGGTGGTGATAAAGTTGCGCAAGGTGACTTGTTACTAGCGCTTAACACGAGCGAAGAGCAAGCTCAACTGGCTTCTGCTAAGGCGACATTGAAACTGCGCAAAAGTAATTTTGCGCGCATGGCAACGCTGGTAAAACAAAATAAAGTCAGTCAGCAAGAATACGACCTAGCCGAAGCTGAGATGGCCATCGCGAAATCGACGATTGAAAATCTGCAAAGCATTATTGCGAAAAAACAGGTCATCGCGCCATTTAGCGGTATTGTCGGTCTAGACACCTATCAGGTGGGTCAGTTTTTACCGAGTAATTCTGCGATTACAACGATTGTCGGCAACGATGCCAATATTTGGGTGGATTTTCAGGTGCCACAAACGAAGCGCCGCTTGGCAATAGGTGAGCAAGTTGTGGTCTCAGCCATTGCCAACGATGGCCAAACAAAGCGCTACACGGCAAAAATTATTGGTCAAAATGCCCAAGTGCAAGCTAACTCTCGCCATATGATATATCGCGCCGAAATTATCAATGGAGCCGCCTATTTTCGCCACAATGAGCTAGTGAAAATTACCATTAATGATCAAGCCCAGCAGCTCGTTGTGGTGCCAAACTCGGCAGTGGTGCGAAATCAACTAGAGTCATTTGTTTATCAATTAGTAAAAGATGAGCGCAAAGCTTATCGCGCACAAAAGCTGAGGGTTGAGTTAGGCGAGCGTTTAGGCGATGAGCAGGTGATTATTTCAGGCTTAGACGAAGGTGTATTAATTGCGACCCAAGGCTCGTTTAAGTTACGCTCTGGTTTATTGGTTTACCCAGAAGCCAGTGCGAAAAGCGAGTTAAGTGCAGCGTTACTTAACATCAATACTCACACCGATACCAACAGAAATACCGATAAACATACGCACAGCAATAGCGCGGAGCAACACTAATGAGCGCCTTGCATGAGAACAAACCATCACTAATGGATATTTTCGTTAGCCGTCCTGCGCTTGCGATAGTATTGTCCTTGCTCATTGTACTGGCGGGTCTTAACGCTGCCTACAAGATTTCAGTGCAGCAATTTCCTCGTATAGAAAGCGCATCGCTTGAAATTAATACCACCTACACCGGGGCTTCGGCAGAAGTGGTTAAAGGCTATGTAACTGAGCCCATAGAGCGCGTTGCTTCAACGGTACCGGGCGTTGATTATGTTGATTCACAAACACTGGCTGGCAGCAGCAAAGTCACCGCTTGGCTACAACTAAATCACGACACCACTGACGCATTAGCCGAGTTAACCACTCGCTTAGGTCAAATTAGTTTTGAACTGCCAACGGGGGCGGAAGACCCCGCAGTTTCCGTGCGCCGCGCCGATAGCCCTTACGCGATTTTCTACCTTAACGTGCATGCAGAAGGAAAAGCCCGCAGCCAAGTGACTGACTATTTAAGCCGAAATATCACCCCAGTGTTAAGTGATATTCCCGGTGTTCAAAAAGTCACCCTTGAGGGCGGTAGAAACCCAGCAATGCGCATTTGGATTGACGCTGACAAACTGGCGGTGTTTAATCTCAGCGCCAACGATGTGCAGCGCGCCCTTCAAGGCAATAACACAATTGCAACGCTTGGTTACAGTGAAAACAGCCGCCAGCGCATTGATTTATTAGCTAACACCACACTACAAACCGTTGAAGACTTTGAGCAGCTAGTGATCAAAGAGATGGACGGCGCGACCATTCGCATCCGTGATGTCGCCACGGTTGAGTTAGGCGAAGAAGAAGGGTTTGTTACCGCGCGTTTAGACCACCAAAATACCATTTTCCTTGCGGTTTGGCCGCTACCGGGTGCCAATGAAATATCTATTGGTGACGCCCTTTATCAAAAGCTCGAACGCGTTAATGCGACATTACCTGACGGTATGAGTATCGATATTGGCTACGATGGCACCTTATACATGCGTGATGCCATCAAGGAAATTTTCTCCACCTTAATTGAAACCGTGTTGCTGGTTGGCATTGTAGTAATCGCCATGATGGGCTCATTTAGAACCGCACTTGTGCCGCTGATCACCATTCCTATTTCAATTCTCGGTGCTATCGCGGTGATGTCACTAATGGGCTTTTCACTTAACCTGCTCACTATACTGGCCATCGTGCTCTCTGTTGGTTTAGTGGTTGATGACGCCATCGTCGTGGTTGAAAATGTCGCTCGCCATATGCGTGAAGGAAAGTCGCGATTTAACGCCGCACTGATCAGCTCTCGTCAATTATTAGTCCCCGTTATTGCGATGACACTCACCCTCGCCGCAGTGTACGCACCAATTGGCTTTTTATCCGGATTAACCGGTTACTTGTTCCGCGAGTTTGCCTTTACGTTAGCCGTTGCCGTGCTTATTTCGGGATTGGTGGCGATCACCCTCTCGCCGGTAATGAGTGCCTATGTGTCACCCCAAGGTGGTAAAGAAGGACGCTTAACGAAAAAAGTGAACGGGGGCTTTGAACGCTTACAAGCCAAGTATTTGAAACTACTCGACAGTATTTTTACTTTTAAAGCCCCTATTATCTTTGTCGCTGTCGTCTTTAGTTTGCTGGTTGTGCCTTTTTATATGCTTTCGCAAAAAGAGCTGGCACCGGTTGAAGATCAAAACAGTATCAATGTTGTCGTCGAAGCGCCGCCAGAAGCGTCAATGGACTACACCACAAACAATATGAACCAAGTGGTTGATACCCTTAAAGCCACCGATGGCGGCAAGTTTGTTTGGCAAATTCTCACCAAAAACGCCGGATTTGGTGGCATTGAGCTTGCCAGTTTTGAACAACGCGACCAAAGCGTGCACGAGAGCTTACCAGCGCTATATGGTCAACTTGGGCAAATCTCGGCATTAAATTTACTCCCTGTTCTGCCGGCAGCCTTGCCAACCGCAGGTCAGTTCGATGTCGAGGTAGTCATTCGTACCAACGATGATTACGGTACGATGCGCGATTATGCCGAACAGATCATAGCTCAAGCCTATCAATCAGGTAACTTTATGTTTGTCGACACCGATCTCAAAATCGATTTGCCGCAATCAGAGCTGGTCATCGACAAAACCTTAGTGGCAGATCTCGGCTTAAACCTTGCCGATGTTAATCAGCAGTTAAGCGTATTGATGAGTAATAATTACGTCAATCGCTTTAACAATGAAGGTAAAGCCTATCGGGTGATCCCTGTGGTTGGCGCACAGCAAAAATTCAATCCAGAAGATATTTTGGATATGCAAATTGCTACGGCAGACGGCACACTTGTACCTGTCGCCAGCTTTGCCACCATTCGCGCGATTACCGCTCCTCGCGTGTTAGGCTCTTTTAACCAACAAAAATCATTCCGTATTTTTGCGGGTATCCTGCCGCATGTTACCAAAGAACAAGGGCTAGCAAGTATCGAACAAATTGCCGCTGATATTGTTCCCCAAAATTACTCAGTGGACTATGCGGGTGAGTCCCGCCAGCTGCGTAAAGAAGGCAATACTATGGTCGGTGTCCTGCTGATTTCCATGGTCGTGGTTTATTTTGTCTTAACGATCCAATTCAACAGTTTCAGAGACCCACTAGTTGTGTTGTTAGGCTGTGCGCCACTGGCGTTATCCGGTGCATTAATGCTTGCTTTTGTCGGTTTAACTTCCGTCAATATTTACTCGCAAATCGGCCTGATCACCTTGATAGGGTTAATTGCCAAAAATGGTATTTTAATTGTGGAGTTCGCCAACCATATGCAGCTACAAGGCGCCAACAAAATTAACGCGGTAAAATCCGCAGCAAGTACCCGATTACGCCCTATTTTAATGACGACAGCGGCAACCGTACTTGGTCATTTCCCACTGGTGTTAGTGACTGGCGCGGGTGCAGAAGCACGCAATAGTATTGGTATTATCCTGGTGGCAGGTATGCTGATCGGCACTTTCTTTACTTTGATTGTTTTGCCTATTTTGTATAACTGGCTGGCCAAAGATCATCGCGGAGAAACTAAACTTGACGAGATGACAACAACGCCAATCCAGCTTAAAGCGGTAAACATAAGCTAATGTCTACTCGACACATTAAAAAAAGGCAATATGAGTTACCGCATATTGCCTTTTTTCACTGAGAAAGATTGCTACGCTCTGCTGAACAATTACTCAGTATCTGGATACTGCTCACGTATCGAGACAAATTCGTCGAAGTTAGCAAATAAAATATCCACTAACCTTGGCTCAAATTGAACGCCGCGCTGTGCTGCGATGTGCGCTTTAATTTCATCGACCTGCCATTTTTTACTGTAGCAGCGATCGTTGCCCAGCGTATCAAAGACATTGGCAAGGGCAGCAATGCGAGCTTCGAGTGGTATTTCCTCCCCTTGCAGGCCATCAGGATAACCAGAGCCGTCCCAGTTTTCATGTTGAGAATGCGCGATGCGCGCGCCAAGCTGTGAAATACTCGCTTTTGACCGCGCCAATATTTCACCACCAAGCACAGCGTGAGTTTTCATCACGTTCCACTCGTCGTCTGTCAGCGAATCTGGTTTATTTAAAATATGATCAGGAATTGCGACTTTACCAATATCGTGCAAGGGCGCAGCAATTCTAATCGCACTGGTATAACGCTCAGACAAGCCTATTTTTTGGGCAAACAAAGTACTTAACAGACTGACCCGTTGGGCATGTCGTCCAATGTGTTGGTTGCGAGTTTCAATCGCCTCACCCACTAAATACAACATCTCTGTTTGCGTGCGCTCAATTTCGTGACGCTGCGTTAAGCCTTCAAGGATCAAAGCGACATTGGTTGCGTAGAGTTCAGCTAAGTTTGTTTTAAAATGTTCCGCGTGTTGCTCAAACTCAATGTAAAGCACACTAGCAGCAGTACTACCTGAATTGCCTGTTTCATAGTAGCCAATAAAACAATCGTCATCAGTGTAATGCTTTTTATTTTCAAATGTTTGGCTGATTAAGGTTTTGATGTGCCCATCGATTGCCGAACTTTCAAGGCTGTCTGATTCGCTGATGTACTTGCCAGTACAAGCAATAATCATGTTTGACGCACTTTGGTCAAAATCCACTTGATTGCGAGCAATATAAAGCGCCGAGCTTTCAACATTCATTAACGACAGTAAATGTTGTAATGCCGCTGAACCAAATGACCGGATCTGGTTGATTTTCAACAAATCATGAGTTGCAGCGATCAGTTGTTTAAAACCGTCTAAGCTACGCTGAATGGTGATGATGTCGCGATAAGCGCGAATACCCGCATAAACGCTAGTGATCATTTTACCTGAGGTAAAATCTGTTTTTTCTTTGTAGTCGTTGATGTCAAATTCTTTGATCACTTTAGCTTCTGGCGCACTACCCGCCTGACCCGTGCGCAGAATTAAGCGAATGGCCTGGTTTTTTAGGTCGTCGCGAATCCACTGAACCAGCTCTAACCCTGCGTGATCGGTTTCCATCACGACATCGACAAATGCGAGCGCGAAATTGTCGTCGTCTTTCAGGAGTTGCTTTGCTTGCTCACTCGAATAGACGGAAACCAGCTCTAACTTACGCCCCTCAATTTCTGCATCGGCTAATACCAGGTGAGTCACTTGGTGAACTGATTCGTCGTCGTCAACAATAAGAATACGCCAAAACTTTTCAGCTTTTGCGATGGCGTTAGATGCGCCATCTTCCTGATCAGGTTCGTCCTTAAAAATAAATTTATCCATGATTAACTACACATGTATCTGCTTCTAATTCTTGTGCGCTATACACTGGCATATTTTGACGTAAAATTTAAGTAAAACGGCGTAATAATTTATCACTGCCTCGCAATCACCAGTGGTTTTTTACGATGAGCTAAAAGCTCAGCCCCCTCAAAAAGCCTCAAAGAGAAAGAGGCACAAAAAAGCGCCCGGTTGGACGCTTACTGATAACCTTATGTAAACACAATTGCGTTACTCAAAGTTGGCAACAACTTCGTCAACAACTGTTTTAATGGTGGCCATCGAGTCATCGTTGTCAGCCTTTGACATACGTTTAACAGCCCAGCCATGCCAAGTGGGTTGCTTGGTTCTTACGTCGAACACGTCGATCGCCAATTTCCCTTCGGTATAGTTGCGCACATGCGTATCAGAGCCCACAACTACGTTGCCATAATAACCGCCATAGTAGCCACGGCCCCAGCCCCAACCTGCACGATATGCGGTTGGAAAGCTGTCTACGCGAACTTTGTCTCGGCTGCCAACAGTATATGAAACGGTAAAGTCAGCCGTTTGTGGCGATTCAACTAAGGTGTACCCTTTAGCGATAAAAGCGCGCTCAATTGCCTCATCAACACGTACTTTCATCACAGGATTAATATCGGTTGGCGCAGATAAGATCTTTGATTCTTTCAGCCAAGCAAAGGTCTTGTAATCAGTGGTACTGATCTGCTCGTTTTTATCAAAATTCACTTTTGCTTTATAGGTTGTGGCACAACCCGCTAGCCCAGCAACTAGCGCGACTAACATGACTTGCTTAAATACTTTCATAAGTTGCATCCCATATACGACAAATAACTACAGTAAACTAGACCTTAGACAAGCAGCTTTGCTTTCTAGTTTCCTGCGGAATCTAAATTCAGCGAAAAGGGGTGTTAACACTCCCTCTAGGTAGCTATTCGTTTATGTGTCTGTTGATTAAAACGTGATTAACACGGCCGCTGACGTTGCTACCTACCCTATCGCCTTAATTTACCACTAAAAATCATCACCTTAAACTAGTGAAATAATATTTGCTTCAAAACCAGTAAGCAAAGGGTTAACGATTAAGGTTTAAATAACTTTAAGTTATAGTGATTATTACGCAGAAAAGCCTTGTCAAGCTCGTCGCAATGCGCATTTTTTATTAATTCGTGAATATTGTAATTAATGGTTGACAAAGTAAGCCGAACCCCTTAAAAATGGTGGCAACTTAATCAGCTATGCAACTTTTTGTTAACGTGAAATCAGCATTTATCCTCATCGTACGTCTCGTGGTCGTCGTGGTTGTCAAACCACAGCGGGGCTGGTGCTATTCATAGGAAAGACATAGTTTACACACCAAAAAACCCCCGCTCTGCACAGACCGGGGGTTTTTTATTAATTTAGTACATATTAAGGGCGAGACAATGACGAAGGAGCTATATACCGGCGCTGAAATGGTGGTCAAGGCACTATCAGCACTAAAGGTCAAATACATATTTGGCTACCCGGGTGGTTCAGTACTTGATATTTATGACGCAATTTTCAATCAGGATGATGTTGAGCATATTCTGGTACGACACGAACAAGCGGCCACTCATATGGCGGATGGTTATACCCGGGCAACCGGTGAAGTTGGCGTGGTGTTAGCAACCTCAGGCCCAGGGGCAACCAACTGTGTAACGGGTATTGCGACCGCTTATATGGACTCCATTCCTATGGTCGTACTCGCAGGTCAAGTGGCAACGAGCTTAATTGGTGATGATGCATTCCAAGAAACTGACATTGTTGGCTGCTCTCGACCTATCGTAAAACACAGCTTTAATTGCCGTAAGCTAGAAGATATTCCAAATATCATTGCCAAAGCATTTTACATCGCCAATTCTGGCCGACCGGGGCCTGTTGTTGTTGAGCTGCCAAAAGATATGCTGATCCCGCAAAACAAAGGGGAATTTCATATTGATACAGATGTACAGCTACGCTCATACAACCCAACCGTCAAAGGTCATCCCAAGCAAATCAAAAAAGCGGTACAAACTATCGCTAATGCCGAGCGTTTAGTGGTTTACACTGGTGGTGGTATTGTTTTATCTGACGCCTCAGAGCAGTTAACAACGCTAGTTGAGCGATTAAATGCCCCGATCACCAATACTTTAATGGGACTTGGCGGCATTTCCGGTGTGCACCCCAACTTCCTGGGCATGCTAGGTATGCACGGTAGCCTTGAAGCGAATAAAGCGATGGCCAATGCCGATGTTATTTTGGCGCTGGGTGCGCGTTTTGATGATCGCGTAACAAATAACGTACAGAAGTTCTGCCCTAACGCCACCATTATTCATGTCGATGTTGACCCGACATCCATTTCAAAAACCATTAATGCGCACATTCCTGTCGTCGGCCTTGTCGACAAAGTCATGGCACAATTAATGGAAGAAATGGATGCGACTGGTTATGAGCGCAATGAAGCGGCGCTAACGAACTGGTGGCAACAAATCGAAGAATGGCGCAGTGTAAATAGCTTTAGTTACCAAGCTCCAGCGGAAGATGACAAAATCAAACCACAACAAGTGGTTGAAGCCATGTACGAAATTACCAAGGGCGAAGCTTACGTTTGCTCTGATGTCGGCCAACACCAAATGTTTGCTGCGCAATACTATCCCTTTGCTAAACCAAGACAATGGATCAACTCAGGTGGTCTAGGCACTATGGGCTTTGGTTTACCTGCGGCGATGGGCGCCAAGCTTGCATTCCCTGACAGCCATGTAATTTGTATTACGGGTGATGGCTCTGTTCAAATGAACATTCAAGAGTTGTCGACTTGTTTGCAATACAACCTACCTGTTGTCATCGTGTCACTGAACAACCGTTCTCTGGGGATGGTGCGTCAATGGCAAGACATGATTTACGGTGGCCGCCACTCTTCTTCTTACATGGAATCGCTACCTGATTTTGTTAAGTTAGCCGAGTCTTATGGTCATGTCGGTATTCAAATTAATCATTTAAGTGAACTTGACGAGAAGCTTAATGAGGCATTTGCCATTCGCAACCGTCTAGTTTTTGTTGATGTTTTGGTTGACGAGAAAGAGCACGTTTACCCAATGCAGGTGCGTCATGGCGCCGTAGATGATATGTGGATCAAAAAAGGAGAAAAAGCATAATGCGTCGTATTTTAGCCATTTTACTTGAGAATGAACCTGGCAGCTTATCGCGCATTGTCGGCTTGTTTTCCCAACGTGCCTTTAATATTGAAAGCTTAACCGTAGCGCCAACAGAAGATGAAAGCCTATCGCGCATTACCATTGCCACTTCTGGCGATGATTGCGTGTTAGAGCAAATCGTTAAGCAAGTGAACAAGCTCATTGATGTGATCAAAATCACCGATTTAACTGAGCGCAGCCATGTTGAGCGTGAATTGTTACTGATTAAATTGCTAGCAATGAACGATAAAACACGTACCGAAGTCAAACGCATTGCCGATATTTTCCGTGGCAACATTGTTGATATTGGCAAGCAGGTTTATACCGTGCAAGTGACTGGTGATGCTGAAAAGCTCGACGCCTTTATCAGCGCGGTTTCTAACGAAACCGAGGTCATTGAGTCTGTGCGCTCTGGCTGTGTTGGTATTGCTCGCGGTGAGAAAGCGCTGCGCGTTTAAGCGGCTAACACCTTAAACCCAAGAAAAGTTACACCTTTTAAGTACAGGGGCAGACTAATAAAGTCTGCCTTTTTTATTTATACTTTAGAAACTGTTGTAATAACCTAAGTTAATTAGGGGCTTAAATTGCTGATCTACACCCATGAAAACCCCGTTGTTGTCGCTAATGTGCAAAACCTGCTAACCATGGCGGGCATAGAGGTATTGCTCAAAAATCAATTTGCCAGCGGCGGTGTTGGCGAGTTAGCGGCCGTAGATGCATGGCCTGAGCTGTGGTTAGTGAATGAGCGTCAGGCGGAAAAAGCCCAACAGATAATTGCCAATGCCAAGCGCCAAGGACAGCGGGAAGATTGGTTTTGCCCTCACTGTAAAGAGCAAAATGGTGCAGCCTTTGAAGTGTGCTGGCAGTGCGAAACTCCTTTTCCCGAATAACGTTCGTCCTAAATCACACCTGCACTGAATAAAGCACTTTTCTTGGCCTAGGTTAGTCAGCAAAGATAAGACAGCCTAGTTAAGACAGCACAGTTAAGACAATTTAGCTTAGACAGTTTACGTTAGACAATCTCGCTTAGAAAATTTAGCGTAGAAAATTGAGAGCAGACGCGCAATTTATGTCAAACCATCAAATCCAAGATAAACAATCAACGCAGCTAAGTTTATGTGGGCACAACCCCTCGTTGAAACAGTTTTATCGTTCGCAGCGCTACAGTGCGAAATTTAAAGGCTATGATCAAGCCTTTATCATCACTGACACTGTACTAGAAGAGAAAAACAGGCAAGAACAAGCTCATGAACAGCAAATTATCGCCGCGGTGATAATTAGTCAGCTGCAATTAGCTCACTCACAAGCCCTATTACACGCGTTAGTCGTGAACAAACAACACCAAAAGCAAGGGCTAGCTAAACAACTACTTAATTACTCTCTCAACCATTGCAGCTTGCCGGTGACGCAGACTGTTTGTTTTGCCAATGCCAACTTAGCTAAGCTTTACCAAGCCTGTGGCTTTGCGTTTGGCACGGAGTGTGAGTTAACGTCACTATTACGGGATAGGTATATTAGCTACAGTAAACATCAGCCCGAACTCAAGATATTTATCAAAGAGGTTCATAAAGGTGTTAGCGATAAATAACTAGCAAAGCGCAAGTAAGTCGGATTTGAGTTTAGCCAGACCGCGACTGGCGGTATCAGCAACTACAGTCAAGTTAGTCAACTGACTTACTGCTTCATTAATCGCAGGCTTAGGATCTATGTAGTAAATCGGCGTACCTGTCGGTGTGAAATTAGCGAGGCTGGCAGCTGGGTAGACTTGCATTGATGTACCAATAATGAGTAATACATCTGCTTGTGCGACCCATTTTGCCGCAGGCGCTAACATGGGTACCATTTCACCAAACCAAACGATGTTCGGCCGCAGTTGACTGCCTAATTCGCAAGTTTGCCCAATTTCAATATCTTCGCGACATGCGTAAACTAGCGAGTCATCACGACTGCTTTTAGACTCTAACAGTTGGCCGTGTAAGTGAATAATTTGGCGACTTCCAGCCCTCTCGTGCAAGTCATCGACATTTTGTGTGACAATCGTCACATCAAAATGCTGCTCTAAATCCGCTAAAAGCTTATGTCCTTCGTTTGGCTCGGCCGACAACAGCTGGCGCCTGCGTTGATTATAAAAATCGAGTACAAGTGATGGATTTTGCTGCCAACCTTCAACGCTAGCGACTTCCATCACATCGTGCCCTTCCCATAAACCGTCGGCATCACGAAACGTTTGTAAACCACTTTCGGCACTCATACCTGCGCCGGATAACACCACCAACTTTTTCATTTACGACACTTTTTGTGTTTATCTATGGCCACAGTAAATCATCTCGCGTAGTCGGTGTACATACCCATGCTGCTTCAACGTGCTTGTTTCAGTTGGAATTAAAAGCGGTTTAGGCAAGGCATTGATTGCAGAGAAGGGTCGCTCTCCTTTTGTCACATGGAAAGCAAAATCAATAACGCAGCATAAACCGCTTTTAAACCAACCCAATTTTTAAGGTAAGGAAGGCGCTTCACAGGAACTCACTCTCTGCGTTGCAGCTTATTGAAAGGTTTCCACATGGATGTGGAACATAAGGGCAACGCAGGAGCTGTTTGCCGAGAGTGACCATTCCGGCAAGCTACGCCTTGATATTGAGTCCCTGTGACAGCGCTGAAATCAAGCACCTTGAAGTAGCATGGGTATAGAAATTTTAAGGTCTATCGCAATTTTCTCGTCAACCTCACTTTGGTGCCTGTTTACTGTAAATAAAGCTTATTTATTAATTGCCGCCACCTGCGTTAGTGCCTCGTCGCGGCGAACCTTTTGCCCTACTTGCAAGCGCTCGCCACCGCGTATAATCACTTCATCGCCAGCTTTGATGTTGCCCGTTACCGAAATCCACTGGCCGATCCCCTGTCCTACTAACACACTCACTTTTTGTGCGATATCTTGGTTATCAACTGTCATCACAAAGGTTTCTTGCTCTCGCAGCACTAAGGCATCACGCGGAACCAGTGTTGCCTGCGCGCTTGCCGCTTTGGGCAGAGAAACCGTGACCGCACTGCCCGACATCATGCCACTGCCATCGGCTTGCAGGCGCACATCAAAAGTACGTGAGGCTTGATCACCCGCTAAACTCCACGTTCTTACGGGTAACTCAAGCAAAGTACCTTGCCATTTCACCAGTACCTTATCATCCGCTTTGATGTGCGGAGCAATAGCGATGGGTGCTGCAATTTTAACATCGAGGTGATGTGTATCTACTAGTTGCAATACTGGGCTGCCGCTCATCACCAACACCCCTTCATCGACAAAGCGCTGGCTAATACTACCGCTAAACGGGGCTTTGATTTGAGATTTATCAATCGCCAATTTGGTTTGCTCCATCGCCAGCTTAGTGGCGTCAACCTCGTTAATGGCAACAGCCAAGTCTTTGACCGTGCGCTCTAACTCACTTAGCGCGGTATGATTAGTTTGATTTAATGTCGATAATCGCTGTTGCTGCTTTTTCAGGTAAACAACGTCTGCTTGATATTGCTTTAACTCTGCCTGCTGCTGCGCTAGTCGCAAAGTTAAATGGCGATTGTCTTGCTTGGCAATCACTTGGCCAGCCGCGACCTCTACCCCTACTTCTTCAATCCATAGCAGTTGCCCAGTTTGCTCTGCTGATAATGGCGAGTTACGCCTGCTGATCACGTTTGCAGGTAACCACATGGTGGGATTTACTTCTTGAGTTTTGACAAAATCAACGCTTACTAAGGCCGCTTTTTCTGGCTCTGCCGCACTGGCTTTATTGGCTATGATTGACGTTGCAGAGATACCGAGTGCTAGCGCCATAATAGCCATGGTACTTGTTACTTTTGTTAGTGAGTTTTTCATGATTGCTTCCTGTAATCTGTTCTTTTATTGGTCAAAGTTAGTTATTCAACAGTTGTTTATTTAAAATATGGTTCGCTCACACTTATGCGCTAAAAAGCTACCGCCGGCACTAGTGCTCTGATACTAATGCTCTTATTTAAAGGCAACCAAATGTGTCGGTTTTTTAGGGCTCTGCGGCGCTCTAAATAGAAAATCTTTACCATTTAGACGCAACAAACACGGCAGTAGGATAATGGTAAACATGGTGCTTACCGCCAAGCCACCAACAATTACTGATGCCAAGCCACGATAGATGACGCTGCCAGTACCCGGCATAAGCAAGAGCGGTAACATGCCAAAGAAGCTGGTTGCTGTACTCATAAAAATAGGTCTTAAACGCAACATCAGTGCTTGCTGCACGGCATCGTCACGGGTCATACCAGTAAGCTCTGCTTGTCGAGTTTGGTGAACAAGTAAAATAGCGTTGTTAACCACTAACCCCAATAAAATCACAAAACCTATCATGGTCAGTAAATCTAAGGGCTGGAACACCACGAGGTTCAGTGTTTGTAGTGCTAAAATGCCGCCTACTGTTGCTAGCGGAATGGTAATAATCACCAGTAAACTGTCTTTGACCGAGCGAAATAAGGCGGCCATCAACAAGAATAAAATAACCAGTGCAAACGCGAAATTTTCACTCATCACGCCGATGGCTTTTTCCAACTGATCCGCGCTGCCACCATATTGAATCGTGCCATCTGCGGGCATAACACCAGCAAGCGCAGGCTCTACCTTGTTTTTAAGGGCGTCGATGGTTTCTTCCAGTGACCAGCCTTGTGGGGGATTAATATTCAACGTAATGGTGCGTTTGCCATCAACGCGTGTTAATCGAGAGGGCCCGACTGTGCGATCAATGCGCACCAGCTCAGAAAGCTGGGTAATATTGCCATTGCCAGTCACCACAGGCACATCCCCCAAGGTATCAGGATCATCCCAACCTTCGGCACGTAAAATCATATTGATGCGTTTGGTGCCGTTAAAATATTCCCCCACATACAAACCGTCACCTAGCGTTCGGACCACACTGCCCAGTGCACGGCGATCCCAACCTTGTTCAAGAATCATGCGGTCATCCGGGGTTAGCCTAAGCTCAGGCTCAGCCATTTCAACCCCCGGTCTTGCTTGCACACTCACCTCAGGAATGGCTTGTTTAACAAAGGTTAACCCTTGCTTAGCGGCTTCTTGCAAGGCGCGGTTGTCTTTCGATTGCAAGCGCATTTGTACTTGTCTACCACCACCAAAGCCGCCAAATAGGTTGCCTTGAAAGGCAAAAGCGTTAGTGTCTGGCAAATCAACCAGCACTTCGTTACGGACAATATCTAACAATTCATCAACGCGCGTTTGATCTTTAACTCGGACACCAACATTGCCCCCAAAAGGTCCAGTAAATAGATAATAGTTCTTCAATGCTGGCTCTTTTTCACCGTCCATGTAGGGCTGTAAACGCTCAACAATTTTCGACACTACCTCACGCTCTAAAGTGTCAATATTGGAGCCAGGCGGGAACTGCAAACGGGCATCCACAGCATCGCGCTTTACTGGCGGTAAATAATCAAGTTTTGGCATGGCGATGTAAGTAACGAATACGGGTACCGCCAACATCACAGTGGCAATGGTTAAACGGCGTCGCTTGGTATGGGTTGCTGACATAACCTTGTTGGTAATGGATTGCCATAAGCTTTGATTGGGATCGACAACTTGTTGCTGACGCAAGAAATACTTCGCCAATACCGGCAGTAATACAGTAGCAACGAGTAAAGAAACTGAAACGGCAATCGCTATTGTCAGTGCCAAATCGCCAAAAAGTTGGCCCTCGATATCTTTGAGGAAAAACACCGGAAGAAAAATCGCAACGGTCGTTGCTGTGGAGGCGAGCAATGCGCCCCAAACCTGTTTGGCGCCTAGCTCAGACGCTTCGTGTTTATCTTTGCCCTGATCTCTCAATCGCAAGATATTTTCGAGCACCACAATTGCCGCATCTAGCACCATGCCAACCGCAAACGCTAACCCCGCCAGAGAAATAACGTTTAAACTGCGGCCTGTGATGTGCAGTACAATAAAGGTGCTGAATAAGCTGATTGGAATGGCAGTGGCAATAATGAGCGTGGCACGCATGCGGCGCACAAATAGCCAAAGCACAGAAAGCGACAACACGACACCAGCAAACAGGTTATTTCTGACCAGATTTATGGCGCGATAAATAAAGACAGATGCATCGAACGATTGCACCATCACCAGCTGTTTCGGCGCGAGTAACTCTTTATTAATTGCGGTAATTTCTGTTTTCACGCGGTTCAGCGTTTCCAGCACATTAGCGCCATTTGCTCTGTCGATGCGCATCGAAAAAGCCGGATTACCATTTTGAATGGCCGTTTCCGACTTATCTGGCCTGCGCACTTCTACCGTGGCAATATCGCCGAGGCGAATATTGCGGCCATTACGCGATTCAAGAATAAGATTCGCCAGATCTGACGCATCGTACTTACCACTAAAACGCAGTGTGTATTGCCTGCGCCCGACATCGACAAAGCCGCCGGTAACGTCATTCGTTGCGGTCACCAGTGATACTAGCTGCGGAATTTGAATACCGTATTCCGCAACCTTGATAGGATCAAAGCGAATTTGCAGCTCTTCGCGATTGCGATCGGCAAATAACTGCACGCCAGCAACGCCTTGCAGTGCTTCAATACGAGGCTTAATCACTTCACTGGCATAGTCAATATAACTGTCAATTGGCTCAGGGTTACCCGGTAGAGCTTGCAGGAAAAAGAAGGTTAATGCTGGCGTACCACCGCCAAAGCCACCTAACATAACTCTGGGTGGCCGTGCATCTCGCGGTTGGTTTTGCACTCTTGTCATTCGGCTGATCACCTCAATCAAGGTTTGATCCATATCGGTTTCCACACCGAATTCCAAATTGATAAAGGCATTGCCGCGATTGGCAAACGCATTCATCGAGTGTAGGCCAGGTATCCCCCGTAACACCCGCTCTTGTGGCTCAATAATCTCTGACTCAATTTCTTGCGGCGAAGCGGCTCGCCAAAAGGTTTGAATCGAAATGCGCGGGCGTTCAATGTCAGGAAATAGTTGAATCGGCAATTTAATTAGGCTGAGCAAGCCAACCAATAAGATAAATGCTACGGCGACGGAAACTGCTGCTGGGCTGCGCAGTGCTGTGGAGGTAAGTTTCATGTGAGTCCCTTTTCTTTCTGACCAGCCTGTTCACCGCGGTAATTCTGATTCTAGTTTAATGCGGCTTTGCGACTCGCCCCTTGATGTCGATGCCAAGTTTGCCGATACGTGTAAACGACAAGCAAATGCAATTAATTTGATGAGTCAAAAGTAGCAATAGCCGCGATAAGTGCCAGTAGGGAAAAGGTGAATTTGTCAGAAAATACGATAAGTAACGTACATGAAATGCTTAGTAATTAGTCGACATACTTTGACATGATTTACGACATATTCAGCAACATCTGTAAATTGGGAAAAGCATAACGTCATGCCTAATAGCAAACATGAATAACCTGTATATTTTAGTCAGCTTAAAAAGAAAAACGCCCAACAGAGTGGGCGTTTTCACAATATAGACAGTCAATTCAACTGGCTACTTAACTAGCCATTGAATTGACTAATCAGGCTTTTTTGATCATTCAAACGAGCCAATAAGTTTTCACTGTAGGCAACCGCTTCTTGGCCGTGCTGCTCACTCGTGCTCGACATACTGGTAATAGAAACAATATTTTGGTTAATTTGATCTGCTACCACAGACTGTTCCTCAACCGCTGTCGCAATCTGAGCACTCAGGTTAGCCAGTTCTGTTACTTCAATATTCAATTGAGCTAAAGCGCCGCCCGTGTCATTGGCCAAGCCTACGCAATTTGCCGATAACTCATTGCCTTTTACCATCGCATTGGTTGCTGCATCTGACTCATTTCGCAATTGGACAAGTAAATTTGCGATTTCATCGGTAGATTGTTGAGTGCGCATTGCCAACGCTCTAACCTCTTCTGCGACGACCGCAAAGCCTCTTCCTTGCTCACCTGCACGCGCTGCCTCAATCGCAGCGTTGAGCGCAAGCAAGTTGGTTTGATCAGCAATACTACTTATTTCGCTCAACACCGCCTCAATCGTTCGACTGCCCGTGGTCAAACGCTCAATAGCGTGATCAACATTGCCCAGTTGATCAGACAACTCACCAATTGCCGTCACCATAGCGTTAACGACTTCTTGTCCTTGGCTATTAATTGTTAACCCTTGCTGTGCCACATTGGCACCATTAGCCACAACTTCGGCAATCTCCTGGACAGTGCAAGACATTTGATGAATGGCAGTCGCAACTTGATCCGTCTCAGATTTTTGCTCAGATAAAATATGGGCAATATTACTGCCCCGCTGTGCAGACTCTTTGGCTGTGTTAGCAATATTACTTGAATCATCGGCCACTCGACCCACCACGGCTCTTAGCTCAGCCTTGCGCATACAAAGCGCCAAATCAATACAGCTAAGGTCATCGTTTTTCCCTGAATAAACCAAGTTCATTAGCGGATTATCGAAGGTTTCTTTTGCTCGATTAACTATCGCAACATATCGCTTGCGCCAAGCAGTAAACACAGCGCAACTTACTGCGCCAATTAACATACCGAACCAAGATAAAAGGTTTGACGTATCGCTAACAACAGACCACAAAGAAATGGCCGTCATCACATATAACGCCATTTGAAACCATAAGGTTGCGTCTGTTTGACGATTTAATTTACGAGGAGAGGTGCCTTGATTTAATTGGCGATACAAGGTCTCTGCACGATCAACGGCTTGACGGTCGGGTGCCGTTCGCACTGACTGATACTCATAAACTTCCCCTCGTTCATTTTTTATTGGGGTAACGTAGGCATTTACCCAGTAATAATCACCATTCTTACAGCGATTTTTTACCAGCCCCATCCAAGGCTTGCCATTTTGAATATAAGACCACATGTTTTTAAATGCCGCTTTGGGCATATCGGGATGGCGCACCATATTGTGTGGTCGTCCGAGCATTTCATCTAATTCATAGCCCGCGATATGACAAAAACTTTGGTTAGCGTATTTAATATGACTGTTTAGATCTGTTGTAGAGAGCAGGATATCTTGCTCAGAAAAGCGCTGTTCAATACTCATTCATACCTCTGTTTTGAATGACTTTAAGATAATTTTTATTGCTGTAATTTGCCTGTGATTTAAATGACTACTTTGCTATTCAGAGCATTTGTACTTGTTGCAAAGCTCAAGCATTAGACCCTATTTTGAGTTATTGATATATGAATCATTTGTAAATTTAATGTTAACTTGATCTAAATTAAACAATCAAGACAAAAGCTTATTTTTTAATCTATTCCTGCTGAATTTAAAATCAAACAGTAGAACTTATCCGAATAAGTCTAAAAATGACGTTATATAAGTAGAGGAAGAACTCAGTACGTTTCGCTTTACACATTTGCTGTGTTGCTAGTACGGATTGTTAACCGTTATTGAAGCCTGTAACTCAAATCACGTTTAAGGCTGGTTGACTTGCAGATTATTGTTAAACCAATTTGGGAACTATTTTCTATAACCACAAAACCTTGTTTTATAAATAATTTTTTATGAAGCAACAAAAAAGCCCCAATAAATTGGGGCTAAACTACGTTAATAAAGGTTAATAGCGGTTTGCAAGTACTGTATTACAACCGAGCGCTTTACTTAGACTTTAGTAAAGAAAAGCGCTTACGGCCGAGCAATAGCAGTGGTAACAAGATCAACGCAGCACTGGCAGGCGCAGGTACTTGCGCAGGATTTACGTTAACACTTGCCCCTTGCAGTGTCAGTGATGCCGGCAAGAAGGCATCTGCACTGCCAAAAGCGTCACTCAGACTCACGTTGGCCAGTGAAAAATCGACAGTACCCGCGCTTGTTAGCTCAAACTGTACTGACGCCAACACAAACTCAGTTACTGCGCCTTGTGCGCCAAACAGATCAAATGCATCTGCAAATGAAAACTCATCAATAGTCAAAGAGTTACCATTGTCTGTGACATTTTGTGATGAACCGAACAGGCCAACATTTAATAAACTGCCAAATGATACCTGCGAGTTTGCCACCGCGCTACTATCAAACGTTAAATCAACGTTGAATGCGCCTATCTCTCGTTGAATGCCGAACACTTGTTCAATGTCTGAAATCACGATATCAGCCGTCACTAAATCACCGACTTGATACGGTTGATCAGCCACTTCAACCGCTAACATCGTGGCGAAGCTAGCTTGACTATATAGCGCTAACACGCCTGCCATTAGGGTGCTTTTTAATGCTTGTTTTATTTTTTTCATGATATTTCCTCTTTTTCTTGTTCTTGTTAAACGCTATTCGGCACGACAACGATTGCGACTACACAAACCGTACATTGCTCGTATATCAGAGAAGTTAACTGTGCCATCTTGATTTATATCTTGTGTTGCTAAATCAATATTGTTGGCACGAATCGCCGTTAACAGCGCTCGGATATCGTTAATATCAACATCTTGATCGCCATCAAAATCCCCTACCAAGCTTTGCTCAGCACCGCCTAAGCGTACCGTTACAATAACAGGGTCGTGATCTGAGGCGCGAAATGCTGTTGGTGCATAGAATGACGTTTGTTGCTCAGACGTTTTAAATTCCAAGTTATAGTCAAACGCGCGTGGTTCATCAGCGTTAATGTGCCATGCTTGTACTTGCTGAACTTGAGCAGCCAAAGAGCCTGAGGCAAGTGCGTGGTCAAGGTAGCCCATCTCACCGCCAAAGCTGTAAGTATAAGCACTTGGGCCAATCTTAGCGGCTAGCAAGTTAGTGTAACCAGAGGCGGTAATAGCATTGATTGGGTCTTCCTTGCCATAAGCGTTCAAATCACCAACGATCAAGACATCATCTTCATCAATACCTGTTGGGTTTGTTGCCAACCAGTTAACTAGGCCGGTAGCCGCTTGAGTTCTCAGTAAGTTCCAGCAGCCTTGACCATCGTTTTGATCCTGATTCGCACCTGTTGCACTGCCACAGCCACCTTTAGATTTAAAGTGATTAACCGCGATGGTAAATCGCTCTTCGCCATTGCCACCCACGTTAGTGGCAAATGTTTGCGCTAAAGGTTGGCGGTTACGAAAATCAAATGGCGTGGTGCTAATCGTCGCGGCGTTGCCAACAGGGCTCACTTTACTTGGCTTGTAAATCATGCCGACAGCGATAGCATCGGAGCCAATACCCGCGCCCGGTAATGCGACAAAGTCATAAGTATTGGCACCAACGCTTGCGTTCAACTCACGCACTAACTGGGCAATAGCGGAGTTATCCCCAAAACCATCGTTTTCAATTTCCATTAAGCCAACAACATCAGCGTCGATCTGTGCCAGTGCAGCAATGATTTTACTTTGCTGACGGTCAAACTCTTGCTCGTTGTCAGCACCGCGTGGCGTTGGGAAGCCTGTGCCATCGCCATTGCCGTTAAAATAGTTAAGCACGTTAAAGCTCGCAATTTTCAGCTCGTCTGCCGCAGCGGAAATGACCTCTTCGCTGCGCGGATTAGCGGCAGTAAAGACAGGGGCTAACGTTGGCAGGAGTTGATAATTGCCAAAACTAAAGTCTAGCGTCCCCTGCAAGTTTGCAACTTTGTCACCAAGGCGAATTGGCGTGTTATAGCTCAGTGCTGGGCTCGGATAAGGCACAACATCTGGGTTTTGCGAAGACTTTTTGTCATCGACAAATAGCGTATTACGGCTATTTCGCTCAGCCAATGCTTGTGCTTGCGGACTACCCGCTGGGTAAATATTGGTTGGGTTAAACAAGCGTCCATTGGACACTTCGAATTGACCAAAACGCGTTAGATTAAAGGTGTTTGTCACCGATAATGATTGCGGTAAGGTCACTAGCATGTTTTCCAGTGATTCAAGCTGCGCGCTTCCCGTTACCGGTAAGGTGATCTCTTGCGGTGCTATCGCTTCACCTTGACCACAATCTAATAGCTCAGCCGATAGTGATAACTGCGTGCGATCAAAGAATTCACTGACATTACCCTGGACGCGAACCTTGTTGCCGAGTGTCGGTAGGTTCACGCGATTGTTTAAGAAAACAAATAACGCTTCAGAGCTTTGCGTATCAGCGTCGTTATCTGCTAACTCTTCTTGTAAAATAAAGCCTTGTAAATCAGGAAGTACATTAGTGACAACGGCTTCAACAATATGAGTTTGATTCACTACTGCTGAGGCATCACCAGCACCTTGAATAGCACTTATTAGCGTTGCTTGATCGCCACACTGACCAAAGTCAATCGGCTCTGGCGGCTCACCGCCATCACCACCGCCACTGCTGTTGTGACTGCCTAAGAATGTAAAGGTATTGCTGTCATACTCAAGCCATTGGTCATCAGGGTTAAAGGCATTATCGACCACATTGTCGCCTTGCGTTACCTCTGGTTTGCGCACTAAGGTTTTATTGGCTCCCCACGATTCACGCACGCCGCGTTGACCGAAAGAATCAATCACTTGATCTTGCTTTACTAGCTCAAAGTAATCATCACCGTTAAAGTTAATCGCGCTCTCTTGCACATCGACATAGTTTAATAAATCGCTATCGCTGGAGATTTGCGAACCGCCGATAACAATAACATCACCAGCGAGCACCTCTCCTGACAAATTCGCCACCGATGTCGGTTGGCTGCTGCCATTTGAATAGAGCTTAAACTGATAACCTGATAGCGAAATTGCATCGTCGGTAGGGTTGTAAATTTCTACCGCCTTATTGAAACCGCTGCCTTCAACGTACTCGGAGAAGAACAAATCGGGACCAACCGGCATAGGATCGATAGGATCTGGCTCTTCACCACCGCCACTTTGCTCACCAGCGACAACGCTGACATCATCAATACGCGTATATTCAGAGCCAGAGCTGTTTGCCATCACAACTTTAAGTTGTAGGGTGTTGGCGCTAGGTACAGCCACTGAAACCGTGACCGCACTAAAGTCGTCAATTAACGTGTGCTCGCTGTTACCTTGTTCTTGCCAATTATCAACGCGAACGAAGTCACCGCCATCGAGTGAATAAAAAATATCAACATAATCAGAAGGTTCGTGAGTTCCCGATTCACTTACCTTCAATGAAAACGAGACGTTGGTGAGATCACTAATACTGATCTGCTCAGACATCCATGCTGAATCACCGCCTATGTCTCTACCTTCAAACTGTTGATTAGTCACTTTGAACCAATCAAACTCATTCTCCAAATTGGCATTACTAACGTCAATTGACCACTTGGTTACATTCTCCATGTCAATTGTGTTAAACAATGCGCCTTTGTTATTAAGCGCAGTATCATTAAAATTTTCCAACCAAACTTCTTGCTGCTCAGCAGATACTGCAGTTGCTAAACTCATTGGAAAAGCTGCTAAAAATACCTTTTGTAAAGGGCTAAGCCGCATACCCTTCGAAAACTTCTTATCATTATTATCTTTCATATTTTCCTCGGAAACTCTTGGATGTTATCGGATGTAAAAATTTGACCTCACTAAATACGGTCAAATTTTGACCCTCAAGTGTTAAATTAATGTTAAAGAAAGATTAAATAAAGGAATTTTATAACCATATGGTTAAAATTTTTTCAGTTGTAAACGAACATTTATTAAGCAGAGCTAAATAAGTAGTTCAAAATACTCACTTTACAACATAAATAAGGCCATGATATTTAAAGAAAAAACACATATTAACAGTACAAAAACCTTATTCATTGACCTCGCTCAAAAAGCCAAACGCCGAAAACTGCGACAGTATATTGCAGATGTGTGATGTTTGCCGCCTAGTTTTCGTTTTGGCTGTACATTAACTTTGATTAGAAATTTTGGTGTACATAGTTACGGCAAACATAGCTTTAAGGCAAAGAGTTCGCACTTTTTCCGACAGCCAATTGACCAAAAGGCCAAGATCTTGCGAAGCATATAGGCAAACACAGCATAAAGGTAAACAACAGCATAGGCGGTAAACGGGCGAGCAAAACCGCGTTAATGGCAGTGTTCGCTGATTATTAGCCTGCAATATCAGTAAATTGAGGCGAGCTATGACAATTGACTACAGTAAAATCGATTATTATCAAAACTTAGCAGCAGACGATGTACCAGCAACCCCCCTCGCGTGGCTGCAATCGCTATCCTCGGCCAGTGTGATTGACTTTGTCGGCCATGAAAAACACCCTTGGCGTGTCGTTACCACCTTACTTCACGGCAACTCACCTTCCGGCTTAATTGCGATACACCGCTTAATTAAAGCCAATGCGTTTGCCAAATTGAAAGTGAATATTCGTATCCTGATCGCATCAGTAGAAGCTGCGCAGCAAAAGCCCTTTTTTGGCAACCAAACATTGCCAAATGGGACTAATTTAGATCGCTGTTTCGGCTCAACTAGCCTCAGCCACTATTATTTACGTGCGCAATTATTGGCAAGTAGCATTCGACAAGTGAAACCAGAAGCCATCGTCGATGTGCAAAACAGCCAAACAACAAGCAAACCATTTGCCATGAGCATTAAACAAAGCCATGACCACCTTGCGCTATCTTCGTTGTTTTGCCAGACGTTAATTGTCTCTAATCTCAAACTGGGCGCTATTTTTGAGCAGGCATTTAACTGCCCGATCATTTCTGTGCAGTGTGGTGATGGGCAAGAGCAGCAAAGCCACCAATTGACCGAAAACGGACTGATGGCCTTTATCGAACAAAAAGATCTCACGTTACGCGAATTGCCCGTCGAAATAGATGTCATACATGACCCCAAACTTATCAGCCTTGCACCAGATACCAGCTTAAACTGGCAGACATCGCCAAGTGAAACCGATATCACCTTAACCGACATCACGTTAAATGATAGTCTCACCAAACACAGCTTTTCGGTGTTCAAGCAACTGACACCAATTGGTTGGACAAACAAACAAAAGCCCAAGCTGTTAATTCGTAATCAAACCAATGATGAACAATTGTCTAACTATATTACCGTCGACAGTGGCCAGATTTTTTGCCAACCAGGGACCTTTGTTTTTGCGGTCAATTCGCCGATGTCTGTTTCTGCCAATGACACCTTGTTTTACATCGCCCGAGAGGAAGTCAAACTGCGAAGAAAGTAGCTAAAAGATAACTAAATGAATGAGTTGATTTCATGTGTGGTTAATGATCAATTATTACTAACAAAGCAACTAGAACGCTATTTCAAGGAAGGAATGATGCGAATGTATGTGTTGTTAACAACATGGCTGCTTATCTTAGTGACTGTCACCGCAGCTCAATTTCCCAAAGATATTCATTACCAAATGCTGGCGACGTCTGTCGCTAATAAAGCTGAAATTAGAGAGTTTTTTCGTTCTCCTGCCCTCACTGTTTTCGCCAAGAGCTATTGATGAGCGACCTAGCATCGTCATTGCCAGACAGCGTTAAGTTCGAAAAGAATGTGGGTCTCGAAATCTTGACTAACAATAATGTCTAGCGCGTCTACGGCTAATGCATTGACGCTTGCCATTGCGCTTTGAGCTTATTGACCGCTTCAAGTGAACTACCGCTAAAATGGTGATCGTTGAGAATGTTAAAGCCTTGCTCGGCAAGTGTTTCATGCTCACTGGTAAAGTGCGCTTCGCGTTTAATCGTTATGAGTACTTTGATTAGGTTCATCGCTAACTTAGTATTTTTCGGCGATAACTGTAACGCTTGAACAAGCGATGCCAATGCCGGCTCCAATCGCTTCTTTTGAAAATGTTCAACGGCCATTTCATGCAACTGACGAGCGGTAAAAAAGATTGCTTGTCGCTCATCCATTTCTTGTTCAATGTACTTAGTCACCACTTGACTGGTTAAGCTCTCACCAGCTATTTGATTGCCAATCGCTTGTAAAATTTTTAGCGCTTCTTCGCGCATGCCAAGCTCGTGGAAGACCTTTACCTTGTCCAAATTGTCTTCAATATCCGTGCTGGTGCGCAGCGACAAGTGAGTTTCCACTATACGAGTTGCTCGCTCTACCTGCTTGCGCACGTTGCAAATTCTCGCTTGCGCGACCAAAATCTCTTCGCGGAATGACTCGCCTTCACCGCCAGTTTCGAGCGCTTTAAGATACCGCTCTGCTTCTGCCAACACTTTATCACCATTGCTATCAGCCAGTGTATTGGCCAGGTCGATCCCCGCACGCACCACGTTTAACAATAACCTTGGCGAGTCGTGAACCGAATTTTTTGCGTGTGTGGCAATCGCTTTAGTCGCTTGGTACTGACCTAAGTGATCATGATTAAGCCGTGCTAAGTCCCAGAATTTTTTATTGCGTTCAATATTACGCGGCGCTAATTCACGTGCCCGTTTAATTTCTTGGTAAGCCTGTGCGTAGTTTTCTTGCTCAATGTAATACTGCGCCAACATATCATGAGTAGCAAAGCGCGTATCTGGCTTGTCGACTAGCTCTGCGAGCAGGGTGTGAATTTCATCAATTCGCCCCTGTTTTAACAGGGCTTGCACATAACCTAAATGGACCCAAGAATACTGATACTGAGTTAAAAGATCTTTGAAAAAACGCTCTGCCTCAACAAACTCTCGAAGGCTTAAATAGGCCTCACCTTTCATGCGCAGCATATTGGGAAAATACTTTTGTAAGCTGGAATCTAGTAGGAAGCGATCAGCATAATAAATCGCTTTGGCAAAGTTTTTGTGATCAACCGCTTGGTAAATACTGAATAATTTTCGTTTTATTTGCAGCGCATAAGTTAAACGCTTTTTCACATTGCTTGGCGATAACGGTTTGACCCAAAAGTCATCCGGTTGCAATTCAACGATAGAGTTAACCAGTGTTTCGCTCGTTTCAGCACTCAAAAATATCAGGACAGTACTCTTCTTAACAAAACCCCTAAATTTGAGCTCTTCCAGCAAGTGAAAGCCATCTTTATCGCTTTGCACATTGAATGAACATATCACTATGTGAAAGTGCATTTGTTCACAAAGGCGCAATCCGTAATACGCATTTTGCGCACACTTAATTTCTCTGATGCCAAGCCCTCTAAGCGCATCAGTCAATACACCATGAACTAACGTATTATCGTCAATAATAAGCACATTGAGTTGTTCAAAGTGTTCAAGTGCATTTTTTAACTCTTTATCCAAAATTACGGCTCGTTTGAATGACTATTTATTTAAGGAAAATATTTACAGCGCCACTATAATAACAAACTCCCTAAACACTTGCTGATTAACATCAAATTTATATTGCATTTAACACCTAACCTACATAGAATTCACGCCTTTTTACAACTGTCTATTATTTGAGCTAACAACAACGTTAAGTTCGGTTAGTGGTAGTGATTGCCCAGTGAAGGGCCTATTATAAATACAGGAATCACTCCAAAAGTGGGGGATCCTATGAATAACATACATAAACTATTTAGCTATCTCGTTGTAGCATTATTTATCGAGAGCGTCATACTTGGATTTGTATATCAATCTTTTGTATCAGCGTTTTTAATAGGTTTACCAGCAATGCTAGTGCCACTGTATTTCCTAAACAGTGCGCCTAATTCAGCATTAACACGCCATGTTTGCGCACTTGGCGTAATGATCTTCGCAGCCTTACACATTCACCAAACCTATGGCTTAATTGAAGTACATTTTGAAATTTTTATTTTGATGGCCTTCCTGATCGTTTTCCAAGATTGGCGAATTTTCGTCACAGCGATTGGCTGCGTCGCTATTCATCATTTGGCGTTTTATTTTATGCAGTCAAGTAATGCTGGCGTGTATATTTTTGATGAGGACAGACTTGCTTTCACTACTGTGCTTATCCATGCGGTATATGCAATTACAGAGGCCTTTATTGCCGGCTATATGGCAAAATCAATGGCTCAAGCAAGTGCCACTGGCCATGAACTTTGTGATGTTACCGAAAAGCTTACGGCTGACGAACAAGCTATCGATTTATCAATGCATACCAGTGGCAATAACAAAACCTTGGCAAGCTTTAACGGCTTGTTAAAACTAATTTCACAATTGATCAGCCACGCCCAGATGCAAGTGATGGAGCTAACGCAGAATGCCAGCAATTTGGTAAACGCCAAAAAAGAATTAGAACAATCATCACAGCAACGCCAGCAAGAAACCGAGATGATCGCCACTGCCGCTGAAGAAATGGCCGTTACCGTACAATCAATTGCCCAAGAGAGTAACCAACTCAGCGATCAAATGCAGTCAGCGAATGCCAGTACACAATCAACGAACGACGATATTTCCGGCATCAACCAGCAAACGGAAGCGTTAACCACGGCTTTGCACGAAACCAATGAGCATGTTGTTGAACTGGCAAACTCAACGGAAGCGATTGCAACGGTATTATCAGAAATTACGGGCATTGCTGATCAAACCAACCTATTAGCCCTTAACGCCGCGATTGAAGCGGCACGTGCTGGTGAACAAGGCCGTGGTTTCGCGGTAGTTGCTGATGAGGTGCGCGCCTTGGCTAATCGCACCAAAGAAAGTACTGATAAAATCAGTGAAACACTGACCTTACTGAAAGGCTATTCACAGTCAACCACTGACGCGATGGCATCGAGTATAGATATCGTCCAGTCAGTGATTGATAAAACCCACACTGCGCGTGATCAAATCGCGGAAGTTGCCAATATGGTTGAACAAGCCAGTGCAATATCAATGAGTGTTGCTGCTGCCGTTGAAGAGCAATCATCAACAACTGATGGCATCGCACAAAGCGCTGAAACCCTGCGTGCAACCGCACAGCAAGATCAGGAAAAAATTCTGCTATTGGCGAACGAAGCGCTATCGGTTGATCATGTGGCTAAGTCACTCGCTGACTGTATCACGCGTTTTAAGTAGCCGTTTGAGTAAAGCGCTGCTTAATTAGTGCGATTAGCAAAGATGACCATTAAAAAGCGTCAAATACTGATAGTGGTAAGCTGGGTGCTTATCACTATCATCAGTTTTGCCTATCTGATCAATAAACGCGTGGTTGAATTTGACCCGAATCGCTTCTTAGTCGCCCTATCCCATCAAGAAGTGTTAGCTAACTGGCAGAAAACGCCTGAATTTAAAACAAGTGAGCGTGCTATCGTTCATTTTCAGCAAGCGGGTTGCCACTGTAATACGGTTAGCGAACGCCATATTAACGCCATTAACAAACAAGCTATTAATGACAACTTTGCCATTAAGCAGCTGACACTTACAGGGCAACTTCAAGCCCTTGTGCCATCAACACCAGCAGTGGCAATTATCGACAAGGGGCAATTGGTGTACTTTGGCCCCTATGGTGAAGGTATCGCCTGTTCGCAAACCAATGGTTTTGCCCAAACGGTGTTAAGTAACCTACAAAAAGGCTATGCCGCTAACCTAGTGGTGAGTGATGCTAAAGGCTGTTATTGCCACAGCTAAACACAAGCTTAATATCACACTAAATGATTTGGCCTTTAGTTGTTTGAAAATTGCATCGCTGAATTAAAGCAGAATACCGGCTCTAAGTCTTCATAAGGCTCTGGCAACCAACACTTGGTTTTAAAGTCATCATATACTTGGCGAAAAGGTGTTAGCGATAGCTCGCTTTCATCCACCATAATTGTTGAAAAGTCTTCTGATTTAATCACAATGTAGAGAAAATCTGCCTTGTCAGTTTGTTCAATAAAAATAGAGTCCCAAAAGTAGCCTTTTTGTGACATTTCATCACGAGGATGGGCTATGTT
The DNA here is from genome assembly GCF_003390335.1 of Thalassotalea euphylliae. Classification (NCBI taxonomy): domain Bacteria; kingdom Pseudomonadati; phylum Pseudomonadota; class Gammaproteobacteria; order Alteromonadales; family Colwelliaceae; genus Thalassotalea; species Thalassotalea euphylliae. The sequence continues at coordinate 2,747,106 of NZ_QUOU01000001.1, forward strand.
TTCTCGCATATAAGCAACTAAGCTGTCTAAATCTGCTCTCGATCCCGCTTTCAGCTTTATTTTTAACAATTTAGATTCCATCTCTCTTTCCTATTATTTTGCGCACTAGCTTAGAAATACAAAACGCAACTGTGACGCCGATAAAGAAATACAAGGCAACAAGATAAGTGTGATAACTTGCCACATATATTTCTTGATTTGCCAATACACACTGGCCTGTTTCATAGCTAAAGGCACCACCGTTATCCAAGCAGTCATCGACAATGGTAAGATTAACTAGAAAAGCGATCACAATCACGCTGGCAATCACGCCAATAAAATGGGGAATCGTGTTTTTATTCATAAATTTGGTGAGCTAGTAGCGTTCTTATCGTTTTACAGAAAAATAAAGCACTATGCTTGTGCGTTTATTTAGCTTTGTCTCATTTTGCCTAACTGAGTTAATTCAAGCATTTTACAGCATATCGCTGGTCAATCTGACTGTAAATGATATTTACGCACTAAGGCTTCTTGTTTACTTGGCAAGATATTAATCTCATCAAGCTTTTGCCCAGTTACTGCAACTAAGCGTTTATCCATAACTTTAAACCACAGCCATGGGATAAAAGCGACAATATACATCCCAAAGTACCCATTGGGCAATGAGGGTAAATCGTCAAAGTGTCTTAGCGACTGGTAACTGCGCGCGGCATTGGCATGATGATCAGAGTGGCGTTGTAAATGAAACAATGCCCAATTAGAAAAAATGTGGTTACTGTTCCAACTGTGTTTCGGCTGAGGCTTTTCATAACGACCTGAGGCCAGCTTTTTACGCTTGAGCCCATAGTGTTCAATATAATTTGCTGTGGTAAGTTGCCACATCGACCAAAACGCCGAAATGAGCAAATACGGGATAACCGACGTCCCCAGCCAAATAGCCATTGCCAAATAACAGCCAATTGTCATTGCCATGGTTTGAATAAACTCATTTTGCATTGTCCATGGCGACCGCCCTTTTTTGAGGAACCTTGTTTTCTCAACTTGATATGCCCGTAAAAAACCACCCGGTAATTCACGCAATGCAAACCGATAAATACTCTCGCCCATTTTTGCCGAAGCAGGATCTTCTGGCGTTGCCACGTGTTTGTGATGGCCGCGATTATGCTCAATAAAAAAGTGGCCGTAGGCCGCTGGTGCCAACACAACTTTGGCCATCCAACGATCAAATTTGTAGCGCTTATGACCAAGTTCATGACCAATATTTAATCCGTGGCCGCCTATATACCCCGACAGTAATGCCGCCGCTATATAGCCCATAGGTGACAGCTCATAATTGGCCACAAACCAGCCTAAAAAGACAAAGGTCATTAACACTAAAGGCACGTGCAGCAAGGTAATAATGCGATAGTAAACATCGGCCTCAAGTTGCTCAATAACTGACTCGGGCGGGTTACTTGTGTCCTCACCTAATAGCATATCTAGCAACGGGAACAGCACATACCATATCGGCAGATAGAGCCACAAAAGCCACTCACTGCCAAATTCGATAAACAGTACAGGGCCAGCAACGGCAATTATTGGTGTTAGCAGTGAAAGCAGCCACATGTAGCGCTTTTTATCGATATAAACTTCGCCATTTTCAGCAATAAAGGTGTGTCCTAAGTGCATGCCCTGCTCACTTATTGCGTTATTATTGTCGTTGCACTATCAAACACCATTGCTGCTCATAAAATAACCGTTGAAATTCACCGATAATCGTCATATTTTGTCAATACTGTGACAACGGCTCAGCGAGTACCAGATCAATTCGATTATCGATAAAAGCGCAGGAAGTGGCTCTGCAATGACAGGTTGCAATGACAGGTGATATTGACAAACTGCACCGCGAAAATTGGTGGTTACAGCCATCAATACACCCTAGCTATGCCAGAATTTTATGCGCCTACATTAAAAATAATGGTTTTGCTATCGAGCGCTTACTTATCGGCAGTACGCTTACCTGGCAAACTCTGCTCGAGCAGCAACGCTTTATCAGTTTTGAACAGTTTCGGCGCCTTGTGTTAAATGCCCTCGCTATCATGCAAAAGCCTTGGCTTGGCCTTGAAGTTGCGCGTTTACTGCCAGTTTCAGTGCACGGTTCATTGGGTTATGGCGCAGTTACCGCACCAACGGTGAAAAGTGCGTTTAAGCTAATTGAGCAAGCCATGGCAACGCGTATTACCTTGTTTAATTTTGAATATCAGGCAACTGATTTTGGCGCGCGCTTCACTATCCATGAACGGTCACCACTACAAGAACTTACGCAAGTGATGTATCCGATGTTGCTCGGTTCATTCTGCGATATCGTGGAAAAAACGACAGGTAAGAAAGCAGCAAGTATTCCGGTGTCATTGCCATATGCCAAACCCGAGTGGTCAGCGAAATACCGCGAGTTCTTTCCTGAGTTTGACTACACATTTAGCAGCGAGCATTTTTTTGTTGAAATACCTCACCAATTACTCAACACCCACTCACTCACCGCCGACGATTACGCCTACCGTAACGCACTGCGTGAATGCCATCAATTAATTGCAATTCGTGAGCAAGGCGGCGCCTTGTCCGAGCGCATTAAAACTCATTTATTTAGCGCTAACGTGCTTTGTAGCTCGCAAGCACAAGTCGCCAGTGCCATGGGGATGTCAGTGAGTACCTTGATCAGAAAGCTGAAAAGTGAACATACCAGCTTTCAAGCGCTGCTCAATGAAGTCAGAGCAGAGCTAGCTTGCTGGCAATTGCAAAATAGTAAAGCGTCCATTGAAAGTATCGCCGAAGCGGTTGGTTTTATCGATACGTCCAATTTTTCGCGAGTATTTAAAGGCTGGATGGGCTGTACACCATCACAATTTCGGCGGCTACATGTGAGTTAGCGTGAAGTTGTCATTACGCTGCGCCAGCCATTTTATAGAGAAATAAGAAAAAACTGCCAAAGAGTACAACCGCCAATATCACTAAAATAGTCAGTGTTTTTGACTGTAACATAGACTCAAACAAAGCAAACTCGGTTTGCATTCTGATAAGATCCATTGGATCGTTTGATTCTTTTAACCTTGGTTTTCCGCCTTTGCATTCAGGTTTTAGATCAGATTTATGCGCAGCTTTTTTTTGTTGATTGTGTGCTTGCTTGCTCATTTTTACTCTCCATTTTTTCAACAGAAGTTATTCCATCTTTCTGACTTTATTTTTCCTTCCATTATGCACTAAGCCACTCAGTTTTATAGTGTTTTTCATTTAAACCCAACATTGAAAAAATCGCTAGCGCAACAACGTTCTCACACGCGCCAGTAAATTCGCTCAATTTACACAAGCTGTAAAAGCTAATTTACAGCATCAAAAGCTCGCAAACGGCCTATCACTTCCACTTAGTAACATTTGTTACTAACATTCAATAACGACTTTAATTTTCGCCTTGTGCACTTTTTAAAGCGAGTAACAATGCCGAACAACAGTAGTTTGTAAAAATGTCCAATAGCAATATAAAACCACTCGATCTTAGAGCGTTTTTTCCATATCAATTATCGATTTTACAAAGCCATGTAAGTGATCATGTTGGCGCATTTTATCGTCAAGCATTTGGTATGACGCGCAATGAATGGCGAATACTGGCGGTACTGGCAATGCACATCGATGGAGATAACAAGGCGCATATTTCAGCGAAAGACATTTGTACTTTTACCAAATTGGCAAAAATGCCGGTCAGTCGCGCGCTCAAACAATTAGAGGCAGCCAACCTTGTCGCACGTCAGCAAAGTACTAGCGACATGCGTTTCACACACTTTACCCTGAAAGCAAAAGGCGTTGCTCGCTATCAAGCAATCGTACCGAAAGTTCGAGTAGCCGAGCAGCAAATATTGCAGTTACTCACCAGTGAAGAGCAGGCACAGTTAAAAATACTGACTGAAAAGCTGCTGCAAAAAATGTCTATCGAGCTGCCGCAAACAGCAACCGACAAAACAACTAACTCAAAAACAGATTAAAAAATAAAAACAACAAGCGATTCACCATGGGGACCATGATGGCGACACAACTCGATAAAGCAATACCTGACGAGCTAAGCTACCTTTCAGGTTTTGGCAATGAACATGAAACAGAAGCCTTGCCCAATGCCCTGCCGAAAGGTCAATTTAGCCCGCAAAAGGTCAAGTATGGCTTATATGCCGAGCAATTTAATAGCACCGCATTTACTGCACCGCGCGATAAAAACCGCCGCACTTGGACGTACCGTATTCGCCCTTCCATTGCCATGGGCGACTTTACCCCAATCGACAACGGCTTAATTCGCACCGCGCCAATCACTGAAGTCGCAGCCCCGCCCAATGTGATGCGTTGGGATGCGCTGCCGATACCCAGTAAACCAACGGATTTTATTGATGGCTTAACCACGATTGCCGCTAATGGCGATGCCAATACACAAACGGGCATTGGCATTCATGTTTACAGCGTGAATACCGATATGGATAAGCGCTTTTTCTACAACGCCGATGGTGAGCTGCTTATTGTCCCTCAGCAGGGACAATTGCTGGCTTATACCGAACTAGGCAAATTGCTAGTCAAACCCGGTGACATTCTCGTTATTCCGCGTGGCATTAAATTTAAAATTATCCTGCCAGAAGGCAATGCCCGTGGCTATATATGTGAAAATTACGGTGCGCCGCTTGAACTGCCAGAGCGCGGCCCAGTGGGGGCTAACGGTTACGCCAATGAACGAGATTTTGAGTACCCGGTCGCTTGGTTTGAAGATATTGACGATAAATTCGAACTAGTGGCGAAATTTGCCGGTAACCTGTTTAGCGCCGAGCTTGATCATTCACCGCTAGATGTCGTTGCTTGGGTCGGTAATTCGGCTCCCTACAAATACGATTTAGCCAAGTTTAATACCATCAATACCGTTAGTTATGATCACCCCGATCCATCAATATTTACCGTATTAACGTCACCTTCAGGCACGGCTGGCACCGCTAATGTCGATTTTGTTATCTTCCCGCCGCGCTGGATGGTCGCCGAAGAGACCTTCCGACCGCCCTACTATCACCGCAATATTATGAGCGAATTTATGGGGCTGATTGAAGGGGTTTACGACGCGAAAGAAAAAGGCTTTGCACCCGGCGGCATGAGTTTACATAACTGCATGACACCACATGGCCCAGAAGCTGATGTCTTCGAAGCAGCATCGAATGCAAAGCTTGAACCTAAGCGTTATGAAAACACCTTGGCCTTTATGTTTGAGTCGCGCTACGTCATCGCACCGACTAAATTCGCGTTGGAAACACCAGCCAAACAAAACGATTACTTAGACTGCTGGCAAGGGCTGAAAAAGTTTTATACTGGCCAAGCTTAACTTTGCTAACAGATACAAATTAATTACCACATCACTCTTAGAGTAAATAGAGCAGAAAAATGAGCCAATTAAACGAAACACATGATATTGCGTTAACCAGTTGGGTTGAAGCTGCGAATAGCGGCAGTACCGACTTTCCTATTCAAAACTTGCCGTTTGCCAGTTTTAGAACATCAGGCACGGAACAAGCCTATCGCGGCGGCGTTGCCATTGGCGATCAGATTGTCGACCTTGCCGCATTAGCCGAACTGGGCATCTTCTCTGGCATTGCTCAGCAAGCACTAATTGTTGCGGCAAAACCACAACTCAACGAGTTTATGGCTATGGGTAAAAATGCTTGGAGCGCCTTGCGTTTAGCACTATCAAAAGCCCTGCGCTCAGGTGCCAGCGAGCAAAGCCAAGTGGAAGCTTGCTTAGTCGCTCAGCAAGAGGCGGAGTATCAGCTGCCTTGTCATATTCACGACTACACCGATTTCTACTCGTCAATTTACCATGCAACCGCGGTCGGTTCATTATTTCGACCAGATAATCCATTGCTGCCAAACTATAAATGGGTGCCCATTGGTTATCACGGCCGAGCCTCGAGCATTGATATTAGCGGCCAAACCTTCCCGCGCCCATGCGGACAAACCAAAGCACCCGATGCCACTGAGCCAAGCTTTGGCCCTTGTAAACGCTTAGATTACGAAGTGGAAATGGGGATTTTTATTGGTCAAGGCAATCAGCTCGGCGAGCGCATTAGTATCGACAACGCCGAAGATCACGTATTCGGCCTTTGTTTGTTTAACGATTGGTCAGCACGCGACATTCAAGCATGGGAATACCAGCCGCTAGGGCCATTTTTAGCGAAAAGTTTTGCCTCCACCATTTCACCTTGGATTGTGACCACAGAAGCGTTAGCACCGTTTCGCGAGGCGTTCACTAGAAGTGAAGCTGATCCGCAGCCAATGGAATACTTGACCTCTGCGCAAAACTCAGCAGCAGGCCAATTTAATGTCACACTTGATTGTCTATTAAAAACGTCAAGTTCGGCCGAGGAAAATCATGTGTCGACGTCCAACTTTAAACATTCTTATTGGACAGTGGCACAAATGGTGGCGCATCACAGCGTCAATGGGTGTAACTTGCAAGCGGGCGATTTACTTGGCACTGGCACCCAATCAGGCCCAGAAAAAGCGGAAGCTGGCTCATTACTGGAACTCACTCATGGTGGCAAACAACCAATTACCTTAGCCAATGGCGAGTCACGCACTTTCTTGGCAGATGGTGATACCGTGATTATGCGTGGTTACTGTGAAAAAGCGGGTGCAAAGCGCATCGGTTTTGGTGAAGTAAGCAGTACAATCTTGCCAGCAAAAGTGCCAGCCAACGTTAAAGTTTAAAAGAAAAGGAGCACCCTATGGAGCTTTATTCTTATTTTCGTTCATCGGCAGCGTATCGACTGCGTATTGCGCTTAATGTTAAAGGCATGAGCTATCAGCAGGTGTCCGTTAATTTGCTAAAAGGCGAGCACAAATTAGCGGATTATTTGGCTATTAACCCGCAAGGGCTAGTGCCTAGCCTAAAAACTGATGATGACGAAATGCTCAGCCAATCACCAGCAATTTTGGAGTGGATAGAGGAAACCTTTCCTGACACGCCACTATTGCCCAGCAGTGCACTGGAGCGCGCAACTGTGCGCAGTTGGTGTAACCAAATCGCGTGCGATATTCACCCAATTTGCAACTTACGTGTACTTAATTATGTTGCTGACGAGCTCGGTGGTGGCAACGAAGGAAAATTGGCTTGGCTGCATCACTGGATAACTACCGGCTTTAGTGCGTTAGAACAGCAGCTAGTGGATGACCACAACCAGAACAAACGCCAAGGTAACTTTTGTTTTGGCACTCAGCTCACTCTAGCTGATATCTATTTAATACCACAGGTATTTAATGCACTGCGATTTAATGTCGATATGGCTGCGTTTCCACGTATTATGGCGATTTATCAATACTGCAATACGTTACCCGCCTTTATTGATGCACAGCCAGCCAATCAACCAGATGCTAGCTAGGATTATTGAAAAGCATAGCGCTGGCAACACTGTAAAAAGTTTGCCAGCGCGGTTTAATATCCTAATCACTCAACTCAATGCCTCAAAAACTCCCTTTAACATACAGTAATGGCTATTATCCATATTTCGAATAGACGCGAAGCTGCCCATTAGCCTCTCAGAATTTGTTGATATTTATCATTAAAGTGATCCGCAATCCAATTCATCAGCGCTTGCACCCGGGTCAGCTGATGCCTGATCGGCGGACATACCAATGAGATATCAGTTTGCTCTGACCATTCCGGCAATACTTCGACTAAGCGCCCTTGCGCAATATCGGCCTGACAGTAAACATCAGCCAAGCGCGTAATACCTAAGCCACTAAGTGCGGCATTGTGCATCACCCGGCCACTGATAATTTTTATTCCTTTATCAATATGAATGACACTTTGCTGATCACCACGTTTCATTACCCAGTTATCGACAGAGCCATAGATTAACGGCAATGTCTGTAAATCTTCTGGGCTACTAATTTCAGGATGTTGTGCTAAAAATTCGGGGCTTGCGATATATCGCGTGGTAAGCGCACAGATTTTACGTGCTATTAAGCTCGAATCTGGCAATGAGCCCATACGTAACACGACATCGTAGTGATCTTCAATCAGGCCAACCCTAACACTAGAAAAGTCTAAATTTACTTGCACCTCAGGGTGCGCCTGCTGAAAGCTCAAGACTAACGGGGCGATTAACTCTTCCCCTAACAAGCCACCGACAGAGTTCATGCGAATTTTACCTTTGAGCTCATCCGTTGCTTGCGACGCCCACTCTGCGGCGCCATCAAGCTCACCCATTGCCCGCTTACAGCGCTGATAATAGCCCTCGCCAACTTCCGTCAATCTCAGCTGCCTAGTGGTGCGATGCAAAAGTTGAACACTCAAGCTACGCTCTAGTTCAGTCACCAACTGGCTCAAATTCGCTTTTGAAAAGCCAGAGACTTCCGCAGCCGTTGTAAAGCTGCCATGCTCCGCGACAAATAAAAAGGCGCGAATGCCTCGCCATGAAATACTGTTCACGTAAACCTAACAATGTTTTCAAATTACCTATATTTATCATTATAAAGCGAAACGCTATAGTTATCCCACTGTTGTCGTGTTGTGAAAGACAACAAACCTTTTTGAATAGTGTTGAGGAAAAAATTATGACGAAATCACTTATCGTAATTACGGGCGCAAGTTCAGGTATTGGCGCAGCAATGGCAAAGCGTTTTTCAGCAGCAGGACACCCACTGTTATTGGTCGCACGCCGCATCGAAAAAATTGAAGCACTTGAGCTACCCAATGCGATGTGTCGCCAAGTGGATGTCACCGACAGCGAAGCCTTCAAGGCGGCAATCAAAGAGGCAGAAGCAAAATTTGGCGCGGTTGATTGCTTAATTAACAACGCAGGTCTGATGATGCTAGGTCAAATTGATACTCAAGACCCTAGCGAATGGCAACGTATGTACGATGTTAACGTAATGGCGTTGTTAAATGGTATGCAAGCTGTTCTAGCCGATATGAAGGCTCGTAATCAAGGTACCATCATGAATATCAGCTCAATCGCGGGTAAGAAATCATTCCCAAATCACGCTGCCTACGTGGGTACTAAATTCGCCGTTTCAGCGATCACTGAAAACGTTAGAGAAGAAGTTGCGGATACGGGCGTTCGTGTTATGGCAATTTGCCCAGGCGCGGTTGAAACCGAGCTATTAGGTCACACTAGCGATCAAGAAATTATCGATGGTTATCAAGCGTGGAAAGATGCAATGGGAGGCGTATTGCACGCTGACGATATCGCCCGCACTGCTGAATTTATGTACGCGCAGCCACAAGGCGTTAATATTCGTGACGTGGTGATCACAGCAACGCGTCAGCAGCCATAATCGGCCTAACCCCATACCTCCAAAGGCCTGTCCCACACATTGCGTGCGACAGGCTTTTTGTGTTTATCAACTGGCTTAATTTGGCATTAGCACCAATTGATAACGATAGTTTGAGTTAACTAACAAGTATTCAGGATGAACGCTTGGGCTCCAAGAATCATCCCCACCAACCCCCATGTGTTGATGATCCATATAAACATGTAGCACATCGCTTTTAACCAGTTCATGCGTATGTTTTGCCGCGGTTAAGTTCTCTTGACTGTATTGGCTGACAGCAAAGTGGAAATTCCCTTCGACAGTAAGCTTATCAAGTGTTAACGACTGACAATCGGTGCGCAAACCATTATCGGTAGGGAAAATATAGTTCGTATGTAACGCATCAACCGTTGCTTGGTAGTAGCCAATACGCGCCGCAGCATTACGATCGGGGTAATTTTCAAACGGCCCTTTGCCAAGCCATTCAACACGCTTTTTATCTGCGGCGTTACTATCCGCAAACTTATCATCTGCACTCTTACCATCTGTAAAAATGGCAAGCCCTAGTTCAACACCAATACGCGGCAATGGCGGTAATGCTTCACTTAATTGCACATCAACATCGACAATTAACTTACCTTTTGGTGTGACTTGCCCTTGCCATTTAGTTTGCGCGACGAGCTTATCGCCATAGATAAATTGGTAAAGCGCCGTTACCACTACACTGTTGCCCGAAGGTTTTGCGCTCAAATGCACACAGTTTTGTTGCCAATGCCCTAGCCCCGCTTTTTGCCAGCGCTCTGCCCAGGCATTGGGATCAATATTATCGACTTCACTCACGCCAATATCGTTATCCAGTGGCGCGCGATAGAAATTATCCTTGAGCGGCGTGGCTAACAACGCCTGCTCGCCCACATGCCATTCACTGAGTAGACCGCTGGTTTTTGACCAACTAAAGACAAAGCTATTGGTATTGTCGTCGATGCCATCGCCTGAAATTGACAGAGTATCTTGGTCTTCGTTAATGATTAACGACTGAGCCTCTGACTCTGATGGCTCCGTCACTTCAAATGGCGCTTTAAATGGTATTAGAGATTGATGGTTTTTCAGCGCGAACTGCTCGGTTGCCAACACATGGCCAGCAGTTGCAAAACTTGAATCAGCTATTTGCACAACATCAAGGTTTAGATGGTATTTTGCGCCCGCTTTACGGGTAAATTCAGTATTGATGACTACCTCAAGGCTTTGCTCGGCAGCAATTAGCAAGGGGAGTTGCTGGCTTTCGATCACCTTACCGTCTTCTAATATTTGCCAAACCAGTTGTTCATTGTCCGTTGCTCTGAACAAATACTCACTACTAATCGCTAGTGCAAACTGTTGGCTGGTTGCAGTGTTTGATGCCTCAGTCAAACTAAATTGGAAGCATTGCTGACAATATTTTGCTTCATAAATACTTGGATGAACGCTTCTATCAGGGAAGAGCAAGCCATTGATACAGAATTGACGGTCGTTGACTTCATCGCCAAAATCGCCGCCATATGCCCAGAACTTTTCACCGCTTTCGATAGTTTTTGTTAACCCTTGATCAACCCAGTCCCAAATAAAACCGCCTTGTAATCTCGGGTAAGCGCGAAACGCTTGCCAATAATCAGCAAAGCTACCCAAGCTATTGCCCATGGCGTGGGCGTATTCACATAAAATCAGGGGGCGATTTTCATTCGGCAGTGACAACCACTTTTTAATCGACCATTTAGGCACCGCCTCAACGGGCTGATCACTGTCAACACGCGCGTACATTGGGCAAATAATATCGGTGGCTTTAGTATTAGCGCCGCCACCTTCGTATTGCACAGGGCGCGATGGATCGTAGTCTTTCGACCAGGCGTACATGGCATCATGCGTGGCACCATGCCCCGACTCATTCCCTAACGACCAAATAATAATCGAGGCGTGGTTTTTATCGCGTTCTACCATTTGTGTGTAGCGATTTAAGAACGCTGGGCTCCACTGCGGATCAGACGCCAGACGCCCCATTGGGAACATGCCATGCGTTTCAATGTTGGCTTCGTCGCACACATACAAACCGTATTCATCGCACAGTTCATACCAGCGCGGGTGATTTGGATAATGCGCGGTGCGCACCGCATTAAAGTTATGTTGCTTCATCAACTTAATGTCGCGGATCATATCCGCTTCAGTCACGACATGGCCTAGCTCTGGGTGGTGCTCATGGCGATTAACACCGCGAATAAGCAGTGGTTTACCGTTTAAGCACAACTGCCCATCAAGCATTTCGACTTTGCGAAAACCGACGTTATACGCTTCCACATCCACCACTTGCTGCTGTTCATCAAGTAGCGCAATAATACAGCGATATAAATTTGGCTGCTCTGCACTCCACTGCTTAGGGGCCTTTACCCGTAATTCGCTAAAACTAACATCTTGCCAAGCGCCCTTTTCGTCAACCACTTGTTCGTTAAAGCCTGATAACACCGGCTCAGTCACGGCAGTTTTTCCATCAAATAACTGAACTTGTAGTTGATAGTTCTCAGGTGCACTGACTCGGCTTTGAATGGCTAAACTGCCATCGCGGTAACAAGCGTCTAAATCAGGCGTGATAAAAACGTCTTTAATGTGATGCTTAGGTTTTGCCAGCAAAGTAACATCACGGAAGATCCCACTGAGCCACCACATGTCTTGATCTTCAAGGTAACTACCATCGCTCCAGCGCAATACCATCACCGACAGGTAATTAGAGCCTGATTTTAAGAACGGCGTTAAATCAAATTCGCTGGGCAGGCGACTATCCTGCGAGTAGCCAACCCAATGGCCATTACACCACAAGTAAAACGCTGAATTTACGCCATCAAATATTACTGAATGTTGTTTAGCGAGCTCTGCCTCGGTCATTTCAAACGTTGTGCGGTAGCAACCTGTTGGGTTATCAGCAGGTACAAAAGGTGGGTTGACCTCAAATGGGTATTTAACGTTACAGTAGATAGGCTTATCAACACCATGCAACTGCCAATTCGCGGGTACAGGTAATATTGACCAGGCTTGGCTGGCTACTAATTCTTCACTAAACGCTTTGTCACCCGCTTCAACAAAACCGCTTTCAACCAGCTCTGGCGCATCATACAAACGAAACCACCAGTCACCGTTTAACGAGCGTCTTTGAGCATGCTGATTAGATAGCGCATCTTCCACGCTGTTAAAACCGTTTAACGGACTATGTGCACGCACTTGATTAACTTGAAAAGACGACTGATTTTCCCAGTCGCGACGTTGAATTACTTGCTGAAAACTTGTCATGGCCACGCCTTAAAAGCTGTTTTATTGGTTGTTGCGCGCAATTATCGCGGGTTGAAAATCACGGATTAAAGACACAACAAACTCATTTGTATGACTAATACGATAATTTGAATTGTATCGTCACCAAAATCAGAAAGCTATGGTAAGTTAGCGTCAATCATAACTTAAAATAGTGACTAAAGTTTGGTGCCTTAGTTTCGCATAATAAGTGCTATAAAGAGTTGATAAATGCGTTATTTAGCGGTGGGCTTTAACTCTTGGATAAAGACGGCTCCCGATTCATTGCCCTTAGCGGCATGATAAGGCGTAGTGATAACGGCAATGCCATGAGATAAGTCCAGATTCCAACCAAATTTATCACCTGCCGTACTTTGCTTAGCGATGATCTTGTTCGTGTAACGCCAACCATCCGAGCCTTTGTTGTAGACATAAACAGCACCAGTGTCTTTGCCATTGGCATCGTGGTTCATCGCGCTGATAATGGCTGTATCGCCACTGAGGGCAACACCACGGCCAAACCTGTCGTCAGCACGACCATCTGGCGATGTGAGTTTTACCTGCTCTGTCCAAGCCTTACCCTCTCGAACAAAAATATAGGCAGAGCCAGCATCTACTCCTAAACTGTCAATATCGTCTCGCCGTGCCGAAATTAATGCCGTATCACCAGAAATAGCGACCCTAACACCAAAAATATCGGTTTTCCCACCATCTGATGCCATTAATTTTGCTTCTTGCTGCCACTTATTATCGTCGAACCGATAAACATATACGGCACCTGCATTTTCTGCTTTTGCGTCATGTAAATCAGCGCCGACAAGCACAGTATCGCCATCAATTGCTGCGCTTATGCCGAATAAATCGCCCGCTGCACTATCGCTTGCTATGATTTTCGTTTGATAGCGCCAAGTGTTGCGCTCTCGCACATAGATGTATGCGGCACCCGAATCATTGCCTAAGGCATCGTTACGCGGCGCGCCAATAACTAAGTATTTGTCGGTGAGAGCGATGCTTTGACCAAAGGCATCTCCCGGCTTTGCATCTGGTGCGGTAAAAATTTTGGTTTGCCGCCAATTGCTTGATGTACGTTCAAATGAAACAACAGCGCCAGCGTCTTCCCCTTTATCATCGCGTCGCATCACGCCTAACATGGCAATATCACCTTTTAGCGCGACTTTGCCACCTAAAGTATCTTGTGCAAAGGCAGGCTCGGCTACCAGCTTGGCTTGTTGATACCAGCCATTTTGATGCTGTTTACTACCGCCTTTTACAAAAACGTAAGCGGCTCCGGCATCTGTAGTATTGTTAATATCGGCTTTAAATGCACCAACCAGTATTGTGGTGCCATCAATTGCTGTGCTATAGCCAAATGAATCACCAGCTTTGCCATCATAAGCCAGCAATCTAGCTTGGTGAGTGAAGTTATTCCGCTTGTCGGTATACCTTTCGCCCTGTTCATGGTGCTGTGCGATGCTAGCCCCACAACAAAATATGGTGCAAAGCTGAATGATTCTTTTCATTTTCAATAGGGAGATTTGTTTAGAGTTATATGTTTTACGACATATAAGCTTATCTTTATCACCAGTGCAACAGACTATGCCTGTTACCAACATTTGGTTACATAATATTCAAGCGGTAAAAGTACTTAGCGCCAAATAAACCGCTATTTTGTTACTTCAATAGCATGGTTATCAATGGCGTTTGACAAAGAGAATTAGCGCATTTAATGCGCTAGCAAAGGACGAGTTAATCTGTAGTATCTACTGCTGAGCCATTGGTTTCAAGGGTATCTGTTTCTACTTGCTCAGCTAACTTAGCGCGCTCTGCTTTCGAGATATATTTAGGCTTATTGCTTTTGTGTAGCTTAGCATTGGCTTTTTTCTGCTTCGCCAACAAGGTCGATTTGATTTTCTTTTTACGGTTCATAAACGATTGTGCTTATCATTGCACTTATCAAAGGTAAGAAATAATGTGCCTATTGTAAGCGATTTACCCAACCAGCTGAAACTAAACTGGTATAAACTGAGCTGCTAAAAGCTAGGCCGCAGAAGCCCCCACGCTTGCCATTAAATCACCAGAAAGATAAGGCGAAATATATTCACTAAAGCGAGCAAAGTCGATATTACCACCAGAAAGCACAACCCCGACACGCTTGCCTTTCATCTTTCCTTGCTCAGCAATCAAGCCTGCGAGCGAGACAGCACCAGCTCCCTCACTTAGGTTGTGTGTTGTTTTAAAGTACAAGTACATGGCCTGCGTAATTTGTTGCTCGGTCACCGTTATCACGCGACTGGCACCACCTTTAATGATCTCAAACGCCTCAGGTAGCGGTGTGCGAGTGGCAACCCCATCAGCCAAGGTATTCACGTCTTGACCAGGAATGATTTTGCCAGCGTTGAATGATTCAGCAAAAGCAGGTGCCCCCTCGGCCACTACGCCAACAATTTCAGCTTTTATTCCGAGTAAATCACGGGTTTTGATCAAGCCACAAATACCTGAACCCATGCCGATTGGCACATAAACGACATCTAACTCTTTTACGGCTTGTAAAAATTCCAGTGCGTAGGTCGCAACCCCAATCACCAACTCAGGCGCAAATGGTGCTACAGGTTGATAACCACTGCTTTCCACTAACGTGGCACTGTGCTGACGCGCCGCTTCAAAGTCTTTGCCGTGCACCACTAAATTGGCACCAAAACCTTTTATCGCCGCATTTTGATCTTCGCTATTGCCTTCGGGAACAACTATAGTCACTGGCATTCCTGTTTTTTGACCAGCAAACGATAAGCTTTGTCCGTGATTACCGCGTGTTGCCGACAAAATACCTGCAGGCCTGTCAGCGCGCTGCATCAATTGATTCAGTAGGTAAATGCCACCGCGCACTTTAAAGGCCGTGGTTGGTGTGTGGTTTTCATGTTTTACCCAAACATCACAGCCCAATTGCTTTGACAATTGCGGCCAGTTATATTGCGGGGTTGGCGGCATAATTTGATAAATAACATCGGCTGCGTGATTGATGTCTGACAGGTTAAACATAACGGCCTCATTGATCTGAATCGGCTAAAAACTTGACAAAAAGCATAGAAGCCTTAATTGTATGGTTCAAGAATTATATTGTATGGCGGACAATAAAATCTGGGCACCTAATCTTAAAGAAGCACTTTCAGCGAGCACTTCCAATAAACCACTTTACCTGCAAATTGTTGATGCCATGGCACAAGATATCGCCAGTGGTAAGCTCGCGATTGGTGAAAAACTGCCACCGCAACGCCAGCTCGCATGGCACTTAGATATTAACCTGAGTACTGTGACTAAGGCGTTTCGACAAGCAGCAAAGCAGCAATTAATTTCTGGTGAAGTTGGGCGCGGCACCTATGTACTTGGCCAAAGCGCTGAAGCGGAACTGTTTTTATTAAAACAATCGGCAGAACAAACCGTGATCGATTTAAGTACGCACCAGCCGGCACAGTTGCTCGACAAACACAGTAAAGATAACGCGCTAGAGCTAGCAATTGCCAAACTCAGTGAACAAGCTGGAGGGCTTAGCGAGTACCTAGATTACCAATCGCCAAGCTTTGTTGCTGAGCTGAAATTGGCTGGGGCAAAGTGGCTATCAGAGTTAGGTTATCCGATCAGCGCCCAGCACTGTTTGATCACTAATACGGCACAAAATGCGCTAATGATAAGCCTAATGGCGTGTTGTCAAAAAGACGAAGTGGTATTGGTGAACGAGCTCACATTCCCCGGAATGAAAGCGCTTGCCAAACAAATGGGCATCAAGCTTTATGGCGTAAAAAGCGATCATTTAGGGTTAGTGCCTGAAGCCCTAGCACTTGCTATTCGAACCACGGGAGCGAAAGTATTGGTCTCTGATCCGCTTTATCAAAACCCTACGGCTGTGTCGATGAACGCCAAACGTATTAACGATATTAAAGCGATTATTAGCCGTGAAAAGATCTTGTTTGTTGAAGAGTATGTCATTGGTGCGCTCTCTGACAGGCCGCCTATTTCCGCTGATATTCAATCGCAATCTATTGTGATTTCCAGCTTTGCCAAAGCGATATCGCCGGGTATTCGTTTTGCGGTAATTGCCGGTAAACACCCAGTGCTGAACCAAATTAACCAACAAAGCCATGCTACAAGCTGGCAACTTAGCCCACTTACCGCCGCGATTGCAAAACTATGGATTGACGATGGCACAGCGCATGCTCGAACTAAAGCACAACAGCAAGAGATAGCAACGCGATTTAAACTATTTGCCAAGGTTTTTCATGACCACTTTACTGAGCAAGTAATACCGTTTTGCTCCCATGTTTGGCTACCCGTAAATCAAGACGCTGATTTCGTCGCTGAGCAACTGGAATTACAAGGCGTGCGGGTTGTTCCGGCGCGCGTTTTTGCGGTCAGCCACCATTTCCCTAATGCGATTCGAGTGAGCTTAACCGCGGCAAAGAGTCACACAGAACTCGTAAAGGCACTTAACATTATTAAGCAATCAGGCTTTATTGAAAGTAATGAAAAGTCATGAGCTTAACTGCGTTTTTTGCCAATTCGATATTCACCTTTTGCCGCTAGTTGCACTGACCAAGTAACACCACTGATGGCAAGCCAAACGAAACACAAGGCAAAGAAAATAATCAGCCCATGGTTAAAATTACCGCTTTTGCCATAATCTATAAAGTGCAGCATAAAAGCGATATCGGTTAAGCGTTTGTGTTGATCGCTATGGCCTATTACTCGTCCTGTCGCGGCTTCAATATAAACACTTGTCGCCAGTTCATCAGCAAAATTGACTTGCCAACTTGGGTTTTGCTGATGGGGAAATTCCGGCAGGTTTGATTTAAAATAGCTCACGCTTGCCATATCCCCTTGCCCTGAGTAGCTTACCTTGGCGATTTGGCTGATATGGCTTTCATCCAAGCTAAATGGCTCGCCAGTATAAGCATGGAACAAGCTGTAGTGATTGACAAAATGTCGATACAGCCCTTTTTTATGACGAACAATGTAAATCGGCTCACCAAGCAATTGCGTGAGTTGAATATCCGTTGCAGGTGACGTTTTGCCAAGGATAATATTGGGCGCTATCAACTGATTTATATCAATATCAGATGGTTGATGTAGCGCTTGCACTGCGCTGCTGCTAGCGCGATAGGTGTTGCCACGTGCCTTGTGGCTATCCATGACATTAAAATACAAACCAGAGAGTAGCCAAAGTAATACTTGCAGAGCTAATAGCAAAGATAGCCATTTATGCGTTGTTCTAATCCATCGCATGGGACTCTCCTTGCTGGGCGCTAGATGAGTGCACAGAATCAGTATTTGGCTTGTGATCTTGTCGAAGATTTGGCTTTAATACGAGAAATGCCTTGCGAGATGTCATACGAGGTGTCATACGGGATTTCATGCGAGATGTCATGCGAAAATACAGTAAAACCATACCGCTAAGTACGGCCAGCAAGCTTGCGACAATTGTCCAAAACAGCAATTGGTTGTCAGCATCACCGTCTTGATAATCCATTAAATGAAAGCGGAAGAAGTAATCAAAAATACGCCAGTAGTTGTGGCGTTTGGTAACCACTTGCCCCGTTAACGCTGACACATAAATACTGGCTGCATCGACCCCTTGATAGTCAATGCGCCAAACAGGTAAATGCCTTGCGCTTAACTCAAATGACGCATTCTCGCTGATTAACTCGGTGCTAATTACCACACCATCGCCCGTATATTCATGTTCAGCAACAGCGAGTGCCAATGCTTTTGAGAGGGGCGACAACTGATCACCCGTTTGGGCGTCAACAAGTAGCGTCCTATTACCATGCTTTTCATTGGATTCTATTGTTAATTGATAAACAGGTTTATCAATTAACATGGCAATACTGAAAGATTGAATATTAGGGTAACGCCCAGCTAGCTCTTTAATGGGGAGCTTAATATCGCTTGGCGTTAATGTCGTTTGATGGTTGTGAACCAAGGAATCGCCGTGAATATAGTGAATGTTTATTGCCACCATATAAAGGCCAGTGATTGCCCAAATTAAAAATGGTACACCCAGCACCACCATTAGCCACTTATGCCAAACTCGGCTGAGCTGCTGCCAGCTTTTCTTGCGCTTGCTTTTCTTGCGCTTGCTTTGCTTGCGCTTAATTTGCTTACAGCTCGGCGGCAACTTTGTCGCCAACTTATCATGATTAAAAGTTGGCGATCTCGGTTCTATATTATTCTTTATAGTTTGCACTGATAATGATGGTTGATGACGTAAAGGGTGCTTTAGGTTTTAGGCGCAACTAACTGTTTATGCCCTTGTTTCTATGTCCTGTCCTGCGCCAAAGATAGTAAACAACAGGTAATACCAGCAAGGTTAACACTAGTGCCGATACCATACCACCCACCATGGGTGCGGCAATTCGTCGCATCACCTCAGCCCCAGTGCCACTGCCATATAAAATCGGCAATAAACCAATGATAATGGTAGCGACCGTCATCACCACAGGGCGAACCCGCATTCCCGCTCCTTGCAAAATCGCTTCAATAAGCATGTTATTGGTCATTAGCAGGCCGCGCTGGTGACATTTCTCAAATGCTGCTTGATAAGCTTGATTAAGATAAACCAGCATAATTACGCCAATTTCTACGGCTACGCCTGCTAAGGCAATAAAGCCAACGCCCACGGCGACAGAAAAATTAAACGACTCTAGGTAAATCAGCCATATACCGCCAATCATTGCCAGTGGCAGTGTTGCCAAAATAATCGCCACTTCGGTGAGTTGACGGAAATTTAAATACAGCAAAATAACGATAATCGCTAACGTCAGCGGCAATACATAAGTTAGTTTTTCCTGTGCTCTGGCCATATACTCATATTGTCCTGCCCAAGTGAGCGAATAGCCTGCTGGCAACGGTAATTCTTCGGCAAGCTTAGCTTTTGCGCTAGTCACATAACTGGCAAGATCAACACCTGGGTCAACATCAACAAAGACAATACCATTTAAGCGTGCATTCTCACTTTTAATGGCTGGTGGTCCTAATTTGATACCAATATTGGCAACATCGCCTAGCGCAATGTGTAAGCCACTACTCGTCACTACCGGCAAGCGCGCCAACTGCTCTGGCGAATTGCGGAAATCTTGCGGGTAGCGCAAATTGATCGGATAGCGCGCTAACCCTTCCACCGTTTGCCCTATGTTCATGCCACCGACAGCAATTGCCACCACTTGCTGAACCTCGGCGATACTTAACCCGTAATGCGACGCTTTGATGCGATCAATGTCGATATCAATGTAACGCCCGCCCGCAACACGTTCAGCATAAACAGAGGCTGTGCCTTTATGCTCACCTAACACTTGCTCGATTTGTTGGCCAAGTTGCTCGATCACCGCTAAATCACTACCCGCGATTTTAATGCCAACTGGCGTTTTAATCCCCGTGGCAAGCATATCGATACGGGTTTTAATCGGCATCACCCAAGCATTGGTTAATCCGGGGAATTTCACCAGTTGATCGAGTTCAGCGATTAAATCATCGGTGGTTATTCCCGCTCGCCACTGGCTTTGCGGTTTAAGCTGAATAAAAGTTTCAATCATGGTAAGCGGCGCGGGGTCTGTTGCGGTTTCAGCGCGACCGATTTTGCCAAACACGTTTTGCACTTCGGGAATGGTGCGAATAAGTTTGTCGGTTTGTTGGAGTAGCTCTCTGGCTTTACCAATCGACAACCCCGGATAAGTGGTTGGCATATACATTAAATCCCCTTCATCCAGCGAAGGCATAAACTCGCTACCAATTTGATTAACGGGCATAAAACCAATGTAAGTTACCACCAAGGCCGCTAATACCGTAGATTTTGGAAATTTAAGTACAGCGGTTAACACAGGCAAGTAAATAGCGATTAACACACGATTAATTGGATTTTTGCGCTCAGACACTACCTTGCCACGAATAAAATAGCCCATCAGCACAGGAATTAGCGTGATTGCCAAGCCCGCTGCGGCGGCCATGGCATAGGTTTTGGTATAAGCCAGTGGCGAAAACATGCGCCCTTCTTGCGCTTCCAATATAAATACAGGTAAAAAGCTTACGGTAATAATCAATAAACTAAAAAATAATGCTGGCCCAACTTCGGCAGCAGATTTTGCCACTACCTGCCAGCGAGCTTGCTTATCCAAAATGCCAGTTGATGAAGCTTTTTCCAGATGTTTGTGCATATTTTCAATCATCACAATAGCACCGTCAGTCATCGCACCAATTGCAATCGCAATACCCCCTAACGACATAATGTTGGCATTAATGCCTTGCCAATACATGATGATAAAGGCCACTAGAATGCCAATTGGCAGGCTGATAACCGCCACTACCGCAGAACGCAGATGAAACAAAAATACCGCACAGACCAGCGCGACTATCGCCAACTCTTCCAGTAGCTTTGACCATAGGTTTTCAACAGCACGTTCTATTAAATTAGCGCGATCGTAAACAGTGACAATTTCAACACCGTCTGGCAGCCCCTGCGTTAGCTCTTCAAACTTTGCTTTAACGCCAGCGATGGTTTGCTCCGCATTTTCACCAAAACGCATCACCACCACACCGCCAACCGTTTCACCTTCGCCGTTAAGCTCAGCAATACCACGGCGCATTTGCGGGCCAAGCTGAATATCCGCAATATCGCCTAACAGTAATGGTTTACCTTGATTGTTTTTGTCGGCAGGAAGACCTAAGGGAATAGCAGCTAGGTCTTGCTTCGATTGAATATAGCCACTGGTGGTAACCATATATTCCGCTTCTGCCATTTCAATGACGGATGCACCAACCTCTTGGTTACCCTGCTGTATCGCCATTTGAATATGACTGAGCGGAATATCGAAGGCACGCAACTTATTCGGATTTACCACCACCTGATATTGATTGACCATACCACCAATGGCTGCCACTTCCGACACGCCCGCAACCGCTTGTAGCTCGTATTTTAAAAACCAGTCTTGAATACTGCGAAGCTGGCTTATATCGTGCTGACCCGTTTTGTCTTGCAGCGCGTAAACGTAAATCCAGCCAACACCCGTTGCATCTGGGCCTAATTGTGGTTTTGCAGCGGCAGGTAAACTGGGAGTTACTTGTGACAAATACTCTAACACCCGCGAACGTGCCCAGTATAAGTCGGTATCATCGTCGAAAATAATATAAACGTAAGAATCACCAAAAAACGAATAGCCACGCACCGTTTTTGCGCCCGGCACCGATAACATTGCCGTGGTTAGCGGGTAAGTCACTTGATCTTCAACTACCTGTGGCGCTTGACCCGGATATGAGGTTTTGACAATCACTTGCACGTCAGACAAGTCTGGAATGGCATCCACAGGCGTTTGTTTTAGTGCAAACAACCCGCCAGCGACAAGCATCAAGGTTAATAGGAAAACCAATAACCGATTGTGAATTGACCAATAAATTATACGCGCAATCATTGGCTAGCCTCGCTAGCACCGATAGCGTTTATCTCTGTAACAACAAAATCACCAGCACGTATCTCAAAAGTAAAACGCACTTTATCGCCAATGTTTACTGCTGATAAATCCAAGTTATCACTAACGGTAAAATCCATGGTGGTGGCTGGTCGTTGCCACTTTTCAATCGCGTCACGTGAAATATTGATAATTGTTTGGGCATTTTCTGCGATGCTTTTTTCAGCATAAACGATGGCATTAACAATGCCGTTAACTGTGGCGGTAGGTACTGTGATGGTAAGTACTTTGTCATCAGCCATATGCATTGGACTAGAGCCTTCAGCCATCATAGTTAAGCCCTTTGCATTCATTCCAGCCCCCTCTGCTAGAGGTGACATACGCATAAGGTCAGATGAAACACTGGATTCTGAATCAATTAAAAACTGAGCGGAAATAACCACTTCATCGCCAGCCATTAGGCCATCAAGAATGGCAACTTGCTCGCCACTCACTTGCCCTAACCTAACGGCAACCGACTTAAACTGTCCGTCACCTAATGCCAATACCACACGATCTTGTAGCCCGGTGCGAATAACTGCCGATAATGGCACATTAACGGTCGGCTCACTTGGCGTTGCATCAATCGTAATTTGAGCAAACATATTCGGCTTTAACTGCTCGTTAGGATTAGTAAATTTAAGCCGAGCGCGTAGCGTGCGATTATCAGCACGTAAGGTTGGATAAAGATAATCAACTTCACCTTGCCATACTTGGCCCGGTAAAAAATCGAGTGACATACTGACGTTGTTACCTATCGTGATAAAGCTTGCATCACTTTCTAGCACTTGTGCTTCCACCCACACGGAAGATAAATCGCCAATGCTCATCAGCGTATTACCCGGTTCAACATAAAAACCTTCACGAATTTTTAGGTTATTGATCACACCTGACTTGGGCGCGTAAAAAGTAACGTTTTGCTGTACTTGCCTTGACTTGGCTAGGCGTTCAATAAAAGCTTCACTCAGATGGAGCGCACTTAAACGAGCTTTAGCTGCTTTTACTAAACTGTTATTTGGGTAGTTTTTGGAGGCTTGAGCATTAGCGCGGTTAAGCGCGATTAAGAACTCTTCTTGCGCATTGACTAATTCAGGAGAATACAAGGCATAAAGCGGCTGCTCTGCCTTAACTTGATCCCCCGCAGCTTTGACAAAAAGTTGTTCAACCCAACCAGCAACTCGTGGGTGAATATGCACGATGGAATCTTGATCGTATTGCACCACGCCAAGTGTATTTATTTGGTGCACAAGTGGTGCTTTTTTGGCGATAGCGGTACGAACCCCAAGATTGTTAATCACATGCGGAGCAATACTTACCGCACCTTCACCATAGTCTTTGCCACGGCCATGCGAGCTTGTTTCATCTTCATAAACGGGGACAAGATCCATGCCCATGGGAGATTTGCCCGGTTGGTCACGGCGATAATTGGCGTCCATTGGCGCGACCCAATACAATGGTTTTTTCGCTTTTTTACTTGCACTTTCAGCAGTATCACCTTGAATAGCTTCACCTTGAGCTGTACCTCCTTGGTTAGTGCCACTCGACGGGAATAAAAAATATCCGCCTAGCATTCCTATGGCTACGCCCAGAATTACCAATACAATCGGCTTACTCGCTATTTTTTTTAACTGTGTATTCATAAAATTTCCTAACAACAATCTTATTCACTTGCCGTATTTTCGGTCGTTGTGGTGAAGAAATAATTTAAGCGACTGACCGCTTTAAGTAGCTCAACATCTATGGTTAATGCCGTTACTTTGGCATTAAGCTCAGCAATGCGCGCTCTCACCACGTCGGTAAAGCTGCCGTTGGCATTGGTATAGGCTGTTAACGTTGCTTTTGATTGCTGCAGAGTTTGTTCAAGAATTTGCGATTGATATAGGGCTTGGCGTTTCTTTAAACCGGCAACATTTGCTAGCTCTTTTTCAGTTTCACCGAGCATTTTTTGTAGTAGCAAACGTTGCTCTGTTTTTATTGCTTCACTTTCTGCGGTTGCCGCTAACAGCCAGTTATCTTGGCGCTTTTCAGTAAACAGTGGCACTTCAACACTTACACCAACGGAGAAAAAGTCAGCGCGTTCGCCATCATTGCTTTCGTTGATAAAGCGGTTGTCAGCATCGTCACGATAACCATAGCTCGCATTGAGCTGCCATTTTGGCTGATACTGAGTTTTGGCGAGTTTAACGCCTTGCTGCGCAACTTTTTCGTCTATGCCTTGCACGCGAATTTTAGGGTGCGTTAGAAAACGCTGAATAAGACTTGCCTGAATATGGCTATTATTGCCAAGTACCTGTCCTGTCAGGCTTTGTTCAGTGAGCTTTTGTCTAGCTAGCTTAGCTATATTGCGACCGCTAAATTCAACCAAAGGTAGTTGGCTTGGCAACTGGATTGATAAATATTCTAACCCCACTACATCGCTTGGCAGGTACTCAAACAAGGCGCCTAGTGCCGCTAAATACTTTTGCTGCTCTGCTGCCAACTTATCATCCAGTTGCAATAATTCGAGCTGCGCCGCAATAATGTCTTGCTGCTTCACCTTACCGCTAACACTGCCATAACTAGCTTTTGAGCTATCCACTAATTTTTCAAATAAAGCGCGATCTGCTTCAATAAATTGAATCACCTGCTGCGCGCGAAATGCTTCTAACCATAACAAGGAAACTTGGCGTTTGAGCTGAGCGCTTCTGTCTAATCTCAACAGAGGTTGCTTGCCTGCGGTTAAATCAAACTGAGACTTTCTTATCGCTCGCTCACCTTTTCTTGGAAGTGGCTGACTGACACCTAACCTTAGCTGCGTCATATTTTCTTGGTTAAAATCCCATGAATCGGTAGGCAAGTTTTGCACCCCAAGCGAAATTACTGGGTCTGAAAAACTCATCGCGGCTTCGCCTTTGGCAAGGCTTGCCTGTTCTCGATACTGGCTTTGATTCAGCCAAGGATCTGCACTAACAGCAAGATAAATTGCCTTTTCCAAGGTTAAGGTAAAGGACACACGAGTAGCAGGTGAAACATTGCTAGCATTTGCTACAGGCAGATAAGCAATAGCATTGGCCAGCAGCATGGATAGTAACAAAGCGCTAAAACGCAGCTTACAGCCACGGCGAACTTGATGATAAAAATTAACGAAACTTATAGCGACACTCATAACGACACTCATAACGACACTCCCGTGTCTAGCTCTAGCATTCAAGAAAGCGCATTACAGGTAAAAACATCACGGTTAAAATGACGCAATGCGAACTTGCAGCTAAAAAGCTTTAACAACATGCACTAATCACTAGTTAAAAACCTAGTTAGAAGCACACAAACAACAATAAAAGGTGAATTTTGGGCCTATAAACCCTTATTTTGGGCATAAGAACCCTAGGAGAATTAGCTTTGTATAGGAGGTTTAAACAAGGAAGAGAATATGCCATGCAAGGCGACTTGTGTAAGACCAAACGCTTTATCTGAGTTTAACGCCAATGAAAATGACGGATAATCATTAAAAGCCGTGACACTTGAACAGCTCGCCGTTGGGCATGAGCAATCTGCCCCGCAGCAATCCATATCACTCATGCTGGCGTTATCACTTTCGCTAATAGTTTCGTTCATACTAGCCATATGCTTAGCATGCTCTGAACTCATGTTGCCCTCAGGTTTGGCTAGCGTTTGACTTTCTTGAGGGTAGTGAGCTTGATGGTGATGTGAATGATCAGCAAGGCTCGTTTTATTGTCCGTTTTTTGCATGTGTGAAGCGTGCTCTTCAGGGCTTGAAGCATGACTCGTATTACAGTTGTGCATAGCAAATGCTGATGTCTGTGCCGACAGCACCATCACCATTAACAACCATAAAGTAATTTTAGAGAGAAACGCTTGCATAACAAAAGAATAGATCACAATTGGCGCAAAGGATAACGCCAGCTTGGGCGAAAGTAAATGCGCACCAATAAATTCACCTTAACGACCTGACCTTAAATTCATAAGCTATACCGCTACAAGTTGCCTAATCTACTGCTATAAATTCGCTGTTGACCTGTCTATTACTTTATAGTTTACAGTAAGGATCTGAGACAGAAATAAGCGTCAATTGTGTATCGAATATCTGAACTAGCAAATCTAGTGGGGCTTTCAAGAACAGCGCTGCTTTATTATGAAAAACTTGGGCTTATTAAAGGCCAGCGACAAGCAAATGGCTATCGACTGTATTCAGCGTTAGACCTAGAGCAAGTGAAGTTTATTCAACGACTTCAACTTGGTGGCTTATCGTTAAAAGAATGTAAAGCCTGTTTAGCACATCAAATTGACAAAAAAATGCTTAAACAACGGCTCGCCAAATTAGACGAAGAGATATTGCAGAAACAACAAGCACGAGAAATGCTTGCAGCTATGGCTGGCTTAAACGCTGAGATCAAATCTAGTGATACTGATTCTAGTAACTGTAATGCTGAGTTTAACGAGCAAAGTTGGCATCAAAAGGCAATTCACGACACACCAGAAGCGCATTTTAATTGGCTTTTAACACAAGGCTTTAACGAGAAGGAAGCCTTGCGACTGAAATGGTTATCAAAAAATATGACACAACACGATCAATATATGACTGACTTTATGCACATTTTTAATGGGCTAGAAAGATGGGGACCGGGTGATGAGAGTGAAACACTTCGTGCCCTTTCACTGCTCACAGACAAGCCAAAGAGAGTACTCGAAATTGGCTGTGGTAAAGGCTTAGCGACCAAGGTGCTCGTGCAGCATTTATCGGCTGACATTACCGCAGTAGATAATGAAGAATCCACATTGGCTAGTGTTAAAGAAATGCTCCAAAGCCAAACTCAAACAACGCTAAGAAGTTCAGTTAACACCCTATGCGCAAGTATGACAAGTTTGCCCTTTGAGCCGAATAGTTTCGAACTTATTTGGTCTGAGTCATCGGCATATATTATGGGCGTTGAAAAAGCATTGGCTACGTGGCAACCGCTACTCACTGATAACGGCATACTGGTATTTAGTGATCTAGTGCTATTAACGGATAAGCCAAGTAAAGAAGTAGCTGACTATTGGCGCAAAGACTACCCTGAAATTCAAACCGTTGACACTAGGCGTGGGCAAATCACCAAGGCGGGCTATCAGTTGATTGCTGACTTCACCTTTCAACAGACATCATGGGATAACTACTATCTGCCGCTGCAGCAACGTATTAAGGAGTTGTCCGCAAGTATGGCATCATCATCAGCGCTGGCGGATATAGCAAGGGAGGTAGATTTTTATCTGAGTTATCAAAAAGAATATGGCTACCAGATGTTTATCTTACAAAGATAGGCAGTGCCGAAGCCCTAACTTATTACTGTTAATAGTATTGCTAACAGCAAAAACGGGCACCTCTTTAGAAGTGCCCGTTTTATAAAATATGGCGGTGAGATAGGGATTTTACGCCAACACTTCACCGAATCACATAACTGATTGAATATATTCAGCATCCTATCATCACAAAATTCTATGTGACAGAGCTTTGTGACAAAATATTATTTATTTATCATAAATTTTCATATAACCTAAAGCTTTATGAGCAATTAATTATGAATATATTCAATTACATAACTATTGCATTTTGATAAAGTAGTATGGTGTGACAAAGTGCTTAATAAACATTCAGATGGAAAGTCTTCTTTAATTCAGAAAAAAATAGAAAACATAGCTTTAAAATGTACAGGCAGTAACAAAGCAGAGGTGCAGAAATGGATGCACAATGGCACAGTTAAAGACATTTCTACTAATTTAAAAAAAGTTCTGTATGTAAGAACAATTTTAACGAAAAAAGATGAGCAAAATTTATTAGACTTTTACTACCCATCCTCAATCAAACTAGAAAATCAACATCTAACTATTGAAAATGTTAGTGAAAGCGCTATTGAGCAACCAGCTTTATTAATAGGTACTGTTGGGCAAGGTAAGTCAATATCTCTTAGGTATCTATCTTTTTATGAGCTTTGTAAAACTGAAAGAATCCCTGTATTTTTAGAGTTAAGAAAACTGCGCTCCTCAACGCCTCTTACTACTCATATACAAAACTTCTTAGAAAAAGTTAAATTAACTTGTTCTGAAAAGTTAGTACAATTTTTATTAGCAAATGGGTTTATATCTCTACTACTCGATGGCTTTGATGAATTAAAACATGAGAAGCGCCAACATTGGGTTAATGAAATTGAAAACGTTATAACAAAATATAAAAAGACAAAGGTTGTTGTTACAACAAGACCGAATACTGATATCCATCAGCATCACATCTTTAAGAACTATGAATTAAAACAATTAGATGAGGCTGATCGCGCTAACTTTATTAAGAAGTTAGTAAAAAATACAGAAGATCAAAATGCATTAATAGGTAAGCTTTCCAATGCAGGCAGCGGTGTTACCGACTTATTAACCACACCATTATTAATGGCACTATTTGTCAGTGTATACAATAACAGGCGGAAACTGCCAAACTCAAATTCAGAATTTTTTGATGAGTTGTTTTCTACTCTGCTATCACGTCACGATGGGTTAAAAGTAGCATATGATAGACCAACTAAGAGCGGATTCACTGACAAAGAGCTAAAAGCTGCACTTCAATCGCTTTGCTACCAGACAAGAAAGGCATCTTTTAGGCAAATTAGCGATATACAATTAAATGATATAGCTACGTTAGCATTAAACGCCATTAATTTAGATTCAAAGAAATCAGAAAGTTTCATATACGATGTGTCAAATATTACCTGTCTATTACTAAAAGACGGGCTAGAATACAGGTTTATACACGACTCTGTGCAAGAGTACTATTCAGCATCATTCGTAAGAGATCAAGAGGAAGCAAAAGAGAAGTTTTACAGCAAATATCTAACTGATTGGCACCACTGGAGTCCAGAATTAAACTTTTTAATGTATATTGATCCTGTCGGATACAATAAATATTTTTTTGTACCCTCTGTAAAGTTACTATGTGATGTTAATGATGAAAATGAAATAATAAGGTTCAAAAAGTCATCATTCATTGATTTACTATTAGTGACTGACATCATTTTTCTTGAAGATAAAGAAAAAGGAGAAGACTTAAAGTTTTTATTGTTGGCTACGAAAGAATATGTTTCAAATTGGGCTTCTGATCTAATATGCAAATTTGAACTTGATTTTGAGCAAAACTCTTTTAGACGAAGCATAGAAAAAACAGTAAAACAAAACTTTACAAACGGCCAAAAATTAGCAAAATACGTTGATAAAAAGAAAATATCAGAAACTTTTAAAGTAAATTCCGTAACTTTCTTCATTTTTCAAGCTCATGAGTTTTTAAGCGATGCTAATTTCATAGATCAATTATATGAATCTATTGATGATGATGCTTTGTATGATTTAATTAAAGGCCTTAACAACTCATTAAATTTTATCAAAAGCAAGAAAGATATTGGAAATGTATTCTAATGAGATGGTCAGAAATTAGGTTCTTAGGAAATAGTAAATTAGTTCAACAAAACTATATTTGGATATTCTTAGTACCCGTAATTGTTAAACTATCTATATACCCAGAGAAAAGCTTACAATTAATTGATAGCGAATACATTTTAAACCTACCATTCTCATGGTACTTACTTTATTTTGCTGCGTTATCGTTTGCTATTGGGTTATCAATATATCTAATAAGGTGCCCCAAAATAGTAAAAAGTTATGATGATTTCTCTAAGTTTAAAGAACATGGAAATAATTTTAATCAACTAAATTTGTTTTTTAATAATGTAAGTCAACTGAGTAGTAATAATCTAAAAGGAATTACTCAATGGCTCGAGTCTATATCTCAGGAAACTAAACCAGAAGATATCGACAACAATCTAACTACCTGTATAGAGTTAAATAAATCAAGTAAAGCCTTTAATATTAAAAACGATTATCAATGTGATAGTTTTTGGGAGATCTATAATTTAGCTGAAATTTCAAACCATAAATCCCTTATATTAGCGACTTTTTTTTACGGGATTGGCTTTGCAATACTATTAGGTATTTTAGTTAAGAATCTTATATTTGTGTTAACACAAATACTTTAATTTATTCGGTTTATATTTTACTTTACTATCAGCCCCTTTGTTTTTATATGCGGGTTTATCAAATAAGTTTTTTACAGGTACTCCCCAATACCAAGTCAGTAATGGCTGACTGTGATAGAGAGAAAAAAACAACGCATCGTAAAACTGGTAACCTAAAA
The DNA here is from genome assembly GCF_003390335.1 of Thalassotalea euphylliae. NCBI lineage: Bacteria > Pseudomonadati > Pseudomonadota > Gammaproteobacteria > Alteromonadales > Colwelliaceae > Thalassotalea > Thalassotalea euphylliae. Next base: position 2,777,391 of record NZ_QUOU01000001.1, read on the forward strand.
TCAGGTAGTCACTAAGCTTATAAGCTTTAATTTTGTCTGGCTCTTTACTGGGGTTGAGCTTGGATTGTAGCTCACTAAATTTGGCTTTTTCTTTATTGAATACGAAACTAGAAATAGCCGCAGCTAATGGCAATGGAGGGCAACTGCTGTTGATATAGTCCATCAGTTCTTGACCGTATTCTTGCAGTAAAAATTCAAGTTCATTAATGAGTTCAACGGGTAAGCATTGATTATCAAGCACTAGCTTATGGTCTACCGTCCAAACAGCCCTTGTTGGCGCTTTATACTTATCTGAAATAACACGACATTGTTCGGTTGTTATTGTGCTTTCTATTTCTGTAATGAGGCGCGCTAATAGCGCCTGCTGTTCTTTTAACATGTCAGTTTCCTTACTTTTTTCTTGTTTACTGGTGTCTTTTCGTCTTCGACGTGACCTTTCCCCTGAATTAGTACCGCTTCTTCAATGAGATAATTCATATTAAGCAGCCCGTTTCGCGAACTCAACAGGTGATAAATAATTCAGTGAGCTATGCGGTCGAACATGGTTATAGTGCTCACGCCATTTATCTATTTCATACCTAGCTTCTTCCATCGTTCTGAACCAATGCTGGTTCAAGCATTCATTTCTGAACTTGCCATTTAAGCTTTCCACAAAAGCATTTTGAGTAGGTTTTCCGGGCTGAATAAAGCTAAGTTTCACATGACTTTCCTTCGACCAGAAGAACATCGCTTTGCTCGTAAACTCAGTGCCGTTGTCACAAACGATTGAGTTAGGCTTTTCTCGCATTTCAATTAAGTGAGATAAGAAACGAGCGACTTGTCTGCCACTAATTGAAACACAAACAAGCTGACCAACCATTTCTCTTGAGTAATCATCGACAACATTAAGTGTTCTAAATCGTCTACCGTTTGCCAACTGATCGCATACGAAGTCCATCGACCAACGCTGATTTAACGTTGATGGCACCTCCATGGGCAGTCGAGGCCGCTGTATTTTCTTGCGCTTCTTTGTACGAACTTGCAGACTTTCTTCGGTGTAAATTCGATAAGTTTGTTTCTTGTTTTTAACTAAACCTTCAGCTCTAAGTAACCCGTGCAGCATAAGATATCCATAGCGAGGATATTCTGCTGCCAAAGCCCTTAGACGCTCTCTTATGACTGTGTCAGCCTTCTTTCTTGGACGATATCGAAATGCAGTGCGACTGACACTTGATAGTTGGCAAGCCACTCGTTCACTGAGGTTAAACAGTTCGATTAAATGACTCGCTATCCGCTTTCTATCCGAAGGCTTTACCACTTTTTTGAAAGTACATCCTTCATTCCTTCTACTTCAAGCAGCTTTTCCGCTAATAGCCGTTTGAGCTTATTGTTTTCAGCTTCAAGCGCTTTAAGACGTTTTGCTTCATTGACTTCAAGGCCTGCATATTTGCTACGCCAGTTATAAAACGTACCAGTAGATATGCCCATTTCTCGGCAAATATCGTCAACTTTAGTGCCTGCTTCATGCTGTTTGATGGCTCGAATGATTTGTTCTTCGGTGTAACGTTTTTTCATTTTGAGATCTCCACTGTCTCCAGTTTATTGGAAATCTCATCAAAGTCATGGTCTTAATTTCGGGGGAAAGGTCACAGTAATACGGCTTCTTTAATTTCTATTGCTTTTTTCTTATCAAATTTCTGAATGTCAAAGTCTTCGCCAATCAAGGTATATAAAAAATTAAATGAGATATTGTATAAATCGATTGAATTAGATTTTACTGATTTAGCTTTTTCTGCAATAAACGCTTCGTACGTCTCTTTTAACGGTATGCTGTTTTCTTTTTCAGCTTCCGCAATTTTACCTGATTTAAAATCAGCGATGACTTGCTGAGTTTCTTTGATTGTTTCTATTAATTCTAAAAAACTATTGTACTCAACAGGGTTAAAGGCTTTTGCATTAACGTCATCAGCGAAAGGATTATAATCTTGCTTAAAGCTTTTTAGCTCTTTCATTAAGTGTTTTTTAAAATCTAATTCAATGTATGCATGACGAGCAATAAAGCGCTTGATTACTTGTGGATCGTAGACAGATTCAGGATCTTGAAATGCCTGATAAAAGTCTTCATCGTAATGTTGTTCACCGAAAAACGATTCAGCCGCAGACGGTTTATCGATGTTAGGTGTATTAGGGTTCTTTTTGTGAATATCAGTATAGAATGAAGACGTTAAAAATCGGCTGTACGCATCATAATAATTCATCATGTAAGGTTTATGAGCGATTTGTTTATTTAGAGCTAATAAATCCTCTTTATCACCACTCATTAACTTTTCAAGATACTGAGCATAACTATCATTATCGTCATCGGTAAAGGCAGGAATTTGATTTAATTCATCTGCAAACGATTGAGAAGCGAGTAGCTTTTTGCCCCAACCCAAGTACGTTTCAAACTTTGTGCGTAAATAACCGTAGAAGTCCCAATTACTCGCCTGATATTTACTATCTTCACCTAAAACCAACTGCTTCAACTCCCTTTTGATTTTATTTTTTATAAACAACGCTAACCAACGCGCATCGGTAATATCGTCTGTTTTCAGGGTGGCTGTAAAGTGTTTTTTAGTTAAATCAAACTGATAGACATATTCAGTGGGAATACGCATGCGAAAATAAAGATTTTTCGATTTTGCGTATTGATAGAGGTAATGATTTGAAACCTGCATAACTCACCTTTTGTGGCAGAGTTATGTGACGGAGCCGTATATAAGAAAAAACCCGTTGAACTTTATAATAAAATTCAACGGGTTATCTTAATATGGCGGTGAGATAGGGATTTGAACCCTAGAGGGGCTACAAACCCCTGCCGGTTTTCAAGACCGGTGCTTTCGACCACTCAGCCATCTCACCTAATTTTTTGTGTTGTCCATTACCAACGTAATGGCGGTGACGGAGAGATTCGAACTCTCGATACGTTGCCGTATACACACTTTCCAGGCGTGCTCCTTCAGCCACTCGGACACGTCACCCTTGCTTTAAAAAAGCTGCGCTATGGTAGAAAAAAAGCCTTGTTTTAGCAAGGCTTTATTTTCAATTTCAGTTTAACTGATTAGTCGTTAATCAGATTATTCGATTCAGCGCTATTCTGACGCCAATTTAGCGCTTTAAAGACGCCGAAAACTCTAACATACGATTAGTAGAGCGCAAGGCACCTTCACGTAATTCCATATCAACAAAGATCTCTTTGCCTGACGGATCAATCAAGGCTTCTTCAATCGCTTGTAAGCCATTCATCGCCATCCAAGGACAGTGTGCACAGCTGCGGCATGCCGCGCCTTGGCCGGCGGTTGGCGCTTCGAAGAATTCTTTTTCTGGGCTTAGTTGCTGCATTTTGTAAAAAATTCCGCGATCAGTTGCGACAATAAATTTCTTATTCGGTAGCTCTTGTGCCGCTTTAATTAACTGGCTGGTTGAACCGACTGCATCGGCTAGTTCGACAATTTCCGCAGGTGATTCAGGGTGTACTAAAACAGCAGCATCAGGATGCAGACCTTTCATGTCCTTTAACGCTTTGGTTTTGAACTCGTCGTGAACGATACAAGCACCCTGCCACATCAGCATGTCGGCACCTGTTTGCTTTTCGATATAGTTACCTAAGTGGCGGTCTGGGCCCCAAAGGATTTTTTCACCTTGTTCGTCTAAATGTTCAACAATTTCAAGTGCGCAAGAAGAGGTGACTATCCAATCTGCGCGGGCTTTTACCGCCGTCGAAGTGTTTGCATAGACCACCACAGTGCGATCTGGGTGTTCGTTACAAAAGGCATCAAATTTGTCGATTGGGCAGCCTAAGTCTAACGAACAAGTGGCTTCAAGTGTTGGCATGACCACGGTTTTTTCTGGCGTAAGTACTTTAGCGGTTTCCCCCATAAAACGTACACCAGCAACAATTAAGGTGTCAGCTTCGTGCTGATTACCAAAACGAGCCATTTCTAACGAGTCAGCAACACAGCCGCCGGTTTCTTCGGCTAGTGCTTGGATTTCTGGATCTGTGTAGTAATGCGCGATAAGTACTGCATTTTTTTCTTTTAACAGCTTTTTGATACTTTCTTTGTACTGCGCTTTTTGCTCAGCAGTAAGAGGCTGAGGTTTGGCAGGAAATTGAAAATCAATATCAACTGCTAAGTTCGATTGTGACATTACCTTTCTCTAAACTAATTTTTTGACGGGAACAAAATCGGGTGACGATTATACGCCAAAGCCGTAGGAATGTGTACCTAAGGTCATGGCGTTGTCATATATCCTAGTTAAAATCTGCATAACGACAATGGCTTGCGTTAACTACTCGTAGCAATTTTTATACCAATTGAATTAATTAATTGATCAATTCAGAGCGCTGTCAGCGGTGGGAGAACAAGCCAAATTTTTGTTGATATAGTTGTTCTACATCTCATCAATTTGGCGCCGTTATCGCGACGCTGACACGCTCCCAAAGGGCGAGTTTAAAAGGTTCATATGCTGCGTTATTGATTTTGACAAGGGAGCGACCATTCTCTGCAATCAATGCCTTGCCTCTGAACCTTTTAATTCTCGCTGAATGATTAAGTATTTATTTCAATTGGTATTATTGCGCATCCGTACATTCGATTGTTCACGAGTGAAATAACGAGTTGATATTTTAAAGCGCGGAAATACGCAGCCAGCCAGAGTGAACTTTACTATTCGATCATTAATTGAAGTTAACGGCCTTAGCTTTATTTTTTAAAGTAGATTTGATGCTAGAAAGTAAAGTGGTCGGTCGTGATGGGTTTAAACATTCGACACATAATTTAGGTAAAAAACGTTAAAAGCTTTGGCTTTGAGTTTTTACGGTAGATTATGATTTGAGAATAAGGTCGGCGGTCGTGACGGGTTTAAACCTTCAACACTTCATTTAGGTAAAAAACGTTAAAAGCCTTGGCTCTGGGTTCTCCTGTAATTTTTAGGCTTGAAAATAAGGTAGTCGGTCGTGAAAAATTTGAGTCTTCGACACGTAATTTGGGCAAGAACATTAAAAGCCTTGGCTTTGAGATTTATTTTAAATATAAGGTTTAGAAGTAAGGTGGTCGGTCGTGAAGGATTTGAACCTTCGACAAATTGGTTAAAAGCCAACTGCTCTACCAACTGAGCTAACGACCGATATAGATTTGATTTTCTGTCACCCACTCTAACAAGTTTAGAAAGGTGGTCGATCGTAAAGGATTTGAACCTTCGACCATTCTTTGGGTTTAAGCGTTAAAAGCCTTGGCTTTTCTCTCTACTTAAACTCATTCACCTAAAAAAGGTGGTCGGTCGTGAAGGATTTGAACCTTCGACAAATTGGTTAAAAGCCAACTGCTCTACCAACTGAGCTAACGACCGATATAAATTTGATTTTCTGTCACCGCTCTAACAAGGTTAGAAAGGTGGTCGGTCGTGAAGGATTTGAACCTTCGACAAATTGGTTAAAAGCCAACTGCTCTACCAACTGAGCTAACGACCGATATCAGAAATTTTACGACAATTTACATCACTACTTATTTGGTAATCGCATTACTGCGAAAAGAGTGGTCGGTCGTGAAGGATTTGAACCTTCGACAAATTGGTTAAAAGCCAACTGCTCTACCAACTGAGCTAACGACCGATATAAATTGTTGTCACAAATGAGTTGCCTCGCACGATTCCTTGGTAAGAAAAGTGGTCGGTCGTGAAGGATTTGAACCTTCGACAAATTGGTTAAAAGCCAACTGCTCTACCAACTGAGCTAACGACCGACATTTGTTGTTGCGTTGCCCTCTCGTTCAACGCGCCGCATATGATACTTATAATTTTTGTCAGTGCAACAACATTTTTGATGTTTTTTAGTAATTCCAGTTCGTTTGCCCAAATAGCAAACAAATAGAATAAGTTACCAACAAATTTACTGTAAACTTTGCAATCTAGGCTGGGCTAATTGCGCGGCTGTTGCGTCAGGGTATTGCGAAATCAATTGCTGATACATAGCAACTGCTTTTGCTTTTTGACCTTGCTTTTGTGCAACCATGCCAAGTTTAAGCATAGCATCAGGGCGTTTATTAGAAGTTGTATGACGTTGCACCACAATATCAAACTCGGCAGCCGCTTGCGCTAGCTCACCTTTGTTGAATAATAACTGCCCTAACCAGTAATGTGCATTGGGTGCGTAGGAGGAGTTAGGGAAGTTTTTGTTGAACGCTTGAAACTCAGGAATCGCTTTATCGTACTGCTTTTCTTTTAGCACCATATTAACTGCACGATCATACGCTTGATTTTCAGTTAAGTTACTACTGTAGTTGGCAGCAGGTGTACTACCTTGAGGTGCAGCGAGTGCAGCAGGCACTTGGGCAGGCGTTTTGAGTGCTTCAGAAACGCGGCGCTCAATTTCTTGATATAGCTCACGCTGACGCTCGAGCACTTGCGTGAGTTGGTGTGAATGTAATTCTGTCACACCACGCAGTTCGCTCATTTCTGTTTGCAACTCGTCGAGTTGACGCTGAATGTTAACTTGCGCTCGATTACGCGCATTCAATTGACGCTCTAAGTTGGCAACACGATCTGATAAAGAGCCTGTATTACCACCTACATCTACCACCGGTGCCGGTTGCTGAGCTAACACAACAGAGGTGCTAGCAGCAGCAAAAAGCCCGAATAAAACTTTATTGAGTTTCATTACCGTCCTATTTACCTTGTTACTCGTAATTAGCTACTTATTAGTAAACTAATACAGCACGACGGTTTTTAGCAAAAGCCGCTTCGGTGCGATCTTTTACCATTGGTTTTTCTTCGCCGTAGCTTACGATGCTAAGCTGAGAAGGAGAAACACCCATGTTTTCTAAGTATGTTACAACAGCTTTTGCACGACGTTCGCCCAGTGCAATGTTGTACTCCGGCGTACCGCGCTCATCGGCATGGCCTTCTACTAGTACTTTAACGCCTGAGTTGTTGTTCAAGTATTTAGCGTGTGCGTCAAGCATTGCTGAATATTGACCAGATAAAGAAGAGGTATCGAAATCGAAGTATACGATGTGTCTGCTGCGAAGTTGCTCAAGTTCACGACGCTTTTGCTCTTCAATTTCAGCCGCGCGTTGTGCTGCTGTTACTTGCACGTTGTCTGAAGTTTGCGTTTGTTGCGTAGTCGTTTGGCTAGCGTTGGTATCAACTTGGCTTTGGCCATCAGTATCTGAGCTTGAGCTACAAGCTCCTAAAGCTAGCATAGGTAATGCAATTGCTACACTCTTCATTACTTTATTCAAGCGCATTTTATTTTCCTTATTCATATAAATAGAATTAACTAATAATTATTATAAAAATGGTGACCAAGCTGGCGATTTAACCTGACCATTAAGCGCAGGTAAACGAGCTTTAAATCTGCCATCAACAGACACTAAACTCAGCACTTGGCGGTTTCTGTGCATTGTGCTGTAGATTATCATGCCACCATTGGGTGATACACTCGGCGATTCATCTAAGCGCGTTTTGGTTAGTACTTGGAATACACCAGTGTCTAACTCTTGTTTCGCTAAGTGATATTGACCGCGCGTACGGTTAACCATAATTAATTGACGGCCGTCTGGGGTTAAACTGCCCCCTAAGTTCATTTCGCCATCAAATGTTAAGCGTCTTACTTTGCCATCGACTAAATTTACGCGATAAAGCTGCGGTTTTCCACCCCGTTCTGAACTAAAAATCAATGAATTACCGTCAGGACTCCAACTTGGCTCAGTGTCGATTGCGCGGTGACGAGTCACGCGACGCAATTTATTAGAAGCGATGTCTAGTGTATAAATTTCAGGGTTGCCATCTTTTGACAGCACCATGGCAAGTTTTTTACCGTCTGGCGAGAATCGAGGTGCGCCATTGATACCTGAGAACGAGCTCACCAAGCGGCGCTTACCAGTGTAAATATCAATAAAATGCACTTGTGCTTGGCGATTTTCAAACGTTACATAAGCAACTTGTTCACCACTTGGGTGCCACGCAGGCGACATCAGTGGTTCTTTTGATTTAAGTAGCACTTGCTCGTTGTAACCATCGTAATCGGCAAACACGAGCTGATACGGAAAATCGCCGTTATCGCGGACAATAACGTAAGCGATTTTGGTTAAAAACGCGCCGCGTTCACCGGTTAGTTTTTCGTATACTGCATTACTGATTTGGTGGCCGAAGCGTCGGAATTGGCTGCTACTAATTTGCGCACCACTGCTAATGAGTATATGTTTGTCATCGGCAATTAATCGACCACCGCTCAGCATCTGGCTTTTACCCCCGGTAATTTGCCCGCGAATCACATCGATTAACTGATAACTTACTTGATAGCGGCCAATGCCCGTTTCAGTAACACTGCCCACCACAATCGCTTCAACGCCTTCTGCCGCCCATGCTGTGTAGTCAACGCCATTGTCTGAATACACTTGTTGTGGATATCGGCTGGCAGCAATTGGGCTAAACTTGCCACTGCGCAGTAAGTCGTCACTAACGACTTTGCTAATACTTTCTGGCATAGCGCCAGAGCCTTGCCATTGGAATGGCAGCACAGCAATAGGACGTGCACTGTCTACCCCTTCCGTGATGACAATTTCTAGCGTTGCAGACGCTTGACTTGAAAGGATTAATAAGACGAATGACAATGCCAGTTTAATCGACTGGCGCATGGCGTGAAATTGTTGAAACATATTTTTTGCTTTACTCGTTATGGCTTTCGTTATTCGTTTTTTCACGCGACTTACAAGCTTGCAAAACCGGTGTCGCGCGTGAAAGTTGTTTAGCCAAGCTAAAACTCTGGCACTACCGTTAAACTAATGCGTCGCATCTGCTGGAAGACATCCGGATCTTTCGACACGGGTAGTGTTCCTGCTTTATACACAGCGTTTTTAGCGGCATTACAAACTACTGCGCTACCCTGCCCTGTTTGTACGTTAGTGACAAAGCCTGATGGTGCAAGAGTTATGGTTAATTTACAAGACTTTCCTTCCATTGAAGAGCGATCCGTAATTAAGTGGCGCTGAATCGTTTGTGTAATTAGCGCAGTATAGCGGCTAATCTCAGACTGCATTTGCTGACTACGCGCCCGTTGCCTTGCCGCCATTTCTTGCGCCATTTGCTCCGCCAGTAGTTTTTCTTGCTGGGCGCGCTCTTTCGCTTCCTGTGCTTTGCGCTTGCGCTCAGCCTCGGCTTTGCGTTTGCGCTCTTGCTCTTTTTTCTTGCGAATGGCTTCTTCGCGCTCACGTTTCTTTTTCGCTTCAGCGGCTGCTTTTTCTTTACGTTTGCGCTCTTGCTCTTTTTTCTTACGTGCTTTTTCTGCGGCTATTGCTTTTTGCTTAGCTTGGCGCGCTTTTTCTTCGGCGACGCGCTTCTCTCGCTCTTTTTGCTTGCGCTGTTGCTCAAGTTTTTTAAGCCGCGCCTGCTCTTTCGCTTTTCTGCGCTTAGCGGCTTCCGCTTTTTCTTTTTGTTCGCGGATGCGCTTTTGTCTAGCTGCTTCCGCACGCGCTTTTTCTTCCCTAAGCTTTTTCGCATGGTTTTCAATGACAGAATTATCAACCACAACCGCCTGAATGGGGTTTAAGTTGACCTGCATTGGTTTTGGCTTAGGCAAATGAGAGCTAAAGTTGCCAAACAGCAGCACCATACCCAGTGCCAGATGCAAAGTGACACTCAAGCCAAGAGGCGAGCTAAGCTTGCTCAGTAATACTTTAGATGACGTCAGTTTACTCGACACGCCCTACTTCTCCGGCGAATCTGTCATTAACCCTACCGATGGCACACCCGCTTTTTGCAGTAATACCATTAATTGGATAACCGCATCGTATGAAACAGCACCATCGCCATTCACAACGACAGGCTTTTTCGGGTCTAGTTGCAATTGCGCGGCAATTTCTATTTCAAGCTCTTCGGCGCTGACACGCTTGTTCTTACCGGCACCTTCGGCGATGTAGTAATTTCCTTGTGCATCAACAGAGGCAACAATAGGGGTTTTGCTGTCTTTATCTAGTGGCTCAGAGTCTGCCTTGGGTAAATCAACTTTGACCCCTTGGGTGATCAATGGCGCGGTGACCATAAAGATGATCAGCAATACCAACATTACGTCGATATAAGGAACAACATTAATTTCAGCAACTTTTCTGCGTCTAACACGGTTATACATAGTGTACTCCGCTCTTAGTGTTCAATTGCCGATTGACGGTGCAGTATTGAAGAAAACTCTTCCATAAAGTTACCGTAGCTGTTTTCCAACTTTTCAACTTTATGGCTAAAACGGTTAAATGCCATAACCGCTGGAATAGCTGCAAATAGCCCCATTGCGGTTGCCACCAATGCTTCGGCAATACCTGGTGCAACCATCGCAAGTGTTGCTTGTTGGACGGCACCCAAGGCAATGAATGAGTTCATGATCCCCCAAACCGTGCCAAACAGGCCGATGTATGGGCTAATGGAGCCAACCGTTGCCATAAACGGTAAATGTGTTTCTAAACTATCCACTTCACGCGATAAGGCGACGCGCATCGCTCGGTGTGTGCCATCAACAATTGCTTGCGGCGATTGAATATTGCTTTTGCGTAAGCGCGCAAATTCTTTAAAACCAGCAACAAATAGGCTTTCAATCCCTTGAACTTGTTGGCGTGATGAGATTTCGTTGTATAGCTTGGTTAAGTCCGCGCCACTCCAAAACTTATCTTCAAATTGTTTTAATTGCGTTGATGCTTGATCAAGCGCTTTTTTGCGCTGAAAAATCATTGCCCAACAGGCAACCGAGAAGGCGAGTAAGATCAGCATCACTGATTTTACTAACAGGCTGGCTTGAAGGAATAAGTCAAAAATTGATAATTCAGCTGACACTTTGCAATGCTCCTAGAATAAATGCTGGTATTGGGCATGGTTTGTTCTTTGTAAAGTCAACACAAGCCACGTTAACTTCCATACGGCAAAGTACTGTGCCGTTTGAATGGGTTATTGTTTGTGAAAACATCACACTGGCTTTTTTAAGTTGCTTTATCTCGGTGTGAACCGTAATAAGGTCGTCCAATCGGGCGGGTGCAATGTTATCCATTTCAACTCGTCTGACAACAAAACCCAATGAATGTTCGAGAAAACTTGATTGAGAAATACCTAAGGCTCTTAGCCACTCAGTACGTGCCCGTTCAAAAAATTTTAAATAATTGGCGTAATAAACAATGCCACCAGCATCCGTGTCTTCATAAAACACACGTACTGGAAACTGAAACGAAGGAGAGGCCATTAATTTGTAGATATTATTACACTGTTGTTATGGCGATTATCTTAATAATAAAGGCTAGTATCGACAAGGGTTTCACCACGATTATTCGTGATTAAATTGTAAAAAAAGACACATTCGTATAAAAACCATCCAGACACCTTAGTAAATTTAACCATTTCTTAATATTCATTTTTCGCGAATAAAAATTCACAAACTACCGTAACTACTGCTATAACTATGCATTCATTATTCATTCGCGGCTACCAAACCACTTTTCACATTAGTTTTTCTAATGATTAGACTTAATTTTATTAGTTTGTCGTGGTCTGAGTTGTTCATTAGAATACCCTTGTTTTCTGAGCTAGCGCAGTGAGAGCTTCTCACCAGCACAGATACTATGAAAAGGTGGTTTTACACCATCTTCTCTCTGACATGTTTCCTGGAATTTTTTAACTTCCTTCTATCAACTTTATTAAGTTGGCCCGCTTCAAATAAGCGGGCTTTTTTTTGCCTAAAATTCGATTATTTCTCACGTTAATGATGGCTATCTATTGCAGCATGTTTGTAATTGTTACAGTTTAGTGATATTCGTTCATATACTAACTACTTCGTAGGTAAGCTGATTCTTCTAGCGAACGGCTAGAACGCAAACTAAGTGGCTACCTATATTACGAGTGAAGCTATATGTTTAGTAATAGTTTTATGCTACACATAAGTGGTTAGCGTTATCGCGGATCAAACACGTCAAGAGAGGGAAAATATGGCTAAATCAACAAATATCACTTTCACAAGTAACACTTCTATGCGTGTTTCAACGCTAATTACAGGTATTGCAGTAGCTGTCCTATTTACATTTACTGCGATGACAAAGCCTGCCATTGCCAATCAATTATCAGCTTGTGACAGTGAAGCATGTGTGTCGTATTTTAAAAAGTTTAAACGCGCTGCCCGCAAAGGCTATGTTTCAGCGCAGTACAATACCGCTAAGTTTTACTACTATGGTTATGGCACCGATATCGACAAAGCGCTGGCATTAAAATATTACCGAAAAACGGCAGTTAATGGTTCGAAAGAGGCGCAATATATGACGGGCCTCATTTACGTTTCTGAGCCCGACTTGCAAGATCACGAACAAGGTATTTATTGGTTAGAGCGAGCCGCTGCTAATGGCCATATTCACGCATCATTTTTATTGGGTAAAGCGCACGCTCAAGGTGATGTCGAAAAAGGCAATCCGCCAAACTATGAAGCATCAGACAAATGGCTGAGCAGATCGTTTGATACACGTGATAACAAGTTACCTGCGCTTATTGAAGCGTTGCACAAAAAAAATGTCTTCAATGAAACTAACTACCCTTCCCTCTATCACAAGTTAGTTGAACACAATATGTGGTTGGCAAAAAACAGTGATAGCGAAGTTGCTTTGAGTAACTGGGATGGTAAAACTTATGAACGTATGACAATTACAGGCTACAGCCAAACTCAAGCGTTCGATAACTTACTGGCAACTTTTCGTGGCAGAAATAATTCCACTGGCAGCCGCTTAGGTGGCGACTGTCAGCTAACTGCCGCTTGCACGCGTAAATCGCTTAATGAAATGAAAGACAGTATGTGGGTGTCGCAAAAATAAACAACACATGCAATAACAAGGTCTGAAATAAGTAATCTATTGCTCGCTCAGAAACTAAAAAGGGCTAACTTGATCGTTAACCCTTTATTTATTCAATTTTGACGATTTTTGCCCCATTACAACTGATATCAAGCGGGTTTAGCTAGTCCAAAATGGTGATAAGTTCGTTCAGTGACGATACGCCCACGTGGCGTACGTTGTAAAAAGCCTTGTTGAATTAGGAAAGGTTCGAGCACATCTTCAATGGTTTCGCGCTCTTCGCCAATCGCCGCTGCCAGATTATCCAGCCCTACAGGCCCACCCATAAATTTATCGATAATAGCTTGCAGTAACTTTCTGTCCATAATGTCGAAGCCTTCATTATCCACTTCTAACATATCAAGTGCACTGGCAGCACTTTCTTTGTTAACGATGCCGCCAGTTTTAATGTCGGCATAATCACGTACTCGACGCAATAAACGATTGGCGATTCGCGGCGTGCCACGCGAGCGGCGTGCCACTTCAAATGCACCTTCTTCATCAATGGTTAAATTCAAAAAGTGTGCTGAGCGAGCAACGATATCGGTTAAATCTTTTGCCGAATAAAACTCTAAGCGCTGCACAATACCAAAGCGATCTCTAAGTGGTGACGTTAGCGCTCCTGCTCTTGTGGTTGCGCCAATCAAAGTAAAAGGGGGTAAGTCGAGTTTAATCGAGCGAGCGGCTGGCCCTTCGCCAATCATAATATCCAGTTGATAGTCTTCCATGGCGGGGTATAAGACTTCTTCCACCATAGGGCTTAAACGATGAATTTCGTCAATAAAGAGGACGTCGTTTTCTTCCAAGTTGGTGAGCAGCGCTGCTAAATCGCCCGCTTTTTCCAATACTGGTCCAGAAGTGGTGCGAATACTCACGCCCATTTCGTTAGCAACAATATTGGCGAGTGTCGTTTTACCTAAGCCCGGTGGACCAAAAATCAATAGATGATCAAGTGGCTCATTGCGTTTTTTTGCTGCTGGAATAAAAATTTCCATTTGCGCTTTAACGTGATCTTGCCCGGTGTAATCCGCCAGCATTTTCGGGCGAATCGCGCGATCTACCCCTTCGTCTTCTATGGTTGCCGCTGGCTGGATTAGTCGATCTGCTTCTATCATCTATATTCTTCTGTTTTTGACTTGTTCTGTGTCTTAGTTACGTTTTAGGCGTAATGCTTTACTAACTACAGCATTGCCTTTAAGGCATCTTTAATCAGCTGCTCACTGGATTTACTGGCATCATACACGGCTTTAATCGCTTTATCAGCTTGCGCTTGCGAGTAACCCAATGAAACAAGGGCATTAGTCGCATCACCTTTGGCACCACTGACGTTCAACGCGTTATCGGCTGCCAATTCAAACGGCGCAGCATCCGTTGCAGGGGTAACGAGATCGGCTTGCCAATCTTTAATGCGATCGCGCATTTCAATCAATAAACGCTCCGCCGTTTTCTTACCAATACCGGGAATTTTAACAATTGTGGTGACATCATCATGAGCAACACAGCTAACAAATTGCTCTGCCGACATACCAGATAAAATTGCCAATGCCAGCTTAGGACCTACGCCACTCGCTTTAATTAACAAGCGGAATAGTTTGCGATCAACCTGGGTAGCGAAGCCGTAAAGCAATTGTGCATCTTCACGCACGACAAAATGGGTATAAAGTGTGGTTTCTTGATTTAATTCAGGTAATGCATATAGCGTGGTCATCGGCACTTGCACTTCATAACCCACGCCATTGCAATCAATGATGATATCTGGCGGCTGTTTGACTAATAATTTGCCACGTAATTGTCCTATCACGGCACATCCTCTTTACTGCTCCTAGCTGAGCAGCTTACTGTTCAGCTATGCTAAGTGTTTCTAGCTTACTTATTTAATAAAGCGAGCTTAACACTAGATATATATACAGTAAACTGATTTCACTGCCTGAGCACTTATTTACGTAAGCGGCCTCGCACCGTTTTACTCACCTGTCCTGCCATTTTAACAATCGAATCATGACTATGGGCATGACAGAGCGCAACCGCCAGTGCATCGGCGGCATCCGCTTGGGGTGTCCCCGGCAGTTTAAGGATGGATTTGACCATATGTTGCACTTGGGTTTTATCGGCAGCACCTGTGCCAACCACAGATTGTTTGATCTGGCGCGCAGAATACTCCGCGATCGACATGCCAGCATTCGTTGCGGCGACAATTGCCGCCCCTCTTGCTTGTCCTAGTTTTAGCGCCGAATCAGGGTTAGTTGCCATAAACACCTGTTCAATGGCGAACATATCTGGCTTAAATTGAATTATCAGCTCAGAAACACCCGCAAAGATAGTTTGTAAACGCGTGCCTAAGTCTTCCCCTGCGGCAATGGCTTTAATACAGCCACTCCCTAAATACGTAAATTTTCGCCCTTGTTGTTCGATAACACCGTAACCAGTAAAGCGTGAACCGGGGTCAATACCTAAGATGATTGCCAATTCGCTATCCCAATCTCTTGTTGAAAAGTTTCCACAAAAAAACGCGCGGGTTTGAAGCATTAATGCTGTTTAAAACCCTAGCGCGTTTTACGACTTTACAGAAATGATCTAAGGAAGCAATGTAATTCACAGCTTCCCGTTGCCATTAACTATTATGCTTGTTCAGCTTTTTCGTCTTGCTTGGCAATCGTGGCAATACTTAACTCTGCTAATTGCGCCGGGTTTGCTTGACCCGGTGCGTTGGTTAATGGACATGCCGCCGTAGTTGTTTTCGGGAATGCCATTACGTCACGAATAGAGCTTGCACCTGTCATTAGCATCACTAGACGGTCAAGACCGAACGCTAAACCAGCATGTGGTGGCGCACCGTACTGCAGTGCTTCTAATAAGAAACCAAATTTCTCTTGTGCTTCTTCATCGCTGATACCTAGAATTCTGAATACCGCGGCTTGCATTGCTTGGTCGTGGATACGTACTGAACCACCACCTAACTCACAACCATTTAGTACCATATCGTAAGCGTTTGAAAGCGCGCCAATTGGGTTTGCTTCAAGCTCTTCTGGCGTCATATTACTTGGTGCAGTAAATGGGTGGTGAAGTGCATGTAAGTGGCCGTCAACTTCTTCAAACATTGGGAAGTCTACAACCCATAGTGGTTTCCACTCGTCTGTGGTTAAGCCCAAGTCTTCACCAAGTTTTAAACGCAATGCGCCTAAAGATTCAGTAACTACGTTGTAGCTGTCTGAACCGAAGAAAATAATGTCGCCAGTTTCTGCGCCAGTGCGCTCTAGTAACGCGTTAACCGCTGTTTCATCTAAGAATTTAAGAATTGGCGATTGGATACCTTCCATGCCAGCGGCTTTGTCGTTCACTTTCAGCCACGGCATACCTTTCGCGCCGTAAATGCCAACAAATTTTGTTAGGTCATCAATGTTCTTACGAGAGAACTGGGCTGCACCTTGTGGTACACGAATAACCGCAACGCGGCCTTTTTCATCATTCGCTGGGCCTGAGAATACTTTGAATTCGACATCTTTTAAGATGTCTGCCACGTCAACAATTTCAAGCGGGTTACGCAAGTCTGGCTTGTCTGAGCCAAAACGTGTCATCGCTTCTGAGTATGGCATGCGTGGGAAGTCGCCTAGGTCAACATCCAGTAATTTAATGAATAAATCACGGATCATTTTTTCCGTCACTGCCATCACTTGATCAGCCGTCATAAATGACGTTTCAATATCTATTTGAGTAAATTCTGGTTGGCGATCAGCACGTAAATCTTCATCGCGGAAACACTTAACGATTTGGTAGTAACGCTCCATGCCGGACATCATCAGCAATTGCTTAAATAATTGCGGCGATTGTGGCAAGGCGAAGAAGCTGCCTTTGTGCGTGCGACTTGGTACTAAGTAATCACGCGCACCTTCTGGTGTAGCGGCGGTAAGAATTGGCGTTTCGATATCCATAAAGTCTTGCGACTCTAACGATTCACGCACCGCTGCGGTTACTTTCGCACGAAAACGCAAACGCTCTGTCATTTCTGGGCGACGTAAATCTAAGTAGCGGTACTTTAAGCGTTGCTCTTCTGAGTTATCTTGGTTGAAGTCTAACGGCAATGGCGCTGCGCGGTTCAAAATGTTTAGCTCTAAACCTAATACTTCAATGGCACCTGTTGCCATGTCTTTGTTAACTTGGCTCTCAGGGCGTGCGCGCACTTTACCTTTAACCTGTACACAGAACTCATTGCGCAATGTGTTAGCCGTTTCAAGTACTTCGGGTAAATCTGGGTCAAATACCACTTGCACTATGCCTTCGCGATCACGCAAATCTAAAAAGATCACAGCGCCTAAGTCGCGACGACGATTAACCCAACCACATAAAGTGACTTCTTGCCCAACGTGAGATTCGTTAACCTCACCACAATAAAGAGTACGCATCTAGAAATATCCTGACATGAAAAACCCGCCATCATTAGCGGGGAATACATAAAATTGCGGATATTATATAGAAAAGCGCGCCAATGTCACCCGATGCAAGACCTGCATGGGCAAATTATCGCTTGCCATTTTAAAGCGATGAAAATAGCGACAATTGTTAACGATAGCTAAAGTTATTTTTACCCGACGATTTAACGCGGTACATTAAATTATCAGCAGTTTTTAACAAATCGGCGCCATTGTCTGCGTCTTCTGGAAATACTGAGATACCGATACTAGAGCCCAACGTTGCTTGATACTGATCGCCAAGAAACGGCTTACTGACCACATCGATGATTTTCTCTGCGATAAATGCGGCTTCTTCCTTGTTATTCAGGCTGGTTAACAAGATAACAAATTCATCGCCACCAAAGCGGCAGATAGTATCAGATTTTCGTACACATCCTCTAAGGCGCTCAGCAACTTGTTGCAGCACAATGTCGCCAAAATCGTGTCCGTATTTATCGTTTACGCCTTTAAAACCATCAAGGTCAACAAACAATACGGCGAGCTTTAAGCCTTGTCGCTGATGCAGTGCAATCGCAGACTCCATTTGCGTTTTAATTAAGGTACGATTAGCCAAACCGGTTAACTCGTCATGTGTTGCCATGTGTTTCATTTGCAGCTCTAACGCTTTACGTCGATCGACTTCTTTGTGTAATCGACGGTTCCACAGCAAAACGAAAAGAATAATGACGATAATTAAAAAACCAATTTGCGCAGCAATGCGAGTCACTAACCTTTTATCCCAGCCCGTATGAATATTCACGTCAAACCAGCGATTAAATATTTCTTGCCGCATAGTCTCGTCGATAACTGACAGCCCTTGATTGAGAATACTCTGCAACATAAGGTTGCCCTTGCGAATGCCAATTCTACTGTCTTGTGGAGGAATTTCTGGAACAACAGCGACCTCAAGCGGTACTATGCTCTCTTGCTTGGCGAAGGTAGAAGCGACAGGTAACCCTTCTAGGAAACCGTCAACAAACCCTTGTTGAACGGCGATCAACCCCTCTGACGTTGTGTTAACCAAGTTAACCGTAATGGCTGGGTAGTTAGTTTTTATCCAGTTGACCAACTGATAGCCTTTCACCACCGCCAGTGTTTTACCGTTCATATCGGCCAAACTATCAATACGGCCTAATATTCGGCGATAAGTAATGCTCCACGGCATTTGCCAGTAACTGTCAGAAAAGTCGAAGTCGATATTTTGCTTAATCGAACGAGAAACACTAAGCACTATGTCTAATTCCTGTTGTCGAAACGCGTCAATTAGGGCAGACCAGTTTTCATAAGCGAAATATTGCAGCTCGAAGCCTGCACCTTGAGTGATTGCTTCCACGACATCGCGATTTATCCCTGTTGGCTGCCCTTCTTCGTCGAGAAACTCAAGCGGTTCCCAATCTTTGACTATGCCCACTTTAAGTACGGGGTTAGCCGCAATCCAGTGGCGCTGTTCATCCGTTAACGGTATCCCTTTTTCTGCAACCGCGTAATGGGAGTTTTCATGACTGGTTAACCATATCGACTCAAGTGTGTGGAGATCTTCGCGGGGTATTGCCGCAAAGCCTTTTTTGATTTGCTCGGCAAGTTGATTGTTACCTTCGCCAACAACAGCAAATAGTTCGATAGGAAATACTGGCGTTTCTAATACGTAAAATAGGCTTTGTAAGTTAGCAGTTACCAGCTTAACTTGCATAGTTTCAACTTCTGATATTGCCGCATCAATTTCACCCCGCTCAGCAGCGGTTATCATGTTCGCTAGCTCGGCGAATACATGAAATTCAATATCGGGGTACTGTTCAAGTAATGGCTGAACATAAAAAGCCGCTTTAAAAACACCGACCCTTTTGCCTGCCAATTGTTCCAATGAAGTAATATTAGGTAAGCGATTGGACACAAATACTTGTGAATTAAGCTCATAAACTTTTGTTGCTTTTTTTAGCCCGCTTGTTTCGTCAAAAGTACCCGTAAAAGCGATATGCGCATCTATCGCCCCTCGTTGCAATTGCGCAAAAGAGCGATTTAGCGAGTCGCCGACAAAATTAACATTCGTGCCCGTTTGCTTCGCCCACAAACGCCACATGTCAATAAATAAACCTTGTGGTTTGCCAGATGCGGAGTAGCCCATAAATGGCGCAAGGTTGCTTGCAAAACCCAAATTAAGGACACTAGTTTGAGGTGCAATATGAGGCGCAATATTAAGCCATTTCTTTTCAATACCCACGCGCTCAGATAAATTGATTTTAGCAAGCCCTTGATTGATGAATGCCAATAACGGCTCGTTAGTTCTCGCCACCGCCGCCTGAAGGTCTCCAGTAAAATAATTGAGCCGTTTGTATTTTGGAAATATCGCTTGTAACTCGGCAATGCGAGCGTAGCGCTGATCAAATTCGTCTTGCTCGACAAAAGCCAATAACTCGCCATTGAGCAGTGCATCGTACATTGCTGCACGTGTTGGGAAATAGCGAATGCTGATGTTGTTTGCAGCGGTAATAGCGTCGACATTCGCAAGCCCTTTGACAACCCCCACTTTATAGGGGGCTAATTGCTCAAGGCTGAGTATGTCTTGAGCGTTTACATCGACATAAATAAAGCTGTCATGGGGGTAAATGGAGTGGCTAAAAAGTAAGTTTTCTGCGCCCTCAAATGCCACTAAACCAGCGTGAAAATCTGCATGATGCTTGGTGACATTGGCAATGCTTTGGTCCCAAGGACTAAGCTTAAAAGTTACCTTAACGCCTTGCCTTTTCGCCCATAGTCGCCAAAAGTCGGCAAAAACTCCCTCCGCTTCACCGTCGTCATTCACAAACTGGTACGGGTAGCTATGCTGATGAAAGGCAATGGTATATTGTTCTTTTAATGAGGGCTTACTGACTTGTGATGCGAGAGTTGGAGTGCTTAAAAAGGCAATCAATAGCGCAATAAACCAAAGTACTTCACTAGCAAAAGTAATTACCTTTTTACAATCCATTAAATCCCTACCTTCCATAATCTTACATTCAACCATGCAATATTATCTTATCAAGATCAATCCATTCGGTTAAAATAGCCGCCATTTTAGCGACCTTAGCTGCGTTATATGCAAAAAAACGACACAGATTTAATTTATTCAAACCCACACAGCCAAGTCAAAGATTTCACTTTTGACGCGCAAGTGGTCGAAGTATTCCCTGATATGATCAGCCGCTCTGTTCCGGGTTATAACACCATCATTGATACTATTGGCCGATTAAGTCAGCGCTATGTACAAGACGACTCAACGGCCTATGATCTCGGCTGCTCTTTGGGTGCCGCAACCTTAGCTATGCGCAGAGCAATAACAGCGAACAATGCGAAAATTGTTGGCGTTGACAATTCTCAAGCTATGGTTGAGCGCTGCCAAATGCACGTTGCCGCTTTTAAAGGCAATACACCCGTTGAGATTTTCAATGACAATATTGAAAACATCGCCATCGAAAATGCGTCGATGGTGGTACTAAACTTTACTCTGCAGTTCATTGAAAAAGACAAACGCCAAGCGCTTATCAACAAAATCTACCAAGGCCTTAAACCCGGTGGGTTATTAGTATTATCAGAGAAAATTACTCATCGAAATGACCAGACAAATGAGCTATTAATCGATTTACACCACGACTTTAAGCGGGCAAACGGTTATAGCGAGTTGGAAATTGCTCAAAAGCGCACCGCACTAGAGAACGTGATGCGCCCTGACTCACTAGAGGATCACACGGAGCGTTTATCTGACGCGGGGTTTGTTCATATTAGCCAGTGGTTCCAGTGTTTTAATTTCTTATCCATCGTTGCTTTTAAAGGTGAGTTATAAATGAGCCACTACAATGCATTCTACCAAGCAATAGCGGGCAATCGTTTAAGCCATTGGCTAGATACATTGCCAGCACAGTTAACAGACTGGCAAAAAAATCACTTACATGGCGAATACGCGCAATGGCAAAAGGTGCTAGAGCAGTTACCTGTAACTCAGACGCAGCATGTCAATATTAAAGACAGCGTGACCGTTGGCCTGCCTGAGGAAATTGAAGCCGGACAACTTAAACGCCTTGAACATATGCTTAAACGGCTGAAACCATGGCGCAAAGGCCCTTATCACATTCACGGATTACATATCGATACTGAGTGGCGCTCAGATTTTAAATGGGATCGCCTTGCCCCCCATACTAGCGATTTGAAAGACCGTTACGTACTCGATATTGGTTGTGGCAGTGGCTACCACCTGTGGCGAATGCGAGGTGCTGGCGCAAAATTCGTTGTTGGTGTTGATCCAACCCAGCTTTTTGTCACCCAGTTCAATGCCGTTCAACACTTTATTCAAGATAACAACGTGCATTTATTACCACTGGGTGTTGAACAGCTGCCAGAATTAAACGCTTTTGATACGGTTTTCGCCATGGGCGTACTTTATCATCGCCGCTCACCCATCGACTTTATTTACCAACTTAAAGCCCAACTGGTGAAAGGCGGCGAATTGGTGCTAGAAACTTTAATTGTTGATGGTGATGAAAATACCGTACTGGTGCCGGGTGAGCGCTACGCCAAAATGCGCAATGTCTGGTTTTTACCCAGTGGTAAAGCAATGTGTGCTTGGCTAGAGCGTTGTGGTTTTAGCAATGTGCGCATGGTCAACACAGACATTACGGATGTCGCCGAGCAGCGAAAAACCGATTGGATTGACACCGAATCATTAAAAGATTTCCTTGATCCTAACGATGCCAGCAAAACGATTGAGGGTTACCCTGCGCCCAAGCGGGCTATTTTTATTGCCAATAAATAGCACTCGAAAATCTAGAAGTAACCTGCTCCTCTGTTACCTGCGCTAAACGTTAGTCGCAACTATTTCACAATCGTTTCATTACTGACCAATCACTAAGCCGCGATAGCGCGGCTTTATTTTTGTAGATGATAAAAATGACATGGTCAGCAAACCCACCAAGCGAGAATATTCTTACATAGTCTTGCTAAGGTATTGTCAATTATCAGATTTATATTCACCCTCATTTGCAATTTGGCAGCCAAAAAGTCATTCTAGAGCTATTACGGTTTGATTTCTTTCATCATTACCTGACAGAATTCACTCAACTTGACAGAACTTACTCGCCAGTGTCGTAAGGAGCGCTATGAACCAAGATTGGTTAGCACGCCGTTTACCAAGTGCCCAAAAACGCCAGCAAGATCATCGCAGTCCTTTTCAACGAGATCGCGCCAGAATTTTACACTCAGCGGCCTTTCGCCGTTTGCAGTCTAAAACACAAGTGATCAGCTCAGGGCAAAGTGATTTTTATCGCACTCGCTTAACCCATTCACTTGAAGCCGCTCAAATTGGCTCGGGCATTACCGCTCAATTGCGCTCAAAATATCCTGAGCTGGCAGCCGCGCTTTTCCCCGATGATGACACACTTATTGAAGCCTTGTGCTTAGCTCATGATATTGGTCATCCGCCCTTTGGTCATGGCGGTGAAGTGGCGCTGCATTACATGATGAGAAAGCACGGTGGTTTTGAGGGCAATGGCCAAACCCTGCGTATTGTCGCCCGATTAGAGCCATTTAGTGAACAACACGGCATGAATTTGACGCGCCGAAGCTTGTTGGGCTTGATCAAATACCCGCAATTACTCGACAACCTAGTGCACAAAATACCGAACTTAGCACCTGTGCATTATCGCCAATTACAAGCTCGCCACTGGCACCCGCCTAAAGGCTTGTATCAAGATGATAGTGATATTATCGATTGGGTGTTAGCGCCTTTATCGCCAGCCGATAGAGACCTGTTTCAAACCATAGTGCCGCGCGATAATCAGCACAGCAAAACCTGCTTTAAATCGTTAGATTGCTCCATTATGGAGCTAGCTGACGATATTGCTTACGGCATTCATGATCTAGAAGACGCTATCGTCACGGGTGTCGTTAACCGTAACGATTTTGATGATCATGTGATAATGCCACTGCGCAGTATTGGTGATAACTGGCTCAGCGATTATAGTGAACAGCTAACCAACAAACTGTTTTCCGAGCATCACTACTTACAAAAAGATGCCATTGGTGGTCTAGTAAACTATTTAATCACGGCCATTGAGTTATTACCTGTTGAAACACAAACGGGTGAATTTAGTGAGCCTTTGCTGAAATTCAATGCCAAGCTACCTGATGAGCAAGCACATGTATTACAAATATTTAAAGATTTTGTTCTGCAATTTGTCGTTAAACTGCCCGCTATTCAACGTATTGAATATCGCGGTCAACAGGTGGTGATGGAGTTGTTTGAGGCGCTCTCTTCAGATCCTGAACGCCTACTGCCAACTAGCACCGCCAAACGTTGGCGCCTCGCACAAGAAAAAGGTGAAAATGCTTATCGTGTTATCGCTGATTATGTCGCGGGAATGACGGACGGTTATGCCACAAGGCTCTATCAAACCTTGTTTTTACCCATCAGCGCTGGTGATAACTATGACGCACATAGCTAACTATGCGCGTCAATAGCTCATTATTTTGTCGCAGTTAAATTAACTGCAAGTACACGAGCCCTCACCGCGCACGCTAATTTGCACTTTGTTACCAACCTGCTGGGGATCTTGTACTTCTATCGCTTCAAACTGCGCGGCACTGACATGAAAAGTACAGTTTCCCTGTTGACATTGTTTGGTCGAACAAAGTTGCTGACCGTTACTCATAAAGTGATTTAAAGCTTTTGAGTAGGCCTTCCACTTTCCAGATGCCCGACCCGTACCATTGCTTTGAACTGTTCCGCTACATGCTGCCATAATCATCTGCTCCATATACATTTGGATGTCATTTACTTATAGCAAACGCGGCGGAAAACTCAATTTTGAGCGGCCTAACGCGATGTAATTAAAGCGATGTAGTTAAAGCGATGTAATTAAGGCGATGAAAATTTGGCAAGCGCTTTTTTGAAAGCCTATGTTTGAAAACTATTTTTGAAAACGCAAGCCTTTACCTGGCAGCTTACCCGTGTACTTACCTTGGTCAATAGTCATTTCGCCATTTACCCACTGATAGTCAACGCCTTGGGTTAATACATTCCATTGGCTAAAATCCGCTTTAGGGCGATATTTTACTGGGTCTATTATTGAAATATCGGCAAAGAAACCTTCCTTTAAATAACCGCGCTCGCGAATGCCAAAGGTATCCGCCACTTGCCCAGAGCTTTTGTACACAAAGGTTTCAACGGGCATAAGCTGTTGCTTAACCACATAGTTGGCATATTTTTCAGGGAAACTTGCGTATTTGCGTGGATGGCCGTCGGTGCCGTCAGATGATGTCATCACCCAAGGTTGCGTCATAAACGCTTTAATGTCTTCTGGGTTCATATTGAACGAAGCAACGCGGGTTGGATTAATGACCACGCCTTTACGTAAAACTCTTAGCACTGCTTCAACTGGGCTAATTTCCCACTGGGTACTTAAATCAGCTATCGTTTTGCCCCTTAAACCTTCGTGTGGGGTCGTGACAATCAGTAAAGAATCAGGGCCTCCGCGACGTCGAATGTTCTCTTTCATCGCCGCTTTTAGTTTAGGCAGCAGCTCAGGATCGTTTAAGCGCGCTTGAACGTCTGCTTCTTGCCCCTCTAACGCCCACCTTGGCACAGTCGTATTTTGTAAACGGGTACTTGAAGCACGCCACGGGTATTGATCCGCGGTCACGATTTGCCCCCTTTGTTGAGCCGCTTCGACCATGTCGATAATGTCTTTACTTTGCCCCCACACATCGACACCAAGCGCTTTAATGTGCGCGATGTGAACAGGGATTTTGGCCTTATCGCCAATCTCGATAAGCTCGGCAATCGCTCCTTTTACACCTATGCTATAAGTGCTTTCATCACGCACATGGCTTTCGTAAACGCCGCCATATTGTGCCGCCACTTTTGACAATTCAATCACTTCCTCGGTGTTTGCATAAGTGCCCGGCACGTAGAACAAGCCGGTAGACAAGCCAAATGCCCCTTGTTGCATCGCATCAGAAATAAGCGCTTTCATTTTTGCCAGCTCTTCCTCTGTTGGTTTGCGATCTTCGCGTCCCATTACTAATTTTCGCACGGTACCGTGGCCAACAAAGTTGCCATTGTTAGTGCCGATACCTTTGCCTTCTAGCTCTGTCAGTAAATCACTCACATAAGGAGTGCCGCCACCGTCATTGCCATTAAACACGGTAGTCACGCCTTGCGTTAGATAGTTAACATTGCTGTTTCGGCTATCAGATTTTAAATCCCCTAAACTGTGGGTATGTGGGTCAATAAAGCCAGGCGTCACCATTTTTCCTGTGGCATCGATTACGGTTTCGGCTGATGTCAGTGGTGGCACTTGCTCGGCTAGGTAAGCGATACGATCATCGCGAATGCCAACAGCTAGCTGTTGAGGTGCTTTATTTTCACCGCTGTAAACTTGGCCGTTAATAATCAATACATCATAGTTTTCGAGCACAGCAGGCGCGCCTTCATTCGCGCTGATAGCTTGTTGTTGTGCTGGCTTATTACAAGCCGCTAACGTCAATCCGGCCAATAAAGAGAGTGCGATACTTGTGCGTTTTAACACCTTACGATTAAGTGTGTTATTGAAAAGCACTTTGTGCTTTTGTGTATGGTTATCTAGCATGCTAATTCCACTGTTCAAATAAGTAGACTAAAAAGTTCTGTTATTAATTGATAAATATCTTCGCTACTAAAGCGTATGACAATAAACTAATGACCGCTATGGCGGCGATATTGAGATAAACGCCTGCTTTCGCCATCTGTGCGATCGACATCTCACCCGTGGCAAAAACAATGGCATTAGGCGCTGTCGCCACAGGCAACATAAAGGCACAGCTTGCCGCAAGCGCCATTGGAGCCGTCAGTAAAATAGGATCAAAGCCAGCATTAACCGCTATACCACCTAAAATTGGCAGTAATGCCGCTGTTGTCGCCGTGTTACTGGTCAATTCAGTTAAGAAAATGACAATCGTGACAATGCTAGTGATCAAAATCAGTAAGTGGAATACGGTTAGGCTAGCCAAACCATCACCAATCCACGCGGCAAGACCACTTTTACTTACCATGCTTGCTAAACTTAATCCGCCACCAAATAAAATTAACACGCCCCAAGGAATACGCTCAGCCGTTTGCCAATTAAGTAATCGCGCACTCTCGTCTTTGTCATCGCCAGCGGGAATAAGAAACATCATAACGGCGCCAGCAATTGCAATAATGGTGTCATTTAATGCGGTAATACCAAGGTGCTGTTGTAACAAAGGGCGCGTGATCCAAGCCAGCGCAACCACCAAAAATGCCAACGCAGTGCGCTTTTCTGGGGTAGAAATTTTACCCATGGCGTTAAGCTCGTTAACGACTAAATCGTTCGCTTCTTGGCTGGCGTTAAACTTAAAATTAAACGCGATTTTCGTTAGCACAAACCACGCCGCTGGCACCAAGAGTAATACCGCAGGTACACCAAACGTCATCCACTGCACAAAACCAATCTCCACGCCATAGTTTTCTGACATAAAGGCGGCTAACATGGCATTGGGTGGTGTCCCAATAATAGTCCCTAACCCACCAATACTGGCGGCATAGGCAATACCTAATACGAGACAAATAGTGAAACTATTACCTTTTTCATCACTATTGGTAATGACATGAGCAATAGAGAGTGCGATGGGAATCATCATAATCGTAGTTGCTGTATTGCTGATCCACATTGATAAGAATGCCGTTGCCGCCATAAAACCGCCAACGATTGCACTTGGGTGATTACCAACTCGGGTTAATACATTAAGCGCTAAACGGCGATGCAGGTGCCAACGCTCTAACGCCGTAGCAATAATAAAACCACCAAAGAGCAAGTAAATCACGGGGTGCGCGTAAGGGGCAGTAATTTCCTTAACACTGGCTTGCCCAAGTAATGGGAACAGCACTATCGGGACCAAAGAGGTTACTGGCACAGGGACGGCTTCGGTTGCCCACCAAAACGCCATCAACAAACCCACACCTGCGGTTAACCAAGCCGCTTCACTCATCCCAGCAGGTGCAGGAGTGACGAGCGTTAGGAGAAATATCAATATCCCCAAAACCAAGCCAATATTTCGCATACTTCTAGCCTTTGAAAATTGTCATTATTATTAATGGATAAACGCTTTAGTTGCAGCGCTTAATTGTTATCACAACTATTCTCTCTAAAAATCGAACAAGTGTTAACAAGTAATGCTCAGGTCTCTGCTTCTGTGGCAAAACATCACCTGCTTGGGTTAACGACTCACTCGATTAGCGTATCACCTCATGTCTTTTGGTCATACCTTACATTAAGCAAGTCACCAACCAATGTGATAGGTGATATCGCTCTGAGGTATTCAAGACAAAACATTAAACAACTCCACCAACAAAGTTAACAAAATAAAAAGCCATTTTACTCATGGTAAAACGGCCAGTTACGTTATTCAGTAGTTAGTAGCTATAGCGCTTGGAAGCTATCACCTAACGCTTATTGTGATTTTGATCAGAAAGCATCACCGACATTAATGTCGAGGCAGCCTTATCAGCGATACGAGTAATGAATTTTCGATCGGTGTTGTCGCCCATTTCATAAGTGATGGCGTGCACACCAAATTTATCGGCAAAGTACTGCTTGGAAACGCCAGCGTTTGGGTTGTTACCCGGCTTTTGGATGACGTCAAACTCCGGCATTTGTCGATCTAATTCGCCTAGCCAATGCTCAACAAAGTAAGGGTTTTCCACCCCGTAATCTGAGGGCATAGTGTAAAAAATATCACGTCGTGTTGAGTGAAAATCAACGGCAAACACTATTTTTTGGCCATCAGCGACTAACTGCTCTAGGTAAGCATCAATTTGTTGAACTTCAGGTTGCTTGAATTTATTCCAGTCTCGGTTTAAATCAACACCATTCATGTTGTGGCGCCAATTGCCAGCATACACACCATCTGGGTTAATATTGGGAATTAGTAAAATATTGTATTGGCGGCGAAATTCGTTGGCGAGAGCGTTATCTGCCAATAAAGTTTCGACAAACGGAAATAAGGCCAATGCGCCAGTCAATTCGGGTGGGTGCATACGCCCTAGCAACACTAACCATTGGTTTGTCTCAGCTTTGCTTTCGAGTTTGTAGATTGGCCTGTTTTGAATGGATTTGCCAAGTACTTCATGGCTAATATCAGTCATCGCTTGAAGCTTTTTAGCCCAATCGACGTAATACTGATTATCAATAATTTCTTGACCCGCGATGTAGCTGGGTTTGGCTGTTGCATCGATGCTAAAAGAGCGCAAATCACCATTGTCTTGATAATCAATTAGCGACCATGCTTTTAGATCGGTACTGAGTTTCGGCAAATAACGATGAACATCACCGTCAACTTTCATCGTAATATTAATGGTTGTCGGCTGCTCAGCAACAGCACGAAACGCGTACCAAGGGCTAGAATTTATCGGTCTGTTTTCTGGTTTAAGCAATATTTCAAAATTACGGGTACCAACTCGTCGACATTCATCCATTCTCGACGTTGGGAAATCCGCCAGCAACTTAACATCACCAAAGTCACAAGCTTGCTCATTACTACTGGCAACATTGCTATTAGTTGTCTCTAGGCTGCCGCAGCCAAAAAGTGCGCTAGTTGAAAGTATCAATGAGCAAGTCAGTAATAGTTTTTTCATGGTATTACCTTTTATTTTTTATATCTCTTGGTAGATAAAAACATGGCTCGACAGTGCCAACTCTCAAGTCATGTTAATCGTTTATTATTAGCCAGCCAAACTGGCTCGATGGCTACCGCCTGAGTGTTGTGCTCGAGCATAAACAACGAGCATAACACTATATTGGCTGTGGCATTTTCAATGGCTAAAGTAAAAATGCCGCCTATGTCTTCTAAATGACTTCTAAACTAAAGTACAAGGAGAAGTTTCCCTAGTACATTCTATTGGCCGCGCCATAACCTTTAGCTATAAAAAATACTGACAACGGCATTGCCAAACCTTATTCCCCCACCTTTCAATGAGATCAATTACTCGTCGCGACATCTCGTTAAGACATGAAGTGGTAACAGGAAGTTGCCCACTTAGGGGATAAAAAAGCGGCCTTGCAATTACTCGCAAGGCCGCTTCCTAGTCTAACTCGCCGTTTTTTTAGAACTCTTTCGAGTAGCTCAAGTTAAAGTAACGGCCGCGGTTCGAATGCAATGCACCAAAGTAGCCATGAGCAAGTTCATCAGCTAATGGTGGCTCCTGATCGGAAATATTGCGAACCGTGAAGCGGAGCTTACTGCCATCAAGCAAGGTATCACTGCCTTCAATGCGGTAATCAACATATACATTTGTCGTTGTCATGCTATCGACAGGTAGCTCAACAACTTCACCATCAACGGTAGCCGTTGTTGAGGTATCAATCACTGAGCCAACATAGTTTGAATTAATACCCGCACCCCATTGCTCATAACGCCAGTTGATTGATGCTCTACCGCGCCACTCAGGACGGCCATTCTGTTTAAGCAAATCACCAGCCCCTTGAATCACAATTGGTTGTGGGAAACCGCCAGCTTCATTAAAGGCAATTAACTCACTGTCGATGTCACTTGGCTCTTGATCAAACTTCTTCAAATGAGCAGCATTGACCGTGAATTCAAAGTCACCAAAGCTAGTTTCTACGTCGTAAATAACACTGAAATCAATACCTGAGATCTCACGCTTACCTAAGTTCAAGTACTCATTGTTAATGCGGACGACATCGCCACTCACTGGATCTCGCTCAACAGCCGAGTTAGTTGAACCTTGAGAGCGGCGCACAAAGTCTAATGCTAAATGAGATGCACCGGGTAAGATACCGACAAGGTCTTCCTGTTCGATTTTCCACCAGTCAGCAGTAATTGTCAGGCTTTCTGTTGGCTCTAGCACAATACCAAATGAGGTGTTTTCATCATCCTCTGGCTCAAGGTCAGTTGTACCGCTGCGTACGTCAACCACTGAGTAGCTTCTGTCTTGCACTGGGTCATAAATTGTATTGGCTCTTGGCACACCTTCGGCAGTTACCTGAGGTAGCCCTGGAGCTCTGAAACCTTCAGCATATGAAGCACGTAAGCTAATCCAATCAGCTGGAACCCAGAATAAAGCCACTTTAGGCTTCAAGCCACTGCCGCCAACATCTGAGAAATCTTCGTAACGAGCAGCTAATTGCATTTCTAAGTACTGTTCATCACTATCAATTAGCGGTGCAATAAATTCAACAAATGCCGATGCAACATTGCGGCTACCCTTAGAATCAGGCGTTGGACTACTGCCAAGTACGCTACTGGCATCATTGCGAGTCGCGCCTGTGACTAAATTAGTAAACGGGCTGCTACCATCAAGTAATGGATCACGATCGTCCTCAAATCCTTCGTGTCTGTACTCTAAACCAAATGCCACACCCACATCACCCGCAGGTAGGCTGAATAAAGCTTCATTACTTGCTTTAAAGTCAATTGATGCTAACTCAGTTTCTGAGTCACGACGCACAGTCGTGATAAAGGAATCAATAACACTTTGTGGATTTAACGTCGAATCGCCTTCATTAGGGTTGTTAACGTCGCCACCGGTAAAAATATTATACGCTGTCGAAGGATCGGTGCTATTGATAGCTTCTTGGAACAAAATGGCATTAACGCGATTCGCTTTGTCGTTCGTTTCCGCTGCAGAATAAAACGCTGCGGTTTCCCAGTACCAATCATTCCACTCACCTTTTAAACCAAATAAGGCGCGGTAGCTGGTGTCATCGACTTCAATATTTCGAGGACCTGCGTCTATTGGGCGATAGCTACGCACAAGTACTTCTTCACCGAATGGATTAAAAGCAGCGTCAGCGGCAACAGTGAATCGCTGAGAGGTTAAATTAGGCGTTTGTTCACGGGTACGCTCTGCATTGGCTTCGTAGTATATAGCCTCGGCAAAAAGTTCCATGTCATTACCCAAGTCGTGAGTAATGTATGTGTAAAAGTTAAAACGATCTACGTCCGAAACCAGTGAGCGCGTTGTACCACGGTCAAATCGTAAATCACGCGGGAAGCTGCCACTGTCGGCACAAACACCACCAGCTAGATCGACAACACAATCTTGAGGGTCCATATCTGCGGGTTGTAAGTGGAAACGACCCAGAGAGTCAGAAACGAAATCACCCCAAGGTGTTGCAGTTGTGCGGTTATCTAATTGAGTATCACCGACAAACTCTTCTGGTAAGCCCGGAAAATTTCTCAGGTCATGACTGCGAGAATAAGGTCGCTCACTTGCCATCATGCCATCGCGGCTGTAATACGCGACAGAAGCGGTAATATGTGTTTTATCGTTTAAATCAAAACCCGTCAAATAGCTAAACGTTAGCTCGTCTAGCGGGGTACCCTCAGATTGACCATATGACAAATTCAGCTTGTGACCTTCGTAATCATCTTGCAAGGCATAGTTTACTACACCAGCTACCGCATCAGAGCCATAAATGGCAGCGGCACCATCACGCAAAATTTCAAGTGAACGTAAGCCAGAAACCGGCAAAGTGTTTGAGTTGACCGTGGATACTGGTACAAAATTTTCTGACTGAGTGCCAGGGTGAGTGACTAAACGACGGCCGTTTAGTAAGGTTAGCGTGTTACCTGTACCCACGCCGCGTAAGTTTATTGACGACACGTCACCACGCGCATCATTGACACCGCCATTACCGGTTGAAGCACCAAAGTTTACTTCACCAATTTGCGGTATTGAGCGCAGTAATTCATCGCCTGTGATGGCGGCAGTATTTTCAATATCTTGCTCTGTCATCGCAGTAACGGGTAAAGCACCAATATCTGACGCTCTTTTAATATTCGAACCAACAATTGAAATGCGTTCGACCTCTTCTTCTTGCGGTGCTTCTTGAGCATAGCTTGAAGTGGTTGCCAAACTGTAACTGGCGAGCGCCAACAACAAGGATTCTGAGACTTTCTTTAACTTAAACATGTGTACTTTCCCACTTGTGCCAACATTACAAATTCACACCTTTTTGGTATTGAATTTTACTGATGTTATATTTTTGTTATTGCTTTTTAAGCTAAAGTAGAAGGAAAGACTTCACTACTACATTTTTTTTGCTAACCCATAACCATAGGTTATACACAACTCATAAAATCGATATAACCTACATCGCATCAAAGCCACAACGACAGTGTCTGTTAACGTGCTTGCTCACTCAACATAGCCTTCATTAGCGACTGGGCGTAAAGCTTGGCTCTTGCATAAATAACACGGCGATCCGTTTCATCCCCTTCTTCGTAAGTCACGGCTTCCGCACCAAACTCATTAAAAAACCAGTTGTAGCAATAAGGTAAGTTTTGCTCTCTTCGGCGATATTGCGCCATTATCGGGGCATTTTGCTGGGCATTTTTGATCACTTGCGGAATTATCGCCGTGTTGGCATTAGCTTCATTTTGTTCGTTGAGGATCAATAAATACGGGCCATTAAACGAGGTATGAAAATCGACGCCAAATACTAGCTGTTTGCCCTCTTTCGCAACTTTTTGTGTCACAAAATCGCGAACGGCACGTGTTTCAGGTTGCGAAAATGCTTGCCAATCTCTGTTCAGATCAAAGCCATTAGCATTGTGTCGCCAAAAGCCACCGTCTGCACCATCAGGATTTAACAGAGGAAACGTATAAATGTTAAAAGCGGTTCTAAATAGCTGGGCTAGTTCACTGTTACCCACAACTTCTTCGTAAAAGGCTTTAAACGCAAACGTACCGCCTGGAATCTCCGGTGGGTGCTGGCGAGCAATCAACACTAATGACGGTTTAACCTTCTCTTGCTCAGCGGCAACCATCCATAAATCTTGTCCCTGCACAGATTTACCTACAGCTTGTTTTTTCAGAAATGGTTTGCCTGCCATTAGCGCATCTAACCAGTCGTAGGTATCTTGCGCCGATTCAATTTCTTGAGCCGCAAGCCACAGTTTAGTGGGTGATACGTCAACATCAAATGTCGCCACAGTATCCCCCTCACTCATGATTAAACCTGAAATTGGCTGCCACTGCCTGCGGTCAACGCTGAATTTAGGGACATAACGGTGCTTATGCTCAGTGTATTTCAAACTCAGCTTAACTTTCTTACTGGTTAACGACCACAATTGAAAGGCAAAAAAGCTACTGGTATTGGTTGGCACAAAAGCCGAGCTTATCGTCATTTGATAATGATCTTGTGCCAATCGGGTGACTTTATTTAAACGTGTGCCTTTAGCTTGGTTACTAAAGTACAGCCCGTCTTGAGCAAAACTGTATACGTCACGTTGCTGCTGGGTTTGTTTTTGTGGTTGGTCGAGTTTTTGTGCGTATGCCAAGCTACTGAGAGACAGTAATAACATGGCCGCACCGATGGAAAATAGCCGTGAAAAAACGTTTAAGTGAGATCGAATAGTCATTGCGACACCTCGTGTATAGATTAGATGGTAACTGCTCGCTAATTGGCAGTAGTTGGATACTACATTGGCGGGATAAAAAAATAGCCCGACGCAAGCGCCAGGCTATTTTGCCTCGTATCTACTGTCAATTAGAAGCCGTATGAAGCGCCTAAGTAAAAGTAGCGAGCACGGTTAGAGTGCAATTCACCTGAGTAACCAAATGTGGTATCCGCTAACGGTGGATCTTGATCAAAGATATTATTAATACCGAAAGTAACATTCAAGTTCTCGTTATTCATGAACTCTTTGCGCGTTAAGGTGAAGTTCGCTGTTGTGTGATCGTCAATCGTGTAGAACACACGCTCATCGCCTACCGTAATAGAAATGCCTGTTTCATCCACTTCACCAACGTAGTTTACGAATAAACCCGCATTCCACAGTGCATCAGCACTTTTCCAGTTAATAGAAGCTGTACCGCGCCACTCAGGAATGTTGCTGGTACCAACAATATTACCCACTGCAGAGCCTAATACGGTTTCATCAGCACCGAAGTTAACGATTCTAGCAGCGTCACCACCCGCAGTTTGGTCAAACTTCAACGTACGCGCGCCGTTTAACTTAAAGGTGAACTCACCAATAGCAGTGTCCATGCTGTAAAGTGCGCTTACGTCGTAACCCGTGACCGTACGAGTGTTTAAATTTTCGTAGCGACGGACGATTTGTGTAATAGCACCTAATGGGTTATCTGCATCTGGTGCACCGCGAATAACGCGCGGGTTAGATGAACCTTCTGCGCGTAATACCGCATCTAGGCGAGATTCATTTTCATCGGAAAGTACACCGACGGTGCCTTCTGTTTCCACTTCCCACCAGTCAAACGTTAATGTAACGTTATTCGTTGGTGTAAAAGTAACACCTAAACTCACATTCTCACTTTTCTCAGGTGCTAGATCTTGGTTACCTGACGTTTCAAGCAGGTAGTTACCGTTACCGATATCTTGGCCATCAAATTCACCATTGATATCACCAGTACCCAATGCAATACCTTCGGCGAAATCATCAACACCTGTGGTAATAGAAGTGCCCGGCGAGTTCAACTGAATTAAGTTTGGTGCACGGAAACCTTTAGAAATCGCACCACGCACTTGGAAGTTCTCAACAGGGAACCATGAAAGCGCTAGTTTAGGGCGAGTAATATTACCGACATCGTCAAAATCTTCGTAACGCACGGCGAGCTGAGCATCTAAACTGTAGGCTGCAGGCAAATCAGCTAAAATTGGAATCGCTAACTCGGCATAGGCAGAAAACACTTTGCGTTCTGCAAAAACGTCAGGGCGAACACTACTACCTTCAAGGCTACTTAAATTGGTTGGATTTGAGTTACCTTCAACAAAAGGATCTGAACCGTCAAAAATATCGCTGTTATCTTCGTCGAGTTCTTCTTTACGCCACTCTAAACCGAATGCGATACCCACATCACCTGCAGGTAATTCATAGAAGAATGGGTTTGACGCTTTGAAATCAATAAGTGTTAGTTTGGTTTTTGCGTTACGTGTTGCGCTCACAATAAATGGGTCAATGCTTGAACGCGGATTTGGGCTAAAATCTTGAATGCTTGATAGCACGCCCGGGTTAACACCCGTAAATGGGTTGTAAGCATCAGGGGTATCTAAACTTAATTGCGCTAAGAACAATGGCGAACTAATGCGGTTATAACCTGTATCTTCTGTTTCAGCTTCACTGTAAAGAATACCTGTATCCCAGTCCCAGTCTTCCCAAGTGCCACGTAAGCCGTTCAAGAATCGGAAGCTTGTGCTTTCAACTTCAACTTCGCGTGGGCCAACATCGGTGGGTCGAATGCGCAAGGTGTATGCTAACCCCTCTTCAGGGACAACACTCGTATCTAAACCGGGGATACGGTTAGGGTTAACGCGGCCATCAGCAAATGTGACTGGGCCAAATGGGTTGTAGTAACTTTCTGCTGGCACTACAAAAGTACCGTTACTCAAGATAGCCGACTGCTCCCACTGACGCTCGGCCTCTGAGCGATAGTAGGTTGATTCGTTGTAAAACTCGACACCGTTATCGAATTCGTGGGTCAAGCTAGTGTAAAGGTTAAAACGGTCAATATCTGGCACTAGTGTGCGGTCTTCATTGCGGTTTGGACGCAGCGCACGGTCATGGCTACCACCAGATTGTAAACACACATCGCCTAGAACCGCCTGTTCAGCAGTTACGCCGCGGCCACCACACTCTGACGCATCACGCAGGCTACCGTTGTCGCGAATAAATTCGGTTGGACGGATGCGAAATGAACCTAAACCTAGGAAATTAAGTGAAGCTAATGGCTCCAATGTCGAGCGGTTGTCAAAACCTGTCACACTTTGGAACGCTTCGGGTGCACGTGAGCGTAAGTCTTGATTGCTTGCATAGTCTTTCTCAGACGCTAACAAGCCCTTTTTACGATCATAGCGAGCACTGATTAGGAAGTAAGTTTGCGCGTCATTCAACTCAAAGCCTTTGCTAGCAGACAATGAGAAATCATTTCGGCTAGTGCTTTCTTCCGCACCGTAACGCACTTTAAACTCGCCACCGGCATAATCTTCTTTGGTCACATAGTTGACAACACCTGCAACCGCGTCTGCACCGTAAAGTGCACCAGCACCATCGCGAAGCACTTCAACACGCGACAAGCCAGAAACAGGAAGTGTATTTGAGTTAATCGAAGTAACAGGAACACCGAAGCTAGT
The DNA here is from genome assembly GCF_003390335.1 of Thalassotalea euphylliae. Taxonomy (NCBI): domain Bacteria; kingdom Pseudomonadati; phylum Pseudomonadota; class Gammaproteobacteria; order Alteromonadales; family Colwelliaceae; genus Thalassotalea; species Thalassotalea euphylliae. The sequence goes on from NZ_QUOU01000001.1 coordinate 2,813,841, forward strand.
TTGTGTGATTGGGTGGTTGACCATACGGCGACCGTTTAGCAATACCAGCGTATTACCTTCACCAATGCTTCGCAAGTTAATAGAGCCAACATCACCGCGCGCTGCGTTAACGCCTGTGTTACCACCGCGAGTTGATGTAAAGCCAACGGCACCAATTTGAGGAATAGAGCGCAATAGCTCATCACCATCAAGTGCACCAGTAGTTTGAATATCTTCTGCATCTAGCTCAGTCACTGGCAAAGCACTTGTCATGGTACTGCCTTTGATGTTTGAACCAACAATCGAGATACGTTCAACCTCTTCTTCTTGCGGTGCTTCTTGTGCATAGCTCGAAGTTGAAGCCAGACTGTAACTGGCGAGCGCCAGCAACAAGGATTCTGAGACTTTCTTTAACTTAAACATGTGATACTTTCCCACCATTTGTTCGCTCTTGTAGAGTTCTTAGTTATTGATTTTTAACGCAGTGCAATTCTTATCTAATTAAAATTAAAGAAATTGCTTTATTTTTATTCGTTTTTTTAAAATTAGATGACAAGGAAGTACTTTTCTAATAAGAATAATTTATCAAGCCATACCATCAGGTTATGGGTGTTCTAAATTATTTGAATAATCCTTATCAAGTTTTTGGGCTACTACTCTCATTCTTTGCCTTTTTGATATAGTGCACATGCAGCACCAGCTGGGTCTTTAATCACCACAAACCTATCCTTGCCCATGGTTTTGATCGGCGTATATAAACTACCACCGAGCGCGGTCACATTTGTTACCGCTTTTTCGACATCGGCAACTAAAAAATAAGGCAGCCAAACTGGTGGCAGGTCAATATTTGACCCGCGCGCATGACATATACCAGCAACAGGTTCACCATGCTCTGTCGGTGAAATGGCGAAATCTTGATAGCTCCCCATTTCTACAGCTTGCGCGTACCAGCCCACAACTTGTTGATAAAACGCCAATGTTTGCTCGGTATGTACCGTTGTAAGATCTAACCAAGCGATAGTACCTAAGGAGGAATCCTCCATTTGTGGCTCCTTTTAGCTGTTATCAGTTAATAGCTGCGCTACTCGATGGCCTAACGTCGAGCAGCCAATCAACTGAGTTTCGGGTTTTTGGGGTAAAATTTGTCTGGCAACTGGCTAATGTGTTCGAAAAAACGCGTGTCTTTATAAGGTAGCTTCATAAAGCCAGATATGCCCAAACCATTAATGCTTGGTAACAATTTTAGTATGTTATTAAGATGTTGCTTAAATTCTGCGTGTTTTTCGTGGTTCAACAGCATGAGATAACTATGAATTTTCAGGTGGGTTGGCAGTACTTCAAAAATAATACAACCAGTGTGGTGAATAAGGTTTAATTTAGCGAGCTCAGCCATGATTTCATCCGGTAGGTGCAGATACTCATCAGGGTCTTTACCATCTTCAAAATAGGAATGTAGCTTAGTGACGTCATCCAGCTCTGGCACATCACTAATGTCAAATGGAATCGCAGTACTGGTATCAGCAACAAACGGCAGCTGCTCAGACTCTCGCTCAACGTGTAACGTTGTGCGCGCATTAAACAAGCAACTTTTAAACATACCAATGCGAAAAATGCCCTGCGCTAAATTAATCATATTGTTAACGGCACTTTGAAAGGACTTCTTGAGCGCCGGATCAAACAAGGTTAAATTGGAATCAATATATACCCCCTCTTTTTGCCAACGCACTGCAAGCCCGCCGACCACAGGGAAACTGCCTAGCCGGCTAACTGCCGCAATAAATGCCTTTTCATTGTCGCCCATACCGCTGAGGTAATTTTTATAATACTTTTCAAGTTGAGCATCATCTATCCCCATTAACGCATCATCATCGCTTTGCGCTCTTAAAAACGACTTGCGAGAGCCGTAGACCACAGTATCAATAAGCTCTGAACTCGTTCTTACCCAAACCGGGATCAGTGGCTCGATTGCAAGGTGAGTAGGGTTTTCAGCCAGGACTAAATTTCGGAAAAAGCGCAATTGGTTAATAAAATAGTCGCCAGCTTTTTGTCTCAGCTGAGCGTCATCACTGAGCATACCATCAAGTACTTGCGCTAGCGGCTTAGGCAAGCCTAAGCTCGTGGTTGGAATAATTTGTTTGCCATACCGACTCGATTGACCCGATGCCAAGGCGTATAGGGTTGCCGCGGCCCCTTGTTCATCAAAACGCGGGCTTGATAAACCGCCATTGAGTTGTTCAGGGCCAATAAAGTAGATGTCACCTAGCCTAGCATTGGTATGCTGTAAATCACCGCTCATTAAATCCATGACATTGGTGGCCGTGCTTTGCCCGATTGCATCTACTTGCGCGTATACCGCAGATCCCCAATCAACTAATTGTAATTTGCCTGTTGCTTCGTCGAACACTAAATTTGAAGGCTTTATATCACCGTGGACGATTGGCCTGATTTGACCCTGTTGGCTATTGTTGCGTATATGCCTGAGCAATTCAATCAACTGTATGGCAAAGTCCACTATTTGCTCAGCGGGTAATGGGCCGTGTTTTAAGGAATACTGCTCTAAATCAATCCCCGGTGCACGCGCCATCTGCACCACTGATTGACGCTTTATCTTGCGATATTCAATAATTTTGGGAACCTGCGGATGATCGATTTGACGCTGCATATGCGCTTCTTCCTCAAACCTGTCTTGCACATGTTGAGGTAACGTCAGCCGAGAAAACTTGAAGACACAATCTTCATCTACCGAATGGCTTACTTTATCTTTACCAGCAAAAACAAAACCATATGCACCTTTACCAATCAGCTGGATATCACTGTAGCCCAGTAATTCTAGCTGTTGTTGGCAAAGTTCCACCCATGTTTTTAACTTGGTCGCATCTTTGTGACTAAGTAAATAAATAGATTGTTCTTCGGCAATGTAGAAATGTTGTAATTTCTTTTCTGTCACAGCAATTTACGATCAATTAGCGTTAAACTCGGAAGGTCATCATGCCTGTTTTAGCCAACAGTTGCATGTCATAAAAATACACACTAACTGACATCATTTTGTCACAAACTGCAACTAAGATGACAACCGTTGGATGAAATGCTTTCCCAACCACAAAGAATAGCGCTTTCTGTCGTGCTCTAATTCTTTTTGGACATATATCTGTGCGCATGCTTCTGTCTTAACTAGTGCGTTACCGATGCTTTACGCTTTATCTTGCTGACACGTATTGTTAACAAGGTAAGGCGTTTTTTTGCCCAAACGCAACACAGCATAACGTCACCATTGTGCTTTACTAACGTCAACTAACGTCAGGTTCGATTATTAGGAGCAGTTTACGCTCACTCCAAAATAGCTATAGAAGAGAGAAAACCAATGCTTGGCTTCCTCGCTCTAACTCAATCGTCATACATCTTCTACGACCAAGTTTAAAACACCTAGGTTAGTTCATATTGACCAGCATTTGAGGAGGATCTTCTAGGTAGCGCTTCCACAAATTCGTAAAGCGAGCAATCGTTCCACCGTCAATCACGCGATGATCACCAGACCAACTGATTTGCATCACTTCTCTGGCTGCTACTTCACCTTGTTCGTTAAAACGCGGCAGTTTTTGTACTTTGCCCAAGGCGACAATAGCAACTTCTGGTTTATTAATAATTGGCGTTGCAACGGTGCCACCAATGGCACCAATATTTGAGATTGTAATGGTTCCACCAGATAGCTGCTCAGGTGATACTCGCCCTGCTCGTGCAGCGTCAGTGAGTTGTGTAATATCTGCCGCTAAATCTAGAATTGATTTGTTCTGCACTTGTTTTACATTTGGCACCAGTAGCCCTACTTTTGCATCTACCGCCATGCCAATATTGTGATCATCAAAATAGGTGATTTCACTGCAATCATCGTTCACTTGGCTATTCATTACAGGAAACTCTGCCAATGCCATCGACATGGCTTTCATAAAAAATGGCATCATAGTGAGCTTAATATCTTGCTTAGCATATTGCGCTTTAAGTTTTCGGCGCAGTGCAATTAGCTCGGTAAGATCAATTTCTTCACAGTAAGTAAAGTGAGGAATGGTAGCAACAGACGCCACCATGGCTTTTGCCATTGCCGCTTTAATCCCGCGAATGGGTTCAGTGCGCTTTCCTGCGCTTAGCGTCAGTTCGTTTGCGGTGGCTTTGTTTTCAGGAGTTTCTTGTGATGTTGCTTGCTGACTAAATCGAATAACGTCTTCTTTATACACACGCCCTTTTTTGCCAGAGCCAGAGACTTGGTGAATATTAATACCCAGCTCGCGAGCAACACGTCTCACCGCAGGGCTAGCTAGCGCTTTGTGACCATTGCGAGCAGTCATTTCTTCTCGCGCAGTGCTCGTATCGCCTATATCAGGCGTACCGCTAGTGCCAAGCGTAACCTCTGATACTTGACTAGCAGAATTTGATGAAGCCTCTGCATCTGGCACGGCTTTTTGAGTACTGGCGCTCTCGATATTAACCGCTGAGTTTATGGTTATCGCAAAAAGGGGGGCATGAACTTTCGCAATATCCCCCTTCTCGTAATAAAGTTTAGCGACAGTACCAGCGCTGATAGCTGGGATCTGAACTAACGCTTTGTCTGTCATGACATCGGCGACAGGCTGATCTTCTTCAATCGTATCGCCTTCGGCAACAAGCCATTCGACGATCTCACATTCGACAATCCCCTCGCCAATATCGGGCAGAATAAAATCTTGAGTTGTTTCGGCTATCTTTGGTTCAAGTGTTTCGGCAAGCTCTTGTCCAATAGCGCTTTGTTTAGTCAACTTTTGCTCATCAACTTTTTCAGTAACACTCGACTCCTTGCTGCCAGCCGGAGTCATCGCAACCGGAGTCATTGAAAACAAAGGCGCGTGCACCTTAGCAATTTCACCTTGCTGGTAATAAAGTTTGTCAACAACCCCCGCGTGCATGGCAGGTATTTGCACGAGTGCTTTATCTGTCATGACATCAGCAATCGGCTGATCCTCTTCAATTTTGTCGCCTTCTGCCACTAACCATTCAACTAGTTCACACTCGACAATGCCTTCGCCAATATCCGGTAAAATAAAATCTATGCTCATTTGCTATCCTACCTTTAGTAATGCACGCTGCGTTTAATGGCTTCAAAAATTTTTAGATGATCGGCCATATGTTCTTTTTCTAATGACAAGGGGTATGGTGTATCAACACCACAGACTCGCGCTATTGGCGATTCTAAATGCAAGAAACATTCGTGCTGAATGGTAGCAGCAATTTCGCCAGCAAAACCGCCAGTAATAGGCGCTTCGTGGCTGATCAATAAACGGCCTGTTTTCATAACAGATTGCGCAACGGTTTCAACATCCCAAGGTAGGATTGAGCGCAAATCAATGACTTCACATGAAAGACCGGCATTAGCAGCGAGCTCGGCCGCTTTTTCAATCACTTCCATCTGTGCCCCCCAGCCTAACAAACTAATATCGTTCCCTTGGTTGATCACTTCAGCTTTGCCAATCGGTAATTGATAGTCGTCTTCTGGTACTTCACCGACTGAAGCGCGATAAAGACGCTTGGGTTCAAAGAAGATCACTGGGTTATTGTCGCGAATCGACGCCAATAGTAAGCCTTTCGCTTGGTATGGATTACGTGGTACAACAATTTTCAAGCCTGGCGTATGGGCAAAATAAGCTTCTGGCGATTGGCTGTGATACAAACCACCGGCAATACCACCGCCATACGGCGTGCGAATAGTCATTCGGCCAACATTAAATTCGTTCCCGCTGCGGTAACGAAACTTTGCCGACTCGTTCACAATTTGATCAAACGCTGGAAAAATATAATCCGCAAATTGTATTTCCGCGATTGGCCGACTGCCCTGCGCTGCTAGCCCATTGGCAAAACCGACAATCCCCTGTTCAACTAGTGGCGTGTTAAAACAGCGCTCTTTGCCATATTTTTCCTGCAAACCAGAGGTTGCACGAAAAACGCCGCCAAAGTGGCCAACGTCCTCACCAAAGCACAAGGTGCTATCATCTTCCGCCATGGCGATATCAAGCGCGTTATTGATCGCCTGCAATAAATTCATTTGCGCCACGGTTAAAACCTCCCTGCGGTAAACGGATATGCTTCTGGGTATTTGTTGATGTGTTCTTTTAATTCGGACAACTGTTTTTCAAGGTGCTTAGGCACTTGGTCATAAACATCTGTGACTAAGTCCTCAACCGGTGGTTTCGCGACTTTTTCGGCAACTTTTACCGCCGCCAGAATTTCTTCTCGCAAGGATTCAAATAGAGCTTTGTCTTGCGCTTCATCCCACCACTTTTGGTGAATTAGCCAGGCTTTAAAACGCGCGATGGGATCGTGTGCTTGCCATTTAGCTTCCTCTTCCTTACTTCGATAGCCCGATGGATCGTCAGAGGTAGAATGCGCGCCGAGACGATAAGACATGGCTTCAATTAACACCGGCGCCTGTTGTTCGAGTGCATAATTGCGCGCAAATTGCACCGCTTTCATTACCGCCAACACATCGTTGCCATCAATGCGAATGGTTTTTATGCCATAACCGACACCGCGTGATGCGATGCCATTACCTAGGTACTGTTCATCTGACGGGGTCGAAATTGCATACCCATTGTTGCGGCAAAAGAAGATGACGGGCGCACGATGCACCGCCGCCATGTTGAGGCCAGCATGGAAGTCCCCTTCGGAAGCCGCACCTTCGCCAAACATACACATAGTCACGGCATCTTTGCCTTGCAGCTTTTGGCCATAGGCATAACCGGCGGCTTGCGGGATCTGCGTGCCAAGCGGCGAAGAAATCGTCATGTAATTCAATTTATTAGAGCCGTAATGAATGGGCATTTGCCGACCTTTACCCAAGTCTTTCTCGTTAGAGAACATTTGATTCATAAAGTCGGTTAAGGCAAAACCGCGATAAATCAAGCAGCCTTGTTCGCGATACTGCGCCATGATCATATCTTGTGGGGCAAGCGCTGCAGCGCCGCCAACAGTCGTCGCCTCTTCGCCAAGCGCTGTCATGTAGAAACTGATACGCCCTTGACGCTGGGCAGCGGTCATCCGCTCGTCGAGCACACGGTGAAAAACAAAAGCGCGGTATACTTTTTCTGCTTTTGCTTGGTCAAGTTCAGGTAACTCGGCATTGGGATACAGTGAGCCGTCTTCTTTTAGTAGCTTTAAAATTGGGATGTCGACCGAATGCCCATCAATAAAGCTTGGTGTGTGCACCTCTGCCCCATTTGTATACGCTTCAGGTTTGTTGGTTCTAGCGTTCATATTGTTCTCTTGATTAGGCAAATTATCGCAATAATCCCCGCGATAATTTGCATGTCACTACTGAGCCGCTTTAATAAGTATAGCGATGGCCTTGCAATATCGACTAAACCTCAAGTACATGTTGACTTGTCAATGTTTAGTTAGCCTAAGTAAGTCGCTGTCTATTTTTATTAGTCTTGAGTCAACTTACTTACTCACTTCACAAGGCTTTACCGTTCCCCTTATTACTGTGCACCCATATTATTTTTTTGGGCTGTACCCGAGTTATGGTTGAGTTGCACTCTAGTTGTATTGGGTTGCGTTTGGGCTTAGTAGTGACGCTTGTTGTAATGACTAAAAATTTACCTTTACGTAAACTTTCATTCAAGCTGGTGACTTTGCAGAAGTAATTTGGAGCGGAATATTTGAACAGAAATGTTTACACTTGCGTGCCATCAAGCAAACGAGTGGTGACGGTCAAACATGAAAAAAAGCCCCATAAATTGGGGCTTTTTCTAGAGTACTGGTAAGTGCTGAAATGCTAGTCTAGCGTTGTCGGTTTTACGGTTAACAACGCTCGTTGGTCAAGGGCGACATTGGCATTGGGAAAAATAATTGCCTCCCCTTTTGTACGCACTTTGTGTTCAACATCACCATCAGTCGCTAAGACATAACCGACAGGAAAGTCGGTAAAGTTCTCAGCATCATCAGCAAAGTGCAAGGTAAAACCTTCGGTGTATTTATTGATGGTTTGATCAATTTCGAAAATATCAAATGCGCTTCCATCGTAAGCGGCAAGTGCAAGTGGTTGACCCGACACAAAACGCGTTAGCGTATCTCTAACTTTGGTAAATTTGGTCATGTCGTTTTCACCAAACGGCATCACTTTACCCAATTCAACCGTAAAGGCGTCAGCACCAAAGTTATTCGATGAAAAATAGCTAAAGGTCGTTGTAGGTGAATGGGAAAGCAAAATGGTGGTGACATCACAAGCTTGTAAAAAGCACAGTTGTGATTTTTTCCAAGGCTTACCATGACGAAATGGATAAACCGCAAACTTGTCGTTCTTTGAGCCACGAATCGCAGTGTGTAAATCGTAGTGGTAACGCTCGCGCTCGCCAGCTGCTTGAAGGTTATGGGCAGCCAAATCAGTGTAGAAATTGGTTACTGCTTGCTCTAATACCTTGGCGCGATCGCGTTCTTTGTTTTGCACATCACCTTCGCTATGCGCACCGGAAAATAGACGATTCAAATTTTCTTCGACAAAGCGCTTGGCGATGTTCATTGATGCCGGATTACCAAACAGAAACATGACGCGCTCTGCCAATGGCAACTCTCCTTTAATAAGTTGAGCAATAATATCAGCACAAATCTCAATCGGCGCAGTTTCATTGCCATGCACTGCGCTCGATAAAATAATGTCTTTCTGGGTTGCTCTGCCCAATGGCTCAAAAGTAATAATTCCGGTATCCAGTACAGACACTAATGACTTAGTATTTGATGCTTGATGCGCTACTTCAAAGCTAAAAGTCTCTGGTAGTGACCATTCATGTTGGCGTGTTAGCGAGAGAAAATCGCCGGTTTTTTGCAGTAATTGTTGGCTTGTTGTTGGCATTGTTTTTCGCAGTTTATGATAGTGTTTTTAGGTAATGATTCTGGATAATGTTTATGCGCTTTGCTTGTGTCGAATTAAGCCTTGATAAACGGGCGTTGAGTGACACGCTCACGTTTAGTCTTTTGTATCAATTAATTCTTGGCGTCATTGGCTAACAGCACTCGCTTAAAGCAATCAAGTAAAGGCCAAGTTAACTGGCTTCATCGTATATTTCGGCACGTATTGTAGGCGATAGCCAATAACGACGAAAGCTGACTGACTAAATGACTCATGTTCGGTAGTAAAGTTTTCGAGCGGAAAAGTTTACGCGGTATTTTTAGCGCTATAGTGAATACTGTCAATTAAAGCGCCGTAAGGTATAAACGAAGTAGCGTTAATGGCTAAAGAAGTAGCCTTCCATCATCTCTTGCACTTGCTCAACATCTAAACTTGTTAATTCAACGCGCGCCTTGCGAAAAATATCACCCGCCTTGTTTCCATATGCCACTTCGACGTGTTCTGGCTCTACATCCGCCAGTAAGAACACCACTTTCTTATCGAGTGAAGGCGCATCAATAGTGATGGCATCTGCGGCCATCCCCTGCTGGCGCAACGCTTTGTCAATAATACCCATTAAAGTATCGACGCGCTGATGTTTCGCCATCAGTGCGTCGTTGGCTTTGGCAATAATTTCTGCAAAGGCTGAAAGCTTGGGCGACATTAGATACCTGCCTTACTTAGATACCGGCATTAGCGAAGACATCGCTGACCATCACTTGTGCGTCAGCAATAATTTGCGCTAAGTGCTGCTCATCAATAAAACTTTCAGCGTAGATTTTGTAAATCTCTTCGGTACCTGATGGGCGCGCCGCAAACCAGCCATTTTCGGTTTCGACTTTTAAGCCACCAATTGCCGCGTTGTTGCCCGGCGCATGGCTGAGTTTGCTGACAATTGGCTCACCAGCAAGTTCAGTCGCAGTAATTGATTCCGGCTGCAGTTGCGTCAATACCGCTTTTTGTTGAGCATTGGCAACAGCTTCGACACGGCCATAACTTGGTGTCCCCAACTTTTCCGCCAAGGCTTGGTATTGTTGGTAAGGGTCTTTACCTGTCACGGCTAACATTTCTGCCGCCAGTAGCGCCATAATGAAGCCGTCTTTATCTGTTGTCCAACAACTGCCATCGCGCGCAATAAACGACGCCCCCGCACTTTCTTCACCACCAAAGGCATAGTCAGCTTGATGCAGGCCATCGACAAACCACTTAAAGCCAACAGGCACTTCCGAGAGTTGCTTGTCTAAATCTTTAGCAACGCGATCGATCAGCGAACTTGATACCAGTGTTTTACCAATCTTGGCCGTTGCTGGCCAGTTGCGGTGGGTCATCAAATAGTGAATGGATACCGCTAAATAGTGATTAGGGTTCATCAACCCGCCTGATTTGGTGACAATACCGTGACGATCAAAATCGGGGTCATTCCCTACGGCAATATCAAAATCATCTTTTAAAGCGATTAAACCCGCCATCGCATAAGGAGAAGAGCAGTCCATGCGAATTTTGCCATCTTTATCGAGCGGCATAAAAGCAAAGCTCGGGTCAATGGCTTCATTGACAACCTTAATATTTACACCATAGCGCTCGGCAATCGCTGGCCAATAATCGATACCTGAGCCGCCAAGCGGATCAACACCTATGGCAACACCAGCTTTCACTATCGCTTGCATATCAAGCACTTGGTCAAGCTGCTCAACATACTCGGTAATAAAATCGCGTTTGACTAAGCGCTCAGACGCCATTGCTTCGCTTAGCGGTAAATCGAGCACATCTTCTAGATCAGCCGCTAAAATTTCGTTCGCGCGCGACTCGATTTGTTTGGTAATTTCGCCTTCTGCGGGGCCACCATGTGGAGGGTTGTATTTAATACCACCGTCTTGCGGCGGATTATGTGATGGCGTGATAATTAAGCCATCTGCTACTGTGTCTTGTGTTTTATTATGGCTAATGATCAAACGCGAGATAACGGGTGTAGGTGTATAGCCTAAGTCTTGTTGAACAACCACCTCAATATCATTGGCAATCAGTACGCTGAGCGCGGTATTAAATGCGGGTTCAGACAAGGCATGAGTATCTTTTCCCAAGTAAAGTGGGCCAGTAAACCCCTGCGCTTTGCGATATTCGACTACCGCCTGACAAATCGCCAGAATATGATATTCATTAAAACTGGCTTTGAGTGAACTGCCGCGATGACCCGATGTCCCAAAGCTTACCTTTTGGCTTGCTATGTCGATATCTGGCTGCACAAAAAAGTAATCGGATACCACCTTGGCGATATTAATGCGATCTGCTGGCAGTGACGCCTGACCTGCTCGTTCGTGTACTGTCATGTTATTCCCTTGCTTGTCCCTAATTTAAACCGCTAATTTTACGTCACCGTAATATACCAACCTCAGCCACAATAACCGATATCAGCTGCTCAAGGGTGAGCAATGATATACCGAGCACATATTTGTACTTTTATTTGTGCACTGGCGACTAGTCAGCCTTAACGTTATGACAACAATTCGCGAATGCGCTCTGCATCCCCATCTGAGTAACCTAATGCCACAGCGACTTCAGTCAACATCATTTTTTTACGTGTAGTATTTGAGTTGGTGATTACCCAAAACGGGCTTTCTGGAATTTGGCGTGGCTTTGTACTGCTGCCACTCTCTGCCAACGCACTTTCGTTGTCGGCAAAATATAAACGGTCTCTACCACGAATCTCACGCACCACTTTAAACTCTTCTTGGTGCACGCGATACAAGGCCTGAAGGATCAATAAAAATCGGCCTACTGCGCCTCTTTGCGTTGCTAGCTCTTCCTTATTGATATGATCAAATACTGAGCCTACTGGCTTTTTCGCCGCTGGCTCGACTGTTTTTTTGACCGTAGCGGGCTTACTTGAGGGAGTTGTAGGTGCCGTAGGTACTGCTTCGCCAATAGCCAGCAGACGACGTAAAATAGAAGAGGCACTTTCGCCAATAAATTGAGTTTGACTAGCAATATATTGATATAGCTCTTCGTCTATTTCGATGTTCTTCATTCATGGTCCGTATATTTTTTTCAAGCGAGCCGATTATACTAATGAAGAAAAATTCTCACCAGCGCTAAATCTGCTTCAATACACTTTTATTTTAGCTAATCTGTTCAATATTCAACCAAACATATTGTTCAGCGAAACACGACTTGCAACTCGCCTTGCATTTACGCGACAATTTGGCTTCATTTTATTCGTTTGTAAAACGCCTTTTCGCCCGGTTTTAACAAGAGAAATTGAAAGGCGGTTTTCTCTCGCAGCACTCAAGAACACTTATGTCATTGTTAAATTTTCAAGTTCGCGGCCAAGGCCAGCCACTGGTACTTATTCACGGTTTATTTGGTAGCTTAGACAATCTTGGTATGGTGGCCAAACCAATGGCAGAGCATTACCAAGTGATCAATGTTGATGTCTGTAATCACGGTACTTCAATGCACCGCCCAGACATGGATTATTCACTGCTGGCTCAAGACGTAATTGCCGTGCTCGATCACCTCAAGATAAAACAAGCAAATTTTCTCGGTCATTCTATGGGCGGCAAAATCGCTATGCAGGTAGCACAATCGTTTAGCGAATACGTGAACAAGTTAATCGTTGCTGATATTGCACCTATCGCCTACCCTGCACATCACCAAGAAATTATTCATGGTTTACAACACGTCGCAACGCAACTGGCTAATGGCCAAGTGACAACCCGTAGGCAAGCTGATGACGTACTCAGTGCCTATGTGGAGACACTTGGTGTCCGCCAGTTCTTACTGCGCAATCTCACCACTACTGATGGCAAGCTGCACTTTAAGTGCCATCTAGATAATATCGCCAAGTGTTACCCACAAATTATGCAAGCGCTTGATCCACATCAAACTTTTAACGGCGACACCTTGTTTATTAAAGGCGGAGCCTCTAATTATATTACTGCGGAGCACAGCGACATTATTAAAACTATGTTCCCAAATAGCCGCGCCAAAATCATCTCAGGCGCAGGCCATTGGCTGCACGCCGAAAAAACAGTCGCGTTTAATAAGATTGTTAAAGATTTTTTAAACAGATAAGTGATTGGCCTAATGGGTTGTGATATAGTGCCGCCAGATTTTTTGGGGTAGTAAGATGTTAGCAGAGCATTTTGAATTAATAGAGACAATTGGTCTCAATTTATTTTTTGCTTTTATATTTATTTTCATAGGCTTATCGATCAACGATGTTATGAAAAAAAATGATGTCCCCAAAATGGGACAATTCGTTGTCTATTTCGTATTGTTTTTAGGTTGTGTGGGTTTTATCGCTAAAGGCATTATTCAATTTGTCTGGGAAAGTCAGGGCGTTGGCTAACCATGGCAAAAGAAGCAGCAGATTTAACCACTATTGATTTATTTAGTGACGAGAAGCGACCGGGTCGACCAAAAACCAACCCGCATCCGCGCAGCGTACAAATCAAAATCAACAAGCGAAATCAAGTCAAACGAGATAAAAACAAAGGTTTAAAACGGGTTGAATTTAAAATTCATCAAAGTTTATTCGACCAGTTAGATGCGCTAGCGAAAGATCAAGGTATCAGCCGCAGTGAGCTCATTGAATCTATGCTCATTGAATCGCTAGCCAAGCAAAGTTAAACGCAAGTTAATAAAAAGGTTGTAAGTAAATGGCAATTGTAGGTTTATTTTTCGGCAGCGATACAGGTAACACTGAAGCCGTTAGTAAAATGATCCAGAAAAAACTGGGTAAGAAAATGGTTGAAGTCAAAGACATCGCCAAAAGTACCAAAGAAGAAATCGCTGAGTTCGATTTAATCATTCTAGGTATTCCTACTTGGTATTACGGTGAAAACCAGTGTGACTGGGACGATTTCCTACCTGACCTAGAAGAAGTAGATTTTACCGACAAACTCGTCGCTATTTTCGGTTTAGGTGACCAAGAAGATTACGCTGAGTACTTCTGTGATGCGATGTTACCGCTGAAAGAAATTGCGGAATCGAAAGGCGCTATCTTGGTAGGTCAGTGGCCAACGCAAGGTTACGAATTTGAAGCATCAAAAGCCCTTATTGATGACAACAACTTTATCGGTTTATGTATTGACGAAGACCGCCAACCTGAATTAACCGAAGAGCGCGTTGACAAATGGGTTAAGCAAATTTACGACGAAATGTGCCTAGCAGAGCTAGCTGACTAGTTCTCAAGCTAAAGCATTCACAACGCAACAATACTTAAAAGCCGGCTATGCCGGCTTTTTTATTGCAAAAGCGCTAGTACCTACCACCATATGAGCAAGGCGTTATTTGCAGGTAGCTAGTTGTTCTAATCTCAAAACTAACAACGCCGATAATTTAACCAGTCAGCGCAATCAAGTATTGATTTAAATGGGTATAATTAGTCATAGCGATTCAAAAGAACTGCCCAAAATGTTAACACAAGTAACATAAGCGTTAATTTTTTGTAACAACAATCCTATATTTTCAATAACTTAACAAGACTCCCATTCCTTTGACTTAGATCAAGCTTTCAATTATTCAGCTTTGCTATAAGTTCCGCTTCACTAGGATGTAGTAGTTGAGAAGCGAAGTGAATCAACAAAAATTAATTCGAGCGATAGACATCGTTCAAAAGGATATTCTGTGGTGTGATCCCAAAGCCAGCATTAACCAAGCAGCAACCTTGGTTAAAGAGCATCAAACCAGTTCTATTTTGATCAAACAAGGCGAAAAAGTACTGGGCATATGGACCGAAGCTGATTGCACTAAACTCGACTTCAACCAACCTGAATTATTCCAGCAACCGATTGAACGCTTTATGAGTTCACCGGTAATTTCCGTAGACGCCAATACGTCACTGCAAGAAGTTATCTTGGCATTTCATCGCCATAAGATTCGACACTTATTGGTCACTGAAAACGACGACAAAGCGATTGGTATTATTAGCCAATCTGATGTCATCAAACGCCAACGAATCGAACATTATTTGCAACTGAGAAAAGTTAAGCAAAGTTACAACCCGCGCATTCATCTGCTCACCGAGCAGGACTCGCTATCGGATGTGGTGCAGGCAATGGCGAATAACAAACACTCATCGGTGATTATTCAACATACTGAAACTGGCGACTACGGCATTATCACAGAACGCGACTTACTCAAGGTACTCGCCAAAGGCATTAATGAGAAACCACTTTGGGACATCGCCGCATCACCACTTATTTCAATTAATGTTGAACAATCACTACTTGAAGGCTATTTAACACTACAGCGCTTTAGAATCCGCCATCTGGGGGTGGTAAACAACCAAGGAAAAATTCTCGGTGTGTTATCGCAACAAAATATCTTATCAGATATTGAACACTCCTATTTTCAGCAGCTAGAAGAGATCATTCACGAGCGCGATCACGCCCTGAATGCCTCGCAAAAACATTTGTTTTTAGCGCAGAAGGTTATTGAGTCTTCACTTGACGCGATTATGATCAGCGACCAGTCTGGCACTATCATTTCCGTTAACCCGGCATTTACTTCAGTGACTGGGTATAAACCAAGAGAAGTTATTGGTGGCAATGCCAATATTTTAAATTCTGGCCGTCACGACCAAGCGTTTTATCAGCAGATGTGGGGCAAGCTAAATACTGAAGGTAAATGGCAAGGCGAAATTTGGAATAAACGCAAAAATGGGGAAATTTTCCCTGAATGGCTCACCATAGTGAAAATTGGTGACGACTTAAACGGCGAAGTGTTTTATACCGGCATATTTTCAGATATTACCGAGCGTAAGCTTAACGAAGCGCGGATAAAATCCCTAGCGTTTTATGATGAACTCACTAAGCTGCCCAACCGTCGCCTGTTTTCAGACCGACTAGACATTGCTATTTCCACGGCGCATCGCAACAAGCAATTGGCCGCCATTTTATTTATTGATTTAGATCGCTTCAAACAAATCAACGACACATTAGGCCATGACGTTGGCGACGAGCTACTGGTATCGGCAGCAAAACGCATTTCTAACTCAATCAAAGAAGGCGATACCGTATCGCGTTTTGGTGGTGATGAATTTGTCATCTTACTCACCGAAATGCACTGTATGGAAGACATTGAAGGGGTGATCAACCGCATCTATCGCCAATTCAATGAAGCTTTCTATTTAGACGGTAAAGAAACTTATGTGACCTGCTCTATCGGCGCTTCAATTTATCCTTTTAACGGCACCACTGCCGAAGAATTGCTCAAACAAGCCGATATTGCGATGTACCAAACTAAACAGCAAGGTCGCAATGGCTATGCATTTTATCAACGCCAAATGCACGAATCGTTAAACAACAAGTTGCAATTGCAAAATAAGCTGCGTGTTGCCCTTAAAGATGAAGAGTTCGAATTGAGCTATCAGCCACAAATCGACAGTGAAAGTGGCAAAATCGTCGCGGTTGAAACCCTACTGCGTTGGTACCAACGAGAGCTGGGCGCGATCTCACCAGCCGACTTTATTCCCCTTGCCGAAGAGCTTGGCATTATTGTTGATATTGAGCGCTGGGTGCTGACCCAAGCCTGTATTCAACGTAAAACTTGGCTTGAGCAGCAACAGGACATCGGCCGTATCGCCGTTAATGTTTCAGCAATCCACTTTAACAACAATTTGCTGCAATCCATTTTATCGGCACTAGAAATTTCCGAGCTACCAGCAAAATACCTTGAAATAGAAGTCACTGAGTCTTGCTTTATTGAGAATATTGATGAGGCTAAACAAAAGCTACAAGAAATTAAAGCACTGGGCGTAACCGTTGCACTGGATGATTTTGGCACAGGTTACTCATCACTGAGTTATTTGACTAAACTGTCGATTGACACGTTAAAAATAGACGCCAGCTTTATTCAAAAAACGCCCGAAAACCCGCGCGACTGCCAATTGGTGAAAACGATAATCAACATGGCACAAAGTTTATCCATGAACATAGTCGCAGAGGGTGTTGAAAATAAAGCACAGCAAGGTTTTTTGTCTAATAATCAATGTAACACGCACCAAGGCTATTACTATTTAAGACCAACCAATGCAGACCACTTATTTGATACTTGTGACCAACAGACAGGAGTTATTTCACTGAACGCGGATAGTGCAAAAATGCAAGGGTTTGATAAGATGCGCGCCAAAAAAAGTCCGCAGGTAGACACACAAACAAAAAATGCGGCAAATACGAATTCAATGAATATTCGACCTATCATTAAAGAGCACTAAAACAATATAGGCCCCTTATGCAATTTACTATCGCACAAAAAATTTATACTGCCATTATCGTGACCAGTTTGACGCTACTGATCACCACCATTGCTTATTTCTATCACGACGAAAAGGCACTGGCAGAGCAATTGATTGAGCAAAACTTGGCGAGCACTGCACAAAACTACTTTGACTCGGTAAATACCATGATGCTGACAGGCACTACAGCAAACCGCCAAATTGTACAAAATAAACTCAAAGAGCAGCAAGGTATTATCGAGGCGCGAATTATTCGCGGCCAAAAAGTTGTTGATGTCTACGGTAAGGGCTTTGCCGACCAAAGTGTTGAGTCAGCCATCGATGAAAAAGGGCTTAGTGGTCAACAAATCACACAAATTTCGCAAAAAGGTGACTTGCATGTAATGGAGTACATAATGCCCATCACCGCGAGCGAAAATTACCGAGGGACAAACTGTTTAGGCTGTCACCAAGCCAAAGAAGGTGACATTCTCGGCGCGGTGAAAATTAGCTATAACCTCTCGCAACTAGACCAACAAATTAAAGGGTCGCTATATCGCGTTTCCTTTATGCAGTTACTGATTTCTCTTGTCGGTTTTGGCTTACTCGGACTTGTGTTTTACCGTTTAGTTATTTTCCGTTTACGCCGATTGCGCAGTAACATTAACAACGTTGCCGACAATTTAGATTTAAGTCAAAACATTAAAGTACACTACAATGACGAACTAGGTGCTGTCAGCAGCGCCCTTAATCATCTAGTCGATAATTTCAGAGCGAGCTTTGAAACAGTTTCTAGCGCCACGGAAAAAATGATTTCGTCAGCAAAAGAAGTTGATGACATTGCCGATATCAGTAAATCTGCCGTTCTTTCTCAGCGCCAAGCCACGGAGTCTGTGGCGACGGCTATTAATGAATTAGACGTTTCAGCCTCGGAAATTGAAAGCAATGCCACGCAAACTGCACATAAATCTGTTGAAGCGAAAGATATATCCGAACAAGGACACAACCTAGCGCAGCAAGCGAACCACGGCATTAACCAACTAAAAAATGAAATTGCTGAAAACGCCGAAATGATTGAGCAACTTAACGCGCAAACTAAAGAAGTGAATGTCGTACTTGAGATGATCACAGGTATTGCTGAGCAAACCAACCTACTGGCACTGAATGCGGCAATTGAAGCGGCACGTGCTGGCGAACAAGGCCGAGGTTTCGCGGTGGTAGCAGAAGAAGTTCGCTCGCTTGCAATGCGCACCCAAGACGCTATTGGTCAAATTCAAGAAACCATCACCAGCTTGCAATCGAATGCTGCAGAGGCGGTGGATTCGATGACGAAAACCAGCGAACAAGCACAGCTTAAAGCAGAAGATGTTGACAGTGTATCGCAACTGCTCGTGCAGATAACCGATAATATTCACGCGCTCGACGATATGAACTGCCAGATCGACAATGCTGCCAAGCAACAAAACTTAGCCGCCGAAGAAATTAACCAGCACATCGTCAATATTAAAGATATTGCCGAGCAATCGAGCGACGATGTGATTCGCGGCAAATCAGTCAGTGTGCACCTGCTTGAACTAGCGTATGAATTGGAAGAGCAGGTTAAACGCTTTAAGCTATAAGCTTTAATTCTAAACCGCTATTTTTAGCGATAAAGCATTGTGCATAACAAAGGGGACAATTTGTCCCCTTTATTTTTATGCAGTTCAATGCTCAATCTGTTTATCGTTTATTACCTAAGCCGTTTTTACGGCGAATATACAAAGTGCGATTGACCTTAGCGACAACCTCACCCGCTTCATCTTTGATATAAGTGACCACTTGCGGCAAGTATTTATCACCATTAACCGTATACTGCTCAATGTCTGCCAGCATCTCGTCGGTAATAATAAACTCTGCATATACACGCCCTTTACCCGGTTTGACAAAATCGATATCCGCACATTTATCCCAAACAATGTATTCATCGCGCATACGCGCCATTAACATCAACATATAAAACGGATCTGTCATTGAAAACAAGGCGCCGCCAAACAAGGTACCAACGCCATTGCGATTCCAGGCCGATAATTTCATTGAGACACGGGCTTCGCGAAAATCAGCGCTCATATAGTCAAGTTTTATACGGGTAAATAACAGTGGTGGCCAAAGATTGATCAACAACCTAAATAGCCAAGCTTTAGAAAACATTAAATTCATTTACTACTTCCGAAAGGTAATTGGACAAAAACTCATCGTACCAGTCAATTATCGCAACTAATTGTCGAAAAAAGCAAAGAAAATTACCTGAGCAATTAACTAGGGCTTTTATCTCGCGCAATAAACTTCTATAATTTTTGATAATTATATTTGATAGAAAGTATGTATGTCAGAACAAAACGAAGAGCTAAAACGTGCAGGCCTAAAGATTACTCTACCTCGTGTAAAGATCTTAACCATACTGCAAGACCCAAATAATCAGCATATTAGTGCCGAAGACGTGTACAAAATTTTGCTGGAACAACAAGAAGAAATTGGCTTAGCAACTGTTTACCGCGTACTTAACCAGTTTGACGATGCAGGTATTGTCACTCGCCACCATTTTGAAGGCGGAAAATCTGTATTTGAATTATCACACAAGAAGCATCACGACCACTTGGTGTGTTTGAAGTGTGGTAAGGTAGTTGAATTTGAAGACGACACTATCGAGCAACGCCAGTTAGACATCGCCAAGGAAAATAATATCAAGCTAACCAACCACAGCTTATATTTGTACGGCGAATGTGAAGACGAAGCAGCTTGTGAGACATACCGTAAATCTCACCAGTAAGCACCTGAATGTTGTTTAGCACAGCTCATTAAAGGTGACAAAGGCAACACAATGTTGCCTTTTTGCTTTTGACAGCTTGTTTGTGCTGATTCATTGCGCAGTTCGTTAACCGCCTATTTGCTCAATCGCTTAATGACAAAGCAGGTTAACGGTTAAGCTTGGTTAAATTCGCTTGCCAGCAAGCCAAAACATTTTAGATCGTGAAACTCTCCCTTCCAATAACCACTTTCACGGCGAACACCTTCCATGTTAAACCCTAGCTTGCTGAGTAAGGCCTCTGAACTGGTATTTCCCAATACAGTATCCGCTTGAATTCGATGAATTGGCCCGCACGGTAACAAGCCAGAAAATGCCGCTTCGATAATCGCTTCGACAGCTTCAAAGGCATAACCTTGTCGCCAGTACTTGGGATGCAAGTCGTAACCTATACTGGCATTTCGCATTGCTTGGCTCCATGAATTAAAGCCACAAGTTCCCATGAGTTGATTTGATGATTTATACCTAATCGCCCAGCGAATACCGCTACCTTGGGTAAAGCGCTGATTGAAAAATTCGATCAGATTTTTTGCTTGAGCGATATCGGTAAATGCCGCTAAATCATAATACTTAACCAGCTCTTGATTTGAAAACAGGGTAAAAACATCAGCTTCATCAGCTGAAGAAAGCGGTGTTAATCGGGTTCGAGTCGTGGTGAGTTTGGGAAATTCCATCGTGTTATTTTTATCTAAATTATAATGACAGGGCTCAAGACAAGCTGTTTATGCTGACTCGGGCAGTGGTGCTAACGGGCAAGCCTTGTGCGCCCCCACATTCAAACAGCCCAATGCAAACAGTCCAACTTATCGGTTAGGCAATTGTTCTTCCGTAAACGACTTCATGGTAGAAGCGATCGTTCTTGTATACTGCTTTAGGGAAATAGCCTTGCTGGACAAAGCCACACTTTTCTAACACCTTGGCCGAGCTTTGGTTACCTTCGTATACACTTGCTTGTAATCGAATAACTTGAGTGATTTGTTTTAGCTCGTCGACCAGTAAGGACAACGCCTGCGTAGCAAAGCCATGTCCCCAAAAACCTTTTGCCAACCAATAGCCTACTTGAGCGCAATGCTGATATTCATGCTGCCCTACTTCGGCGCCAACACAGCCCGCTAATTCGCCGTTAACCGTAATGGCTCGTATAAAGCCACTGCGACTACCTTTGTTAATCCACCATTTGGCATCCTCTGCTTTGTAAGGAGATGGAATACGAGAGGAAAGGTAGTGAATAACTTGCGGATCATTGAGGTATTCAACAAGTAGCAGGTCATCCTGCGGCTCAAAGGGCCTTAACATTAGTGTATCTATGTTGGGCATAACATCCATGCGAGTAACAACAATTTTAGTGGCTTGATTCATAGCTAAAGCTAGCAATAGTTAATCGCCTTAGCAACTAAAAACTGCGTTTGCTATCAACCAATTGGCACAAAAAAAGGAAGCAAGCTTCCTTTTTAAATTCTCTTTGGCTCTGTTTAGCGCTTGTCTAGCTCTTAACTAGCCCTTAACCAGTAAAGGCGTCTATTTAAACAAAACCTTTAGCGTGTCAGCAGTGAGTACTAGTCGCCAATTTTTGCCCATGTATCACGCAGACCGACAGTGCGGTTGAACACTAATTTGTCATTGCGAGCATCTTTGCTGTCTAGACAGAAGTAACCTTGGCGTTCGAACTGGAACGCCTTCTCTGCTTGTGCATTTGCTAAAGAAGGTTCAACTTTGGCGGTATTAATCACCACCAAAGAGTCTTCATTCAATACCGAGTGGAAATCATCTGCGCCGCCTGGGTTTGGCACGTTGAACAAGCGATCGTAGAGACGCACTTCTGCATCTAATGCTTGCCCTGCACTCACCCAATGAATCACACCTTTGGGTTTAGTACCATCTTCTGGATTCTTACCTAAAGTGTTTGGATCGTACGTACAGTAAACCGTAGTCACATTGCCTTGTTCGTCTTTGTCACAACGCGTTGCGGTCACAACATAGGCACCACGTAAACGCACGGCTTTACCCAGTACTAAACGCTTGTACTTTTTATTGGCCTCTTCACGGAAGTCTTCGGCTTCAATCAAGATTTCTTTTGAAAATGGCACGATGCGATCACCTTGGCTTTCATCACTTGGATGATTTTTTACTGTGAGCTCTTCAACCTTGCCTTCATCGTAGTTTTCAATCACGAGTTTGATGGGATCAAGCACCGCCATCGCACGCGGTGCGTTGTCGTTTAAATCTTCGCGAATACAGGCTTCTAAAACGCCCATTTCGACAGTGTTATCCATTTTGGTGACACCGATACGCTTGGTAAACTCGCGAATCGACGCTGGCGTATAACCGCGACGGCGGAAGCCCGCAATTGTCGGCATACGTGGGTCGTCCCAACCAGACACTAAGTTTTCTTCAACTAAAGTGTTTAGCTTGCGCTTACTCATTACTGTGTATTCAAGGTTTAAACGCGAGAATTCATACTGACGTGGCTGTGTTTCAATCGAAACATTGTCAATAACCCAGTCATATAAGCGGCGGTTATCCTGAAATTCTAGCGTACATAACGAGTGGGTAATACCTTCGATCGCATCCGATAAGCAGTGCGTGAAGTCATACATTGGGTAAATGCACCATTTGTCACCGGTTTGGTGATGGTGCGCAAACTTAACGCGATAAATCACCGGGTCGCGCATACACATAAAGCTAGAGCTCATGTCAATTTTTGCGCGCAATGAACATTCGCCTTCTTTAAACTCGCCGTTTTTCATTTTTTCAAATAAGGCTAAGTTTTCTGCTACAGAAGTGTCACGATGCGGGCTATTTTTACCTGGCGCTTTTAACGTACCACGGTACTCGCGCATTTCTTCACCATTTAAGAAACACACATAGGCTAAGCCCTTCTCAATTAACTCTACTGCGTAGCCGTGCAAACGGTCGAAGTAATCTGACGAGTAGCGAATATCACCCGCCCAATCAAAGCCTAACCACTTAACGTCTTCTTGAATAGAATTGACGTAATCGATGTCTTCTTTTTCAGGGTTAGTATCGTCGAAACGCAGGTTACAAAGGCCTTGATAATCCTGAGCAATACCAAAGTTTAAACAAATAGATTTGGCATGACCGATATGTAAATAACCATTCGGCTCAGGCGGGAAGCGGGTTTGCACGTGGTTGTGCTTACCACTACTTAAATCAGCATCAATAATTTGACGAATAAAGTTAGTTGGACGGTTTTCAGTATCCGACATCCAAAAGGCCTCTAAACTAAAAGAAAATAACAAGATAATAGCTCGGCATTATATACCTAAGCCGAGCAAAGATGCGAGTTTACAGACCATAAATTATGAAGAATACCAACAAGTCATGCCGCTTGACTTGAGAGATCAATCACCGTCGTCAAAAAACGCTTTCATACGACTGTTCAACTCTTGTTCATCCAGCACTTCAATTTGCGTTGCAACCGTCCAGACATGGCCGAAAGGGTCTTGCAAGGTGCCAGCGCGATCACCGTAAAACTGATCGGCAACAGCTCTTAGTTCTTTACCGCCAGCGGCAATCGCTTGGGCAAAAAGCGCATCAACATCATCGCAGTAAATCATCAGGCTAACCCCTGCACCGCCGAGCGTTTCGGGACTCAATGCCCCCATCTCAGGTTGTTCATCTGCGATCATAAAGTGTGAATTGCCGATCTTCATATCTGCGTGGGCAACACCACCGTCAGGGGTATTAAGCTCTAGCCAAGGCTGAGCGTTAAAAGCGCTTTGATAAAAAGCTAGTGCGGCTTTAGCATCTTTAGCAACGAGGTACGGAGTAATGGCGTGATAGCCGTCTGGAATAGTAGAAACTGACATGGGCGCTCCTAGTAACATTTTTTATCGAGTATTATTTTAGTCGATAAATTATAATTGACCGCATGCAGCACTTTCGCTTAACACTAAATTGACTATGACGCGCGTTGTTTTATTAGCATTTGCTATTTACGCATTCCACCTATGTGCCTTTGCTAAACCTTCAAATGGCGAGACCATTACTCTCGCTGTGGGACACGATCATCAAAGCATGCTTGATAATCGCTACGACGTGTATCGCGCCAACTGGGACGCGCTAAAAATGGGGCTGGAGGATCTAGGTCATCAATTGGAGGCAAGCGCAGCACCTTGGGCGCGAGCAAAAGCTTATGTGCAATCAGGCCAGTTAGACGGGTTATTTATTGCTGCCCGATTACCGGCACGTGACAAGTGGGCAGTGTTTACTGACACCATAGGTTATGAGATATATGGTTTTTTCGAGCGAAGCACCTTTACCCCACCAGCACAAATTTACGCGGGTATTCGCTTAGGGGGAGAAGACCGAGTGCTGTCTTTTATACCACCTGAACAACTGCTCTATGTGCCTACGGCTCAGCGCGGCTTAAAACTGTTAAGTGACGGTAAAGTTGACCGATTTGCCATGTCGTACGGTTATGGTCAGTACCTGCTCAATACTGAGCTAAAAAATATGCAGTCACATATTCGCTTTAATCCTGAAAACAGTGAAATACGCAGCTTACACATCGCCATTTCCAAACAACACCCCAACAAAGAGCGAGTTTTACAGATTTTAAATCAAGCCATCGCGCACAGTGTTGCCAAAGGTTATTATCAAGCGGCGATGATAAAGAACAAAGTGCCCAAGCGTATGTGGATAAACGGGCAAAGTGAAGCTAGCTTGCCCTAAGCTCGTCAAACATGGCTTTTACTTGTAAATCGCCAAAACTGTATCTCTCCATCTGACGTGAGAACTCGCTAAATACTGCTGAAAATTCTGGCCCTTGCTGTTTACTGCCAGATGATAACTCATGCATTATTTGGCATAACACGCGCTCTGGTTCGCCCAAGCCTTGCTGGTCTGGCACTCTTGCCAACTCTGCATTCACCGCAGCTGCAACAAACGAGAAGTGAGATAGAGCGCGACTTGCTATAGCTGTCATCTGGGCGTGATCTTTGGCTGCATACGCTAACCACAGCGCGGCAAAGCTATTGATATCATCACGAGATAAAGGTACTGCACGCTCAAAAGAGGTAACCAGCTCAGCGTTAGACATGGCTGCGTAACAGTATTCATTTCCCTGGTTTGGTTGGACTAAATAGACCGGGTTTGCTTTACCTTGTAATAGTAAAAACAAACAAAACCACAAGTTACATTGGCAAAATAAGTCATGTTCAAACCAGCAAAACACAGCTTCTTCGCCACTTAACTCCATCAGCTTATCAAAGGTCGGTACAACGAATTCGTGATAATCAGGGAAATCCTCACCATTGGCGTACTTTTGTAAATAATCTGAACGTTGGGCATAAAGTGCAGTACCCGAAGCTTTAGTCGCGGGGCCATCGATTAAGCACTCACGCATCACTAATTGCTCACCGGTAATTTCCGCCGGAAATCGGCGCAGCAATACATCGCCATTGAGTAAATGAATAACTGAATGTTCGTCACTCGATACCGCGTTTGGCAGGTTATTGACGGCTGTATTGGCTATGGTATTGACTTGCGTATTGGACATAACGACTCCTTTGTTGCTTGCTACAAACACCTTAGCAAACTTACCCAGTGTTTTTCATTTAATACCAATTGAATTAATTAATTGATCAATTCAGAGCGCTGTCAGCGGTGGGAGAGCAAGCCAAATTTTTGTTGATATAGTTATTCTACATCTCATCAATTTGCGCAGTTATCGCGACGCTGACACGCTCCCAAGGGCGAGTTTAAAAGGCTCATATGCGGCGTTATTGATTTTGACAAGGGAACGACCATTCTCTGCAATCAATGCCTTGCCTCTAAGCCTTTTAATTCTCGCTGAATGATTAAGTAGTTATTTCAATTGGTATAACTGGTTAAAAATGTTGCGTGAACTACACAACTCACACTAGCCAATTAGCTCAATTGCTATAGTCAGTCATGTCCTTAGTTTATATCGCCAGAATAAATGGGGGTTGCATACAGCGCTGGCCTTGCTAAGCGCTATACTTAAAAGTTGCTAATGTAGCTTGGCCGTTGCGCTTCGCTACGATTTCACTTGTGGAGGTGACCATGACTATTTCTACAAAACTAATGAACTACCTTGAAGATCAACAGATAAACTTTCAAACCATCAAACACGCGCACTCAAATAGCTCAATAGGCAGTGCCATCAGCGCGCAAATACCGTTGCAACATCTCGCCAAGGCTGTGCTGCTACAAAACCATGAAGACCGTATTGTCATGGCGGTATTACCGGCCAACCGAAAGATAAGCATTTCGGCAATTAACGAGCAGCTGATGGGCAGTTATCGCTTGTTAAAAGAGCGGGAAGTCTATCAATTATTTGATGATTGCGAACGCGGTGCAATACCGCCTGTAGCAGAAGCTTTTAACATGACCAGTGTATGCGACAACGAACTAGACTTATTGGATTTTGTCTATTTAGAAGCCGGCGACCATGAACATTTGCTCAAGCTTTCGCATGACGACTTTGAAAAGTTAGTCAGCAGATGCATGCACCTTACCTTCAGCCATGAAGTGTTTCACTAGCCCAATGGGCAGTCATACAAGTGCTAGCAGTGTTCGACTGCTGGCGCTTTTGATCCTTTGATTCGACCTCATTTGTCAAGTATTCAAGACTTGAACGTTACACGTGCTAATCTAAAACCTAGCTAGCAGAGAGACTCTGCTAGCCCAATCCCTAGCTGTCACAACAAGGATAATTACGGAGCTTAATATGAAACTCAACGTATTCGCCATCATAATTGGTGTGTTAACCTTTTCTGCCGCCGCACACAGCAATGACAGCGACATCATTATTGATGACGCTACAGGTAAGCCAGTAAAACTCAGGGAAGATGGACGTGGTGATCGCGTGATTGGCGCACCTTGGGCAACGCGCTCACCAGTGCTAGCCATCAATGGCATGGCAGCGACTTCTCACCCATTAGCATCACAAGTAGCTATTGATATTTTACAAGCTGGCGGCAATGCCATAGACGCAGCAATTGCGGCAAATGCCGCGATTGGTTTAATGGAGCCAACCGGTAATGGTATCGGTGGTGATTTATTTGCCATCGTTTGGGATCCCATCACTAAAAAGCTCTACGGATTAAATGGCTCAGGGCGCTCTGCGAAAGGGCAAACTCTGGCACAATTAAAAGCAAAAATCGGTAACGTATCACAAATTCCTAATTGGGGGACACCGCCAGTCACAGTGCCAGGGACTGTTGATGCGTGGTTCGAATTACATCAAAAATTCGGCAAACTGCCAATGGCAAAAAACCTGGCACCAGCCATTCAATATGCCAATCAGGGCTTCCCTGTCACTGAAGTCATCGCTTATTACATGGGCCGTTACCAACAGCATTATGCCAAGCTCTACAAAGCGGGCGAAATCGAGGAAATTGACAATTATCAAGCGACATTTCTGATTGAAGGAGTCGCACCCAAAGCAGGAGAAATGTTTAAAAACCCTGACCTTGCCAAAACACTTGAACAAATTGCCAAAGGTGGCCGAGATGCGTTTTACAAGGGCAATATCGCAAAAACCATGGATGCGTACTTCAAACGTATCGGCGGCCCTCTCAGGTATGAAGATTTTGCCAGCCACACCAGCACGTGGGTATCGCCAGTGTCAGTGAACTATCGCTGTTATGATGTTTGGGAGCTACCGCCTAACGGCCAAGGTATCGCCGCATTGCAAATGCTGACCGTACTCGAAAATTTTGATCTTGCGAGCATGGGTCATAACAGCGCTGATTATCTACATGTGATGACCGAAGCGAAAAAATTGGCATTTGAAGACCGGGCGCGTTTTTATGCCGATCCAGCGTATCAGCAAATCAATTTGAGTTATTTGCTGTCAAAGCAATACGGTAAAGCTCGCGCCAAACTTATTGATATGAAACAGGCGGCAACTCAAGTGGATCATGGTGACCCAAAACTTATCGAAGGTGATACCATTTACCTCACCGTAGCCGATAACAACGGCATGATGGTGAGTTTAATTCAAAGTAACTACCGCGGCATGGGTACAGGGTTAGTGGCTGACGGCCTAGGCTTTATTTTTCAAAATCGGGGCGCACAATACTCACTAACACAAGACCATCCCAATGTTTATGCACCGGGCAAACGCCCCTTTCATACCATCATCCCAGCTTTTATTACCAAAGACGATAAACCTTATCTGAGCTTTGGCTTAATGGGCGGCGCGATGCAACCTCAAGGACATGTGCAAATGGTCACCAACATCATTGATTTTGGCATGAACGTGCAACAAGCGGGTGACGCAGCGCGTTTTCATCACAGAGGTTCAACCTCACCCACATGGAAGGGCCGTATGAAAGATGGCGGCACGCTAGAGCTAGAAAGTGGTGTGACCGCTCAAGCGGTACGCGAGCTACAAAAACGCGGACATAAAATACACATTACCAGCGGTCCGTTTGGTGGCTACCAAGCGATTTTAAAAGATCCAAAAACCGGGGTGTATCACGGCGCCAGTGAAATGCGTAAAGATGGGCAAGCACAGGGCTATTAACCCCCTTGTTATGCGCACCTAAAAAAATAGGCAGCTAAAATGCTGCCTATTTTTCATTACTTTTTGCCAAGTTATTTATTTCGCCCAGTACGCCTGCTCAAGGCTGTCTTCTCGCTCTGGCAGACCGCGAGATAAACGCGGTGAGTGCTGCACCAACACTTCATAACTAGCACGGTTGGCGTATTTACTCATTTGCGATAACGATGAGTACGTCAACGCAGGTTGATTGTGCTTGCTCGAGTTCTCAACATTGCGCTTGTGATAAACATTAGCGCTTAAATCATGCAAAATGGCCGCAAGGGCTGCATCGCCTGCACCATTGGTATTTTTAATGGCATCTGGGCCACCCATATAAGGCGCAGTATGGGTATAAATTCGAACCGGTTGTTCACAATCATCTAAACGCATTGGGCGTGAATATTCGTAGCGGTTAAAGTCGGCAATATGGCCAGGCATTAATGGGTACTCGGTTTCACGTTTAAATTTGTCATCAACGTAACCTGCCATGTACAAGCCTTCTGGCCCAGCTGTACAGATCACTAAATCAACCCAATCTAAGCAACAATCAGCCGCTTGCAGTGGATCGCTATAACCTGTGATCGCCAGCGCCTCTTCTTCATTCATGGTTAAGATATTGACGTGCTTTTTAACAAATTCTCGCCAAAACTCAGGCTCTTTTTCGATCAGGTGTTTCGTTCCTAAGGTAAGCACCACAGGTACATTGGCTGCATTGGCACATTTTACCGCTTTAATGGCAGCTTGGGTCATGGTGTCGCCCGGTTGAGTGCGCATTAAATATGAGCTGATCACTAATGCCGACGCACTGGCAATGAGTTCTTCATTAATAGAGTCGGGATGCAGGTGATTAATCAGCCCCGCGTTAATACCAAAAGTGCGCTCACCTGAGTCGTCAATCAGTGTGAAACAACGACCAATTGGGCCATCTACGGGTTGTAAATGGTTTAAGTCAACACGCGATGAGGTATTACTCAAAAAGCGGTAGGCATAATCACCTACTTTAATATTGTTCGACATTACCCCTAATAACACCGAGCGATCATCCGCCAATACTGAGTAGTTGTGAATGGTGTTAGCTATCGTGCCGCCGGCAAATTCGTAATTTACTAATGCTTCATCTTTTAGTCTTTGATACAAGCGCTCTGTTACCTCATCAGAGATAACTTGCGACATACCGCGCTGCAAGCCAAATTCGTCGAGGAATGCTTGATCCACTTTCGCTTCAATATCTACCAAGGTTTGATCGATACCCACGATGTAATTTCTCACTAACTGAGAGGCGCGGTTAACTTGGTTGGTTAATGGATTTTTATTGTCGACAGGAAAATAGTGTTTGTGCTGGCGGCGACCGGGAAACTTCATGAAGCGTAAATAAACTAGGTGAATAATCAAGGGCGCGATTATAACTTAATTGCGTTTGATTTTCCTAGCTCGACTTATTTAAAAATAATACTTTTAATAAGGATATAACCAAGCCCACGAGCAACTGATTATTTTATCGCTGTTTTTTATTAGCCTTAGTTTTTTATTAGCCTCAATTTTTCAACCGACGAAAAAAAACACCAGCCATTTACATGACTGGTGTTTTGCTGTTTATCTTAGTTGTTCGCTGTCTTAGCTGTATCACTTGTTTAGCGCTGAAATGGCAGCTAATGCCTATCGGCTTGCCATCAATACCTCAGTCGCTTTATCTTCCAGCGATTTGACTTCAATTAAACTGCGCTTAGGGAAGTAAGTTACTGTCGCAAGTGCATCGCGTTTTGTTTCAAATGTTTGATTTGCCAGCTGATTAAAAAACTCTGCGTTATCATGGTTTTGTGCAATTGTCGCAGCCACACATGCTTGGTCTGCCGCTAGTGTGGTTTTATCAACACACTGCCAAATTTTATCATTACCTTCAACGTCATTGCCTGCCACTGCTGACTGACTAACTACTACTGTGGCAACTACTGCAACAATATGTTTGATCATAAACGACCTCCGTTAACCATCTATAGCAACATAGTAGCAAACAGGCCCCTTAATCACCTAGCATATTTTTATGACAACTATATTACAACATGTAATATTTCGTACTAAATCTTCAAATAACTTTTATCGCATTGTTTTACAATCAATCAATCTTTTATTTTGTTGCTTTATTGCTAAGGCACTATAACACTAACCTTAACCGCTTGGCCTTATTTATTCTCTATTTAGTCCTCTCGCTAGCAGCGATAACGACCTGTAACGGTAACTAAAATTACGTCTATCACTATTGAAAGAAGGCTTGACCGCACTTAAAAGTGAACACAAACCACATTGAGTGCAAGCCTAGTTAATCTTGTAAAAACAATTGGCGAATCCAGTGCTCAAAATGCCTCACTTTAGCAAATGAAAAGTGGTGACTAGGGGCAACGAGGTACAGGGTTCTATCCGTCGCAAAGCGATGTTCTAATAGTTCGACGAGTGTTCCGTCAACCAGTAAATGATTGATCAATGCCCGGCTCACAAACATCATACCTTTACCCGCTAACGCATATTGTATCAAAGGTAATGAGTCACTTGTTCGCAGTATTGGATTAAGCTGATCACGTGTCGCGCTGCAGTTCGCCAAAAACTGGTCAATCGAACTTTGGTACTCCTCACTCGTGTCTTCTAATAGCGGAAGCGTTAATAATTGCGCGGCAGTTAGCGACTGCTTGCTTACTAAGGTTGGACTTGCCACCAGCACAATTTCATCATCAATAAGCTTTTTACTCTCTAGCCCAGGATAATCACCGTTACCTCGTCTTATTGCGACATCTAATTGCTGCGCGCGAATATCATCGAGCTTGTTGCTCGGCGAAAACTGCACGTGAATGTCAGGGTGAGCAGCATTGAATTGTTCAATATTTGGAATTAACAACAGCGAAGTCAATGAGTGAAACGCGGTAATTCGCAGTTCATTTGGGTTGCTGCTTTTACCTATGCTCGCCAAGCCCAGCTCAATATGGCTAAACGCTTGCTCAATATGGGGCAGTAGCTGCTCCCCTTGAGCCGTTAACGTGGTTTTTCCGCCATGCCTAACAAATAACTTGCACCCGACATTCTCCTCCAATAAGCGAATTTGCTGGCTAACCGCCGCCTGCGTGACAAACAAAGACTCTGCCGCGGCTTTGAAGCTCCCATGGCGCGCAGCAAGCATAAAAAATCGCAGTGATTTTAGTGGAATATGCATCGGTATTTTCCAGTTTATCAATAACTAACCATTGGCTCTGTTGTTTAGTCGCTATATTGTTCGGTAGCTATATCGGCGCAAGACGGCCTCAACGTTAATACCTTAGCTACACAATTCAAAAAGTCTGTTCATCTAAGCAGCTGACAAACAAACTTAGCTTTGAGTTAACATTTTCTAATGTCCAGTTAATTTATTATCGTTTGTCTAGCCCGTCAATGCCAGCCACACTTACCCTTAGTTTAATCGCAAACTAAAACGTTCCCAACCAAGTGAGGCAATCAAAATGAAAGCTATTACATTAATATTACTGGCGTTAACTAGCTTTAATCTATTTGCAATTGATACGTCAATAGACGAGAAAAGCACAGAAACAATCTCAGCCAAGTTGTACAGTCACCAAGGCTATCCGTATAAACAACTTATTAACCGAGCAAACCAAGTTAAGCTTAGCTTTACTGAATCAAAAGCGAAAAAGCTTGTAACATGTCGAGTCAATGTCGCCTTGGGCAACGAGGTATTCGATTCACCTAAAGTAACAGTGACGAACGCAGCATTTACTGAGAAACCCTTGGCGAGTTGCTTGGCGCGAAATCAGGCAAAAGCTTGGCTTGCGGCATCATTTGCTCGCAAACGCCATTAGCGGCCGTCGAAAATAGGTTTGAAGTACGAGCTAGTAAGAGCAGGTAGCGCATTAACGACCTGCTCTTTTTTTGCTGCGAGAGTTGCTGTGAGAGTTGCCATAAAAGTTATGGCGAAAGATAAACTGTCGTACGCTATTCTTTTTCTTGTTGAAAAGCTTGCTTGGCTTTTTCCATCGCCTCAACATCCAAGCCTAACTCTTGTACCGCTTCTTTGATTAACCCTGGGTTGGTCATTACTTGCATCATGACTGGTTGCAACTGCTCTTGCGGAATACCTAAGCTAGCAATGGTATTCATCGCCATTAGCGGATTGGTGGTTAGCTCTGTAAAAATGTCGTTAATTTGCGCTTGGGCAATATTATTGGCCTGTAGCACTTGAATAATTGGGTTCATTCACTCGTATCTGCATTAACAAAAATTATCAGCATTATAGCGAGGCAACAGTCAAGTTTCGAGCCAGATGTCAAAATCTGGCGATTCAGCTCACTCAACACATAAGCAGGTTCAATCCAGATGGTGAAAAAACACCAAAAAGCCTTTTAAATTCAGTACACCGACAGAGCTTTACGCTATCGGTGTTTAGGTAGTGCTTAAAAACGGTGCGGAAGACAACGAAGGGAATACTAACGGCTTTTTTGCTAATTTCTGCTTTACTTATTTTTAACATGAGTATACTTACGTAAGGTCAGCTATTAATGCGTAAATTGGCATTACCATCAGCAAAATTTTCTTGCTAGCAAAGGCCAGAAAAAGACCGAGCGATTAAGATGCAGGGAAAGGATTTACTCTCTCTTCATCTTCCCCTACTATATCTTATGTTAATAGGGTGTAAACCGTAATTTAAAGGGAAGCAAATTATGCGGATTCTTGTTGTAGATGATATGGACTCAATGCGTCATGTAATAATTCATATGTTAAAAGGCATCGGCTACGATCAAGTCGAAGAAGCCGTTAATGGCCAACAAGCACTTAACTTATTGATGTCTCGTCAATACGATCTACTCATCACCGACTACCACATGCCCAAACTCGACGGCTTGCGATTGTTGGAGCACATTCGCCAACACGAGCCAATTGCCAAACTGCCAGTGCTGCTGGTGACCTGCGAGGACAAGCGCAGCGAGTTAGAGTCTTTTATCCAAGCTGGGGTAAGTGGCATTATGTTTAAGCCATTCACCGCGAATACCTTGATAAAGCAAATCAACTGGATTCTCGAATCAATGCCCGACAAGCAGCAAGCCAACGCAGGTTAATAGACGCTCGCTAAAACACGGGCACTTTTTACTGGTACTTTTCTCGAAAAATATCGATGAGTAGTTTTACTTTTCGCGGCAAATAAGACGACGAAGGATAAATTAACGTCAAATGTTGTTCGGGATAAGCGATGCCAGGCAATACTTCCACTAAACTCCCCTGCTCAATCGCCAGTTTTGAATTCACTTTCGGCAAAAACGCAATACCAGTGCCTGCAATAGCCATATTCAGCAAGATATAAAGATCGTCAGATTTAAGCGAAATGTCGAGATGAGGCGCCAATAGGTCAGCATTGTATCTGTTGGTTAGCACGCGATGCTTTTTTAAATCAAGTGGAGAGGAGACAGCGCCGTACTTTTCCAAGTACGCCGGAGAAGCCACTAAATGGCAGCGATACGATAAAATACTAAATTGCACATAGCTGTCATCAGCCACTTTCACAACGCTTGGCAGTACCTGAATATCAAATGATTGGCGTTTTAAATCAACCCCTTCTTGATGGTTTTCAACTTCAATATTTATTTCCGGGTAGGCATCCATATACTCTGTCAGTATATTGTTAAACAGGCTGGTACTCATTAACGCCGAAGGGATCGCTATTCGCAACTTGCCGGAAAGCTCTTCTAAATCGCCGCTCAGCGCACCCACTCCTTCTAATATTTGCTCAAGCGGTTGCCTGGCCAGTTCAAAGAGTTCTTTACCTTGGGCTGTTAATTCTATGTTACGAGTTGTACGAATTAGTAACTCAGTACCCAGTGCTTCTTCGAGCATTCGCAATCGACGACTGACCTTTGAGCGCTGCAAACCGTTGGCATACGCCGCCGCACTTATGCCTTCGTGTAATACCGTTTGTGAAAATAAGTAAATATCGTCGAGGCTAGCTTTCATTGTCCTATTTTTAGTACTCAAGTGTGTTATCTATCATTCTACTGCACAACTGAGAATATATATATAATTCGCGCGATTTTGGTAACTGAGGTAACAGTTTTGTCTGCTGAAAAAACGTTTAAGCGCTGGATGGGGTCACTAATTGTCCTATTTATTTTACTATTTGCATATATTGTTATTGCAGATCGTCATGCGCCATTAACAAGTGAAGGTCGTGTACAAAGCTATGTTGTACAGCTGTCACCTGAAATCACAGGTACAGTAGTTGACGTGCATGTTCACAACAACCAGCAGGTCAAAAAAGGCGACGTGATTATCTCAATTGATCGCCGTAAATTTGAAATTGCCTTAGATAAAGCCAAGTTGTCTTTGCAATCCGCCATTGATCAAGAAAACACCCTGTACTCGCAACGCGAAGCAGCACAAGCGCGAATCGCTCGCGCTAACGCGACCTACAACAATGCCAAGCTTGAGCATGCCCGCATTGAAAAGTTATTTGACCAAGCATTAATTTCAAAAGCTCAATTAGACGATGCGCTTGCCGCGTTGCAAGTCGCTTCAGCCAACCTAAGAGCAGAGCAAGAAAGTCTCAATGTCGTTGAAAGCCAGTTAGGTGCAGCACGCGGCCAAAGCACGCCAGTTAAAATCGCACGTAATAGCATTGAGCAAGCAGAGCTTGACTTACAGTACACGCAAATTCTTGCGCCAAACGATGGTATCGTCACTAACTTGCAAGTACAAAAAGGCACCATTGCCAGAGCCAACCAGCCGATCTTAACGTTTGTCCCAACCGAAACTATGTGGGTAACGGCTGATTTTCGTGAAAAATCACTGGCTAACACCACGCAAGGCAACAGTGCTTTTGTCACCTTTGATGCTTTTCCGGGCAAAATTTATCGCTTTAGCTTGGCAAGCCGAGACTTTGGTATCTCAGCCGTGCAGCAAGCGCCTGATGGCACACTAGCAAAAGTTGAAGTGAACAACCGTTGGGTACGAGACGCACAGCGTATTCGCGTGAATTTTGACAGCGAAGATGAGTTACCTGCTGGCTTATTCGTTGGTTCACGCGCAACGGTCACCATCTCCCCTAACCAAAGCGATTTCTGGTCAATGATGGCAAAAGCACAAATTAAATTAGTGAGCTGGTATCACTACATTTACTAAGGCGTATTGACGGAGCTATTGGCATGAAAGCAATGCGTATTTGGTTTGTCAGCTCGCTCGGGTTGGCACTCAGCATGATTTTTGACTGGAACTACGGCTTCTTAGCGGTACTCATTCCAGCCTTTGTGCTGAATTTAGAAAAAGGTTTTGGCCTGCCATTTATTGTCATGCTGGTGTTTTCCATCATTTTTGGCTCAGCCGAAGCCACCATTATTCTTGAGCTATTCCAAACGCATCCGTTATTGCTCACCGGTGCCGTTGGCATCTTTATGCTGATTAAGTGCATTGCCATGATGCACCAAATTACCTATCTCTTTGGTTTTATGGGGATCTTTATTGGCTCTATGGTGTTTAATTACGCCAGCTATGACTACTTTGATATTACCGATTTTAATATCAATATGTGGATTATCGCACTCATTAGTGTCTTCAACTATTTACTCGCACACTGGCTTTTTCCTAATCCTAAAAGTGCAGAACCCGCGCCAGAAGAAGATCCATTTGCCGCCAAAACCGAAGCCGAAAAAATTGCACAAGTTGCGATGGGCTGGATTGTTGCGATGAGCCTGTTCTTTGTTTTCCAAACCATGGAACTTATTGACTCGCTAGCGGTACTCGTATCGGTGGTCATTATGCTTTCACCATTGAGTCTGCAAGGTGGCATTGGCGTCGGCAAAGTACGGGTGATCGGCACTGCGCTTGGCTGTATTATGGGACTTGTGCTGCACGTGATACTGGGCAAATGGATAAATAATCCACTGCTATTCTGGCTTGGCTTTACCATTTTGATGGGCGTGATCAGCCTGTTATTTAACAAAGGCATGATCCCATCAGCGATCGGTTTTTCAGCAACCTCGGCATTTTCAGTGCCGTTGACAACGGCATTTATTCCGGGTCAGCAAGATGCAACCTTCTCAATACTCTACCGCTTTAGCTCGATATTTGTTGGCGTTGTGGTTTTGGTCATGGTCATGACCGTTGCGCACCAAAGCATAAACAAATTTATTATTGCTCCCAAGCAAAAGCGCGCAGCGCGAAAGCTTGGCGATAAAACACCTGCTTAGCCAAAGCTCTACAACAGAGTTTGGATACTCGGCATATTAAAAAAATTAAACGTAAAAGGGCGAACTTAGTCGTTCGCCCTTTTTGTGATTCTTGTCCCGTCTTAAATGTGTCGACACATTTAAGACGGGACAAGGCGTGCGCTACCTTAAACCATCTGTTTATCTAACTCGTTATTGCTACACACGTTTTCATCAAAAACTGGGTAATCGGTATAGCCCACCTCAGTACCACCGTACATGGTTGTTGGATCAACAGGATTTAAAGGCCAATTATTGGCGATGCGCGCGGGTAGATCAGGATTCGCAATAAAACCTCGGCCAAAGCCAAAAATATCCCCCAGATTGTTCGCTAACATTTGCTCAGCTCGTTTTGCGGTATATTTACCGGCATACATCACCAAGCCATCAAAGTTATCTCGCACACCTTGATAAAACGCTTCCGGTAAACCCGATGCCTCATCCCAGTCAGCTTCGGCAAGTGAAACATAAGCTACGCCAATTTCATTAACGGTTTTCACTGCTTCCATATAAGTTTGCTGAGGATCACTTTCGACTAAACCCAGATATACTCTACTTTCAGTCGTGCTTTCAAACAATGGTGCAAAACGAACACCGACTTTATCTGAGCCCATCACATCCGCGACGGCTTGCGTTATCTCTTTTAAAAAGCGCAAACGATTCTCAAGGCTGCCACCGTATTTATCGGTACGTTGGTTGGTATGCTCAGAAATAAACTGATTAACCAAATAGCCATTGGCACAATGTAGCTCAACGCCGTCAAAACCAGCGGCTTTAGCATTAATCGCCGCCTGCTTGTACAGCTTTACTAGCTCTTCAACTTCTTCTGTCGTTAACGCTCTTGGCTGGCTCGGCTCAGCTAATGCCCCTTGGCCTGGGGCTGTCTCAACGAAAACACTTACCGCATCTGCGCGAATTGCCGAAGGTGCGACAGGGGCATCACCATTTGGTTGAAGTGATGTATGTGAAACGCGACCAACATGCCACAGCTGTGCGAATATCGTACCACCCGCTTGATGCACCGCATCGGTGACCAAACGCCAACCGGCAACTTGCTCATCACTATAAATACCGGGCGTCCACGCGTAACCTTGGCCACGCGGCTCAATTTGCGTGCCTTCGGTTACCATAAAGCCAGCTGTGGCTCGCTGAGTATAGTATTCAGCCATTAGCTGATTAGGGATGTCTCCCGGTTGCGAGCTGCGCGAGCGCGTTAATGGTGGCAATACAATACGATTGCGCAATGAATAGGGGCCTAATTTAACCGCGTTGAACAGCGAGGAATACTGCATACTTCTTTCCTACCACTTGTTTGTTGTTGAATTAGCTGCAATTCTAAAATTGACGAGATACAATTAAAAACAAGATTTAGCTGTTAGTGATACAAGTGAATTCGTTATCTAAAATTGACATTCGTCAGCTACAGGTACTTAAAGCCTTATTGGAAAAGCGCAACCTATCGAAAGTGGCAGATCAATTGGGTATCAGCCAACAAGCGGTAAGCGAGCAACTAAAAAAACTGCGCAACAACTTTGACGACCGCCTGTTTGTGCGCACCAGTAATGGGGTCGTACCAACGCCGTTTGCGGAATCACTGCAAGTAAAAGTTGTCGCGGCACTCAATAGCATCGAAGCATTGCTCACGGCGGAAGAGTTTGACCCGAAAACGATAACGGCTACTTTTACCATCTGTTCAACCGATCTCGAACAGACGGTCATCCTGCCGAAATTTTTAACCCTACTGCGTGCCCAAGCGCCCAATGTCAAGCTTGCAGTGAAAACCCTGAGCCTTGATGAAATCAGTTCAAGTTTACTCACAGGCCAAGTCGATCTAGTGATCACGAACCCTTTTTTCGCCCCAAAGCACTACCCTAGCCTAACACTCTATCAAGAAGATTATTTGTGTGTGGCATCGGCTCATAACGACGCTGTTGAGCAGCGCTTAGCTATTGCAGATATTGCGAAAATTCCTCAATTGGTGGTGTCGCCATCAAGGGGAGAATTCAGTGGCGCAGCGAACCAGTGGTTTATCGAGCAAGGTCACCCTCGCAATGTGGTTTTATCCGTGCCCACTTTTAGCGCGGCAAAAGCTTGTATCGCGAACAGTGACTTGTGCGGTTTTATGCCCGCTAGATTATTGCCCGACCCTTTGCTCAAGGTGATTGAACTAGATAAACAAGTGCCCGGTTTTGACGTTATTGCCGTATGGCACCAACGTTCAGGGCAAGATAAGTTACACGCCTACATTCGCAGCTTATTGTTAGAAGCCGCTCACCTTTAATAGCGAAAACGTCGGCTAGCAGTAAAGTGTTCTGGCGTATTCCCTGTCTTACACTCGCCTTGGCATACTCTTGTCTAACTCTTGTCTAACTTTTGCCTCACGATTGCCTACCAATTAACTGCCTAACGTTGATAGCCGGGCTGTTCATTAGATACTTGACGGCGCAATGGTTGCAGGCTTTTATAAGTTAGACTGCGCCACAGCCATTCGCATGGGCCAAATCTAAACCTTGCCAACCAAAATTGTGAGACGCTGATCAAAACCGCCCACACGAAAAACACAACAAGTAGCTGTTGATAGCGGGCTAGCTCGCCAAATAACCCCAGCCCCCAGCCATAAAACACAAAACCGCAAATCAGCGATTGTGATAAGTAGTTCGTCAGCGCCATTTGTCCAACGTTAGCCAGTAAACGCTTAACCCCTTGCAAAACAGGTAAACGGCAAAACACCAATAACAAGCACAAATACGCACATGCGATGCCTAGACTGCCCCAGTAACTGTATTGCAATCCAAAAAACATGGATGTTATTGGCCAGCCGTTGGCAAAGTCTTGCGCGTTACCATAAACCGTGAGCGCCAGCCCAAGCATTAAGCCAATCAATGCCAGGCTGAGTAACTGCTTATTCGAGTATCTATCGCGATAGACATCCAATTTGTACAACGCCATGCCAACCAGCATTAAGCCTACAATTCTAGGTAAATAGATAAAAAGGCTCATCATCATCTCTACCATTGCGATAAAGCGGTGACCAAGCTGCGCAAGCCAGCCTGATTGCATTAACGCGATTTCAAGTGCAATTTCTTCACGGGTTGGTTGCCAAACACTGTAAAAGTCCGCCAGCTCATCTGCAGGTGCGGCTTGCACCGCCAAGCCAAACAGGGCTAGCAATAGCGAGCACAGCAAAAGAGAAAAAACAGCCCATTTAAACAATGCCTTAGGTGTTTTATCGCGATATTGAAAGGCAATAAGGCCGGCAATCGCGTAAGAAAATAAAATATCACCCCACCACAGCAATAATGAATGAAGTATACCGATCGCAGCAAGTATATACAGACGTCGATAATGGCGCTCGCTGGCTTTTCTTCCTTGGTCGCGAATATTATCGGCCATCAGCATCATACTGGTGCCAAATAGCACGGAAAACAGCGTCATAAACTTTTGATCAGCGAATAGGTGCGACAGGTAGTAAACCACAAAGTTAATACCACTGAGATCACCAAACGCCGTAGGGTTACCATAGGCAGCCTCCACCATGGCAAAGGCTTGAATATTCATGATCAAGATGCCAAGTAAGGCGACGCCGCGAATAATGTCGATATTGATCAGGCGTTGGGTAGTCGTTATCGGCGATACTGCCATAAGTGATTCATCCTTGTGTTCTGTGTAATAAGGGATGTTCCCTTGCAATAAAAAGCACTTCCTAACATTCAACCATTCGTTGGCTAGCAGCATTTGCAAAACAGCTTAACTGGCAAGTGCTAGCAATACTGTCCACTAATGCCAACCATAATATTAAGCTAATGCTAGGCTCTCTTGACGATAAATCCCGGTAAGCTGGGCAACCGTTAGCGGCCGGTGCAAATAGTAGCCTTGGACAAAATCACACCCGTGTTTACGTAAAAAATCAAGCTGTGCTTGGCTTTCGACGCATTCTGCGACCAATCTGAGCTTTAAGCTGTGTGCCAAAATAATACTTGCGCAGGTAATACCCCGAGTCGCTTCGTTGTCTTCAATATCGTCAATAAACATGCCATCGAGTTTCAAGGTATCAACAGGCAAGTTCTTTAAATACTGTAAAGACGAATAACCCGTGCCAAAATCATCAATCGCAATGCGAATACCCAATGCTTGTAAGCGCTTTAACTGCGCAATAGTTGCGCCAGAGTGTGCCAAAAATACCTCTTCGGTAATTTCCAACTCAAGTTGATGATAACCAATAGCGTTCGTAGTAACTTGCGCTTGAATAAATTCGACAAGATCGGGGGCCAATAAGTGGCTTGAAGAAATGTTAATACCGATCACCAAATCGCTAACACCTTGGTTTTGCCATACTTTTAACTGTTTACACACAGTGGCAATAACCCATTTGCCCAGCTCATTGATATAGCCAATTTCTTCAGCGACAGGAATAAACTCTCCCGGGCTAACACGACCTAGCTCCGGATGATGCCAACGAATCAAAGCTTCAGCTTTGCGATAATCTTCGCCCTTTAGCGACACTTGTGGTTGATACACTAAATAAAACTCGTTGTTGGCAATCGCGGAGCGAAGATGGTTTTCAAGCTCTAAACGCTTGTAAGATAGCACGTTCATTTGCTTATCGTACAAACTGTAGTTGCCTGGCCCCTTAGCTTTGGCAAAGTACATACTGGCGTCAGCATTTTTCAGCAGCGTTACACTGTCGCTGCCATGCTCTGGGTATATGCTAATGCCAACACTGGTACTCACGTGTAAAACTCTGCTGCCGATAACGACAGGTTGGGCGAAGACCTGATTGATTTGACCCGCCGTATTGATTGCATCAACTGTGCTTGGTAATTGCTCAATTAAGTAAACAAATTCATCACCGCCAAGGCGAGCAACCACGTCATGTTCGCGTGTATTAGCGTGTTCAAGGTGCGCGAGCCTAGCCGCGATTTCCTGCAGTAATTGGTCACCAACATTGTGTCCTAAACTGTCGTTAATAACCTTAAAGCGATCGATATCCATAAACAGCACCGCTAACTGATGACCTCGTTGCTTGGCCATTGCGATGGCTTTTTCTAAGCGCATCATTAAGTAATGGCGATTGGGGAGCTTAGTGAGCGAATCGTAGTTGGCTTGGTGGTATAACTGCTTGGTACGCTCATCGACCAGTTTTTGTAAGTTAGTACTGTGTGCTGTTAGCGCGTGTTCACGCTCTTGCACAACATCTAGCATGTGGTTAAAACCATTGGCCAAGGTCGAGAACTCATCCTGACTCTCGAGTGCCAAACGACCTTGGTAGTTTTTTTCATCGCTGATCTGTTTTACATGGTTAACCATTGTAGCGAGCGGCACCGTAATAATGCGTTGTAGCAAGCGGGCAAGCACATAAGTTAGTACCAAGCTCAGCAAGAGCACGCTAAAAATGACTTTTTGGTAGTAATCTCGCTTGTCGTTAATTTTATCCACATTAGCGCGAATAAAAACATGGCCAAGAAGCTCCCCTTGCAATGTCACAGGTTCGGCAACATCGAAATACTCATCAGTCATCAAGGGGCTAGTATTAAGGTGAATTTGATCCGGTTTTAATACCGTATTTTCGTCACAATCAGCAAACAATGTGTTATCTGCAAGCACCACTGCAACATACTCAATGCCGCCTTTATGCTTGAGTAGGCGCAAGGTATCACGCACGGTTGCCAAGTCATTAAACGCCAAGGCCGACTCAATCGATGCGCTGATCAGCGAAGCCTGCATCTGCACATGACTGACTTCTGACGACTCTATTTGGCGAATTTCATGGCGATAAATAAACACGGTTGAGCTGGTTAGCACAATGACGCTAATCAACATCATCATCAAACTCAACTTGTAGCGAATTGATAGGCGATGAATTTTATTAAACATGGCAGTTAACACAGAATGTTCCTTCTATCGCCCAGTAATCTTGGCAAGTTTGAGCAGTTGTGAACTCATTTTAAGCCCCTGCGCTGTCACCGTTTTTAGGTTAATTTCAAATCGCAATCGGCTACGCTCAAGGTAAAAGTTCACCATACCGCCAACATCAATAAATGCTTGCTGCTCCCCGACTAATAACACCCCTCGCTGCGCCGCCAAATAACGGGTATCCGGTAGTTCACTGAAAAATGCCAAGTGGCAATGGCTGACATCTTGCCCATCGGCAACGCGGTCGATGCGAATGTTTTGTGCTGCCCCTTTGTCAATTTTTGCCGCTAATACTTGGTCGATATAGCTGCCAAAAACATCTTTGCCAACTAAACAAATACGCGCATTGCCAGACTTATCAGGCCAAGTAACATAAGATGGCAGCTGCAATAAAAAGCCAGCCATTACTTGATGCTTAGTGCTTATTTCAGTGACGCTTTTAGGATTGGCGTAACTTTGACTAACCGACCACAAGGCCAGCGCGCAAGCAAGCCCTACTTTTTTAAGCAAGGTCCTTGACACTCGGGTATGTAAATAACGAGAAAACATGTGTATTGGAAAACAAATAATACTTAAAAATCAGTTTGCCAACGCACTGCTGCATTGCCTTTTTCTTTACTTTGCACACCGTTTAACGATTGATAAATAGGCGTATTATATTCAAGCGAAAGAGTGTGTGCAGCGATGCGAAATTCGATACCTGCTGCCGTATTTAGCTGCTTACCGCCATAGTTATTAGGGTTGGTAATATTGGCTGGGTATGGAAATGGCCCCGGCACAGTAATTTCATCATCTCGGCCATCTATGCGTCCCCAATCGTGGTAACTGAGTTTGATAAAGGGTTGCGCGTTGTCGTTTAGCGTATAGCGGCCCCAAGCGGAAATCGCCAAACGGTTACCCAAACGATAGTTTCTGTCGTTTTTACCGGTTCTCAGTTTAAGGTGTAAATCTGCCCCCAAACGCCAGTTGTCAATGTTGTATTGATAACCTAAGCCACCAACAAAATCCCACGTACCAGAGCCGAGCTGCATGGTATATGGTAGTTGCTGATCACCTGAGGCTCTTGGCGTGTCGCCTTCTTGGTCAATTGAGCCAGTTGGGATTGAAAAGCCAAGGGAATAAGTAAGCTGATGTGCAAGTGCGCGATACAAGACCGCCTGATAATCAATGGCAATATCACCTAAGCCCTCAGAATCAATGGTAAATTCTGCGTAGTTCGGCACGATGCTCTCGTGGTCAGTACTCTGGCGAATCACGGGTATCGACAAGCCAATACGCTGATCTTGGTCGATGCGATAAGACAACTGAGTCACCACGGCTTCTTGCATGATGACCGTAGGCAAAACAGGATAATTGGCATTAGTACGCACCTGTCCCGGGCGAAAAAGCACGTCATCGTTGCTTAATTCAGTGCTACCACTCATGTAGCCTTCAAGGCGCATTTGCTTGTATAGCACAGCCAATTGCCAGCGCTTATCGAGCGTTGGGGCTTCTTCAATTGTCAGTGATAACAATTGTTGAAGGCTCATATCAGCCATTTCAGACGGTGTGTTAGCCTGCGATTGAAAAGACAGTAATGCCGAAACAGTGAATAGAGGAAAAGTAAATTTTAAAGCAGAACTACAAGGATAATCCATTAAATATCCATCACACTTTTATAATGATAACAATTGCTTATCAGCCCACTCTAGTCACTACATTTCGGCTAACCATTCGCTTAAATTCTGCTCTAATTTAACGAAATTAGCGCTAATTCAGCAATGACGTAGTAAACTGTTCGTAGATACGAGTGGCCGATTATAAGTTTTTTACGTATTTATTCAAATTTAGTCGACGTTATTGTCTCAATTGCGCCATATGGCGATCCAAAAAACCATAAAAAAAACAATTGAGTTGCATATAACACACTGTGGTTACAGCATGTCTGCAGCAACTAAAAACACGGTCAATAAGGAACACCACTCGCGAGTGCCTTATTGAGAATCAAGCGACCAAATTTGATGCTCGGCATCTAGACTGTCATTTGCACAAAAAACTTTCATTTAATTTCAACTAACATACGGTTCATTGGTTGCACTTTTATTGCACCATGT
The DNA here is from genome assembly GCF_003390335.1 of Thalassotalea euphylliae. Taxonomy (NCBI): domain Bacteria; kingdom Pseudomonadati; phylum Pseudomonadota; class Gammaproteobacteria; order Alteromonadales; family Colwelliaceae; genus Thalassotalea; species Thalassotalea euphylliae. The sequence goes on from NZ_QUOU01000001.1 coordinate 2,858,555, forward strand.
ATCTCTTGCTCTTTCGCGCTAACACTTCCTCTTTCCCTCATTCATCACTGCGAGCCTCGATAAAGCCCATTATTTTGTGAACAATTGCATAAATTTGTAACCCGGCAATACGGTTAAAATTTTATCAGGTAAGATAGCGCAAAATTTTGCCTCCCTTGTCATTAGCCTTTGGTTAATAACGCAGATAGCTATTGGTGCCTCAACAAAATGATTCAGCGTTTTTTCTCCCCCAGTAAAGACTCGCACGCCGATAAAAGCCGCATAACAAGTGGTCATTTAGTCTCAAAAAATAAACGACACTACCTGGCGAGTTTACTGATCGCAGTTACGGTTGCCGGTTGCGGTGGTGGTTCAAGCAGTGCCGAGGTAACACCGCCAGTTCAGCCACCTGTTGAACCACCAACAGAGCCACCCGTTGAACCACCAACAGAGCCGCCCGTTGAACCACCAACAGAGCCGCCCGTTGAACCGCCAACAGAGCCACCCGTTGAACCGCCAACAGAGCCGCCCGTTGAACCACCAACAGAGCCGCCCGTTGAACCACCAACAGATCAAAGTAGCAAGTTTGACAACCAATTGATCGCAAGTGCAGCCAATGCTGAGCTTTGCATTACACAGCAAAGCAATCAGGCTAGTTTGTCGAACTGCTCGCACAGTGCGAAAGCACAGCGATGGCGTTATCAACCTGAAACACAGCAAGTGATCAACTGTGAATCAAGCCAGTGCTTAGCGAGCCTTGGGATTAACTTGATTATGGAAGACTGTCGCGATGAGACCAGACAACAATGGCACTATGCAAATGATCAATTTACCCAATCTGGCTTCGCCATTGATTTTGATCAACACAATACCGCTGTCATTTTATATCCAAGCCACAGCCAACTTAACCAGCAATGGGTAGTGCCTAGTATTGTACAACGCTATATCAGCGCAAATGACCAAGGTGCAGCGCAATACCCTATCGCGCTCGATGGCGGGCAAAATCTGGCAATAAAATTAGAGAGTTTTAAAGACGCCTTAAACCGACTCACACCACTCGATAAACCGCTGCCTTACCCACGCGATGTCAGCCAGTTTCCCGGTGAGATTGAAAGTAATACAAGACGCATTGATAAGGTGATTACCATTGATCGGGAATATTTCGAGCCGCGCCATTCAGGTTGGCCAGAAAGCCAACATTGGGTAAGTACCGGCTTATATGCTGGCGCTGGTGATGTGGTTGAAATCGTCTTGCCAACGGGGAGCAGTGACCAAGCGAATCAGCCTACTGCCAACCTATCTTCAACGAACCAACAGGGCTTATTCGCCTTAGTTAACGTGCATACCGACAAGCTCAGTGCAAGCTCGCACAATGTTGCCAGTGCATTTCAGTTAAATCGCTATGGCAATGTCACTCAGCGCATTGCGCTAGCACCCGGTGTCAATCGCTTGCGTAGCCAATATGGTGGCCAAATTATCATTGAATCAAGGGTTTCTTTAGCAGCGCAAGTCGCAATTGAATTTCGCAATGTCGTGGCAGCTCCTCACTTCAAGCTTGGCCGCGATTCACTGGAAGACTGGCCTAGCATAGCTCAGCAAGCCGCGCCTTGGGGTGTGTTAGAGGGGAAAAATGTGCTGCTCGACATCAGCAAGCAACACCTGCAAACCATTGCTGACCCTGTTGCCTTACTGACAACTTTTGATCGTGTTGTCGAGCTGATTCGTGACTTAGCGGGCTTTGAGCCTGATAGCACTTTTGGCCCTCATCGCCCTTCCACTTTAAAGCAACGTATAGTCGCCGACGAGCAAATTTCTGTTGGTTTTGCCCATGCAGGTTACCCAATTATGACCAGTCCGGGCTGGCAATTACACGAGCTTGATGCTGTGGCCCTCAACGGCTGGGGAAACTGGCACGAAATCGGCCACAATCATCAACAGTTTTGCCTGTGGAGCCAAGACTTTGGTATTGAATCAACCGTTAACCTCTTTTCTTTGTACGTAGAGAAAGCATTTACTGGTGGCTCGCGCATTATCCATGAAAAGCGCTACACCAATGCCATTGGTAAACTGCAATCGATCAGTGATTTCAGTTTTGAGCGCGATGCCGATGTCTGGGACAAATTAGTGTTCTTTATGCAAATAGTTCACGCCTACCCGGATAAAGGCTTCGACATTATTCGCCAGCTGAATCGCCGTTACCGAGAAATGACACCCGATCAACAAACCTACGTTTGCAACGTATTTCAAGCGAGTTACAACAAAACGTATGAGCTGCTGAGCGATATTATTGGCGAAGACATAGGTCGTCACTTTAGCCAGTGGGGTGTGCCAATCGACGCCGAGACTTATCAGCAAGTAAGCCAGCGTCACCCTGCCCAATCGGTGGATATTTCAGCAATAAATCCTGAATAATTTAGCGTGTTTGCAGGTGATTGCCGCTTACCCTGCAATCATCTGCTACTTCGTGGTTTTGCGGGTAATGGGTTATACTCCATGCCCAAACTAGAGCTAGTTAGTGACGCGTGAGTCGCTAGTTAGCGAAAAAGAGAGACAACACACGCCAATGGAATTCGATTTAATTTCCCTGCTACTAATCAACTTAGTGGTTTTTCTAGGTAGCTTACTGCAAGGGCTTATCGGTTATGGCGTTGGGATGTTTTGTGCGCCTTTACTTTTTCTGATCAGCCCCAGCTTAGTACCTGCACCACTGATTCTCATTTCCACGGTACTCACGATCATGATGATGGCGCGAGACAAACGTCATTTACAGTTTGACCAAGTGTCATGGGCGATGAAAGGTGGTTTTGTCGGTACTGTATTGGCGGGTTTAGTGTTAAAAGTTGCCACAAAAGACCAATTTGAACTCTTTTTTGGCCTGCTAATTCTTACCGCTGTACTTATTTCATTACTCGGTTTTAAGCCTAAAGTGACGAAACGCAACAATGTGATTGCGGGCTTCACCTCGGGTTTTATGGGGACCTTAACTGCGGTTGGAGGCCCACCTATCGCCCTGCTTTACCAACACGGTGCGATTAAAAATATCATTGCTAATCTCACGGCATTTTTTCTCTTTCTTAATGTAGTGGCCATTATCACACTGGCCAGTATTGGCGAAATCACGTTAACGACCCTTAAAGTAGTGGTGATTGCAACGCCGGGCGTAGCGCTTGGCCTTTACGCGTCAACCAAAGCACAAGGACTAGTGAAAGCACATTTAGCCCAGCGCTGGATACTCGTACTTAGTACCATTACCGCAGTGATTGCCATTGTTAGGTCTTTTTATTAGTTTTCGCCGGCAAGTGCGTTGCTAATAATTAAAATGGTGAATGCATTAGTGAATACATTGGCGAATTTCTCGGTCTAGTGAGTCAATCCACCAATCACTTTGGCTCTGCGGCTTAGCGAAACGAACTAACGTAGCGTTACGTAGCTTTAACTAAAGTAAAGTGCTAGTTTATCCACCTCAAAAGCGAGTTTTCAAAAAATTACCCTATGCTGTTATCACTATTTCAATCTAAACCCTTGCTAGACGAATCAACCACTCATTGGATCATCGATAGCTACCAATGGGCACTGACCCACTTTGACGCACAAGAGTTTAAAACAAATAGCCAGCTCGTCTTACCAACCAGTGAATTTTACCCCGGTAGAGTCTCCAGTGTCGAAGAAATGGCAGCCTCAGTTTTTGAAAAAACGTTAGCGTATGCCGGTATGAAAAATTGGCCGATAAAACTAATTTCGCCAGCCGCTTATCACCAAAATCCACAATATCAGCAAATGCCTAAGTTACAATTTGGTGAAGCAATACGCGGCGACACAGTACAAGTGTTCACTCAAGATTTTAGCCAAACCGCGAATGCCAATGTACATAACCACATTTATGTTAGCTACAACCCGAATCAAATCAATCAGCCACAAGACTTGGTCGCTTCTTATGCCCAAGCTTTTGCCGCAATTCTCATTGCACAAAAAGGTATTGAGCCGCCAGGCGGAGAAAAATTCTTACCGCAAGCTATCGATTTAATGGCAAGCTTTTTGGGCTTTGGCGTTATGTTCGCCAACACCGCGTACCAGTTTAAAGGGGGCTGTGGCAGTTGTTACAACAAATATGCTAATCGCGAAGTCGCCCTACCAGAAAATGAAATGGTGTACTGCCTCGCACTGTTTACGGTACTAAAAAACATTGAGGTAAAACAAGTAACGCAGCACTTAAAATCTCATCTGCGCGGTGAATTTAAAAAGGCAGTCAAAGAACTTTCAAATAAACGTAATACACCAGCATTTAAGCGATTGGCATCGGCCTAAACTAGCTGTTGCTCGCTCCCTTTTTATCCGTGGAAAAAGAACAAACCAAGGCGCTAACGCGCTAGCGCCTTCACTAAAGCCTCCAATCATCTACACTGATACCAATTGAAATAACTACTTAATCATTCAGCGAGAATTAAAAGGCTCAGAGGCACAAACTATATGCTCCATGCAGGCAAGGCATTGATTGCAGAGAATGGTCGTTCCCCTTATTTTACATGGAAAGCAAAATCAATAACGCCGCATATGAGCCTTTTAAACTCGCCCTTTAGGAGCGTGTCAGCGTCGCGATAACTGCGCCAAATTGATGAGATGTAGAATAACTATATCAACAAAAATTTGGCTTGTTCTCCCACCGCTGACAGCGCTCTGAATTGCTCAATTAATTAATTCAACTGGTATTAACTGCAAACTAACGATTTCACATTGCACACAGCTCGGAATCTCGGCATATTTGACCGATAAGCTTAGTGCAAAGTCTTAAAGCAGTAAAAACGAAGAAGAAAAACGATTGGAGTAACAACATGGTTAACAAGCTAGGTAAAATTGCATTTGCCTTATCAATGGTGGCTTCGCCTGCCGTTTTGGCAAGTAACACCTTTACCGCAGAAGATATCTTTTCGCTCGAGTATGCCAGCAACATACAAGTGTCACCTGATGGCGAACAGCTAGTGTATATTCGCAATTCAAACGATATTATGACCGATGGTAAAAACAGAAACCTGTGGTTAGTGGATGTCGATTCAAAAACGCAGGTTCCTTTGTTTTCCGACGACAAGCAGTATTCTTCCCCAATTTGGTCGCCTGACAGTACACGCATCGCTTTTATCAGTAACCTCACCGGCTCTAGCCAAATACATGTGCATTACCTTGAAGAAAATCGCACCGCACTCGTAAGCCAAATTCAAGGTAATATTAGCAACTTAACTTGGTCACCCAACGGCCAATGGTTTGCTTTTCACCACAAGGTGAAAGACAAGCGAACCTCACTGGTAAAAATGCCGAAAAAGCCCAAAGGCGCGAAATGGTCAAAGCCAGTGACGGTGATCGACCAAGCCTATTACCAGACAGACGGTAAAGGGCTAGTTGAACCTGGCTACCAACAAATTTTCGTTATCCCAACCGATGGCGGTACGCCAAGACAGCTTACGAGTGGTAATTTTCATCACAGCGGTAAGCTGGAATGGAGCCAAGATGGCAAGCAAATTATTTTCTCCGCTAACCGCAGTGAAGACTGGGAATACAAACGCTTAGAGGGCGATTTATTTGCGGTACATGTGGCTGACGGCGAGCTAAGCCAATTAACCAATGCCCCCGGTCGAGAGTTTAACCCAGAATTTTCTGACAACGGCAAAAGCTTAGCGTTTTTATCAACTTCGAATGCGCCAAACCCATACCGCAATGCCAAACTAAACTTAATGAATTGGGCTGATAAATCGGCCAAAATGCTTGCGCAAGACTTTGACCGCTCTATTCAAAACCCTAAATGGCTTTCTTCATCGCAACTCGCTTTTAGCTACGACGACTTTGGCAGACGCAAAATCGCCACTATCACCACCAAAGGTAAGATCAAAGACCTCACTGACACGGTTACGGGCACCACCTTAGGGCGCCCATACATCAGTGGCCAATTTGACGCCAACAGCTCTGGCACTATCGCCTTCACGCACGGCAATACACTGCGCCCTGCTGATGTTGCAGTGGTGTCGAAAAAAGGTAAAGTAACCCCAATCACACAACTCAATGAAGATTTACTGGCACATAAAACCTTAGGGGAAGTACACGAAATTAACTACAAATCATCGTTTGATGGCGAGCCAATCCAAGGGTGGTACATCACACCTCCGAATTTCGACCCTACTAAAAAGTACCCATTAATTGTTGAAATTCACGGCGGCCCTCACCTTGCCTATGGCCCTCATTTTTCTGCGGAACTGCAACGCTTTGCAGCGCAAGGCTACGTGGTATTTTACGATAACCACAGAGGCAGTAGCTCATACGGCGAACGCTTTGCCATGCTGTTAAAGTACAAGTACAGCTCGAAAGAAGACTTTGCCGATCACAACTCAGGTGTTGATGCCATGATTGACCTAGGTTTTGTTGATGAGCAAAACCTGTTTATTGCTGGCGGCTCGGCTGGTGGTATCGCCACGGCCTACGCGATTGGTTTAACGGATCGCTTTAATGCTGCACTCGTGGCTAAGCCAGTGATTAACTGGTTAAGCAAGGTGTTAACCGCTGACAGTGGCTTGTACCAAATCCCAACGCAGTTCCCGGGTTTGCCTTGGGAGCACGTTGAGCATTACTGGCAACGCTCGCCAATGTCACTTGTCGGCAATGTCACCACACCCACCATGTTGATCACAGGTGAGGAAGACTTGCGCACTCCCATGGCAGAAACCGAGCAGTTTTACCAAGCGCTAAAACTACTTAAAGTAGATACGGTACTAGTTAAAGTGCCTGGCTCCCCTCATGGTATCGCTGGCAAACCTTCGCGCATGATTGCCAAAATTGAGCATACATTAGCCTGGTTTGAAAAGTACAAGAAAGGTGCTAAAGAAAGCGAAGCGCCAGCGAAATAATCACCTTTAGCTCAGCTAAAGCTAAAGCTAAATCGAATTTAAGGGAGCCTAGCAATAGGCTCCCTTTTTCTTTGTCTCGTCCTAAAGCGTTTTTATCCAAGATACACTTTCCCTTGCAAGCTTCAAACACCTACAAAAATTAGGCAAGCCCCCTTCACTTTGTGAAGGTCTCGAAATTACGATTTAATATAAAAATAATAAAGTAAATCATAGAGTTTGATAACGCCATCGCGGTGTGAACTCGTGAAAGCACAACCCCCAGATAATAATAATTCTTGTTTTCATCTGGGCGTTTTGTCGCTATCCTATGCCAAAATTAAAGGTGTTTTTTAGGTATCACAGTGAAAAATATGACTATGCTAAGTGCTGCGATGGTGGCGCTATCGCTTATCGCATGCAGCTCAACACTCCCCATTTCGCTAGCGCAAAGTTCGCCAAGTAGCCAATCAAACCGCAATGACCCAAACTTGGCTCGCTCATCATCACACAGCCAAGCCACACTAACGCGCACGGCCAATGGCTGGCAATCATCAACGCCACTATCCAACATGTTTGAATTTCAGTTAATTGATGTTCGTCAAGACATACCCAAGGCGGTACACCTAGGGCAAGAGCACGGTGGTTTGCTTGACTACAATGTCGTCTTTATCGGAGAGAACCATCGGCACCCGGGTAATCACTTGGCGCAAACGCTTATTTATCAGAAAATGCTGTCTCAAGGAGATCGCGTGATTCTGTCAATGGAGCAGTTTGAGCGTGACACTCAAGCGACATTAGACGCCTATCTTGCTGGGAATATTGGCGAGTGGGCGCTGAGACATTATGGCCGCGCATGGGACAACTATCGCACCAGTTACCGGCCTATGGTGGAAATGGCAAAAAAACGAGGCTTACCGGTAATTGCAGCAAATGCCCCTAAAGATACCGTTGTTTGCACGGGTCGCCATGGGCTCGATGTGTTGAAAAAACTGCCCAACAATCGTAAAAATCAGGTGGCAGCCTCATTTTACACACCTAATCACGGCGCTTATTTTGAAAAGTTTACCGGCGCTATGAGCCATGGCAGCAGCGAAAACATTAGCCAAAGAACACTGAACAGTTACCATGCTCAAATAGTGCGAGACGACACCATGGCAGAGTCGATACACCTTGCGATGCAAGCAAATTCGAGCCATAAAGTCGTCCACCTTAACGGGCATTTTCATTCAGCATCAGGGTTAGGGACAGTCGAACGGCTAAAACGCCTGCGCAACGACAAACTTGCCGTGATTCAACCAGTGCTAGTGAATAACCCTGAGCAACCAACATTTAGCGAACAAGACATGGAAACTGGTGACTACTTGCTATTAATTTATCCGCTCAGTAAAGAAGTCATTACCGATGAAAACCGCCAAGTTTGGCGTAAAGAGGTATTTAAACGCTCTCACCCTGATTGCAGTTTCGGCTCACCAAGCCCGTCTTAGCAAGTACGAGTCACTTAAAATTGAAAAATGCACACAAGCAGGTGGCTTATACCAATTGAATTAATTAATTGATCAATTCAGAGCGCTGTCAGCGGTGGGAGAACAAGCCAAATTTTTGTTGATATAGTTGTTCTACATCTCATCAATTTGGCGTAGTTATCGCGACGCTGCCACGCTCCCAAAGGGCGAGTTTAAAAGGCTCATATGCTGCGTTATTAATTTTGACAAGGGAGCGACCATTCTCTGCAATTAATGCCTTGCCTCTAAGCCTTTTAATTCTCGCTGAATGATTAAGTAGTTATTTCAATTGGTATTATGTGCATTTTATTGCGCAGACAAGGACATCACTGATGTTAACCTTAGCGACAAACCACTTTGGCTAAGGTTTAATGGCTACCATACAGTTTTTTAAAGTTCTTCAGGTTCCAGCCGATCATCACCTCATTGCCGATTTTGATTACGGGGACAGAGCGTGCACCAATAGCATCTAACTCTTTCCTGCCCCGCTGCATTTTCGCATTGGTGAGTCGGTATTGAATGTTGTTGTCGTCTAAGTACTTTTTTGCCTCGCGACAATGTGGGCATTTATCTGAAATATACAGTACAACGCGTTTCATTTTGAACCTACGGGTATGTGCTAAGGCGCACAGTTTAAGGGGTGAATAGTTTACTGAATTCGACTAAGCAACAAAAGCGTAAACATCAAGGAAACACCGTTAGGCGCTTGGTTTGGTGAAAGGTAGCAAGGTTAACATTTAAAAATCGATAACATTAACCGTTAACGCAAAACTGGTTAATAATCTTGAATAGGTTTTTCGATTTTCAAGGTCTAGAAATAAGTACTTACATCTTAAAGGAATTCTTATGCGTAAAATTGTATCAATAATACCTATGTTATTTGCCCTACTGTTAACAGCATGTGCAACGGTGCCATCGACCCCCGTACTGACGCTTGAAGGCGCTGCTATTGGCGGTTACGATGTGGTTGCCTACCAGACAGAAGAAAAAGCGGTGAAAGGTAATGAACAATTTACCTCGCTATACAATGAATCGGTTTGGCGCTTTGCGTCTGCCGAAAACAAAGCAAAATTTGACGCAGACCCAGTAAAATACGCTCCGCAATACGGCGGCTACTGCGCATACGGCCTATCGAACGGTTTTATTATTGATTCAGACCCAGAAGCCTTTAGTTTAGTTGACGGTAAACTGTACCTAAACAACACACCAAGCGTTCGTGACACTTGGCTGGAAAATACTTCTTACTACATTAGTAACGCTGACGTAAGCTGGGAAAAAGCGAAAGCAAAAGCGGCTAAAAAGTAACGTTGTACTTATTGCACATCAATTTGCTCATCAACGACTGAAAATCCGCAACCTTAACGGGCTGCGGATTTTTTATATCCTTGAATTCAACTAATAAGTGCAATCGTTTATGCAGCCACTAATTTCTCTGGCTGACCGGTAAATAATTCATAAGGTGTTTTATAACCTCTTGTCTTTCTTGGGCGGTGATTGAGCTTATCAACTGCCGCCTGAATTTCTTCTTCACTAAGCGCCATAAAGTCTGTGCCTTTGGGAAAGTAACGTCGCAGTAAACCGTTAGTATTCTCATTGATACCTCGCTCCCACGAAGCGTAAGGGTGGGCGAAGTACACATCCGCTTCTAGCGCTTGAGCAATTCGCTCATGTTGAGCAAATTCTTTACCATTATCGAAGGTAATCGTCAGTACCTTTTCTTTGAGTGGCATAACACTATCAATGATAGCGTCTGCTGTAATATCAGCATGTTTGCTCTCAATACGCCTAACAACGGTATAAAGTGTCTTTCGCTCAACCAGTGTGACAAAGGCGTGTTGGCGCCCTTTTCCTATAACAGTATCACCTTCCCAATCACCAAGACGAGATTTTGTGTCAACTACCGCTGGGCGTTCATCAATACCGACACGGTTCACAAGTTGGCCACGCTTACTATAGCGGCCATAGCGTTTTTGGTATTTTTTACCTGCTCTGGTGAGAGATTTATACAGTTGACCACCTTGGGCTTTATCCTGATAAATATAGCGGTAAATACTCTCATGGTGCAGGGAAAGCTTTTCTTCTAATTTAATCCGTCCAGTAATTTGCTCTGGGCTAAAGTCTTGCTCAAGCAACCACTTAATCCAACCTTGGACCTGCTCTGTGATTTTGACTGACTTAGTAGCCGATTGACGTCTTTGTTTAGCCAATTGGTGAGCTTGTTTTGGTCGATAGCCCCTCAATCCTTTATTGCGTCGTATCTCGCGTGAAATGGATGACGGACTGCGCTCTAAAATTTCAGCTATCTCTTTTTGACTATGTTTTGCTTTTAACAAAGCGTAAATCTGGTATCGTTCAGCTTGTGTCAGCTGTTTGTAGTTCATAAGGCTATTTCCTTTGGCGAGAAAGTAGCCGAACTATAACAGCTGGCCACCTAACCTGAGAAATTGCACTTATTATGCGAATCTAAGATCGAATTTTTTATATCAATAGAAAACTAAAATTTTGGTTTGCCTAAAGCCCGCTTAGCAGCAGAGCCAAGCCCAATCAGCACCGAGAAACAGCACCTTTAATGCCGATCTGCTGCCATTTATGCTGCTAGCTGATTTTCGAATGAAGCGATTAGCCATTATAATAGCGTTAGTTTTTATCAATTAGTCACTTTCATGAGCGAACAGTCAATTTACGAAAATAATCCATTACACGGTTTGAAACTCGAAACATTATTAGCAGAGTTAATATCGCACTACGGGTGGGAAATATTGGCCGAATATACGCGAATTAACTGTTTTAAAAACAACCCAAGTATGGAGTCTAGTGTTAAGTTTTTTAAAAAGACCGAATGGGCGCGAGAAAAAATAGAGCGTTTCTATTTATACGAATTTAAAAACCTGCCCAAAGCACCGGATGATCAATTTGAAATCCCGCCAAGAGACAGGATAATTCCTGCTCATCAAAAGCCAAGAGCGCCTAAAGTGTTAATTGCTGGCCAAGCACCTGCGCCCAGACCTGTGCATAAGGTTAAAAGTGGCTATAACGACAAGAAAAAACCGCATAAGCAACGAACCAACATGGATAAAGGACATACTCCACCCAAAAACCCATGGGAGAATTCTCCTCAGTAATACAGGGCTGATTCTATTGCGGTGATGGCTACTGCCCCTAAAGGGCTCCATATCACCGCACTGCCCTTTGAAACCCCATCGACGTCCTGCTCAGCACTAGCACTCAAGTGAAATTTTAGACGATTATACCGAGATATTGCGACACGGCATTCATGCCTCAACGCAAGTGCTTGATATCCCATATCGGGTCGCAACTCGCTTTGATATTTCATTTTTGATGGTAGGCAGGGAAAACCATTAAAGTTCAATTAGCATAAGGACGTGTGGCCTGAACGTTGACTCAAAAAATTTATTTTTAATTTGGATCTGACCCCATTTAATTCAGTTAATTCGTTTACACCCTAGCGCTCATTAAGGATAATGCCGGCCATTCAAAATATGCACTAACAATTGCGAATATGATGAAAAGGGATCAACATGAAAAGTAAATTATTATCAGTCATTCTTGCTGGAACAATATTCTCAGCTCATGCGAATGCTGAACTCTCCACCAACATTGGCGTTACCAGTAATTACATTTTTCGCGGTGTTACACAAAGTGCCAATGATGCAGCCATCTCTGGCGGTATCAACTATAACCACACTAGCGGTTTCTATGCTGGCATCTGGTTGAGCTCGATAGACTTTGGCTCAGATGGTCAGCAAAAAAACGGAACTGAGACTGACTATTTTTTAGGTTACACAAATACCATTGGTGCTGTTAGTTACGATATTGGTTATGCCTTGTTTGCTTACCCAACGACGGGTTTTGAAGATTCTAATTTTGGTGAAGCTTACTTTAACGGCAGTTATGCTGACTTTAACTTTGGTTTAGCATATACAGTTTATAGCCAAGTAGAAAAAGGGCAGCCCTTTGACAGCGGAGATTTATACTACAGTATCGGCTACAACCTCTCTTTACCAGAAGAGTTCAACTTAGGCTTAACCTATGGCTATTATACTTTTGATGCCGACAGTGACTTAGACTATGGTCATTTTCAAGCCGATATTAGTAAAGGAGAGTTCACCTTGACGATTTCCAAAGCGGATGAAGAAGCTGGCGACGACGATACTATATTTGCTGTGAGTTGGGTGAAAACTTTTTAACATATTGAATTTACCAAGAATAAAAAATATTTTACATTGATTAGCCAATATGGGCATTAACAAGCACTTCGAGGTCAATAATATGAGTTTTACTTCTAGCAGTTTAAAATTAAAGCTTATTATTGCTTTTATTTTGCTATCAATTTTCTGTTTATTGCCTGCCGCCTGGTTGGCTCTCTCGTCATTAGAGCAGGTATCAGAGCAACAACTGCAAAAAATGGAGCAGGAACTAAAAAACTCAATCACCGCCAATATGCAAGCTTCAGGTGAACAAGCAGGAGAAAAAATTAAAGCCCTGCTTAATCTTAGTTACAGCACACCTGCTTCGTTCGCCAGAATATTATCTGACAGTGCCATACCGAATAGTCCCATGGCACGTGCTCGAATTAAAGCACTAAGTGAATCTTTTTTAACGGCAAATCCAAATTTAAGTGCCTTGTATACCCATTTTGAAAGCAATGGGTATGACGGCAAAGATAGCGAAAACATTGGTAATACAGCACACAGCAGTAAAGCCGAGGGCGGTCTAGAGTTGTACTATTACCGCGATGGCAATGAACTTGTTTACAGCCCAACGGAGACATCAAGGTTCAAATACGGCACTAGTTTAAACCGTTATGGCATTAGAGAGTTTGAATGGTACTTATGCTCTCGTGATACCAACAAACCATGTATATTAGATCCTTATTTATACGAGTTAGACAACGGTAGTAAAGTGCTGATGACAACCCTAAGTGCACCTGTAAATGTCAACGGTCAATTCAGAGGAATAGTTGGTGTAGATATTAACCTACCCATTCTGCAACAGTGGATTACACAGCAGGCCAAAGACCTATTCGATGGCCAATCAACCATAAGCCTTATTAGCCAAAACCAGTTTTTGGTGGCATCAAATGCCTATAAAGATCACTTGGGTAAAAAGCTCAATGAATTTGAAAACAGCCTGAACAGTACAGCCACTAACCCAAATAACTCTCTTAACACCAGTGGTGATGTCTGGCATGTCACAGTGCCGATACAACTGTCCAGCACTAACACCCAATGGCAGCTTATTGTTAGTCTAAAAAAAGATATTGCGTTAGCACCAGTTAACAAACTCAAAGCACAAGCAAACAGTAACTACATAGCAGTTATGACTGAGTATATTGTATTTTTGCTCTTTTTAGCTGGCTTGAGTATTTTCGCTGCTATTATGTTAGCTCGCTCTATCGTGACCCCCATCGCCAAAGTATCTGGGTCAATTCAAAACCTTGCTTCTAATGAGGGCGATTTAACGCAAAAAGTTGAAGTGCACAGTCATCAGGAATTGATTAAGCTCGCCAATGGCTTAAACAGTTTTATTATCAAATTGGCCGATATGATCTCTCATTTAAAAACCAATTCACAGCACCTTGCTGAACAGTTTGTAATTTTGGAGCAAAAAGCGAAAAACGTAGAAAGCGATACCGATAGCCAAAAAGTGAACTTAGATAGCATTTCAACCGCAGTACACGAAATGTCAGCAACCGCTTCAGAAGTCTCGCATTTGGCTTCAAGTACAGCGACAGGAGCTAATCAGGCAATAGAGTCGTTAACGTCAACTCAGCAATCATTGAAAAACAATGTCGACGAAGTAAACGAATTGGCAAACACCATGGACTCAACAGCTCTACAAGTGTCTCAAGTGGCCAATCGCAGTCAAGAAATCACAGGTATCGTATCAACGATTCAAGCAATCGCCGAGCAAACTAACTTGCTTGCTCTCAATGCTGCAATAGAAGCCGCGCGGGCAGGTGAACAAGGTCGAGGCTTTGCCGTGGTTGCCGACGAAGTGCGCAGCTTAGCCAGCCGCACGCAAAGCTCAACAGAGGAAATCAGTAGCCTAATTACCAACTTGCAACAAGATGTTAGCCATGCCGTTGGCGCACTTGAGCATATTCAAGGCTCAGTGGTTGACACCGTCGACAAAACTACCGAAAGCTACACTATGCTCAATGCGACTCTGGACAACATCAACACCATTAGTGAAAGCACTATTCAAGTAGCCACCGCCGCAGAAGAGCAAAGTCAGGTCAGTGAAGATATTAGCCAGCGTCTAGTGGAAATATCGGATACTAGTGTCCAATTAGCAGCACTGGGTAATGCCCTCAATCAATTGAGCCTTGAGTCTACCGAGCTGATTAATGAGGTTAACGATCAATTGGCAAGGTTAAAAGTATAATACCCATTGAAGTAAACCTGTGCTCTAATTGCCATGACTTTACAACCATTAGAGCACCGTATATCAACCGACAAAATTAAAAAAGCTCGGACACTTGGTGTTGCGAAGTAACTACCTACCGGACTAGCTTAAACGGCTGCAAAGAGCGCCTAAAGTGTTGGTTGCTGGCCAAGCACCTGCGCATAGACCAGTGCATAAGGATAAAAGTGGCTATAACGAGAAGAAAAAGCCACATAAGCAACGAACCAACATGGATAAAGGACATACTCCACCCAAAAACCCATGGGAGAATTCTCCTCAGTAATACAGGGCTGATTCTATTGCGGTGATGGCTACTGCCCCTAAAGGGCTCCATATCACCGCACTGCCCTTTGAAACCCCATCGACGTCCTGCTCAGCACTAGCACTCAAGTGAAATTTTAGACGATTATACCGAGATATTGCGACACGGCATTCATGCCTCAACGCAAGTGCTTGATATCCCATATCGGGTCGCAACTCGCTTTGATATTTCATTTTTGATGGTAGGCAGGGAAAAGTGTTGAGTGTAAGGCTCAAGGCTTTTTCAACTAACTCAATCAGACACGCGAATCTCTTTGACTCACCAGTAAAAAATTAAGCAACTTTAATTTGGAGCTGCCCCTCATTTAAGCACTCATTTAATTTAAACAAAAATGCAGTCGGTCATCATATTGATTTATATCAATCTCAGGTAACACAAAAACCACTATTATTCTCCTGCTTGTACTTATGCCCTATTGGCTATTCCTTTAATACGCTTGAACTGGAGACTAACTATGTCAGCTTTTTATATGCCCTCAGTGAATCTTATCGGCCAAGGTTGCTTAAATGAAGCAATCGAAAACATTACATCTCTCGGTTTCAAAAAAGGCGTTATTGTCACCGATCAGGTACTGGTTAACCTTGGTATGGTTGCGCAGGTTCAGAAACTACTAGCGGCGCAGCAAATTGAAACAGTCGTATTTGATGGTACACAACCTAACCCGACAATCCAAAATGTCGAAGATGGCCTAGCAATATTAACCGCCAATAATTGCGACTTTGTTATCAGCTTAGGTGGTGGCTCGCCGCATGATTGTGCCAAAGGTATTGCCTTAGTTGCCACCAATGGTGGGCAAATTAAAGACTATGAAGGCGTTAACGTATCGAGCAAACCACAATTACCCTTAGTGGCAATTAACACCACCGCAGGCACCGCTTCCGAAATGACCTTATTCTGCATTATCACCGATGAAGCACGTCATATAAAAATGGCCATTGTTGATAAAAATACAACGCCAATTATGTCGGTCAATGATCCAAGTTTAATGCTAGAAAAACCTGCATCGCTAACTGCCGCCACGGGTATGGACGCGTTAACTCATGCCGTTGAAGCCTATGTTTCAACTGCCGCCACCCCAATTACCGATGCCGTTGCGTTAAAAGCCATTACGCTGATCCAACAGCATTTACGCGAAGCGGTTAATGACGGACACAATATTGAAGCGCGTGAGCAAATGGCCTACGCCCAGTTTATGGCGGGTATGGCATTCAATAACGCCTCGCTTGGCTATGTGCATGCGATGGCACATCAATTAGGGGGCTTTTATGACCTGCCCCATGGCGTATGTAATGCAATTTTATTGCCGCATGTGCAAAATTTTAATGCCCAAGTCTGCCCAGAGCGTTTAACCGATATCGCTCAGGCGATGGGAGTAGATGTTAGCAACTTAACACCAGCGCAAGGGGCGCAAGCTGCCATCGAAGCGATTAAGTCGCTATCCAAAGATGTAAATATTCCAGCGGGTTTACAAGCGCTTGAGGTGAAAGAAAGCGACTTTGACACCTTAGCAGAAAACGCCCTAAAAGATGCCTGTGGTTTAACTAACCCCATTCAAGCTAACCATAAGCAAATAAAAGCGATATTTGCCGCGGCCATGTAGCCTAAAAAAGCGTAATCGAAAGCATGGTAATATAAGGCAATGCAGGCTTAGTAAAATAAGCGCTATACGGTTTTCGTATAGCGCTTTTTCTCTATAGATAAAAGCGAGAGTAAAGCTTAAAGCAATTAGAGCAGTATTTAGCCCAATGGTAAAGTCACACTCTCTAACCACACCCTTTATAAATATCAAACCAATCAGTTATTTCAAAGCGAATCCCGCCAAACTGCATGATGAACTTGAATTCGGACGATGCACCTTACCCCAAATGAGCACGAATACCTGATAATACAAACCGTTGAAGCCTGTCAAATACAGCAAAAAATGGCATTTACGCCCTAATAACCTTATGTTTTTAAAGTTTTTTATTGAGTATCTTTGGCATTCGTAGATAATTGTCTTTTTTAAAAAGGAAATTACAATTATGAATTGTCATCAAATCAAACTCATACTCATCTCTTGCCTACTATTTTTAACAGGATGTGCAACGCAAAGTCACAAAAAAGTAGAAGTTGTTCCAGTTGAAACTAATCAGACCGTATACACAGGAACCAAGTCAACACTGGTGTTAGGCGAATTCAACAATCGTTCCAATTACATGCAAGGTTTATTTGCATCTAATATTGATAAGCTTGGCAATCAGGGCAAAACCATTTTAAAAACCCATTTACAGCAAACCAACCGCTTTAAAATCGTTGATCGAGAAAATTTAGCGAATTTGCAAAAAGAAGCAGAGCTATTGGGTGTTAAACAGAAAATTAAAGGTGCTAGGTACGTGATCAGTGGTGGTGTGACTGAATTTGGTCGTAAAACCATTGGTGATAAACAGCTTTTTGGCATTTTAGGCGCAGGTAAAAGTCAAATAGCTTATGCAAAGGTATCACTCAATGTTATTGATGTTTTAACATCTGAAGTGATTTACTCAACCCAAGGTGCGGGTGAATATCAATTAACAGAGCGACAAGTAATTGGCTTTGGTTCTAAAGCAGGTTATGACGCAACCTTAAACGGCAAGGTTTTGGATTTTGCTATCAAAGAAACGGTTAATAATATGACGCGCGATTTACAAGCTGGCGTTCTAGATTTTAGTCATGATGAAAGGAATTAAAATGAATAAATCTTTATTAACAGCAACTTTGCTGGGTTCTTTATTAACGGGCTGTGCCACCACCAAAACTCAGTATTATTGGGGTGAGTATGAGCAGCTAATTTATCAAACTTACCACACACCGGGCGAAGCAACACCGATTGTTCAAATTGAAAAATTAGAAGCGGATATCAGTAAAGCCGCTGAAGCAGGAATGCCTATTCCTCCTGGCCTCTACGCACATTTAGGGCTAATGTATGCCAGCAACGGCAACAAAAGCATGGCACTAGCATCATTACAAAAAGAAAAAGAACTGTACCCTGAGTCTGCAACCTTTATTGACGGTTTGATCAAGCGCTCTAGCGAGAATGGATAAAATAAGGAATATTGATGAAAAATTTATTGTTAAGCGTTGCAGTCTTCTCCATATTGCTTGTGTCGGGTTGCGCTACAATTGAACCATATGATTATCAAGCATTGAAACAACATGCCCCCCGTTCAATTTTGGTCATACCACCAATTAATAATTCAGTAGAAGTTAACGCACCATATACCTATTTATCTACTGTCACTCAGCCATTAGCAGAGAAAGGCTACTACGTTTTTCCTGTCTCTGTTATTGATAACTTTCTAAAAGAAAATGGCTTGCCTACACCTGTAGAAATGAATAGTGTGCCACTTGAAAAAATTGATGAGATTATTGGTGCTGACGCGGTTTTGTATGTTGATATACAAGATTGGGGACAAAAATTCCAAGTGTTTTCGTCCGTTACCGTAGTTAAGGCAAACATTAAATTAATATCGGTTAAAACAGGCGAATTGCTGTGGGATGCTCCTATTTACGCTCAACATGATCCTAATAGTGGCAACAGCGGTGGCTTAGTTGGCGCTTTAGTTGGTGCGGTAGTTTCTCAAATTGCAGGTGAACTTACCGACAATACCCCATCGGTAGCTCGAATTGCCAATAGTCAGGCTTTCTATTCGCAAAAAAGGGGGTTGTTAACAGGCCCGTATTATCAAGAACCAAAGAAATAGTGAACTGGTTTAATTGAGCCGGACACTTTAATAAAGGACAATGTTCCAATATTGAGGTGTTAAATGACAAAACGAAAAAACAAAACCTATACAACCGAATTTAAACAAGAAGCTGTAGCTTTAGTGACTGAGCAAGGCTATACGGTCTCACAAGCCGCAGCCTCTTTGGGAATTACAACTAAACTCATTTATAACTGGAAAGCTAAACTTGAACAACAACAAGCTGGTAATGCGTTAAGTGAAGATGAACGAGCAGAGCTAAAACGGCTCAGAAAAGAAAATAAAGAACTCAAAATGGAGAAAGAGATCTTAAAAAAGGCAAGCGCCTTCTTTGCGAAAGAAATGAAGTAAAGTACGAGTTCGTCAAAGCCAATAGTCAGGCTCATGACGTCCGCAAGATGTGTGCTGTGATGCAAGTCAGTCGCTCTGCTTACTATGCATGGCTCAAACGGCCAGCCAAGTTAATTACGGCAGAAGAGCTTCATTTATATCGGCGAGCTAAAGCGCTGTTTAAACGCAGTCGTGAAAGCTTGGGCTATCGCGAGCTACATAAAAACTTACGCAAAGAAGGCTTTGAAATTGGTAAGCACAGAACTCGAAAGCTCATGGAAGCGTTGAACCTGAAAGTAAAGCAGCGAGTTGCCTACAAGGTAACAACGAAGCGTAAGCATGCTGATGCAGTTGCAGATAATTTGCTTAATCAGAACTTTAATCCGTTGGGGCCAAATCAGATTTGGGCTGGTGATGTGACTTATTTAAAAACAGGCGAAGGTTGGATGTATCTTGCTGTTGTGATGGATTTATATTCTCGACGCATTGTTGGTTGGCATATAGATAAACGTATGACGACTGACTTAGTGATGAAAGCCATGATTAGGGCTTATAACCTGAGAAAACCAGCTAAAGGCTTAGTATTCCACTCTGACCGAGGCTCTCAATACACCAGTAAGCGTTACCGTCAGCTGCTCGAACAATTTGGTATTCGAGCGAGTATGGGTGATGTGGGAGCCTGTTGGGATAACGCAGTAGTGGAGAGGTTCTTTGGCAGTTTGAAACATGATTGGTTACTTAAAGTGGCTCAACCTACGCGTGAGCATATGAAAAATGATGTTGTCGATTATATGAAGTATTACAACTTAGAAAGACTGCATTCAGCTAATGGTGATATGTCACCAGTAGAGTATGAAAATTCTTTTAGAAAAGTGTCCGGCTGGAGTTGACCAGAACATAGTCACTAAAATTTTGACTACTGATATAAATAAACCCTATCGAAAATGGTAGGGTTTTTAATAATTTGAAGTCAGCTAAGCGACCTGTTTATCAAGCGTTTAAGCTAAATACTACTTACCAAACACTCTTCTCTTTAAGCGCAGTACCGATATCCGCTAATGAACGAACAGTTTTAACAATAGCCGCTTCTAGCGCTTTAGTTTTAATTAGATCTGCTCTCCATTTATACTTAACCGGTTCTGCCACTTAACTGTTCAAGTTATAACCCATAGCATAACAATATAGCGTGAACTATGCTCAGTTCACGCTTTTCCTTCCCCAATACTTCATCAATAAATTCAAATAATTAAATAAAAAAACACATTGAATTTAGTACATCTAATCTCCAAAAAACGATGAACCTTTCAACAATTGTCAAACTAAACAGTTGACTTATTAATACTCTCGTTTGAGTATGAAACTCGCGCCAAATAATGATAATAATTACCTCAAGAGGGAACAATGACGCAAACGAACACTCAACATCTGGGCACACAAGCGCCGACCAAAGAAGTGAGCTATGCCACCACAGGACAAAAATATTACGCATTGGGCCTACTCACTGTCGTTTACAGTTTTAACTTTATTGACCGACAATTACTGTCTATTTTGCAAGAAGGCGTAAAAGTCGATCTTGGTCTCTCTGATACGCAACTAGGATTACTAACAGGCTTCTCGTTTGCACTGTTTTACGTACTCGCAGGCATTCCGATTGCCAAGTGGGCCGATAGCGGCAATCGTCGCAACATTATTTCGCTAGCCACATTTGTCTGGAGTTTAATGACCGCTGTCAGTGGCTTTGTTCAAAACTTTGTTCATCTGCTACTCGCCCGTATCGGTGTGGGTGTGGGTGAAGCGGGCTGTAGCCCCCCCTCACATTCGATTATCTCAGATATCTTTCCGCCTCATGCCAGAGCAGGCGCATTAGGCTTTTATGCAACAGGCGCAAATATCGGTGTGTTGTTTGGCTTTTTGCTTGGCGGTTGGCTTAACGAATTATACGGTTGGCGCGTTGCTTTTATTGTGGTTGGTGCACCGGGTATTTTACTTGCCATCATAGTGCGCATGGCCCTGAAAGAACCCATTAGAGGCTTGAGCGAAAACCGCACATCAACCGAACAAGCGCCAACCTTTAAGCAAGTGATCAGCTTGCTGTTTAGCCGTATATCATTTCGACATATTGCGCTAGCGTCAGCCCTTACCGCATTTGTCAGTTACGGTTTAGCAAGCTGGTCGGCGTCACTGCTGATCAGAAATTACAATATGCCAACCACTGAGCTTGGTATTTGGTTGGCGCTAATTATCGGGGTTGGCGGTGCTATTGGGGTCTTTAGTGGTGGCGTACTGGCAGATAAACTCGCCAAGAAAGATCAACGCTGGTACGCTTGGTTACCCGGTTTGGCCTCGTTAACAGCATTGCCATTTTTAATTTCATTTTGTATCGCTACCGATAAAAATATTGCGCTTATCAGTCTAATTTTACCCGCTTTTGTCGGTAATATTTACTTAGGTGTTGTTGTCGCAACCATTCACAGTCTGGTTGGTTTGCGAATGCGCGCGGTGTCATCGGCAATATTTTTCTTGATTATCAATATTATTGGTCTTGGCCTCGGACCATCGTCAATTGGCGTATTAAGTGATGTTTTATCAGCAACACACGGTGACAAATCACTTGGTTTAGCCATGTTATACCTCTTACCAATTGTTAGCTTTTGGTCTATCTGCCACTTTTATTTTGCTTCGAGAAACTTACGCGAAGATCTCGCTAACGCACCACAATAAACGCAACACTCCCCCTTTAACTCACTATTGAGTTAAAGGGTTACTCTTCAGAAATACCTAGCTAAATTTCTTGAGCTGGTATATTTGAGCAGTCAAAAGGCTTTATCGAATAGTTAAACTTTTCGATTCTATTGCGGCAGTGGCCGCAGCCCCCAAACAGCGAAAACAACAAATAAAATTTAGGTGATTAAACTATACCTGCCAATGCGACATCCCTGTCACAACGTCAGTTGTCAGCATCAATGCTGATAATGGTAGAACCACCTAAATTTTATTTGAATCGCTGACAAGGGATTGGTGTTGAATTCAAGGCTTATTGGTTTTACTGAAAGAAATCTTAGTGCATAGAAATTCATCACTAAAACTAAACGAAGCGCTACTCTGCTTAACAAACGCCTGAAATAAATAAACCGATTCATGTATCGCCTGCATGGATGCAGGTGAAAGCTGTTTGCACATGGATGTGCTTTACAGTTGCTACATCGAATATCGGTTTATTTATGAAAGACTAGCGTTTGGCAGCAGCGCCATGGGGTTCCAAGGGGATAGTGGCGTTAACGTCCCCTTGGGTGCCGTCGCCACCGCGACAATTAAATTGGATAGATTTACCAAAGCCAGAAAGAATTTCAACAAATCAATGACTCTGAACTTTTGATTCAATGATTTTAATTTGGATCTGACCCATTTATTTTGCTGGCAGGACGCCAGCAAAGCTATGTAGAGCATGGATGCTCGTTCATAGCGCTAGCTCGACAAATTTATTAATTAGGAAGAATAAACATTTTGCAGCAGCGCCATGGGGTTCCAAGGGGACAGTGGCGTTAACGTCCCTTTGGGTGCCGTCGCCACCGCGACAATACAACCAGAAAAAATACACTATATTCGAACGTATTTTAATGTGTTCCTGATCCAATTTATTGTGATAAGCATTTAAATTTCATGCAATTTTTTTCTATCAAAAATTGGCTCTCTCGTGTCATAATCAGGAACTAATGATAAAAATATATTAGATTGGAATTAGTATGGCTGTATTTTATTATTTTAATGTTCAAGTGTTACCTGACTCAAAAGAGCATGGTTTTATAGGGAAAAGTGGCTACAAGCAAATATTTACCTATTTATCGCAAGAAACTCAAAAAAACATGAGTAACAAAACGATAGGTAAAATCGCCGTTAAACTTAAAAACGATTTTTATTTCGCGCCAGTAAAAATTGAAGTTAAAGATAACTACGCGCAAGGTTATTTTAGAAAATTTGACCAAATAACCTCTTTAAAAGACTTTTACACTAATTCTGATGTTGAGTTTCGTGGTGAAAAAGGATTGGTCACCAGCAAAGCTTATAACTTTCACTTTGTCTTTGACTTCAAGAAGCACATTCTCGCAATAAGTGACTATGAAAATAGGCTTCCTGCTCCATCAGTGTTGGAGAAGTGTTTTGAAGAGCTAATTTCTCTGGAACTTGATAAAGTTTCTACTCATCATCATGTTGAGTCGATAATACTTAAAGACGGGACAGAGCTAAAAACGCTACTTGACGCTCCGCGCTTCAAAAGTATTAATTCGTCTATCACGTTCTCTAACCCTGAGGATATAGAAGAATTTCTTGAAGAAAACGTATTAGAAAGAGAGCTCAGAGAACATGGAGTAAACAAGCTAGGAGCTACATTTATGGCAGCCGCAAAAGGCTACATTACAGGATTGCCAAAAGTAGCAAAAGCTATTCTTAAGTTATCGACTAAATTTGGTGATGCAAAAGGCCAGTATTGGGATACACATGCAGACAAATATAAGTCTTTTGCACTACATAACTTCCCAGTCAAGATACCGTTATTCAGAAATAAAAAAATGTCTGATGATCAGTATTTCACCGACATTCATTCTTCAATTGAAGATGCTGACAACAAAACAAAAGGTTAAGTACTAATGTTTCGGGTTGATTATTTTTTTAAAGTGCTATTAAAGCTACCTATATTAGGGAAGTACCTCAAGGTTACAAATGCTTATGCCTTTAAAGGTGACCCTAGATATTCAAAACAATTTGCTCCATATCAACTTTGGAGCAAAAGAGTTTTTCCAGCATGGAGAAACTCCTTCATCCTTTCTTTTGTAATCTTATATATCGTAGAGCTAACAAATAACAAAAATTATGACCCCGGTGAATACATTGTAGGTGCAGTACCAGACTTGCTAGGGTTCGCGATTGGTGTCTTTGCTTTGATATTTGTCTTACCAAGTGGATTAAAGGACTTTATTAAGAAAAGAGGCGGAAAAAAATTTCCAATTGAAGAAATCCCCGCAGATGTTGCGTATCCATTGATGGGACTTGTTTTAGCTCTTGCTGGTAGTTTCTTTCTAGAACTTGTAAATGATGAAAATAAAGTAGCACTGTTTTTTGAGACAGTCTTAGTCATTTATTCCATTGAAATGATCATAGAAATGGTAATGTTCATATACTCTTTAAATCGTATGAGCATTTCAAACGTTATCGACAGTAAAAGGTTGCGCTTCTACGATAGAAATAAGTCAAGACGATAATTACAAAAAACCCGCCTAAAGGCGGGTTTTTCAAATACTTTTAAAAAGAAAGGTCGATTACCAGCCAGTCTTTTCTTTAAGCGCTGTGCCGATATCAGCTAATGAACGAACGGTTTTAACACCAGCCGCTTCAAGTGCCTTGAATTTATCGTCAGCCGTACCTTTACCACCAGCGATAATCGCGCCAGCGTGACCCATACGCTTACCAGCAGGTGCAGTAACACCAGCGATGTAAGATACTACAGGCTTAGTAACGTTTGCTTTGATGTACTCAGCAGCTTCTTCTTCAGCCGTACCACCAATTTCACCAATCATTACGATTGCTTCAGTTTGCGGGTCGTTTTCGAACATTTCTAACACGTCGATGAAGTTAGTGCCTGGGATTGGGTCACCACCGATACCAACACATGAAGACTGACCGAAACCAGCATCAGTTGTTTGCTTAACGGCTTCGTAAGTTAGCGTACCTGAACGAGATACGATACCTACTTTACCTGGCTTGTGGATGTGACCTGGCATGATACCAATCTTAGATTCGCCCGGCGTGATAACACCTGGACAGTTAGGACCAATCATGCGAACGCCGGTTTCTTCAAGCTTCACTTTAACGTCAAGCATGTCTAACGTTGGGATACCTTCAGTAATCGTTACGATTAGCTCGATACCTGCATCGATAGCTTCTAAGATTGCATCTTTACAGAATGGTGCTGGAACGTAGATAACTGTTGCTGTTGCGCCAGTTGCTTCTACGGCTTCACGTACTGTGTTGAATACTGGAAGACCTAAGTGCTCTTGGCCGCCTTTGCCTGGTGATACACCACCAACCATTTGCGTACCGTATGCGATAGCTTGCTCTGAGTGGAACGTACCTTGACCACCAGTGAAACCTTGACAGATAACTTTAGTATCTTTGTTAATTAATACAGACATTATTTGCCCTCCGCAGCAGCTACTACTTTCTCAGCAGCGTCTTTTAGTGATTCAGCAGCGATTACGTCAACGTCTGAGTTAGCAAGTACTTCACGACCAGCTTCAGCGTTAGTACCTTCTAAACGAACAACAACAGGAACGTTTACGCCAACTTCTTTAACAGCACCGATGATACCTTCAGCGATCATGTCACAACGAACGATACCACCGAAGATGTTTACTAATACTGCTTTTACGTTGTCATCAGAAAGGATGATTTTGAATGCTTCTGCTACACGCTCTTTAGTCGCGCCGCCACCAACATCTAGGAAGTTAGCTGGCTTACCACCGTGAAGGTTTACGATGTCCATTGTACCCATTGCAAGGCCAGCGCCGTTAACCATACAACCAACGTTACCATCTAGTGCAACGTAGTTAAGTTCCCACTGTGCCGCGTGTGCTTCACGCTCGTCTTCTTGCGAAGGATCGTGCATTTCACGGATTTTTGGTTGACGGTATAACGCGTTTGAGTCAACGCCGATTTTGCCGTCTAGACAGTGAAGGTTACCAGCTTCTGTGATTACTAGTGGGTTGATTTCTAATAAATCGAAATCGTGATCAGTAAACATGTTACCTAAGCCCATGAAGATCTTAACGAATTGCTTCATTTGAGTTGGGTTTAAGCCAAGTTTGAAACCTAATTCACGTGCTTGGTAAGCTTGCGGACCTACTAATGGGTCGATCGCTGCTTTGTGAATTAAGTGTGGCGTTTCTTCAGCAACTGTTTCGATGTCTACACCGCCTTCAGTTGATGCCATGAAGACAACACGGCGAGAACCACGGTCTACCACAGCGCCAAGGTATAATTCGTTGGCGATGTCGGTGCAGCTTTCTACTAAGATTTTAGCAACTGGTTGACCGTTTGCATCTGTTTGATAAGTAACAAGATTCTTACCTAACCAGTGTTGTGCAAACTCTTTGATTTCTTCCTTTGTTTTAACTAGTTTAACGCCGCCCGCTTTACCGCGACCACCAGCGTGAACCTGAGCTTTAACAACCCACATGTCGCCGCCAATTTTGTCAGCAGCCTCTGCAGCTTCTTGAGGTGTATCGCAAGCGAAACCTTCAGAAACTGGTAAACCATATTCAGCGAATAATTGTTTCGCTTGATACTCATGCAAATTCATGGTGTTTTTCCAATTACTATTATGAATGGACTTAGGCTAACTACAGGTGAGTAATTACCCTAAATGATTATAATTGTGTCGTGATTATATAGATAAAGCACAGGGGTTTAAACCCCTTTTATCGCCACTTTCAAAGTGCTGTGACCAGTTGCAAAATCACGGAATACAGCGGTTGTACAGAATGTGATAAACCAGACCATTTTCACTGGCTTATCGCTTGTTCAGATCTGCGATATAGCACTGTAATTTGATAAAGCTCGCCTTAATTGTTAATTGGCGAGCTTTGCCAAATGTACTTAACTCAAGCACCTAATTAAAGTGCTTAAAGCGGGCGCACGGGAATGGTTAAAACCCTTGCACCACGGCGCTTTAACAAAGCATAGATACCTATAAACAATAACGCGACAAGACCAATATTTATAGATGACATTAACGGCGTGTTACCCATTTGCCCCAGCTGATAGACCAAAGTTGCTGAAAGGTAAGCGAGGGTAAAACTCCACAAGGCCGCGAAAGTTGCCCACTTGCTATCAGTCTCATTTTTAATCGCCCCCATAGCCGCGGCGCATGGTGTATACAACAATATAAATAACAGATAACTAAACGCCGCAAGCTTGCCATTAAATGCCTGTTGCATGGCTAAGTAGGTGCTAACTTCTACGCCTTGCTCTGCTGCTGCGGTGTTTAGCTCGGTAATTTCACCAATTTCAACGCCGAGCGGGTCTTTCGGTTCAATACCCAGTAAGTTTTCTGAGACGGTTGTGATTGATTCATGCCAAGCTGCGATTAATGACGGCTCACTCAAGGTGTCTGTTTCAACACTTGAATACAAGCTATTGAAGGTGGCGACGAGTGCTTCTTTAGCGAAAATCCCGGTAATAATACCAACACCAGCTTGCCAGTTATCTTCTTCAACACCCATCGGCGCAAGCAGCGGAGTGATCACTTGCGCACTTTGCGATAATACTGAGTTGTCCGTATCTTGGTGACCGAATTCGCCATCAATGCCAAGCGAATTAAAGAAGTTCAACACACAGACGACGATAACGATAGTTTTTCCCGCCCCTGTGATAAAAGACTTCACCCTTTGTGTTACTCGTTTTAGCAGCGCGGTTAGCCCCGGCCACTCGTACAGAGGCAATTCCATCACACTGTGCTGCGCCCTGCCCTGTAAAACAGTCGCTTTTAACAATAAACCCGTACCAATTGCTGCGGCAATGCCGATCAGATACAGCAGAAACACGATATTTTGCCCAGATTCAGGAAAAAAGGCTGCGGCAAATAGTGCATAGACTGGCAGACGCGCTCCGCACGACATAAATGGCGCCATCATAATGGTCGTTAACCTTTCGCGCTCGCTATCAAGTATTCTGGCTGCCATTACTGCGGGTACTGTGCAGCCAAAACCGACAATAAGCGGTACAAACGCTTTGCCCGGCAAGCCAATACGTTGCATCAACGCATCAACCACAAAGGCTGCTCGCGCCAAATAGCCACTGGTTTCTAGTAGCGATAAGCCGATAAACAAACAGGTAACCACTGGGATAAACGTCATCACAGTTTGTATGCCCATTCCCAGCCCTTCAACCATAGTGGTTAGCCATGTCGGTAAACCCGATGTTGCCAACCAATATTGCGGGTAATCAACAAAAACTGTGCCGGCCATAATGTCGAAAAAATCAATTAAGGCACTGCCAACATTAATGGCGAACATAAACAGCAGGTACATCATCAGTAAAAATACCGGAATACCAAATTTCACAGACAGTAAGTAACTGTCTATCCGCTCGGTTAGGCTAATACCGCGTTCAGCGCTCAGGTTAATTTTCGCTAACAGTGCATCAATTGCGTTAAAACGCGCTTTTTTAACAGCCGCAAGCTGCGACGCGCCTGCTGCGCAATTGCACGCGTTAGAACAAGCTTGCTGTTCAACGGCCAACAATGAAGTAGATTGCAAGCTTTCAAGCAATGCTTCATCATCAGTTTGATACAACTGACTAATATTTCGCTTTTGTTGACCCGTTTGCTGAGCATGTTCAATTGCTAGTGATAAGATGCGGTCTCTTGTACCCTGCTCAGAAGTGGCTTGGTTAGCAATACCTTGGTTTAAAATACCTTGGCTAGAAGTAATCGAACAGCCAAGCGCGTTCGCTAACCCCTCAACATCCACCGTTTGTGCTTCTTTGCGATCTGTTTTAGAAAGTACAACGAGCACTGGGATACCAAGCTCTAGTAATTGACTGGTGAGATAGAGCTGGCGACGCAATTGTGTTGCATCAACCACATTGATTAAGCAATCAACCTTGTTTTGCTTTAGATACGTTTGCGTTGTTTGAATATCTTTGCCAGATTCAATCGCGCTGTATAACGAAGGAACGCCAGGTAAATCGACTAAGTTAGCCTTGATATCAGCCACTGTTACTTGTGCATTTTTTGCCGCAACGGTTACCCCAGCAAAATTACCCGTTTTCTGGTGGCTGGAAGTGAGACGATTAAACAGCGTAGTTTTACCGCTATTAGCAAATCCGACTATTGCAATATTCGCCATGCTACTTTTTGGGTGTTGAGTCATTACACACCCTCCACGTCAATTTCCGCGGCAAGCTCGGCTGGCAAGCTCAACATTGTGCCATCGAGCGAAATTGCCATAGGCCCCTTAAACGGTGAAATGGCAACGACAGACAGCTGGCTACCAACGAGTAAACCATACTCTAAGATTGAAACCAGTTCTTCGGGTAGTGAAGGTAAATTGATAACTCGGTAGCGAGCACCAATAGATGCTTGTGTTAGCTTCATGAAGTTTATTATTCTGATTGATACGAAAGACATGATTAGGTAGTTGCTACGCTAACCACAAATTACTATGAGGCGTAGAGTACGCCTTTGTTTGCAACAAGGATGTAACAATACGTAATACCACTTCTAATAAATAACATGTTGAATTACATCGCTTTAAATTAAGACAGTGGTATTTATGGAACGGACAATTATAGGCATTAAAAAAGCCGCTAAACAGCGGCTTTTACGTTTTTTACAATTGAGCGTTTGTGCTCAAGTGCTTAGATGTCTAATACTTAGATATCCAGTAAAAGACGTGTTGGATCTTCTAGTAATTCTTTAATCGTTACTAGGAAACCAACTGACTCTTTACCATCGATCAAACGGTGGTCGTAAGAAAGTGCTAAGTACATCATAGGTAAGATTTCAACTTTACCGTCTACCGCCATTGGGCGATCTTGGATTTTGTGCATACCCAAAATAGCCGTTTGTGGTAGGTTGATAATTGGCGTTGAAAGTAGTGAACCAAACACACCACCGTTAGTGATAGTGAAGTTACCACCTTGCATGTCGTCCATGGTTAACTTACCGTCACGGCCTTTGATTGCTAGGTCTTTAATACCTTTCTCGATACCTGCCATACTTAGTTGATCTGCATCGCGAAGTACTGGCGTTACTAGACCACGCGGCGTAGATACGGCAATCGAGATATCGAAGAAGTTGTGGTAAACAATGTCGTCACCGTCAATTGACGCATTTACCGCAGGGTAGCGTTTTAAGGCTTCAGTCACCGCTTTCACGTAGAACGACATAAAGCCTAAACGTGTATCGTGAGTTTTCTCGAATACGTCTTTGTATTGCTTACGCAAATCCATGATAGGCTTCATGTTAACTTCGTTGAACGTAGTCAACATTGCCGTCGAGTTTTTCGCTTCAAGAAGGCGGTTAGCGATAGTTTTACGTAAACGTGTCATTGGTACACGTTTTTGGCTACGCTCGCCTAATGCCGCTGCTGCGCCAGCTGTTGCTGCCGCAGTTGCAGCACTTGCTGCCGGTGCTGCTGGCTTGCTAGCCGCTGCTTCAACATCTTCTTTAGTGATACGACCACCTTTACCAGAGCCTTTAACGTCTGCTTCGGTTAAGCCTTTTTCGTTTAATAAACGACGCACTGATGGTGAAGCTACGCTGTCACCAGCTGCGTCGTCTGCTGCTGGAGCAGTAGCTGCCGGTGCTGCTGCCGCTGTTGCGCCTGCATTTAATTCACCAATTTTTTGTTCGCCTAGCACAGTATCGCCTTCTGCGTGGATAATTTTGCCAACCACGCCGTCTTCTTGTGCTACAACTTCGAGTACAACTTTGTCAGTTTCAATGTCGACTAACTGCTGATCGCGAGATACGGCTTCGCCTTCAGCTACATGCCAAGTGGCAACCGTTGCATCAGCAACAGATTCAGGTAATACCGGAACAACAATATCAATCACGTTACCAGCTGCTGCAGGTGCTGGAGCTGGCGCCGCATCTGCTTGTGGAGCTGGAGCCGCTGCGCCTTCAGTAAGAATAGCGATAACTTGCTCGCCTAATACAGTTGTACCTTCAACTTCTTTAATTTCGGCAATTACACCGTCTGAAGTGGCTGGTACTTCAAGTACGACTTTGTCGGTTTCAATATCAACGAGTACTTGATCGCGAGTAACTGTGTCACCCACTTGTACATGCCAGGTAGCAACTGTTGCGTCAGCAACGGATTCAGGTAAAACGGGAACCTTGATTTCGGTTGTCATTAATTTATTCCTTACACACTCTTTATTAATCTCTTTAAAAAAAGAGGGTCTATTCTACAGTAAGCGCGTCGTTAACTAGCGCCTGTTGTTCTTTTACATGCACAGACATATAACCTACCGCAGGTGCAGCAGATGCTTTACGTCCAGCATAAGTTAAATATGTACTTTCAGGGATAGTCGCACGGAAGTGATGCTGAGAACAGTACCAAGCACCTTGGTTTTGCGGCTCTTCCTGACACCAGACAAATTGCTTAACATGGCTGTACTGAGCGATTTCAGCGGCCAACTCTTTCTCTGGGAATGGGTATAGTTGCTCAACGCGGATAATTGCCACATTGGTTTGCTCGTTTTTACGACGTTGCTCTAGTAACTCGTAATAAACCTTACCGCTACAAAATACGACGCGTTCAACGTTTTCTGGTTTGATGTCTTGATCAACTTCACCAATCACGTTGTGGTACTCACCACTTGCCAACTCTTCTAACGACGAAACCGCTAGCGGGTGACGCAACAATGATTTAGGTGACATAACAACCAGTGGGCGACGCATTGGACGAACGACTTGTCGGCGCAGCATGTTGAATACTTGTGCTGGTGTTGATGGCACACACACTTGCATGTTGTGATCAGCACATAGCTGCAAGTAACGCTCTAAACGAGCCGATGAATGCTCTGGCCCTTGACCTTCGTAGCCATGTGGCAACAACATAGTTAAGCCACATAAGCGGCCCCATTTCTGCTCGCCTGACGAGATAAATTGGTCAAATACCACTTGTGCGCAGTTCGCAAAGTCACCAAATTGTGCTTCCCAAATCGTCAAACCATTTGGCTCTGCTGTCGTGTAACCGTACTCAAACGCTAGCACAGAAACTTCTGACAGCACTGAGTCATGGACATCAAACTCACCTTGGCCTTCACGCACGTTTTGCAATGGTAGATAAGTGCTGGCATCTTCTTGGTTGTGCAGCACTGCGTGGCGGTGGAAGAAAGTACCACGACCCGCATCTTGACCAGTAATACGCACGCGATCACCACCATCGACAATGGCAGCGTAGGCTAAGCTTTCAGCAAAACCCCAATCAAGGAGTTTTTCACCCGCCGCCATTTTTTGGCGATCGTCGTACACTTTCTTAACGCGAGAGTGCACGGGATGATCTGCTGGGTAGCTAGAAATTGCTGTTGCCAATTCTTTTAGCTTTTCTACCGGAATTTCGTGATCGTACTCATCATCCCAGTCGTGTCCCAAGAATGGCGTCCAGTCAACTGAATGCTCTGTCA
This sequence comes from Thalassotalea euphylliae, assembly GCF_003390335.1. Lineage (NCBI taxonomy): Bacteria > Pseudomonadati > Pseudomonadota > Gammaproteobacteria > Alteromonadales > Colwelliaceae > Thalassotalea > Thalassotalea euphylliae. The sequence continues at coordinate 2,890,893 of NZ_QUOU01000001.1, forward strand.
TCGGGCGCCACTGTTCAACGGTACACTGGCCTTCGTCAAGTAACTTGCGGTAATAAGCTGTTAGCTCTTCGGACTTGGTCGATTTGATCGAACCTTCCGTATTTAACTTATCTGCGTAAATTTGGCGCGGTGTTGGGTGTTTCTTGATTTTTTGATACATCAATGGCTGTGTCGCATTTGGCTCATCAGCTTCATTGTGGCCGTGACGGCGGTAACAGACTAAATCAATCACTACATCACGTTTGAACTTGTTGCGGAAATCCAATGCGATTTGTGTCGCTAAAATTACCGCCTCTGGATCGTCAGAGTTCACGTGGAAAATAGGTGCCTGTACCATTTTGGCAATTTCAGTACAGTACTCACCACTACGTGTATCTTCTGGCTTAGAGGTTGTAAAGCCAACTTGGTTATTGACCACAATGCGAATACTACCACCAACAGTGAAAGCGCGTGCTTGCGACATGTTGAAGGTTTCTTGCACAACACCTTGGCCTGCAATAGCAGAGTCACCGTGAATCGTAATCGGCAATACAGAATCGCCTTCACTACCTTCGCGGCGATCTTGACGCGCGCGTACTGACCCCATGACCACAGGGTTAACAATTTCAAGGTGAGAAGGGTTAAACGCAAGGGCTAAGTGAACATTACCACCAGGCGTAACAAAATCAGATGAGTAACCCATGTGATACTTAACATCACCTGAGCCGACTAAATCGTCGTGTTTACCCGCGAATTCGTCGAATAATTTGGTTGGGTTCTTACCCATTACGTTCACAAGAACATTTAAACGACCACGGTGCGCCATCCCCATAACCACTTCTTTAGTGCCATGGCTACCTGCACGCGTAATTAACTCTTTTAACATTGGAATTAACGCGTCGCCACCTTCTAGTGAGAAGCGTTTAGCGCCTGGGAATTTTGCCCCCAAGTACTTTTCAAGGCCGTCAGCGGCAATCAAACCTTTAAGAATTTCTTCTTTTTGCTCAGTGTTGAACTGGCCTTGTGATTGAACTGACTCTAATCGGCTTTGGATCCAACGTTTTTCCTCGGTCGATGTCATGTGCATGTATTCTGCACCGATCGAGCCGCAATATGTTTTGCGTAATGCCTTGTACAAGTCGCCCAACTTCATGGTTTCTTGACCACTTGCAAATGAGCCAACGTTGAATTCTTTATCGAAATCGTTTTCTGATAAGTCGTGGTGTGATAGCTGAAGATCTCTCACCTTGTCACGTTGCCATAAACCAAGCGGATCGATGCTTGCGTTTTGATGACCACGGAAGCGGAACGCATTAATCAGTTGTAATACTTTGACTTGTCGTGCGTCAGAACCACCAGAAACAATCACATTGCGAGCAGGTTGTTTTGCTAGTTCTTTAAATTCGTCGCGAACGGCTGAATGTTTATATTCAACATCAGCACCTTCGATTTTGGGGAGAGAATCAAATACATCGCGCCATTCGGCCGATACAGATTGTGAATTTTCTAAATATAATTCGTATAGTTCTTCAATATAAGTAGCGTTTGCGCCACTTAAATGGGAAGACTCTAACCAAGCCTTCATTACACCTTCGGGCATTAGCTGTTCCTTTACCAGGGGAAAATGCAACCAATTATTGTGTTTAATCTAGGTGGGGCTGTGCGCCCCACCCATTTTGATTAAACGGCTCTTTGTAAAAGCATTGACTTAATGTGGCCAATTGCTTTCGTTGGGTTTAATCCTTTTGGACAAACATCAACACAGTTCATGATGCCGTGACAACGGAATACGCTGTACGCATCTTGTAAACCGTCCAAGCGCTCTTCTGTTGCTGTATCACGGCTATCAATTAAGAAGCGGTAAGCGTGTAGAAGACCCGCTGGGCCGATAAACTTGTCTGGGTTCCACCAAAATGATGGACAAGACGTTGAACAACATGCACATAAAATACACTCGTACAAACCATCTAAGTGCTCACGCTCCTCGATAGACTGTAAATGCTCACGTGCTGGTTGTTCTTTACCATCGTTAATTAAGTACGGCTTAATTTTTTCGTATTGATTGTAGAACTGCGTCATATCAATAACTAAATCGCGCACTACGGGTAAACCTGGTAATGGACGCAATACGATTTTGTTTGCTTTAACAGCCGACAAAGGCGTAATACAAGCCAAGCCATTTTTACCATTCATGTTTAAGCCGTCAGAGCCACATACGCCCTCACGACATGAACGACGGAACGATAATGTTGAGTCTTGCTCTTTCAACAAGATCAACGCATCTAATACCATCATATCCGAGCCTTCTGGAATTTCCAGCTCGTATTCTTTCATGTATGGTGCGTTGTCAACATCAGGATTGTAACGGTAAATCGAAAAAATTTGTTTCATCGTTATGCTCCTTAGTAAGTACGAACTTTCGGTGGGAATGCTTCGCGGTGAACTGGCTTCATGTTCACGTCACGCTTAGACATATCTTCTGTGCCAGGCGTGTAAATTGTGTGGCATAACCAGTTTTCGTCATCACGTTCTAAGTAATCTTCACGTGAGTGCGCTCCGCGAGATTCGGTACGATAGTTCGCAGCTTTCGCCGTACAGTATGCTGTTTCCATCAGGTTATCAAGCTCTAGACATTCGATACGATCGGTATTGAATTCACGAGACTTGTCTGCCAGATGAGAATTTTTAAGACGCTCACGAATCTCAGTTAACTCCTTCATACCTTCCGCCATCGCTTCACCTTCACGGAATACAGAGAAGTTCATCTGCATACATTGTTGTAAATCTTTGCGGATTTGAACTGGGTCTTCACCACTGGTTGAAGATTCCCAACGGTTATACCTTGCTAAAGAAGTTTCAAGATCTGATTCAGTCGCTTCTTTCGCGGTTTGCGTTTGTGCAAGGTATTCACCTAAGAAGTTACCTGCCGCGCGGCCAAATACCACTAAATCTAGTAGTGAATTACCACCTAGGCGATTTGCACCATGAACGGATACGTTAGCAATTTCACCAACAGCGAATAAGCCTTCGATGATAGTGTCTTCACCTGTTTCTGGGTTGAAGTTAATTGCTTGACCATTAACGTTACAAGGTACACCACCCATTTGGTAGTGACACGTTGGAATAACGGGGATTGGCTCGTCAGCAGGGTGAACGTGAGCAAAGGTTTCTGAAAGTTCACAAACACCTGGCAAGCGTTGCATAAGCGTTTCACGGCCTAAGTGGTCTAGCTTGAGCTTGATGTGTGGGCCGTATTGAGGGTGATCACAGCCACGACCTTCACGGATTTCCGTCATCATTGAACGTGCTACAACGTCACGACCCGCTAAGTCTTTAGCATTTGGTGCGTAACGTTCCATGAAGCGCTCGCCGTCTTTGTTCAGTAGGTAACCACCTTCACCACGACAACCTTCAGTTACTAGCGTACCGGCACCTGCAATACCTGTTGGGTGGAACTGCCACATTTCCATGTCTTGCATTTGCACGCCAGCACGAAGTGACATACCAACACCATCGCCCGTGTTGATGTGAGCATTAGTAGTTGATGCGAAGATACGACCCGCACCACCAGTCGCTAGTACTGTTGCACGCGCTTTGAAGTAACACACTTCGCCAGATTCGATATCGATAGCTGTTGCACCAACAACGGTACCTTCACTGTTTTTTACGATGTCTAATGCATACCATTCTGAGAAAACGTTTGTTTTGTTTTTAACGTTCTGTTGGTACAAGCAGTGAAGAAGTGCATGACCAGTACGGTCAGCTGCTGCTGCGGTACGTGCCGCTTGTTCACCACCAAAATTCTTTGATTGGCCACCGAATGGACGTTGGTATACTTTACCGTTATTAAAACGAGAGAAGGGTAAACCCATGTTCTCCATTTCGATGATGGCTTCCGGGCCGGTTTTACACATGTATTCGATAGCGTCTTGGTCACCGATGTAGTCAGAGCCTTTAACGGTGTCATACATGTGGAATTCCCAGTTGTCTTCATGCGCGTTACCTAAAGCAACAGTGATACCACCTTGCGCAGATACTGTGTGCGAACGAGTAGGGAAAACTTTTGAGATCAAAGCACAGCTTTGACCTGATTCTGAAATAGCTAATGCAGCGCGCATACCAGCGCCGCCAGCGCCAATTACTATGGCGTCAAATTCACGAACTGAAATGCTCACTTACACACCCCATACGATTAGGAAACCCGCTACGAAATAAGTCAGCAAGGTCACAGAAAAAACAAATTGCAATACACCACGTAAAAACGTTGCTTTGATGTAATCAGACAAGACTTGCCAGATACCAATCCATGCGTGGATAAGCAATCCAAATAATGAAACTAAGGTAAACACCTTCATCGCAAGGTTTGAAAATAAGCCTTGCCAAATTTCATAGGTAACTTCTGGAGTGACAGCGAAAAAGCCAGCGATAAATAGCACGTAAGCAGCTAATACCAGTGCGCTTGCTCTTAATAAGATAAAATCATGTACGCCACTACGGCCTACAGTTGCTACATTGTTTACCATAACCAAACTCCCACTACAGCGGTCAATACAATCCACAGCACAATGATGAATTTAGCACTGGCGTTACCAGACGCTTTTTCTTCAAAGTGGCCCATATCCATCAATAAATGGCGGATGCCGCCCAATAAATGATAAATAATTGCTGTGGCAATGCCGAGCATGATGAGTTTAAAGAACACGCCGTCAAGCAGTGCTTTAACTTGCGTGAATTCTTCAGCGGAAGACAAGGATAATGATAGTGCCCACAACAAGATACCGATAGCAAAGATCATCACAACACCGGAAATACGGTGCATGATTGAAGCATTTGCTGCTGGGTGCATCTTTATTGTAGTCAGGTCTAGGTTTACAGGACGTTCTTTTTTCACGATTGATGCCTAAAGTGCTCTTGGAGCCTTCAACTTTTTTTATTGTTACCCATGATGTTCTACTTACTATGAGCAACCCCCCAGTGAACTACAATTGTTCGTCAATACATACGAATGCATCAGGCAAACAGATGAAGATCAGCCTGATTATATAGTTGAAGTTTGTTAATTACAATTTCCGTTCGATTTTAACGAGTTGCGTTCGCTTTTTAACCTAATGAGCTAGTTACATAACAGTTTCGTAAATTCAAACGCACATTTGAATTGACTTTATAGGGTGAGTTTGAAGTAGAATACCCGCAGTTTTATATTCAAAAAAACTGATTAACTAGTCATTAGTTACACAGTAATTTAAAAATTATAGGGGATATAACATATGGCTGATTCTAAAGCCTCTCTTAGTATTGACGGCAAAGAAGTTGCTGAATTACCAGTAGTATCTGGTACCGCTGGCAACGACGTAATCGACATCCGAACATTAGGTGCTTCAGGCTACTTCACCTATGACCCTGGTTTCTTAGCGACGGCTTCTTGTGAGTCTGCGATTACTTTCATTGATGGTGGTAAAGGTGTATTACAACACCGTGGCTACCCTATTGACGCATTAGCGAAAGAAGCAGATTACCTTGAAGTTTGTTACATCTTGCTTAACGGTCAAGCACCAACTACGTCTCAGTATGACGAGTTCAAAAACATCATTACCAACCATACAATGGTGCACGAGAAGATTGCTCACTTCTTCCAAGGCTTCTTACCTGACGCTCACCCAATGGCAATGCTTTGTGGTGTGGTTGGCGCTATGTCTTCGTTCTACCACAGTGATTTAGACATTACTGATCCTGAGCAACGTATGCGTTGTGCACACCGCCTAGTGGCAAAAATGCCAACTATTGCGGCTATGGCATATAAGTACAGCATTGGCCAACCATTCGTTTACCCTCGTAACGATTTAACTTTTGCAGAAAACTTCTTACACATGATGTTCTCTGTACCTGCTGAAGAGTACAAAGTTAGCCCGACCCTTGCTAAGGCAATGGATCGCATCTTTACCCTTCACGCAGATCACGAACAAAACGCTTCAACGTCAACCGTTCGTTTAGCTGGTTCTTCTGGTGCTAACCCGTACGCGTGTATTGCCGCTGGTGTTGCGTCATTATGGGGCCCTGCGCACGGTGGTGCTAACGAAGCATGTTTGAACATGTTAGAAGAAATCGGTGATGTATCGCGTGTAGATGAATTCGTTGCAAAAGCGAAAGACAAAGACGATCCATTCCGCTTAATGGGCTTTGGTCACCGTGTTTACAAGAACTTTGACCCGCGCGCGACAGTAATGCGTGAAACGTGTCACGAAGTGCTTCAAGAGCTAGGTGTTAACGACCCGTTATTAGACGTTGCAATGGCATTAGAAAAAGTTGCACTGGAAGATCCGTACTTTATTGAGAAGAAGCTATACCCGAATGTTGATTTCTACTCAGGTATCATTCTGAAAGCTATCGGTATCCCAACAAGCATGTTCACAGTAATTTTTGCGATGTCACGTACTGTCGGTTGGTGTGCACACTGGGATGAGATGCTATCTCAACCAGGTCAAAAAATCGGTCGTCCTCGTCAAAAATACACTGGCGAAATTAACCGCGATTTCACACCGTTAAAAGACAGATAAGCCAATTTATTTGTTAAAATAAAAGCCGAAAAAAGCAGCCTTCCAAGGCTGCTTTTTTAATAACCTAATAATAATTAATAATAAGCAAGCTATACAAACCCATCATTCTTTTATAAGCTTGATAGTGTAGTTGTTTACTTTATGGTCTCCCTCACTTGAAGCACATACTAATAATTGATGACAGCAGACTTGCCAGAGAAGCGATCGCAAAAATATTAATCGATTGTAACTTTGATAAGTCCAGTATCGCGAGTGTGGAAAATGGTCAGGACGCACTCGACTTTATGGCGATGCAACCTGCCGATATCGTGATCATTGCAGACAACTTAGCCGACTTTACCCCATCACAAATCATCGCCAAGGCAAAAGAGGAAGGCATTTTAAATGTTGCACCTGTACTTTTGCTATATCGCGAGCCAAGCACATTCGACGCAGTTAAGTCGCAAATAAATAAAAGCTTAGTAACATTAGCCAAGCCATTTGATCGCGACGCGCTGTGTAAATCGCTTCATCAGTTAACGGGGGCAAATTGTTTTAGCGAGAAGCAAGTTATCACTGCGGCTCCCAAACGAGTGATATCCGACACTGGTGGGTCAGTACTGATTGTCGACGACGAGTCAAGTAATATTGAAGTCGCGGCGGGCATTTTACGCAGTCACTACCGCATTATCGCCGCTAAAAACGGTAAACAGGCGCTGCAAATATTAGCCAAACAGCATCAGAAAATTGATTTAGTACTACTTGATATTATGATGCCGGAAATGGATGGTTATCAGGTTTGTGAAGCAATAAAAAATAGCTCTGATACGCAAAAAATACCGGTAATTTTCTTAACTGCAAAGTCACAGATTGAAGACATTACCAAAGGATTTGAAACTGGCGCCGTTGACTATATAACTAAGCCTCTGCAAGGTGAAATTCTCCTCGCACGGGTGAACACGCATATTAGTTTGAAGCGCAACCAAGAAAAGCTCGCCCAGCAAGTACACCAGTTGCAAGAAACCGCACAGCTGCGTGAAGACATCGAAAAGATTACCCAACACGACCTTAAAGCACCACTGGCGAGTATCCTTTTCCAAGCGGGAAAAATTAAGGATGTTCCGCTCGCCAGCGCGATCAAAACCACAGTAAATAACGTCATCGGTATGATCAACCTATCGCTTGAGCTCTACAAAATAGAGCAAGGTCTATACGAGTTTACACCAGCACCGACACAGCTACCTCCTTTGGTACTCGACGCTATTACAGGCTGCCAACTCGATGCTCAGAGCAAAAAAGTCAGCATCAAATTTAAAGACAATACAAAAAAACTCGCCAATGTCGAGCCACTATTGTGCCTATCAATATTCAACAATTTGATAAAAAATGCTGTTGAAGCTGCGCCACCTAATAGCAAGATATCCATTGTGCTCGAAGAAGCTGAGCAAGCATTGTCGTTTACCTGTAAAAACGCTGGTGTCGTGCCAGAAACCTTACGTCACACTCTGTTTGATAAATATGCCACAGGTAACATCAAGCAAGGCTCTGGCTTAGGGGCATATTCAGCTAAGCTACTTGCTGAGGCGCAAGGTGGTCATATTCAATACGAAATAGAGCAAGAGCAATTCACCGTCTTTACGGTTACCTTGCCTGCTCATTAACCCTGTCCCGTCAGCGTTGTCACTAGGCGCTATTTTACTGCTATAATACGCGCCTTTTTAACTTCGAGTAATCTAGAGAAGTATGTCAGATTATCAGCTTAGGTTTGGTGGTATTGAGCGCCTTTACGGCGTGCAAGGCGCAGCAGCTATTAAAAGTGCCTCTGTATGTGTGATTGGAATTGGTGGTGTGGGCTCGTGGATTGCTGAATCGCTGGCTCGAACCGGATTTGGCCGTATCACGTTAATCGATCTTGATGATATTTGTGTCACCAATACAAACCGCCAAATTCATGCGCTTACCGAAACCGTTGGTGAGAGCAAAGTAGAGGTCATGGCAGAGCGTATTAAGCACATTAATCCTGACTGCGAAGTGACTGTTGTAGAGGATTTTATTACGCTTGAAAATACTCGAGCGCTAATCACCTCAGCCTTTGATTATGTCTTTGATGCTATTGATTCTGTTCAGGTCAAATCGGCGCTTATCGCTCACTGTAAAAGAAATAAAATTCCGATGATCACCATCGGTGGTGCAGGCGGTCAAACAGATCCGACACAAATTACCGTTGCAGATCTCAGCCAGACATACCAAGACCCATTACTCGCCAAAGTACGCAATACCTTGCGCCGCGAATATAACTTTTCTCGCAATACCAAGCGGAAATTCAGCATAGACGCGATATTTTCGACACAGCAGCTGGTATATCCAGATGCTGATGGTAACGTTTGTCATGCCAAGCAAAGTCAGGAAGGGGCAATGCGCCTAGATTGCAGTGGCGGCTTTGGTGCCGCAACGCACATCACGGCCACCTTTGGTTTTTTTGCTGTTGGTAAAGCGATAGACAAGCTCTTAAAGCGAAAACTGGGCTAGTATTTGTATCGGTACTTCTGCAGGTATGAATTAACCAGCAAGGTCTTTTATTCTTGCAACAATCGCGCGAACACCATTACCACGAGATGGGCTTAGGTGCTCCATTAAGCCTAACTGTTTAAAGTGATGTTCAACATCGAATGACTCAATATACCCAGCATTTTGATGATTGAACATCGCGAAAACAATGACCAGTAAGCCGCGAATAACTTTAGCATCGCTGTCAGCCTGAAAAGACCACTCCCCATCTTGATTTACCTGAGCCTTGAGCCAAACATCACTTTCACAGCCTTGAACTAAATACTGATCCAAGCGCTGGTCTCTTGATAAGCGCTCAAGCTGCTTACTCAATAACATTATCTCGCGATGTCGCCCGTCCCAACCTTTTGCTGAATTAAAACGTGCTTGAATCTCTTCAAGCGCGTTTTGTTTTTCAACGCCTTTTCGATCTACATAACTTTCCAATGAAATGGCTGATAAATCAGCGGGCAAACTGGTTGATGAACTAGCTGACATATGATTAAAAGCACGCATTGCATCGATAAAAGTATCCACCTCACGGGTTAAATTGTAAGGTGCTAGCGAAATACGTAAACATCCAGATTCACCAAGGTATTCCATGAGCGGCATTGCACAGTGATGACCCGCGCGAATAGCGATATTTTGTCCATTTAAAAATGTCGCAACATCTTGGTGGTGCGCGTTATCAAGCACAAAAGAAAAAATTGGAATATCGGGTTTATCAGCAAACAGCAGCTTTACCCCAGATATACTCACTAATCGCTCGTAGGTGTAATCAATAAGCGTTTGCTCGTAATCGGCCATCAACTGACGGTTGTTACCCGTAAACGCTAACGCTTTTGCTAGCCCTAGCACACCGGCAATATTGGGCGTACCGGTTTCAAATTTAAACGGTAATTGTGCAAAGGTTGTTCCACTGAAACTCACCTTTTTAATCATTTCGCCACCGAACTGATATGGTGGCATGGCTTCTAATAAAGCTTCCCGACCGTACAACACTCCTACCCCAGTCGGGCCATAAACCTTGTGCGCTGAGAATACAAAAAAGTCACAGCCCAGTTTTTGGACATCAATGGCTTCATGCGCTACTGCTTGGGCACCATCGACAAGTACTTTGGCATTAACCGCTTTGGCTCGGTCAATAATCGCTTCGATAGGATTGCGCTTGCCAATAACGTTGGACACCAAATTTACGGCCACTAATTTAGTTTTATTCGTGATAATGGCGTCGATAGCGGCAATATCAATACGTCCCGTTTTGTCTAGCGGAAGTACCTTGATAAATGCGCCGCAATGCGCAGCGACTTGTTGCCAAGGCACTATGTTAGCGTGATGCTCGCTATAGCTAACGATTATCTCGTCACCCGCTTTGAACAGCGGCTTGGCATAACACTGCGCAACAATATTGATGGCCTCGGTTGTCCCTTTTGTCCAAATAATTTCTTTTTCACTGTGCGCATTAATAAAGTGCTTTGCTGTTTCTCTGGCACGCTCAAACTGAGTTGTTGCCATAGCACTCAATTGATGAGAAGCACGGTGAACATTCGCATTGGTGGTTTGATAAAATCGCGTCATTTCATCAATCACACAATTTGGTTTTTGCGTGGTTGCGGCGTTATCAAAATACACGATCGGCTGAGTTGATTGAGGTTTTGCGAGTAGTGGGAATTGGTTGCGAAAAGCTTGGGGGGAGAATTCAGTCATCACTGTGTTGACATTATACCGACATAAAACTGCCGCAATTATAACGTAGTATCCTAAAACGACAGAGCATTTATTAAGTTCGTGCGTTGTTAATTTAGCCCATTGTGGTCTATACCTAATAGACAATAAAAGAAGGATAATAAATATGACGCTCTACTCTTGGTTTAGAGATGCAGTAAAGCAAGATGCCCCAGTAAAGGACAATTCAGTCAAAACAACGTTAAATCAGGCCATGTGGCCGATAGCACAGGTGAGAGAGTCTTTGTTAGCGTCAGCAATAACGCCGGACGAAGTAGCCAACAAACAACAACCTAAGCATTCCATTAACACTACTGACGGTCTTGCAGTAGAAGAAGTCAACCCTCAACACAAGCTCCAGTATTAGTAGTTTCTATTAGTAAAGCTAGTACTCAAGCCAACACAAGCAGCGATTCCCCCGCTGATAGAGAAGCTTCGTTTAAACCGCTATTGTTTGCTCTATTTATACTATTTATGAAAGAGAGCCGGAAGCAGCAAACACAAGTTCAGTGAACGGCTTGATTAAGCCACTTCAAAGCGTCACTGCCCTGTTTCTCGCGATACAATGCGACACCAATGTTGTAGTGATAAGAAGGCATTTTGTACTTGTGAACATCTTTTGCCAGCAGCGTTAGATATTGCTCAGGAATAGCAAAGTCGTGATTTCGCAACAAGGTTGCCTGTTGCAAAGGTTTAATGGCACTGTTCTTTTCACTTGAAGTGCAGGTATCTGCTTGAAAAAAACCAAACCCGTTGGGTGACAAAGGGCGATTAAGTGGTATTCTTTCATCGACATTTTCAATATATTGGCTTACTTCACTATACCAAGGCATCTGCTTAGCTACCGCACGTGATAGGTAACCATCTTGCAATGCAGTGCTCGGCAACGTTGCAATATTCCACCCCAATTCATTGCTCGGTCGCTGGCAAACTGGATGAGTAGCACTTAGCGTATATTCATCGATAAAGCCTAGCAGGTGAGTTAATTCATGGCTAAACACAGTAAAATCATCTGCCCTATCCAAATAAAGTATCCCCATATGAACATTTGCTCCCCCTTTGGGTAGCATTAAGGCAAGGTAATCGCTACTAATATCTCCTATCGCACTTAGTTTACTCCCGAGCTTTGCCTCATCACACATAATGGGGGGTTGCGGCGATAAATTGCAGTCATGCGCAAATGGCGGAATATACTTAATACGGCTAACACACAAGAACTGGCTTAACTTAGAACCTTTGTATGTTTGCGCTAGGTTTTGCCAACGCTTTAAGTCGTTCAATTGGCTAGCTGCTAGGGTAATTGACAATGGGCAATGCTGCTCACGCGCAACTGGTTGATCACCCCTCTCTTGCTGAACATTTGCTGTATTGAGCACATCAAAATCAACCAGCGTTTGGTATGTTGATTGATAAAGAGGAGCCAATTCAGGTGTAACTTGCAACTTATTGAGCAATTCTTCTAATACCGAAATCTGCCCAGTTGCCACAAGCGCGTGAACCTTGGCATTTGCGACAGCTTCATCCCACAGCGTTATTTCATTAGTCAATTCATTGAGCACTTTGTCAAAGCGCTCTTGTGTGTGCCAAAGGACTGCCAGCTCGCTGATCGCCGCAGTACTGCCCAATGACTTGGCAGTTAATAAGTAATGCTCGGCACTAGTAAGTTTATTTTGGGACAAATACCAAGCTGCCAATTGCATGCTAACAGTTTGGTCAACAGCAGCGAGTTTAGTTGCACTATTTAACCAGGCAATATCACCTATCTTAGCTAGTGTTAAGTTTTTCTGATGGGCTTTAGTATGGTTTTTTGCCAAGGCAAACGCTTGGATACTTTCACCTAACACGTGGCTGTCGCTTAGCCGAGTATAGTAGTCCGTAAACGAAAAAGAGCTTGATGGCAGCAACACCATCAAGCTCGCAATTATCAACCTAGCGAACACCAACCTTCTTATTGCCAATCTTGCTATTATCAATTTAGGCAAAATCACTATCGTTAGGTAAAGTGGTGAAGTTAGAACTGCTCACCTTGTCTAACAAGGTCAAGCTCAAGCTTTGCGTACCTATGTTCAACAAACTCATACACATTGGTACTTAATGCCAATTTGAAAAAATTGAGTGCGACTTTTTCTTGGCCGTTAAACTGCGCAAACTTGCCAAGGTAGAAGTAAGCCTCACAAAGGCGGTCAGTTAATGCTTTATTGGAAGCAACATCTTGCGTCAATTGCCCAATAAACTGACGCTGAGAAAGTTCACCTAAATACAGTTGAATAATCTGTTTTGCCCATACTTGATCACCAACGCGGCGGGCTCGGGCGCGCAAGTTTATTTCAGCCTGCTCCGGCGAATATTCTCGTTCAGCAATATAAAGCCACAAAATACGATAAGGATCGTTCGTTTGTTTGCTTAAAAAAACCGCTAAGTCATCAGCAGCTAGCTCTGCTCGACCACCGTAATAAAGCGCGATACCGCGATTTAAAAAGGCATATTCGTGCTCTGGGGCTAAATCAATAGCAGAATCAAATTGGTCGTAAGCTTGGTTAAATTCCTGCATTTGGGTGAAGTGAATACCAAGGAAATTATAGGCATCGACGAGGTCTGGTTTAAGGCGCAAAGCGCGATTAAAGTCCAAGCGTGCTAGGTTTCTCAGGCCAACGCTGTCGTAAATCACACCGCGATCGTAATAAAGCTGGGCACGCTCACCATCGCTAATTTCTGCTCTTTGAATCACTTCACTCAGGCGTGCAAGCGCAATTTCACTTTTAAAATTAACGGGTAAAGGCTCAGCAATCACTAAGTTGTTCACGGCTGACGTTGATTGCGTGGTTGATGCACAGCCTTGGATAAACAAAAAGCTAGTAGTTAACGCAAGAATAGCTAATTTTTTCACTCAGTAAGATACCTATATTTAACTTTTCAAACCCCAAAAACGCTTCAAATACTGCGTTTGATATTTTGTCATCAGCGCTAGTGTTAAAGGTGATGCGCGAAATTCATCTAGCTAGCGGATAACTTAATGCTAATACGACAATTCGTTTAGGTTTGATTGAAAGAGTAATGAATCACTTTTCGAGTATATAAAAAAGGGAGCTTGATAGCTCCCTTTTTCTCGTTCAAATAAGCTAATGCTTAGCGTTGAAGATTAAGCGTCTTCGCTTGGTGCGTCAGCCGCTTCTTGAGCTTCAGGCTTAGCTGCTGCTTCTTTCATGCTTAAACGCACGCGACCTTGGCGGTCAACTTCAAGTACTTTAACCGTCACTTCTTGACCTTCAGTTAACACGTCAGCTACTGCATTTACGCGCTCTTCTGAAATTTGCGAGATATGAACTAGACCGTCTTTGCCCGGTAAAACGTTAACGAACGCACCGAAATCTACGATACGAACCACTTTACCTGTGTAGATTTCACCGACTTCGATTTCAGCGGTTAGCGCTTTAATGCGGCTAATTGCATCTTCTGCTTGGCCAGCATCAGTCGCAGCAATCTTAACCGTACCGTCATCTTCGATTTCAATCGTTGTACCCGTTTCTTCCGTAAGCTGACGAATCGTTGCGCCACCTTTACCGATAACTTCACGGATCTTGTCAGCACTGATTTTCATGGTGTGAATACGTGGTGCGAAATCAGAGATATCGTCACGTGCTGAATCAATCGCTTGGTCCATTACGCTCAAGATATGAATACGTGCTGCTTTTGCTTGGTTAAGCGCAGTTTGCATAATATCTTGGGTGATACCTTCGATCTTGATATCCATTTGTAGTGCAGTAATACCTTCAGAAGTACCTGCTACTTTAAAGTCCATATCACCTAAGTGATCTTCATCACCAAGAATGTCAGAAAGTACAACGTGGCTGTCACCTTCTTTCACTAGACCCATTGCGATACCAGCAACAGAGGCCTTAATTGGCACACCAGCGTCCATTAGTGCTAATGAAGTACCACAGACAGAAGCCATTGATGATGAACCATTTGACTCAGTGATTTCTGATACCACACGCACTGCGTACGGGAATTCTTCGACTGTTGGCATTACCGCTAACACACCGCGCTTCGCTAGGCGACCGTGACCGATTTCACGGCGCTTAGGAGAACCGATAAAACCAGTTTCACCGACTGAGTACGGAGGGAAGTTGTAGTGCAACATAAAGTTGTCAGTTTTCTCACCTAAAATGGTTTCAACTTTCTGTGCATCACGTTGTGTACCTAGTGTAGCTGTCACTAATGCTTGGGTTTCACCACGTGTGAATACGGCACTACCGTGAGTTCGTGGTAACACGCCAGTCATTACGTCTAGTGAACGGATCATTTCAGGGTCGCGACCATCAATACGAGGGTGACCTTGGGTGATACGACCACGGACAACATTTTTCTCTAAGTCGTGGAATAAATCTTTTGCTTCTTGAACGTTTAGTGCTTCATCTTGAGCAAGTAGCTTTTCAACAACTTCATTGCGAATTTCAGCAACACGCTCGTAACGCTTAGCTTTTTCAGTAATTTGGTAAGCTTCGTTTACTTGGGCAGACGCTAGCTCGTCGATTTTCGCGATAAGCTCTGCATTTTTTACTGGCGCTTCCCAGTTCCAAGCAGGCGTGTTAACTTCAGCGGCAAACTCTTTGATCGCTTCGATAGCTTTTTGTGATTGTTCGTGACCGTATACTACGGCACCTAACATCACTTCTTCAGAAAGAATTTCAGCTTCTGATTCAACCATTAATACAGCAGAGTCCGTACCTGCTACCACTAAGTCTAATTGGCTTTCTGCCAACTCAGACTGAAGCGGGTTTAATAGATACTGGCCATCTTTATAACCAACACGCGCAGCACCTACAGGACCATTAAAAGGTGTACCTGTAATTGCTAACGCAGCAGATGTACCTAGTAATGAAATAATGTCAGGTGAAATTTCTGGGTTAGCAGAAACAACGGTAATAATTACCTGTACTTCATTGGTGAAGCCTTCCGGAAATAACGGACGAATTGGACGGTCAATCAAACGTGCAATCAATGTTTCTTCTTCAGAAGGACGACCTTCACGCTTAAAGAAACCACCAGGGATTTTACCCGCGGCGTATGTTTTTTCTTGATAATTTACCGTTAATGGGAAGAAGTCTTGACCTTCTACCGCCTCTTTTTTAGCAACAACAGATACTAATACCGACGTATCATCCATTGAAGCCATTACAGCTGCTGTTGCTTGACGAGCAATAACACCCGTTTCTAATGTTACGGTATGTTGACCGTACTCAAATGTTTTAGTTACCGGAGTAAACATTTACAGATTCCTTAGTTTAAGACACCAACTTACCTATTTAAGTCAGCTCTGTTTTCATTCGTTTAATTTGCCCGCTAATTATAGCGATAACAACCGCTATTACTAGCGCTTAAATCAATTAAAACCAGATTGTCACAATTACTTAGTTGATTGAGTTTATTAAAGAGATTTCAGTCGCTATTTTACGTTAGCAGAGCAACCAGAGAGTTGGTGTTTTGGAATGTTGAATAGTGGCAGAGGTTCGATGAAAAAATTACAAAGATCAAAAAAGGCGCCTAAGCGCCTTTCTTTTATCAAACTCATTTGAGTTTGATGGGCAAATAAGCCGTCGATTAACGACGTAGACCTAATTTACCGATAAGCGCAGTGTAACGCTCAACATCTTTACGCTTTAAGTAGTCTAAAAGCTTACGACGTTGGCTAACCATGCGTAGTAGACCACGACGTGAGTGGTGATCATGGATGTGCGCTTTGAAGTGACCTTGTAAGTGGTTGATTTGTGTTGTTAACAAAGCAACTTGTACTTCTGGAGAACCAGTGTCACCTTCTTTAACTGCGTATTCAGCAACGATAGCTGCTTTTTGCTCAGTTGATAAAGACATAATAAATACCTTATATAGTTTAGTGTTAAAAATCGCGTCTAGCCGAACACTAAATCAGCAAGACGTTCAAAAGAGCGCGTATTCTAGCACCCTCGCTTTTTTTTGCAACCAAGCGTTTAACGGCCATAGTTAAACCGACACAGATAAATCGCCTTAGCTAAACCGGAATAGATAAATCGCTTCGCTACAAAAGTTATCTAGCTTATTCTTCTGCCGCAGGCACAATAATACGCTTAGGCGCAACTAGGCCATCATCATTGATGTGACCAACACCTAAAAATTCACCTTGCTCGGTAAAGACTTGCACTAGGCCATCTAGCGGCGCACCCGATGCTTGCACCGGGTTACCGTGGCGAAGGTAAACCACAGAAGCATCGTCTACTTCAACTTTAGGCATACCTTCAAGTGCCGTTTCCATTGGTAATAGCAACTCATCTAAATAGGTTGATGGCGCAACACCCTCGGTTTTCGCTTGCTGAAGCTTTGCTTCTAACTGCTCAATGGTCACCATTTTATCGCGAGGATAGCTGCCTACACTTACGCGACGCAACATAGAAACATGAGCACCACAGCCAAGTAGTTCACCTAAGTCATCAACGATGGTGCGAATATAAGTGCCTTTTGATACATGCAGCTCCATATCAATTTCATCGCCATCGATGCGTAGCACCTCTAAACGAAACACTTCGATATCACGTGCTTCACGTGGTACTTCAATACCTTCGCGGGCATACTTATATAGCGGCTGGCCTTGATATTTCAATGCCGAGTACATTGACGGAATTTGCTTTGATTTACCGCGAAACTTGTCAACGGCAATCAAGATATCCGCATCAGTCACGTCAACTGGCTTAGTACTGACCACTTCGCCATCCGCATCACTGGTGGTGGTGCGCACGCCTAACTTGGCGGTAACAATATAAGTTTTATCAGTATCTAATAAAAACTGAGAAAACTTAGTCCCTTCACCCAAACAAATCGGCAGCATGCCAGTTGCTAGTGGGTCAAGCGCACCGGTATGACCTGCTTTTTGCGCGAAGTAAATTCCTCTCACTTGCTGCAACGCCTTGTTTGACGAGATCTCCAATGGCTTGTCTAACAGTACAATGCCGTTAACTGCACGGCCTTTTCTGCGTTTCGCCATGGGTTATGCTTCCCCGCCTTCGTCTGAGTTCTGCTCATCAGTCGCATCTTCACCAGCGCGGCGTTGATCTTCGGCAACTGCTTGGTTAACCAAGTTCGTCATACGCACACCTTCAACCAAGGATTTGTCATATTCAAATCGTAGCTCAGGCATAATGCGTGCTTTAATGCGCTTGGCTAATAAGGTACGAATAAAGCTGGCCGCTTCATTTAAAATTTTAACCGATACTTCTTCGTCTTGGCCTTCAAGGGTGAAGAAAGTGACAAACACTTTGGCATAGGCTAAATCGCGCGTTACTTCAACGGCATTCACTGTCACCATACCTAAACGTGGATCTTTGACTTCACGTTGAATAATGGTGGCTACTTCTTTTTGAATTTGTTGAGCAACGCGATCGGTACGAGAAAAATCTCTGCTCATAAAAACTCCTAGTCTACTCTCAACGCTATACTTTGCTGCTTAAACGGCAGTTATTGAAACGGCTAATAAAAACAGGATAGCTGAGATAAAAAACGGGGGCAAAGCCCCCATTTAACAATATGATTTAGCTAAGTGACGCTATTATAGCGTACGCTTAACTTCTACGGTTTCAAATACTTCGATTTGGTCACCGACTTTAACGTCGTTGTAGTTCTTAACACCGATACCACACTCTGTACCGTTGCGAACTTCTTGTACGTCGTCTTTAAAGCGGCGTAGTGACTCAAGCTCACCTTCGTAGATAACCACGTTTTCACGTAGTACACGAATTGGCGCGCTGCGCTTGATGATACCTTCGGTTACCATACAACCCGCGATTGCACCCAACTTAGGTGACTTGAATACGTCACGTACTTCAGCAAGACCAATGATTTCTTGCTTGAATTCCGGCGCAAGTAAACCACTCATTGCTTGTTTCACTTCGTCGATTAAGTCGTAGATAACGCTGTAGTAACGTAAATCAACGCCTTCCGCTTCAATCACTTTACGTGCAGACGCATCGGCACGAACGTTGAAACCAACCACGATAGCATTTGATGCTGCTGCAAGTGATGCGTCAGTTTCTGTGATACCACCCACACCAGAGCCGATGATTTTCACTTTAACTTCGTCAGTTGACAGCTTAACAAGTGCGTCAGAAATCGCTTCAAGTGAACCTTGAACGTCAGATTTCAGTACCACGTTAACTTCAGAAACATCGCCTTCTGCCATGTCTGAGAACATGTTCTCAAGTTTCGCTTTTTGCTGGCGAGCCAGTTTCACGTCACGGAATTTACCTTGGCGGTAAAGCGCTACTTCACGTGCTTTCTTCTCATCTTTAACAACCGTTGCTTCGTCACCTGATTGCGGTACACCAGAAAGACCTAAAATCTCTACAGGAATTGACGGGCCAGCTGATTTGATTTGACGACCTAATTCATCGCGCATCGCACGAACACGGCCATACTCTAAACCACAAAGTACGATATCGCCTTGCTTCAATGTACCTTCTTGAACAAGTACAGTAGCTACCGGGCCACGGCCTTTATCAAGTTTAGATTCAACCACGACACCGCTTGCCATCTTATCAACAACAGCCGTTAGCTCTAATACTTCAGCTTGAAGCAATACCGCATCTAATAGTTCGTCGATACCAAGGCCAGTTTTCGCTGAAACGTGAACAAACTGCACATCACCGCCCCAGTCTTCTGGGATAATGTCGTGTTGAGAAAGCTCAGTTTTAACGCGATCTGGATCAGCGGTTTCTTTATCCATTTTGTTAACTGCGATAACAATTGGCGCTTCTGCGGCTTTCGCATGCTGAATAGCTTCAATCGTTTGTGGCATTACACCATCGTCAGCTGCTACAACAATGATAACAATATCGGTAGCTTTCGCACCACGAGAACGCATTGCGGTAAACGCGGCGTGACCCGGAGTATCTAGGAAAGTGACCATGCCGTGATCAGTGTCTACGTGGTAAGCACCAATGTGTTGAGTAATACCACCCGCTTCGCCTGCGGCAACTTTTGCTTCACGAATGTGATCAAGTAATGATGTTTTACCGTGGTCAACGTGACCCATGATAGTCACTACTGGTGCACGGTTTTCAGCTTCACCTGCATCGCCGCGATCAGATAATACCGCTTCTTCTAGGGCGTTTTCTTTCACCAGTACAACTTTACGACCCATTTCTTCAGCAACAAGCGCCGCTGTTTCTTGGTCAATCACTTGGTTAATGGTCGCCATCGCGCCCATTTTGAACATCACTTTAACAACTTCAGCGCCTTTCACCGACATTTTATTGGCAAGGTCAGCGACTGAAATTGTTTCGCCAATGCGTACATCTTGCAATTTCGTTTCAGCTGGCTTTTGGAAGCCGTGTTTTAAGCTTTGCGGCGCAGATAAGGTTTTCTTCTTACCTTTACCCATTCTTGTTGGTTTTTCTGGCTGCTTTTTCTTCTTGCGACGACGACCGCCACCTTCATCTTCCGCATCCACTTTATCTTCAGCTTCTTGCGCATATACTGAAGAAGTTACGTGAACCACATCGTTTTCATGCTTTTTACGCTCTTCTTCTTCCGCTTTCCAACGCGCTTCGTTTTCTTCGGCAAGCTTGCGTGCTGCTTCGGCTGCCGCTTTCGCTTCTTCTTCCGCTTTTGCTTTTGCTTCAGCTTCTTGTTGCTTGCGAATACGCTCAGCTTCATCAGCTTCTGCTTGCTGCTCAGGTGTTAGTGCTTTTGCCGCTTCAATTTCTTGCGCTTTCGCTTGTGCAGCTTCTTTCGCTTTGGCATCCGCTTCCGCTTTCGCCTTAGCTTTCTCTTCCGCTTCTACTTTCGCTTTCGCCTCGGCATCAGCCTTGGCTTTTGCTTCCGCCTCTGCAGCCGCTTTAGCTTCTTGAGCTGCCTTTTCTTCAGCTTCAGCTTTTGCCTTCGCTTCCGCTTCTGCTTGTTGCTGCTCTTCTAGGTCGCTGCGCTTCACGTAAGTACGTGTTTTACGTACTTCCACTTGCACTTGTTTCGCTTTTGAACCGCTGCCCACAGAAAGTGTGGTTTTCTTTTTGCGGCTAAGCGTCATTTTACTTGGCTGAGCATCGCTGTCATCACCGTGTTGCTTGCGCAGGTGAGTCAACAATGCTTCTTTTTCTTGCTCGGTGACTGTGTCGTTTGACGTTTTGGTAACACCTGTTTCAGCAAATTGACTGATTAGTGTATCAACCGGCGTACCGACTTCACTGGCAAGTTCGGATATGGTTACTTCTGCCATCTAAATAATTCCCCCGGCGTTCTATTCTTCGTTAAACCAACAGATGTTACGAGCAGCCATAATAAGCTCACCTGCTTTGGTTTCATCAAGTTCTTCAATTTCTACTAAATCATCAACACCTTGCTCTGCAAGGTCTTCAAGTGTTACTACACCCTTGCTTGCAAGTACAAATGCTAAGTGACGATCTAAACCTTCAAGTGCTAATAAGTCTTCTGCAGGCTCAGCACCTTCTAATGATTCTTCGCTCGCTAATGCCTGAGTGGTTAATGCACCTTTCGCACGCTCACGTAATTCGTTAACGATATCTTCGTCCATACCGTCAATTTCTAGTAACTCATTCACCGGTACGTAGGCAATTTCTTCTAACGATGTGAAACCTTCGTCAACTAAGACACCTGCGAACTCGTCGTCGATGTCTAGTTTTTCAGTGAATAGGTTTAATACTTTGTCATTTTCCGCTTGGTGCTTAGCGTTCATGTCGTCAACTGTCATCACGTTTAGTTCCCAACCAGTTAACTGGCTTGCTAAACGAATGTTTTGACCGTTGCGACCAATCGCCATTGCAAGGTTGCCTTCTTCAACCGCGATATCCATGGTGCCTTTATCTTCATCAACGATGATAGAGGCAACTTCAGCTGGTGCCATGGCATTGATAACAAACTGAGCTGGGTTGTCATCGAACAATACGATATCAACACGTTCGCCACCAAGCTCACCTGATACTGCTTGTACACGTGAGCCACGCATACCAACACAAGCACCCACAGGGTCGATACGCTTGTCATTGCTTTTCACGGCAATTTTCGCGCGTGAACCTGGATCACGTGCAGCACCTTTGATTTCCAACATTTCTTCGCCAATTTCTGGCACTTCAACGCGGAATAGCTCAATTAGCATTTCAGGCTTAGTGCGGCTCACAAATAATTGTGCGCCACGAGCTTCTGGTTTGATGGCGTACAATAAACCACGCACACGGTCGCCCGGACGGAACACTTCGCGTGGTAGCATGTCATCGCGATACACAATTGCTTCTGCGTTGTTGCCTAAATCTAAGATGACACTATCGCGGTTCGCTTTTTTCACAACACCAGTGATTAGCTCACCGACTTGTTCTTGGTAGGCGTCAACGATTAATGCGCGTTCAGCTTCACGTACTTTTTGGACAATCACTTGCTTAGCGGTTTGTGTCGTAATGCGGTCAAACTTAACGGATTCAATTTGTTCTTCAACGTAGTCACCCACGTTCAATTCTGGGTTTTCAAATTGAGCAGCCGCTAAGCTGATTTCAGCAAATGGATTTTCCATTTCTTGCTCAGCGTCGTCGATAATTAACCAACGACGGAAGGTGTCAAAATCACCAGTTTTGCGATCGATGCACACACGTACTTCAATATCGCCTTCGTACTTTTTCTTAGTAGCAGTTTCTAGCGCAGTTTCCATCGCCTGGAAAATGCTCTCGCGAGGTACCGCTTTTTCGTTCGATACGGCATCTACGACCAGTAAAACTTCCTTACTCATGTTCTTTAGCCTTCTACTTACTCAATAATTAAAACTGTGGGACCAGATTGGCTTTGTCGACATTAGCGTGTGCTAACTCATACGTTTCGCCGTCAACGATAACAACAAGTGTTTCTCCTTCAACGGCCTCTAGTAACCCTTTAAATTTGCGACGACCATTTAACGGCAAGCCCAATTTAACTTCGACAGTTTCACCGACAACCGCTTCAAAATGCGCAACATCAAATAATGGTCTGTCTAAGCCTGGAGACGACACTTCTAGGTTATATTCAGTACTAATTGGATCTTCAACGTCCAAAATAGCACTGACTTGACGACTGACTTCCGCACAGTCATCAACATTGATGCCATTTTCGTGATCAATAAAAAGTCGTAATGTTGAGTGCTTACCCGCACTAATAAATTCAACACCTAAAAGCTCTTTGCCAAGCTGCTCTACAGCTGGGCGTAGCATGTCGGTTAACTTATGCTCGAATTTTGCCAATCCTAAATCTCCAGATATAAAAAAAGGGCATAAAGCCCAGCGAAATAAAGCTGATTGTTTCGCAGCTAACGTAATTCGCGTTAGCGCAGTAAACAAAAAAGCCCCAATACATGGGGCTTTAATTTCACTGAGCCCATTATAATCACCCCGTCAGTAGTCACTAAATGACTACTGTTACATAGGTGAAACGCTACATGATCAAAATAAACGCAGACGTTTACTTCTCAGTGCAATCATGCCGCTCAAATAGATGGCCGGAATTATATAGTTAGCCCACTATATAAGCAAGTTAAAATCAGTAAAAGCGCAGTTTTATTTGTTTTTTGCCAAGAAGCTCGAAATGTCGAAATTTTTAACATTTTGAGTCTGATAACACGCTTGTTTACAATAGGTTAATGCCATATCTGTATTAATGTTATACAATTGCGGCAACGTGTTTAATTTCTCAATAGGATTTGCAGCTAAGTCATGTACTCATTTTCTCAATTGTTGGCGAGAAATATTCTGTTAGGTGCTGTATTTGTCATTATAAGTACTGCATTGGCGGTGTTTTTTTTGGCTGACTATACCGCGCAAAAGCATCATCAACACCAATCGACGATTACTGCGATTGCACAACAATTAAGCAAGAATAAAGAGTTAGCCAACATTCTTCGAAAAACTCAAGACTATACTCAGTTGGCAATAAACACCTATAAAGGTGAGAAAATATATAGCTACACTAACCCAAGTCCTGGGTTTACTTTTCCAATGACGCAGCCCCCGGCGCAAAAGGTCACCTTGAGCACAGTTGATTTAACCATTAGCTATCAGCTCAACACGTCAAAAGACTCGCTATTTGTCATCAAACTATTGTTTTCGTTAACTGGCGTAATTGTGCTTTTAGTTGTGCTAGCTGCGCAAATGAGCGTGCGCAAAAACGGGCGGTTTATGTCGGCGATAAATCATCAAATCAAAAAAGATCTGTCATTGCTTTCTTCAGATGATGTAGAGCAGCACGATGACTTAATTGACATACCTGAACTTAAAGCGGGCATTGCAGAAATTAAGCAACTGATTGAAAGACAAGTGAGTAACTCTTCCGTGCTAGAGCAACACGCCTACACCGATCACCTCACAGGCTTAGACAACCGCAATCGCTTTGTGCAATTTTACGAGTCATTACTTGCACCAGAAAGCGCCACCAAATTTGGTGTACTCGTAACCACTCGCTGTAGTGAACTACAAACCGTTAACCAAGTTCATGGCTACCAAGAAGGCGACAACTACATAAAGAATGTCGGAAACTTGATTAAAAGTGCTGTTACCGCCTATCGCTCTGGCCGTTTGTTTAAACTGAGTAGCTCTGATTTTGCCACTATATTGCCAAACGTGACGCTTAAAGAAGCAGAAAACTTTGCCCAGGATTTAACCCAACGCTTTAATGAATTTCAACAAAGTGCAGACCTCGATTCGATTGCCTATACGGGACTCGTTTATTTTGATCAGACTAAACCACTGGGCGAGTTGCTGGCACTAGTCGACACCGGCATTAGTATTGCGCAAACACAACACATTAACGCTTGGTATGTGCAAAAGGATTCTGAGGCGCTTAAAAACGCTGACTTTAATCAAGGCAACCAAAACTGGCGTCAAGAGATTGATAACGTTATCGAGAATCAACGCATCAGCCTTTTAGTGCAACCCATTCAGCCAACAACGCGCAATAGTAAGGTATATAGCGAAGTACTGGCGCGCTTTTTAAATTCCAATAATGAAATGCTGCCAACAGCTTCATTTATTGCCATGGCGGAAAGGCTCGACAAAATTACCGCTGTCGACAAGCTTATTATCGACACGGCCATCAACGAAATCATCTCGAAAAACCTTGTTGAACAAAGCTTTGGTATCAACGTAAGTTCACGCTCTATTAGCGATGAACATTTCTTGATCTGGCTTGAGCGAAAATTACTACGTGAAGCGAGTATTGCACCGCGTATTATTTTCGAAATCACCGAGTTTGGCTTACAGCAAAATATCAAAACCAGT
Organism: Thalassotalea euphylliae; assembly: GCF_003390335.1. Lineage (NCBI taxonomy): Bacteria > Pseudomonadati > Pseudomonadota > Gammaproteobacteria > Alteromonadales > Colwelliaceae > Thalassotalea > Thalassotalea euphylliae. The sequence goes on from NZ_QUOU01000001.1 coordinate 2,915,947, forward strand.
AAACGCTTTATTGATTTAGTGCACAGAGCCGGTGCTCGTATTACGGTAGAGCGCTTTGGTGTTGGTTTAACCTCATTTAAGTTCTTCCGCGACTTAAAACCCGACTTTATCAAAATGGACAGCACGTACACCCGTGACATTGATGATGATAAAAACAATCAGTACTTCCTGCGCGTGATGGTTGATTTAGCCCATCGCTTGAGTATCAACGTACTCGCAGAGAGTGTTGAGAGTCAGGAAGAAAAGCACACACTAGAGCGCTTATTTATTGACGGTTGCCAAGGCTTTTATATAGGTAAACCCAAACCTATCTAAACTTCGTAATATCCCACTCATGTGGCGGAAAAGGGTTTTACCTTGCGCTTTACACAGGCAAAAAGTGAAAAACCCTACCATCCATAAGTTGTTAATTTGACGATAAACGCGGATAATATGGCGAATTTATCCGACGATCTTTTTCCTGTATGACTGATTACCTGCTGTTGCTGATCGGCACAGTGTTAGTGAATAATTTTGTTTTAGTTCAGTTTTTGGGCTTGTGTCCGTTTATGGGGGTTTCTTCAAAAACAGAAACCGCTATTGGTATGTCGTTCGCAACCACGTTCGTAATGACATTGGCGTCAATGCTGAGTTACCTAGTTCACTCTTATATTCTCGCACCGCTTGGTCTAGAATTTTTGCAAACCATGGCGTTTATATTGGTTATCGCCGTGGTTGTGCAGTTTACCGAAATGGTAGTGCACAAAACCAGCGCCAACTTATATCGTTTGTTAGGGATATTTTTGCCCCTGATCACAACCAACTGCGCCGTGCTCGGTGTCGCCCTGCTTAATATTAAAGAACAGCACAACTTCCTATCCTCGATTGTCTACGGATTTGGTGCAGCTGCAGGCTTCTCACTCGTACTCATCATGTTCTCTGCGATGCGAGAAAAGCTCGCCGATGCCGATGTACCTGGGCCATTTAAAGGATCAGCTATCGCGATGATTACCGCAGGTTTAATGTCACTTGCCTTTATGGGCTTCACTGGTTTGGTGAAATTTTAATGACAGCGATAATTGCAATTTTAGTACTTGGGGTGATCGCTGCCCTATTCGGTGCGTTACTGGGCTTTGCCTCGGTAAAATTTAAAGTAGAAGGCGATCCGCTTGTCGAGCAGCTTGACGCGCTATTGCCCCAAACGCAATGTGGTCAATGTGGTTACCCCGGCTGTAAGCCCTATGCTGAAGCCGTCGCCAATGGCGAAGCCATCAATAAATGTGCGCCCGGCGGTGAAGATACCATTAAAAAAATCGCCGATTTAATGGGCGTAGAGCCAGAGCCACTAGATGCCAGCCACGAGCATGACAACACGCCAAAAGTCGCCTTTATTATTGAAGAAGACTGCATTGGCTGTACTAAATGTATTCAAGCATGTCCGGTCGATGCCATTATCGGGGCAGCCAAACAAATGCATACTATTATCAGCGACGAGTGCACTGGTTGTGACTTATGTGTCGCACCTTGCCCTGTTGATTGTATCGAAATGCGCCCTATCGCCCAAACAACAAAGAACTGGCAATGGGATCTAAACGCAATTCCCGTTGTAGAATTAAAGTCATAGCGCTTGGTTAGGTATTTCTGTGCAAAATATTATTAGTCGAATCCAAAATAATCAGTTCTGGAAATTTCACGGTGGCGTGCACCCGCCAGAGCAAAAATTTCTGACGGCAGACAAGCCGATCAAGCCGCTACAACTACCAGAGCTATTAATTATCCCGGTACAGCAACACATTGGCGTGCCCGGCGATATTCAAATAAAAGTAGGCGATCATGTACTCAAAGGTGAACCGCTAACAGCGCCTAGTTCACCAATGGCGGTTCCCATTCACGCGCCGACAAGCGGCACGATTGAGAAAATTGCCTTACACGTTATTGCTCACCCTTCTGGGCTAAGCGAACTTTGTATTTTCCTCAAGCCAGATAATCTTGATAGCTGGCGAGAGCGTCACGTTTGTGAAGATTTCACAACACTTGAGCGCACTGACATTATCCAAAAAATTGCCAGTGCCGGCATCAGTGGCATGGGGGGTGCTGGCTTCCCAACGCACATCAAAGTAGACAGCAAACCCCACATTGATTTTCTGATTATCAATGCCGCTGAGTGTGAACCATACATCACTGCCGACGATTTATTGATGCGGGAGCAAACGGCAACCATCGTCGATGGTATTAATATCTTAAAGCACTTGTTAATCCCACGTATGGTGCTTATCGGCATTGAAGACAACAAACCACAAGCGATTGCAGCACTGCGCAATGCAACGGCAGATCTTGATAACGTGAAAGTGTGCGTGCTACCAACGGTTTACCCCACGGGTGGTGAAAAGCAATTGATCAAAGCGCTCACCGGGCAAGAAGTGGCAAGTGGCAGCCTGCCGATTCACCAAGGCATAGTGATGCAAAACGTGGCAAGCTGCTTTGCCATTGCCGAAGCCGTCATTCACGACACGCCGCTGATCAAACGTGTTGTTACCGTCTCTGGCCAAGGACTTGAAAAGCCACAAAATGTTTGGGCCGCCATTGGGACACCTGTCAAAGATTTGATTACCCAATGCCTTCCGGCAAACGTAAACGGCTCACAACAAGCCGTTATTATGGGTGGGCCAATGATGGGCTTTACCCTGCCAACAGACATGGTACCAGTCGTTAAAACATCTAACTGTGTGTTGGTGCCAGCAAGTCACGAATTGAACCTCAACAACAAAGAAGTTGAATGCATTCGTTGTGGTCAATGTGCAGAAGTGTGTCCAAGCCGATTACTGCCACAAGAATTACAATGGTCTGCCAAAGCCAAAGATCAAAGTAAATTAAAAGCGCTCAACCTTTTTGATTGTATCGATTGCGGTGCGTGTGCTTATGTATGCCCTAGTCATATACCACTAGTACACTACTACCGTATTGCCAAGGCAGAAATACGCCAGCAAGAACTGCAAGATTTAAAAGCAGAAAAAGCGAAAGCGCGTTTTGAAGCGCGCAAGGCAAGGCTAGAGCGCGAGAAAAAAGCGCGTGAAGAAAAACAGCGCAAGGCATCGGAAGCGCGCAGAGCAGCAATGAATGCGGATTCAGGTGAAGGCGCTTCAGCCAAGTCAGCTGTAGCAGCGGCACTTGCTCGTGTGAAAGCGAAAAAAGCACAAACGGATGATGCCCCGCAAGCGCCAACAAATGAAACCCAGTCAGTTAGCCCTGAGAAATCAAGAGCAGCTGCCGCCATCGCACGCGCCAAGGCAAAAAAAGCCGCTAAAGCAAACCAATCGGCAAGTACATCAGCTGATACACCTCAAACTGAGGCTTTAACTGCAGCACCAAGCACTGAAACCCAAGCCAATAGTAATGCGACTGCGGCTCCTAAAAACGATCGCGTTGCAGCGGCTATTGCCAGAGCGAAAGCCAAAAAAGCCGCTAAAGCCGAGAGTGAAAGCTTACCGACACAAAGCGCAGAGAGTGAAGTACAAGCGTCGGAAAGTTCAGCTAATAAGGTCGTTAGTGACCCTGAAACTAAAGATAAAGCTAACGATAAAGGCAACGCCAAAAGTGATCGCGTAGCGGCAGCTATTGCCAAAGCAAAAGCCAAGAAAGCTGCGAAAGCCGCTGAAACTAGTGACTCATCGACCCAAAATGACGCTACAGCTGAGCATGAGGGAGATAGACAACAACCTGAGGACGAAAGTTCAGCGAATAGCACTGATAATAAAAAGGCGAAAATTGCCGCGGCAATAGCGAAAGCCAAGGCTAAAAAGCAAGCACAAGCGAAGCAGGCCGATAGCAATAACATTGCTGAAAAAGCGGGCGACCCGCGTGACGCAGACACAGGCAAACAAGAAGATGCGCCAAAGCTGTCGACAGACGCGCTAGAGACAGTTCAAGCTCAAGAAAGTGCATCACCACAAGAGCATGCAGCATCAGAAGAGCGTATGCCACCACAAGACAGTGCAGCGGCTGCAAAAAAACAACGCATCGCCAACGCGGTAGCGAAAGCCAAAGCGAAAAAGCAGGCGAAGCAATCGTCACCATCTCAAGATAGTGCCTCTTTAGTAAGTGAAGACGTCAACACATCAGCAGAGCAAGACGATGCAGGCCAGCAAGCTAACACTACGGATATCAACACTGATAATAAGCTAACTTCAACTAGCCAAACTACTGCTGAAGTTAAAATAAACGCCCCTGATTCAGGTAATGAAACAGATAGTGAGCCAGTCAGTGCTGCTGAGCAGAAAAAAGCACGAATCGCCGCGGCAGTTGCCAAAGCCAAAGCAAAGAAGCAACAAAGAGAAGAGTCAAAGTAAGCCATGGCATTTTGGATAGCAAGCTCCCCCCATAACCACATACAAAAGCAAACGTCAGCGCTAATGCGCTTGGTTATTCTCGCCACCATTCCTGGCATTGCGGCACAATGGTATTTTTTCGGCTGGGGTAACCTCATTCACATAGGCTTGGCAGTAATTACTGCCCTGTTGTGTGAGTTTTTAGTGTTATCACTGCGCGATAAACCAATTAACACTGAGCTCTTTGATGGCAGCGCCATTTTAACGGCAGTGTTATTGGGCATTTGTTTGCCCGCAGTCGCTCCTTGGTGGATTTCGATCATTGGCGCAGCATTCGCCATTCTGATCGTCAAGCAGCTTTATGGCGGACTGGGTCACAACCCGTTCAACCCTGCGATGGCGGCTTACGTGATGTTGTTAATATCTTTTCCTGTGCAAATGACCACCTGGTTACCGCCAGCACCACTGCTCTCAATTGAATACAGCTTCAATGATACCTTGTGGATGATTTTCACTGAAAGTACCAGCCTAGGCTACTCAGCCGAGCAGCTGCGTACCCACGTTGATGGCTTTACCATGGCAACGCCGTTAGATACGTTAAAAACGACGATTGCCACAGGCTTTACATTAGCAGAAGCAGCAAAATCGCCTGTCTTTGGCGAGCACTTTGCGCTTGGCTGGGAGTGGGTTAATTTAGGGTTTTTAGCTGGCGGCCTATTACTACTGGCTAAAAAAGCCATTCCCCTTTCGACACCATTAAGCTTTTTAGCGAGCTTATTTGTTTGCAGCCTAATCGCTCATTTAATTAGCCCAGATCTCAACCCTTCAACCATGTTTTACTGGTTATCGGGGGCAACAATGCTCGGTGCATTTTTCATCATCACCGACCCTGTTTCAGGTGCAACAAGTGTTAAAGGGCGTATAGCTTTTGGCGCCCTTGCCGGTGCCTTGGTGTTCTTAATCCGAAAATTTGGCGGCTATCCAGACGCCGTCGCGTTTGCTGTGTTGCTCTGTAATATGGCGGCACCGCTGATTGATGTTTACACTCGCCCGCGCACTTTCGGACATCAAGCAGGAGGCAACTCGTGAAACTAGCCATTACCAAGAACGCCAAAATTCTCGCGCTATTTGCGATTGCTTGTACTGCCGTTGTTGCCTTGACCTTTGAGCTAACGAAAAATCGCATTAAACAACAAGAGCAGAAACAACTCTTGAGCACACTGCACGCTGTAGTGCCTGATGATATTCACGACAATGACATGTCACAGCGCTGCGTTAGCATCAATGACCCGCTACTTGGCACCGATGAAAATCAGCTCGCTTATCTCGCAACCCAAAATGACGCCCCTGTGGCAGCAGCAATCACCAGCGTTGCACCTGATGGCTACAGCGGAAAAATATTCTTGATGGTCGCTATGCACATTGATGGCAAACTCGGCGCAGTACGTGTATTAAAGCATCAAGAAACACCTGGCTTAGGTGATAAAGTTGAAGAGCGAAAAAGCGATTGGATTTTCAGCTTCGACAACCGCAGCCAAGCTGAACTCGCGAGCAGCCGCTGGGCAGTGGAAAAAGACGGCGGCATGATTGATCAATTTACTGGGGCGACTATCACACCTCGCGCTGTGGTTAAAGCCGTTAAAAATACAACGACATACTTTGAGCAACACAAAGCCACACTATTTCAACGAGAAAATGCCTGTGAGGTTGAGCAGTGAAATTAACGCAAGAATATAAAGAACTGGCATGGCAAGGCTTGTGGAAAAACAACCCAGGGCTTGTGCAATTATTGGGCCTGTGTCCGCTACTTGCCGTAACCTCAACGGTTACCAATGCGCTAGGTTTAGGACTGGCGACTTTGCTGGTATTGATCGGCTCTAACGCAACGGTATCAGCAATTCGACACTGGGTGCCAAAAGAAATACGCATCCCTATTTTCGTGTTGATCATTGCGGCTTTTGTAACCTGCGTTCAATTATTAATGAATGCTTTTACCTACGGTATTTACGAATCACTTGGTATTTTCTTACCACTGATTGTAACTAATTGCGCCATTATCGGCCGCGCGGAAGCATATGCCTCGAAAAACCCAATCAAGCAAGCGAGCTTTGACGGCCTGATGATGGGTCTTGGCTTTGCCGCTGTACTCGTTGTTTTGGGGGCAATGCGTGAATTACTAGGCCAAGGTACGTTATTTGACGGCGCAAACTTACTCTTTGGCGAATGGGCAACCAGCTTGCGCATTGAAGTATTGCACCTAGACAGTCAGTTTTTATTAGCCATTCTCCCCCCCGGTGCCTTTATTGGCATGGGCTTTCTAATCGCGATTAAAAACTATATTGATAGCCAAGCCGCAGCGCGCCAACCTGCACCAGAGCAACAAGAAAACATTGAGCGCGTGCGCGTCAACTTTGACTAGTAAGGGACTAAAGCTACAACTAGCACTGAACTCACCAACGTAGAAACACGCTGAGGTGAGTTCTTATACGCCTTGGCTAGAGGCTAAAACACAGCGCCTGCTTCCCCCAACAGCCAGAAAAGACTAGAGAATTTATTGTATGACGAACACGCTTAAACCCGTTTCAAAAAAGGAAAAAGTACAGGCAATCATTGAGATTCTTGACGAACTTTATCCAGAAGTCCCCATCCCGTTAGATCACACAGATCCCTACACGCTCTTAGTTGCTGTACTCTTATCCGCCCAATGCACCGATGAGCGCGTTAATCAAATCACCCCCAAGCTCTTTGCTAAAGCCAATAATCCCTACGACATGGTGAAAATGACCATTGATGAAATTAAAGCTATCATCAAACCGTGTGGCTTATCACCAATGAAGTCAAAAGGCATTTGGCACCTGTCACAAATGATTATCGAGCAACACAACGGCGAAGTGCCGCAAGACCTCAAAGCGCTTGAAGCCATGCCAGGTGTTGGTCATAAAACCGCGTCGGTGGTAATGGCGCAGGCCTTCAATGTACCAGCATTTCCCGTTGATACCCACATTCATCGCTTGATGTATCGCTGGGGCCTATCAAATGGCAAAAGCGTAGAGCAAACAGAGCGCGATGGTAGACGCTTATTCCCCAAAGAAAGATGGAACGACTTGCACCTACAAATTATCTACTACGGCCGAGAATATTGCCCAGCGAGAGGCTTTAACTTAGACAAGTGTATTATCACTCGCCAATATGGCCGCAAAAGCTTTATTAACGAAGTGCTAAAAGAGCAAGCCAAAAAGCAGAAGTAAAGTCAGCGCTACCTAAACACTCTCGCACACTTATGCAGACAGCAAAAACAGGTGAATCGCATCAGTTGCAGCGCACTTTTTAAAGAATACTGGCGAGAGTTTAAGGATAAACAGAGTAAGCTGGCCCATTCAGCATCTAGCAGTAATCGGCAGGTTCACCTATAAAAATAATAGCTTACTCACTTTTTAGGCCCCCTCTAAAGTAAAAGCAACGTCATCTTAACGCTCAGTAATATCAGTAAAGCGGCGAATATTTTCTTTAATACGTCAACAGGTAAATAGTGTGCGGCTTTTGCGCCCAGCGGAGCGAAGAAAAAGCTGGTGATTGATATAAAAATAACCGCAGGCCAATACACAAACCCTATCGTGTGAACCATTGCTAATTCGGCACTCCAACCGTTAAGTAAATACCCCAAAGTTGCAGTCACTGAAATAGGTAAACCTATCGCAGCTGATGTGCCAATAGCTTTTTTTACATCAACACTGTGCTTTACCAAATAAGGGACAGTTAACGACCCTCCCCCAATTGATACCAACGCAGACATTGCCCCAATGCCGTTTGCGGTATAAAACATATTAGCCTTGTCTAAAGTCGGTTGTGTTTCTACGTGAGCCTGACCTTTTATCATGCGCATCGCAGTCCAAAACATAAAGCATGAGAATAATATCGCCAGATAAAGTGAATTTATATACGAGGCGATATAAGTTGCGGCGAAAGTACCGAGTACAATGCCAAGCGACATAACCTTGACAATATCCCAGACAACCGCTCCTTTTTGCTGATGAGCACGCAAGCTAGAGAATGACGTAACGATAATACAAGCCATTGAGGTACCCAGTGCAATATGCATCAGGTTATCGCCCCCTGCGCCTGTCCATATAAAAAAATAAGATAGCGCTGGTACTAATATGCCGCCACCACCCACGCCAAGTAAGCCAGCCAAAAAACCAACCACGCTTCCCAGCGCTAAAAACACTAAAATAGCACTTACTTCTAACATGTTAACCTCGTCTATCAAATGAAGTTGTTCATGCTAATCAGTAAATCAAATGGTAAGGTATCGACACCGAGTAAACATATGTCGAATTTATGCCAACCATTCCTCCGTCTATCGAAAGTGAACAACGCTTAGACAGGCCAGTCAAAGTCGTTAACCGATCTATTGCCAGTAACACAGTCGTCAAACGGCACAGCCATGACTGGGGGCAATTTATCTACGCTAACAAAGGGGTTTTGTCTGTGGTAACAGACACTGACCGATATATAGTACCGCCCGAGCAAGGTGTGTGGGTGCTCCCTAACATTAGCCATGAAGTCACAGCGCTCACAGAAGTCGAACTCACAAGTTTTTATATTGGTAATGATGCAAACAATAAACTCCCTAACGAGTGTTGCGTATTTGAAATTAATCATTTTCTTAAAACACTCATTCTGGAAGCAAAAAGCTGTCGCAATGACTATCAAAGCGATGATGCAGACGATTTATTGCTGTCACTCATTCGATTAAAACTAGCCATCGCGCCAAAAGTTAAGCTGCAACTCCCTTACCCGCAAGACAAACGACTACTTACTATGCTCTCAATTATCCAAAACAACCCGGCAAACAAGAATAATCTAACGCAATGGGGAAAGGTTGTTGGCGCTTCAAGCAGAACACTATCTCGACTATTTAAGGCAGAAACAGGGCTTACCTACAACGCTTGGCGACAAAGGCTGAATGTGCAAATTGCCATTAGCAAGCTAAGTCATGGTGACGCAATCTCAAACATAGCGAGTGACCTTGGCTACGAATCCCCGTCTGCATTTACCTATATGTTTAGAGAAAATACTGGGGTAACGCCAAGCTACTATCGCGATAAAGGGCAATAGCTACCTAAGGCGATATTTAGCTACTGGACAGCAGATTTACCTATTAAAATGTTACCATTCGATGTCCGAGTAAACATAGACTAGCAAGGCACACTAGTCACCTTACTCATTAATACCATCGCAGAATAAGAAAACCAATCACAGATAAGAAAAATGAATAAAGAAAAACGCTTGGAAATTCTCACTCGGTTAAGGGATGACAACCCGCACCCTACTACCGAACTTAACTTCTCAACGCCTTTTGAACTGCTAATCGCGGTATTACTATCAGCACAGGCCACCGATGTGGGTGTTAATAAGGCCACTGAAAAGCTTTATGCCGCGGCAAATACACCACAGGCCATATTGGATTTAGGCTTAGACAAGCTTAAAGATTACATAAAAACCATTGGCCTGTTTAATACTAAAGCCGAAAACACCATCAAAACCTGCCAAATGTTGGTGGACTTACATGGCGGCGAAGTACCAGAAAACCGCGAAGCACTAGAGGCACTACCTGGCGTTGGCCGTAAAACTGCTAACGTTGTGCTTAACACCGCATTTGGCTGGCCGACAATTGCCGTTGATACCCATATCGATCGCGTCTCAAATCGCAGTAAATTTGCTATGGGTAAAAACGTAGTAGAAGTAGAGCAAAAGCTTTTAAAAGTCGTACCAAAAGAATTTAAAGTCGATGTTCATCACTGGCTGATTCTACACGGCCGTTATGTCTGCACTGCCCGCAAGCCAAAATGTGGTTCGTGTATTATTGAAGATCTATGTGAGTTTAAGGAAAAAACGGAATAATCAGCAGTTTTCTCTATATGTAGACTGTTAGTTTTCAACACTGAAGAAAAGGATACTAGATGTACAAAGGAATTTTACTCGGTCACCCATTAATGTCGGAATGTAATAAGTTCTTAACTCGCCACAAGCCACTCAGTCATAGGCAGTGGCTTGAAAGATTGGCGCAAAGTCCAGAATTAGACCAACAGATTGACTTCTTTGGTACAGGGCCGACAGTTGAGTTACTTGAGCAAAAAGTAGCAAATATTTTAGGAAAAGAGCGCGCGCTTTTTGTTCATAAAGGTATGGTTGGTCAGCATAGTGCATTGCTGCACTGGTCATCACTTTCTAATTTCAAAACAATTGCGATACACCCTCAATCACATATGGAAGTTGACGAAGAGCTTGCTTACAAAGAGCTGCTAGGGTTAGAAGCCGTTATGTTCGGCAAACCTGATAAAGCAATTGACGACACAGATATCAAAAAACTCCCTAAAGACCTTTCTGCTATATGTGTAGAATTACCTACTAGAAGAGCCGGGTTTAAATTACCTACATGGCAATCGCTCATAGATTTAAAGCAATTCTCAATAGAGAATAGCATTCCATTGCATATCGATGGAGCTAGGCTTTTGGAGGCCGCATGTCACTATAAAAAACCATATGAAGAAGTTGCCGCACTTGGAGATTCCGTATACATCTCTTTGTATAAAACACTCGGTGCAGCGGCTGGCGGAATTATTGCTGGAAATGCAGATTTCATAGAGCAAATAAAGCCTTGGAGAAGTCGGTTAGGCGGGGATTTTTTTACGGCATTTCCTTATGTATTGACCGCTTTATGGGGGATAGAAAACTATTTGCCGAGAATTCCAGAATTTCATGAACGAGCGCTCAAATTGAGCAACTCAATTCAACAAGTGTTTGGCTCCCAAGCGATTCCTTATCCTGTACAGTGCAATGGATTTTTAGTTGAGCTACCTATTGAAGCGGATGAATTAGAACGCAAAGCACTTGCGCTCGCTAAAACTGACAAGATTTGGTTATTCGACAGAATTGTAAGCACAGGAGGTAAGAGCTGCCGCTTTGAAATTCAAGTAGGAGATGCGTTAGATGATTGGCAAGATCAAGAGCTGATTGAGGTGTTAACCAACATTTTACGTTAATCATCACAATCTAAGTAAAATGCTGATATAGCGTGATTTTAGGTCTTAGTAAATGTTTATTTACATCTACTTTCACTATCGTTTGGCTAACCAACAATTGCCGTTGATACTCATATTGACCGCGTCTCAAATCGCAAAAAATTTGCCATGGGTAAAAACGCAGTAGAAGTAGAGCAAAAGCTTTTAAAAGTCGTGCCAAAAGAATTTAACGTTGATGTTCATCACTGGCTAATTTTTACACGTTCGTTATATGTGCACCGCTCTTAAACCCAAATGCGGTTCGTGTATTATTGAAGATCTTTGTGAATATAAAGATAAAACTGATTAACGAAACCTCGAAATAATAGACTAGCCGCTATTGGCAAAAAATCGGCTAACACACAATGTGTTAGCCCGTATGATGTAACGCGAAGAGCAGGCTTATATACCCAATTGAGCAAGTGAGGTCACTAACCACTCATCCGACCTGTTTGAATCGTGCAAAATAGCAATATTATTTTGCTTCATGATTGTCTAAAATCCACCGCCGACGATTGACTGAAAAGACAAAGTTAACCACAAATTCTTTAAGTTTTTCGGGCAGTTGTCAAAGTGTTGATAGTGATCAATATCTTTATTTGTGGCTTTGAGTAAGATGCATGTCCACAATCGAATTGATTAGTCATAAATAAACAAACAAAACTAAAGGTATTATTTTGTTGGTTAATAGCAGTTCCCCAAAAGTTCAGTCGCAAAAAGGTTTTACCCTTATCGAGTTAGTGGTTGTTATCGTGATTCTCGGTATTCTAGCAGCGGTTGCTGTTCCTAGATTTATTAATCTTAGTAGAGATGCCCGCATTTCCGCATTAGAAGGAATGGAAGGTGCACTTAGAGGCACAATAGAGCTCGCCAATGCAAAAGCGACTATCGAAAATGCCACTTCTGGCTCAGATACTATCGCCCTACCTACTACTCCGGGCAGTTCACAAACTGTCAACGTACCGTTATTAAATGGTTTCCCACTTGGCCGTTGGAACGAATCGCTTAGGCATTTTGTTAACACTAACAATATTAGAAACTTGGACACTCAGCCACTTAGTGCAAACGAGGCCTGCCCTGATGATTGGTGTGCAGTGAGTGATGGCGGTTTAGTCGACATTGTCAGAATTATTCCACAAGGGATAAATGCTGGTGAAACCGAGTGCTCTGTGAACTACATTGGCCCAACCGCTGGCACACCGCCGCTAGTTCGCTTACTAAAAGACAAATGTTGATAAAACATACCTAGGTCAATCGCGCTTAGCTCGTTAAGTTAACACTAAAACCTAGCAATAAAACCTAACATTAAAACAAAAATGCCGCTTTAACGCGGCATTTTTGTTGGTCTTTCCAAACCCAATGTAAATCACAAACCGCTACAGCCCAAACGGCAGCAATTATGCGATAGAGCAGCTTATACAACTTGATACTTAGCTAAAAATGTTTCGAGGAATTCTTGCGTTAACTGCTCGGTACGCTCTTTTTCTTGAGGCCCCTGCAATAATGCCATCCAAAAAAATGATGATGAAAACATTGACCAGAACACTTCAGCAGCAAGTGTGATATCTCGGATCGCTAATTTGCCATCATCAACCGCCGCTTGCAGCCAATGATGTAAACCATCTTCACTTTTATCGGTATTTTGCATCACGCGCTCTGCAATTTCTGGGTGCGTTAGCAAAACCCCGAATGCCATACGCATAAAGCTTAATTGCTTAGCATCTTGCGAGACCGCAATTTTCAATTGGGCAAACTGGCGCAGTTGCACTGCTAAAGAAGTCGCTGGCTGATAATCAATTTGCTTTTGCTCTTCATTGGCAACAATAAACCGAGCGATAACCGCATTAAACAACAATTCTTTGCTAGCGAAGTGATTGTATACGGTGCGTTTAGACGCACACGCGCGCTCTGCGATATAGTCCATGCTGGTGCGCTCATAGCCAAGCTCAATAAAGCACTCAATAGCGGCATCTAGGATCGTATTTCTTTTTTTACTGGTATCGCGGCGTTTAATTGCAGACAACTTCTCGACCTCATATTATTTTACACCTCACAGTGTAATTTAGCTTATTCTATGATTCAACTCAGAATAACCTAACTACACTCTTGAGTTTACTTTTTGTTATCATCGAAATAAAAGTAAAGCATTAAAGTAAAGTACCTAGGTTAAACACCTGAGTATTACGGCAAAACCAAAGGACAGCTATTCATTGCATCAGTGACGACGATAAAATCAAGGTTATTCAATGAGCTTTGTCGAAGGCAATAAAATTCATGCAAACTGGCGCTCGATTAAACGAATACCGCCAGTCAATTGCGTTTTCACTCACTAGAAATAAACAGGGACTCGGACTAACTTTTAGCAACTCACAAATATTTATAAAATTCAGTGATATAAGTTGTTTCTATCACACTAAAGATTTGATAGCTTTCCATTTCACGAGTTTTGTTTGTATGGAAAAATAATAATGCGTTTAGAGAGCGAATACATTATCAAGGGAATAGAGATCCTTGTTGGTTTAGCATCGGGCTATTTAACTTATAAATTAGCCGACGACGGCTCTTCTTTATCCGCCTTGCTTAGCGTAGTTGTCGGCCTACTCAGTACCTTAATCATGGTACTTTTTGTAGAAACCTATCGCCAGCATGCGGATATTAAAGATGTAAAATCCACCTACGAGCAACTGATCAAAATTATTAGTGAATCCAAGCACCAAGTCGAACAAAAAATGTCGTACATTCTAAAATACGGCATCGTCTCCTTTGAAGATAGAGACATGCCAAGTGTTTGGCGAGAGCTACTCTGGAACGTCAAAAGTTGTTACTACGCGACTAACTATATTCGAAGCGATGATATTTACAACAATCCTTGGGCGGATGCTGCATTAGCCATTCAAAAAGCCAAAACCTTTGGTGAAAACGTCGATATTAAAAAGGTCTTTATAGTTGACTCAGAAGACGAATTAGCGCGGCTAATGCCAACAATTGAAGCCCAAAAAGACGCGGGTATTAACACTCGTTATATTCTTAAAAACGATATTGAAAATTCGATCACCTTAAAAGCAGAATCAAATGAAATCGAATCCATTGATTTTGGTATTTTTGACGATAGCTCAGTGTTTATTTGGAAACTCAAGGAGCGCTCGTTTGTTGGTGGCGAAATTAAGCTAAAATCAGAAGAATTAGTCAGGTACAAAGCCTTTTACAATCATATGTTCAGCCAAGCAACACCAATCTAAACGCCATGAATATGCTTAAACCATTACCCATTCAAGCGCGCGATGAAATTCACACATGGGGCCATTACCCAGAAATTTTTCGTGACTTAGACTACGCCATTCAACCGGGCGGTTGGCTAGACACCATAGCCAACAAAGCCACTTGCCATGCATTTGGTTATTACACGCCAGATCTGGTCGGGCTGAGCTTGCTGGATGTTTTTGAAGGTGGACAAGCAGAATTCTATATCGCGATTAAACCAAGTTGTTTGAACAAGGGTTACGGCAAACAATTCATGATAGCGACCATTAACAAAAGCTTCGAACTTGGCTTTGAGAAGCTCTTCCTCAAAGTTCGGCTAAATCACCAAGTCGGTATCGCACTCTACCAAAAGCTTGGATTTGAAAACCAAAAAACGGTTGCAATGGAGATTAATGGTGAGCCAACCCTCTTCTATCTAATGGAGTTAAATAAGGCGGTTTACCAAAACAGTATTGCGCGATAGAGGCTTTGTACTTGTATACTAGCCACTTTCATTTATAACTTTTTTAATTGCCCCAAGATGAACAAAATTGAAATTACCTACTGCGCTAAATGTCGCTGGTTACTTCGCGCCAGCTGGATGGCACAAGAAATTCTCACTACCTTTGAAGAAGAAGTTGACGAGGTGAGCTTAAAACCCAGCACTGGTGGTATTTACGAAATTGTGGCCAACGGCCAACTCATTTGGTCACGTAAAACCATGGGGCGCTTTCCCGAAATAACAGAGTTAAAGCAAGCCGTTCGCGATGTTGTTGCGCCAGCGCGAGACCTTGGCTGTATTGATCGTAAAACAGCCAAAGCAGCCAAAGCAGCCAAGTAAATACTATTTTATTATGTCTGCGCGGCCTAACCTGCTCTAAAGCACAGAGAATTCAAGCAGCTTAAACTGAAATTAATCGCATCGGCTAAAACACAATAAATGATAGCGATAAGCGCTCATGCCTGATTGTCGCTCGTTCGCTTTAAGTAAGTGCACAGCCTAACTAAAACTGTTGGAAACGGCGGCTAAAATGCGCTCTTCACTCGCACGAATACGATAGTCATCCGATTGATCTATCCAAACGATTTTGCCACTTTCATCAACCAGCAGACTCGTTGGGATCGCCATAGCTTTGAAGCGCATTTTCCACGGCAAAGGCATCGCAATACCAAACACAGATAAGGTATCTTGAGCCGATGCCCCAAGGCCTTTGTGATGCTCTACGCCGTATTGACGAATAACCCTGAGATCTTGATCTGATACCAGCGTACAAGTCAATTCATCGCGCACTTTATGCTGCGCTTGCTGTTCACTTGTGTCATTGGCAATGGCGATGAGTTTGATGCCGTATTGCGTAAGCTTGGGTTGCATATCGTCAAGCATTTTAAGCTCGGCAGAGCAGTATGGGCACCACGAGCCACGGTAAAATTTTATCAAACTGCGCTGACCCGCCAGCGTTTTTGAATCAAACTCACCGCTGGCAAAGGGCAACAGTGGCTCACCTAGGCTAACGTTAATATCACCGAGCGGCGTCTTTCGTGTTGCGAGAAAATACGCAAACATACCAGCAGTTGATAAATTGTTGAACGTCAGCGCAATAACAACAATGGTATTAAGATTTAGAGCGAATGGGTGAGCAGCCAAGGCGATCACTGAAAACACCGAGCTCAGTAGTAATCCCCCAAGCAAAAATAACGGCTGTCGCGGTGTTTTACTCTGCTTTACTTTAACAAAGTACTGCACCATTGCGACTAACAAAACGGCCAAGCCGACCACGGCAAAAGCTAATGAGGACATCAGATAAAGCAACCTTATAAGTCAAACGATTAAACCAATCATGAATTGATTACCAGATTATTGCAACAAACACCCTACCGACAGGTACAAAACATACATTTTTCACAACGCTGAACTGGCAATGTAAACCTTTCATATCGCCTTTCTCCTTGGTTTCCTGCCACTTAGCGCTATAATTGCGATGTTTTGATGGCTGAATTTCAGCCGTTTGCTTGGAACAAAAGAGACCGCTATGAAACTATTACATACCATGGTGCGCGTGCTAGATATCGACGCATCTCTGCATTTTTACTGCGATTTACTGGGCTTAAAAGAATTGCGTCGCCACGAAGTGCCGCAAGGTCAATTTACGCTCGTTTTTTTGGCGGCTGAGGAAGGCGGCCATGAAATTGAATTGACTTATAACTGGGGTGAAACAGAGCCTTACAGTGATGGCCGAAACTTTGGCCACCTAGCCCTGCGCGTTGAAAATATCTACGACACTTGTCAGCGATTGATGGATGCAGGTGTCACCATTAATCGTCCGCCACGCGACGGTCATATGGCGTTTGTGCGCTCACCAGACGGTATTTCTATTGAGCTATTGCAAGAAGGTAACCTACCGCCACAAGAGCCATGGGCAAGTATGGAAAACACTGGTACTTGGTAGCAGCTAACCTAAGTATTGGCTAACGAATGTTTATCGCCAGCACGACAACTTTTTTAAAGTCAGTTACTCACTGACTTTTTTTGTGAGTTAAATTAGCAATTTACGAGTACCAAGTTAGGTTCTTTGTCATTTTTTAGTCATATAACTTTCATATCATCAAGGCTAAATTAGCAGCAGCACTATTGCTTTTGCGCCACCATGTTGTACCCGTAGGCCTTTATGAAGTGTTCAGAGATAACCCGTTCGCAGCTAGAATTATTAATTCAATCGCATAACTTTCTTTGCTTTTTCCAACCTATTTTCGACGTTCACCAAACCACGGCTATCGGCTATGAAGCTCTGATTCGCAGCCCTTACCCTGCCCCGACGTTTAATCCTGCAGAGCTGTTTGATAAAGCTTTTGAATACGACTTATTGGCAGAGTTAGAGCAGTGCTGCCGCCGCATCGCCATCAAACGATTTGTTGAGCTAGACTTAACTGGCCTGCTCTTTCTCAACGCCAGTCCGCTCGCCATTGAGCAAACCAAGCACAAAGCCAGCACCATGCCTGCTATTTTGCTGGACTATGGTTTAGATCCACAGCGCATTGTGATTGAAATTACCGAACGTTATGAAGCAACCAATGAGAACCTGTTACAAACGGGGTTACAGCGATATCGAGATCTCGGTTTTAAAATCGCAATTGACGATTTGGGCACTGGCCACTCTGGGTTAAAACAATGGTCAGAAGTGAGGCCCGATATTGTCAAAATCGATCGTTATTTTATCAGTGGCTGCCAACACAACATTGTTAAGCGCGAGCTGATCAGAACTATTTTCGAATTAGGTAAAACCACTGGCGTCAGCGTGATCGCCGAAGGTATTGAAAATGAAGATGAATACCTATTTTTGCGCAAACTGGGCATGAAGTATGCGCAAGGGTATTTGCTAGGTAGGCCGCAACATGAACCCATAACTGAGCTGCCAAACATATTTATCGACAAGCCATCACAAGCCACGGGGACACAGTCAAGCACGCAGTTTGAGCTAAGTACGCTTGTTCAGCGCATTGAGCCTATTAGTGCTCAAGTATCGTGCAAGGCCGTCTATATCCAGTTTAAAAGCGACACTACTCTAAAAAGTATTGCCGTTGTCGATAATGCACAAGTACCTATTGGTATGGTCTATCGCGATGAGCTGACCGACTTACTGTCGTCGGATTATGGCCACGCACTTTACGATAAGCAGCCAATCAGCAAAGTAATGCGTCAAGTGAGCTTGATGGTTGATGAAAACTCAGATCTAGATAACGTCAGTAAGTTTATTACCGATCACAGTGAATTTGATTTACATCCAGAGTTTATCGTCACCGCTCACGGAAAATACTCCGGCTTGGCAAGCGTGCGCTCAATACTCAAGATGATGACCGAAGAAAAAATTATGCACGCTCAACAGGCTAACCCTTTAACTATGCTGCCGGGTAATATCGTGATTGAGCGCAAAGTTAATCAACTAATTAGCCATAAACAGAACTTTCAGCTGGCCTACTTCGACCTTGATAACTTTAAACCGTTTAACGATGTTTATGGTTATGCGGCAGGCGATCAGGTCATTAAATTAGTCGCCGATGTCATTGTTGAATACAGTAATAAGCACAGTAAGAAATACCATCAAGACAGTTTTATCGGCCATGTTGGCGGCGATGACTTTGTCGCTGTTTTTCAATCTGGTGACGCCTTTGCCTGCTGTCAGGAAATTCTGTTAGTTTTTGAAAAGCGTATCATTCAGTACTTTGCATTGGAGCATGTCAAGCAATCAGGTTACTTTGCCGTTGACCGCGCCGGCAACTATAGCCTCATTCCTTTGTTGTCGCTTTCCTGCGGCATTATCAGCCCCAATATTGACTCAATTAACTCAGTTCACGACGTCTCATTACAAGCCAGTAAAGCGAAAAAAGTTGCTAAAGAAGCCACGCGTGGTGAAGTGGTGATGTTGCTTCATCGGGAAACTCAAGCGCTTGACTACATGAAATAAAAAAACCACCCATGCGGTAAAAAGCACTTTGGGTTTTTACCGCGCTGGATGGTTTTTAAGCGATTTAAAGGTAGTATAAACTTTACTTAAACTTATTGATCGCCTGCTCTAATGCCGCTAAGCACAAGGTGACGTTTTCTTGGCGAGCAGCAAAGCCCATCAAGCCAATGCGCCACGCTTCGCCAGCAAATTGCCCAAGGCCAGCACCAATTTCAAGATTAAATTCGTTTAATAAGTACGAGCGCACTTGTGCATCATCAAGGCCAGTTGGAATTTTAATGGTGTTTAACTGAGCTAAGCGCTCATTTTCCGGTACGATAAATTCAATGTCTAACGCCGCTAGACCTTCAGCCAGTTTGTTATGCATGTTTTGATGACGTTGCCAGCTGTTTTCAATACCTTCTTCGTGCAGCATCACCAAGGATTCATGCAAGGCATAAAGCGAATTAACAGGCGCGGTATGGTGGTATGCGCGCTTACCATCGCCAGACCAGTAACCCATCACCAGTGATTGATCTAAGAACCAACTTTGGATTTTATCCGTACGGCCTTTTAATTTTTCGACCGCTTTTTCACTAAAGCTAATGGGCGAAATACCCGGTACGCAAGATAAACATTTTTGGCTACCTGAATAGATGGCATCAATTCCCCACTCATCGACTTTTAACTCGCTGCCGCCTAATGATGTTACCGCGTCAACAATCGTTAAACAGTCGTGTTTAGCCGCAATTTCACAAAGTGTTTTCGCATCAGAGCGCGCACCCGTAGAAGTTTCAGCGTGCACAAATGCCACAACACTGGCGTCTGGATTCGCTTTTAAGGCATCTTCTAATTGTTGTGGGTCAACTGCTCGACCCCATGGTGAATCAACAACAACTAACTTAGCACCGATACGCTCAACATTTTCAATCATACGAGCACCAAATACACCGTTGCGACAAACAACAACCGTATCTTGAGGTGTAACTAAGTTGACAAAACAGGCTTCCATACCCGCAGAGCCTGGAGCAGAAAGTGCAATTGTGTATGGGTTTTTAGTTTGGAAAGCATATTGTAAAAGCGCTTTAACCTCGTCCATCATAGTGACAAATTTAGGATCGAGGTGACCAATAGTTGGTCTCGCTAAAGCAGATAATACACGGGCACTTACATCCGAAGGGCCAGGGCCCATCAAGGTACGTTGCGGTGGAATAAACGAAGAATAATTCATAGCAATAATATCCGATATTGTCTTTTGGGCAATGTAACATGTGAATACGCCATCAATTAAATTAATCCAAACTATGTAACGTATTCACAAATTTTATTTTATCTATTGCAAACTAAGCGTTTATCGCGCTTGTCGACAGTTTGAAAAATAGTAAGATTAGATCAGCCTAAAGTAAACAATAATAACCATGATGAAATTCAAACATTTAGCCAGTTATTGCTGTGTGTTGACAGCCACATTAGCTTTTATTAGCCAGCCAACACATGCAGAAACGTCACATAATGCCGAAATATCTGCACCTCAAGACCACATCATTTCACTCGCCAACATTAAAAAAGATATTGAGTTTTTAGCAAGTGATGCACTGAAAGGTCGCAAAGTATTTACGCCGGAACTAGACCGAGCGGCAAATTACATCGCCGCCCGCTTTAAACAAGCCCAACTTGAGCCTTTTAAAGCAAGTTACCGCCAGCAGTTCGATATTTACAATATCAAACCAGCTGCTTTAGCGGTGACGCTTAATGGGAAAAAAGTGCCCGCAGAAAAGCTCGCATTGGCAAGTACCGCGAAAAGCTTGAATTGGACTGCGAATAGTAAAATCGTGACGCATGTTGTTGGCAAAGAACAAGACCTGCGCCAAACACTGAGTAAGATTAACCAGCAAGGGGACGACCATTTCCTTGTTATTCACCCTAGCCACCAAGACTTATTTCAACGTTATCAAGCCTATTTTGCAAAAGGGTTAACCAAGCTAAACAATACCCCAACAGGCACTATTTTGATGGTGCTTGACGATAGCCAACAGATTGATGAATACAGCGCATCGGGCAGCAATGCAATAACCACAAAGGCACTAACCAATGTTATTGGTGTGTTGCCGGGCAAAACCAAACCTGAGGAGGTTGTGTTGTTTACTGCTCATTATGATCATATTGGTACTCAGCTCAGTGCCCACAAAAGTAGTGATGAGCACAGCAATACCAAGGTTCAACAAGACCTTATTTATAATGGTGCTGACGATAATGCCTCAGGTGTAGCGGGTGTGCTTAATCTCGCTAGATATTTTGCCGCAGCGAATAATAATGATCGGACACTAATATTCGTCGCCTTCACCGCGGAAGAAATTGGCGGGTACGGCTCCAAGCACTTTGCTAAACATTTACCAGCAGATAATGTCGTGGCTATGGTGAACATGGAGATGATTGGTAAAACGTCTAAGTTTGGCGCAGGAAAATTATGGATGACAGGCTTTGAACGCTCTAATCTAGCGGCAATTATGAATCAAGCAATCGCGCATCAAGCTCACTACATTCAAGCAGACCCTTACCCTGAGCAGCAACTATTTTATCGCTCGGATAATGCCACGTTTGCAAGGCTGGGCGTGCCAGCACACAGTTTTAGTACGGTTCAGCTCGACCAAGACAAACACTATCATGCAGTTAGCGACGAAGTCGCGACATTAAACCTAGCCTCACTTGAGCAAGTGTTAACCACAATTGCCAAAGGTATCACGCCAGTTGTTTCAGGCGTCGCAACCCCGAGCCGAGTTGATTCCGCTAAAGTTGCCGGTGAAGGTAAAATTTATTAACGCTCACTGACTAGGTATCAAGTGACGCTGAGCTCAAAAAGGAAGCACACCATGCGCTTCCTTTGTTTTTGTGGTATTAAATAAACGAACAAGCTAATTGCTGGTATTTAGCATCAGATGGCCATCGGTGCGAATATAAAGAATGGTTTCGTGCGCACTATGAAGCTGGTAGTTATTGGACTGTTCAGCACCAAAATAGCTACCTGGCGCTAAACTTTTCACTTTGTTGGCATGACTTACCTTGGCATTATTACCATCAACCAAATGGCTATCAACTAAACCTAGCTGCCCTGTAATGACAACCGCTCTAAATTCTTGAGCGCTACTAATTAATTGTCCGGCAAAGCCTGCGGGGAGTTTAATCAGCGAGCCATTAATTTCACCTTTGCTGGTATTTCCCCACAAGAAAGCGCGCTTGCCCGCACCATATGGCTGCCATACCAAGTTATTTGCATGAAGGTTAATCGGCGCTTCACCATTGTTAAACGCTTGGTTTGACGGCTTAACTAAATAGGGGCCGCGATCAATTTCTAGATAAATTAAATTGCTCTCGCCGTCGGCTGCAGTAATGTGGTCTTCGCCCGCAGGTTGCGTCCAGTAAGATCCTGTTGGCATCCACATTCTTGCTGCTGTAGGGTCGTCATTATGCAATAAGCCGTTAATAACAATACCGCGATAGGTAATATTGTGAATATGTGGTGGTGAAAAAAACCCTTTCTTAAACCTAACTAACATACCTGTTGCTGTATCTTTTGTACGATCCCCCCACAAATTTGCGGCACCGGGGCTTTTGTCACCGCGCAGCGGGTTTAGGTAACCCCAATCAACATTTTCAGCTGACACAATTTTAGCGTCACTTGGAGCCTGATTCGCCACCATCGGGGTTGCAAATGTTGTGTAGCTAAACAGTGAATAAAGCACTGCGCTGGCAATTGCTAACGTGTGATTGGGCATGGAAATAACCTAGGTACGACAGATGAATAAGGCAGCAGAGGCTAACCTATTTTCCAACAACCGATAATCAATAATATGCGTAAACAGATTTAATGTTTTGTTAAAAGTAAGGTGCCTGCATTGTTAGCATTGGGTAATACAATAAGGTGATGGCTTCCGAGACTAGCCAACACTGCGTTCTTTGATCACCACAGGTGTTGAAACTAACGACATATTTGAACGCTCAATGAGGTGAACAATAGCCTCAATATAACTCTCACTAGTGCCGTATTCCAACGTTACAAATAAACGAGCTTTGGCACTGCCATAAGGCAGTTTGTTCAGGTCTGAACTAATTCAGCTTATAGATCAAAATATTGATCCGATGTACTACTCTCAAAATCGCCATCCACTTTTGAAAAAAACCACTGCTGTTGTTGATTGAGCCTTTCAGAAAGCATTTTGCCGACTATTTTGACCGTTTTTCCCTTATCGAGGAAAGCTTCGGCAGCAGCCGTTTCGTTTAGTAGTAGCTCTAAATGTTCCGTAAAATTAAGGTCTATTGCTTTTTTTGAACGCGCAGAAAATTTTCTCCAAACTATAGCCTGCGGTGTATTATTTGATTTTAAATCATGATACTGCCCGTTCAGTATAGCAGCTTTGTCTACTAGCAGGTCCTTAATTGCAGCCAGCGTCTTGTCATCAAAGCTAAACTCGGCATCAGGTATATATTCTTGATAAAGTTTTAGTAGTGTGAATGCATCTTTGTTTTGTCGCGCATCTGACAAACACTGCATTAATTCTTTTCGTGCTGCTTTTTGCGCTTTGTCCTGAGCTTTATCGGGGTGAAGGACAGATGCCAATCGCTTATACATTTTATTGAGTTGGCTGGATTTAAACAGTTGGTCAAGCTCTTTTTGTCTTTCTTCTTCCATGTCTTGCTGGTGATTATTGTGAAAGAAGGACTCGAAATCTTCGTCGTTATCAAAATCATCTTGATCCCTGTTTTGCTCAGTGTACTCACCTTTTCTATTTTCGTCCTGAAACTCTGTTTCTTGCCGGCTATAAAGTTCATTAAACTTCTGCATCGCCAACTCTTTAAGCAACTCAGGTTGGCGTGCTATTTTTGTTAATTCTTCGTCAGAAAAATTAATTTTTCCATCAAACATGTCGTTAAACATGGTTCGCATATGAGCAATCGTATCCTCATCTACATCAATGCTTTTTAGCGAGTGACTAAGCCCGTTTTGAAATAGAACTCTCAACTCCCCAATATCAACATTGCCAATAAATGGGTGATATTCAATATCTGAAATTTCCTCCTCAATCCACTCAATTAATGCTTGCTGTTGGGCATGAGAAAAGGACTTCCTTGGCATAAAGCTGATCAAACGTTTTGCTTTATTGGCTATAGCCAAACAATAGGCATGCTCATATGGTTCAATACGCTCAACAAACTCCAGATAAAGCTTAGCTTGCTTGTTCACTAAGTTTTGATTACGCTTTTCATGTTTCTTTATTTTCTGCCACAAATGATTTAAATACTCATAACTGGTGTCATTTTCTGATTTACTCGATTTTTTATTGGCTTGATTAGTAAATACCAGTTCATTCATGACTAATTTCCCCTGATTGGTTTTCTATTTGCTATAGCGCATAAAATGCTGAAGATTATCTGTGTTTTCGATAACGAAACCATGACGTAAATAGAGCTGCTTGGCTGGATTATCATGTAGCACATTTAACGTGATGGTGCGGTGCTGCTCGCTCGCTTTGCGCTTACACACTAACAGCACTTTATCGCCAATGCCTTTGTTTTGATACTGAGGCAAAATTTGAAATTGGCGTATGTGTAAGTTGCCATTTTCCACACCTAATTTGATAAGACCGACGGTAGCTTGCCCAAGCTTGATAAGGTAGGAATCACTAAAGTGCTCGTGAACACGTGCGACATGCTGCTCATCACTGAGTTTTAACCCCGCTTTCAACAAATGCTCTTCCATGGTTAGCTTACGCAAATAGGTCAGAAAGCCGACATCTTGGTAGGCCGCTTTAACGAACGAGATAGTGCCCGTTGATTGACTGCCGTTAGCCGCAGTTTGAGCAATTTTTTCGGTGGTACCTTTTGCTTTAACGGTATTGGATTGGTTAGTTGTCGAGTGTGCAGATGTCACGAGTGCTTTTTCATCATACAAGATAGCGATTTTCGCGCCAATATCGCTAATTTAGCGTGAATATTCAACCGTTAGTCTTAGCTATTCGGCTTTTTGTCGCGCATTTCTTGATTTTAATAAATGTAACAAGGCAAACTCGGTGGGTTAACATAACGAAGGAAGCACAATGCAATTTAACAAGTCACTATTAGCTTTAGCCCTCAGTACTGCCGTTCTAGCAGGCTGTGGCTCAGAGCAATCAACAACAACGACTGCACCAGCGGCAGAAAAGGCGACAGAAAGTACTGCTCAAGTTGCAGCCATGCAGCAAACTGAGTCGGAAAAAGCCAATGCCCTATTCGATCAAATCTTTGACGAAGGTATTGACCGCAACCCTATGATGCAAACCTTCTTAGGTATCAAAAAAGATTACGACAAGTGGAATGACATTTCAGAAGAAAACGCGTTAAAAGAACTTGAAATCACTAAGCAAGATTTAAAGCGCATTCAACAACTTGACGTAAGCAAGCTAGACGCACAAACGGCGGTGAGCTACGCCCTGCTTGAGCAAAAGCTACAAAAAGAAATTGATGACTTCAAATGGCGTCATCACAGTTATCCAGTCAACCAAATGTTTGGTATACACTCACAAGTACCTGCGATGCTGATCAACCAGCAAAGTATTGCCGATGAAAAAGAAGCAAACGACTACATTGCTCGTGTTAATGGTACCAACAAACTGATCAACCAATTAATTGACCAGCTAAAAATTCGTGAGCAAAAAGGCATTATCGCGCCTAAATTCGTATTCCCACACGTCATTCGCGACTCTAAGAACATCTTGGCAGGTGCGCCATTTGAAGCTGGCGAAGACGGTACCATCTTGGCTGATTTTCGCAAGAAAGTGAATGCACTCACGTTAGATGACGCCAAGAAAGCGGCATTAATTAGTCAGGTTGAAAAAGCGCTTACCGAGCAACTTGAGCCAGCGTATCAAGCCCTAGTCGCTTATTTAACCGAGCTTGAGAAAAAAGCAGACACGCGTGATGGCGCTTGGAAATTCCCTGACGGCGAAGCATTTTTCAACAATGCCTTAAATCGCACAACCACGACAGATTTAACCTCTGAGCAAATCCACGAAATTGGTTTAAGCGAAGTCGCACGCATTCACGATGAAATGCGTGCCATCATGAAAAAAGTAAACTTTGAAGGTGACTTAGCCGCATTTTTCGAGTTTATGCGCAGTGACAAACAGTTCTATTACAACAGTGACGAAGCAGGTCGTGCGCGCTACTTGAAAGAAGCAACAGCGTATATTGATACCATGAAAGAGCGCTTAGACGAGCTGTTTTTAACTAAGCCCAAAGCAGGGTTAATTGTTAAAGCGGTTGAACCATTCCGCGAAAAATCTGCGGGTAAAGCTTTCTACCAGCAGCCAACACCTGACGGCTCTCGCCCGGGCATTTACTACGCTAACTTGTACGACATGGAAGCAATGCCAACCTACCAAATGGAAGCCTTGGCTTACCACGAAGGTATTCCCGGACACCACATGGAAATCGCCATGAAGCAAGAGCTAGAAGGTATTCCCAAGTTCCGCAAGTTTGGCCGCTACACAGCTTACACCGAAGGCTGGGGGTTATACTCAGAAATGATCCCGAAAGAAATCGGTTTCTACCAAGACCCTTACTCAGATTTTGGTCGTTTGGCAATGGAGCTATGGCGCGCGTGTCGCTTAGTCGTGGATACAGGCATTCACGCGAAGCAATGGACACGTGAACAAGGTATTGAGTACTACGTCACGAATACGCCAAATGCAAAATCTGACGCGGTGAAAATGGTAGAGCGCCATGTGGTGATGCCGTCACAAGCAACTGCGTACAAGATTGGTATGCTTAAAATTGTTGAGTTGCGCGAAATGGCTAAAGCAAAACTGGGTGACAAGTTCGATATTCGCCAGTTCCACAACGTCGTATTGAGCCAAGGCCCAGTGCCACTGAATGTGCTAACCGATATGGTGAACGAATACATTGCCCAAAATAGCTAAGACAACATCACTAAGACAACATAGCTAAGCCAAAGTAGCTAAGAAAAAGTAGCAATACTTAACAATGACTAGCGCGTGTCCAGCAAACTGTACACGCGCTTTTTGTCTGCTTTGAAAACCGCGTTATGGCCTTGCGAAAGCGTCATTCCCTAAAACCTGTACATTTTGTGTGGGTGTCGGCATCGTAAATTCCGCTTGTTTAAGCGCCTGATAAACGGATAAATTCAATTGAAATCGCTGTGCAAAATACTCAGCAGTTGGTACCCAACAGCGATACACCAAATGAAAACCCAGCGGTGAAAAACGATCTATGCCCACCTGAATTTTTACCTCTTCACTGACCTTGTTTTGCAGTGTGCTTTGAATCAGCGCAATGGCCTGTTCCGGATCAGCGTCATAACCAATGGTAATTTCAGCTTCCATCAGCTTGTTTGCTTGGCTGTTGTGAAAAATCTCCCCCACCACTTCTTTGTTGGGAATAAAGATGCGCTCTCCGTCTTCATTGCGCAGCACTGTCATCGCTAACTTTATGTCATCAACAATACCGCAGCGCTGTTTAAGTACAATAGTGTCTCCTAATTTATAAGGTCGAGTCAGAATAATGGCAAGCCCTGCCCCATAGTTAGAAATTGGCCCTTGAATCGCGAGACTGATACCAAAGGTTAGTGCCCCAATAGCAGCAATTAATGGCGCGATGGTAAAACCAAGTTGGCTGACCGCCACGATAACAAATAGTAAAATAACGGTAGTTTTGGCTAAGCTACTGAAAAAACCGCTTAACGTCGCATCTAAATTGCGCTTTTCACACAACTTATGCACCAATTTGCTGACTTTTGCGGCAAGCCACCAACCGATAATCAAAATAACGACCGCGCCGAGAATCTGAAAACTATAAGTGACGATATACTCAGCAATTAAATCATATAGCTTTTTGACTTGTTGTAATTGATCCGCAGCTTCTTCCATGTTGTTCTCCCAACAGTTTTTATTAATTATTTACAACTCTTGATAATAATTGGGATATGATAAACAGCACAATAATTAATCAAGGAAAATTATGAATAACAAGTCTATTGCCCTCGTGCTCAGCACTGCCCTGTTGTGTGCTAGCCCTGCTCACGCCGAAGGTTGGTTGGAAAGCTTAAAAAACATGCTCGGTTTTGGCACCAGTGAAAGCCAACAAGAGCAAGCACCAGTAGCGAATATTGAAGGTTTAATGGAAAGCCTCAAGAGTTTGGGCGTTACGGAAAGTCAAATTCAAGGTGGTTTAGCCGCTATTATGAATTTCGTTGCCAATAATATTTCAAGTGAACAATTTGGCCAGCTTGCAGAAGCTTTACCCGGCAGCAAAGAACTATTAGACGCGGTACCAGATATCAGCCAGCTAGAGTCTGGCTCTGGGCTTTCTGGGTTGCTCGACAAAGCCAGCGAGTACAGTGAAACACTCAAAGCGGCCAATGATGTGAAAAAGCAATTTGAAGTTATTGGCTTATCGCCTGACATGATTGGCCAGTACTCAGCGAAAATTCAAGAGTATTTAGACACACCAGAAGGCGCGCAAGCTAAACAAATTATTCAAGATAGCTTGGGTAAGCTACTCGGTTAGCGGCTATTAAGTCGCCATGTTCAAATGACCGCTATGTCAGTTTATAGCGGCGCCGCACATCGCTGCATACATAGAGCCTCATTAGTTGAGGCCCTATCGCTACTTAGCTTTCTCGCCACGCCCTATCAATAGTATCCACCAAAGGTTGTAATAAATATTCTAGCGCCGTGCGCTCTCCTGTTTGAATAAAGACTTCTGCAGGCATGCCGGGGATGAGTTCCTGTTCGTCAAGCTTTTTCAGCTCCTCAGTGGTCACGCTAACCCTGACTAAAAAAAAGGTTATACCTGTGCGCTCATCTAGCATACTATCGGCTGACACGTATTTTACGCGCCCCTGTAATTCAGGCGTAGTGCGCTGCTGAAAGCCAGAGAGCTTAACTCTGGCTTGCTGACCAACAATAACATCGTCGATATCGGCGGGGGTGACTTGGCCCTCAATAATCAGCTTGTCGTCTGCGGGTACTATTTCGAGCAATAATTGACCCGGTACAACAACACCGCCAATGGTATGAACGTTAAGCCCGACAACCGTTCCGGTCACGGGTGCTTTGACCACCATTTGTTGAAGCGTGTGAGCGGCAGCAATTTCACGCTCTTGCAAATCAATAATCTGCTGTTCAACTTCTTGTAAGTCCGCTAAAACCTCTTCATTAAAGCTTCGCTGGAGCCTGATCAATTCCAGTTTTTTCTCATCAATACTCGAACGAGCGCCTGCAATTAAAGAGATAAACTCACCACGCTCCCCTTCAAGTTGTGCCAAATTACGCTCAAGCTCCAATAGCCGACCGTTATCCACTAACCCTTGCTCTCTTAACTGTCGCAGATTAACCAACTCGTCGCTGCTAATGGTCACTTGTCGATCTGTGGCTTGCTTTTGCGCTTGATAGCCATCAATTTGCGTTAACAAATTATCGATTTGCTGGGCTAAAATTTGTTGCTGAGATGTCTGAACTTCACGCCGAATAGCGAACAACGACTTTTGTGCAGCCATCAACCCCAGCTTGTCTTGAGCGACTTTGCTCTCAGGTGTTGGTGTGGTGCTAGACCACGAAAAATCTGGCGCATCAGCGCCATCTCGCTCCGCTTGTAATCTCGCTCTTTGAACACGGGCGGCAAATAACGCACTGCGAACAACGGCTAATGAAGACTCTGCTTGCACTGGGTCAAGTAATACCATTACGTCACCATGAGCGACTTGCTGACCATCTTTCACTAACACTTCACTTACGACACCGCCGTCTAAGTGTTGTATCTGCTTGCGATTAGTGTCTACTTTAATTTGACCAGAAGCGATAATGGCACTGGCGAGCGGCGCTGTCATGGCCCACAAAGCACTACCCACGACAAAAACGACAATGATAACCAGACCCAATAGCATAGGCTGCTTGATCGACGTATTTACGCTGGTCACTTGAGTTGTTTGAAAAGCGTTTGCCATATTTCACTCGATATTAATTGACTCATTATTAATTAACTAAGTACTAGCTTACTAGGTGCTAGTTAACTCAATTTTAGCTAACTCAATTTCAGTTAACTCGACTGCGTTTCCACCACGGGCCTGATCAGTTGGCTCATAATTTCCTGTGTTTCACCCAAAGCCGCTATTCGACCATTACGCAGCACTAACAGCTGATCGGTAACATTCATTAGCGCTGGCCGATGACCAATAACAATGACAGTTGCCCCTTGTTGTTTGAGTGCCACAATAGCTTTCATCACGCTGCGTTCGGCTTCTGCATCCAGTGACGAAGTGGGTTCATCCAAAAGTACCAATTTAGGTTGGCCAAATACTGCCCTAGCGAGGGCTACACGCTGACGCTGGCCGCCTGACAACACTTCGCCAAAATCACCCGCCGCACAGTTATACCCTTGTTCAAGATGCAAAATCATGTCATGCACACCCGCAAGCTGGCCAGCCTGCATAATTTGCTCCGGTGATGCATCTTTAAATCGCGCGATATTTTCAGCAATAGTGCCGGGAAATAATTCAACTTCTTGTGGCAAATAACCTATATAAGGGCCAAGTTGCTCCCTGTCCCATTGATCATAAGTGGCGTTATCTAACCTGATCTCGCCATGCAGTGGTTTAGCTAAGCCAAGCAACAATTTTCCTAAGGTTGTTTTCCCCGCCGCATTGGGACCAGTAATACCAAGTACTGTACCCGCTGATAATTGAAAACTGATATCTTTTAATAACGGCGACTCACTGCCTTCGAACTGATAAATAATATTTTTAACCGCTAAATTGCCGACTGGCTCCGGTAAGGGGAGTGGCTCTATTGGCTCAGCAAAATGTTGTTGGAAGCCAATTAACCTTGCTTTAGCGTCTCGCGCTTGAATCACTAATCGCCAGCCACTAATGCACGCTTCAATAGGCGCTAGCCCGCGTCCCATAATGATAGATGCCGCAATCATAACTCCAGGTGAAGACTCTTGATGAATCACTAAAAAAGCGCCCATGCCTAAAATCCCAACCTGCAAGCTAAATCGGATACCTTTTGACAATGATGAAATATAGCCACTGCGCTGAGTTGCAACGGCGCTTGTCGCTAAGCTTTGCATACGCGGCTCTCGCCATTTGGCCTTTAAGCTATCGGCCATACCCATGGCATAAATTGCGCTTTGCTGACGGGCACATATATCGGTAAAGCGGTAAGCCTCACCGCTCGCGACCGTGCTGTCAGATTGCACTTTACGGGTTAAGCTTTCACCGACAAGTGCCAGCAAAAATAAAACAATGGCACCCGCCAAGGCGAGATGCCCGAGCCATGGATGTAAAACATAAATAAGCCCTAAATACAGCGGCGTCCAAGGCGCATCCATAATCGCCGCAAGTGCAGGGCTAGAGATAAACGAACGCACCGTTTCAATATCGCGCAGCGGCTGGCTATGGCCACCTTGCTCTAATATATTTTTGAAGGTATAGCTGGCGACATCATTTTCAAAGCGGCAGCCTACGCGTGAAAGTACAAGGCTGCGAACACTATCAAGAGCCATTAACACCATCAATGCGCCAATGGCAAATAAGGTCAGAAACAACAAGGTTGGCTGGCTGGCGGAAATCAGTACGCGATCATAAACCTGTAGCATATACAGCGGTGACACCAACATGAGTATATTGATTACACAGCTAAATAAAATGACGGGAATAAGTGAGCGCTTAATCTGTCCAAGCGCCCGATAAAAAGGGAGTTCATCGCTATTAGGTGCCATCAGCACTAATCGCCTTCGCTAGCACGTAAAATCAGCTGAACTAACTTTTTCTACGCAATAAGTAACCGCTAAAAATTAATGCGAGTAACCAAAATGTACTCGGTGTAGGTATTGTCTGAATAAGATTACCAGCTAGCCTAAATGCCATATTGGTGTTTATATCACCAAATATAATTTGGTTACTTTGTAAAGGACTAATCGCCGCAGGAGGAGCGCCTGGTGTTCCTGAGATAGCTGAGAGTTGCCAACCAACTGGTGACGGTGAGCCATTTGTGGGGCTAGCTGCCACTTGAAAAAAATAATCACCAGCCAACAAGTTTTGCGGTGTGGCGAGTGTTAAAGTATGCGAATACAACTGTCCTACCTGAGCGCCAAAATCAGCCACTAGCGTTTCAACTAGCTGATTTCGAGAGACCATAGCACTCCATATTGGTGCATCTATTGTTGTTCCACCTAAATTACTGTATATCGCCAGATCAAATTCGTTTGACACAAGTCCTTGCCCTTCAAATGTCCAAAATTCGATCTCTGTCAATTCAGCACCACTAGTTAGCATAAAATTGTCAATCACTTTACCCAAGCCAATTGAAGGAGGCCCAGAGAAGACAGGTGCTGGTGACGTAAGTGGATTTTGACTGAATAACAAAGCGGCCTGACTCGAAGAGGTCACAAACACACTAAATAACAACAATAGATGACCCAAACGTACGGATAATAACTTAACCATTCCTTGACTCCTTATTTTTGTTTTCTGCTGCATTTTATGGCGACTAACTCATACCTGATAACTTTCTATGCAACAATTACGCCTTGAAAATATTATCTTTATTAACAAAAAGATAAGTAATATGGATTACAAAACGGCGTGTCGATGTTAAAAACATCGACACACTTAATTCGCTACCTTAACCACATTTGAAAATCGTCATAACGATCAATCAATTGGTCTTCCCAAGGACTAATGTCAGCATTCGCATATTCAATCAGTTCAGCTAACTCAAGCAATGGCGATGCCTTAGCTGACGCTAGTTTGGCAACCATTTCAACATTATCAGTAGTCGTCTTGTTTTGACTCATTAATAAATTAAAATCGAATGTCACACCGAAAGTATGCTCCCCTACGATGCCATCTTTCTCGCCGTCATTAACTTGCTGTGGCGCATTGACTTCACTTTGACGAACAATTTCTCCTGCTACTAGCGAGTCGTAATCAAACTTAACATCAAAGCTATGTAGGTTTGCTGCTAACGCTTTGTCTGAGTCACCTGCTTTGTCGCGTATATTCACGTTGCTTTGGCGAACAACCGCGCCTGCTGCCAATGAATCGTAATCAAATTCAACATCAAAGCTGTGTAGGTTTGCTGCTAACGCTTTGCCTGAATCATCCACTTTGTCGCGTAAATTCACGTCACTTTGGCGAACAACGGCGCCTTCTGCCAATGAATCGTAATCAAACTTAACATCAAAGCTATGTAAGTTTGCTGAAATCAATTTCTGCGAATCATTAATGCTGTGCATGCCAACATTACTTTCCTTTATTCCACCTTTCTCTGGCTGTAGCTCATCCTTTTTGGATAAGCTAGTTAGCGTGGATTGGCTAAGCGCTATGTTGTTCGCAAGCTCGCTTCCTTGATCGGACGAAGGTCGATAACCAAACTGTAAATAGTCGATATAGAAGTCACTACCTGAATTCGGTTCGCCAGCTGTCGCAACCCCACTATCGTTCGCATAACTGCCATAGACAAAATTACTGCCATCATAAGCACCGGCATTAAAGACGACATAACTAAACGCCTGAGTTGTCGCAAAGCTGATATCAACATTACCGTCGGCCTCACCTAAAACCATCATCTCTTCAATTAAACTGCCATCGTCTGCCAACAACTGAATTCTGGCGGCTTCGTGCAAGCCTTCACCTTCGTTGGCAAATAGATTGGTGAAAGTAAGTGAGCCATTAAACGCGGCATCCGTTAGTGATACACGCAGGCCTTCAGTACCATCCAGCTCTTGGAATACCGGACTAGTCAGTGAGGTATTGCCGCTCACCCCTAAGTCGCCCAGTGCAATATCTTGACCAGATAGCTGCCACGAATCGAACCCCACAAATGATGCCGGCGTCCACGTTTCGCTTGCGTTGTCAGTTTGCGCTTTGTGCTCAATCGCCAAACCTTGCGTTGTCCAGCTGTTTTGCCAACCGAGTGGGTCAAAAAAGCTTAGGAATGTTGAAGCTTCACCAACTTTTAAGCCAACATCAATATCATCGATTACGCCAAGGTCAAAAGTACCGGAGTCTGTGACGACCTGAACACTCACACTGTAAAAGCCAAGATCACTGTACTGATGCACTAGTGCGCTGGTATCAGGGAAAGACTCAATTGGTGAGCCATCTCCCCAATTGACCAAAATTGCATTAATTGGCTCAGCACTGGTAATGGCCAAATCCAAACTGACATCTTCATTGCGCAAACTAAATTCTGGCATATCGCCATTCCCCGTTGGCGGTACAAAGGTATCTTCAACGGTTACCGCTTTAGTGGCCACATCCGTAAAGACGCCGTCTTCATCTTCAAGGCTAACACTAATGGTAAAATCACCTGCGGCTGCATAGGTATGGGTGACATCACCGACACTGGAGAAGGTGTCGATTGTGCCATCGCCCCAATCCACCGTTATACCGTTGGCAACAATTGTGTCATCACCCGGGTCGACTATTGCGCCAAGGGTTAAGGTGTAAAGTGTATTTTGGATTGTGGTATCCGCGCCTGTTGCCGTGGTATCGGGCGCAACATTATTAACGGTGACATCTAACGTACCCGCCGGGAAAGTGCCATCATCATTGATGATACTAACTGAAATGGTGTGACTTGCTGGGCCGTCAGCAAAGACATGATTCACATCGCCCAAGCTGGCGACTGATTGCACCGCAGTGCCATCCCCCCAGTCAATCAGGTATTCAGTCACTGGGTCGTCACCCGGGTCAATTAAGTTCGATAGGGTTAAGGTATATGCGCTGCCTTCATCCACCTCAGCATCACCAGCGAGGGTTAATGTGGGGGCAACATCGTTCACCGTAATGGCTAAACTTGCTGCGGTAACTGTACCGTCTTCATCAGTGACTTCCAGCGTGATAGTCGGTGTTGTCTCGCCATCAACAAAGATATGGTCATAATCCCCCGCCCCAGTATAGGCGGTGCTGCTACCATCGCCCCAGTTGATGACCGCATTAGTCACGGTATCATCACCCGGATCAACAATATCCCCTAAGGTCAAGGTATAGGTGCTACCTTCATCAACCTCAACGTCACCTGCAATGCTCGCCGTGGGTGAAATATTGGCGACATTAACCACAAAGCTCTCACTGTCACTTTCCCCGGCTTCGTCGGTAATTGTCACCGTCACATTTTGCGCAGCATCACCATCCGCAAAGGTGTTACTGATATCAAAGTCACTAGCACCTGCCGCTACCGCAAAGCTATCATCAATAACAGTGTCGCCATCCCAGTCAATATCCACTGTCCAGCCCGCGGCGCCATTGTCTTCGCCATCAGTAAAGTTAATGGTGCGGGTGAAATTATCACCTTCGTTAATATTGGCATCGGCTTGCGGTACAACATCGACAGTGGCTGCAGGTGCATTTACGGTGACCGCTTTGGTGGCAACATCGCTAAATTGCCCGTCTTCATCTTCCAGACTAATACTGATAGTAAAATCACCTGCGGCTGCATAGGTATGGGTGACATCACCGACACTGGAGAAGGTGTCGATTGTGCCATCGCCCCAATCCACCGTTATACCGTTGGCAACAATTGTGTCATCACCCGGGTCGACTATTGCGCCAAGGGTTAAGGTGTAAAGTGTATTTTGGATTGTGGTATCCGCGCCTGTTGCCGTGGTATCGGGCGCAACATTATTAACGGTGACATCTAACGTACCCGCCGGGAAAGTGCCATCATCATTGATGATACTAACTGAAATGGTGTGACTTGCTGGGCCGTCAGCAAAGACATGATTCACATCGCCCAAGCTGGCGACTGATTGCACTCCAGTGCCATCCCCCCAATCAATCAGGTATTCAGTCACAGGATCGTCGCCCGGGTCAATTAAATTCGATAGGGTTAAGGTATAAAGACTGCCCTCATCAACTTGGGTATCTCCTGAAATGTTGAGTACTGGCGCTACATCTGCAACATTGACCACAAAGCTTTCGCTATCTGTCTCACCTGCTTCGTCGGTAATTGTCACCGTCACATTTTGCGCAGCATCACCATCCGCAAAGGTGTTACTGATATCAAAGTCACTAGCACCTGCCGCTACCGCAAAGCTATCATCAATAACAGTGTCGCCATCCCAGTCAATATCCACTGTCCAGCCCGCGGCGCCATTGTCTTCGCCATCAGTAAAGCTAATGGTGCGGCTAAAGGTTTCACCTTCATTGATATTGGCATCGGCTTGCGCGACGATATCCACCGTACCTGCCGGCTCATTAACCGTTACCGCTTTAGTGGCCACATCCGTAAAGACGCCGTCTTCATCTTCAAGGCTAACACTAATGGTAAAATCACCTGCGGCTGCATAGGTATGGGTGACATCACCGACACTGGAGAAGGTGTCGATTGTGCCATCGCCCCAATCCACCGTTATACCGTTGGCAACAATTGTGTCATCACCCGGGTCGACTATTGCGCCAAGGGTTAAGGTGTAAAGTGTATTTTGGATTGTGGTATCCGCGCCTGTTGCCGTGGTATCGGGCGCAACATTATTAACGGTGACATCTAACGTACCCGCCGGGAAAGTGCCATCATCATTGATGATACTAACTGAAATGGTGTGACTTGCTGGGCCGTCAGCAAAGACATGATTCACATCGCCCAAGCTGGCGACTGATTGCACCGCAGTGCCATCCCCCCAGTCAATCAGGTATTCAGTCACTGGGTCGTCACCCGGGTCAATTAAGTTCGATAGGGTTAAGGTATATGCGCTGCCTTCATCCACCTCAGCATCACCAGCGAGGGTTAATGTGGGGGCAACATCGTTCACCGTAATGGCTAAACTTGCTGCGGTAACTGTACCGTCTTCATCAGTGACTTCCAGCGTGATAGTCGGTGTTGTCTCGCCATCAGCAAAGATATGGTCATAATCCCCCGCCCCAGTATAGGCGGTGCTGCTACCATCACCCCAGTTAATCACTGCATTGGTGACGGTATCATCGCCAGGGTCAACAATATCACCGAGTGTTAAGGTATAGGTACTACCTTCATCTACATTGGCATCACCGGAAATAGGTGCCGTTGGTGCAACATTTGCCACATTTACAGTAAAGCTCTCACTATCACTCTCACCTGCTTCGTCGGTAACGGTGACAGTCACGGTAGGCGATGCATCGCCATCAGTAAAGGTATTACTGATATCAAAATTCGTGGTCGTGGTGGCAAAACTTTGATCGGCATTGCCATCACCATCCCAATCAATATCCACTGTCCAACCCGCCGTGCCATTATCTTCACCGTCAGTAAAGTTAATGGTGCGGGTGAAATTATCACCTTCGTTAATATTGGCATCGGCTTGCGGTACAACATCGACAGTGGCTGCAGGTGCATTTACGGTGACCGCTTTGGTGGCAACATCGCTAAATTGCCCGTCTTCATCTTCCAGACTAATACTGATAGTAAAGTCACCTGCTGCGGCGTAGGTATGGGTGACATCACCAACGCTGGAGAAGGTTTCTACCGTACCATCACCCCAATCAACGGTAATTCCATCTACAACGATCGTATCATCACCCGGGTCGACTATTGCACCAAGGGTTAAGGTGTAAGGCGTACTCGCGACGACATTATCATCGCCAGTTAGTGGCAGTGTCGGTATGACATTATCAACCGTTAAGCTAAAGGTTTGAGTGGCAATTTCTTCACTGCCTGAGTCAAATAAGTTAACGGTGATATCACTGGCTTCTTGGTCATCCGCGAAGAAACGCGTTAGATTAAAGCTGGTACTGCCCGGAGCAACCTCGCCCGATTCGTCTTCAATACCGTCGTTGTCCCAATCAACCGAATAACGCCAACCATCAAAGGCGGCATCACGGCCATCAGTAAAGTCGATATCAAGGCTTAACGTATCGCCTTCGTTAATGGTTTGATCTCCCGCTGGCGACATTGCCAATGGCGCGGTAGCACCACCATCTTCCAAGATAGTGCCTATGATCGGCGTCGAACTGATATTGGCATTAACTGCATCAGATAAGACCAATGTAAAGGTCTCATCTGGTTCTAGGATGCTATCATCAACAATGGGTAAGCGAATTGTTTTGACTGTTTCACCGGGGGCAAAATTCAACGTCTCGGAATTTGGCAATAACAAGTCTGTTGAACTGTTGAAGCTTGTAGTTACCACAGCCGTCCCTGAAATCGCGTTGTAAGTAACACTTATGTTACTGTCGCTAGGTGCACTTAACTCAACGACAAATTCGATATAGCCATCACTTTCATAGGCAAACGCATCTTCTGCGGATAAGGTAGGAGTTACAGCTACAGGCTGATCGCTTTCCGCAATTGTCACTGTCGCAAACTCATCCGCCAAAATCGCACCATCGACATTCGATATCTGTAAATGGAATTGCTCTTGAGTTTCTGCCAAAGAATCATTAATTAGCGGAACTCTAATGGTTTGCACCATATCAAATGGACGCAAGCTAGCAGTACCAGAAACGGGTATAAAATCACTCGTATCAGCGCTACCGGCAACAGTCGCATAGTCGAATGTTACTGTATTTTCACTTGGACGAGATAACTCGACGGTAAAGACCACTTCATTGCTGGCTTCATCTACAATAGCGTCAGTTAGAATAATCGCCGGTAAGCCAGTCGCCCCATTGTTATCTACAATA
Organism: Thalassotalea euphylliae; assembly: GCF_003390335.1. Lineage (NCBI taxonomy): Bacteria > Pseudomonadati > Pseudomonadota > Gammaproteobacteria > Alteromonadales > Colwelliaceae > Thalassotalea > Thalassotalea euphylliae. Next base: position 2,954,648 of record NZ_QUOU01000001.1, read on the forward strand.
GTGATTGTATTTTCTGTCCGCTCTAATGTGGCGTTGTTCTCATTAAACAGCTGGACAAACAGCACCTCTCTTTGCTGCTCATTCACCGCATCATTAACTATTGGTAAACGCACTGTCTTCGTCGTTTCCCCCGGTGCAAAGTTCAATATTTCCGGATTCGGCAATAACAAATCCGTTGAGCCATTAAAACTCGTGGTCGATTGCGCGATACCACTACCCGTTGCATAACTGACACTAACAGTATCCGTACTTGGCGCACTCAGCCTGACCACTAACTCCACATAGCCATTATCTTCACTAACAGTAGTATCAGCGATACTAATGACAGGTAAGGCTTGGGTTGCTTGGTCACTCTCATCAATGGTCGCTGTGCCTATAGCATCGGTAATCACTGCATTGTTGGCATTGGATAAAACGAGGTTAAAGGTTTCCAAGGTTTCTGCCAGCGAGTCATTGATCAACGGCACTCGCACATTTTGCACCATTTCAAATGGGCTAAAGCTCGCCCTACCTGATACCGCAATATAATCAAGACCACTTTCAGCACTACCATTTTGCGTGGTGTAATCAACAGTAACTGTATCTGCTGAAGCCCTGTCTAATTCTAACGAGAACACCACTTCAGCACTGCTTTCATCCACCACCATATCGGCGATTTGAATCACGGGCAGTCCGGTTAGGTTGGTTTCATTATCGATAATCGTGATGGCATTTTCTGTCCGCTCTAATGTGGCGTTGTTCTCATTAAACAGCTGGACAAACAGCACCTCTCTTTGCTGCTCATTCACCGCATCATTAACTATTGGTAAACGCACTGTCTTCGTCGTTTCCCCCGGTGCAAAGTTCAATATTTCCGGATTCGGCAATAACAAATCCGTTGAGCCATTAAAACTCGTGGTCGATTGCGCGATACCACTACCCGTTGCATAACTGACACTAACAGTATCCGTACTTGGCGCACTCAGCCTGACCACTAACTCCACATAGCCATTATCTTCACTAACAGTAGTATCAGCGACACTAATCACAGGTAAGGCTTGGGTTGCTTGGTCATTCTCATCAATGGTCGCTGTGCCCACAGCATCGGTAATCACTGCATTGTTGGCATTGGATAAGACGAGGTTAAAGGTTTCAAGCGTTTCTGCCAGCGAGTCGTTGATCAGCGGCACCCGAACATTGTGCACCATTTCAAATGGACGGAAACTGGCAGTACCGGATACCGCCACATAATCAAGACCACTTTCAGCACTACCATTTTGCGTGGTGTAATCAACAGTAACTGTATCTGCTGAAGCCCTATCCAGTTCTAAACTAAACACCACCTCGGCCGTATTTTCATCCACCACCATATCGGCAATTTGAATCACGGGCAGTCCGGTTAGGTTGGTTTCATTATCGATAATCGTGATGGCATTTTCTGTCCGCTCTAATGTGGCGTTGTTCTCATTAAACAGCTGGACAAACAGCACCTCTCTTTGCTGCTCATTCACCGCATCATTAACTATTGGTAAACGCACTGTCTTCGTCGTTTCCCCCGGTGCAAAGTTCAATATTTCCGGATTCGGCAATAACAAATCCGTTGAGCCATTAAAACTCGTGGTCGATTGCGCGATACCACTACCCGTTGCATAACTGACACTAACAGTATCCGTACTTGGCGCACTCAGCCTGACCACTAACTCCACATAGCCATTATCTTCACTAACAGTAGTATCAGCGATACTAATGACAGGTAAGGCTTGGGTTGCTTGGTCACTCTCATCAATGGTCGCTGTGCCTATAGCATCGGTAATCACTGCATTGTTGGCATTGGATAAAACGAGGTTAAAGGTTTCCAAGGTTTCTGCCAGCGAGTCATTGATCAACGGCACTCGCACATTTTGCACCATTTCAAATGGGCTAAAGCTCGCCCTACCTGATACCGCAATATAATCAAGACCACTTTCAGCACTACCATTTTGCGTGGTGTAATCAACAGTAACTGTATCTGCTGAAGCCCTGTCTAATTCTAACGAGAACACCACTTCAGCACTGCTTTCATCCACCACCATATCGGCGATTTGAATCACGGGCAGTCCGGTTAGGTTGGTTTCATTATCGATAATCGTGATGGCATTTTCTGTCCGCTCTAATGTGGCGTTGTTCTCATTAAACAGCTGGACAAACAGCACCTCTCTTTGCTGCTCATTCACCGCATCATTAACTATTGGTAAACGCACTGTCTTCGTCGTTTCCCCCGGTGCAAAGTTCAATATTTCCGGATTCGGCAATAACAAATCCGTTGAGCCATTAAAACTCGTGGTCGATTGCGCGATACCACTACCCGTTGCATAACTGACACTAACAGTATCCGTACTTGGCGCACTCAGCCTGACCACTAACTCCACATAGCCATTATCTTCACTAACAGTAGTATCAGCGACACTAATCACAGGTAAGGCTTGGGTTGCTTGGTCACTCTCATCAATGGTCGCTGTGCCCACAGCATCGGTAATCACTGCATTGTTGGCATTGGATAAGACGAGGTTAAAGGTTTCTAGGGTTTCTGCTAGCGAGTCATTAATCAGTGGCACGCGGACATTTTGCACCATCTCTCTCGGACGGAAGCTGGCGGTACCTGAGACCGCAATATAATCAAGGCCACTTTCGGCACTGCCATTTTGCGTGGTGTAATCAACAGTAACTGTATCGGATGAAGCCCTATCCAGTTCTAAACTAAACACCACCTCGGCCGTATTTTCATCCACCACCATATCGGCAATTTGAATCACTGGCAGCCCAGTCAGGTTAGTCTCATTGTCCACTATGGTAATGATATTCTCTGTCCGCTCTAACGTGGCGTTGTTCTCATTAAACAGCTGGACAAACAGTACCTCACTTTGCTGCTCATTCACCGCATCATTAACTATCGGTAAACGCACGGTCTTCGTTGTTTCGCCCGGTGCAAAGTTCAGTGTTTCTGGATTCGGCAATAACAAATCTGTCGAGCTATTAAAACTTGTGGTCGATTGCGCGATACCACTGCCCGTTGCATAACTGACACTAACAGTATCCGTGCTCGGCGCACTCAGCCTGACCACTAATTCCACATAGCCGTTATCTTCACTGACGGTAGTATCAGCGATACTAATGACAGGTAAGGCTTGGGTTGCTTGGTCACTCTCATCAATAGTGGCAGTACCAATAGCGTCGGTTATTACGCCATTACTGGCGTTGGAAAGTACTAAGTTAAAGGTTTCTAGGGTTTCTGCTAGCGAGTCATTGATCAGTGGCACCCGAACATTTTGCACCATTTCTCGAGGATCAAAGGTCGCTGTACCTGACACCGCTGTATAATCGCTACCACTTAGTGCACTGGCATTCTGCGTGGTGTAATCGACAGTGACTGTATCGGTAGTAGGACGATCAAGCTCTAATACAAAAATCGCCTCGGCACGACTTTCATCAACAACAATATCACTAATAAGAATAACAGGAGGCGTTCCCGGCACTACCTCATTGTCCACTATAGTGCCAGTAAGCTCAGAGCGACCAATGACACCATTAACAGCGTTTGACAGGTTGATAAAGAAAGACTCTCCATTCTGTTCATTTACCGTGTCATTAAACACCGGGATTTGCACTAACTGCTCAGTTTCACCGGGATTGAAGGTAACCAAAATCGTTGCACTAAAAGCTGCGTCTCGGTTCGATCCTGACGAACCAACAATCGCAATACCTGAAACAGCATCTACTTCCACCGTTACCGTTTGCGTAGTTGCTTCACTGAGTCTGACGGTAAAATCTGCTGTGCCACCATCTTCTGAAACAACAATATCGGCGACGTTAATAAAGGGCACCACTGGAGCCGTAGCCAAATTAACAGTTACATCCTTGCTGGCAACGTTAGTAAAGATGCCATCTTCATCTTGCAAATCAACCGATATGGTAAACAAGCCATCACTGGCATACGCATGAGTAACATCACCAACCGACGAGAAGGTCTCAACCGTGCCATCACCCCAGTCAACGGTAATACCATCGGCGACAATAGTGTCGTCACCGGGATCAATAATGGCGCCTAATGTTAAGGTGTAAACATCATTGACATTAACATCATCCGCACCCGTTGCTGTGGTATCTGGCGCAACGTTATCTACAATGACATCTAGCGTACCGCCAGGGAAGGTGCCGTCGTCATTAACAATACTGACCGAAATTGTGTGGTTGTCAGGGCCATCAGTAAATACATGATCGACATTGACATTGGTATCCCCCGTAATAAGCACTGCTTGCACCGGGCTACCATCACCCCAATCGATCAGATATTCAGTCACAGGATCGTCACCGGGGTCGACCAGATTTGATAGGCTTAACACATAGTTACTGCCCTCGTTTGTATTGGCAGCACCGCTGACGGTAAGCGTTGGTGGCACATCGTTAATGGTAACAAACTGATTGGCCGCGATATGGGTGCCATCTTCATCGGTGACTTCTAAACGTATATTTGGTGTGCTGTTGCTGTCGCCATCAGTGAAGGTATGGGTGTAATCGCCAGCACCTGTGTAAGGTGTTGTTGTGCCATCGCCCCAGTTGATCACTGTAGCTGTGATTGTTTCGACACCGGGATCGGTAATAGCGCCAAAGGTAAAGGTGCCCTCTTGACCTTCATCAAGCTCAGTCGGGCCAGAGATTGTTGATGTTGGTGTAACGTTCAAGACGCTAATAAAGCGACTGCCAGCATCGAGAAAAGTACCGTCATCATTGGTGACATCAACACTGATGGTATAACCAAATGGCCCATCGGCGTAGGTATGCTCAATTGACGCAAAGGTATCAGAAGTGATGGTTTCCACTGTACCATCGCCCCAGTCAATCACATACTCAGAGACGGGATCATCGCCGGGGTCAACAATAGCCCCCGTCAAGGTCAAAGGTGAACCTTCGTTAACACTTGTTGCACCAAATAACGAGACGGTTGGAATAACATCATCAACGGTGACATCGAAGGTATCTGTGCCTATCTGATTAGCCGCATCGTCGGTGACCGTTACGACGACGTTATATACGCCATCATCCGCGTATTGATGGAAAATATTAAAATCGCGGTCATTCGAGCGTAAGCCCGTTTGCACTGTGCCATCGCCCCAATCTATTTCATAATTCCAGCCTACTGGGTCTTGATCGGTTGGGTCGGTAAAACTGACGAGGCGACTAATAGAGCTGCCTTCGTTAATGGTTTCGTCTACGCCTGCATCAACGGTAATGGTTTCCGCCGGAGCACTCACATCGATGTCCTTAGTCGCGACATCCTCAAAAGTGCCATCTTCATCCACCAAATCAACACTAATGGTAAAGCTGTTAATTTCGGTGTAGGTATGGATCACGGTTTCGGGCAGTGGCGCGCTAACATTGTCAAAAATATCGACAGTGCCATCACCCCAGTCAACAGAGTACTGGGTCACTGTGTCATCGCCGGGATCAATGACCCCGCCCAGCGTCAAGCTGTAGGTAGCATTTTGCTCAACCGTATTATCGCCCGTCAGGTTAAGCGTTGGCGCAACGTTGTCGATAACAACGTTATAGCTGTCTTGCTCGACGCTGTTTGGTTGACCAGCCTGATCATCAACGGTGACAGTAACCGTGTAATTGCCATCATCTCGGTAAAAGTGCGAAGTATTGACTGTGGTATTGCCCGTTGAGATTTGCTGAATCGGCGTGCTATCACCCCAATCAATACTGATGGAGAAAGTATCGCCATCGGGATCGGCAAAGTTGATCGTATGCGTAAACAGGTTGGTGGAGATACCTTCAATCCCGGTATCATCACTACCAACGTCTAAACCCGGTGCATCGTTGATCGGCAATAAAGTAATATTCGTGGCTGCTGGGTCGGCAAAATTAACACCGTCGCTGCCCGACCAAGTGAACTGGTCAATGCCATTGAAATTGGGGTTTCCTAAGAAACTCAAAGTGCCATTTTGCAAATCAACAACATCAATAAGTTGACCCGGAGTCACTGGGCTGCCATTAAAACTTAGTACCCCATTGATGGGCGGGGTAATAATTTGCACTTGTTGTAACGGCTCACCTTCAGGATCGTCGAAGGCACTGATAAACAGTGAAGCATCAATGGTAATCACTTCATCTTCATTGCCTTGCACACCAAAATCGGTGACTTGTGGCGCCTGATTTTCAAAACGCTGTATTTGAATATCATTGCTGTTAGGGCTGTTAAAACTGCTCCAAGAAACAAGGAAACCACCATTAGGCAGTGCCGCCAGCGCTGACTGAGACTGCGTACTGGTCGTATTCTGATTAACTTGCTGTGCGCGGTCGATTAGCTGGCCATTAGTATCAAACTCTTGAATAAAAATACCATCGCCGCTGCCGTCGAATTGTGAATAGGAAACAACAAACCCTCCGGTATCTAAACCAACGATATGCGGATCAGTTTGCGCATTTGCCTGAATATCGTTCACCCGGAATTGTTGACCAACCGAAACCGGAGCGCTGCCAGAAAAGGTAAAGCGTTGTCCATATATGCCCGTGCTACCTAAATCTGCACTAGGCTCTTGCCAAACAATAACAAAGTCGCCATTAGCGAGGCCACCAACCGAGATATTGGTTTGATTGCCACTGGTGATTGAATTGACGGCCAGCTCTGGGCCAACTAAATTGCCGTTATTATCGAGCACCTGCGCAAATACACCATCACTACTGCCATCTGGGCTTTGCCAAGTGACAATATAGCCACCTTGTGGCAAGGCACCACTGGGTGATAAGGGGGCAACATCCGGTAAATCTTGGGCGCTGGTTGTCGTGGTATTAATGCGGAATTCGCCGCCTAAGGCATTGCCATCAACGTCATAGCGCTGTGCAATAATGGAGGCGCCACTGCCATCCCCTAGCGCGCCACCATTGTCTTGCCAAACAACAATAAAATTACCATTGGGCATCGCCGCCAACTGGGAATTGGTTTGCGTACTGCTGGTGGTGGTATTAACAATAAATTCATTACCGCCATGGCTCGCACCTGCATCTGTGGTGCCGTCATTATTGAAAATGCGAGCAATAATAGCGTCGCCACTGGCATCTTGCGCATCGTTACCGTCTGAGTTCCAGCTAACCACAAAGGTGCCATTGGCAAGCCCTTGCACCTGAGCGTTGTCTTGCGTATTTAGTGTGGTTTGATTGACTTGAATTTCACTGCCAATCGGGTTGTTATCCGCATCATAGATGCGCATAAACACTTCACCACTGCTTTGCCAAGTAACGACATAACCAGCGAGGTCTCCGGTAATCTCATCGAACAGCGCTGTGGCAGCAGATAACTCCTGACTCCCTGCCAGCGTGGTATTGGCGATGCGCTCAGGAACCAGTGTTGGCTCATTGCCATCAAGGTTTTGGCTAATATTGACATCTATAGAGCTAGCCAAACTGCTACCACCGTCGCCATCAGTTACGCGCACACTATAAGTGCGCGTTGGCTCCGGCGCATCTGAGATATTACGGTAATTAACCGCTTCGAGCAGTGCCTCTATTCCCTGCGCGGTAGCATTGGCATTAAAATTAACTACCAAGGGGCTATCATTAAGGCCACTGGATGCGAGCGTGCCGATCTGCACGCCGCTATAAAATACGACATTGCCAGTTAAGCCAATTTGCCCGGGATTGCTACCTTGATCGAAAATGCTCAGGTTATCTTGTGGGAAGAAAGGTTGGCGTCCTAGCTGATCCCCTTGGCCATAGGAAGAAATTCGGCTGATCACCAGCTGACCGCCATCAAAATCGGTGGAATCAATGTCAGCAACACCTGCGCCAATAATTAAGGTTTGCGGCGCAAAATTTACTTCATTTTCGGTAAAATTAATGGCACTCGCGGCCAATTGAACTTGAGGTGCCTGACTGCGCACAAATTGGCCATCACTGCCAAATAAGCGCATAAAAATACCATAGCTATTGGTATTGCTGTCTTCCAGATTAAAGCCAGACCAAGTGGTGACAAAACCGCCACCACTGAGGCCGGCAATGTTAGGCTCCCAGTCGGTACTGACATTACCTTGATTGGCGACAATCGGGCCATCAATAAGATTAGCGTCTTGATCAAATTGCTGCACCAGAATGCGGTCTGGGTTATTGGCGGTGTAGTAACTGACCGCAAAACCGCCATTAGCGGTGGCAGTCACTTCTGGCTGCGACTGGCCATTAGCTGTTGCTTCATTTACCCGGAATTCGCTACCCACTAAGTTACCGCTGTTATCCAGCAGTTGGCCGTAAACGCCATTACTGGAGCCGTCAGTGGCGTTGGTATAAATCACCACAAAGCCGCCACCATTAAGCGCGGCGATAGCAGGCTCTGATTCATTTCCCGGATTACCGGGAATACTGAAATCGCCAGCAAATGGAGTGCCATCACTATTAAACAAGCGCCCTTCAACCGCGCTACTTTCTAGCCAAACAACCGCCAGTTTGCCATCGCTGAGTTGACTGACTCTTGGCACAGTTTGCGTACCTGAGGCCACTTCATTAGCTAAGATTTCGGCAGTAGTCGGATTACCACTGGCGTCAAATAGGCGCAGGAATATACCATTCGCATCACCGGCGCCATTACCATCCCAAACTGCGGCAAAACCGCCATTGGCAAGTGCGGTCAGGTTGACCATATCTTGAGTACTAATTAACGTGTCGTTAAGGGTAAAGTCGCCACCTTGTGGCACACCATTAAGATCAAAGAGCCTTGCATGCACACCTGCGGTATCTGACTCGCCTCGCCCTTGCCAAGCGACAACAAAACCACCGTTAACAGCAGCAACACTCGGTAGATTTTGACCTTGAGGCGTGTACTCATTGACAATAAATTCATTACCTATCGGCGCGCCATTACTGTCAAAACGCTGGGCAACTATGCCTTCTTGCCAGCCGTCTTGTAAGTTCGAGCGCCATACCACGACAATGCTGCCATCACTTAATTCGGTCACCGCTGAATTTTGCTGATCATTGGCCTCGAAGGTGTTCACCTGAATATCATCGCCTTGTGGCGTTGCGCCATCAGGAATTGGGTTAACCGTTAAGTTAACCATATTGTTCAAGGTTGATGCGCCATTACCGTCGTTTACCCGCACCGAAATCGTCCGGTTATTGGCAGGACCATCAGAGCCATTGAGGTAAGTGATATTTTGAATTAGCGCGGTAAGCGCTTCTTGTGTCGCGTTGGCACCAAACTCAATCGCTAGGCGGCTGCCATTTTGACCATCATCAACTATGTTGGCAAAAGCCACGCCACCAATTGAAATGGTCGAGCCAGATACGCCAATTTGTCCTGCGCCATTTCCTTGATCGCGCACCGAGAAGTTATCTTGTTGATTTGAATCTGGGAACTGAGCTGCTTCACCGTAACCCTCAATCACGTTGATCCACAGCATACCGCCATCAAAGTTATTACCGCTGCCACCATCAAGATCAACGGAGGGGAGCAATAGTTGTGGGACATCACTTTCATCCAAGCTGATATTAGCTGGCAAGCCTGCCAAATTCAGTGAGCCAATATCTGCTGAAAATTGGCCATCACTGCCAAAGTTACGGACAAAAACGCCATAGGTGCTGTTAGTGGGATTTGTCTCTAAATTAAACCCGGACCAAGTCACTGCAAAGCCGCCGCCCGGCAAACCCGCAACATCCGGTTGTTGGTCTGTACTGACATTGCCAACATTAACTGTGGTTTGGTTATCAATGCGCTCGCCAGTTGCATCAAATTGTTGGGCAACGATACGATCTGGGCTTGCCGTGTCATAGAAAGCAACGACAAAACCGCCATTGTCGGTTGCCGCTATGCGCGCTTGGTACTGAAGGCCGCTGACATTATCATTCACCCTGAATTCATCGCCGACCGTATTGGCGCTGTTATCATAGATTTGCGCGTAGGTGCCCCAGCTATTGCCATCAGAGTCATTGGTATATACAACAACAAAGCCACCACCGCTCAGTGCCACGATATCTGGATCAAATTCAGTGCCCGGATTGCCCGGCACAGTAAATTCACTCCCCGCTGGCGAACCATCAAGGTTGTATAAACGACCATTGATGGTGCCGCTGCTATCTTGCCATGTCACTGCTAAGGTATTATTGGCAAGCTGTGTCACTTCCACTTGCGACTGGGTGCCAGTTGCTAATTCATTAACCAAGATTTCGCCTGTGGTTGGCAGCATATTGCTATCAAATAGGCGCAGGAAGGCACCACTGTTATCAATATTACCGGTTTGATCGCCATTGCCTTGCCAGGTGGCGGCAAAGCCGCCGTTATTCAGTGCGACGAGTCCGGGAGCCGCTTGTGTACTGACCGTCGTTTCGTTAACAATAAACTCATCACCGATGGGGTTACCGCTAAAGTCAAATTGACGGGCAATAATGCCGAAACCACTAGCATCAACGCCATTATTATCTTGCCACGCGATGACAAAACCATTAGCGGTTTCAACCACGATTGGCAATGTTTGCTCACCAAACGTTGACGTATTAACGACGACTTCATTGCCGTAATGGGTACCGTCTGGCGAAAAAATTTGCGCAAAGATGCCGTTGCCACTGCCGTCTTGTGCACCATCCGATTGCCAAGTGACCACATAGTAACCATTAAAATCGCCTGTGGTTTGGCTAAAAGCGGTAATATTAGGTAGTGTCTGATTACCCGGTAAATAACTGTTAACCAGCACATCGCCGCCTTGCGCGGTGCTGCCATCAGCAACCGGAGTAACTTCCAGTGTAAAGGTTTGATTGCTATTCGAGCCGCCATCCCCATCGCTAACGCGAATCGCAACTTCGCGATTTAACACAGGCCCTGCAGAGTTATTGGCATAGGTGATATTTTGTAGCAATGCCGTGACCGCATCAGGAGTAGCATTAGCATTAAAGTCGATTTGCAGCGGGTTGCCCGCCTGCCCGTCACTGACAAGGGTACCGATATTAGTGCCTTGATAGCTGATCGCCGAGCCACTTACCCCAATTTCTCCGGTACCTGTGCCTTGATTGCGCACTGACCAGTTGTCTTGATTCGCCGCATCTTGCACTTCATCTAAACTGCCATAGCCACTGATCACGCTTAGCCATAACGAGCCACCGTCTAAATCTGCCGAATCAAAATCCAATAAATCAACGCCAGCTAAGAAGGTTTGTGGGCCGCTATCTTCGGCCAGTGAAACCGTGTCAGGTAAGTTACTAATATCCGGATTTAGCTGACGAACTATATCGCCCGCAGGGCCAACTAACTGCTGGCCAATTTCATAAGTACTGTTGGTCGGTGTGGTTAAGTTAAAGCCAGACCAAATCACTGCCGCGCTATTAGCACCAACCGCCACTACGGTATTTTGATGATCTGTGCTTGGCCCATTACCAACAAATAGTGGGCCATCAATTTTCGTTGGTGTGGTGCCAGAAACATCAAATTCCTGCGCATAAATATTTTCACCACCGCCGCCAACACTGCTGCCCCATACCACCATGACATTGCCATTGGCCAAGGTGGTCACTTCAGCGGCATCTTGGCTCGTCCAAACGGTTTGGGCGGTATTAACAATAAATTCGTCACCAATAAAGCTGCCATCCGCGCCGATACGTTGCCCTCTAAAGCCCCAGAAGTTAGTGTCAAATTCATCGATAAAATGACCCCAAATCACTAAGAAGGAGCCATCGTTTAGCGCCGTAACGCTAGGTTCAATCCAAATATCACCGGATTCAGTGCTATTAACCTGAAACTCTGCCACTAGCTCGTTACCGTTGGCAGGGTTAAAAATGCGGGCATCAATATCATCACCCGTCGACGTATTCCACGCCACCAACAACGCACTGTTAGTGGCTGCCATGGCTGCATAACTCTGATTGCCAGCAAATGAGGTATTAGCCAAGGTTTCAGGGCCTGTTGGCACCCCTGCGTTATCAAAATAACGCAGCGCAACAGCATCACCGCTAATATCGGCTAGCGAGCCATCACTGCTGGTAAATGAAACGACAAAACCGCCACTGGGAATGGCAGTAACAAAGGGATCATTTTGGGTATTGGCCGCTAAGGTATTCACTTGAATTTCACTGCCTAGCAAACTACCGTCAGCAGCGACACGCTGAGCAAAAACATTAGTATTGCTGCTTTCGTCGCTCAATGGTCCTGACCAGACGACGACAAAACTGCCGTCGCTTAAACCTGCGACTCGTGGCTGCTGCTGATCGCCAAAGGTGCGCTCATTGATTTGAATTTCATTGCCTAAGGCCTCACCAACATCATTAAAACGTTGCGCGAAAATGCCACCGCTATTGCCATCTTGTGCGTCTTGCGACTCCCAAACCACCACATAGCCACCGCCGACCAAAATCGCCGCTGCAGGTGTGACTTGATTGCCGGTTTGGAATTGATTGATGATGTCGCGATCAAACAGCAGCTCGCTACCGGTATCGTCTTGATTAAAGGCAAGTGCAATGCTGGATAAATTAGAGATTTGATTGCCACTGTCGGCGACAAATACACTCAAAGTGCGGCTTGGCGGTGCGTCACTGGTGGTGCCATACCCTAACGCTTCCAGTAAGGCTTCAACTGATTGCTCTGTGGTGTTAGCGCCAAGGTTAATGGTTAAGTCTTGGCCATTTTGACCATTTAGCACACCGTCAATCGTGGCAAAATTAGTACCTTCAAAAGTGATATCTGTGCCAGATACGCCAATTTGCCCAGTCCCTGTGCCTTGATTAACCACGCCTAAGGTATCTTCAAAGCTAGATACAGAAGTAAATGACAGCTCTACCCGGCCATTCACTAAGCTATTACTGCCGTTATATTCGAAGTTAATCGCTGGGTCGATAGTCGCTAATTGGTTTTGCACATCAGCTTCATCAAAGGTCGCGCTCGGTTCAACATCTTCAACCAGTAAGTTTGGCGGGTTAATGGCGGTGGTATGGTCAATAAAGATCTGCATCGGTCCATTAACACCGCCGTCACCGTCACTAATACGCAGGCCAAGGTATTGATCGCCAACCACATTATTTTGTGAGGCATAAGTCAGGCTCTCAACTAACGTTTGCACCGCCATCGCCGTTGCGTTGCTATTAAAGTCAACCCGTAAACCAGCCCCGCCGGAGCCATTTTCGGTGCTATCTAAGGTACCTATGCTAGTACCTTGATATTGCACATCGTTGCCAGTCAGTTGAATTTGGCCAGTGCCTGTACCTGTTGAGGCAATTGCCAGTAAATCGTCGGCATCACTTGCAGTTAAATGGAATAAATCTAAATAACCGCCATCAAAATTGGCCGAGTCGCTATCGGTCAGTAACACATCCGCGTCAATATGCACAGGCACGGCAGAGTTGGACTGCACAATTTGGCGAACGCCAGTTAAATCATCCAGTACTGGATTTGCTTGGCGGTTAAAGTCAGCGGAATTACCAAAGATATTTTGGTAAATATCCCAACTGCTGCCACCTGCACTGGTAATATTAAAATCCGCCCAAACCCCCAGATAATTACTGGTATTGCCAAGCGCTACCAGATTTAGTGTGTCGGCTGAGGATACCGAGGTACTGCTGACTAATACTTCGCCATTGATGGGATTGCCATTAGTGTCAAATTCTCTGACAAAGGCACCATCACTATCACCAGCACCATTACCGTCCCAGCCAACCACAAAGTTACCATTAGCCAGTGCAATCACACTTGGATTAGCTTGCGAATTAACTGTTGTTTGATTCGCCTGGATAGCACTGCCATTGGTGGTGCCGTCCGAGTTAAAGCGCTGAACAAAGACGCCATTACTGCTGCCATCACTATCCGATTGAAAGGCAACGACAAAGCTGCCGTCAGTAAATGCTGCTACTTGCGCAACCGATTGATTACCACTGCCTAAGAAAACGTCAATTTCAGCGCCAACAGGATTACCATTGTTATCAAAGCGCTGCGCGACAACGTCATTGCTACTGCCACCGGTTTGGCCGTTAGAAATCCAAGTAGCAATAAAACCGCCATTAAAGCTGGCAATGTGTGAAGAAAATTGGCTGCTAGTGGTGGTCGTATTGGCAATAAATTCATCCGCCACTGGACTGCCATCTGCATTAAATAAACGAATGGCAATATCACTGCTGTCTGTCCATGAGGCAGCAAATTTACCGTCACTTAATGCAGTTAAGGCAACACTGAACTCAGAGGTATCGGTTAATGCGCGCAGGTTAAATTCAGCCCCTAACGGCGTACCATCGGCGGCAAAACGCTGAGCATGAACCCCTTGGCCCGGATCGTTAATGCCCGCACCATCCCAAGCAATCACAAAAGTGCCATCAGTGAGCACGGCAACGTCTGGATTGGTTTGGTTGCCTGTGGTACTGGTATTGACCTGAAATTCACGACCTAGCGCAATACCATTAGCATCAAAACGCTGGGCATAAATTCCCTGCCCATTGCCATCTTGGTTTTGTGAATACCAAGTGACGACATAGCTGCCATCGGCACCACTGTCGGCACGCGGATCGTATTGAGTACCGCTGATATAACTATTGATGCGCTCTACCCCAAACACAGACTCACTGCTTTCTGATGACGGTGTAATAGCTATGGTAAAGGGAACATGCCCTGTGCTACCGCCATCGCCGTCTTCGAGATTCAACGAAAGGCTGCGACTGGTCAGCGGGGATTGCGAGGTATTGGCATAAGTGAGGTTCTCTAACAGTGCTTCCACTGCAGCAAGGCTCGCATTGGCCGTTAAATCAATCACTAACCGGCCACCATTACTACCGTCATTACTGGCTTGAATAGTGCCGATTTGTGTTCCTGAATATGAAATGTTATTGCCGGACACACCAATTTGACCTAGGCCATTACCTTCATTGAAAACGCCAAGTTGATCATCGGTTCGAGCATTTTGCAAATAGCCTAGGGTTAGCTGGCCACCGTCAAAGTTGGCCGAGTCAATATCAACAAGCGAAACACCGGGGTCGATAATTTGCGGTGCGGTGTTGACATCATTTTCGGCAAACGTTGTTCCAGAAAAGCCGGAGATTTCAGGGTTAGATTGCAAGCCACTCGGGCCAAATAAATTTTGAAATACACCTGTGCCATTGCCATCTTCGCCGCCATTGGAATCAAACGCGATAACATAGTTACTATTGCCTAAATGGCTGATCGCCGGATTGTTTTGCGTTGATGAAAAGCCCGGTATATTGACGGTCTGCTGGCCGTCAATAGCATTGCCATTGCTATCGAATTCACGGCGTTGGACATCTGAGCTCGCCGGGTCATACCAAGTGACGACAAAGTTACCGTTGGCAAGATAGCTCACCTCTGGCACCTGTTGATTGCCAGAGAAGGTTTGATTAACTAAAAACTGACTGCCGACTGGGCTACCGGCACTGTCAAAGCGTTGCCCGACTATCGCATAGCCATTACCATCAGAAGCCCCTGATCTATCTTCCCACACCATGACAAAGCTGCCATCACTTTGGGCGCTGACATGAGCATTGCGCTGATCGCCTGACTGCCCGAGCGAGACATCAATATCACCGCTGGCAAAACTGCCGTCGTTATTGATT
The DNA here is from genome assembly GCF_003390335.1 of Thalassotalea euphylliae. Classification (NCBI taxonomy): domain Bacteria; kingdom Pseudomonadati; phylum Pseudomonadota; class Gammaproteobacteria; order Alteromonadales; family Colwelliaceae; genus Thalassotalea; species Thalassotalea euphylliae. The sequence goes on from NZ_QUOU01000001.1 coordinate 2,970,182, forward strand.
TGGCGCGCAATAATGTCGTAATCACTGCCGCCCGTTTGACCGAACGACTCCCAACCGACGACAAAACCGCCATTATAAGCACTCACAGTGGGGAAGAATTGACTAGAAGCCGTGAAATTATTAACCACAAACTCATTGGTGACTGGCGTACCATCTGGCTGATAAATGCGAGCACTTATGCCCCAACTGCTGCCATCACCACCATTTGAGTGCCATACGGCGGCAAAGTTGCCATCACTCAAGCGCGTTAGTTGGATCGCTTCTTGCGTACTACTGGTAAATTGGTTGATTAAGAAGGTATCACCAACGGGCACACTATTGGCATCAAAGCGTTGTGCAAAAATACCAACACTATCGCCATTGCCAGCACCACGCCAAGCGACGACAAAACTGCCATCAGCAAAGGTCACCACATCTGGAGTGATCTCCGAAGTGTTAATAAAAGGAATTTCATTTTGATTAATCAGTAGCTCGACGCCAATTGGGTTACCTTCGGCGTTATAGCGCTGACCGTGAATGCTAGCAAAGCCAGTGCTGACATCAGCTTGACCATAGCTTTCCCAAACAATGATATAACTGCCGTCGTCAAAACCATCAACACCGGGGCGCTGCTGGGTGCTGTTAAAGTAACTATTAACCACCGATGGCCCACTGGTACTTGGCGTTGAGTCAGGGTCGGCATTAACATTAATGATGGAAAATTGATTTGCTGATGCACCGCCGTCACCGTCGGTTAAACGCACCGACACACCACGGCTTTCTGTTGGGCTTTGTGAGGTGTTTTGATAAGTGAGGTTTTCCAGTAGCGCCTCAACCGCTGCCGGCGTTGCATTAGCATTAAGGTTGATACTGAGCGGCGTACCATTACTGCCATCAAGCACTATAGTACCAATTGCTGTGCCGCCAAAGCTGACAGTGGTACCGCTCACTCCAATTTGCGCGGGGTTATTACCTTCGTTGCGAACACCTAACTGATCCTCGCTGCCGCCACCTATGTTATAGCCAGCGGTAAGGTTACCGCCATCAAAATTGGCGGAATCAATATCGGTCACTGAAATGCCAGTTTCGAGAATAACAGGCGCCGCATTGACGCCACTTTCAGAAAAGGTGTACTCCGTCTCAAAGCCAACCACTAAAGGGTTGCTTTGCTGATTAAAGCTGCCAAATAGGTCGAGTAAAATGGTAGAGCTGTTGCCGTCTTCACCGCCATTAGATTGATAGGCGATGGCATAATTATTACCTCCGGTATGAGCTATGACTGGCAATTGCTGGGTATTACTAGTAAAGGTATTGTTGACTCGGACTTCACTATCTATCGGCGTACCATCTGCGGCAAATTCGCGGCGAAAGACATCACCGGTATTTGAGCTATACCAAGTCACGACAAAATTACCATTGTCTAGAATAGCAATCTCCGGCCGGTTCTGTGTATTGGCCGTAGTTTCGTTGACCCTAAAGATACTGCCCAACGGGTTGTTACTGGCATCAAAACGTTGACCAAAAACGCCATTGCTGTCGTCGGTGCCAACACCACTCCAGACCACAATAAAGCTACCATCCGAATAGGCCGCCACGGTGGCTTGTATTTGAGCGCCTGCCTCTCCTAAATTAGCAACAATTTCAGTGCCATCTAAGGTACCGTCGTTATTGATGCGCTGACTAACAATATCATTGCTATTACCTCCCGTTAAGCCTTCTGCATGCCAGCTGACCAAATAACCACCATTGTACGCATCAATAGATGGGTCTCGCTGATTACTAGTCGTAGTGGTATTGATCACAAACTCACTGGTGACTGGTGTACCTGCTGGCGTATATATGCGCCCGACAATCGCGTAACTGCTCCCATCTGCGCCGAAAGACTCCCATACCGCAGCGACATTGCCATCTGATAAACGTTGCAACTCGACAAACTGCTGGGTGCTGGAGGTAAATTCATTTAACTGAAAATCATCTGTCGCGGGGGTGCCGTCGGCATTAAAAATTCGCCCATATGCCCCTTGGCTATCTTCACCAGAGCCGCCAGCACCAGTCCAAGCTAGCATAAAACTGCCGTCAGCAAAGGTTGCTACCGCCGGATAGCGCTGTGAAGTATCGGTAAAGCCATGGTCGCTTTGGTTAATTTGCAGCTCAATACCTATCGGCGTGCCATCAGCGCTATAACGCTGCGCATGAATACCATAATTGCTGGCATCGTTTTGTGAAAAACTATCCCAAGTAATGATAAAGCTACCATCATCAAAAGCGGCAATATCGGCATTTTCTTGTGTCGAATTAAAGTAGGTATTGACGATACTGGTTGGCCCCGCAGATACCGTGGAATCATTTACTTGGGTGACATTGATCACCGTACTTACATTTTCACTACCACCGCCGTCACCATCCGTTAAACGTAAAGATAAGGTCCGTTGTGACTGTGGTGATTGGGACGTATTCTGGTACTGGATATTTTCCAGCAAAGCTTCTACCGAAGTGGGATTAGCGTTAGCATTTAAATCAATCACTAAGCTATTACCCGTTAAGCCATCTGCGGCAATGGTGCCGATCGCCGTACCTTCATAGCTAACAGTATTGCCACTGACGCTGATTTGGTTGGCGCCATTACCTTGGTTGCGAATGGTCAGGTTATCTTCACTACTACCGCCAACTATATATTCAAATGACAAGCTACCACCATCAAAGTCACTGGAGTCGCTATCGACCACAGCAACCGCAATATCGAGTATTTGCGGCGCGGCATTAACGGTGTTTTCGTCAAACGTAATATTGGAGACAAAATCCAGCACTTGTGGGTTTGCTTGGCCAGTAAAGCTGGCCAAATCGCCAAATAGTCGTTGAACCACCGCATTACTACTGCCATCCAAAGCACTGTCAGTCCAATCAATTAAAAAATTATTACCTGATAGCGCTGTAACCGATGGCAGCGATTGTGTGCCTGCTGTGGTGCTATTGGCGAGCTGCTCAGTACCGACAGGCGTACCATCTTGTTGGTATTCGCGATAGAACACGCCATTGCTATCGCCCGTGCCATTGCCATCCCAAGCAATCACAAAGTTATCATTACCCAGCACTGCAATACTGGGCAGATCTTGGTTAGACGAGGTGGTGTTATTAACTAAAAACAGCCCTGTCGTTGGCGTACCAGTATTATCAAAGACCTGCGCATAAACGCCATGAGCACTACCATCAAGTCCGCCAGTATCGTCCCACCAGGTGACGACAAAGCCACCATCGCTAAAATAGGCAATATCTGGGCGACGTTGGCTACCCGTTTGTAAACTGACGGATATTTCACTGCCAACCAGCGCCGCATTATTATCAAAACGCTGAGCGGCAATATCATTACTGTTACCGCCGGTTAAGCCGGGCGATACCCAAGTTACGGCAAAGCCACCAGCAGTCGCATCTACGCGCGCTTCAAATTGGGCACCAGCAGTTGTACTATTAATTAAAAATTCACTACTGGCGGCACTCATATCCGCATTAAATAATCGGCCGATAATACCAGCACCACTACCATCCAGACTTGACGAACCATCATTCCAAACTACTACAAACTTTCCGTCAGAGAGTAATGCTATGTCAGGAGTATCCTGCGTTCCACTGAGCTGTTGATTCACGATAATATCATCAGAAAGTGGGTTTCCGGCAGCATCAATACGCCTCATGTAAATACCATTTCCGCTTGTATCTATACCGCCTGTTCCATACCAAACTACAACGAAACTACCGTCATCTAAACCCGTAATACGCGGACCTAACTGATTACCTGGTACCACCTGATTAACTGCGAATTCATGACCTATTGGCCCGCCATCGGCACTAAAGCGCTGCCCATAAATTCCCCAAGTGCCACTCTCTCTAATAGACTGCCAGACCGTGACATAGCTACCATCTGCTAACACGCTAGTATGGGCATTTTGTTGGGTACTTTCGGTGACGGTATTAACCACTCGCTCATCCGTTAATGGATCTAGCAAGCCGGGATAATGCGCCATGGTACTGGCTGGCAATATCGGCGTACTTAATTGCAGTTCCAGTGCGCTATCAAAGTAATCGTCAACTTGCTCATTAAGGTGCGCATTTAGCCGCACATTCAACCAATCAGAAAACGAGGTGAACTGCCACTGGCCGCCTAACGCCGCATTACCCAATTTGTCAGACGAGGCGTAGACAGGGCACTGGCAGATCGCTTGCCATTGGCGAATAAAGGCTTGCCCTAGCTCCCCCTTGGCAAGCTGACAGGCATAAAAATGCAAGGCAGTAACGTTAAAAATTGGCGTCGGTAGTATCACTTCCGCATAGTCAGCAAGCGCTTGCCCATCCAACTTGTTATCACCCAGCTGCAAGTGTCCAGACTGACCATGACAGAATATATGTAAATGCACTGAGGATTGGGTCGAGATAACTTGCTCAAGCTGACTAAACAGCTCAACAAAGTGATTGAAAAAATGGATCTGGTTAGTGGCTGCCAGTTCGCCCAATAAGTAATCGGCATGAGCGAGATCACCAGCGATAAAAACGACGTTAGTCGCGGTTGATGCTTGATTAGTTGATAAAGGGGTTTGAGGGTAAAGTGCAGAGTAAGAATTAAAGGCCGACACGACTATCTCCATTGTAGTTGTCAACCATCAGACTGTCAGCCGATCACAACACTCTCCTCTTGGTTACTACTAACTACAACACTGAAATAAATGCTGTGTTCATTCACCTACCGCTTACCCCTACCCCTGGTGATAATCCGGATACACTACCTACTATTTAACTTACCCGAGCTTTTAGCCTTAATGGCTTGTGAATTCTAGACTGTTAGAAACTAAGATATCTGCTTGAGCAAAGCATAAAATGTTCCCTCTATTTGATTTAATTATTTTTCATAGAGTTATTTGGCGCGCTCTTTATTAGCAGAACCACGAGTGTAAATATTTCTGACGATACATATCGTCTACTAAGATGTAATCCACGTTTCAATCGCCATAAAAAAACCACTTCAAATGAAGTGGTTTTTTGTTAGCACGGTTTAGTTAGCGTAGTTTGTCCGTAAACAATCGCTAAATTACATGTTCGGGTAATTTGGACCACCCGTGCCTTCTGGCGCTACCCAGGTAATATTCTGGCTTGGGTCTTTAATGTCACACGTTTTACAGTGAATACAGTTTTGTGCATTAATGACAAACTGCTTACCGTCTTCTGTTTCTTGTACTTCATATACGCCAGCTGGACAGTAACGCTGTGCAGGCTCTGCGTATTTTTCCATGTTCACTGTCATTGGAATGCTTGCATCGGCTAGTTTTAAGTGGCATGGCTGTTCTTCTTCGTGGTTAGTGTTCGATAAGAACACAGACGATAAGCGGTCAAAGCTTAACTTGCCATCAGGCTTAGCATAGTCAATAACTGGTGCTTCACTTGCCAGTTTTAACTGCGCGTGATCAAGAGAGTCATCACGGAAGTTAAATGGCAATTTACCGCCAAAGAAGTTTTGGTCGATGGTCGTGTATGCACCACCCCAGAATGTACCTAGTTTGTGCATTGATGGTGTAAAGTTACGTGTGTTGTACAACTCTTCGTATAACCAAGACGCTTTAAACTTCTCATCGTAAGCAGTTAAGTCTTTACCGCCTTCATCGCCGCTCGCTAGCGCTTCAACAATCGTTTCCGCCGCCAATAAGCCAGACTTCATCGCCGCGTGGTTACCTTTGATTTTCGCCGCATTCATGGTACCGGCATCACAACCGACAATAATACCACCCGGCATAGTTTGCTTGATCAATGAATTAAAGCCACCTTTCGCTAAAGCACGTGCACCGTAAGAAACACGCTTACCGCCTGCTAAATATTGGCTAATTTTAGGGTGATGCTTGTAACGCTGGAATTCTTCAAACGGACTTAAATGCGGGTTTGAGTAGCTTAAATCAACAATTAAACCAACAAACACTTGGTTGTTTTCGGCGTGATACAAGTAACCACCGCCGCCGGTGTCATTGCTTAATGGCCAGCCTGCAGAGTGTACGACTAAGCCTTCTTGGTGCTTCTCTGGATCAATATCCCAAATTTCTTTAAAACCAATACCATAATGCTGTGGTGATTTGCCATCGCTTAAATCAAACTTGTTGATAAGCTCTTTACCCAAGTGACCACGACAACCTTCGGCAAATACTGTGTACTTGGCACGAAGTTCCATACCCGGCATAAATGAGTCTTTTTCATTACCGTCGCGATCTAAGCCCATATCGCCAGTAATGATGCCACCAACGCTGCCATCTTCGTTGTAAATAACTTCTTGTGCCGCAAAGCCCGGGAAGATTTCAACGCCCAACTCTTCCGCTTGCTCTGCCAACCAACGACAGACATTACCCATACTGACAATGTAGTTACCTTCATTGTGCATGGTTTTAGGTGTCATAAAGCCCGGCAATTTGTGCGCGCTATTTTCACCATTGAAATAATAAATGTCATCGCCGCTTACTGGCGTGTTTAACGGCGCCCCTTTTTCTTTCCAATCAGGGAAAAGTTCTGTTAGCGAGCTAGGTTCAAATACCGCACCTGAAAGTATGTGTGCACCGACTTCTGAGCCCTTTTCAACCACACATACCATCAACTCTTGTTCTTTCTCTTGTGCTTGCTGCATGATGCGACAAGCAGCCGCTAGACCTGATGGACCGGCACCCACGATGACGACATCAAACTCCATCGATTCGCGTTCCATAATTCCCCCTTGAATGTTTTGTTTCGCGTCATTCAAACACTCGTTTGAATTTCAAACATGCGTTTGATAATATCTCCCCATTATAGATATTTTGCCGACAAATACTATCCTGTTAAAAACAATTTACTCGCTGAGCATTGATTTTGCGCAAGTGAGTTCATAGATCTAAAACGTGGAGCATTGACGTAACCGTTAACTAAAAGTAGTCTGTCGAGCGTTTACTCAAATTTTGGTGATAACACTAAGGTGTTAACACCTCTTACATGACAAGAAATAAAATAGAGGCGATGATGAAAGTATTAGTACCCATCAAACGCGTAATTGACTATAACGTCAAGGTACGTGTTAAACCTGACAATTCAGATGTTGACTTAGCTAACGTAAAAATGGCGGTTAACCCATTCTGTGAAATCGCAGTAGAAGAAGCTGTTCGCTTAAAAGAAGCTGGCGTCGCAACAGAAGTCGTTGTTGTTTCTATCGGCGACAAAAAGTGTGAAGAGCAAATCCGCACGGCATTAGCGCTTGGTGCAGACCGCGCAATTCGCATTGAGACGGAAGTCGCGTTAGATTCAATTAACATCGCTAAATTGCTACAAAAAGTGGTTGAAGAAGAAGCGCCTCAACTGGTTATCCTTGGTAAGCAGTCAATTGACTCAGACAACAACCAAACGGGCCAAATGTTAGGTGCCCTAACAGGTATGCCGCAAGGTACATTCGCGTCTGAAGTTAAAGTTGAAGGCGACAAAGTCAACGTTACTCGTGAAGTTGATGGTGGCCTACAAACAGTAGCACTTAACCTACCTGCGATTGTCACCACTGATCTTCGTTTGAACGAACCGCGTTACGCAAAATTACCTGACATCATGAAAGCTAAGCGTAAGCCTTTAGATGTTAAAGCCGCAGGTGATTTTGGTATCGACTTGAGCCCGCGTGCTAACGTCATCAAAGTAACACCGCCTGCAGAGCGCAGCGCTGGTATTATGGTTGAGTCTGTTGACCAATTAATTGAGAAGTTAAAAACTGAAGCGAAGGTGATCTCATGATTTTAGTTTACGCAGAACACGACAACAGCAGCTTAAAAGCTGAAACGTTAAAAACAGTTGCAGCTGCACAAAAAATTGGTGGCGACATTCACCTTTTAGTGGCAGGTCACAACTGTGGTGCAGTTGCAGAAGAAGCAGCAAAACTAAGTGGTGTAGCAAAAGTATTAGTAGCAGATAACGCTGCTTACGCTCACCAACTGGCTGAAAACGTTTCTTTATTAGTGACTGAATTAGCAGCAGACTACGACGCAATCATCGCAACAGCACTTACTACTGGTAAGAACTTTATGCCGCGCGTTGCTGCGCTTTTAGACGTTGCTCAAATTTCTGACATCATTGGTGTTGAAAGTGCTGATACCTTCGTTCGCCCAATCTACGCGGGTAACGCAATTGCCACAGTACAAAGCTTAGATGCGAAGAAAGTGATCACAGTTCGTGCAACGGCATTCGACGCAGTAGCAACAGACGGCAGCGCCGAAGTAGTAGCTTTAGGCCAAGCAACTGACGCTGGTATTTCTAGCCACTTTTCTGACGAATTAACTGAATCAGAGCGCCCTGACCTTGGTGCCGCACCTATCGTTATCTCTGGTGGCCGCGGTATGCAAAATGGCGATAACTTCAAACTACTTGAAGGTATTGCTGACAAACTTGGCGCAGCGATTGGTGCATCTCGTGCAGCGGTTGATGCTGGCTTCGTACCAAACGATATGCAAGTAGGTCAAACAGGTAAAATTGTTGCCCCTGACCTATACATTGCCGTGGGTATTTCTGGTGCCATTCAACACCTAGCGGGTATGAAAGACTCGAAAGTGATTGTCGCGATTAACAAAGACCCAGAAGCGCCTATCTTCCAAGTAGCTGACTACGGTTTAGAAGCTGACTTATTCGAAGCATTACCTGAATTGGAAGGTAAGCTATAAGTCTATTCAAGACTAAAATAAAGCTAAACACTTGATTAGTTAACGTTAAATTTGTTGTAAATTTTATGTGAAACTAATGTAAGTTTGGCGTAAATCAAAAAACCAGTAGTTCGATAAGAATCGCTGGTTTTTTTTCGCCTGCTCTTTTTCAATGCGTGTATAATTACCTAAATTTTATTGAGAGCAATTTTCCCATGTCTTGGCAAGACCAATTATCTACCCTCGTTTACTCCACCGATAAAGGCCGTATCAAAGAAGAAGTCGAAGAAACCGTTACGCCAAGTGATGGCTTTGCTAAGGTACGCCGTGAAACAAAAGGCAGAAAAGGGAAAGGTGTGATGGTGATCTCTGGTCTGGGGTTACCGGCAAAGGAATTAAAAGCCCTAGCCAGCAAGCTAAAAAAAAGCTGTGGCACAGGTGGCAGCGTGGTTGACGAAACCATCGAAGTGCAAGGAGACAAGCGCGATGTAATTAAAAATGTATTGGAAAAAGAAGGCTTTAAAGTGAAGTTTACTGGCGGATAATACTATCGCTGACAATGCATCAAGTCTTGACACTTTCTTTCAACAAATAAAGCCGTTAAACCAATAGTAAAAACAATCCTATATTAGTACAACACAAGCGGAAGCAGTAATGGCAAATATTACCCCAAACGAACTGTCTATCTTATTGATAGAGCCATCAGATACTCAGCGAAAAATTATCCTTGGTAAATTCGAAAAAGAAGGCATTAGCCAAATCACGACAGCGAATAATGTTGCTGAAACAATTGAAATTATCGAGCGACACCCGCCAGACTTAATTGCCAGTGCCATGTATTTTGACGATGGTACCGCGCTTGATGTATTGAAGCACATCAAAACCAACGAAAGGTTGGCCGATATTGCCTTTATGCTGGTAACGAGTGAATACAAAAAAGAACACTTGGAAGAGTTTAAGCAATCCGGCGTGGTTGCCCTATTGCCAAAACCATTTACTCCAGATCACTTGGGCGCGGCAATCAACACCACCATAGATCTGCTTTCACCAGATGAAATGGATCTTGATTACTTCGATGTTAACGAGATTCGCGTTTTGTTAGTGGATGACAGTACCCTAGCCCGCAATCACATTAGACGTGTACTGAATAATCTAGGGCTGCAAAAAGTTACAGAAGCCGCGGACGGTAAAGAAGCGATCGCTGCGCTAGAAGATACCATGTTTGACCTTGTTGTCACTGACTACAATATGCCGGAAGTTGATGGCCGTGAGCTAACCAAGTATATTCGAGAGCAAAGCCAGCAATCGCATATTCCCGTACTGATGGTCACCAGTGAAAGTAGCGAAACACATTTGGCAAATATTGAGCAAGACGGCGTCAATGCTTTATGCGACAAACCGTTCGAACCGCAGTTTGTGAAAAAGTTATTGTTTCAATTATTAGAGCACTAAGTACTCAGCGAGCAATTTAGCTCACTTTGCAGAGGTTAAGCAGCATAGTTAGCCCAAAAAGCTTGCACTCATAAAACCATTCACATCAAAAGCCAAATTATTAAGACCCTCAATTTTTGAGGGTCTTCTTCTTGTAGCTTTAGCTTTTATGATTATCGTTTATGGCCTGTGACCTCGCTCTTCAGCCGTTATCATTAGACTATAAGTGGCAAGACTCTTGGTATTTCGCGACTAAGTGCTGATTCTTTTCAAACACTAACTTGCCAGCTTCAACATCGCCAATATTGCCCATGCTACGAAGAAATTGGCGCATCAAGGCTTCATCTGAAAACATCATCATTTCAGCTATAGTGAAACTGACATCAGCTCTAACTGAAAGTGTTCGTACAAGTGTTCAAATTTATTACTGCCTTCGGGGGCAGTCGCAAATAACGCATGGTTTAAACGATCAGTCAGGTTTGAGGAAGTCGCAAGCGAATCAAAATATGCGGCATTTTCGTTAGCCCTATTTTTAGAAAACGACGGATAATCGAGAGAGCAAGTAAGCTGTTCAATATTTGTTTTAAAATCATCAGTCTTGTGCTCTAAGGCTGACTTATGGCTGTTTGCTAAAACTTGAGGCTTATTGATTTGAATGGTGTCAGCTTTATAAGGGTCAATCGCTAATGAATTAGTCTCAACGTCTTCGCCAGCTAAAGCATTTTCAGCCACACTCGTTGCACCACGCTCATCATCAGTAAAAAAGAAAGCAATTGATATGGTAATAATACATATAAAACAAAGCGTAAATGCGAGATAACGTCCTGTCACTACTAACGTCCTTGAAAGTCAAAGTGAACTCTAGAATATTGAATTTAATAGCTTTACTCTGTGTTAGCAAACAACATCTTAATTTTTAATACCATATTGGCGTAACTTCATCGCAATTTTGTTGTGCGACACGTTAAGTCGCTCGGCAAGCTTACGCGTGCTTGGAAAATGCGGGTAAAGTTCGGTTAGTAGGCTAGTTTCAAAACGCCGCTGCGCTTCTTGCCAGTCTGCAATACTGAGCCAACTTGCCGAAGCTAACTTTGATGGTATCTGGCCTTCTGATTCAGTTTTACCATCAAGCTTTACTGTATCAAGCTGGGTTGTAAATTGACTGAGCACTTGTTTAATCATCACCGCCGTAATTTGCTCACCACTGTTAAGCGCTGTTAGCCTGAACATCACATTTTGTAATTGCCGAATATTACCCGGCCAGTCATAAGACAACAGTATACTGAGCGCATCGGGTAGTAACTCAGGCTGTGCAAGCTTGGTTTGCTGGCAAGCTTGCTCAATAAAATAATCACATAACAATCTAATATCACTGGCTCTTGCCTTGAGTGGTGGTAACCCTAAATTGAGTACGTTTAGTCGATAATACAAGTCTTCTCTGAAGCGCCCTTGTGCAACGAGACGCTCAAAAGGCTGATGGCTGGCAGAAATGATGCGCACGTTTGCGTGCACTTCTTTACTACCACCAAGCCTTCTAAAACTGTAATCCTGTAGAAAGCGTAACAATTTTGCTTGCAGGTAAACGGACATTTCCGCGATTTCATCCAGAAAAACGGTGCCGCCATTCGCCAACTCAAACAAGCCCGGTTTCCCTTTGGTATTAGCGCCAGTAAAGGCACCTGCAACATAGCCAAATAATTCACTCTCAAGCAGTTGCTCTGGCAGTGCAGCACAGTTAATTGCCAGGAAAGGTTTAGCTTTGCGGTGACTTTGCAGATGAATTGCACGAGCAACAAGTTCTTTCCCTGTGCCAGTTTCCCCATGAATAAGTATAGGCAGGTCTAGATCTGCAAATTTAATGAGCTGTGCTTTCACTTCACTGATAATCGCTGACTCGCCGACAATATCGTCAATGCCATTAAAGCTGATCGACTGTTGAAAGTTAGATAGTTGGTGAGCCACTTTATCGAGTGACTTTAAAATCACCACGGCACCACTAAAAATACCTTCTAGCCACAATGGTGTGATTTCTGCCTGATAGGATTGCTCTTCAAAACTCACATCTCGACTAAAGGCTTCTTCACGCTTGAGTTCATGTGGTTTAATACCCAGCACTTGGCCGCTATCGCGAGATATATAGATATGTCGATGGTGGTTACACGAGAGAATTTTACCGTCAGCATCAAGATCAAAAATGGGGTCTGGAATGCGGTTCAACAGTGCTTGTAAGTGCTGTTGTTTCAGCTCGTTAGGCATTAAGTCTAACTGTTGGCAATGACTCACCCCATTGACATGCACAATACGATCGTGAATGGCGGCAAAAGTAATATCACGACTTTCAACATGCAAGTAAATAACACCACTTGCCACTTCCATCGCGCTGATATTAAGGCCAAGTTTGGCAAGCTCACTGAGTATTTCTTGGCTGATACCAAGCCGATCCGTTGAAAATATTTCCAAGCGCATGTAATTATTTTATGACGATGTAATATTTTAGTTACATAGCAGTATTGGTCTAAAACAGCCAATTAGCAAGCACTCCAGCGGCAATACAAGTGGCCATGAGGTAGCAGCCTCACCTACAGCTTGTAATGAATTTATGACAAGAACTAAATCACCAAAACCTAACTCTATGTATTTTATGGTTTTATTTTTAGGCTCGTAAGTTGCTTTGACTTTTAAAAGCTTAGAAAAATAACAATAATACCTAGACTTGGAGTTAACCATGACAGTAAGCAAGCATATCGCCACGCAAGCCATTCACGCTGGCCGCATTGAAGATGAACAATTTGGCTCGCTCGCAACCCCGCTTTATCAGACATCGACATTTGTATTCGACAATGCACTGCAAGGAGCCAATCGTTTCGCCGGTGAAGAAGCTGGCTTTATTTATACGCGTTTGGGCAACCCAACCACTCGTCAGTTAGAAATGAGAGTTGCGGCAATGGAGGGAATGGAAGATGCGGCAGCAACCGCTACTGGCATGGGGGCAGTATCGGGTGCATTACTCGCTAACCTATGTGCTGGCGATCATTTAATTGCTTCAAAAGCGGTGTATGGCTGCTCATATGCTTTGATGGCACATCAACTCACTAAGTGGGGCATTGAAGTAACCTTTGTTGATATGACAGACATTAAGCATATCGAATCGGCTATTCAGCCAAATACCAAAGTGCTCTTTTTGGAGTCACCAATCAACCCGAATCTGGTAGTGCTCGATATTGAAGCTATCGGAAAGCTAGCTAAAAAACATCAGCTTATTTCCATTATCGACAACACATTTTTAACCCCAATCTTGCAACAACCAGCACAATTTGGCTTCGATATTATTGTCCACAGCGCGACAAAATACCTTAATGGCCACGGTGATGTTGTTGCTGGGATCATTTGTGGGTCAGCTGAAATGATCAGCCATATTAAGCTCACTGTACTCAAAGATATCGGCGCAACGATCAGTCCCCACGATGCTTGGTTAATACTCAGGGGATTAAAGACATTGCCAATTCGAGTTGAGCAGCACTGTAAAAGCGCGCAAACTGTCGCGGAATTTTTAGCGCAACACCCTATGGTAGACAAAGTTCACTACCCGGGTCTAAAAGAACACCAAGGGTATAAATTTATAGGTAATCAAATGAAAGCCGCAGGCGGTGTTATCGCCTTTGAGATTAAAGGGGATATAGCGGAAGGAGCTGCTTTAATTAACCGTATGAAGCTTTTTTCAATAGCGGTAAGCTTGGGAGATGCAGAATCGCTAATTCAGCACCCCGCGTCAATGACGCACTCCCCCTACTCACCAGAAGAACGGCTAGACGCTGGCATTACCGACACCTTGATTCGCATTTCAGTCGGACTAGAGCATGTCGACGATCTCATCGCCGACCTCAAACAATCACTCGACCAAGTTAAGGTCAACCATCAACAAGTGGCCTAATTAATTGCTGTATTAGCCTATTAACTGTTAGCAAGTACAGCCTTAATACTCGGCAGTACTTTGGCTTTGACATCGTCAATTGCATTTGCTGTGTATGGCTTCATCGGTAATTCGCCCCAAATCGGTTTTGGCCACGCAGGGTCATTTTCAAAACGCACAATGTGGTGCATATGCAATTGTGGACACACATTACCAAGGGCGGCAACATTCATTTTATCGCCCTTAAATATTTCCATTAGCACTTCACTGAGCATACTCGATTCGTTCAGTAACTGTTGCTGTTGTTCCCAGTCTAACTGGTAAATATCTTTAATATTTTCAACTCTTGGCACCAACACAAACCAAGGGTACTGCGAGTCATTCATCAAGAGTAATTTACTCAATGGCAAGTCGATTAACTCGATGCCATCGCGCACTAATAACTCATGCAATTGAAATTCATTTAACTGAACATCTGTCATCTGCTTATCTCTTTTTCTTCTTAGGTTTGTTTTTACGGCCGCGGCCACGTGCTTCTTTGCGAGCTTCGCGCTCAGCAATTTTCTTTTCTTCTAACGCATTAAAGTGAACAATTTCTCGCTCCACCATTTCCGGTGATTCAAAGGTCAGTTCACCCAAGGTTTTATCGCGAATTTCATTAACTAAAATAGCAGAAGCTTTATGGAAGTCGACATGACCACCACTTTTTACACAACCGCGATTGCGGCCAATGTCCTCAATAAGTTCAACCTCAGTGTGTGGCAACTCATCAAGTTTATAGCGGTCTTTCAAACGCTCAGGGTAAGCTTCCAACAAATACTCAGCAGCAAAACAGGCAATTTCTTCATGATCAAAGGCAGTATCTTTTACCGCACTCGTAACCGCTAAGCGGTAGCCACTGTGTTCATTCACAATTTTGGGCCACAACATGCCCGGTGTATCGTAAAGGTACAAACCATCTTCAAGACGTATACGTTGCTGACCTTTAGTTACCGCAGGTTCATTGCCCACTTTCGCCTTTGCTTTGCCTACTAAAGTATTTAGTAATGTCGATTTACCAACGTTGGGAATGCCCATGATTACCGCATTAATTTGCTTACCAGTCTCATCTTTATGCGGCACTAACTTGCGAATTAACTGGGGGATTTGTTTAGCAATTGAGGGCGAGTCTGTCGTTAATGCAATGGCTTTTACATTTTGCTGTGCATCTAGGTAGTCTAGCCACACTTTGGTCATGGCCGGATCGGCTAAATCCGATTTATTAAGTATTTTAATTAACGGTTTGTCACCGCGAATTTCAGTGATCATCGGGTTTTCGCTGCTAAACGGCAAACGCGCGTCACACACCTCAATAACGACATCAATTGTCGGTAAAATTTCTTTGATCTCTTTTTGGGCCTTATGCATATGACCCGGGAACCAATTAATTGCCATTTTGATAGGAAAAATAAACGAGAATAATACTGAGATTTTATCATCCAACAGATTAAAAATCTTAAATAAAATTGCGTTAAAAAATAGCCACAGCATTCGCGACTAAGCCGTTTGTCGCCTAAAGTTTAACTAGGCTAAGCGATCAGTTGGTGATCTAATGAAGTTATTTCTTTTGTTAGCTTTAACCGCAGTGCAAACAACCGTCAATGCGCATAGCCTTTACTATGCGATTGGTGAATCAACAGCAAAAGATAAGTCGAACACACAAAAACTTGGCTTTGTTTACCATCCAAGCACAGAGATTGAATTCTTAGCAGACTACAACCTATTCCTCACACTAGATGTTTCTGCGGCTACGTGGCAGAACTTGTATGGTCCAGATCTAAAAACAGGGGCTGTTATCCCGTCGTTTAACTACCCTTCAACTCAGCAAGACAACTGGTGGTATGTAAAATTTGGTATTGGTGTAGCGTATGTTGATCAAACCCGCTGGGGCAACAGACGATTAGGTGACAATTGGATGTTTGAAGACAAGCTGGAATTCGGTATAAAAGTTTATCGAAACCATCACATGGCTTTATCTTTTTCGCACTACTCCAACGCTAATACCAATAAACACAACGACGGGTTGAACATTATCTCTCTACTATACCAATACACATGGTAACAATGTTGGAGATTAGGGCAACGCTAGGAGCAGTTGTCGAGGGATCAGGTGGTGCTGAAAGGTTAATATCACTGAGCGATGCTGTAGTAAAATTTTAAAAGTCTATATACGAAAAGAAAGCCCGACTCTTTCGAATCGGGCTTTCTTTAATTAGGTGCCTAGCAATGACCTACTCTCACATGGGACCTCCCACACTACCATCGGCGCAGTTGCATTTCACTTCTGAGTTCGGCATGGGGTCAGGTGGTACTACAACGCTATTGTCGCTAGGCGAAAAAAGTTACAATTTGGAAATTAATATATATCGTTTCAAGCACACGTTAGTACGTGAAGTTAATTCTTTATGAATGTTGTCAGTCAAAACCATTTGGGTGTTGTATGGTTAAGCCTCACGGGCAATTAGTATCAGTTAGCTCAAGGCCTCACAACCCTTACACACCTGACCTATCAACGTCGTAGTCTCCAACGACCCTTCAGGGGACTTAAAGTCCCAGTGAGAACTCATCTCAAAGCCTGCTTCCCGCTTAGATGCTTTCAGCGGTTATCAGTTCCGAACGTAGCTACCCGGCAATGCTTCTGGCGAAACAACCGGAACACCAGAGGTTCGTCCACTCCGGTCCTCTCGTACTAGGAGCAGCCCTCTTCAATTCTCAAACGCCCACGGCAGATAGGGACCGAACTGTCTCACGACGTTCTAAACCCAGCTCGCGTACCACTTTAAATGGCGAACAGCCATACCCTTGGGACCGACTTCAGCCCCAGGATGTGATGAGCCGACATCGAGGTGCCAAACACCGCCGTCGATATGAACTCTTGGGCGGTATCAGCCTGTTATCCCCGGAGTACCTTTTATCCGTTGAGCGATGGCCCTTCCATACAGAACCACCGGATCACTATGACCTGCTTTCGCACCTGCTCGACGTGTCTGTCTCGCAGTTAAGCTGGCTTATGCCATTGCACTAACCGTACGATGTCCGACCGTACTTAGCCAACCTTCGTGCTCCTCCGTTACGCTTTGGGAGGAGACCGCCCCAGTCAAACTACCCACCAGACAGTGTCCCCAACCGAGATTATCGGCCTAGGTTAGAACATCACGCATACAAGGGTGGTATTTCAAGGTTGGCTCCACTCACACTGGCGTGCAAGTTTCAAAGCCTCCCACCTATCCTACACATGTAGGAGCAATGTTCACTGTCAAGCTATAGTAAAGGTTCACGGGGTCTTTCCGTCTAGCCGCGGGTATACGGCATCTTAACCGCAATTTCAATTTCACTGAGTCTCGGGTGGAGACAGTGTGGCCATGATTACGCCATTCGTGCAGGTCGGAACTTACCCGACAAGGAATTTCGCTACCTTAGGACCGTTATAGTTACGGCCGCCGTTTACCGGGGCTTCGATCATGAGCTTCGCAGAGCTAACCCAATCAATTAACCTTCCGGCACCGGGCAGGCGTCACACCGTATACGTCATCTTTCGATTTTGCACAGTGCTGTGTTTTTAATAAACAGTTCCAGCCACCTGGTTACTTCGACCGACCTCAGCTTAGGGAGCAAGTCCCATCACCAGAGCCGGCGTACCTTCTCCCGAAGTTACGGTACTATTTTGCCTAGTTCCTTCACCCGAGTTCTCTCAAGCGCCTTAGTATTCTCTACCTAACCACCTGTGTCGGTTTGGGGTACGGTTCCTTTATATCTATGCTTAGAAGCTTTTCCTGGAAGCAGGGCATCAACAACTTCAACGCCGTAGCGTCTCGTCTCGACTCTCAGCCTTAGAAACCCGGATTTGCCTAAGTTTCCAGCCTACAATCTTTCACATGGACAACCAACGCCATGCTTGCTTAGCCTTCTCCGTCCCTCCATCGCAATATAAAGAAGTACAGAAATATTAATCTGTTTCCCATCGACTACACCTCTCGGTCTCGCCTTAGGGGCCGACTTACCCTGCCCTGATTAACATGGGACAGGAAACCTTGGTCTTTCGGCGAGGGGGTTTTTCACCCCCTTTATCGTTACTCATGTCAGCATTCGCACTTCTGATACCTCCAGCATGCTTCTCAACACACCTTCAACGGCTTACAGAACGCTCCCCTACCACTTGAGCAAAAGCTCAAATCCGCAGCTTCGGTGCATAGTTTAGCCCCGTTACATCTTCCGCGCAGACCGACTCGACTAGTGAGCTATTACGCTTTCTTTAAAGGATGGCTGCTTCTAAGCCAACCTCCTAGCTGTCTATGCCTTTCCACATCGTTTCCCACTTAACTATGACTTTGGGACCTTAGCTGGCGGTCTGGGTTGTTTCCCTCTTCACTACGGACGTTAGCACCCATAGTGTGTCTCCCGGATAGTACTCATTGGTATTCGGAGTTTGCAAAGGGTTGGTAAGTCGGGATGACCCCCTAGCCTTAACAGTGCTCTACCCCCAATGGTATTCGTCCGAGGCTCTACCTAAATAGATTTCGGGGAGAACCAGCTATCTCCCGGCTTGATTAGCCTTTCACTCCGACCCACAGGTCATCACCGCATTTTTCAACATACGTGTGTTCGGTCCTCCAGTTGGTGTTACCCAACCTTCAACCTGCCCATGGGTAGATCGCCGGGTTTCGGGTCTATACCCTGCAACTGAACGCGCAGTTAACACTCGCTTTCGCTACGGCTCCCCTAATCGGTTAACCTTGCTACAGAATATAAGTCGCTGACCCATTATACAAAAGGTACGCAGTCACCCTAAGGCTTCCACTGCTTGTACGTATACGGTTTCAGGTTCTATTTCACTCCCCTCACAGGGGTTCTTTTCGCCTTTCCCTCACGGTACTGGTTCACTATCGGTCAGTTAGGAGTATTTAGCCTTGGAGGATGGTCCCCCCATGTTCAGTCAACATTTCACGTGTGCCGACCTACTCGATTTCACTTATGTTTGTCTTCGTGTACGGGGCTATCACCCTGTATCGCCAAGCTTTCCAGCTTGTTCCACTAACGCCCATAAGCTTAAGGGCTAATTCCCGTTCGCTCGCCGCTACTAAGGAAATCTCGGTTGATTTCTTTTCCTCGGGGTACTTAGATGTTTCAGTTCTCCCGGTTCGCCTCTTTACGCTATGTATTCACGTAAAGATAGTTGCTTATGCAACTGGGTTTCCCCATTCAGAAATCTGAGACTATAACGGTTTTTATCACCTCATCTCAGCTTATCGCAGATTAACACGTCTTTCATCGCCTCTAACTGCCAAGGCATCCACCATATACGCTTAGTCACTTAACCATACAACCCCAAATAGTTTTACTTATTTAAGTCATCAAGAGACAAGCCTTGATGCTAATGTATTACTGACATTTTCACGTACTCATTAACAATTCTTAAAAAAGAACAGTAATGGAGTATGCTTGAATTAGATTAATAAATGATAAGGAAAAATCATTTATCAGGTTTGATTACTTTATTCATTAAAGAAAAGAGCGCGACACTCTTGTCTTACCTAAAGCAATCATTCGAAATAATTAATTTAATAATTATTTCGGGATATATATCAGCTTTCCAAATTGTTAAAGAACTCAATTTAAGACGCATTCGCTTAAATCGTGGCTTCCCTCCTGATGGAGAGGAAAAACCAAATTAAAATTATCAGAGTTTCTGACACCTTTAATTTGGTTTTTCAGTCTTCAATTTCGTTATCAATGCAATGTGTGTGAACACTCAAGGTACACGGATGTACCTGTGTCGACTCGACAGGATGTCTGTATTGTCGACCCATAATGTGTCTTACTTCAAGATAAGGAGGTGATCCAACCCCAGGTTCCCCTAGGGTTACCTTGTTACGACTTCACCCCAGTCATGAATCACAAAGTGGTGACCGTCCTCCCTAAGGTTAAACTAGCCACTTCTTTTGCAACCCACTCCCATGGTGTGACGGGCGGTGTGTACAAGGCCCGGGAACGTATTCACCGCGACATTCTGATTCGCGATTACTAGCGATTCCGACTTCATGGAGTCGAGTTGCAGACTCCAATCCGGACTACGACGTACTTTCTGGGATTCGCTCCACCTCGCGGTCTTGCTGCCCTCTGTATACGCCATTGTAGCACGTGTGTAGCCCATCCCGTAAGGGCCATGATGACTTGACGTCGTCCCCACCTTCCTCCGGTTTATCACCGGCAGTCTCCTTAGAGTTCCCGACACGACTCGCTGGCAAATAAGGATAGGGGTTGCGCTCGTTGCGGGACTTAACCCAACATTTCACAACACGAGCTGACGACAGCCATGCAGCACCTGTCTCACAGTTCCCGAAGGCACGAAACTATCTCTAGTAACTTCTGTGGATGTCAAGGGATGGTAAGGTTCTTCGCGTTGCATCGAATTAAACCACATGCTCCACCGCTTGTGCGGGCCCCCGTCAATTCATTTGAGTTTTAACCTTGCGGCCGTACTCCCCAGGCGGTCAACTTAGCGCGTTAGCTACGCTACTCACGTTTCAAGAACACAAACAGCTAGTTGACATCGTTTACGGCGTGGACTACCAGGGTATCTAATCCTGTTCGCTCCCCACGCTTTCGTGCCTCAGCGTCAGTATCTGTCCAGGTGGCCGCCTTCGCCACTGATGTTCCTTCCAATCTCTACGCATTTCACCGCTACACTGGAAATTCCACCACCCTCTACAGTACTCTAGTCAAACAGTTCCAAATGCAGTTCCGAGGTTAAGCCCCGGGATTTCACATCTGGCTTATCAAACCGCCTACGCACGCTTTACGCCCAGTAATTCCGATTAACGCTCGCACCCTCCGTATTACCGCGGCTGCTGGCACGGAGTTAGCCGGTGCTTCTTCTGTCGCTAACGTCACAGCTAGCAGATATTACCTACTAACCTTTCCTCACGACTGAAAGTGCTTTACAACCCTAAGGCCTTCTTCACACACGCGGCATGGCTGCATCAGGGTTTCCCCCATTGTGCAATATTCCCCACTGCTGCCTCCCGTAGGAGTCTGGGCCGTGTCTCAGTCCCAGTGTGGCTGATCATCCTCTCAAACCAGCTAGAGATCGTCGCCATGGTAGGCCATTACCCCACCATCTAGCTAATCTCACTTGGGCTAATCTTTTGGCACGAGGTTCCGAAGAATCCCCCGCTTTGGTACTTCTCTTACGAAAAGCACATTATGCGGTATTAGCAGTCGTTTCCAACTGTTGTCCCCCACCAAAAGGCATATTCCCAAGCATTACTCACCCGTCCGCCGCTCGACGCCAAAGGAGCAAGCTCCTCTTCGTTTCCGCTCGACTTGCATGTGTTAAGCCTGCCGCCAGCGTTCAATCTGAGCCATGATCAAACTCTTCAATTAAAATCGTTTGTGATGACCTTCTGTTAGGAAAGACATCGGCTCAATGAATTCTGTACAAATAAAACTTATAAAAAAGTAGTTTTTGCATGAGTTCACTGAGTTAATTTTTGCAAGCTCGAAACTTGCTTATTTGTAAAATCAACATCATGTGAATGCTCACACAAATTGCATGATAACTAATTATTAAAGAACTGAATCTTGCGATTCAAACAAAACATCGCACTCGTGTTTTATTGCTGCTCTCTCGTTGAGAGCGGATGCGCATTTTACGCCTCCTAATTTTGATGTCAACAACTTTTTGAAAATTTCTTGAAGAAGTTTTTCTAAGTTTTGTTGAGTGTTTAGTGCCTCTCATAGAGAACTAAACTTATCAAAACTGAGCTTTCGTCGTCCTGACTCGCTCTAATAAGTATTTCCTATACAAAACTTCGTTGGGCTGCCCCGTGGAAGTGGATGCGCATTTTAGAGATTTTTAGCTGGGCGTCAACACCTTTTTGAAATTAATTTTATATTATAGTTTAAGTGTTCATATTTTGCGCGATCGCATGGGTTTTATGGTTAACAAAGGAAGGCAGCCGCTTCTTTTATACAGGTAATTCGGTGTGCGTGAGTACTTTCATCGTCTTGATATTGGCTCGATACCAGTATTTTGTTGTGAATACCTGCCGCTTCTGCCGCTTTCATATCTGAAACCTTATCGCCAATAAAAGCACTATGCGCGATATTGATATTATGATCTTTTGCCGCTTGCAGAATCATTCCAGGCGCAGGCTTACGACAATCACAAGTTTTAACAAATTCATTGTGACCCTGCTCTTGATTTTTGGGATCAGGATGATGTGGACAAAAGTAGACATCGGAAATTGGAATATCGCGTTTAGCAAATTCAACTTTCATCCAATTAGTTAGCACGTCAAAGTCGCCCACAGTGTAATAACCACGGGCAATACCCGCTTGATTGGTAATGACAATAATTTCAAAGCCCATATCCAGTGCATAACGGCATACGTCAAAAATACCATCGACAAATTCGAATTCTTCTATTTTATGCACATAGCCGTGATCAATATTGATAATGCCGTCACGATCTAAAAATAGTGCTTTTTTCATGGTCTACTCTAGTTGTTTTATTTACTACGCATTTATATAGGTATTGTTAAGTCTAGATAAAGAAAAAGACGAGCATCAAACTCGCCTTTTTACCTAGTTATGTACTAATTATAAGCTAACTAACCTTAACTAACCTTTATTAACCCAAGCACAGCATAACATAAGCTACATAGCTAAGCCGCCATCGATTTCCACAACACGTCCAGTAAAGAATTCATTTTCAAAAATGTATTTTACCGTATGAGCAATTTCATCAGCTTCGCCAAGGCGACCAAGAGGTTTCATTTTTTCTAAACGTTCACGCATTTCTGGCTTCATTGCATCTGTCATTGCCGTGCGGATAACGCCCGGTGCGATTGCTCCCACTCGAATACCATAACGCCCAAGCTCACGTGCCCAAGTGACCGTCATTGCCACAACGCCCGCTTTTGATGCAGCGTAATTGGTTTGCCCCATATTACCGTTACGGGCAATTGACGACATATTAACAATAACGCCTTTGCGTTTGTTTTTAACCATATGAGCAGCTGCTTCTCTGCCACATAGAAAAAAGCCAGTAAGGTTAACATCAATGACCGACTGAAATTGTGCTAACGACATTTTCTTAACGATTTCGCCGTCTTTTTCTTTGATCAGCATTCCATCGCGCAAAATACCAGCATTGTTGACGAGCCCATCAAAACCGTCGAAGTCCTGATTAATCTGTTCAAAAACAGCTTCTACATCAGACTCTATGGTGACATTAGCAATATAAGGCTTAGCCGAAGACCCCGCTTGTTCAACTAAGGTAACTGTTTCCTGTAGTAGCTCAGCATCAAGATCAATGAGTGCCAGCTGTGCCCCTTGCTCAGCTAAACTGACGGCGATTGCTCGTCCAAGCCCTTGACCACCACCTGTGATAACAATTGTTTTATTCTCTACATTCATAGTTAGTCGTTTCTACTTTAATTGTTCTGGTTGCTCAAAAATTTTAAAAATACTGGAAAAGTCTATTCCACCATTACCCGCTTGCGCATGCATTGCATATAAACTTCTGGCGAGTGCGCCCATCGGCGTTGATGACTTGCTAGCTAGCGCAGTTTCCATTGCTAACCCTAAATCTTTCGCCATCAAATCGACCATAAAGCCGCCTTGATAATCATTAGATGAAGGCACATTGTCCATGACATCAGGACAAGGGTTGTAGACATCAAGCGTCCAGTTACTGCCTGATGATTTACTCATAATGTTGGATAGCACTTTTGGATCTAAACCATTGGCGATGCCAAGTTGAAGTGCTTCAGACGTGCCAACCATTAATACCGACAACAGCATGTTATTGCACACCTTGGCAACTTGCCCTGCGCCATGTTCGCCAGCGTGGAAAATGTTTTTGCCCATTTGCGAAAGAATAGGCTCGGCTCGGGTAAAACTCTCAACAGTTCCACCAACCATAAAACTTAACGTACCTGCTTTAGCGCCGCCAACACCGCCAGAGACTGGTGCATCGATAAAATCAATGCCCTGCTCAACAAGGACACCCGCCACTTTCTTCGCCGTGGTTGCATCTATGGTTGACGAATCAATTACCAAAGCGCCTGGCTTGATATGGTGAATAAGCCCTTCACCTTCGCTTAGGTATAGTTGTTCAACATGCTTGCCTGCAGGCAGCATGGAAATAATCACATCAGCATCGTCAACGGCTTTGCTGGCAGAGACTGCGGTGGCTGCGCCATGCTCCACCACATCAACCACAGCTTGTGCGGATAAGTCGTAAACGCAAACCTTGTTACCATTTTTGCGCCCCGCTTCGACCAAATTAATGGCCATAGGCCCGCCCATGTTACCTAAGCCAATAAAAGCGATTTTTATTGCCATGATGAACCTCCTTGCACTTTGTGGTGCCTAATCTGTGCAGCCCTTCGCTTCACTATGCGATGCAGCCGCATCAGCTTTTGTTATAATAATTTTGCTTGGCTTTATTTTTTTGTTGTTCTTATTAGGGATTTAATAAGCCTGCGCTATAAACTTTGTTCTGCCTTACCTAAATCAAGCAGCGGATGTTCTGACGCTGGCCAAGGTGGCGTGAAAAACCAGTCGATAACGTCATTGTCGACAGACTCAATTGAACTAAACCGCCAGTTTGGCTGGTTGTCTTTATCGACGAGTAAAGCGCGAACCCCCTCTTGGAACTCGCCATATTTGCCGCCCTTAACTGTCAACCCCAGCTCAAAGCGATAGCAATCAGCAAGCGACATTCCCTTGCCTTCACGCAATTGTCGATAAACTAAGTGTGCGCTAATTGCACTGCCATGTTTAAGCGCGGCTTGTGCTTTGTTAAACCACTTATCTTCTATTTCGTAATTGACAATATCGTTAACAATTTCGGTTAGGGTATTTGCCGAAGTGACTTGGTTAATAAGCGCTTTGTGCTCTTGTATCGATGACGCTGGCATTGATGGCAGTGCAATTTGTTCAAATTCACTTATCAGTGAACTTAGCAATTTGTGGTTGTCAGCGGCCGTATCGCTCCAATGTGTGGCCACTAACTTATCTAACAGCGCACTTTTTTGCGCTGCTAACATAAAAAAGTCAGCTAAATGTGTGTATTTAGCATCCGCGGCATTAATTGATGCGCCGGTCAGCCCTAAAAACAGTCCGCAGTTGTCTGGCATTTCATTTAAAAACTTTGTACCACCAACATCAGGCAACAAACCAATACTGATTTCCGGCATGGCAATTCGACTGGTTTCAGTGACAATACGATGACTACCGCCGACCATCATTCCTAGACCGCCCCCCATGACAATGCCATTGCCCCACACCATAAAAGGCTTACCAAATGTATGAATGAGATAGTCAAGCCGATATTCGTTGGCAAAATACGCTTCAATTTCTGGCGCATACGCATCTGGGTGGTTACACATGTCACGATACAGTTTGACGATATCACCGCCCGCACAAAACGCCTTTTCACCTTTTCCCTGCAATAAAACAGCAGCAATAGTGTCGTCTTGCTGCCAAGCAAGTAGCTGCGGATATAAAGCCGCGATCATTTCGCCGCTTAAAGCATTAAGCGACTTTTCTGCATTAAGCGTCGCAACGCCTATCGCTTTACCGTTTACACAATTGAGTGTTTCAAAAAGCACTACATCTGACATACAAACTTCCTAAAAAGGGATCTTTAAGTATTTATAATTAAAGGTACTTAAATTAAAGGTAACGAATAAAATCGCGCAATGAACGCTTACAGCAATTGACCTGCGCCTTCGGCTAATAACCGACGAGCGATAATGACACGCATAATTTCATTAGTACCTTCTAAAATTTGATGCACACGCACATCTCTAAAATGGCGTTCTAGTGGGTATTCTTTGATATAACCATAGCCGCCGTGAATTTGCAGCGCAGCATCACAAACTTTAAAGCCGATATCGGTGGCAAAGCGCTTTGCCATCGCACAGTAAGCCGTTTTTTCTGGATCGTTATTATCCAACTTAAATGCCGCCAGCCTAACCATTTGACGGGCAGCGACTAGTTCAGTTGCCATATCTGCCAGTTTGAACTGCAAACCTTGAAAGGCAGCGATAGGCTTGCCAAATTGTTCACGCTCTTGCATATAACTCATCGCGGTATTAAGCGCCTGTTGCGCTGTGCCTATTGAGCACACGGCAATATTGATGCGGCCACCATCAAGCCCTTTCATGGCAAATTTAAAGCCTTCACCTTCTTCACCCAGCAGGTTTTCAATCGGCACTCTGACATTATCAAAGGTAATTTGCTTAGTTGGCTGGGCATTCCAGCCGAGCTTTTCTTCCGACTTGCCATAAATAATGCCGTCGGTATCTGCCTCAATTGCAATTGCCGAGATACCTGCGGCACCTTCGCCACCAGTGCGAGCCATGACCACCAAAATGTCCGTTTCTCCCGCACCAGAGATAAACACCTTAGTACCATTAAAAACGTAATCATCGCCGTCACGTTTGGCTGAAGTGCGAAGCGATGCCGCATCAGAGCCAGCTCCCGGTTCAGTTAAACAATAGGAAGCAAGCTTTTCACCAGTCACGAGGCTTGGGCACCAAGCTTGTTTGAGCGCATCTTTCCCCCAGCTGGCAATCATCCACGTCGCCATATTATGAATGGTCATCATTGCCGTGGTTGCGGTGCAGCCCATCGCCAGTTGTTCGAAAATAATCGCAGAATCCAATCGGCTCAAGCCTAAGCCACCAGCCTCTTCTGGCGTGTATAAGCCACAAAAGCCAAGCTCACCAGCGCGAGTAATGACGTTTTTAGGAAAGATATGCTCGGCATCCCACTTGGCTGCATAAGGCGCCAATTCGGCATCGGAAAATTGCTTGGCAGTATCAGCAAATGCCTGCTGATCTTCGGTCAGGTTAAAATTCACAAAAAGTTCCTCGATAAATCACGGAGTAACCTTCACTATTGCCTCAGTCTTGTTGCCCAAGCTTGTCGCTCAAATTAAGGGCAAAAAGCTAGTACTAGAAACTAGGTGTCAAATGTAAGGCATCAAAAACTAAGCACATTAATTTGAGTGTTTAGTCTGGGACGCCAACAGTTAATCCGATGTTTGTACTTTTTAACAATTGCTATATTCGACCAATTTATTTTGGTTCTGTTCTTATTCTTGTTTAGTTTTTGGCGGATACCTTTAAAAGTAACCGTGCCAGTGCCTAAGCAAGTGTTAAAAAAGCCTGTTGTAATATATTTTGGCTGTTTACGATTATTGCTTATTTACACTAATCATCAGTTACATCTATTGATGATCAGCGTTATTAGCCAAGCCAGCGTTATTGTTATTTTTGTTGCAAAGCCTCAATCGGCAGCCGCTGGCTTAACCTTTACGTTATAAAAAGCGCTATAAAAAGTGCTTAAAAAGCTAGAACATTTCTAATGCAATTGCGGTTGCTTCACCGCCACCAATACATAATGATGCCACGCCTTTTGATAGGCCTTTATTTTTTAACGCGTGAATCAGCGTAACCATAATACGCGCCCCACTTGCACCTAGTGGGTGACCAAGAGCACATGCACCGCCATTGATATTCACTTTCTCAACATCCAGACCTAATTTATCAATACCTAGCATGGCCACCATGGCAAAGGCTTCGTTAATTTCAAATAAATCAACATCAGCAACTGACCAACCTGCGCGATCTAATAATTTACTCATGGCACCAACGGGAGCGGCAGTAAATTCTTCCGGCGCTTGCGCGCGTGTAGCGTGAGCGATTATTTTACAAATTGGTGTTAGGCCGCGCTTTTCAGCTTCTGATTGCTTCATTAGCACTAGCGCTGCTGCACCATCTGAAATTGAGCTAGAGTTAGCAGCGGTCACCGTACCGTCTTTTTTAAATGCTGGGCGTAAAGAAGGAATTTTTTCTGGACGGGCATTACCCGGTTGCTCATCGGTATCGACAATCGTATCACCGCGACGAGATGAAACCGTCACTGGCGTAATTTCATTAGTAAATGCACCTGATTCAATTGCAGCATTAGCGCGAGATAAAGAGCGAATCGCGTATTCGTCCATAGCTTCACGCGTGTAATTTTCATCATCGGCCATTGATTGCGCAAAACAACCCATTGCGACGCTATCGCTGGCATTTTCAAGACCATCCATCATCATATGATCAATGACTTGACCATGTCCCATGCGCATACCACCACGCGCTTTGGGCAACATGTAAGGTGCGTTTGACATGCTTTCCATGCCACCAGCGACAGCGACATCAATCGAGCCGACCAATAGTGAATCGTGGACATCCATGACTGACTTCATGCCTGAGCCACACACTTTGTTAATGGTGTTGGCGAGTGTTGATTGCGCAAGGCCAGCACCTAAAGCAGCTTGACGCGCAGGTGCCTGTTTTAAGCCAGCCGGTAACACACAGCCCATCACAACTTCATCGATTTGATCTGAGCCTAAACCAGCTTGTTCAACCGCTGCTTTAATGGCGACGCTACCTAATTGTGGCGCGGTAACTGATGATAGTGAACCTTGAAAACCGCCCATTGGCGTGCGCGTTGCTGAAACAATTACTACGGGATCTGACATAACCTAGTCTCCACTTTTATTTGTTGCATATAGTATTGCATTTAGTGTTAATCGCTGTGTTGCTAATGGTTTGACATCACTAGCGACTCATATTAATGGCGGCTAGCCTATCTTAAATTCACCTTTACGCCAACGTTAAGTCATACCATAGACAGGCTAAATGCTGATACGAATTGGCAAATACTCTAGAGCAATCTCAAGCTTGGATCTGCCTTTAACGCAAAGTTAACTGCGCGAAACACTCGACTAGCTGTAACTTTTTGCTTACAAAAAGTACGATTATCTTAGCCAACCCTCAGCTTTACCTTAACGTAAACTTACCCTATATTGGTGAGCAAGTAAATTTTCATTATTTTCCGTTTTTATATGTCGAGTAACACTGAAAGCCACGCCAAATCTGATGCCAGTGACGCAGTTAAAACTTATGCCATTGGCGAGTTGGCAAAAGAGTTTGATATCACCACACGTAGTATTCGCTTTTATGAAGATCAGGGCTTGTTAGCCCCCACCCGTCGCGGCCAAACCCGAATTTACAGCTTGCGCGATCGCGTTCGCTTAAAGCTTATTTTGCGCGGTAAGCGCCTTGGCTTTTCGCTTGCAGAAACAGGTCGACTATTTGAACTTTACGATGTGGACAAAACCAGCGCTAAACAGCTGGAAACCATCTTGGAATTGATTGCTGATAAAAAAGCAGATCTTCACCAGCAACTGGAAGACATCAAAATCGTACTGGTGGAGCTAACAAATTTAGAGCAAAGCTGTTTAAACACCTTAGCCAAGGTGACTAATCGCTAGCCAAGGTGACTAATCGCTAGCCATATAACCAAGTGAGACTGTGCTTAACAACTAACTCAAAATAAAAATGATTAAGCACAGTCCACTAACTGAAACGCATATTGATTAAGTGCATCCAATAACATGAATAACAAATGCTCAACAACAAAATAAACATTACAACAAGTGCCGTTTACAACACTGATTATCCGCCCATTCGAGTTGAGCTGTTAATCAAATAATTAAGGAACATCCATGATTGCCAACTTTTCTTCTTTAAATTTTAACCTCGGTGAAACCGTTGACATGATCCGCGATCAGGTTAACGCCTTTGCCCGCGATGAAATTGCGCCGCGTGCTGCACAAATTGATATCGACAATGAATTTCCGATGGATTTGTGGCGTAAGTTTGGCGATCTCGGCTTATTGGGGATGACGGTTGAAGAAGAATATGGTGGCACAGGCTTAGGATATCTTGCCCATGTGGTTGCCATGCAAGAAATTAGTCGTGCGTCTGCATCCGTTGGCCTGAGCTACGGTGCCATGTCAAACCTGTGCTTAAACCAATTACGTAAAAACGGAAGTCACGAACAAAAACTAAAGTACCTACCCAAGCTGTGTAGTGGTGAGCATATCGGCGCATTGGCAATGTCTGAGCCAAATGCTGGCTCTGATGTAGTGAGCATGAAACTTTCTGCTAGAAAAGAGCAGAAAAACGGCCGAGATATTTACGTGTTAAACGGCAACAAAATGTGGATCACCAATGGGCCCGATGCACATGTTTATATTATCTACGCGAAAACCGATGTCACTGCCGGCTCGAAAGGCATAACCGCCTTTATAGTCGAGCGTGATTTTCCCGGCTTTAGTCGCCATCAAAAACTCGACAAGCTAGGCATGCGCGGCTCAAACACCTGTGAGCTAGTGTTTGAGAACTGTGAAGTACCGGTTGAAAATGTGCTTGGCGCAGAGGGCAAAGGCGTTGGCGTATTAATGTCGGGCCTAGATTACGAGCGCGTTGTCCTTTCTGGTGGGCCATTAGGCATTATGGACGCCTGCATGGATCTCGTTGTGCCTTATATTCATGATCGCCAGCAATTTGGCCAATCCATCGGTGAATTCCAGCTAGTACAAGGCAAAGTCGCCGATATGTACACTCAAATGAATGCAGCTAAGTCGTATCTTTATATGGTGGCACAAGCATGCGATCGCGGTGAAACCACCCGCAAAGATGCCGCTGGCGTGATCCTTTATTCGGCAGAGCTGGCCACTAAAATGGCACTTGATGCCATTCAGCTATTAGGCGGCAACGGTTACATCAATGAATTCCCAGCTGGTCGACTATTACGTGATGCCAAACTTTATGAAATTGGCGCTGGTACTTCAGAAATTCGCCGCATGCTAATTGGCCGCGAACTGTTTAACGAAAGCAAGTAGGCAGTTTGTTAGCGTATAAGTAAAGGCACAATTTATGGCAAAGATTCAATCAAAAATAAATGCGCGCAGTCAGGAGTTTCTTGATAACGCAGCGCATATGCAGCAGCAAGTTGACGATCTCAATGCAACCATTGCTGATATTCAATTAGGTGGTGGCGAGAAGAGTCGCGAGCGTCATGTAGCGCGCGGTAAATTGCTACCACGAGAGCGCGTTTACCAGTTACTGGATGCAGGTTCGCCTTTTTTAGAGCTGTCGCAATTGGCAGCTCATCAAGTTTACGATGACCATGTACCAGCCGCTGGTATTATTACCGGTATCGGCCGTGTCGGAGGTCAGGAATGTGTGATTGTCGCTAATGACGCCACGGTAAAAGGCGGCACTTACTACCCGCTCACGGTAAAAAAACACCTCCGCGCTCAAACCATTGCCCAAGAAAACAACCTGCCTTGTATTTACTTGGTGGACTCTGGCGGTGCCAATCTGCCTAACCAAGATGAAGTGTTTCCTGATCGCGAACACTTTGGCCGTATCTTCTTTAATCAAGCCAATATGTCGGCACAGAATATTCCGCAAATTGCCGTGGTCATGGGCTCTTGTACTGCTGGTGGTGCCTACGTGCCGGCCATGGCAGATGAGTCGATT
Organism: Thalassotalea euphylliae; assembly: GCF_003390335.1. Lineage (NCBI taxonomy): Bacteria > Pseudomonadati > Pseudomonadota > Gammaproteobacteria > Alteromonadales > Colwelliaceae > Thalassotalea > Thalassotalea euphylliae. Next base: position 3,001,612 of record NZ_QUOU01000001.1, read on the forward strand.
ATCGTTAAAGAGCAAGGCACTATTTTCCTCGCGGGCCCGCCATTGGTAAAAGCCGCTACAGGGGAAGTGGTCAGTGCTGAAGAGTTAGGCGGCGCAGATGTACATTGCCGCACCTCCGGTGTTGCCGATCATTATGCGCAAAACGATCATCACGCTTTGTCATTAGCACGCAGTGCCATCGCTAACCTGAATCGCGTTAAGCCAATGCAGTTAAGTGTCAAAAAAGTCAGCGCGCCTGCTTATGACCCACAAGAAATTTACGGCATCGTACCTAAAGATGCACGCCAATCGTACGATGTTCGCGAAGTTATCGCTCGTATCGTCGATGGCAGTGAGTTTGATGAATTTAAAGCATTATACGGCACCACCTTAGTGTGTGGTTTTGCCCATATCTTTGGCTATCCGGTCGGCATAGTTGCCAACAACGGGATTTTATTTGGCGAGTCAGCACAAAAAGGTGCGCATTTTGTCGAGCTTTGTGCTCAGCGAAAAATTCCCCTAGTATTTTTACAAAACATCACCGGCTTTATGGTTGGCCAGCAATATGAAGCGGGCGGTATCGCCAAGCACGGCGCGAAAATGGTGACCGCTGTGGCTTGTGCGCAAGTCCCTAAATTTACCGTACTAATTGGCGGTAGCTTCGGTGCTGGTAATTATGGTATGTGTGGCCGTGCTTACGACCCACGCTTTTTGTTTATGTGGCCGAATGCACGTATTTCGGTGATGGGAGGCGAGCAAGCTGCTGGCGTTTTAGCACAAGTCAAGTCAGATCAACTGGCCAAACGCGGCGAAAGCTGGAGTGACGAGCAAGCCGCCGAATTTAAGCAACCGATCATCGATAATTACGAACACCAAGGTCACCCTTATTACGCTTCGGCGCGACTTTGGGATGACGGTGTGATTGATCCTGCCGATACGCGCCAAGTGCTAGGTTTAGCCATTTCGGCGTCGCTAAATAAACCCATCGAAGAAACACGCTTTGGCGTGTTCAGAATGTAGGAGTTGATGATGAACTCAGTAAGCTCTTCAGCCACAGCTAGCGCTAACAACCCAATAACAGACAAGGTACTTTTTGCTATCGACAGCGATAGCAAAGGCCATGGTGTTGCAACGGTTACAGTTAATAATCCCGATAAGCATAACGCCTTTGACGATGACATTATCAGTCAGCTTACCCAAACCTTTAAAACCATTGCCGCAGACGAGTCGATTCGCGTCATGGTGTTGGCATCAACCGGGAAAAGCTTTTCAGCAGGCGCAGATCTAAGTTGGATGAAACGCATGGCATCCTACAATTATGAAGAAAACCTCAAAGACGCCAATGCCCTTGCCGACATGCTCTATACCTTAAACTTTATGCCACAAACTACCATCGCTCAAGTGCAAGGCGCAGCCTTTGGTGGTGCCGTCGGTTTGGCGAGCTGCTGCGATATGGTTGTAGCCAGTGACAAGGCAAGCTTTTGTTTAAGCGAAGTGAAACTTGGCCTTATTCCCGCCACCATTAGCCCTTATGTGGTAAGTGCTATCGGCTTAAAAGCGAGTCGCCGCTACTTCCAAACCGCAGAGCGCTTTAGCGCAGCAAAAGCCCAACAACTAGGGCTAGTGGATGAAATCACCACGAGCGAACAGCTTAGCGCGCAAGTTCAACAAGTGATCACTACCCTGCTCGCCAATGGCCCTGATGCCGTTAAGCAAGCCAAACAACTGGCAATGGATGTCGCTGGCCGCCCCATCAACGACCAGCTGATTCAAGAAACCAGTCAGCGTATAGCTGCTATTCGCGTATCTCCAGAGGGACAAGAAGGGTTAACCGCCTTTTTCGATAAACGACCTGCCAACTGGCAATCAAGCTAGAAGGGCCTATCAGCAAATGACAAAAACAGCCCACAACTCTGCCAATGAAAGCTCAGTAAAAGTAAGCTCGGCCAAAATGTTTACCAAAATCCTGATTGCCAATCGCGGTGAAATTGCCTGCCGCATCATTAAAACCGCCCGTAAAATGGGGATTGCAACCGTCGCAGTTTATTCAGATGCCGATCAAAACGCCTTACACGTTAATATGGCCGATGAAGCGGTTTATTTGGGGGGGGCACCGTCAAAAGAGAGTTACTTAAAAGCTGATAAGGTGATTGCTGCCGCATTGCAAACAGGCGCACAAGCCATCCATCCCGGCTATGGATTTTTGTCGGAAAACGCAGAATTTTGCCGTCTTTGTGCCGAAAACCAGATCACCTTTATTGGCCCACCAAGTGAAGCCATTGAAGCCATGGGCTCAAAATCTGCCGCCAAAAACATTATGGAGCAAGCACAGGTGCCACTAGTGCCTGGTTATCACGGTGATGAACAATCTGAAGCAGTACTTAAACAAGCGGCTGACGAAATGGGTTATCCAGTGCTGCTCAAGGCAACCGCAGGTGGCGGTGGTAAAGGCATGCGCCAAGTCTGGTCGAGTGAAGAATTTAGCGATGGCCTCGCTGCCGCTAAACGTGAAGCAGCCGCTAGTTTTGGCGACGATACCATGCTGGTGGAAAAATACTTAACGCAACCACGTCACGTTGAAATTCAAGTGTTTTGCGACAATCACGACAATGCGGTGTACCTGTTTGAGCGCGATTGCTCGGTGCAGCGTCGTCACCAAAAGGTGATTGAAGAAGCGCCAGCTCCCCATATGAGTGAAACATTACGCGAACAAATGGGCCAAGCTGCAATTCAGTCAGCACAAGCCATTGGCTATCGCGGTGCGGGCACAGTGGAATTCTTACTGGACACACACCCAGGAACTGGTGAGCAAGCTTTCTATTTTATGGAAATGAATACCCGCTTGCAGGTGGAACATCCGGTAACTGAATACATCAGTGGTCAAGATCTAGTGGAATGGCAACTGCGTGTTGCCGCTGGCGAGCCACTACCGAAGCAGCAAGATGAATTAGCCATCAATGGTCATGCCTTTGAAGCGCGTATTTACGCGGAAGATCCAGCCAACGACTTTTTGCCAGCAACAGGCCAGCTAACATTTTTACAAACACCTCAAGAAAGCGAGCACGTTCGTATTGATACTGGCGTACTGCAAGGGGATGAAGTCAGTGTTTACTACGATCCTATGATTGCCAAACTGGTCGTGTGGGACGAATCTCGCGAAAAAGCGCTGCAACGGTTAAGCAAAGCACTAGCGGAATACCGTGTTAACGGCGTTACCACTAATATCGACTTCCTCTACAACCTAGCAACCAGCAAGCCCTTTGTTGATGCAGAGCTAGATACTGGCTTTATCGAAAAGCATCAAGCATTGATTTTTCATGAAGATCAGCAAAACCTGTCGCAAGAACTACCGATGGCGGCTTTGTACTTGTTACTCAAACAAGCACAAGACGCAAAGCATGTAGCAACCGCAAGCACAGATCCAAATTCTCCTTGGCATCAGGCGATTGGCTGGCGGCTTAATCAGCCAAGCCAAGTATCGCTGACACTTGCCCACTCGACCTTACATGGGGAGCAAATATTTGAAATTACCAGCGAGCAAAAGCTTAGCAGCAATGGTGATGTCACTTATCACATTCAAATTGGCGACAATCGCCACAACTGCCAAGGGCAAATTTGTGATAGCCAGTTAGATTTTATTATTGATGGCTATCGCGGCAGTGCGCAAATTGCGATTAACGAACATCAACAACCTCAACATAATCGCTCTCAAAATAAGCAAATCAGCCTGTTTCGCCCTAACGGCGTATTTAACTTTACTCAGGTATTACCAGATCTAGGTGAGAATGAGGCAGAGCATCAAACGGGCGGGTTATCGGCGCCGATGAATGGCACTATGGTCGCTGTGCTGGTCAATACAGGCGATACGGTTGTTAAAGATCAACCTTTGGTGATCATGGAGGCGATGAAAATGGAACATACCATTAAAGCGCCCAGTGACGGCACAGTAACGGGTGTGTTTTTTACTGCAAGCGATATGGTTGATGGCGGCGCTGAGCTATTAAGTTTTGAAGCCACAGCAATAGCAAACGCGGAGGACAGCTAATGGCGATGCCCTCAGCCGTTAAACTGGTCGAAGTTGGGCCACGTGATGGTCTGCAAAATGAAGCTAAGCTCATTAGTGCAGCCGATAAAATTGCGCTGATTGATCGCTTAACCGATGCTGGCCTAAGTTATATCGAAGCAGGCAGCTTTGTCTCCCCTAAATGGGTACCGCAAATGGCCACTTCAACTGAGGTTTGCCAAGGCATAGATAAAAAAGCAGGGGTCACTTACGCTGCCCTAACACCCAATTTTAAAGGTTTTGAAGCTGCGCTTACCGCAGGCGTAGAAGAAGTCGCGATTTTTGGCGCAGCCTCAGAAGCCTTTAGTCAAAAAAATATTAACTGCTCTATTAGCGAAAGTTTAGAGCGCTTTTCCCCAGTGGTAGCCAGCGCACAGTCACATGGCATCAAGGTTCGAGGCTATGTGTCTTGTGTGCTTGGCTGCCCTTATGAGGGCGAAATTGCACCGGAAAAAGTCGCTGATGTCGCTAAAACCTTAGTTGAGATGGGCTGCTATGAAGTTTCGCTTGGTGACACTATTGGTGTTGGCACGCCAGCCAGTGTTAAGCGCATGTTAACGGAAGTCACAAAGCAGGTTCCCATCAATAAACTTGCCGTCCACTTTCACGATACCTATGGCCAAGCACTGGCTAATATTTATTGCGCATTGCAGCTGGGCATCAGTGTGATTGACAGCTCTGTTGGTGGGCTGGGTGGATGCCCTTATGCTGAAGGCGCTTCTGGTAATGTCGCCACCGAAGATGTGCTTTATCTGCTTAATGGACATGGCATTAGCACAGGCGTTGATCTCGATAAATTAATTGAAACCAGTTGGTTTATCAGTGACAAACTGGGTCGACCGCCAATGTCAAAAGTGGCCAATGCGATGGCAAGCCAACGATAAACAAGCAATAAAAACATACAACAATCACGTACAAAAGTTACGTACAAAAAACACAACAAGCGTTAAAAATGGGGGCACAATAATGATGAGGTTTGACTATGGCTGGATTTGATAAAGTCGTCGCTAGCTACCAAGAAGCGTTAGCGGATCTAACCGATAACATGACCGTAATTGCTGGTGGTTTTGGCCTGTGTGGCATTCCAGAAAACCTAATCGCCGAGATAAAACGCAAAGGCACTAAAGGCTTAACCGTCGTTTCAAATAACTGTGGTGTTGATGATTTTGGTTTGGGCATTTTATTACCCGAGCGCCAAATTAAGAAAATTATTGCCTCTTACGTTGGTGAAAATGCGGAATTTGAACGGCAAATGATGTCGGGCGAACTTGAGGTGGAGCTAACACCACAAGGCACCTTGGCAGAAAAAATGCGTGCTGGTGGTGCTGGCATTCCTGCATTTTTTACCGCAACTGGCTATGGTACACCCGTAGCAGAAGGCAAAGAAGAGCGTGAATTTAATGGCCGCCACTATATTTTAGAAGAGGCCATTAAAGGGGACTTTGCCATCGTTAAAGCGTGGAAAGCCGATCGATACGGTAACTTAGTGTTTCGTAAAACCGCACGTAACTTTAACCCGATGGCAGCAACGGCTGGCAAAATTACCGTGGTTGAAGTGGAAGAAATTGTTGAGCCAGGCGAGCTCGATCCCGATCAAATCCACACCCCGGGGATTTATGTTGACCGCCTGATCCAAGGCAGTTTTGAAAAACGCATTGAGCAGCGCACTGTTCGCCCCGCTCAGTCAACTGACTCATAAGCGCGCATAAGGAGCACATCATGGCATTATCACGTGAACAAATTGCAATGCGCGTTGCGCAAGAATTAAAAGACGGTTACTACGTTAACCTAGGTATTGGCATCCCTACCCTAGTCGCTAACTATGTGCCAGCAGGCATGGAAGTGATGCTGCAATCAGAAAACGGCCTACTTGGTATGGGGCAATTTCCCACCGAAGATGAGTTAGACGCTGATATGATCAACGCAGGCAAGCAAACGGTAACGGCAATCACTGGTGCGTCTATTTTTGACTCGGCGGAATCATTTGCCATGATCCGCGGTGGTCATGTTGATTTAACGGTTTTAGGCGCTTTTGAAGTAGATATAAACGGCAATATTGCCTCATATATGATCCCCGGTAAGCTGATTAAAGGTATGGGTGGTGCAATGGATTTAGTCGCCGGCGCGGATAATATTATTGTCACCATGACCCATGCGTCAAAGCATGGTGAGTCAAAGTTACTGCCTGAATGCACCCTGCCCTTAACCGGTAAAGGTTGTATCAAAAAGGTGCTAACAGATCTGGCCTTTTTGGAAATAAAAGACAGTAAATTCCACTTGCTTGAACGCGCCCCCGGCGTTTCGGTAGCAGAAATTGTTAAGCTCACTGCTGGTGAATTGATGGTACCTGAGCACGTGCCTGAAATGCAGTTTTAGTTTTCGGTTGAACTAGTGAAATTGCGAAATAGTTAAGCCAAAAACCTTAATGCAACCACCTGTGATGGCAAGTCATTTAGTACATGCCTTTGCCATTATGGGCGTTTAACCCATAAATTCTTCCCCCACCCCTCATATTCAAACTTTCGTCATCTCAACTACTGCCAACTTGTTCTTGATCAATATTTAGCCACAAAATGATAAGCGAGTTGTGCTTTTGCTTTATGCTAGTTGATAACAGCAATTTAGCACTGAGTTTGGATAAAGGAGTCTCCATGTATAACACCATTATTTGCGCTGTAGAGATAGGCGAAGAAGGTAATCAGCTACTGGCAAAAGCACAACAGATGGCAGAAAAGTTTGATAGTAAGCTCGTAGCGATCAACGTGTTACCTTATGACCTGTTACCGAAAAACTATCAAAAAGAACTTGAAGAAAAAGCGATTCCTGCCTTTGGCAAGATGGTATCAAGCTTTGGTCTTTCGGATAAAAACTGGTTAGTCAAAGTAGGTAAACCTTACGAAATTATTTGCAATTTAGCAGAGAAAGAAAAAGCCGATTTGATCATGTTAGGGACGCACTCTAAAAAGGGTCTGCGCTCACTGCTTGGCTCAACCGCAACGGCAGTATCAAATCATGCCAACTGCGATGTAACTCTGGTGAGAATTTAGATAACAGCAGCTCGCAACACTTTGCAATGATGAATATGAGTGTTCACGAACTTGGCAGCCAATGAATCAAAATATCCATATTATTAATTCGATAGCGCATGTGCAGGCGCTCACCGTCTTCTAATCTTAACTCGAGTGGCACAGTCTGCTGACCTGTAAAGCTTGGATCTGTGCTAGTTAAGATCGCAATATAATAACCGCCGTTTTGATAGCTGGTCGTTCCTTGATACTGATAGCGCGCCATATTGCCCCAGCCATCAATAATCATGAAGTCTGTTAACCAATCATACTCTCTGCTGCTTCGCCGGCTAAACCGAATAGAGCCATTAACATTGCTGCTTAGGTCTACGCCATTTTCTGAGTAGTCGTCTAATTCCCATAAGCCCGAAGGAAAATAAATCGTTGAAGGAGGAACTGCTGGTGTGGAGTCAATAAATTGCGGCTGTTCACTTGCCTGTTCACCAGCGAATTGACTATCTCTAAAAGTATCTTCCGTATTGTTGAATTCAGCATTGCCGTCTTCATTACCATTTAGTTCAATGGCATCCGTCAAGTGCTCTGGCTTAGATAAGCCAACAATTGGCTCTTCCTGATTTTCACCTGATACACCGTTACTCGGCAGTATACGAGGTACAAGCAACAAACCAATTCCTAGTACAACCAAAATAATGGAAGGATTGCTTACATTCACCTTGATACCAAACCCTTCGACGTTATTTTGATTGGTACTCTCTTTTTTACCAATGGCAAACATGACTAAGCCAACAACAATTAACAAAACGCCAACCAGCATTACGATATTGTCAAAAAATTCCATAATCTGAGAGTGCCTCACGCTTATTTGCTACCTGTAATTATAGACAGATATTGTCACCGCGCGACTGGCGAATAGATATGTATAGCCCTTGAGATGAATAATAACCATTCATATCGACGCACGCTTTTCAACCGCCTTTGTTGCAAAATGTAATTGAATTTGATACTAATGACGGTGACAAAGAAAAGGCAAAGTATGCGAAAGCATGCCACGCAAAGCCACCGGTCTAAGGGCCTAACGCGAGAGTTTAGTGTTAGCTTGGTGATTAACGCTTGTATTGTCGACAACTGCGCTCGCTAATTTGAGTTAGTTACAAGGATGCAGCACTTGGGCAGAGAAGGAGTCGCCGCCCCCTAATTCAACTTACAGCATCAAGATTCAGTTTAAGCAATATACCAATTAATCATAAAGTTACCTTTAAATTTAACGTATTAGTCTATGACAGCGGAGTTACCTCATCAAAAGGGTACGTTCCAGTGGTTTTTTCTTTTTTTTAACACTCTACTTAGCTTTAAGGTTATTAAAAATGAAAAAATTATTACTAGTTTCTACCATCACAGCTTTAGCATTAACGTCTGTTGTTACAGCGCCAAAGGCTAACGCGAGCGATGTTGCACAAAGTTTATGTGAATACGTTGCTGCGGATGACAAAAAACGCATGCGTTCATTCTTAAAGTCGAACAAACTAAAAGTACGTAGTATTTTTTCGGGTGTTCAGTGTAATGGTCAGAACTTGTTGGAGTTTGCCGTAGCGAAAAATTCTGTGAAAACAGGCTCTATGATGATCAAAAAATTATCTAAGAAAGTTGTTTCTGCGAATTTAGCTTCACTACAGGCAGGATCGCAACCTTTAGTCGATGCTGCTAACGCGCGCGTTAGTAGTTAATTGTTAACTGGTAGACACTAGTAATAATGTTTTACTAGTTAATGGTTCTTATGTCGCTAAATTAAAAAGCCAGCGTTGTCGCTGGCTTTTTTTTGTGGAACGAGATAAAACAATTAGGAATACGCAGTAGTATGGAAGCGCTTAGTTAATGACACCTAAAAAAACCTATAAAGGCAGTAAAACTGCGTTATTGTTAACTGGCGGTGGCGCACGTGCCGCCTATCAAGTAGGTGTGCTATCAGCCATTGCTAAATTCGTACCACGCAATCACGGTATCCCATTTCCGATCCTATCGGGCACGTCAGCTGGTGCAATAAATACCACTGCCCTCGCCTGCTACGCATCTTGCTTTCATTTGGGTGTAAAAAAACTGGAATGGATATGGAAAAACCTGACTTGTGATCGCATTTATCGCACCAATACTTCTGCGGTTTTTAACAATATTTTCTCGGGCTTTGCTGCGGGTTTTCAGGCAGATTATGCGCTAAAAAAACCACGTAGTCTGCTTGATAACGCGCCTTTGCGCGACTTGCTCAATCAAGTCATTGATTTCAAGCGCATCGATAAAAATATTCTCAATCATTACTTATCATCTCTATCAATTACCGCTTCTAGCTACTCAAGTGGTGATTCGGTGACGTTTTATCAATCAGCTCGTAATATCACGCCTTGGGTGCGAGCCAAGCGGCTTAGTCAGGCGTGCCAAATTGACAGCGAACATTTAATGGCATCGGCTGCTATTCCCTTGGTATTCCCATCGGTCAAAATTCGCCACCAACACTATGGCGATGGCTCAATTCATCAATTATCACCGCTTAGCCCGCCGATTCACTTGGGTGCCAAGCGAATTTTTATTATTGGCGTTGAACAACCGAAACAGCCTGTTCACCCAATGGAGAACAACCCACACCCGCCAACGTTGGCCACGGTTGCCGGTCATATGCTGGATTCTGTTTTCTCAGACACACTGCAAAGTGATCTTGAACGCATGAATCGTATGAACAACACCTTAGCATTGATTGACCCTAAACTCAGAGCAAAGCACAGTGGGTTAAATCGCATTGACAGTTTCATGCTCAACCCTAGCCACGACTTTAATGCGCTAGCAGCTGAATATTATGACTATTTACCTATCGGTGTGCGCTTGATGTTACGCAGTGTCGGCGTGAAAAATGATCCCGAGGCCAGCTTGCTGAGCTACTTATTATTCGATAAGCATTATTGTCGTGAATTGATCAAATTGGGCTTTAACGATGCCATGGCCCAAGAGCAAGATATTCGCAATTTTTTGGCGCTAACGAACAAAAGCGAATGAACGAAAGCCAGTAAATGAAAGAAAATAAGCGAAAATAGTAAACAAAACAGAAGGCTAATAACTGCGTAGATTAAGCAACGACCCGCCCCCTCAAATAACAAAAACTTGAACGGGCGAGTGCTAAGCTGGATTAGTGCAATTAAGCCCCCACCTCTGTAACACCTTTTTTCAGAATAATATTGCCATATTTACGAGTTTCCCCCGTCATCACCACAGCAAAGGCTTTTTCAGCGCGCTGATAAAACGCGAAACGTTCGTTTTCCCCAATCACTGCATGCTCAGGTTGAAACTTGCTAAGTACAGCTAAGTAGTCTTTGGCAATCTGCGGATCAGCGTTATCGCCCGGCACGACTTGCATCATAATCGCTGGCGATTCAACGTACTGATCTAGCTGCATCAAGGGTAATATTGCGGCAAGTAAATCGGCCACGTTCAAACCATCGGCACGAATCACATTGGCATTGCAGCTATGTCCGGGAAAATGGGCATCGGCAAGGACAATTTCATCGCCGTGCCCCATTTTATACAAGGCCAACAGCAGCTCAGGGCTAATTAATTGACTGATATGATTGAGCATTAGTTCACCTCTAAAAAGTCGCGATGCGGTAACTCAGGAAATGGTGCAGTGGGCAATGTTTGATACCAAAATGCGACAGACGATATATCATCTTGCAGCGGTAAGTATCGTCGCTGTTCAACATCGCCGCCCCAGTTACCAAAATCACGCCAACCAAGGGCTTGAATATCCACTTTTAACGCTTGTTCAAAGCGAATTGGGTCAGGAATATGCCAGCGGTACATGCCAAATCTGTGTTGAGACTTATAAACACCATCAGGGCGCTGAACCTCTGGTACACCTGCATACGCTGTGGTGTATTCGGTGTAAGCGTTTGGGTGGCCTTCGACCGCGGTTCCAATATCGTAATTGTAAGAACCTAAAAAGTAGTCTTCGGTTCCCGTGCCGCAAATTGTTGGAAACTCACCATCATCGTCCATATAGAACTTAATCTCGCCTTCACCCCACCAGCCATTACTTTTAACGCCCCAAGTCATGTAAGTGCCAACATACTGACCTTGTCCTTGCACGCCATCGAGTAAAGTATGCAGCCCTTTGTACGGTACCGGGTTAGTGCGGCGAAACTGGGCGTGGAAATACGCACAATCGCTTGGTACTTGGGTTTCGGTATAATTAATTTGATAATAAACCACGACTTTTTGCAGCGGATCACGATTCTCAATCGTGATTTTTGCACTTTTTTGGTAAGGCATTTCCCAGAAACAGTTAAAGGCCAACCCCGGGTTAACTGACACAGGAAGTGAAGATACATGGGCATAATCTTCTAAGCCACAGCAGAAAAAGTCACCCAATGGCACCTCTACCGACGGCTGCGTTTGATCATCCCAATACATACGCAATATCAAATCACGCTTTTTTGGCCCTAATGTCGTCATCCATATTTGCTGAATCGCGCCACCTGTTTTGATATCAGCCAGCGTAAACGTATCTCCTGGTTCAACTTCAACGCAAGGTGATATCTTCCAACCTTGTCCTAAATCTCTACCGGGTATCGCCCCCATCCCCTCGGTTGCCATGCCGCCTTTGCCCGGCTCACCCGTAAAGTTCTCCGCCGAGATTGAGCGTGTTTTTGCTTTGGACAAGCGAGATAAGTTACCTAAATTCATGCCTAAGCCATTAAAACTTGTCATATCCTAACTCTCTATTCGTTGTGTTAGCCATTGTTGTAATATTTGTTGTTATTTATCTTGTATTTATTGAAGTTTTTATAATTTGCGATGTTCTATAACGAATCATCAGCGTATCTCTATGCACTTTCTGAGCGAATGAGTTGTAAACGTTCAGCGTTATCTTTGACCACCTCAGCAGTAAGTTTCATGCGGTGTAATATCGCTGCCGTTAGCACAAAACCAAATGCTGGAACGATAGTGAAGGTGAGTAAAATACCGTCTATCGTCTTGGCACTTTGAGCAACGCCACCGCTTTGATAGCCGTAAACAGCCAACAAGTAGGTTGCCAGCGCGCCGCCAATAGCCAGTCCAACTTTCAAGGCAAACAAAGTAAATGAAGAAATAAGGCCATCAAGGCGGCGTTTTTGCTCCAGCTCACCATAATCGGTCACTTCCGCCATGGTAGAGAAAATGAGTGGCGCCATCATTTGGTTGAAGAAACCCACAAAGAATTGAACCGCCATGATCATGACCAGCTGTCCCGCGGGAATAACGTAAGTAACGGCAGAGAGCACGGCGCTTACCAAACACAAGATCACCCAAGCCTGTTTTTTACACATCAGTTGCGTGACCTTATTCGCCAGTGCGCTCCCCAACATACCGCCAATCATCCACAGCGATAGAAACAGGGACACCATAGCTGCCGCGTTTTCCGCGTAATAAGTGAGGTAGTAAACCCCGGTTGTCGCTTTTACCGTTTGCGCTGTCACCATAATAAATACAGCGAAACCTAGCAGTCGCCACTGGTCATTACCGAAAACGCGCTTGATATCAGTTTTGAAGTCCTTTGAGCCACTATTTACTGGCTTAATTCGCTCTTTCGTTGAACCAACACAAATCACAAACAGCACAACGGACAGCACCGCCATCACCATCATTGCCTGCTGGTAGCCAAGCGCTTTATCGCCACCGCCAAGATAGTCAGCAAGCGGTATGACACCGGCTGTCACAATTAAGCCGCCGCCTGTTGCCGCGACAAAACGATATGAATTTAATGATACTCGTTCATTGGGGCAAGCAGTCATCACGCTACCCAAAGCAAAATAAGGAATATTGGTCGCGGTAAACAGCATCATTAACACAGCATAAGTGACGTATGCATAAATGGTTTTACCCTCTAGGCTAAGGTCTGGCACGGTAAACACCAGTACCGAAGCTAACGCATAAGGTACGCAAAGGAATAGCAAGAATGGGCGGTATTTGCCCCAACGCGACTGGTTACGGTCAACTATGATCCCCATCACAGGATCGGTGATCGCATCAAAAATTCGCACAAACAAGAAAATTGCGGTGACCGTTGCAGCGTCCAAGCCATAAACATCGGTGTAATAAAAGGCCAGTAAGAGTACAACGGACTGGTACACAAAATTACCCGCCATGTCGCCTAAGCTAAACCCGACTTTCTCGCTTATCGTTAGTTTATTCGACATTTGCTCCCCACTTATTTTATACACTATTGTTTTTATTATTTTTTATCGCAAGATGTATGATAGTACTTTTGGGCGTGCCCTAATTAACTTCTAAAAAATCTCGGTCTGGCAACGCGGGAAATGGCTTAGACGGTAGCGTCTGATACCAAAATGACACAGAGGCGATATCGTCTTGCAGTGGCAAATAGCGACGTTGTTCGTAATCTCCCCCCCAGTTGCCATAATCACGCCACCCTAGCGCTTGAATATCAACCTTTAACTTGTGCTCAAAACGAATGGGATCGGTAATATGCCACCGGTACATACCAAAACGCTGCTGGGCGTTATAAACGCCGTCAGGCCGAATGACTTGAGGTAAGCCAGCATAAGCTGTTGTGTATTCGGTATAAGCGCTTGGCTCTCTTGAGTCGACTGCCCCCACGTCAAAGTTATATGCCCCTAAAAAATAGTCTTCTGTACCCGTACCGCAAATGGTGGGGAATGCGTTATCTTCATCAATATAGAATTTAATTTCGCCCTCACCCCACCAGCCACAATTGTTGACGCCCCATGCCATGTAAGTACCAACATAGTGGCCTTTACCTTCAATGCCCTCTAACAAGGTATGTAAACCTTTGTATGGAACTGGGTTCGTGCGCCGAAACTGGGCATGAAAATATGCACAGTGCTCAGCAACCTCAGTTTCAACATAGTTAATTTGATAATAAATAATCGCTTGTTGTAGCGGATCTCTATTTTCGAGCGTAATGCGCGCATTTTTTCGGTACGGCATTTCCCAGAAGCAGTTGAATGCGTAGGCAGGATTGACTGAGACAACAAGTGAATCAACATGAGCGTACTGCTGCCAACCACAGCAAAAAAAGTCCCCTAAAGGCACTTCTACCGAAGGCGTTTGCTGATCATCCCAGTACATGCGTAGAATTAAATCGCGATGTTTAACGCCAAACGCCGTTAGCCAAATTTGCTGAATTGCGCCTGGGGTTTTAATGTTCGCTAAATCAAAGTGCTGACCCGGTTCAATTTCTATCGACGGAGAAACTTTCCAGCCTTGTCCTAAATCACGTGCACAGCCTTTACCTGTGCCTTCTGTTGCCATGCCGCCTTTGCCAGCTTCGCCAGTAAGGTTTTCTGGCGAAATCGAGCGACTTTTCGCATCAGACAGCCAAGATAAATTCGCAACCGAAACCCCTAAACCATTAAATTTATTATTGTAGTTATTCATATGCACACTCATTTTTCGCATTGCCCATTCTCAGCGTTTGCAGGCGTTGCTCGTTTTCGACAACCGTTGTTCTGTCGAGTTTGATCTTACTGATGATAAGACCTGTGATCACAAAGCCCACAGCAGGAGCCAGTGTAAATATCAGTAAAATGCCTGAAATAGTTTCTTGAGTTTGCGCGACCCCGCCACTTTGATAGCCGTAAAAAGCGAGAAAATAAGTCGCCAAAGCACCACCCACCGCTAAACCCACTTTCAACATAAACAAGGTAAACGAAGCGATCAGGCCATCTTGGCGAGACTTGTTTTTAAGCTCACCATAATCGGTAACCTCAGCCATCGTCGATGTAATTAGCGGCGCCATCATTTGATTGAAGAAACCAACAAAAAACTGCATCACCAAAATCATCATCATTGCACTGGCGGAAATAAAGTAAGTCAGTGCCGATAACGCCGCACTGATAAAGCACAGCATCACCCAAGCGTTGCGCTTGCACATTAATTGAGTCAACTTATTCGACAGTGAGCTGCCAAACATACCACCTATCATCCACACAGATAAAAACAGCGAAAGCGCGATACCGGCATCTTTTGCGTAATAGTTGATGTAGTAGGCAAACAAGGTGCCTTTGATGGTTTGAGAGGTCACTAGCACCAGTACCGACAGACCGAGCAAACGCCATTGATCGTTTTTCAGGACTTGCTTGATTTCTTTTTTTGCGTCGCGATTTTCATCAATTAGCGGTTCAACCCGCTCTTTTGTCGTAGCCACACATATCATAAATAAGATTACCGACAATACCGCCATCACTATCATGGCTTGTTGGTAGCCGACAGCTTTGTCACCAGCCCCCAGAATATCGGCGAGTGGCAAGACACAAGCGGCAACAATTAAACCGCCACCTGTCGCAGCGACAAAACGGTAAGAGTTTAGTGAGATGCGTTCACTGACAGAGGAAGTCATGACGCTGCCCAAGCCAAAATAGGGAATATTGGTGGCAGTAAATAGCAACATCAGTAGCGCATAAGTGACATAAGCGTAAATGATTTTACCTTGCTCGGAAAAATCAGGAACGGTAAAAACTAATACCGAGGCGACAGCATAAGGGACACATAAGAACATTAAAAAGGGTCGATACTTGCCCCATCGCGATTGATTCCTGTCAACCAGCACGCCAACTAACGGATCGGTTATGGCATCAAAAACTCGAACAAAGATAAAAATGCCAGTAACCGTTACAGCATCAAGCCCATACACATCGGTATAGTAGTAGGCCAATAACAAAACGACTGACTGGTAAACAAAGTTACCGGCCATATCACCCACACTAAAACCTATTTTCTCTTTAACACTTAATCGAACATCCATCTTCTTACATCTTTTGTGAGTTAACTGCTGCGAGTTAGCAAAGAACAATATAGAAAGAACAATATAAAAGTTATAAAAGGTTAGATAAACCCTATTCGCCACCTTGCAGTGACGAATATTGTTTTAATTTATCAGAAGGTTAGAGACTTCCGCGAATACCTAAAGAGAACCTAGGGCCGACATGTGACGTCGAGTAGAACTGACGCCCGCCCACTGGCAAGTCAACAAACACGCGCTGGTCTTCATCATTGAGGTTAATGGCACTAAAGACCACGGTCAGGTTTTCGTTCAAGTCATAACTTAGAGATGCGTCGAGTTGACCATATTCATCATTGACAAATTCTTGAGGCAGACCTGTGTTTACATCAACCAGATATTCATCGCGGTAGTTATACGACAAGCGCGCTTGGAACGGGCCCGCTTCATAGTAACCAGTAACGTTATAGCTCAAGTCAGAGACCCCAAAGAAGTTAACTGATTGCTCGGTGCCTGTACCCGGATCTGTAAAGGTTGCTTCACTGTCTACCGTTGAGATATTGGCAATGTAACCAAAACCCGATTCAAAGCCTTGCTGGATACCCACTTCAACGCCAGTGATATCACCTTCAGCGGCGTTTATTGGTGAAGTAAATACATCAACTGGCACAGTACCTACTGGCCCTTGGCCCGATGAGCCACCATTGTTAACGACACCAGTGACAGGTACTGGCGTACCGGCAATTTCCGTGATTGGGCCAATGGTAGAGCCTTGCACAACATAGTTGTCTAAGTCTTTTCTAAAGGCAGCGATGTAGAATGCGCTCGCATCACCAAAGTAGTATTCAAAGCCAATGTCAAAGTTAGTTGATTCGAATGGCTCTAGCTCTGGGTTACCACCAGATAAACCAAGTTGGAATCCATCTTCCTGCACATCGACTGGCGCATTGGCCGTGCCTGTTAACGAAGGTCTAAACGCATCTAATGGCGCTCGAGAAATGGTTTTACTCGCTGAAGCACGCACAAACATACCGTCAGCAACTTCCAATCGTAAATTGAAACTAGGTAGTACATTGGTGTAATCGTTTTCAAAGCTGATTGGCTGAGGGTCAACCGACTCAAGTAAATCAAACCCGTCTGTGCGGTTAGTGCCATTCAAATCAGTGATGATAAAGCTCGCGCTCTGGCCATCAACTTCAACATCTGTTTGCACATATCTTACGCCGATATCACCCGTTAATGGCATACCCGCAATTTCGGTGTCAATATTGGCTTGAATATAAGCGGCAAACACATCTTCTTTAACGGCAAAGCTACGAGTTGGACTAGCAACTGGGTCGCCAACCGCGTTGTTTATTCGGGCGATTAGTTCATTTTGCTCGGCTGTGCGATCACTATCGGGAATTGCCAGTAGCGTTGCACGCTGTCTCAGTACTTCTTCGGCAATTGCCGCATATACAGGGAATGGTAAGTTAGAATAGTCTATGTTCGAATCCCATTGACCATCAAGGAAGTTGCTCTGACCACGCTCAACACCGCCAACCACATCTGAGGCGAGCAGCGTAATACCCCCGTTGCTTCTGATATTTTGAATATCACCGCCGTTATCGCGGGTGGCGAGTTCTTTTTCTCTGGTTGAATAACGGATCCCCATTTCAATTGAGCTAAAGTAATCAGAGTCTAAGTCTCTAACAGCGTCAAATTTGAACGCGTGCTCGGTATCAATATTGTTGGCATTTCGCTGATCAAACCCAGTTAATACCCAATTTTCCAGATTACCTAAGTCTGCTACGGCGCCATCAGCTTGGTTTTGCTGACGAATAGTATAACCACCTAAATCAAGCTGTGTGTTAAACGCAAACGCACCATTGTCGGCATCCCAACGGGCGCGTTCAAAATCGTAAGAGCCTTCTGATTTTGAGTAGCTGGCATCAAAGCTTAGCGCCCAATTGGCGACATCAATGGCGTAGTTCGCACCAATGGCAAAAAGATCTTCATCGTTAATCTGCGTACCATTGGTGATCTCTGGTCGCGTGGTAGAATCAAGGTTAACCGCCGCGTCATTAATCACGGCATCACCTGCTTGTTGACTGCCATCAGGGTTTACCGGCCCCAAGTTAGAAATAGCGATTGGCAAAAAGATAAAGTTTTGGTGACCTTCTTCAATTTCTCGCTTACTAAATAAAGTATCTAAAACAAATTCCGACTTATCACCGGCCCATTGCAAGGTCGTGCCAAACGTGAAACGCTCACGCTCACCTTCAAAAACTTCCGCGTTATTGGATAGCGGTTGGTACACGCCACTGACATCACCAGTGCCATCATTATTGGTATCGATATTATCTGCGGCGCCAAAGATAGAAACGGGTAACCATAAGAAACTTCTTGAGAAGTCTTCGCGAATAGTGCGCTTTGAATAAGACGCTGTTGCTAAGAAGCCGACGTTGCTCTCATTTGACCAACTATACAAACCCGATAGACTTGGGTCAGTTTGTTCATTAAATTCGCGATACGTGCCTGTGGCAGAAAATGCCGCTTTATTGCCTAATGTTAAAGGACGCGCCGTTTTTGCATCAACAGAGCCGGCAATACCGCCTTCAATTTGATTAGCAGAGGCGGATTTCGCGACTTCAAGTGATGTCACAAGCTCGGAAGGTAAGATATCGAAGTTAGTCGCACGGCCAGCGGAAGTTGGGCTAACACCATTAAAAATAGGATCAACTGACTCTGTTGAACTTAATAGTGTACGGCCATTCATGGTGCCCTTAACAAAGTCTGCACCTAAGCCGCGAATCGAGATAAAATCACCTTCACCTCGGCTGCGCTCAATAGATACACCCGCAACACGCTGAAGTGCTTCCGCTACGTTATTGTCTGGTAATTTACCAACATCTTCTGCCGTAATCGCATCAACAAATCCACTTGCGTCTTGCTTAACCGACAAAGATTTCGCTAATGACGAGCGAATACCTCTAATTTCAATAATTTCGGTTTCAGAATCACTATTGGCTTGGCTACTACCGTCTTGAGCATAACTACTGCTAGATGCAATAGCCGTCATCCCCATTAGCACTAACGAAATAGCTTCACTCACTTTATTCTTGCGAATTGCCATGTTACTTCCCCGTTTTCTACTTGTTGTATGTAAGTTTGTAATACTCGTTTAATTTTTATTTTTTGTGTATGTAAAAATAATTTTCACATTTAAAAACCTACAGCCTAATATTCACCTCGTCAACCAAGAAAGTGTAAAAAACCACCGATTTAATAGTTAACCAATTGTTTTATATAAAAATATAGTTACAAAACTAAGCATGATTGGGAAGAATTTCCCTCTGGGTGGCATGAGAGCAGCCATGACTGGCCACAGTAATTGAGTAGCACCCACAAGCACGCGAGCCTCGCAGTTAAGCGAGAGAAAAACGACACACAGCTACTGCTCATAGGCAGATTGATTTGTCTGACGCTGCAACTAGTGCTTGCAAAGCGTGCTAATCGTTATCGCTGTAACCAAGCTGTGTGGAAATGCTCGCCGCGGCTTGAGCGATATAGCTTTTCGACTCCTCGAGCGTAATGGGATGAGAGCCATCAATGTAATCAACAAAGGGCACAACCAGCGCAGCCAGAATATCGCCTGAATTATCAAATACCGGATAACCAATATCCATGACCCCTTGTACTTGACGACTGCGGATAGCTTCGTGACCCGCTTTGACAATTTGTGATGAAATATTGGCAAAGCCATCAATATCGGGTTTAGGGTGATGCTCTGGAATACTTTGCATCATAAATTCAAATTGTTCGGCGCTAGCGTAAGACAAAAGGACATGACCTGAGCAGGTATTCATCAGCGGTGCAGTTGCCCCAAGTCGAACGCCAAAAGTACGTGATGATGGTGAGTCTTGCTGAGCAACGACATGCCCGCGCCCATCGAAGAAAGTCACTAAATGACAAGATTGCTCAATGGTAAAGGCCAAGCGTTTGAGCACCGGGCCTGCGACACTTGTTAAACGCTTTACCGGCGGGTAACGATTAGCTAAACCAAAAAGCTTTAACGACAAACGATAGCGATCAGACCCCTCGGACGTTTCGACATAACCACGCTGCTCTAATACCATCAGCATGCGAAATAACTCACCAACGGATTTATCGAGTTTCTCGGTTATTTGCGTCACTTTCAGCCCTTCCGGTTCTTGCGCAAGTAGCTCAATGATATCGAGTCCTTTTTCTAACGCTGGTGCTGAATATGTTTTCTTAGCTGCCATACCGTCTACCGCCCTGTTTTATTATCATTGTTATCTTCGATGAAGATATCTAACCCCTAGGGTGATTTCAAATATAAAACTAAAATTTATATTGACACTGGTGAATTTTCGCCCTAATTTCATATTTAAAATTTATTTTTATATTTAAACGAGGGCGCTATGACAGAGTCAAATAAGATCACGAGCTTAACGACGTACGATATTCGATTTCCGACTTCTGAAAACTTAGATGGCTCTGATGCTATCAATAAAGATCCAGATTATTCAGCAGCTTATGTAGAAATTACGGCCGAGCAAGGCAATAAAGGTTATGGTTTAGTATTCACCATTGGCCGTGGCAATGATATTTGTTGCCAAGCAATCGAAAGCATGCGTCATTTAGTGATTGGTTATGACTTCAACGACATTAAGGCGAATATTGCCGCCTTTTACGATTCACTCCGAGGCGACAGCCAACTGCGCTGGCTTGGGCCAGAAAAAGGCGTTATTCATATGGCTGCTGGTGCGATTGTCAACGCCGCTTGGGACATGTGGGCAAGGGATGCAGGCAAACCTTTATGGCGTTTATTGTCAGATATGACACCAGAAGAGTTTGTTAGCTGTTTAGACTTTCGATATGTCACCGATGTCCTCACCAAAGAAGAAGCACTAGCGATGGTGACGAAAAATCAGGCGACTAAGGCTGAGCGCATCAAATACATCGAAGATAACGGTTACCCGTCTTACACCACGTCGGCAGGCTGGCTAGGTTACAGTGATGAAAAGCTCGCCCGACTGGCCAAAGAAGCACTCGACCAAGGCTTTAAGCACATTAAACTCAAAGTGGGTGTCGACCTCAACGATGATATACGCCGCTGTTCAATTGCCCGAGAAGTCGTTGGCGACGAGGTTAAATTGATGATTGATGCGAATCAAAATTGGGAAGTTGACCAAGCCATTAAGTGGGTTAACCAACTAGCCGCAGCGAAACCTTGGTTTATTGAAGAGCCTACTAGCCCAGACGATATCTTCGGTCATAAGAAAATTCGCGAGAACATTGGTGATATCAAAGTCGCCACTGGCGAACATTGCCAAAATCGCATCATGTTCAAGCAATTTATTGCCAACGACGCGCTAGATATAGTGCAAATTGACTCCTGCCGCTTAGCAAGCGTTAACGAAATACTGACCGTTTATTTGATGGCTGCGAAATTCAATAAAGCGGTGTGCCCGCACGCAGGTGGCGTAGGTTTATGCGAATACGTGCAGCACCTGTCGATGATTGACTATGTACAAATTTCAGCAGACCTCACCGATCGCGTCGTTGAATTTGTCGATCACCTACATGAGCATTTTGAAGATCCGTGCAAAATTATCGACGGCGCTTATGCCGCGCCTCAGATGCCAGGTTATAGCATCAAAATGTTTGAAAATTCAATTGCGCAATATCAGTACCCAAATGGCTCCGAATGGCAAAAGCGCTTAGCTTAGTGTCAAGCGATTATAACCTTGGGTGGATAACTGACGGGTGACGGGCAATGAATAACGATGAGCGTTACATCGCTAACACTGAATAGTAATAGTCATCAATGAATAACAGAAAACAATCGCAATGAGGTTGCGCCAATGAATACAGCATTTGATAAACACTCAATGATCGCAGGCCAATGGGTGGAAGGTAAAGGGCAAACATTTGAGTCTTGGGATCCCAGCAAAAATCAAGCAATCGCGACCGTGAGCAGTTGTACAATAAGCGACATTAAGCATGCGTTGGCGGCAGCTGTTGACGCCAAAAAAGTGCTAGATACTAAATCAAGCGCTGATATCGCGAGCTTTTTACAGACACTCGCCGATGAAATTGAGGCACTAAAAGCTGATTTCATTCCCGTTGCGATGGCTGAAACTGGCTTACCGGAAGCGCGGCTACAAGGTGAAACAGGCAGAACCAGCGGCCAAATTCGGGCTTTCGCAACATTAGTGGCAGAAGGTAGCTGGCAACAAGCGTCGATAGATACTGCTGACGCCAAGCGCCAGCCTGTGCCTAAGCCAGATGTGCGAGCCATGAATATCAGCCTAGGGCCAGTTGCCGTATTTGGCGCATCAAATTTTCCATTTGCGTTCGGCACCTTAGGGGGGGACAGCGCCGCGGCACTCGCGGCAGGCAACCCAATTATTGTTAAAGGTCACCCGAGTCACCCACTGACCTCCCGTTATTTTGCCCAAGCGATGTTAAGCGCATTGGAAAAATCTGGTTTTCCGATGGGGACTTTTGCACTGTTACAAGGTAGTGGCCACGAACTTGGCAGTGAATTAGTTAAGCACCCAGACATCAAAGCCGTTGGCTTTACCGGTTCGCTAGGCGGTGGGCGCGCATTAATGGACATCGCCGCAAATCGGGATGAGCCAATCCCAGTTTATGCGGAAATGGGCAGCATCAACCCTGTATTTATAATGCCAGAAGCCTTGGCAAATCGCAGTGATGCTATTGCACAAGGACTTGCCAGCTCAATTGCGATGGGCTGCGGCCAATTTTGTACCTCTCCTGGGTTAATTGTCTGTTTGCAAAGCGAACTGCCACAATTGCTCGCTCAATACCTCAGCGAACAATCACCCGGCACTATGTTAAACCCGGGTATCGCCGATGCGATGCAAAGCGCATTAGCAAATCGCCAAAGCAATCACCAAGTCCAGTTTTTAACGGGTGGATTAAGTGATACACCACTCACGCCACCAGCGAGTTTAATGCAAATTCGTGCTGCCGACTTCCTGGCGAATGGTGAAGCCATTGCTGAATTTAGCGAAGAAATATTCGGCCCAGCGTCTTTAGTGGTGAGCTGTGAGTCAGTTGATGAATTACTCAACGTCGCTGAAAATTTATCCGGCAACTTAACGGCAACAATCCACGCTGACGATTACCAATCCACGCCTCTCACCCAATTGCTTACGCTATTAAAGCCACGTACAGGCAGAATTTTATTTAACGGTTACCCAACAGGCGTAGAGGTGTGCCAATCAATGCAGCACGGTGGCCCTTACCCTGCCTCGTCTTTTGCCCATGCGAGCAGTGTTGGCACTGCCGCCATTAATCGTTTCGTCAGTCGCAATGCTTACCAAAACTGGCCTGATGAACTGCTACCCGCAGAACTACAAAACGCCAATCCGCTCGGTATTTTACGTTTGGTCGATAACCACTACAGCCGCACAGCGCTGTAAGTGACTAAGACACAGGTTACTAAGGTATAAGCTAACAAGGTACAGATAAAGGTATTGCCAAATGACAGATTTAAGACATTATCAAACCGTGAAAGATTTCTCCCTGCAAGGATGCATCCCTTCTGATCAAGGTACTTGGCTTGGACGCGCATGGCTACCTGCTGACCAAAGCCCATTGGGCGTGGCCGGCCCTGTTGTTATTACAGTGCGCCAAAACTCAGTACTGGCACTAACGGATCACTACCTGACGATCGCTGATGTCCTCGCCGACAGCAACGCAGTGCAGACAATGAATAACGCCCAAGGGCATTTGATTGGCTCACTATCAGAAATTCTTGATAACAGCGTGTTTTATCACCGCGCCCCCCTACTTAGCGATCAAACTAAACCTGTGTTGCTGTCGCCTAACGATATCCAATCGCTCAAAGCATGTGGTGTGACCTTTGCCGCGAGTATGCTAGAGCGCGTGATTGAAGAGCGCGCGTTAGGTGACCCGACCAAAGCCGAGGCGATTCGCGCCATGGTGCATGAAACCGTTGGTGATATTGGCAGTATTGTCCCGGGCAGTGACCAAGCGATGGCCTTGAAGCAGCAATTAATTGAACAAGGTATGTGGTCGCAATATTTGGAAGTTGGTATTGGCCCTGATGTCGAAGTATTTACCAAAGGCCAGCCTATGTCTGCCATCGCGTGCGGCCAAGAGCTTGGCATCTTGGCGACCAGTCAGTGGAATAACCCAGAACCTGAAATTGCCTTATTAATTAATGCGCAAGGTCAATGCCTAGGTGCGGCACTGGCAAACGATGTAAACCTGCGCGACTACGAAGGTCGCAGCGCGTTGTTACTAGGTAAAGCGAAAGATCAAAATGGCGCTAGCCCGATTGGCCCGCTATTTCGACTGTTTGATGCCGACTTTACGCTAGGCGATGCCATGAATGCGGAAATTACGCTAACCATTACCGGCGAAGATGGCTTTGTTAGCCAAGGGGCAAATATTATGTCGCAAATTAGCCGCACGCCAGAGGATATTATCAAGCAGGTATGCAACAGCTCACACCAATACCCTGACGGCATTACCATGATGCTCGGCACTATGTTTGCCCCGACAGATGATCGCCATGAGCCGGGCATGGGTTTTACCCATGAAATTGGCGATCGGGTTGAAATCTCAACGCCAAAACTGGGCAAACTGGTGAACTGGGTAAACCATTGTCACCAGATCCCACGCTGGCAATATGGTATTAATGAGTTAATGAACTTTATTTGTGACGTGAAATTAAAACAAAGCGCTTAAATAAAAAGTGCGCAAATAAAAAACAGTACAAAACAGAAAAAACAAAATGCGTCATGTGCACGCTGATCAATATACAAAAACCAATAAGCGTCTCAGCAACATAGTTTCAACATTAAAAGCACTGACTAATCAAAACAGTAATGGGGATACAGCATGCAACAACAACAGCGCCAAGTCGGTAATACCGGATTGACCATAGATACGCTCGGCTTTGGCTGTGCGCCGCTGGGTAATCTATATCAACCGATTGTCGATGACGATGCCAGAGCCTTGCTTGATAACGCTTGGCAAGCAGGCTTTCGTTATTTTGATACCGCACCACATTACGGCCAAGGGTTGAGTGAACGCCGCACTGGTGATTTACTGCGCGCCGATCAAGCGCACAACTACGTGCTATCAACTAAAGTGGGTCGCCTGTTAAAACCCGCAGGCTATGCCAAAGAGCGCCACTGCTATCAGTCTCCAATGCCCTTTGATATTCACTACGATTATAGTTACGACGGCGTTATGCGTTCGTTTGAAGACAGCCTGCAACGCTTGGGACTTGATACCATCGATATTCTGTACATGCATGACATAGGTGAAGTAACTCACGGCGAAGCCAACCAGCACCATTTCCCTATCGCGATGCAAGGGGGCTACAAAGCCATGGCTGAACTGCGCCAACAAGGGCTAGTTAAAGCCATTGGTTTAGGGGTCAATGAATATCAAGTGTGTGAACAAGCACTCGAACACGGCGATTGGGACTGCTTTTTGCTTGCTGGTCGCTATACCTTGTTGGAGCAAGAATCCATTCACACCTTTTTACCTAAATGTCAGCAACGCAACTGTTCAATCATCATTGGTGGTGCCTACAACTCAGGGATTTTGGCAACCGGCACGAAAAAAGGTGGCACGCTTTACTACGATTACGGCCCTGCGCCCGAGCCAGTGATTGCCAAGGTAAAAAAATTAGAAACCTTGTGCGACAAGTTTCACATTCCACTGGCGGCCGCTGCTTTGCAGTTTCCTTTGGCGCACCCCAGTGTCGCCAGTGTTATTCCTGGCATGGGTAACGCCAAGCGGATCAACCAAACGTTAGACTTATTTAACACCCCTATCCCCACAGAATTTTGGCAGCAACTGCGCGCTCAACACCTTGTTAGTGAGTCGGTACCATTGCCGTTAGGCAACTAGGCATAGGGAGCCTTAATGATGACCAAAACAGTAGTTGAAAAAGTAGATAGTCACCAACACTACTGGCTACTTGAGCGCAATGATTACGGCTGGTTAACGCCAGCGGTTACAGCCTTATACCAAGACTTTTTACCGAAAGAGTTAGCACCGCTGCGCCAAGCGCACAAAGTCACGCAAACCGTGGTGGTACAAGCCGCGCCTACCCTTGCTGAAACCGAGTACTTACTCTCATTGGCTGCAATTGAGCCAAGTATTGCTGGCGTTGTCGGCTGGGTCGACTTTGATGCAGATGATGTTATCGCCACGCTCGATAAACTGGCTGAAAATCATTATTTCAAAGGGGTTCGCCCGATGTTGCAAGATATCGAGGACACCGCTTGGATAGCCAACCCCAATTACGCGGCGATTTTTACCAAACTGGCGGAATTAGGGCTGACATTTGATGCCTTGGTAAAACCGGAGCACTTACCTTACCTCTATGATATTGCCCGGCAAACCCCCGACTTAGCAATCGTGATTGATCATTTTGCCAAGCCTAATGTTGCACAAGGGCAATTTGAAGATTGGGCGGCGAGTATGATGCGTTTTAGCGCATTGCAGAATGTCTGGGTTAAATGCTCAGGTATCACCACAGAAGCTAGCACCTCACAAACAAGTGCAAGCGATTATCAGCGCTACTTCAACACCTTGGTCAATGCGTTTGGTCACGGGCGGATAATGTGGGGCAGCGATTGGCCAGTGGTTAATCTCAACAGCGATTACACCTCTTGGGTAACACTTTGCCAAACCTTAGTGAGTGATTGGTCGGCAAGTGAGCAAGAGGCGTTTTGGGCGGGTACCGCGCAGGCGTTTTACCGCACATTAGATAAATAAACGAGATGAAAAGACGAAACAAACCAGTGCTTAACCAAATGCACTAAACGGTTGGCTAAGCATCTTATTCGGCAATTTATTAGGCTATTTACTAGACAAGTGTGTTTTAACGCTTGTTCTAACTAGGAAATTTTATGAAACATTCATCTTCAACCGCCATTGTTACCGGTGGCGGCAGTGGCATCGGGCAAGCTATCGCAATCGCACTAGCTGCGCAAGGTCACCGCGTCGCCATTGCAGATCTTGATTTAACATCCGCCAAACAAACACAAGCATTGATTGCGCAAAACGGTGGCAGCGCTTTTAGCGTTGAACTCAATGTTGCCGATGCCGCGCAAGTAAACCAAGTGTTCAGTGATATCGCCAGCGAACACGGCATTGATATTTTAATCAATAACGCAGGGATTGGCGCCGTTGGCACCATCGAAGAAACCTCTGAAGCCGAGTTAGACAAACTTTACAGCGTCAATGTCAAAGGGGTTTACCACTGTTCGCTGACCGCCATTGCGGCGATGAAAGCACAACAATCTGGCGTCATCATCAATATGGCATCGGTTGCTTCCAGTGTTGGTATTGCTGACCGCTTTGCCTACTCCATGACTAAAGGCGCGGTGCTGACCATGACTTACTCTATTGCTAAAGACTATTTACACGACAACATTCGTTGTAACTGCGTATCGCCGGGGCGAGTTCACACGCCATTTGTTGACGCCTTTCTGGAGAAAAACTACCCAGATAACAAGGAAGAAATGTTCGACAAATTATCAAAAACACAGCCCATTGGGCGCATGGGCAGCCCCGACGAAGTGGCTAGCATTGTCACCTATTTATGCTCACCACAAGCGGCATTTATTACCGGCAGTAACTTTCCCGTCGATGGCGGCTTTGTCACCCTTAATAACTAAACAGCATGAGCACTATTACTCGCTTGGCCACCGTTAACACCAGACACAGTGGACGTTGTACTCTCTTATTTACTCGCAGGACTCAGACATGAAATTATTACGCTTTGGCGCAGTAGGCGCAGAAAAACCGGGCATTTTGGACTCACAAGGCAATATTCGCGACCTTTCATCGGCCGTGCCAGACATAGACGGCCAGACCTTGAGCCAAGCAAACTTATCACGCCTAAGCGCTATGGACATCAAGAGTTTACCTATCGTAGATGCCGAAACGCGCCTGGGTGCTTGTGTCAACAATGTCGGTAAATTTATCTGTATTGGCCTCAACTACGCTGATCACGCCGCAGAATCTAATATGCCGATCCCCGATGAACCGGAGGTTTTTTCAAAATTCACCAGCGCCATTAGCGGCCCTAACGACCATATTATCAAACCGAAAAACAGCACTAAGCTCGACTGGGAAGTTGAACTGGCTATTGTTATTGGTAAATCAGCTTCCTATGTTAGCGAACAAGACGCAGAAGATTACATCGCTGGCTATTGTATTTGTAACGATATTTCTGAACGAAACTTCCAATTAGAGCGTGGCTGTCAGTGGGATAAAGGCAAAGGCTGCGACACTTTCGGCCCGCTAGGCCCTTACTTAGTCACCAAAGACGAAATTAGCGATATTACCAATGTCGCGATGTGGCTTGAAGTGAACGGCAAGCGTTATCAAAACGGCAACACCAATACCATGATATTTAGCCCAGCTTATATCGTCAGTTATTTAAGCCAATTTACCACCTTACAGCCGGGTGATGTGATTTCAACAGGCACACCACCCGGCGTGGGTTTAGGCCAAACACCACCGACATACCTAAGCGTTGGCGACGAAATCTCTTTGGGTATTGACGGTATGGGCGTGCAAAAACAAGTCGTTGTTGAATGCGAATAAGTTGAATATGAAAAGAGTTGAGTACCAAAAGTAACTGCGGTTTAAATGCCGTTTAACTAAAACATATTGGCCTTCAAGGCTTTCCATCAAGCAGTCAGCCTTGCCAATCTAGCCTCCCCTAGTATGGCAACTTTGGTGTCAGACCAACATCAATTGGCTGAAATCGCTAGCGAGTACCCACAGGTATATTTGCTAGCAAGCCCCGACGCTATGTTGCGAACACTTTTAGCGCGGGGCTTTTTTTCTGCCCATCACTCGGCTAAGCAGAGTTTTGCTGAGCTAGACTAAGCTTAACTTAACAACTAATCACCCTCGTGCAAGTAACGCTCGGTGCGCTCTACCCTTCTCGGCTTGCCGCGCAGCACTAATGTGTCTTGAGCTTGCAGTAAGGTGGTGTTATCAGGCTCGTCAATTTCCTTGCCATCGCGTTTTAAGGTGATCACACTAACTCGGCGGCTTTCTAAATCAAGTGCACCTATAGTATGACCATTCGCAAACGAGTCTTCAGTCAACAAAATCGCGTGAGCAAATTCAATGCGATCAATGGCTTGGGCACTCATATCGGTGTGCTCACCTTGAAAGAAGCCGTGTAGATGGTTGTAGTGGTTTTTACGCTCTTTTTGCACGCGGCGCACCACACGTGAAAACGGTACACCGCTGAGCGTGAGTACTTGCGACACGAGCATTAACGCCCCTTCCAAACTCTCTGGGACGACTTCGTTCGCCCCCGCCTTTTGCAGCATGTCGAGTTGATCATCATTTCGGGTTCTCACCAAGATTGGCACTTCTGGCGCTAAACTGCGCACCCGCTGGATCACTTCCGCGGATTGTTTGTCTTCGCCAAAGGCAATAACCACTAACTTCGCTTGGTCGAGATGTGCGGCGTGTAGTAACTCAGTTTGTCGTGACGAGCCAAACAGCACGTTCTCTCCCGCCTCACGCGCTTTACGCGTTCTTAAAGGGTCAATATCAATGGCGACAAATTCAATGCTTTCTTGCTTTAAAAAGCGGCTCACCGTTTGCCCAATACGGCCAAAACCACAAATGATCACGTGATCTTTTAGCGTTTGCGTGCCATCGGGTAAGTCGGCTAAATCTGAGGTATCTACGGGCTCTTCATTTGCTAACCAACGCCCCCATTTACGCGCATTGTTAATAATGTACGGAGTAATTGCCATACTGATAACACCTGCGCCAAGCAGCAGTGAGGCAACATTATTTGCCAGCACATTCACTTGTGTTGCCAAGGCAACCAATACAAAGCCAAATTCACCCATTTGTG
This sequence comes from Thalassotalea euphylliae, assembly GCF_003390335.1. NCBI lineage: Bacteria > Pseudomonadati > Pseudomonadota > Gammaproteobacteria > Alteromonadales > Colwelliaceae > Thalassotalea > Thalassotalea euphylliae. Next base: position 3,031,380 of record NZ_QUOU01000001.1, read on the forward strand.
CAAGCATAAAACCCGTTGCCCAAGCATCTTTGCTGGCTTCGCCAGCGCGCACCGCTAACCATTTGATCACCACCACTTTAAGCAGCATAAAAGCGATCATCGTGAGTAGTAGTGTGACAGGCGATGCCAGCAATAAACTGATATCTAACTTCATGCCAACGGTGACGAAGAATAAACCAAGCAAAATATCGCGGTACGGACGAATATCCGCCTCTAACTGATACTTGTATTCACTTTCACCTAACATCATGCCCGCCAAAAATGCCCCGAGTGCCATCGACAAACCAAACCATTGAGTCAGCGAAGCGGCCATTAAGGTAACCAGTAAGGTGGTTAAGACAAATAATTCGTCGGTACGCACACGGGCAACTAAGTTAAATAGGCGTGGCAGCAGCCATTTGCCAGCCAGTAGCAAAATGCCAACAACGAATACACCTTTTACCAAAGCCCAAGCCAAGGCCAAAAACATGGAGCCATCGTTTTGAGGTGAAAGCATCGGAATAATAATCAGCAGCGGGACAACGGCGACATCTTGAAAGAGCAATACCGCAACGGTAATTTGCCCCGATTTGCGCTTCATCGCCCCCGTTTCACTGAGCTGACGGATCACAATTGCCGTAGACGAAAGCGCCAAAATGCCACCAACCACAAAGGCACTGCCAAAAGACAAGCCAAAGAACATCGACACGACCATAAAGATGACCATGGATATCGCCACTTGTAAGCTACCCACAGCGACCACCAAATGCCGCATTGCCAACAATTTAGGCAGTGAAAACTCCAACCCGAGTGTAAACAGCAAAAAGACAATACCGAGCTCGGCAAAATGCTCATAATCCATGTGCTCGTTGGCGAGCGCAAGACCGTGCTCGCCCACTAACACGCCGGCAACTAAATACGCCAAAATCGCGGGTAAATTTAATTTGCGAAACAAAAATACTATCAATACCGCACACGCTAGGATGGCGAGAATTTCAAGATGTGCTATCACATCTGCTCCTTGCAATTTGTGGCTTGCCTAGAATCGTCTAGAGCCGTCTGGAAATGTAGAGGGTTTGGGCTTGTATTACCCTGCTTCACTTATACCTTACTATTCAATTAATTAAAACAGCTAACTCGTCCGTCCAAGACTCGGCACGCCCTTTGCATTATCAATCGCATCACAGCGGTATAACAATTTTTTGACATACCACAAACGCAGTAGCAGCAGGTAGTTTTATGCAAACGCTTAATTTATTAGAACAACAATTTTCCAACTTTAATGCGTTCAGGTTATTTGAATCTAATCATTTAGAATCCAATCAACGCGGTCTTGCGCTATTAGAACAACTGCAAACCACACTTGATCTTAACGAGCTACTCAACAAGTACGCTATGGTGGCTAGCAAATATATTGAGTTTACTGGACTAACTTTTAAGGCGGAAAGCGTCGAAGCGACAATCAGAGGCAGTCGTCAAGGCAAGATCAAACGCCAGTTCAACTTATCTATTAACGGTCAACAACTTGGCAGATTAACTTACAGTTTAAATGCGCCAATCTCAGGAAGCACTGAAAAAGTGATGAACGAGCTACACCGTTATTTGCTTCACCCGCTGAACAATGCCCTAACTTACCGCACTGCGCTAATGTTAGCGATGCAGGATAGCCTAACAGGGCTTGGCAATCGTCGTTACTTTGACGAACAGCTCAAACGCGCAATGCACCAAGCCAACCGCAGTAATAACAAAGTAGGTCTTATCGTCGCTGATCTCAACAAGTTTAAGGTTATTAACGACACTTTTGGCCATGCAGTTGGCGACAAAGTGTTAATACACTTTGCCGATGCGCTGCGCGTTAGTGTGCGTGACTCAGACAGCTTATTCCGCTTTGGTGGTGATGAGTTTGTGGTACTGATTGAATGCGCTGGTGACGAATCACTTGAGGTAATTTATCACCGCATTCACGAGGCCGTTGCCGCCGATGGCTACTTAGAAAAGTATCAAGTGTCTTGCTGCTTGGGCGCGACCTTTATGAAGTGTGGTGATACCGAAAAAAGCTTCTTTGAGCGCGCTGATCAAGCCTTATACCGGAAGAAAACAAACGCGGCGCCACTGCTAAGCTTGGTCTAGGCTTGTCTTAGCCATGTCTTATTCATGGCGACTACCTCACCACTGCTGCTGTGTTACCTGTTTACTTGCTGGGCTTTTAGTTCGGCAAGTGCACTATTTACCTCATTGGGCGTTGCCCCAATCAACAAACGGCAAAATCTTACCGCTTTGGCAAATTGCGAGGTGCCAAGAATTGCCAATGTTTTAACCAATATTTGTCGATTAAATCTAAAGTTACCGCTGTAGTGCTTTATGGCATCATCAATTGACGGATAAACAACACCATCAAATTCAAACGTTATCGGCTCAATGTCATCGTCGATATCCACACCGCCTTGCGATAGCGGCCAGGCTTGGAAATTCACCCTATCTCTGGCAACTTCATACATAAACCAAGCACTGCGCTGAAACGATTCAAAGTTACCGCCTTCAAAACCTGCATTGGCTAGTTCTTCTTGCGTCCAATTTAGGCCAATAGCTAAGTCTTTTCGGTATTTGTGAATAAGTGATTTTTTGACACTGGCGCGCACCGCCCACACATGGTTCACTTTCGCTTGGTAAGCAAATGGCCGACATTCGCGGCAACTTGGCAACGTTAACTGGGGGTGCGGGCAACTGAGCACAATATGGCGAGTATGAGGAAAAGTGACGAATTGATCACTTGGCTCACCACAAAACCAGCAGGTATGACGATACGCAAATGGAATATCGACGAGTAGATCAATGCGTTCCTGCATATGTTTCCTGCATTTGTTTTCTGATCAGTTTATTGATGCTGCGCTGTTTGATACCTGTTAAAGCTATCTGCGTTTATTCGCTTTTTTAGGTGACTTAGCTTTGCCTTTAGGCTTTATTTTGCCACCAGCTTTTTTACCTGCCGCTTTTTGGCTCATACCTTTTTTACCGGCACCATTTTTTTCGGCGCCTTTTTTATTGGCACCATTTTTTTCAGCAATTACGCGGTTTTTATCACGCGTTGTTTGGTAACGATTTTTCTTCGCCGCTTCGGTCAAATGACGCTTACTCGCGTCATACTCAGATTCGGTCATTTCATAGCCTGGTAACACAATTTTTTCAAATTTACGGCCAATAAGCTGTTCAATATTACCTAAGAATTTTTCATCTTTAGGGCTAACTAATGAAATGGCAGTCCCTGATTTGCCCGCACGCCCTGTACGGCCAACGCGGTGAACATAGTCTTCCGCTAAAAACGGTAAATGAAAGTTCACCACATACGGTAGGTTAGGAATATCTAGGCCGCGCGCCGCAACATCGGTGGCTACGAGCACGCGTACCTCACCCGCAACAAACTGCTCCAGTGCTTTGTTACGCGCACCTTGTGATTTTTCACCGTGGCAAAGCGCTGCCTTGATACCGTCAAGCTTTAGCTCTTTCGCCAATTGATTGGCACTTTCTCGCGTGCCAGCAAAGACCATCACTTGGTGCCAGTTATTCACACCAATAATTTCAGAAAGCAGCTCGCGTTTACGCGCCTCTGATACCCAGTAAACCGCCTGCTTCACTTTACCTGACGTGGTATTTTGTTTGGCAACTTCAATGGTTTTGGGCGTATGCAGAATTTGGTTTGCAAGGGTTTTGACCTTGTTAGAGAAAGTCGCACTAAACATTAACGTTTGATGCTTGTGCTTAATTTGCGCGGTAATGCGCTCGATGTCGGTCAAAAAGCCCATGTCGAGCATGCGATCAGCTTCGTCAAGCACCATATATTTTACTTGCGACAACGATAAATTGCGCTGCTGTAAATGCTCTAGTAAGCGCCCCGGTGTTGCCACCAAAATATCAACGCCAGCTTTAAGCACTTTTTCTTGGCCAGCCATGCCTGCACCGCCAAAAATCACGCCGTGTTTAATGGGTAAAAATTGGCTGTATTCTTTAATGTTCTCGCCAACTTGAATTGCCAGCTCACGGGTTGGCGTTAAGATCAGCGCTTTTAATACAGGAGCTTCTGGCGATGCTTGATGGGCTAGCTTATCCAAAATGGGTAAAGTAAACGCCGCTGTTTTACCGGTGCCTGTTTGCGCACTGGCAAGAATATCAGCTCCCGTGCGGATCACCGGAATTGCTTGTTGCTGGATCGGGGTTAACTGCTTATAACCACAAAGCTTAACCGCTTTTAATAACCCTTCTGATAAGCCAATTGCATCTACACTCATTTTCTCTTCACCAACACCACCAAAAAATAATCGCGCGATTATATACTTTACCGCCCAGTGAATGCGAGCTTGCGCGGCTTTATTTCACAAATAAGCACAGATTAGCTCAAGTGGATCGTTGCAGCATGGCGCGCATTACTTTATTGCTAGGTAAATCTCGCGCGAAATTCAGAAGGAGCAAGACCAACAATACTAACAAAAACCTTACGCAAACTGCTCGCATCTTCATAACCCAGTGACATTGCTATTTGCTCAAAGCTCTGTTGGCTAGATTCCAATAAGTCGCACGCTTTTTGTACCCGTACACGCTGAATATATTGAGCGGGCTTGAGCCCAGTCGCCTTGGTAAATTGGCGGATTAAGGTGCGCTCTGACATAAAGGCGACTTCCGCCAATACGCCATTACTTAACTTAGTTTGGTAGTTTGCTTGAATATAATGCTGAGCATTGAGGATCGCTTGATTGCCGTGATCGAACCTAGGGGTAAAACTTTGATAATAGCGCTGCTCGCGTTTGCCAGTGTCAACAATCAAATATTTACCCAGTTTACGCATTATGTGCGGCTTGGCATATTGCCCCACCAACTCTAAGCCCAAATCTAACCACGACATCAAACCGCCAGCACTAATAATATCGCCCTCATTAATGATAATACGCTCAGATCTTACCTGCACTGCTGGATACGCTCGCTGTAAATCATCTGCCAACCCCCAGTGAGTTGTGGCATTACGCGTGTTAAGCAACCCCGTTTGCGCAAGAATAAAGGCGCCTGCACAGGCGGAACAAAGTGTCGCCCCTTGTTGGTGGCTCGCCTTTAAATAGTGGATAAGATGCGACTCTGCCGCTAAATAATATTCGCCGCTTAAATTAGGCGGCAAAATCACCACTTGAGGCGTTAAATACGAAATGCTTACTTCGCTGGTATTCAATTCCTCTGGCGTGACGATTTGGGCGGTAAAGGTCAAAGCAAGCTGTTCTTCTTCAATGATTTTATTTGCCAAGGTTAATAACTCTAGCAAGCCATAAACGGCACTTTGCATTGCACCAATGTAATTGATGATCACGACCTCAACGGCTTTAGTACTATCGAGGTGACGGTTAGCTTGCGCTACCTTACTACTAAACTCTGCTGTCACTTTCACCTTGTTTTATGTCATTAATGCCATGCGTAAGCCTAGCAAAGTTTCGTCAAAATAGCCTTATTGATTCAGCACTAGCTGAATATTCATCAATCGATTTACTTAAACGCTTACTTAACTAGCAAGACGAGGCTCAACATGGCAAATACAGCACTACTATTAATTGACTTCCAGAACGATTACTTTCCAACTTACGAGGGGGCAAAATGGGCGCTTTCGGGTACTGAAGCAGCAGCGTCCAACGCACAAAACTTGCTTGCAAAATTTCGCGAAAAACAGCTTCCAGTGATTCATGTTCGCCATGAATTTCCAACCGAAGAAGCGCCGTTTTTCTTGCCAAATTCTGACGGCGCAAAAATTCACCACAGTCTAGCGCCAATTGATGGCGAGCCTGTTGTACTAAAGCAGCAAATTAACAGCTTTCGCGACACCGATTTAAAGCGTTACTTGATGACCGCAACATTGATCAATTGATTATTGTCGGTGCGATGAGTCATATGTGTATTGATGCAGTTACTCGTGCAGCAGTGGACTTAGGCTATGACAGCCATGTCGCACACGATGCCTGTGCAACCTTAGATTTAACCTTTGAAGGTGAGACAGTACCCGCTAAATACGTTCATGCAGCCTTTATGGCGGCGTTACAGTTTGGCTATTGTTATGTCGATAGCACAGAGAATTTACTTCAATTGGTATAAGGCTTTTGAGCTGGCCAATCGCTGACTACTAACCGGCTATTGACTGGATTTAATCGGCTAAAATCCAATCTTTACCGGATTCGATTGCATCAATTGCAAAACATTTAATTTTGCACTGTAAGCTCGCACCGTAAATAGGCGCAACGAGCTTAAATGAGGTTGAGTCAGAGACGATGGCAATCTTATCCATGTGTTGATGGTGATTGCGAATAAAGGTGAGATGCTGGCTAAAGGCCGCGAACGATTCCCAAACGGGCCAGCCAAGTACACAAACTAACCCACCTTTTAGGCCACCAGCGTGGCCAATATAAGGGTCAATTTTATGGGCAGCGTGCACAAAGTCTTGCACGGATAGCTGCCCATCTAATTCAAAAATTACCACACCATAATTTGGCTGTAGTGTGACATTAAGCATGTGACCAAGCGAGTAATCGACGTAATGATTATTCGCTAAGTATATGCCTATTTTCGCCAAACGCCCTGTGTTAAGCCCAACGACTTTTCGGTTTCTTCATTGGCTTCAAATGTTGGCAACTGCCCTTTTGACAGCTGCGCTTGATAGTCTTTGGTAATGCGCACCACCACTTTTGACAACAAAAACAGCGCCGTAACGTTAACCACTGTCATTAACCCCGTTGCCATATCAGCAAGCGCAATCACTTGTGGCAATGATGCGGATGAACCAAACACCAACATGGCTAAAAAGCCAATACGCAAGAACCAACGGCCGAATGGATTATCCAACTTCAAGTATTTTAAGTTGTTATCCGCGTAAGCAAAATTCGCGACGATTGAGGTAAAACCAAAAAACAAAATCGCCAACGTAATAAATTCAGCACCCCAGCTCCCCACTTGCAATGCTAAAGCTTGCTGAGTCAACTGAATACCCATCACACCATCAAGCGAATCGCCTGCCAGTAAAATAATAATCGCGGTACAAGTACAAATGACCATAGTATCGAAAAATACCGCTAACGATTGAATATAACCTTGTGATGCAGGGTGATGAGGCATTGGCTCAGCCGCCGCAGCAGCATTTGGTGAGCTCCCCATACCCGCTTCATTCGAGTACAAGCCCCGTTGAACCCCATGAATAATGGCTGCGCCAACCACACCGCCACCTGCTTCTTGCCAGCCAAACGCTGAGCCAACGATTTGCATTAAAATGGCAGGAATCTGCTCAATATTGATGGCAATCACAAACAGGGCAACAAGTACATAAGCAACACCCATAAATGGTACTGCTAATTCAGCAAAACGCGCGATATTACGCAGGCCGCCGATAATAATATAGGCCGCTAACAAGGTGATAACGATGCCTGACATTAATGGGTCAATGCCGAACGAGCCTTGGAATGCATCGGTAATTGAATTGGCTTGTACAGAGCTAAAAACAAAGCCATAACCAAAGAACAAGCACAGTGAAAAGGTAATGGCGAGTTTCGGGCTATTGATCCCTTTGCGCATGTAATAAGCTGGGCCACCGCGAAAGTTATTGTTTTCGTCTTTCTCTTTATACAGCTGCCCTAGCGCACTTTCAGCATAAGCGGTTGCCATACCGAAAAAGGCAATCAGCCACATCCAAAAAATCGCCCCTGGGCCACCTAAACTGATGGCGACCGCCACCCCCATTAAGTTACCCGTACCAACACGCGCCGCTAATGACGTACAAAGTGCCTGAAACGAAGAAATACCGTTTTCACTACTATTTCGACTCAGTTTTAACAAGCTAAACATATGCTTGAAATGACGCAATTGGATCAGCTTCAAACGCAAGCTAAACCAAATGCCACAACCCGTAAGCAAGTAAATTAATACACTGCCCCACAGGTACCCATTAATGAAGCCAACCCATTGGCTAATTAAATCGCCCATAAAAATTTCTTAAACTAACAATATATTAGCCGCTAGCTTAGCAAACTATGCCAAGCCTTGGCTAAGGTGAATTCGGGATAAGATAGAAACGCTTTGTACCAAGCAACGGGAAAACTTTCTATCCTTTGTCGCGAGCAAAAGCTCACCCAAAGATTGGATAGCTTTTGCCAAGCACATACGTGAGGAATTGCCAACGCAGGAAGCGTTTAGCGAGCGCAGCTAACGTTAGAAAACTAGGCTTTTTTTACAAACTGCGCTGTTACCATCATTTCGCCAACACCATCGACTTTGCAGTCTAACTCGTGATCTTTTTTATCCAGTACACGGCGAACGGTAGCTTTAGTACCAATTTTAATGACTTGCGAGCTACCTTTGATTTTTAAATCTTTGATGACCGTTACTTTGTCGCCGTCAGCGAGTAATGCACCGTTAGCATCTTTGACTTTAATGGTGTCTTCTTCTGCAACTTCAGCAGGGTCCCACTCATGGGCACACTCTGGGCAAATTAACAGGCTTTGATCTTGGTAAACATACTCAGATTGGCAAGCAGGACAAGGAGGTAATGACATGGTGTTCAACTTATATCAGGTTTTCAAAGAGGCGTATTATACTTGCTAAGCTTGTGGCAAGCGAGCGGATCACCCCAAGAGTAACAAGCTGTTACTGATTGATGCACATAGATATAGGAACATAAGCGCTTAGGTAAATAGTCACCTAACGCTTTTCAACTGGAAAGATTGTTATATTATCTCAATTTAATTAATATGCTTGCGTCATATCGCAAGCAGCTACCCCCAGTAGCCAACGCATAAAAACAAAATAGGAAAAATCATGATCAAAAACCGATTGCCTAATGCGCTTTACAAAGCGCTGTCGATGGCATCACTTTTAGCTGTTGGTTCAGCATCGATGTCAGCGCATGCTGACGAAGGTATGTGGCAACCACATCAACTGCAAGAAATCAGCGGTAAGCTTAAACAAGCTGGCCTTGAGCTTGATCCAACACAAATGGAAAACTTAGACCAATTCCCAATGAATGCCATTATCAGCTTGGGTGGCTGTACGGCTTCATTTTTATCTGAACAAGGGCTAGTTGTCACCAATCATCACTGTGCTTATGGCTCAATTCAATACAACTCTAATGAAGACAACAACCTGCTAGAGCAAGGTTTTGTCGCAAAATCTTTATCTGAGGAATTACAGGCTGCGCCGGGCTCTCGTGTATACGTAACTGAGTCGCTGACCAATGTGACCGAGAAAATTACTGGTGCTATTCCGTCATCAACTCAAGGCAAAGCCTACTTTGATGCAATTGAGAAAAACCAAAAAACCTTGGTAGCAGAATGTGAAACCTCACAAGATTACCGCTGCGAAGTATTTAGCTTTCACGGTGGCCTTGAGTACTTCCTCATCAAACAACTGGCAATTCGCGATGTGCGTTTAGTTTACGCACCGCCTTCTAGCATAGGTAAATTTGGTGGTGATACCGACAACTGGATGTGGCCGCGCCACACCGGTGACTGGTCTTTCTACCGCGCCTACGTAAACAAAGACGGCCAACCTGCCGATTACTCAAAAGACAACGTACCGTTTAAGCCAAAAGCGTTTCTAAAAGTGAATGCCAGCGGTGTTGAAGAAAACGACTATGTGATGGTACTTGGTTACCCAGGCCGCACAAACCGTTACCGTACAGTGGAAGAAGTAAAGAACCAATTTACTTGGGTCTACCCTACCGCCAAACGCTACCGCGAAGAGTACATTGACGTTATCAAGAACACTGCGCCTGCTCAAAGCGAAGCGCGCATCAAATATGAAAGCACGCTAGCGGGCCTTGCCAACTATGCGAAAAATTACGGCTCTATGGTCGAAAGCTTTCACAAAGGCGATATGCTTGAGCGCAAAGAAAAAGAGTTAGCAGCGCTAAAAACTTGGATTAACACATCGAAAAAACGCCAGCGCCAATACGGAAAAACGCTGGCCGAACTCGATAACTTAATTGCACAAGGTCAGTCACATCAAAAGCGTGATTTAATCTTGGCCTATATTGCTCGCACCAATATGTACAGTGTTGCCAAGCGCTTATATCGTCTAGCACACGAAAAAAACAAACCTGATGCAGAGCGTAAAAAAGGTTATCAAGAGCGTGACATGAACCGCTTCACCCAAGCGATGAAACGCGTTAATCGCCGTTACGATGCGACCGTTGATAAAGCCGTACTAGCACACTTTATCGCACAATACGCCAAGTTCCCTGCTGAGCAACGCAATTCAGTGTTTGATAAATTTTTTGGCATTAGTAAAAATTTTGATGCGAAAAAACTCGCCACTAAGCTAGATAAAATGCACAGCAGCACGGAACTTGATCAAGAAGCCGTGCGTTTAGCGTGGATGAACAAATCAGTCGAAGAGTTTAAAGCTAGCAACGACCCATACATTCAATTTGCTGTTTCACAATACGAGCACGACCGCAAACTTGAAAAGCAAGACGAAGCGCTTGCCGGCCAATTAGCGCAAATTCGCCCGCAATATATGGCGGCGATGATCGCTTTTAAACAATCGAAAGGTGAGCCAGTATACGCCGATGCTAACAGCTCATTACGTATCACCTACGGTAATGTGAAAGGCTACTCACCACAAGATGGTATTACCGCAACGCCGTTTACCACGCTTGAAGGCATGTTAGCTAAATATGTGGCAGGTGATCACGAGTTTGACTTGTTCGACAACATTCGCACTGCGATTAAGAACAAAAACTACGGCGCTTACTACCGTGAAAGCCTAGGCTCAGTGCCAGTTAACTATCTATCAACCTTAGATATCACAGGTGGTAACTCAGGCTCACCAACCTTGAACGGTAAAGGTGAATTTGTTGGCTTAGTATTCGATGGCGTTTATGAGTCGATTATCGGCGACTGGGATTACGATGCCAAGCTAAACCGCGCAATTCACACCAGTGTGCCATTTATGCTGTGGACAATGGAAAACGTGGATAACGCGCAAAATATTGTTGATGAGTTAACGATTGTTAAATAGTTAGAATAACGATATGGCTCAATTTGGCGACTCAATAAGCGCAGACTTATCGAGCCACAAAATGTTACTTAGCATCACATAGCAAAAGAGCAACCTAACGGGTTGCTCTTTTTTGTTGTATCAATAAGTTATAACTTGAACAGTCAGCGTTAAATAATTCAAGTAAATTAATAATAGCTACAGCATCAATGGTGCTAGTCATCTCATATGGCAATTTTTTAAGGTGGTTATGCGTTAGTTGAGCCATTCAGCAAAACTCGTCTAATTTACGCTGAAAACAAAAAGCTGCCGTTCACCAAACAAGCTAGTGGGTAAGAGTGGTTCACTGGCTTATTCCCTGATTGTATGGTGTTAATGCAAAATTAAGCGTTAGATCCGTTTTATAAGTAGCTTAATTCCTTCATGCTCTGTAATTTCAAAAAACGGTCTTTCACCATCTAAAGTAAACTCACGGTACTTAATAAATGCTTTCTCTTCGAACCCTAATTTGTTCTTAAAAATATGCTGAGAAATATTTCCTGTAGCTTCAGCCTGCGCATACTTGAATCCCTTTTTCTTGGCTTCGTCAATACACTTCGATATCAATTCATTAACGACTCCTTTACCATTAAATCTATCGTCCATTGCAACGAACTTTATGTTTAAATAGGTATTATCAGGTAAAGCTTCGCCTTTAAAATAGCTATTATTGAGTTCCTCTATCAATGAAGCGATAGGGTTACTTGGCTCGTCATCATTGGCATCAGCTTTGTTCAAGCTCTCGGCCAGATCAGCAGCCAAAATGGCTCCTATTATTTTGTTCGTTTTTAACTCTCTGGCGACAAACCCCAATCCGTTATTTGCACAATGTTGCGTTAAATCCAAAATGAACTCAGCAAACTCCTTTGGTGGAGCATTATTTACTTTGGCCAACGGCTCTCTTTCATTAAACGTAACGACAACTAGGTTAGCTGTTTCGTGTGTATTTTGGCTATGAATATTGTCTACGGAAAAATTAAAAGACATAAATTAACTTATTGATATGGAGATGGTTTTGAGCAAGAGTATAAGCAAGCATGAGCCGTTTTTCCATGAAATTGAAACAGGATAAAGTCTGCACGTCAGTAGTTTTCTATACTCTTTGTACACAGAGCATGTTGTTTGCAGGTCTGCTTTTGAGACAAGCTGATATTTATGTGCATTTAGTTAAATGTCTCAAATTCGCTCACAACAGACTGTGAGCTAAATCTAAGTATTGTATAAATTTCAGTCCTAAGAGCCCGATTTGGGTCTATCGCAAAATATGCTATTCATAAATATACACGTTTCTTCAATCTCGATTTAAACTGCTTTATAGAGTTACTGTATAGCCCAGCCAACATTGTTAGCCTAATCCCCTAACCCTCAATAAATATTCAATAGCTTCTGCAAAAACCAATCTACAAATGCAAAAAAGCCCCGCTAATTGGCGAGGCTTTGGTTTTATGTAAATGCTTTAATTGCTAATGCGATATCACATTAGGCTAACGCATGGACAATTTTATCAACTGATTCTTTCGCATCACCAAATAACATTTGGCTATTGTCTTTAAAGAACAGTGGATTTTGTACACCAGCGTAACCTGTGCTCATTGAGCGCTTGAAGACAACAACGTTTTTCGCGTTCCAGACTTCAAGTACTGGCATACCGGCAATTGGGCTACCTGGGTCTTCACTTGCCGCCGGGTTAACCGTATCGTTCGCGCCGATAACCAATACCACATCTGTCTCGTTAAAGTCGTCGTTGATCTCTTCCATACCCTCTACGATATCGTATGGTACTTTCGCTTCCGCCAGTAGAACGTTCATATGACCCGGTAAGCGACCCGCTACAGGGTGAATACCAAAACGCACTTCAACACCTTTTGCTTTTAGCTTTTGCGTCATTTCGTACACTGGGTATTGCGCTTGTGCGACCGCCATACCGTAACCCGGTGTGATGATCACTGACTTAGCATTCGATAGCATTTCCGCCACTTGCTCGGCTTGTACTTCAACGTGCTCGCCGTAGTCTTTGTCAGTATCAATGCTCACTTCAGTACCGAAGCCACCAGCAATTACGCTGATAAATGAGCGGTTCATCGCCTTACACATAATGTAAGAAAGAATCGCACCTGACGAGCCTACTAATGCACCAGTAACAATCAATAAGTCGTTACTTAACATAAAGCCTGCTGCCGCCGCTGCCCAACCTGAGTACGAGTTCAGCATTGAAACAACCACTGGCATATCAGCACCACCAATTGATGCCACTAAGTGCCAACCAAACACTAACGCAATAGCCGTCATTAGATATAAGGCACCGTCGTTGCCGCCTTCGTTGACGAACATAATCATTAGTACAAAGCTAACAACACCTGCAGCTAAGTTCATTTTATGGCGATGAGGTAACATCAATGCCGCAGAGTTAATTAGGCCGCGCAGTTTACCAAAGGCAACAATTGAACCTGTGAAGGTTACCGCACCGATAAATACACCCAAGAATACTTCAACCAAGTGGATGTTTTGCTCAACACGCGCTTCATCAGATAAAGCGGTTAATAACGCTGTGCTGTCATGCGCATCAAAGTAGCTGTTAAAGCCAACTAATACCGCCGCTAAACCAACGAAACTGTGAAGAATCGCAACCAGTTCAGGCATTTCGGTCATTTCAACGCGTTTTGCTAGGCGGAAACCAATTGCGGCACCAATGACCATAGCCACAATGATAACGGTGACATTATCAACACGAGGGTCAGCAATGGTTGCCAATAAGGCAAGCGTCATACCGGCAATACCAAAGTTATTACCTTCTTGCGCAGTTTCTTGCTTACTTAAACCAGCCAGTGAAAAAATAAATAGTAATGCGGCAACGATATAAGCAGCAGTAATAATTCCAGTTGATATCATGATGTTGCCCTCCTACTTCTGGAACATTTTTAACATACGCTTGGTAACAAAGAAGCCACCAACGATATTGATTGTCGCTATCAGTATTGCAATGCCCGACAACACTTGTACAACGAGATTGTCTGAGCCTACTTGCAACAATGCACCAACAACGATAATGCCTGAAATAGCATTAGTTACACTCATCAATGGCGTATGCAATGCATGGGTAACGTTCCAAACAACGTGATAACCAACCACACAAGCGAGTACGAATACCGTGAAGTGTGCGAGAAAATCTGACGGAGCAACACTTGCTACCCAACCAAACACTAAGCCAGCAACCGCCATCATGGCGTACTTTTTCGCAGGGCTCTTTTCTTCTTCCACTTCTTCAACTGCCGCAACTGGCTTCGCAGGTTCCGGCTTAGCTGCTGGCGCGGCGCTTACTTGAATTGGCGGTGGTGGGAAAGTCACTTCACCGTCGTGAACCACTAACATATTGCGGATCACTTGGTCTTCAAAATCAATCGCCAACTCACCGTCTTTTTCAGGGCAAATAAGCTTAGTTAGATTCACTAAGTTATTGGCGTATAACTGAGATGATTGATTCGGCAAACGCGACACTAAATCGGTGTAACCAATGATTTTTACACCTTTAACGTTAGTTAGCTTGCCTGGCTCGGTTAGCTCACAGTTACCACCACCGGCCGCCGCTAAATCAACAATCACGCTACCTGGCTTCATTGATGCAACCATTTCTTCGGTGATCAATTTAGGCGCTGGTTTACCTGGGATCATCGCGGTAGTGATAATAATATCGACTTCTTTGGCTTGCTCTGCGAACAAAGCCATTTCCGCCTCGATAAAGGCTTTACTCATTACCTTAGCGTAGCCATCGCCACTACCGGTATCTTCTTCCTCGAAATCTAACTCAAGGAATTCCGCGCCCATACTTTCGATTTGTTCTTTTACTTCAGGGCGAGTGTCAAAGGCACGTACTACCGCACCTAAGCTACCTGCGGCGCCAATGGCGGCAAGGCCTGCAACCCCCGCACCAATAATCATTACTTTCGCTGGCGGTAAGTTACCTGCTGCAGTGATTTGACCTGTGAAGAAACGGCCAAACTGATGTGACGCTTCAACAACGGCACGATAACCGGCGATATTTGCCATTGAGCTCAGTGCATCTAATGACTGCGAGCGTGTCATACGTGGCACCATGTCCATGGCGATGGTGGTAATATTCTTTTGCTTGAGCTTTTCAACCAATTCGCTGTTTTGCGCTGGTTGAATAAAACTGACGAGATGGGCACCTTCCTTCATTAGGTCGATTTCATCATCTGTAGGTGGGTTCACCTTGAAAATAATGTCGCTTTGCCAAACATCGTCTTGGCTAACAAGCGTGGCTCCTTGCTCGACATAATCACTGTCATGAAAACTTGCTTTTTTACCCGCGAGTTTTTCAATAGCGACTTCAAAACCTCTTTGCTTTAACGCTTTCACCGAAGTCGGGGTAGCTGCAACGCGATTTTCCCCTTTTAACGACTCTTTTGGGATACCTATCTGCATAACATACCTTTTGTTGTTTTTATGACATAAGTGATTAGTGTTTTAACACTATTCGTTTTTTTTTCATACGACAAATTCAGAATAATCACTATTAACAAGATGATTAAAGTTCCGTACACTGCTTGAAATACAATAAAAATAAGCTACTCACAGGTGATATAACAATGCGTTATCAGTTAGGTAAATTAGTTCCACTCGTCGACCAGTCATGCTTTATTGCGCCTAATGCCAGTGTTATTGGCAATGTTGAGCTAAAGCCCAATGCCAGTATTTGGTTTAATGTAGTGATGCGCGGTGACATGGATAAGATCACCATAGGTGAAGACAGCAATATTCAAGACGGCAGTATTTTACACGTTGATAAAGGCTTCCCAATCGAAGTTGGCAAGCAAGTCACCGTTGGCCATAAAGTCATGCTGCACGGCTGTACTATTGGTGATTTAAGTTTGATTGGCATGAACGCCGTTGTGCTGAACGGCGCTAAAATTGGCAAAGGTTGTATTATTGGCGCCAACAGCCTAGTGACTGAAGGTATGGAAGTGCCCGATGGCCATTTAGCCCTTGGTTCACCCGCTAAAGTGATTAAGCCACTTGATGAAAAAACGCGTGAATTACTGATGCAATCAGCAGAGCATTATGTGCAAAACGGGCAGCGCTATACTGATGAGTTAGTGGCGATTGAAGACTAGTAAACGGTTAAGCGACACTTAAAAAGCTATAACAAGCAAAGTGGCTCTCAAATGCGAGAGCCCAATATAACCATGTTTAATTAGAATGCGCTGCTGATGAACGACTAATTATTAACAATTGAAACAAGATAAATATCATCGCTAAGCCCGACAGAATAAATGGGTCAATCGCCAAGTTTTACTCGTTATACGAATTGATTTAATAAAGTGTTCGATGAACATCACCTTCCAGGCTATCTATATCACTGACAATAGTTTTTCCGTTAGCGACATCGTAGCTCGAAAACCCTTGAATAAGATATTTAGTTTTTGGCCTAACGTTTTTCAACGAAATGATATTTATGTACTCTTTATCATTCTCACTAAGAACGTAATACAGCGTGCCATTGTCTACTTTCACATGATAGAAACCTATTGGCAGCGATATGTTCATCGCGACCAAGGTATTATCTTTTGGGTTAACGCGATATAAATTATTGCTAGTTTGCTCAATGAGATAGTAGTGGTCAGAATGCTCACTATCCGTTAACCCA
Organism: Thalassotalea euphylliae; assembly: GCF_003390335.1. Taxonomy (NCBI): domain Bacteria; kingdom Pseudomonadati; phylum Pseudomonadota; class Gammaproteobacteria; order Alteromonadales; family Colwelliaceae; genus Thalassotalea; species Thalassotalea euphylliae. The sequence goes on from NZ_QUOU01000001.1 coordinate 3,048,067, forward strand.
TATGACCATAAGCCTTTCTGTTGAACAATACTTTTCTTATCTAAATCAATAACTATTAATTCAGGGTTACCATTGCTAACGGCGGTAATTGCAGCGTTGCTATCACTTAAAAAGTCCAAAGAAATAATTGGTTCTGTGCTCGTGTACAAAAGGTACTGTTCCGATAACTCAGTGATTGGCAGGCCATCCGTGAGCGATTCAATTGGTAACAAGTACACTTGGTTTCGGGCGTTGAGCAAAATATGTGTATCATCAGCAGAAACGGCCAAATACCCTATCCAATAAGGCTGAGAAAAATTGCTTATCACTTCAGCATAATTCGCTCTGTGTTCGGATAAAAACAGCTGCCGATAGCCATTGCGCTCCGATATAAATAAGTGCTTTTCGCTTTGGTGAAACAGCGCAGGATAAATATCATTTACCCTAGAGTTATCAATAGCAACGCCATTATTCTCGGCATCCAACCACCTAAGGTTATAATTTTTTTGCTCCGTGCTAAATACAATATTTTTGCCATCGGGGAACAACGACATACCCGACGATAGTCGCTCAGCGGTATTGATAACAACACTCGCGTTATTGCCATTTAGCTCACTTTTCATAATTTGATTTACTGGTGGTGCGCCGAAGTAATAAACTTGCTTGGAATCATGGTGCCAAATCGCCTCGTAAACAGGCTGGTTGAACTTAACCCCTTCGGTAACCTTGCCACTGCTCAGGTTGATCGACAAAAACTGCGTTTTAAAATCGCTATCCGTGCTCATGATCAATAGCTTCTCGCCATCAGGAGAAATATCAAGACTATGATGCCCCCAACCATCAGGTTCAACTTGAGAAACCAAATGATGTGCTTTACTTGCTATATCAAAAGCATAAATTTGATTCGGCCAGAAATTTTTTGGTTGAGCTGCGTAGTACAGCGTTTGTTGCTGCGCGTTGTAGTCGATATCTTTTAAGCGCTTGTCACTACAATCGAACAATTTTTCCGTTGCCCCTAATCCTTGTTTGGTTTGGCTAGGTGAAGAAACTTCAGCGCGATATACCCCGCAGTGCTGTTGCTGCTTATCGAGAAAAAATAGCTCGGTAGTTTGGCCTGCGTCACCCAAAACGATAGCGATAATTTGGCTGATGTTGTGCTCATTGGTAGCGACTTGTTTGAGCGCTGAGGTATTTAAATCTTTGACCCAAAGCTGATATTCGCTGCCACTCTGCCTTCTTTTTAAACGTTTTTTCAGATAATAGAGATGTTTACCATTTGGGTGCATACGTGCAGAGCTTTCAATGCCAGATGTGCGTGTCAGCGCTTTGGAAGAATAACTTTCATTATTTTCAATACCGATGCCTGCATAAATCATGAAAAAAACGGAGGCCATTAATACGATAAGAACTATGGCTATAGCGAAATGGTATGGCTTTTCTGCAAGCCTATCTAATCGTTCCTTCGATTGGCTAACGGGGTGGCTATTGGATTGGCTAATTGACTGACTAATTGAGCGGGTCACACAATCAGTTTGCTCACTATTACAAGCATCATCGGGAGTAACAACTTTGCAAATTAACCGATAGCCGCGTTTTGGCACCGTCTTAATATAGCGAGGTTTTTTAACATCATCGCCAAGCGCTTTACGTAAGTTTGCAACCAGTTTATTAATGGCATTATCGGTAACTAGCGACCCTTTCCAAAGCTTGTCGAGGATATTTTGTCGTGACACAAGGTTATTGGGCTGTGCAATAAACAGCAGCAAAAGCTCAAACAACTTTGGCTCAATAATAACCTCTTGCTGTGTTTCCTTGTGTCGTAAAATTCCCTGCTCAACATCAACGACAAACTCACCAACTTGCTTCATAAGGTATTGTATTAATAACTAAAAATAATTGACCTATTTTGAGCTTACCACACGCTCCTCAAGATGTGAAAAACACTAAGTTAAGGCACGTTCACGCTTGGAACGCCATCATCAAATAGCCAAATTCACCTTTTCATCACCTTTTTTCCTCTGTTTTTCATTATTTTTTGTTGAAAAAAAGCAAGGGTAGTTCTGCACATTTAAGTGAGTTAACAAGCAGGAAGATCTAATGACTAAAAACCTCATCATAGTGATAACATTAACCCTATTGGCCTTAATACATAGCGCACAAGCAAAGGTGAGAGGGAGCTCAACACTTGACGGGCTTTACTCCACAATACTCGACGAGCAACGTGATTTAATCGTACAGCTACCTAACAGCTATGAGCTCAACAAAAACCGCAATTACCCTGTGCTATACCTGCTCGATGGTCAAAGAAACTTCCAACATGTCGTCGGCACGTTGGATTTACTCAATCAGTCACACATGGCTGACGAAATGATCATTGTTGCGATTAAAAACACGTATCGTACACGGGATTTCACACCAACGTATGATGAAAGCTATAACCGATGGGGAATTTCTGGTGGTGCTGATAAATTTCTCGACTTTATCGAGCAAGAGCTTTTTCCTTATGTGAACAAAAAATATCGCACCAACGGCTTCGACATCATCTCTGGGCACTCACTCAGTGGTTTACTGGCAATATACTCGCTACAAACTAGGCCATCACTGTTTCAAGCACACTTTGCCTTTAGCCCAAGCTTGTGGTGGCACGAAAAGACCATCGTAAAGAGTGCGAAAACGTTTTACGCAGATAAACGGCCCTTAAACAACTATTTGTATACCAATATGGGCAATGAAGGCGGTCATATGCTAACTAGCTTTCAGCAGTACAAAGAAATACTAAAAACTAACGCTCGGGAAGGTTTTGGTTACCACGCCGATTTAATCGAGCAGGAAGGCCATAACACCACAGCCCTTGCTGGCCATAACCAAGCTTTTATTCAATTATTTAAACACTTATCGCCTCCACAAACTGATATTGACGAGGGCTTAGAGGCTGTTTTGCAATTCTACAAAGAAGCTGCCAAGCAGTATGGCTCAGCACTCAGGCCAAGCTACCAAACGTATAAAAAGCTTGCTTACGCAGCGTTGAAGGAAAAAGAATTCGTAAAAGCCATTCAAATATTTGAAACATACATCGATGCCTACCCCAACAATTCAGGCGCTTATTTTCGTCTAGCACAGGCACACGAAATGAATAATGAGCTCAACAAAGCAATTAAAATGGTGGATAAGGCCCTAACGCTAAGCCAGATAGAAAATGTCGAAAACAACGCATTTAAAACGTATAAAACTCACCTGCTGGCGCTGAGGAAAGAATCGCATTAGCAGTTGTTGTCGCCTGTATGTCAGGTAATTGTCTTTTCGGTAACGTTGTGATGACGTCCTAAAAACAACGCCTAGTTTCTAGAATGTTGATAACAATTTATCTCTATGCACGGAAAAGTAGGCGATGAACAGTTTTATAAACGAACCTCTTGGAGCAATTCATACGTTTGCTGCAGTTGTCGCACTCATTATTGGTGCGATAGTACTTGCCTCAACAAAAGGTAATGCTCGGCATCAAACACGAGGTTATACGTATATCGTTAGTATGCTTGTGATTAATATCACCGCGATACCAATCACTAATATGTCGGGCAACATTGGTTTGTTTCACCTGTTTATACTGCTCAGTTTGCCAACCACTCTACTAGCAATTTATTACCCTTTGTCGGCTCGCTTCTCTAGCAAGTTGCCTAGTAGCAATAATGGCAATTGGTTGATGCAACACTTTACATTCACTTACTGGAGCTACGTTGGTTTAGTCGCCACCTTTGTCGCTGAAGTAATGGTAAGATTGCCAAGTATTATGCTGGCCGCTGACTGACAAGCTATTAAGGAAACTGCTCTCGCCACAAACCACAGTGTTATTTGGGCATTTGCCATTATGGGCGTTGTGATGTTTATTGCAGAATTACTGTTTCGCGTATGGCGAAAAAGACTCACAGTTGCCTAGTGCTTGTCGCCAATAAAGTGAGTCTGTTCCAATAAGTTACAAACATAAAAAAGGAAGGCATTTAGCCTTCCTTTCCATATTTTTATTTTGATGTTTATTTACGCTTTATGTGTCAGAAACAGATTAGCGTTTTGCTTTTAAATCAACATCGGTATCAGCGAATAGATAAATAGTCGCGGCATATGCGGCAACATTTTGTGCTAATTCGTCTGGATTGATTTTGTCTAAGGTGTCGTCTGGCGTATGGTGCAAATCAAAGTAGTCTGTACCTTCTTGGCTCAAGCGAATTGTTGGCACGCCTTTGTTATCCAATGGAATAATATCTGGGCCGCCGCCTTTCACGTCTGAACCGCCGCGCACAATACCTAACGGCGCAATAATTTTAGCAATTTCATCCACTAGCTTGGTCGCTTCAGGGTTAACGTTAGAAACGAGCTGCCAGATATTTCGCGCGCCAAAGTCCGATTCGGTGGCTAACACGTGATTGTGAAGGTTGCTTTCGTGCTGCTTCGCATACGCACGTGCACCTAATAAACCCACTTCTTCAGCACCGAACATTACCACGCGAATGGTACGTTTTGGGCGCTTAGGTAAGTTGGCAATTAACTTGGCTGCGGCAGTGGTGATCGCCACGCCAGCACCATCGTCAACGGCACCTGTACCTAAATCCCAGCTATCTAAGTGGCCGCCAATTAAGACAATTTCCTCTGGCTTTTCACTACCGATGATATCTAGTACCACATTACCGCTGGTTACATCCCCTTTCCAGTCAGAGCCAGAATGAAGTGAAATCGCTAACGGCTTGTTTAAGTTGTGTAAACGGCGTAAGTGATCGGCATCAGGATTAGAAATCGCAATCACGGGGATATTCGCCCATTTATCGCCATTTTTACTCATCATGCCAGTATGCGGGAAACGGTGAGAATCAGAGCCAACTGAGCGAATCACTAATGCGCTAGCACCACCGCGCTCAGCGTGTTGCCAGCCAATTCGACGTTTTTGGTTTGACGGGCCGTAACCAGCACCTGTTTGGCTTTTCACCATAGGTTCGCCATCAACAAAAGCAACTTTACCTTTTAAGCTACCATCTTTAACCGCCGTTAATGCATGAATATCTCGAAAGTAAACAATTGGCGCATTGATCTCTTTTTCACTCGGCGCGGCACCGCCAAGTGCTGAGCCGTATAACTCTTGGTTGTAAGGTGATGTTAGCGCGATATGTAAATGACCACGATCCCAAAACGGCATGGTAAATTCTTCAATCGCAACTCTATCAAAACCTAACTCTTTACCTAAGTTAGCACCCCAGTCACGCGCACGCTTTTCCGCTTCTGACCCACCTAGACGCGGGCCAATTTCCGTTGTTAATGACTCAACAATACTAAAACCAAGCTCGCTTTTAAGTGCCGTTGCCATTAACTGCTGCGCGGTTTCTTTTTGCGCTGGTGTAATAGGCGACTCACTGGCGATTAGCGGCATACTCGCCACAGTTAACATAGCACCACTCATCAAGGCTTTGAGCGCCGCGTTTTTTAATAATTTCATTTTTGCTCCATGAGGTGAAACTATAATCTTTACATTATTTTTATTTGAAAGAGGCAAAGTCTATAACGTTCGCAGTGCTGACGCCAATTTTTTACCTAGCTGAATCTTATTGTTAATTAAAGGCCTATGTTAGATGACCGTTTTGGGTGTAAAAGTAATCGGGTGAATAGCCTGCTCAGAGCAAATAAGACGATTTCGTCACTTCTACATAATATCCAGCACATGCGCTTTTAAGTTTCAACAATGTGCCTTCGCTTTTCGGCAGTAGAACTTGTTTTTACCCATTTAAATAAAAACATAATGATTACTTTGGTAACTCCACTCGTAATCGCCAGTAAAAGTAGCGGCCAACCTTGCTTTAACCCCATACTTAACGCGAAGGCGATGGTTGAAACATCCATCATTAAGATAAATTGGCTCATCTTTAAATCAACAGCCCCTGTGCTACCTGAACTGATAATTAACTTGATTTGGTGGAAGTACCCTTGAGCTATCAGAATTGATACAACAACAATAATGGTCGTCGAAATATACTTGCCCTGATCAGTTATTGTTTCCCCTGTAAATAGCCCTGTGATAGCCAATAAGAGTGTTATGCAAGCCATGCTAAAGCTACTTTTAGCATGGCTAGATCGTCGGTCTTGCCAAATTTCAAATAAAATTAACGCGACTAGCAGTGATGCAATTAACCGGGGCCAAACAATGTAGTGATTAAACGGCGCTATTGAATACCCGTATATAAAGAATGACAAGTAAGCTAAATAACTTACCGTGAATTGATTTAACGATAACAGTGATGTCGGTCGCTCATACGAATTACTCGACTCTTTTCGTTTCCATATCGTTCTAAGTTGAGAATGCACACCATACAAACTAACGATAATAAAGAGTGTATTAATAACTCCAAAAATATTGTAAAAGTCCAAATCGACATCTCCCTCATCCATCTTTGTCGACATTAAAGCTAATTAAAACATAAATAAGCGTTTTAAAACTATTTTTAACAATTATTGTCGACAATCCGCATATTAAAGACAGAGAGATAACCGGATGGTTGTTAGATAATGAATATGGTATTGATTATTTGCAGCAAGCAGCCATTACCTTGAAAAGCCTATTCAAGCATTAGCTAAGGACTTTATAGGTGTTTATTTGCCCGTTATTATTGGTCGCTATGTACTTTTAACTTTATGTTTCAAAAGGAAGTTTAATGAGCAAAGTTGCTTTAGTGACAGGAGGTAGCCGAGGAATTGGTGCCGCAACTTCTATTTATTTAGGAAAACAAGGCTACTCCGTTTGTGTGAATTACCGTTCAAATGAGTCAGAAGCCAATAAGGTAGTCGCTGAAATACAACAAAATGGGGGGTCCGCGATAGCACTACAAGCTGATGTATCGCAGGAGAAGGAGGTAAATATTCTTTTTCAGAGGATAGACGAGACATTGGGACAAGTTACGCATTTAGTAAACAACGCAGGAATTTTACTGCCACAAATGTCAGTTTCCGAGATGACAGCGGATAGAATAAATAAAGTGCTGACAACCAATGTCACTAGCTACTTTTTATGTAGCAGAGAAGCAATAAAAAGAATGGTAAACGGTGGTTCAATTGTTAATGTTTCGTCTGCAGCCGCCAGACTTGGTTCTCCTCAAGAGTATGTGGACTATGCAGCGTCAAAAGGGGCTATTGATACGCTAACAAAAGGCTTATCGCTTGAATTGGCTGATAAAAACATTCGGGTGAACTGTGTCCGCCCCGGATTTATTTATACAGAAATGCACGCTGACGGTGGCGAAGCCAATAGAGTCGAGCGAGTTAAACAACAAATTCCATTGCAACGTGGGGGCAGTCCAGAAGAAGTTGCTGCGGCTATAGCGTTTCTTTTATCAAACCAGGCTTCTTTTGTAACAGGCTCTTTTGTTGATATCGCTGGTGGTAAATAGTTAGCTTGCGCTAATCAATATCAGCCAGCGGCCAAGTGACGATATAGTCTTCGTAAAACGATAAGTCGACTTCATTGTCTTTGACGATTTTTCCACGTACAGACATGCCTGCTTTATGCATGGCTGCTTTTTTGCCTTTGTGCAGTAGCGGGTGCCAGCTTGGCATGCCGCGACCTTCACGCAAGCGACGATAAGTACAGCTTGGCGGCATAAAGAAGACATCGTCTAAGTTGTCTTGGGTGAGGCGTACACAATCTGGTACCAATTGGGTGCGTTTTGCGTATTGGGTACAGCCACAGGTTTTATCGTTGAGTAGGTGGCAAGCAATATTGGAATACAACATTTGCTCGTCTTCATTGATATAGTCGGTGGGTTTTAGCTCGTCTTCTTCTTTCGTTTCATCGTCTTCGATAAATTTGTGCAGACAACATTTGGCACAGCCGTCACACAATGACTCCCACTCTTGTCGAGTCATTTCTTCCAGCGACTTTACTTCCCAAAATGGTTTAATGTCGGGCGTATTTTTTGCTGCTGGTTTCTTTGGTTTAGCTGATTTTGCTTGCTTCGCCATAATTGCTGTGTCTGCCTCTTGGGTATAGAAAATTAACGATTCGAGAAAGTTAACATATTAAGGAAAATTGGAGCGGCGCATTATACACACTCTACGGCGATGTTTCTTTCCTTGTTTCATCGTATTTAACCAAGCACAGTTTAACCAAGTTTAAACTAAGCTGTTTAAGCTAAGCCGATTGCGATAATCGGCTTGAGCTTGTTTAAGTTAGGCAACTTGTGTTGAAAATTGCTGGTTCAGTAAGGTTAAGTCTAGCTGATCGCCGCTAACCAATGGCGCAACGCCTTTGGGTGTGCCTGTCATCACAATATCACCCGGCAATAAGGTAAATTCGCGGCTGATAATGACCAATAAATCGCGAATACTGCGCATCATTAGCTCAGTATTGCCTTGCTGCCTAAGCTCATTATTCACGCTTAAATCAAAAGTAATATTCGTTAAGTCGTGACCTTGCGCTTTAACCTCTTCAAACTTGATAAACGGTGACATTGGCGCTGATAAATCAAACGACTTTGAACGCTCCCATGGCCGACCTAATCGCTTTAATTCTTTTTGCACATCACGCAAGGTTAAGTCTAAACCAATGCCACAGCCCCAAATCGCCGCATCAATTTCTTCGACTAAAGCATTAGATAGGGTTTGTTTGATCAGAATCGTTACTTCCACTTCGTTATGGCATTCTCCGCGATCATCAGGAATAGCCAAAGGCTCAGCCAATGCACAAAGCGCCGTATTGGGTTTTAAAAACAGCACCGCCTCTTCGTTGGCAATGCTGTTCATTTCCTGAATATGGTCAAGATAGTTCTGCCCAACACAAACGACCTTGCCAACAGGCAAATCAATCGCTGCGCCGCTAATATCCTTATGTTGATAATTATTTATCATTTACTACTCCTGTTACTACTTAATATACTATTTCTGGCCTTATCACTTGACTGGTATTGAAAGTAAGCGTTCAGCTTTAACTAACTACTTAATTGGTGGAAACTTAATATGGTCCGATAAGTGCCCTACCGAGCTAACAAAGTAGTACGACAAGTTCCAGTGCATTAAGCTTTTGTAGTTATCGTATGCTAGGTAAGCACGACCTTTTTCATCGTCAGGGAAAACCAGTGCAGCTTTAATATCGACTTTTGGCAGTGCTGTGCCATCGGTGCGACGAATGCCGAGTTCTTGCCATTCCTGCAAAGTTTTTTCAGTATTTGCCCATGCTTTTAACCAGTTTTTACGACTGCCTGTATTTTTAGGGATCGCCAGTGAAATATCGAAGTTTTCAGGTAATTTGACTTGTCGGCCCCATGTTAAGTCATCATTCCAGCCCTCAGATTTTAGGTAGTTCGCCATAGAGGCAAATACATCGGCCTGATTACCCCAGATATCCTTTTTACCATCGCCATCACCATCAACCGCATAGCTGATAAACGAGGTTGGCATAAATTGGTTTTGCCCCATAGCGCCAGCCCAAGAGCCTTTCATATTTTCAACTTTGATATGACCTTCATCCAAAATGGTCAGGGCTGCCCAAAGTTGCTTTTTAAAGAAGGCTTCGCGGCGGCCTTCATAAGCAAGGGTTGATAGCGCAGAAACGACGTTGTAGTTACCCATAATTTTGCCAAAGTTAGTTTCAAGACCCCATAAGGCGACGATAAAGCGTGGCTGAACGCCGTATTCTTCACCTACTTTGGTCAATAGCTCTTTGTGCTCTTTATAAAGCTTACGGGCGCGATCAATTTTCCACTTTGGTAAGCGTTTCGGTAAGTAGGTATCAAGGGTTTCAACGCGCTCAGGCTGATTGCGATCCGCTTTTACCGCGCGCTTATAAAAGGTGATATTGGCAAAGGTTTGGTCAACAAAGGTTTGGCTAAAGCCTTTTGCTAACGCTTCTGCTTTTAACTGCTCAACGTAAGTTTCATAGCTTGGTTTGGCTTGTTCTTGACTGGCGACATTATCAGCGTTTGCCATCGCTAGTTGAGGTAAACTTACCGAGCCCGCTAACATAGCAATTACTGAGGCAGTTTTAAGAATACGACTGTTGATAATTTGATGATAAAAACGATTCATAACACGTCCTTTTTATTCTTCTAATATTGGGTGGCACTAACCTACTTGCACATTAATGCCAGCATGGCAGTATGAAAATTTGCCGTGTGCCCGATTATTCTTCAGAGGCAATAACTTTGCCCTGCTTTTTTAGCATTTCTTTATGCTGATCGAGCAAATTTTCTTGCGGTGGTGGTAGTTGAAGATAAAAACCCTGTTCGCCAAGGCTTTCTTTCACTTTATCAATATCTGCCAGCGCCAGCTTTTCCTGCTTGGTTAAGTTCACCATGGTAACTAACACAGGTGTGCCAAAGGTTTTCATCAAGGCTTCTGGCACGTCAGAAAAGTCGTCGCGTTTGTTAATAAACAGGTAGGTTTGGTCTTTTTTTGGACTACGGTAAACCGCACATAATCCAGTCGGCGCAATTGGCATTTTTTTCAGCCTATATCATGGAAAAACAATAGAGGCCGCAATATAACATGTCGCGCCGTTTGAGTTTAACTTTATTCCTTATCAATATGTCTCAAGTATGGTGATATGAAGTTGATGCGGCTATTTAAAGCCGCGATCAGCAAAATCAATCAGCGCATCGCCTGCAATAGGCTTTCGCCATGAGTTGATCAAATCAACTGCGGCTGGCGATTGGTCAGCGCCGTTCAATTTAAAGTAAAACGATAGAAACTGGTTAATCTGTTTCTTCGAGGCCAAACATTCAATCGCCAACTCTTGCTTATCGGCCACTTGCTGTAGGAAGTGTTTTACCTGTTTAAAGGTTTGTTTGTAACCTGGGTATTCGTCTAAACGGCGCAGTTTTGCCGGGTATGCGTCTTCTGGCGTTTGTGCTGCCTGCTTGAGCACGTTGATCATCGCCTTACCTTGATAACGCACATCTAGCGCTTCTACCCCTTCAATATTTGCCATCGCACGCACACTAATTGGCGAGCGCTGCGCCACTAACTGCAGAGTATGATCTTTGGCGATAAAACTAAGTGGCTGATCTTTCGTCACCGCTTTTTGATAACGCCAACTGGCTAAAAACTTGAGGTTATTAAGCTGCTTGGGTGATAACTTCCACGCCAGTTTAACGTTTTGATAAAGTGTGTCTGGATCAATTGCCTGATACTTTTTCGCAATCATATTGGCTGATTCTTGCTGGCTAGCCGCTAACCAGCCTTTCGCTTCAATATCAGCCAATAGTTTAGGAAATAGCGTGTACAAATGCTCAACATCGGCGGCCGCGTATTTCAGCTGATTGTCAGTCAATGGTCGCTTCGTCCAATCGGTGCGAGATTCCGACTTATCCAGCTCAATATCTAAATAATGCTTAACCATAGCCGCATAACCCAGCGATAAACCATGGCCTAAGAAAGTCATCATCACTTGGCTATCAATGAGGTTTTGTGGCGGCTTAGCACCTGCGGTCAGAAAAACCTCTAAGTCTTCAGAGCACGCATGCAGCACTTTGGTGATGGCAGGATTTTCCAGCAATTGCCAAAAAGGTGATAAATCGTCTAATGCCAGTGGGTCAATCAGCGCGACTTGCTCGCCATCACACACTTGCAATAAACCAAGCTTAGGCACTAACGTGCGAGTACGAACGAACTCGGTATCCACGGTTAGCAGCTTAGCGGCTGACAATGACTCACATAGGGCAGTAAATTCGGCTTGGGTTTGGATAAAACGTTTTTGCACGCAAGCACACCTTTTTAAATTCTAAATTTCTATTTTTGGATTAACTAAACGCTTTGCTGCTGACACTTGATTACTTAATTTTGCTAAGAGCAGATAAGTAGAGAAACAGTCCGGCGCTTTTAAGGGAATGAAGAATAGCAAGTTACGCCAGAAACTAAAACAGCCCATCTGCACGCAGAAGGGCTGTTTTATTAATTTGGCTATTTTTTGCAACAAGCGCTAGCCACATGGTCTTACAAGTAAAAGCTACTTGCGGTTGCGGCGCACCGATTGTTTATGACGCTGCTGATGCTTCTTAACGCTGCGACGAATACGACGATTCTTGGCGTTGTCGATCATCTTCTCGTTCACTTTCACTTTCGATTCGGTTTCTGGCGCAAGCTGTACCGCTTTGCGGTAGTAGTTAACGTCTTTTAAGCCAAGCTCAGTCCAGCCGCCCACTGGCAGTTGACGTTGCAATTCGATATCACCGTAGCGCACGCGAATTAAGCGGCTAACCTGCACGTCTTGGCTTTCCCATAAACGACGAACTTCGCGGTTGCGACCTTCTGAAAGCACGACATGGAACCAGTGGTTACGGCCTTCACCACCGCGATACATAATCTTTTGGAACTTGGCAGGGCCATCTTCCAGTTTTACCCCGTGGCGTAAACGCTGCAACATCGCCTCATCAACTTCACCGAACACACGCACGGCGTATTCACGCTCAATTTTATGTGATGGATGCATTAAGCGGTTAGCAAGTTCACCATCGGTAGTGAATAACAGCATACCTGAGGTGTTAATATCTAAACGGCCGACGGCAATCCAGCGACCACTTTCTAATGGTGGTAGACGATCAAAAACCGTTGGACGCCCTTCTGGATCTTTGCGCGTACACATTTCACCTTCCGGCTTGTTGTACATTAACACGCGACAAATTTGCTCTTGCTCAGGTTTGATGTTGACCTGATGACCGTCAACTCGTATCTGCTCTGTTCCTTCGACACGATCGCCAAGGAATGCTGTTTTACCGTTCACACTAACGCGTCCTGCGCTGATCACCGCTTCCATTTCTCGGCGGGATCCTTTACCTGCTCGCGCAAGCACTTTCTGTAATTTTTCAGACATAGGTCTTTATCTCGATACGTCAGTAGTTATGCACTTCTGACTCATTAACAACATATTTGTTTTGTGCTGCTTTTGGTTACTGCTTGTGAGCTGGATTGCTACTATTCTTGCTAGCTCTCTTGCTCCAGTAGCGACGCTTCAACAGCATGGCTAGCATGATCGGCTTGGCTAATTGGCATTAACTCAGGTAGCTGAGTTAGGGAGTTCAAGCCAAAATACGCTAAAAACTCAGGTGTTGTGACATAAAGTGCTGGTCGACCTGGCACCTCTTTATAACCGTCAGTTTTTACCCAAGCGCGTTCAGTAAGTGTTTTTATTATATAACTACTTACCGCAACTCCGCGAATTTCTTCAATTTCTGCGCGCGTGATGGGTTGCTTGTAGGCAATTACTGCTAGGGTCTCCATCATCGCCGGCGAGATTTTACTGGTTTTCTCTTTCTGGATCGACTGAATTAATGGTTTTACTTGAGTATTTGTTTGAAAACGATAACCACCAGCCACCATTGCCAGTTGAATACCGCGATGTTGATAGGTAGTGACTAGCTCAGCCAGCTCGTCTTTGATCGCCTTTAAGGTAAAACCTCGCCCTGTTTGCTCTTGAATATGGCTGCGCAACTGCTTTGGTGTTAACGGTTTTTCTGCCGCAAAAATCAAGGCTTCGAGCATGGCGCTGAGCTTAGCTGTATTGTTGTTTGTTGTATTATTGCTGGCTGGAGCGTCGATATCAGTTGTCATTGGTTGTTAAAAGTTAAGCTGTATTTAGTTGCACATAAAGCTGCTCGGCTACTAAATCGCAGCTAATTTTTTGTAATTTTAATAATTCCAGCAGTGCCAGAAACGTTACCACTGCACCTTGTCGCCCTTCTTCAATGATCAGCAATTGTACCAAGGTTTGCGGCTCTGCGGTTGAAGCTAATACCGATAAAATGTGCGCCATTTTAACGTGAGTTGCAATCGCTTCTCGTTGCACATGGTGATGCTCAAAATTGGCTTGGCTTTTTAACACTCGCTGAAAGGCGCTAACCAAGTCGGCGAGTGATACTTCATCAAACTTGGTTGGCTGTTCGTGCAGCTCGCCATAACCTTTAATAAAGAAATCACGCTCTTCTCGCGGTAAATGCGAAAGCTCATAAGCGGCAGTTTTGATTTGCTGATATTCCTGCAAGCGTTTGACGAGTTCTGCACGTGGATCGTCTTCGTCTTCTTCCACTTCAATGGTGGGCAGCAGCAACTTGGATTTGATATGAGCGAGGGTTGCCGCCATCACTAAGTATTCGGCTGACAAGTCCATTTGTTGCTGTTCCATCTGCTCAATATAACTAAAATACTGAGCGGTGATTGGCGCTATCGGCAAGTCAGCGATATCAAACTTTTGTTTTTTGATCAGGTACAGCAATAAATCGAGCGGCCCTTCAAATTCATCTAAACGAATTTCTAGCGCCGCATCAGGAATATAAAGATCTGAGGGTTTATCAACGAATGCTTCCCCCCTGATCATCGCAAGGGGTAATTCTTGCTGTTCCATATGGCCTATTGCTTGTCTTACTTATTTTACTTGGCAGCTAGCTTATGAACTAAATGGCTCAGCATCGCCTTCGCCAACACGTAAGACTTCCACTTCACCTTCGGAAAAATCAATTACTGTGGTTGGGTGCTCGCCTAAGTAACCGCCGTTTAGAATTAAATCGACACGTTTTTCAAGAATATCGCGAATATGCTCTGGGTCGTATTCCGCCATCGCCTCACCTGGCATAATCAAGGTGGTCGACATTAACGGCTCACCCAATTCTTCCAAAAGGGCTTGTGCGATTGCGTTGTCTGGGATGCGGATACCGATGGTTTTCTTTTTCGGATTCATTAAACGGCGTGGCACTTCTTTGGTCGCTTTAAAAATAAAGGTATAAGCGCCCGGCGTATTGTTTTTCATTAATCGAAATGCCGTGTTATCCACTTTCGCGTATTCCGAAAGCTCAGATAAATCGCGACAAACCAAGGCAAAATCGTGATCCATATCGATATGGCGAATTTGGCAGATACGCTCCAATGCTTTCTTATCACCTAAGTGACAACCAAGCGCATAGCCTGAATCGGTTGGGTAAACCACGACAGCGCCCTCTTTGATCATGGCTGCCGCTTGTTTCATTAAACGCCCTTGCGGGTTTTCTGGGTGAACGTAAAAAAACTGACTCATAACAGGTACCTTAGTGTCACTCGCTGCGGTTACCAGTGAGTTATTGTTTAGAAAAAGTGTATTAAAAATTTATTGCTTGAATATGTTGCTATTGGATTTATATAAATATAAACATTAGCAGTGAGCATTCAGCTAGCCCAATACTTAGCTAATCTCTGTACTTAACCAATATCAACCATTAATGGCCAAATAACTGCCAAATGGGTTTGACTTGCTCTGGCATGATTAAATTGCGCCCCAAGTCGCTCCATTTGCTCGGGTAATGAAAATCTGAGCCAAGCGATGCATATAAATCATATTCTAGACAAAAGGTTAGCATAAGTCGCCTTTGGTCTGGATTCATTTGTGGCAGCACTATTTCCATACCGTCACCGCCTGCCGCTTTAAAGTCTAAAATCAGGCGACGTAACCATTTCGAGGTCATATCGTAGCGCATAGGATGCGCCAATACTGCCACGCCGCCTGCTTGATGAATTACTTCGACGGCTTTGGCAATATCGCACCACAAAGGTTTTACAAAAGCCCGTTTTCCTTTGCCGATATATTTATCAAACGCCGATTGCATCGTGCTTACCTGCCCTTCGTCATGCAGTACTCGGGCAAAATGCGCACGGGTAATCGTCCCTTCACCCACTAACGCCTTAGCTTTTTCCAGCATGTCGGGAAAGCCACATTTAGCAAGCTTCTCCCCCATTTGTATGGCTCGAGATTCACGGGCGTGTTGCTGCTCGCTAATCAAGGCTTGCAGCGCTTCGCTTTCTGGGTCTATATTCAGGCCAACAATATGAATTTCAAAATTCTGCCACATGGTGGAGATTTCAATGCCTGATACCAAGCTTAATGGCAGCGCTTGCTCACTAATATGCTGCTTGGCGCTCTCAAGCCCTGACACCGTATCGTGATCGGTAATGGCCAAAACATCCAGTTGAAAATTTACCGCTCGCTCCACTAACTCCTGCGGTGATAACTTGCCATCGGAAAAGTTGGTGTGGGAATGTAAATCAAAGCGCATAGGCTTGCTTGCTTTTTCAGCAGGTGCGGCAGGTGTAGAACTTTCGGGTGCAATTATTGACATAAAATAAAATCAGGTGTTGACATAAAAACAGAATTGATGTCTTCTATTAGGGCTTTTATTCTACGAGAATAAAGTGATTTTTCATAACTAAGATTTTCACAACGAAACTTAAACTAAAAAGTTTAAAAGAAATAAAGCAGCAAGCGATGACAAAAGCACAACAATCATTAAAAGCAATTTGGTGGTGGCATAATCCAACGTAGGTGGGTTGTGAGCTTTTGTGCATGATGTGAAAACTGTGTAACAAGAAAAGATTCCGAAAACCCGCCTACTGGCGGGTTTTCTCGTTTTAAGCTTCTATTTTTTAAGCAAGAAAAAATTTTAAACCTAAATTATTCGAAAGAAAGAAACTAAGACGCAAACAGCGTCCAAAGGACAACAACGATGTTAACAACCAAAGTAAAAAGTTGGTTTATTTGGTGGCTTCAGCCCATTTATGCCGGATGACAACTCAAAGTGAAATCACACATAGGATCAAATAAACCATGATTATTGTACTAAAGCCGCAAGCAACCCAAGCGGACGCCAACGAAATTCTCGATAAAATAGCCTCACTTGGGCTAAAACCTTTATATATGCCGGGTATTGAGCGCACTGTATTAGGCGCACTTGGCGATGAACGCATTCTTAACCAACTTCATTTAGACGCCTACCCTATGGTGGATGAAGTCAAACCTGTCCTTAGCCCATACAAGCTGGTTAGCCGTGAACTGCAAGCTCATGACTCAATTGTTTCCATCGACGGCGTAAAAATTGGTGGTGGCAATTTTACCGTGATTGCAGGGCCTTGCTCGGTGGAATCAGAGCAACAATTATTTAGCGTGGCAGAGATGATCAAAGGCCACGGCGTTCCCCTACTTCGCGGCGGCGCGTTTAAACCGCGCACCAGCCCGTACAGCTTCCAAGGGCTGGGCGAAGAGGGCTTAAAGCTGTTGAAAGCGGCCAAACAAGCTTATGGCCTGCCAACCGTTTCAGAAATTATCGACCCAAGTGATGCCAAGTTGATGGCAGATTACATTGATTGCTTCCAAATCGGCGCACGTCATATGCAAAACTTCCGTTTACTCGAAGCCGTTGGTGCTGAGCAAAAACCGGTACTATTGAAGCGTGGCATGAGCGCGACCGTTGAAGAATTGCTATTGGCTGCTGAGTACATTATTAACGCGGGTAATCCGAATGTGATTTTATGCGAGCGCGGTATTCGCACCTTTGAAACAGCCACTCGTAATACCCTTGATTTAAATGCCGTTGCCTTGTTGAAAGAAAAAACCCATTTGCCAGTTCTAGTAGACCCATCACATGGCACTGGCGTAAAATCCCTGATTAATCCTTTATCGCGTGCTGCGGCAGCAGTTGGCGCTGACGGCATTATCGTTGAAGCCCATTTAAATCCGAAAGCAGCGCTTTCTGACGGACCTCAAGCATTAACCGCCGATGATTTTGCCAAGCTAATGGCCGATATTAAGCCCTTTGTGCAAGCCGCAGGCAAAAGCTTGTCAGCTTAGAATACAAATTACTGATTGAGAGACACGATGCAAACTACCCTCAATGCAACGCCCGGCGCGGTCAACACCTTATCAGGTGCCGCCGAATATCAACCGGATCCACTGGCGGTGTACCAGCAATTATGTGGTATTGATGCTGGCAACAAGCCACATACGGTGCTGCTGGAATCTGCTGAAATTGATAAAAAGCATGCGCTAAAAAGCCTGTTAGTGACTGACGCAGCGGCTAAAGTTACTTGCCACGGTTTAACCGTTACCCTTGAGCCATTATCACTCAATGGTGAATCGGCCATTGAATTTGTCAGTAATGAACTGGCGGCGTATGCCAAAGTGAGCAAACAAGCAGCACATACTTTAATTGAGTTTTCGCCTGTTGATGGCAACCTTGACGAGTTAACTCGCTTAAAAGCCCATAATGCGTTTGATGCGCTGCGTGTGTTTAAGCAAATTAATAACACGACACATCACGAATTAGCGGTGATGCTGGCAGGTTGTTTCGCGTTTGACTTAATGGCAGTGGCAGAAAAATTACCTGAGGTTGATAACAGCCCCAATAGCTGCCCAGACTATGTATTCTATCTTGCTGAAACCATTGTCGTGATTGACCATGAAAAGCGCTCAACTGAGCTGATTGGCAATGTGTTTTCAGGGCCAGAGCAGCAAAAGTGCTACTTTGAAATTAGCCGCCGTTTATCAGAAATTAAGGCGCAGCTATCGAGCGTGATTGTTGCTAAGCCGCTGCAAGAAAAAGCGAATGCAGAAGTTACTGACGTAAGCGTTGATATTTCAGACCAAGCCTTTTGCCACACGGTTGATGCCCTGAAAGAGCACGTGCGCGCCGGTGATATTTTCCAAGTAGTGCCGTCACGCACCTTTACCTTGCCGTGCGAACAACCGATTGTTGCTTATAAGAAACTTAAAGCATCGAACCCAAGCCCATACATGTTCTTCTTGCAAGACAAAGACTTTGCCATGTTTGGCGCTTCACCAGAATCAGCATTAAAATATCAAACCAGCAATAACCAAGTAGAGCTATACCCTATCGCTGGTACGCGCCCACGAGGTTTTAACGCAGATGGTAGCTTGTCGCTTGATTTAGACAGCCGCATTGAATTAGAGCTGCGCCAAGATCAAAAAGAAATGGCCGAGCATATTATGCTAGTAGACTTAGCCCGCAACGACATTGCCCGTGTCGCTTCGCCCGGCTCACGCTACGTCGCTGAGCTGTTAAAAGTTGATCGCTACTCGCATGTTATGCACCTAGTATCACGTGTTTGTGGCCAATTAAAGCCAGAATTAGACGCCCTGCACGCTTATCAAGCGTGTATGAATATGGGCACGCTATCTGGCGCGCCAAAAGTGAAAGCAACCGAGCTTATTCGCAAATTTGAAGGCAAACGCCGTGGCAGTTACGGCGGCGCGGTGGGCTACATCACAGGCGAAGGTGAAATGGATACTTGTATTGTGATTCGCTCTGCCTTTGTTGAAAACGGCTTAGCTCATGTACAAGCTGGCGCTGGTGTGGTGTACGATTCAGACCCACAAGCGGAAGCCAATGAAACACGCCAAAAAGCACAAGCTGTGATTAACGCCATTAAAGCGGCTGAGATTTTGGCTGAAGTAGACGCAGTAGGAGCTTGATTTTGAGTAGTACAATGATAGGTACAATGACAGACAAAATGACCAATTCAAATAGCCCTGCTCGACATATCGTAATGCTCGATAATCTCGACTCTTTCACTTACAACCTCGTGGATGAATTCTATCAATTAGGTTTTGAGCCAAAGGTATTTCGCAACACCTTATCTGCTGATTTTGTTATGTCGCAGCTAGAAGCCCTTTCCGGTGATGTGATGTTAGTTTTATCGCCGGGACCGGGAGCACCGCATCAAGCTGGCTGCTTAATGGAGCTGATCAGCAAGGCTGCAGGCAAATACCCAATTCTTGGCATTTGTTTAGGACACCAAGCCTTAATTGAACACTATGGTGGTACTGTTGGCCGTGCACCCAATATCGTGCACGGTAAATCATCGCCAGTTCATCACAATGGTGAAGGTGCGTTTGCGGGGATTAATAATCCATTACCTGTCGCCCGTTACCATTCATTGGTGGCCACCTCGATGCCGGACAATCTAACGGTTACCGCGACGACAGAAGAGCCGAATCAAAGTTTGGTGATGGCGATTGAACACAGCGATGATGCCGTCGTCGGTTTTCAGTTTCACCCTGAATCTGTGCTAACCACCTATGGTAGCAACTTATTAGCACAAGCCATTGAGCGCGTATTTACCCTGTTTTCGTCGTCAGAAAGCGGGGTTTCGGACGCTAGTCAATCAGCCGCTAATAGCAATAAATAAGCAAGGAATAAGCAAATTATGTCAACTGTTCTTAATACATTAATCGACCAAGAAGCCCTTAACCAAGCACAGGCGCAGGATTTTTTCGAGCAAATGATTCAAGGTGAAGTGGCACCAGAGCTGCTTGCTTGTGTGCTAACCGCATTAAAAATCAAAGGTGAAACACCTGCTGAAATTGCCGGAGCCGCACTGGCAGTAAGAAATAACGCTACCGCCTTTCCTGCGTTAGATTTTGCAGTGACTGACTGTGTGGGTACGGGTGGTGATGGCGCGAATACCATTAACATTTCGACCACAGCCGCTATTCTAGCGGCAGCGTGCGGTATTAAAATGGCAAAACACGGTAACCGTAGTGTGTCATCAATGTCTGGCTCGGCAGATTTACTTGAAGCGCTTGGCGTGAACTTAACCATGTCACCAGAAACCGCCGCGCAGTGCCTACGCGAGGCAAACTTGTGTTTCTTGTATGCGCCTGCGTATCATCCGGGCTTTAAACATGCCGCGCCCGTGCGTAAAGCCATGGGGGTACGTACCCTGTTCAATATTTTAGGGCCACTGGTAAACCCAGCTACGCCAAGCACTATGTTACTAGGCGTTTATACACCAGACTTGTTGCCTATCATGGCCGATGCGCTAGCCCTTACCGGCGTTAAGCGTGGCTGGGTAGTCCATGGCAGTGGTTTAGATGAAATTGCCCTGCATGGTTCAACCCAAGTTATTGAAATTACACATGATGGTGAAAAGAGCGAGCAAGTCACGAAAACCATCACCCCAGAAGATTTCGGCCTGCAAGAATATACCTTGGAAGATATTAAAGGCGGCACACCGCAAGAAAATGCTGAGGCAATTCAAGCCATATTAGCAGGTAAAGGCCAGCCAGCGCACAATGCCGCAGTGATCATTAATGCTGCCGCCGTGCTCTATCTGCACGGCAAAGCGGAAACCTTAGCAGGCGCCGCTTCATTAGCGGAAGATATGTTACTTTCGGGCCAAGCAGCGAAGACCTTAGCCGCGCTGGTGGACATTTCTAATAAAGAGCCAAATAAAGACGGAGTACCAAGCTAATGGGTTCTTCACCTACAAAAAATGTATTAGCAAAAATCGTTGAAGATAAAGAATTGGTGGTAGAAGCGTTGAAAAAATCGCTGCCACTGGAAAGCTTTATCAATGATTTAGTGCCAACGGAAAAAAGCCTGTACGATCGTTTAAGCGAGCCACAAGCGGGCTTTATTCTCGAATGTAAGAAAGCCTCACCGTCAAAAGGCTTAATTCGCCCTGACTTTGATGTTGAAGCAATTGCGACCATTTACGATAACTACGCAGCGGGTATTTCGGTATTAACTGACGAAAAATACTTCCAAGGGACATTTGAGTATCTGCAGCAAGTGACCGCAAAAGTAAAAGCGCCAGTGCTGAATAAAGACTTCTTTATCGACACCTACCAAGTTTACTTGGCACGTCACTATGGTGCCGATGCCATTTTATTAATGCTGAGCGTGTTAGACGATAATGAGTATCGCGAGCTGGCTGAGGTTGCACAAAAGTACAACTTAGCGATCCTCACCGAAGTTTCAAACCAAGATGAATTGGACCGCGCATTAGCGCTAGATGCCAAGTTAATTGGCATAAATAACCGTAACTTACGGGATCTTTCAACGGATATCGAACGTACGTTTGAATTCGCGCCACAAATTCCAGACGGTAAGTTAGTGATCTCTGAATCCGGTATCTACACCAACGAAGAAGTTCGCTATTTGGCACCAGCGGTAGATGGCTTTTTAGTTGGCAGTTCAATCATGGCGCAAGACGATGTTGATAAAGCCTGTCGTCAGTTAATTTTCGGCCAACACAAAGTCTGTGGCTTAACCGACGCAGCAACAGCAACGGCGGTCAAACAAGCTGGTGGTTTATACGGTGGGTTAATTTTCGCAGAAAAATCGCCGCGCTATGTCACGCTTGCGCAAGCAGAGCAAATTGTAAAAGCCGAATCTGGCTTAGATTATGTCGGCGTATTTGTTGATGCAGAAGCTCAGCAGGTCGCTGAGTTTGCCAGTACATTAGGGCTTAGCGCTGTACAACTGCATGGCAATGAGTCAGCTGACTACATTGAATCACTATCACCACTATTGCCTGCGGGCTGCCAAGTATGGAAAGCCAAAGCAGTTACCGAGCAAGTGCCATCGCTTGATTTAGACGTTAACGGCTGGGTATTAGATGGCAAATCGCCCGGCTCAGGTCAGCCATTTCCATGGCAAGCGTTAGCTGACACCGAACAAGCCTTATCAACTTGTTTATTGGCCGGTGGTATTGGCGTTGACAACATTCGCGACGCCATCAAGGTAACGAACGAACAGCAATTAAAAGGGTTAGATATCAACTCAGGTGTTGAAACCAGCCCAGGTAAAAAATCACCAGCAAAAATTAATCAGGTTTTTGCTGAAATTAGGAATTACTAACATGACAGACACAGTTTCTACGAACATAGAGTCTACAGATACCGCGGCAAAGCGCCTGTCACCCTACTTTGGTGACTTCGGTGGCATGTATGTCAGCGAACTTTTAGTCCCTGCCCTTGAGCAGCTAGAGCAGGCATTTATCGACTCACAAAAAGACGAAGACTTTCTTAACGAGTTTAACTCACTGCTACAAGAGTACGCTGGTCGCCCAACGCCGTTAACGCTATGTCGTAACTTGGTGAAAAACCCATTAGCGAAAGTCTACTTAAAGCGCGAAGACTTATTGCACGGCGGTGCCCATAAAACGAACCAAGTGTTAGGCCAAGCACTGCTGGCAAAACGCATGGGGAAAACTGAGATCATCGCGGAAACCGGTGCAGGCCAACACGGCGTGGCTTCAGCAATCGCTTGTTCACTGCTGGGCTTAAAATGTCGCGTTTACATGGGCGCGAAAGACTGTGAACGCCAACAACCCAACGTATTCCGTATGCGTTTAATGGGCGCGGAAGTGATTCCAGTAACCGCTGGCAGCGGCACGCTAAAAGATGCGTGTAACGAAGCACTGCGCGACTGGTCTGCAAGTTATGAAGATGCTCACTACCTTTTAGGTACAGCGGCTGGCCCTCACCCATTCCCAACCATTGTGCGTGAATTCCAGAAAATGATTGGTGAAGAAGCCAAAGCGCAATTGTTAGCACAAGAAGGCCGTTTGCCGGATTACGTAATTGCTTGTGTTGGTGGTGGCTCGAACGCCATTGGTATGTTTAACGACTTCATTAGAGAAGAAGGCGTTAAGCTTATTGGTGTTGAAGCAGGCGGCAAAGGCGTTGAAACCCAGCACCATGGTGCTACGTTGACTGCCGGAACTAAAGGTATGTTGCATGGCAACTACACCTACATAATGCAAAACCCTGATGGTCAAATTGAAGAGTCTTACTCGGTTTCTGCGGGTCTTGACTACCCAGGTGTTGGCCCACAGCACGCTTTCTTAAAAGATACTGGCCGCGCTGAGTACGTTGCCATTAACGACGATGAAGCATTGGAAGCCTTCCAAGCGTTAGCGCGCAATGAAGGTATTATTCCTGCGCTTGAATCTTCTCATGCGCTTGGCCAAGCCTTAAAAATGGCTGAGCAAGTGACCGAAGAAACGATTTTCCTAGTGAACCTTTCAGGCCGAGGCGATAAAGACTTAGCGCACGTTCACACGATTTTATCGCCAGAAACCGCTCAAGGAGGAGTAGCGTAATGACTCAAGCAGGTATTAACTCTCAACCGGGAAATAAAGCGGGACAAGACCGCTACCAGCAGATGTTCGATCGCTTAGCTGAGCAAAATGAAGGGGCATTTGTGCCGTTCGTGACGCTTGGCGACCCGGGAAAAGCACAATCGATTAACGTGATCAAAGCACTTATCGACGCTGGTGCGGATGCGCTAGAGCTGGGCATTCCATTTTCAGACCCAAGTGCTGACGGCGTGGTTATTCAAATGGCAGGTATTCGCGCCCTTGCCGCAGGTGTCACCACTGACGATTGCATTGATATTTTAAAAGAAATTCGCGCCTACGCACCGCAAGTGCCAATTGGTTTATTGCTCTACGGTAACTTAGTGTTCTCGCGCGGTATTGCTCGTTTTTACGAAGAAATGAGCGATGCGGGCGTCGATTCCATTTTGATTGCCGATGTGCCAATTCGCGAAAGTGCACCATTTAGAAAAGCCGCTCGCGACAATGGCATTGCGCCAATCTTTATTGCGCCGCCAAACGCAACGCAAGCAACATTAAAAGAAGTGGCCGCCTTTAGCCAAGGCTACACTTATGTGCTTGGCCGTGCAGGCGTAACAGGCGCTGAAACTAAAGCAACGATGCCAGCGGATAACCTGATTAACAGCTTAACCGAGTTTAACGCGCCACCACCGGTACTGGGATTTGGTATTTCAGCACCTGAGCAAGTGGCCGCAGCCATTAAATCAGGCGCAAAAGGTGCGATTAGTGGCTCTGCAACGGTGAAAATTATCGAGCAAAACCTCAATGATGAAGACAAGATGTTAGCTGAGCTAACCAGCTTTGTCTCTGCGATGAAGGCCGCGACAAAGTAAGCGGCTAATTCGTTTAAGCGAATAGGTAAGCAGCGAAGAAATCATAAGTGCGCTGTTTTACAACGAAAAAAGAGGGCTTTATTGCCCTCTTTTTAATAAGTTTAACGCATTGTTTTTACTGACAGTTGCCGTTTTCCAGTAATTGCTCAGCCAAAGTGAGAAAAATCCTAGCCTGTCTGGCCTTCTCAGGATTCCCGGCATTTAAGTCACGCGCTCGCTGGCTCATTTCGACCCGCAAATCTCGGCAAGATTCTGCACTATTAGGGGCTTCTCTGAACGCCAATTGATCTTGAGCTTGTGCTAGGTCTTGATCGGAAACAGCAGCACTGTTATCTGCTACTTGTTCGGGAAGTTGAGCCGTATCGGCTTTTGATGTGATACCTGGCTGAACAAAGATCAATTTAGCATTGGGATTGTTTGGCATATCGGAATAATGCACGTTGCCGTCTTTATCCACCCAGTGATAAACTTCGGCAGATTGAAATGCTGCAACGCTTGTTGAAAGTGTCAAAAACATTAACACTAATAAACGGTTAGCCAAAGCTTGCTCCTTGTTATTCACCATTTTGCTCAGTATAGCCCGAACTTTTCGATAAACCAACTAGGCTTAAACGAGCAAGGTATCAAAGCCAGTGTAACGCTTGCACAAGTCCATTTTAATGTTAATTTAGAATGATAAAAATTAAGGAGTATCTATGCCGCATTTTGTGATTGAATGCTCTGAAAACATCACTGAACTTGTTGAGGAAGCTGAGTTAAATCAGGCTATTTACGAAGTTGCCGCCGCTAGTGAGTTATTTACGCTAGGTGACATAAAGGTGAGAACCCATGCTTACCAGACCTACCTAGTGGGTGGCAGTGAAAAAGATGACTTTGTTCATGTTTTCGCTAGTATTATGCAAGGCCGTAGCGACAAGCAAAAAGCGACGCTTTCAACAGAATCGTCAAACGATTATGTGAGCTATTGCCCAGCATCAACAATATCGCCATGAATGTCAGTGATTTTGAAAAAGCAAGTTATTGCAACAGAGCTATGCTTTAACGACTTGGCGACATTACGAAAAACATAACTTAAAATACAATAAGGAAAAACGGATGAATAACAATAAAAATACTGCTTATAAAAAACTAATTGGCGTTGCTTTGCTCACCATGTTTGTCTCGGCCTGTGCGCCTGAAGTTGGCAGTGAAAAATGGTGTAAACAAATGAGCGAAAAACCGAAAGGCGATTGGACGGCCACTGAAGCAAAAGATTACGCCAAACACTGTGTGTTTAACTAATGTACATTTGAGTAAAGTAAGACTTACTCAAGTTGCACATACATTGCACCAGCAACAACTCGCACCAACAGTAGCTCTTTGTTAAAAGCGCTGTTGGTGATTAAAGCTCAACACTTAATGGAGCTTAATCTTTTATCCTCTTCACCGCTATCAGCTTTGATAGCATCTATTAGCTCCACTAAAACCTGCCATTTAACTCACCTTAATTTAATTTTTCTTGCGCTAAAACAAAGAAAATTGCTCAGCTTGTCAGGAAAAAACAATCACAAATTACAAGGCTGCGACATATTGTCGCATTTATGATTTTTCCTTTGCTAACAGCTTTTTAGCCTCCGACAATAGCGGCAATCTATTTCGACATTACATGAACTAGGCTTGTTGCACTATGTTATCTATTAACTACAAATCTCGAACCTTCACCGACCAACCGTATAACAAAATTACTCAAGCTATTGGCACAGCTATTACCGGCATTGCTATGGCATCAACAGCGTTTTCCATACAGGCGGACGACAGCATCGAAAACATTGACGCATTAGAAGTGATCACCATCAGTCATCAACGCCATGGCTTAGAGGAGCATTCAGCGATAGCGAAAGGCAGCACCAGCGTACCTGATTTAGCGAACTGGCTAGCTTCCGTGCCCGGTGCCAATATCAATCGCAATGGTCCAGTTACGGGTATTGCCCAATATCGCGGCTTATTTGGTGATCGCGTTGCCACCACGATTGACGGTCACCCGATCATAGGTGCAGGCCCTAACGCCATGGATACGCCGCTGAGTTACTCAACCCCGTTAATTGTTGATGCGCTGACCGTTTACCGTGGCGTTGCACCTGTCTCTGCCGCACTTGATACCCTTGGCGGCGCAGTACAAGTAAACATGCGTAAAGCCGAGATTAGCCAACAGCAACAGCTCGACATAACTGGCGATTTACAGCTAGGTTTTCGCAGTAACAATGAAGCGGAAACGGGCGCAGGTGTTATTAACCTTGGCCGTGGCGAATTGGGCGCCATGTTATTTGCCAATGTGCAGCAAGCCGATGATATGGAAACCGGTGATGGCAAAGACATTAGCCCCACTGAATTTCAAAAACGCCAGTTTGGTGGTGATTTTCGCTTTGATAATGGTGAAGAGAACATTGGCCTCACCTATCACTACTTAGATACGCAAGATTCTGGCACGCCCGCCCTGCCGATGGATATTGAATATATTTTTAGTCATCGCGTTAGCCTGGATGGCGGCTTTAGCTTAGCCAATTGGCAACTAAACTGGCAGCTGGGTTATTTAGATGCCGATCACAAAATGACCAACTTCCTGCTGAGACAAAACAACAACCCAATGCGCCATCGCCGCAATCACGCCGAATCTGAAACGATTGACGTTAAGTTTAGTGCCGAGCAAACCTTTAGTTTTGGCGATCTCACCTTAGGTATTGATGGCTATTTTGCCGAGCACGATTCATTTATTACGAATCCCAACAATGTCATGTTCTTTGTCAATAACTTTAACCAAGTGGAAGATAATCGTTATGGCATATTCGCCGAATTAGTAACGAAGCTTGCCAATAGTGAAGTTAGCTATGGCCTGCGCCTAAAACGCGCTGAAGCTGACGCAGGTAATGTCTCAACGTCTATGGCTGCTATGCCAATGCCAGCCATGCTGTTAAATCGCTTTAACAGTGCCGATCGCAGTGTCAGTGAAACCGATATCGACCTAGCGATTAATAGCGAAACACGGCTCACTGAAAACTTATCGCTTTCAGCAGGTGTTGGCATGAAGACTCGCGCACCATCATATCAAGAACGCTACTTATGGCTGCCAATGGAAGCAACCGCAGGCTTAGCGGATGGCCGCACGTATATTGGCAATATCAATCTAAATTCAGAGCAAGCCTATCAGCTAGATTTAGGCGTTAACTACCTTGATCAACAACTCTCTATTAGCCCACATATTTTTTATCAACGTATTGATGACTATATTCAAGGCACGCCATTACCAATGAGTGAAATGGCCGCGCGTATGGTGGCACAGATGATGGCAGGCGATGCCAACCCACTCCAATTTGCCAATGTGGATGCCGAGCTTTATGGCCTGGATGTGAATTGGCAATACAAGTTGAGCGAACATTGGCAAATATCAGGTATTGCCAGCTATGTGCGAGGCGAGCGCCGTGATATTGATGACGAGCTTTATCGCATTGCACCGTTCAATGGCCAGATGACGGTCAGTTACCAAGGCAATGACTTTACCACTAACCTGACATTGGTCGCGGTTGCCAGCCAAAATAAGGTGTCTAAGACTAACTTGGAGCAAGCCAGCTCAGGCTATGGCTTGGTTAACCTAGACGCTCAGTATTTTGTTAGCACGTCACTGACGATCAAAGCGGGCATTGATAACTTACTCGATAAAGACTATCGCAGCCATTTAAGTGGTTATAACCGAGTGCAAGGAAGTGATATTCCGGCGGGTCAACGAGTACCGGGCGAAGGGGTTAGCGCTTGGCTAGAGGCGCGTTACTCGTTTTAACTGATTTAACTACTTCACCGATTAGCTCAGCCTGAACTTGATCCTTTAGTGCTGCTGAGCTAATTAATTTTTCAATACAGCTTTCAAGCCAGTGACTTAACCACTCCCAAACCTCTACCTACAGCCCCCCACAAACAAAACCCTTGCCAAATCACTCAACTGATTTAAGCTAAGTTTTCTTGTCTAAAAAATAACAACGAAAACAATGGGCTTAGCACATGGCAAACAACACAATTGACACTTCTTTAGCTGAAAAATCTATCACTAAAAATAGGGCAGAACACGAACAAGCCGTTGACCCACGTACACTTAGTGGTTTAGAGCTGCTTACCGCTTTAATTGACCAGCAAGTGCCACCACCCAGCATTGCCGATACGATGGGCGTTTATTTAGTTGAAGTGCGCGAAGGCTATGCGAAATTTCAAGCAACGGCATCAGCACAGCATTTAAATCCGATGGGCGGCGTACATGGCGGCTTTGCCTGCACTGCGCTTGATTCGGCCACGGGCTGTGCGGTTCATACTATGCTCAAGCCGGGGGAAGGTTATGGCACTATCGACATTAACGTCAAAATGATGCGCCCTATCCCAGTGGGTAAAACCCTTTATGCTGAAAGTCAGGTGATCAATATGTCAAAATCTCTGGGCGTGTCAGAAGGCAAGTTAGTGGATGACGAAGGGAAGCTCTATGCATACGCTTCTTGCACCTGCAAAATCATCAGATAACTCACTGCTGCCGTCTAACTTCATAAGCTAAATTGCAACATAAGCAAAACTATATTTCCTAACGAGTATCATGAGTATTCAAGTTCACACCCATATCGCTAATCATATTGCGACCATTGCTTTTACCAGCCCAGAGCACCACTTTATGACTCTTGAGCTGCTAGAGACCATTCAAGCAGCTTTCTCGAAACTAGCGCGCAACCCGCAAGTGCGCGTGGTCATGTTGACGAACTCAACGCCCGGCTATTTTATTACGCATTACTCGCTGGATGAAATCAATCAACATATGCAGCAAGTGATAAAAATCAAAGCACTAACCGGCCGCTTGTTCCCAATATCCGTTCGTCTCGTCATGGCACTGTCAAAAGCCATCGTGCGCCTTGATCGCTTTGCCGCTGTGCGAAATGTTATCAACCGCGCTGCAAAACATAACTTTATTGAAACCACACTGGCTTATGCGCGGGTGAATCGTTTTTTACAACAGGTAAGAAATAGTCAAAAACCAGTAATCGCCTCGATTGGAGGCAATGCACAAGGCTTTGGTATGGAGCTGGCGATGGCCTGTGATTTTCGCGTAATGGCAAAAGGCGATTACTATCTTGGCCAGATTGAATCACTTATCGGCTTAATGCCCGGCTCAGGTGGTATGCATAGCCTCAAAAGGCTAGTTGGTGAAGCCAAAGCAATTGAATTAAGTATGCTAGGAAAACGTTTAACCGCTGATGAAGCCAAACAATTAGGGCTTATCTATCAAGCAGTGGACGAGGCTGAATTAGCCGAGGCCAGTGGGCAACTTGCCGCGAAACTGGCAAAAAAATCACCGTTATCGCTTCGTTATATCAAGCAAGGTATTCACCAAGGACATGACCAAAGCTTTAGCCAAGCACTTGCACAAGATGAAGTTGCTTTTGTTGATACCGCCAGCACAAAACAAGCAACAACGGCCTATCAACGCCAGCGAGCTAGCGTAGCTCAAGGGCAGACAATAAATGTGGCGTTTGACCATCAAGAAGTTAGCGATATTAACAAGGAGTAACTAACCTATGGTGTCTTTGTCGGTTCAAACTCCATCTGCCGAGCGGTACGTTCTGCCAACTCAATTCCGTCAAATTCATAATTTGTGCTTTGCAGGGCAAGTTCAATTAGTCGAAAACTCATATCAATCCCTGCAGAAATACCAGCTGAGGTAAGAATATTACCTTGCTCAACCCAGCGAACATTTTCTTGCACGCTAAGTTTAGGAAATAACTCGCGTAGTTCCGCGATATCCTGCCAATGGGTCGTTACTTGATGGTCCGTTATTACCTTAGCTTGCGCCAGTAAAAAAGCACCTGTGCAGACCGAGGCGGTGAACTTTACTAGCTTATGTTGGTGTGCAATCCAATCAATCACATTTTGCTTTTGCATTTCGTCGCTGTGCACACCGCCGACGACAATCAGCATCTCTAGCTTAGGATGATTATCGATACTGTATTGACTTATTACTTGATAACCCGCACGAGCCGTCACCAAACCTCCCTGTTCACTAATCAAGAACGTATTAAACACTGGTGTATCGCTAATGCGCTCCGCTGTGGTAAAGACTTCAAACGGGCCAGTAAAATCCAGTACTTCTGCATTATCATAAATATAAATACCGACATTTATCGCCATTGACTTACTCCCTTCCCAAAAACCTAATTTGTTTCATAAACTAAGCGCCTTCAATGTAATCCTTGTCTTTTGTCTTAACGTAGCTTCAACGTAGCCAAAACATAACTAAGTACGCTAGTTGAGAATAGTGAGCTGCGTGTTACACTAGCGCTTCAAAATTTTCCACCAATTCGACAATCCACTATAACAGGTTTCATGAGTAATTTTACTAGTCTGCTGACCCCGTCACTTACCGAAAGTTCAAGTAGCAAAATTGATAAAAAAGAATGGGTTAACCTACCGGGTTCTAGTGCCAGCGTGGCGCTTTACTATGCGGCAAAGAATGCTGCAAAGAACGCGGCTCAGAATGCAGCAAAAAATACGGAAAAAGGCAGCCAGCAACCGTTTTTAATCATTACTCACGACACCCCAAGTGCGATTCGACTTGAGCATGAATTACTGAGTTTAGACCACCAAAACGAACTCAGTATTTGCCTATTTCCCGACTGGGAAACCTTGCCTTACGACAGCTTTTCACCGCATCAGGATATTATTTCTCAGCGTTTAGCAACATTGTACGATTTATCACGTATGGAGCATGGCATTGTTATTGTGCCGGTAACTACCTTAGTGCAACGGTTAGCGCCGAAAGCCTATCTTGATGCCAATGTGCTGCTGGTGAAAAAAGGCGACCGTAAAGACTTACCTGAGCTAAAACGGGATTTAGAAGCGAGTGGTTATCGCCATGTTGACCAAGTCATGGAGCACGGTGAGTTTTCTGCGCGTGGCGCGATTTTAGATTTGTTCCCGATGGGCAGTAACCAACCGTTTCGCTTAGACTTTTTTGATGATGAAATAGAAGAAATTCGCCTGTTTGATCCAGACACTCAGCGCTCTAGTGACAAGATTTACAAAATTAACTTATTGCCCGCCCATGAGTTTCCAACCGACCAAGACGGCATTAATTTATTTAGAAGCCAGTATCGCGAAAACTTTAAAAGCACCATAGATAAAGAGTCGGTTTATCATCAAGTCAGTAATGGCATTATGCCAGCGGGTATTGAGTATTATTTACCACTGTTTTTCGAGCAAACCAATACGCTGTTCGATTATCTACCGCAAAATACCCTGCCGTTTGTGATGGGTGATATTGAACAAGCACTTGGCCAGTATTGGCATGATATTGAATACCGTTACGACGACAGACGTTACGACCCAACACGCCCACTGCTGCCACCCGCACAGCTGTTTTTATCGGTAGAAGAGTTATTTAGCGCGTTAAAACCCTTTGATCGCATCACGATTTCATCGCCAAGACCACCTCGCAAAAAGCCATCACAGCATTTGTTTAACTGTGAAGCGCTGCCAGAGTTAGCGATTGATCATCAACAAAAAACACCATTTGCTGCCTTAGATGCCTTTATTGCCGCACATAAAAAAGCGCGTATTTTATTTGTTGCCGAATCGCAAGGCCGCCGTGAAAGTGTTCTTGAACTGTTAAAGCGCCATGAGATAAAGCCCGCGAGTGTTGATTCGCTTGACGAGTTTATCGAAGCTGATGCTACAACCGCCATTACCGTTAACACACTCACCAATGGCTTTTTCTTCACGTTAGACGAGGAAGG
Source organism: Thalassotalea euphylliae (assembly GCF_003390335.1). Lineage (NCBI taxonomy): Bacteria > Pseudomonadati > Pseudomonadota > Gammaproteobacteria > Alteromonadales > Colwelliaceae > Thalassotalea > Thalassotalea euphylliae. Next base: position 3,080,354 of record NZ_QUOU01000001.1, read on the forward strand.
CAACAAGCAGGCGATTGCGGTGATTACCGAAACGGAATTACTGGGTGATCGCGTTAAACAAACCCGTCGCCGCGCCAAAGCGCAAGATAATCAAGCCGATGCTATCTTTAAAAACTTGGCGGAACTCAGCCCCGGCCAGCCTGTGGTGCATATCGACCACGGTATCGGTCGCTATCTTGGTCTGCAAACCATCGATACAGGCGGTTTAACTACTGAGTTTTTAACCCTGAGCTATGCCAACGATGCCAAGCTCTATGTGCCTGTTGCGTCATTACACTTAATTAGCCGCTATTCAGGTAACGATCCAGAGCAAGCTCCGCTGCATAAACTGGGCAACGATACGTGGAGCAAAGCCAAGCGCAAAGCCGCCGAAAAAGTAAAAGATGTTGCGGCAGAGCTGCTGGACGTTTACGCCAAACGCGCCAGCAAGCAAGGCTATCAGTTTAAGCGCAATAAAGAAGATTACTTGGCCTTTGCCGCCAGTTTTGGCTTTGAAGAAACCATCGATCAAGAGCAAGCGATTCATGCCGTGGTCGGTGATATGCTAGATCACAAACCCATGGATCGCTTGGTATGTGGTGACGTTGGCTTTGGTAAAACCGAAGTGGCGATGCGTGCCGCCTTTGTTGCCGTTAACGATGGCAAGCAAGTGGCAATGTTAGTACCAACTACCCTATTAGCCCAGCAGCACTATGAAAACTTCCGTGATCGCTTTGCTAACTGGCCAGTCACCATTGAAGTGTTATCGCGCTTTAAAACCGCCAAAGAGCAAAACGCCGTCATTGAAAAGGTAGAAAGCGGCCAAATTGACATTCTAATTGGCACCCATAAGCTACTGCAAAACACCATTAAATATAAAGATTTAGGCTTGCTAATTGTTGACGAAGAGCACAGATTTGGCGTTAAGCAAAAAGAGCAAATTAAGCGCCTACGCAGCGATATTGATATTCTGACCCTGACCGCAACACCAATTCCGCGTACCTTGAATATGGCAATGGGCGGTATGCGCGACTTATCCATCATCGCTACCCCGCCAGCAAAACGCTTGGCGGTGAAAACCTTTGTTCGTCAGCGTGAAGATGCGTTAATTCGCGAGTCAATTTTACGTGAAATCTTACGTGGTGGTCAGGTCTACTTCCTACACAATAATGTGGAAACCATTGAGAAAACCGCCCGCGATATTGAAGCGCTGGTGCCGGAAGCCAAAGTGGTTACCGCTCACGGTCAAATGCGTGAGCGCGACCTAGAGCGCATTATGAGCGATTTCTACCACCAACGTTTTAACGTGTTAGTGTGTACCACCATTATCGAAACCGGTATTGACGTGCCAAGCGCTAACACCATTATGATGGACAGAGCCGACAACCTTGGCCTTGCTCAGCTGCATCAGCTGCGTGGTCGTGTTGGTCGCTCACACCATCAAGCTTATGCTTACTTGCTCACGCCACATGAAAAACGCATGACCAAAGATGCGAAAAAGCGCCTTGAAGCCATTGCTTCATTAGAAGATTTAGGCGCTGGCTTTACCTTAGCTACCCATGATTTGGAAATTCGCGGCGCCGGTGAACTATTGGGAGAAGATCAAAGCGGTCAAATGAGCCAAGTGGGTTTTAGCCTTTATATGGAAATGCTTGATGAAGCGGTTGCCGCACTAAAAGCTGGTAAAGAGCCATCACTGGAAAATATTACCGCAAAACAAACCGAAGTTGATTTGCGTATTCCTGCCCTGCTACCAGAAGATTATATATTCGATGTCAGCCTGCGCCTGAGCTTGTACAAGCGTATCGCCAGCTGTAAAGACAAAACCGAGCTAGACGAAATTCAAGTTGAGCTTATCGATCGCTTTGGCCTATTGCCACAAGCTACCAAAAACCTTGTTCATATCGCTAAGTTAAAGCAAAAAGCACAGGGCTTGGGGATTTCGCGCATTGAAGTTGGCGCTGGCTCGGGCTCATTTGAGTTTAGTGATAACACGCAAGTCGACCCCATGAAAATTATTGGGCTAATTCAGCAACAACCTAAGGTATTCAAAATGGAAGGGGCAAATAAGCTGAAGATTGTTAAAGCCACTGAGGATGCAGCTCAGCGCTTTGGTTTAGTAAACAATGTGTTAGCAGAGCTTACCAAGCACTAGTAAGCTCTGTTATGATAACGCTTTGACGTAAAAGCTTTTACATAAGTAACGGAACAATAACTTTGCCGACAATTCAATTACCTGTGTTTGTAACACCCCTGTGGTTAGCCAAGTAGTATGCTGAATAAAAAACTAGCGCGATTAACAAGAATAATTAAAGCCAGCTGTGCATTTATCCCTATGGCAGCCCTGCCACTGAGTGCGCCAAGCTTGGCTGCACAAAAAGTTGATAAGCGCTGGTTTGAAGTTGAGGTGATTTTATTTAGCCAGCTAGGCGACAAAACCCAGCTCAATGAGAATTTCTCAGGCGAAGCGTCACTGCCAAGGTATCGACAAGTTATCGACTTGCTTACCCCTTACCTGCAACCCGATACATCAGCGCTTAAATTGCAATTACCTAGCTGTGAAACACGTGAATATGCGCCCAGCTGGCAAGCCAGTGTTAATTTACCTGAGCTGCATCAAGCAAAGTCGTTGGCCGAAATTGAGCAATTTACGCAAATTGACACCTTGGACTTACAGCAAGGCTCAGCTTCATTAATGCCTGAAACACAGGCATCTACTGCACAGCTCTCAAACACAGACGAGCAACTTAGTGAATATAAAGAAACAGCAGATGTTACTGTTCAGAGCGCGCAGGATGGTGAGTTTCTTATAGAACCAGAAGTCGTTGAGGCGATCCCTCTTACTGAGCAAGAACTAGCACTAGTCGCAGCTGCTGAGCAAACCTTTGCAACACCTGAACTCGCATTTGCCTATCAGCAAGTCAGCACGTCACAAGACACGTTATGCCAGCCAATTGCGACAAACCAAGCAAGTACCATTAGCGATTACCATGCGCTAAGCGAATTTAACAACAACAACGCCCCGATTCCTATTCCAATAGAGAATTTTACTGGCCGCGTTGACGGTAATGAGTTTGTCTACAGCAATTCCCCCTATCTGATTGATGCTGACTCATTAAAGCTTAAAGACATTAGCCTGCAACTGAGACGCAGTAAAAACTTTAAGCCATTGCTGCACCTTGGCTGGCGGCAGCCGTTAACCAACCGTAAAAAGCCATCACTGGAGCCTGCGATAAGAATTTTCGCCGGTGAGCATTACCGCGAGCAATACCGACAAGCGCAGGCAGACCATCAAAGCCAATTGTCTGCCAAGGCAATAGCGGAATATAAGCGAGAAATATTAGGTGAGGAGTACCTAACGGGTCAAACAGATATTTCGGACGCCCTGACAAGCGATAGCGCTAAAAACCCTGAGCAAGCAGAGCGTTTAGCCAATATTTATCAGCAACTTGACACACAAAACTTTAGTTTAGAATCGGTACTTGCTGAGCTCAACAAGCCGCATATCACAGCAGTGGGTATTGATCGCAATAGAGCTGATACCGCAGAAGCAAAAGCGCTAGCAGCGCCCGCTCCGCCAAATCAAGATTGGTTACTGGATGGTTTGTTTAGATTACACCTAAACCACTACCTGCATATCACCGCAGATTTTAATGTTGCGGTGCCCTACTCTGGCGAAGAAAAAGCGGAAAAGTATCAAGATGCCAGTGAGGTATCGCAAAACGCATTTACCTTTAAGCTCATCCCATTTAGCCAGAATAAACGCGTGATCAGTAAAGAAGTACACTACTTCGATCACCCGTATATGGGGATGGTGTTGCAAATTCGTCGCTATAAGCCACCTTTACCAGAAACTAGGCTAGAGACAGAATAAAGATAATTCATTAGATACAAACAAAAGAATGAGTAATACCATGGATAAAGAAATTGAAATTCAAGCGGCGGTATTTCGCCGCTTGTTAGCACATTTAGATAGCCGTAAAGACGTGCAAAATATTGAATTAATGAACCTAGCTGGCTTTTGTCGCAACTGCTTTTCTAAGTGGACGGTGGCAGAAGCCGAAAAGTTAGGTGTGGAAGTGGATATTGATACCGCCCGTGAAAGTGTTTATGGCATGCCTTACAGCGAGTGGAAAGAAAAACACCAAACACCTGCAACACCAGAGCAGCTGGCTAAGTTTAACGAATTAAACCCCAAGAAATAGCTAACACTTTGGCACTGGCGTTAACCAGTCACACCAAGAAAAACTATCGAAAGGCATTTACTTATCGTAAATGCCTTTTTTTATAGCGCTTATCAAATAGCCAGATTTATACCAATTGAATTAATTAATTGATCAATTCAGAGCGTTGTCAGCGGTGGGAGAATAAGCCAAATTTATGCTGATATAGTTATTCTACATCCAATAAATTTGGCGCAATTATCGCAGCGCTGACACGCTCCCAAAGGGCGAGTTTAAAAGGCTCATATGCGGCGTTATTGATTTTGCTTTCCATGCAAAAAAGGGGAACGACCATTCTCTGCAATCAATGCCTTGCCTCTAAGCCTTTTAATTCTCGCTGAATGATTAAGTAGTTATTTCAATTGGTATTATAGCGACAGGCACTTCATTTATACGATTGTGCTCATATGATTATAGATGTGCATTACATGCGCCTGTTCATACTCGGCTTTGCTTAGTTTCCCATAAGCAAAATGCTCAGCGAGCGCCCCTGGGTAGTGTTTAAAGATGTGCAATGCCGTCTCTATTCGCTGGTAGGCTTGGTTTAAGTCGGCATCTTTTAATAACAAACCGGCCCCGGGAATAGGTTCACTTAAATTGTGTACCATCTCCCCCCGTTGACTAAACACAGAGAATGCCAAGCGACCAACCGACTGCTTAAAAAGCGCAGATTTATGCGCTGGGTAGCCGTGCATTGAGAGCTCAATACTCTGCGCGCAGTGATTAAGAATTTGTGGCCAACTCCAAGTCCCCGTCACTTTGATATGACTTTCCTTTAGCACAGCAATTTGTTGCAATGCTGCATCAATGGTTAATTGAGACTTATCCACCTTAGTCGCAAGTAAAGCGTAACTGCCAATTCCCATACTTGCGGCGCCAGCGACAGCGCCCACTAAAAACTGTCGTCTATTCATCTACATTCACTCATTGTCGGTATCAAATGCTTCGCTAATTTGCTTTCGCCAGTAACATTAGAGCGGCACTGGTCATGCCTTTGATACCGGTTTTAATGGTCGGCTCAGGGTCGGGGGCAAACTTGGGCGAATGCAGTGATGGCAGGCTAGTAGCTTGTTGCTTTGCCTGTTGATATTTAGCCGTGTTAACTGCCCCTAACCACAACAATGCACTTGGTATTTTATCTGCGGTGCGGCCGTAACGAGAAAAGTCTTCACCGGCCATCACTGGCGGTACTTCAATAATTTGTTCATCACCGATGGCTGACTTTAACTGGGTTACCACACCTTGGGTGTATTCTGGCTGATTGTATACGGCTGGCGTGTATTCGTTTTTCACTTTAACCACAGGCAGCAAGTCGTCGCTAAGCCCAGCAGTCATGGCAACGCCTTCGCTAATTTCTTTGATGCGTTTAAGCAAATAATCACGTGAACTATCAGAGTATGAGCGCACGGTTAGCTGCAAGTCTACGGCGTTACCAATAATATTGTGTTTGGTGCCGCCGTGAATCGAGCCTACGGTGATCACTGACGATTCAAGCGGCGAAATTTCGCGGCTGACAATGGTTTGTAGCTGCATAATAATACCTGCGGCGATCACCACAGGATCTTTGGTTTTATGCGGATATGCGCCATGCCCACCTTGACCTTTTACGCGAATATCGACCGAATCAACATTCGCCATGGCATAACCTTTCACATAACCAATAGTGCCTGCGGGCAAGTCAGCTGAAACATGCATGGTCAAGTTGTAGTCTGGTGTCGGAAACTTGGTAAATAAGCCATCACTTAGCATGGCTTTGGCGCCATAACCAATTTCCTCGGCAGGTTGTAGCACCAACATCAAACGCCCTTGCCATGTTGCTTTGTTCGCAGCCATTTGCCTTGCTGTGCCAAGCACCACCGTCATGTGTATATCGTGACCACATGCGTGCATCACAGATACTGTGTTACCTGCATCATCAAGGGTTTTAACTTGGCTGGCGTATGGTAGTGACGTTTGCTCCGCAACGGGTAAGGCATCCATATCTGCTCTTAACATGAGCGTTGGGCCATCGCCATTCTCTAATATCGCAACCAGACCAGTGCCACCAAGACCACGCGTTACTGTATAGCCAATTTTCTCAAGTTCTTCTGCAAGTCGCTGGCTGGTTTTGTGTTCTTTTTTGGAGAGTTCAGGGTATTGATGAAGATGTCGATACAAGGCATTCATGTAGTCGTAATCTTCCACAATTTGGTTGGATAAATCAGCTGTAATGTCATTGGCAAACACAGCACTCGCAACACAAGCGCTAGCCAAAACAAAACATGTCGTAGCGCTTGATAAAAATTTGAATTTCATGGCACTAACCATTGGAGGTAAATTGACCTCAAATAGTAAAAATTTAATTCATAACATTCAAGCGAGATGCTAATACGAGCATGGATAATAGCGGCAACAGCGCTAAATAGGCGAAGCAGGCAAAGTCGGTTTTTACGACTTTGCCTTGTTTATGGCGATGGAATGAAAAGCTGGCTTAAACGTACCAACTTAGCTTTGCGTTGAGTCGAGGGCTTTAAATAACCTGTCTAACCTTGGTAGATAGTAGTTATCGTAATTGAGTGAGAAAGCAACGTGCTGGCTTTTGCCGACAATTTCTTCACGCGGCACAAAACCAATAAAGCGCGAATCGGCACTATTATCGCGATTATCACCAAGCACTAAATAGTGATCTTTGGGCACAGTCACCGTATTAAAACTGTCGAAAGGTTGCTTATGTTGACTAGTACGCACCACATACTTCTTGTTGTTTGGCTCGCTAGGTGAAGCGACTTGTTCGATATAATCGTTTACGCCCACAACGTTCTCTGGACTCTCAACACGCTGATAGCTAGACGCGTGACCATTGATAAACACAAGATTGTCTTGCATTGCTACGGTATCACCGGGCAAACCAATAACACGTTTTACCAAGCGTTCGTCTGCCGCTTTGGAATCAAAAATGACAATGTCGCCATAAGCAGGCTCGCCTGTTTTCATCAGTGAAATATGGGTAAATGGTACGCGCAGATCGTAAGCCATTTTGTTAATAAAAATGCGATCACCTTCGACGATTGTTGGCTTCATTGAGCCTGTAGGTACATCATTCCAATCTGCTACAGCACTGCGAAACACGCACATTAGCGCAATAAATACCACAAATGCGCGATTTTCTTTTAACCATACCTTGAAGAAGTTACCAAGTTTACGAGTCATTATTTGTCCTTTTTATCACTGCGTTTTTATAAGTAGCTTTTTGTATCGCAGGTTGCCGCTAGAAACGGGGTTAAGCTCGCTATCAATGCAATCAAGGAGTCACTCAAAAGCCAAGCGAGCAGCCCTGCAACACTTAGCTTAGGACTCAAGCCGCTGATAGAAGTTCAGCGAATTCATATTTTGTAACACTTGGTGGTGAAATTGTTCGCTAAATGAATAAATTAGATATGCACATTTCAATCGATACGCTCAGGTCATTACCATTAGACAGTTACACAGGGTAATTCGCTTTAGCGAAACAAGGCAACTTCTTGCTCAGTTAAATAACGCCACTCACCTAGCATCAAGTCATCATCCAAGACAATGTCGCCAATGCTCTCTCGGTGAAGGGCTTCGACATGATTACCAACGGCGGCAAACATGCGCTTAACCTGGTGGTATTTGCCTTCGACTATGGTGAGCAAGACTTCTCGTTCATCAATCACTTCAAGTTTGGCTGGCAGAGTGAGCTGATTTTCACCGCGTAACTGAATACCTGCTGCAAATTTTTCCGCAACCTCATCGGTAACTGGCTCAGCTAGCCAAACGCGATAGGTTTTTTCACACTGTTTCTTTGGCGAGATAATATTGTGAGACCATTTGCCATCGTCGGTGATTAGCACTAAGCCCGTGGTATCGGCATCTAAACGGCCAGCAATATGCAGTTCAAACGCGCGATCAATTTCGAGAAAATGCAGCAACGATGGGTGAACTTCATCTACGTTTGAACAAATCGTATCTTGCGGCTTATTCATCATAATATAACGCTGACCAATCAGGTTTAGCTGTTCACCTTCAATCGTCACCTCAGCGCCATCGACAACTTTAAAGACGCCATTTTTTATCACTTCACCATCAACCCGCACTTCGCCACCTTTTAGCAGCTTCTTCGCTTCATTACGGGTTAATTCCGTGCTTTTACAGATATATTTATCAATTCTCATGGACACAATCTTTGTTTACCAGTCTAGCAATAGGCGTAGTATACGTGACAAGATTTACCGACACCATGTTAAAAATATTTGACACACATCAGTTCTGTACCTAAATTAAGAGTGTCTAATATTTTTTACATTGGGAAATGGATATGCCATTTAAAATGAAAGTTTCGCTACTCGCAATTATCACAAATTTATTGATCCTCGGCTTTTACTTGCTCGGCACTAATAACTTAGCGACTGACCAAGCAGTAGAAGAAGCAGAAATCATTAACCTAGTTATTCAAAACTTGATCACCTGTGGTGTTATTTTTGCTGTGTTAATGATTATTGTTGCGGCCATCAACCATAAAGATGCATTGCAAGGTGATGATGAACGCGACAGGCTTATTGGCTTATATGGGGATCAAGCGGGTTATTTTGGATTAACGCTGATTATGGCATTGCTGCTAATTTGGTGGTGGGGAGGCTCACTGTCGACTAAACCATTCGCGATTGCTTCAGTTACCGACTCAGTTAATTTTATACATTTTCTATTTATTGGTTTTCTGATCAGCGATTGTGCCAAAAGTATTCGACAAATTTGGCTATATCACAGAGGCTGTTAGGCAATCATGGTAAAATCAATCACCAACGACATTCGCCGACTTAGGTTTAACGCCAGCGAGATGACCCAGCAAGCGCTAGCCGATGCCGTTGGTGTTTCTCGACAAACCATAGTAGCGATTGAAAAAAACAAGTATTCACCTTCGCTGGAAGTCGCCTTTAAAATTGCCGATGTATTCGGGGTAAATATCAGTGATGTCTTTCAATACCTGCCCGCAAGTAGCAGCGGCTAAATCAGATGAGTAACGAGCTTAACTGCGATCAATTGCTTAGCAATATTCGCGGCTGTAGCTTATGCCAGCAGCAACTGCCACTTGCGGCAAAACCTATCTTGCAAGCAAGCCAGTACAGTCGAATATTAATTGCCGGACAAGCACCGGGGCAAGTGACTCATGACAAAGGCCGACCTTTTGATGATAAAAGTGGTGAGCGATTGCGCTTATGGTTAGGCGTAGATAATCAGCAGTTTTATAACGATGCACTATTTGCCATCGTGCCTATGGGCTTTTGTTATCCGGGCAAAGGAAAGTCTGGTGACTTACCACCAATTCCACTGTGTGCTAAAACCTGGCGGACAAAGCTGCTAAGTGAGATGAAAGGGATTGAGTTAACCATTTTAGTCGGTAAATATGCGCTCGACTGGCATTTAGCCAAACTAAAGCCGTTAATAGGCGATGAACTTTCTCAACAACTTGCCAGCGCCAAAAATCTTACCGAGCTGGTTAAGCACTATGACTTGCTATTGGCACATCACCTTATTGCTTTGCCGCACCCTAGCCCGCGCAATAATATCTGGCTAAAGAAAAACCCGTGGTTTGAGCAAGAGGTACTGCCTAAGCTTAAACAACGGGTTCAATTAGCTATAGAAGTTTCAATCTGATCTGACATTTCACTTTCAAAAGAGAGAGTTACCAGTTTAGTTTAAGGGTGTCTAATCCAAACTAAACAAAGAGGTAACTCTCATGATTCATACTAACAACCCTGTCATTAAACACAAAGTCGGTTTACTCAACTTAGCCGAAGAATTAGGTAACATTACGCAAGCTTGCAAAGTGATGGGTGTATCTCGCGATACGTTTTATCGCTATCAACAAGCAAATGAAGAAGGTGGCGTTGAAGCTTTACTCAATCAAAACCGTCGAGTACCTAATGTTAAAAACCGAGTCGATGAAGCGATTGAATTGGCTGTTATTGATTACGCGGTCGAATATCCTGCCCATGGGCAAACCAGAGCGAGTAATGAATTACGCAAGCAAGGCATCTTCGTCTCTCCCAGTGGTGTTCGTTCCGTCTGGCTGCGTCATGGCTTAGCCAACTTCAAAGGTCGCTTAAAAGCCCTAGAAGACAAGGTGTCGAAAGAAAACATTATACTCACCGAAAGCCAAGTTCAGGCACTTGAGCGCAAGAAGCTAGACGATGAGGCTTGCGGTGAAATAGAGACCGCGCATCCCGGTTATCTAGGATCACAGGACACGTTTTACGTGGGGAATCTTAAAGGTGTTGGCCGTGTCTACCAGCAGACGTTTGTTGATACCTATTCGAAGGTTGCTTTCGCTAAACTTTATACAATGAAAACACCGATTACAGCGGCTGATACGCTCAATGATAAGGTGTTGCCATTCTTCGAGTCTCATGACCTTCCTATGCTACGTATTCTTACTGACCGTGGCACGGAATACTGTGGAAAAATCGAGAATCACGATTACCAAATGTATTTGGCAATTAACGATATCGATCACACAAAAACGAAGGTCAAATCACCGCAAACTAACGGTATCTGTGAACGTTTCCACAAAACGATATTACAGGAATTCTATCAAGTAACATTCCGTAAACGCTTGTATATGAGCTTAGATGAGCTTCAAAAAGATCTGGACGAATGGCTCGAATACTACAACAATGAACGAACCCATCAGGGTAAAATCTGCTGTGGCAGAACGCCAATGGAAACGCTCATTGATGGTAAATCGGTTTGGACTGAAAAGAATTTAAGTTCAAACTAACCTGACGGACACCCGTTCTAAACTGGTAATCGTTAGATCAGGTCTGAACTTCTACAAATTAGCACTCAGTAACTAAACTGCTTTAAGCGCGTGAAGTTAGATAAACAATACCACTAAGGTTACTGTGCCTGCTGCCAGCATCGCCATTGATTGCTTTTTCAATTGCGGTAATTGTAGGCTGATCACGACTCCGCTGATCAGGCTAAATGTTAAACTGAGACCAAAAAGAATCCCCAAAACCCAAAACACTATCCCAGCATGGCCTTTGTGGATCATTAACATTTGACGCCAAAAATCATATTCTTCAATCAGTATCTGCGCGCTTTGCGTCTCCTTATTAAGCTTCAATCCGACGTGTTGCTTTTGACCATACCAATTGTGGCCGCCACCGTGTTTAGAGTAGTCCTCTGGCAATGCAAAATGATCGTGTTTCGCCAATAACGGCGTGACAATGTTAGCCGCTTCATTCTCTGTTTCCGGCCATTCATTGAGGGTAATGTCATAGCGATATTCTTGTTTGACTTCGCCTTTTACGTCCAGCATATAAAGCACGCCTGAAACAATATAAACCAAGGTTAATGGTAAAAAGAAACAGGAAAAGTAGGCGTGAAGTTTCATCCATAACAAGCGAATTTTTGATTTCATAATGGGGTATTAGCTCTTTTAAGTTAGTGAAAATTTCAATTAGGTCGCCAAGCGCAGTGCTTAGCGGCAAAGATGTTAACTAAGTTGCAGATAATTTAAGGGGGTGTTGGTGATCTCGGGCGTTACTTTGCGTTAAGGTTTGTATCAACTGTGAATGCCGCTAGCCTTTATGTGTTTAAGCTAATGGTCATGACTAAGCCGTGTGGTCTGTTGTTGCTGGCCGTTAGACTACCGCCAATAGCGCTGATTTGACGCTTTGCCAATGCCAGTCCCAAGCCATAGCCACCACTGTCTCGGTCTCTGGATTTATCCAAACGAACAAAGGGCTTAAAAATATCCGTTAACTGTGCTTCTGGCACACCGGGCCCTTGATCTTCAATTTCAATCAGTACTTTGCCCGGCTGCTGATAACAGCGAATACTAATACCTGCGGTAATCGGGGTATATTTCATTGCATTGCGGACAATATTCTCGATGGACTGCCCAAGTGCGCGGTGGTAGCTGTTTTTGACGATGCACTCATTAGGTAAATGCAACACCAAAGGATGGTTGGGAAATTCAAACCTTGCGTCTTCTGCGATGCTCTCAATCAGGGCAATAAGGTCAACATCTTCTTGGTTAAGCGTTGGCTTTTCGTTTTCAAGCCACGCCAAGGTTAACGTGTCTTCCACTAACCCTGTCATGTAGGTCACTTCGCGCTCGACTCTTTCCCGCAACTGCTCTGGCGGATATTCACTGTCGATCGTTAAACGCAGCCGCGTAATTGGCGTGCGCAACTCGTGAGAAATATCGGCGATAAGCTGGCGCTGATTGCGAAACAGCTCGTCAATACTGTCAGCCATATGATTAAAACTAACGGCCAACTCACCTATTTCGTCTCGCCGATTACTCGCCACCACTGAAGTTCTGGTGTCAAAGTTTCCCGCTCTAAATTTAGTGGTATCGGTGTGAAGTGCTTCAATCGGCTTAATGATATGACGATAAATCACATAGCTCAGCAGCGCCACTAACAGCAGTGGTAATAACAAAGTGATAAACCAGTGAACCAGCTGCCAATATTGGCCGGGACGCATATCTTGCGGCAATAGAATCAGTAGGTGAAAATCTTCCACAGCCAGCGGTAATCCCATCATTGGGTTATCTTTGTGTTCTAAATGAATAGGATAGCGAATTGGCCGCCCCAAGCTAATACGCTCGATGTATTGCCTAGAAATTTCTCCTTCATCAAGCCATTCTGTTTTGGCTCTAACCACCGTTGCCCATGTATTGTGTTGCTGTTGAACGGTATCTATCCAAGCGGCTAACTGCTCTGGGTTGTCGGCAATCAACTGGGACGCTTGTTTGGCAAGGTCTTTCAACACTTGTTGGTCTTCGGCAGCAATATAGCTCATTTGCCGCTCAACGCGTTCATTCAAGTACGCCAAACCAGTGACCAATGCAACGCTGGTTAAGGCGATGCTCAGGTAAATTTTCCAAAAGAGTTTAAGTTTCATCGGGTCACTTTATCGTCAATTCGCATGTGTAGTTGGCTTGGGTAGTTTGCTTGAGTAATTCGTTAGCTGTGGCCAGCAGAAAAATCAGGCATGTAAGTGAACATATAGCCTTTGCCATGTACCGTTTTAATGACGGCTGGGTCTAGCCCTACGTGTTTAAACTTCTTGCGAATATTGGAAATATGCATATCCAGGGTGCGATCGTATCGACCAAACTCTTTGTGCAAAATCACTTGGTACAAATAGGGCTTACTCAAGGGCGTTCCTATGTTCGCAGCCAGCAGTTTGGCAATGTCTAACTCTATCGCCGTCAGCTCCGGTACTCTCGCACTGAGCTGTTGATAGCTCAGTAAGTTATCTTGTTGCGGCTGATTAGCATGCTGATAACGGCGCAGAATAGCTTCAATGCGCAGCGTCAACTCTTCCAAATTAAATGGCTTAGTTAAATAATCATCTGCCCCCGTGCGCAAGCCTTCAATGCGCTCTTGTTCATTGCCAAGCGCAGTTAACATCAGCACAGGTGTCGTATTGTGTACGCGCACTTCTTTTAATACCGATAAACCATCAAGCCCCGGCAACATAATATCGAGTAAAATTAATTCAAATGTTTGGCTAATCGCAAAGTCGAGCCCTTTGCGTCCATCAGCACATGACACTACGCGATAATTATTCGCTCGTAAGTGTTTGGTGATCAGCTCATTAACAACTTCGTCGTCTTCAATCACTAAAATACTTGCAGACATAATGCCTCAATTTTGACTCGGTACTGGCTCAACAAGAAAAAGCGCATGATAAATGATCACGCGCTTCGTGCAATAAAATGCAATGTTGAATTACAATTTATAACTGATTGTCAGTCGCACATCTCGGCCAGCTTCGGCTAAACCAATATACTGTTCAGAGCTGGTGCTGTAACCGTAAGTACCGTGGTCATAGTACAGCTTGTCAAACGCGTTATTTAAGCTCAGGTTAAGTGATAATTTATCATCGGCCATTGGGTACCACTCAACATAGAAGTCATGCACGCCATAACCTGGTTTGTTTGGTCTACTTTGAGGCACATCAGACAAGCTCTTCACTAAACGGGCGTTCCAACCTAACTCTAAATCAAGTGAATCAAATACATAGTTACTTGAAATTGTTAACGTATCACCAAATGCCGTCCCTAAGCCCAAATCACTATCACCTAGCGGTTCGCCATCAAGCTCAGGTTCATTGTTTGAGTAGTTTACAGAAACTTGAGCATTGTCCCATTGTTTGGCGGCACTGAGGGTGTAACCTGTGGTTTTTAGGTCACCGGCATTTGCGAAGAAACGGCCATCGGCGCGTCGCACAGTACCAACAACACCGTCAACACGGCTATCGTAGACTTGTGCACTTAATAACAAGCCATCATTTTCGTAGGCAAGCATTAAGTCGGTGTTTTTCGCTTCTTCCTCTTTCAAGTCAGTTGCATTTGAGCGGAAGCCAATTAAGTAAGCTTCTTTGACTTTCTGGCCTCGAATAGCTTCTGAGTAACGGGTTCTCACCGACCAATGATCGTTAATTTGATAAAGCGCGCTAATATTCGGGCTCAAACCTGACGCTTCAAAGTGCTGACCATCGGAATCATCTAATTCATAGTCGTCAAAACGAGCACCAATGCTCAAGGTCAGGTTATTGGTTAAATCAAATGTGTCTTGTGCATAAATGGCAACCACTTTGGCTTTCTCTTCAACGTCACTGCCATTGATGTAATAGCCGGTGTCTTTGCGTTGTTCAATACCGTAAGTGATTTCATGGGCAGCGAGCACGCTGGTGTTTCTGATATCGAAGCCTGTGCTTTCAACACCTGCACCATCGCGGCTGTCATTACCTTCGTTTTGCGTTAAATAACTGTCGGTTTTAAACGCCGTGACCTTTAAGTCAACCAGTTCGTTTTCAGGTGTGTAGAAGTAGTTTGCCGTTGACGTTTCACGACGGCTTTTTTGCTCATTAGCCGGGTTCCAACCCGCAGTGATAAAGTGCGGACGCACATTTCTCACGCCGTCATCGTTGCGAATCTCATGGCTTAATTCAAGTTCGTGATTGTCAGCCAAAATACCGTTGATTTTAACTAAGCCCAGATCTTGGTTAGTTTTGGTATTTCCTAGCTCAACGCCGTTACCGTCTTCAATATTGTCGGAATCCGTTTTACCGACGATTAACAAACCACTCCAATTGTCGTTAACACGACCATAAAAACTACCACTGAGCTTAGTGCCACTGGTGTTACTGAAATAACCCGCTTTTAATAACGCACCAAAGTGCTCGCCGTCTCCTAACAGATCATCAGCATCTTTGGTTTCAAAACGGATAGCGCCACCTAGTGCGCCCGGGCCATCTAAGGCTGAACCAGCACCCGCTTTCACTTCAACGTGCTTTAACATTTCAGGCTCTATTGACAAGCGACCTTGGTGATGGAATAAGTAGCCTGCTTGGGTTGCGCCATCAACACTGACATTCAAGTTAGTGTCTTCAATACCGCGGACATAAATCTTTTGGGCAATACCAAATGATCCACCGACAGTAATGGCCGGCTCGCCACGGAAAATATCTTCTAAATCGTTTGCCTGCTTCTTGCGAATATCACTTAAATCAACAACATCTACGCCGAGAATGCGTTGACCCGTAACTTCAATTTTCTCAATCGCACTGGCTTCTGCCATCTCTTCTGCGACAACGTTACCTGCAGATACTGCTAAACCAACACAAAACGCAACTTTGCTGGCCTGAAATGATTTGTTCATACAACCTACTCCATTCAAAATTAGGCGCGAATGATAATAGTTGTCATTTTCAACCTTAAATAACCTTACAATCTTTACAAATTAAGGATTTTGCGCTGAATTTATCGCCAGATTCGGTAGGAAAAATAAAGGCTGGGAAAAAAAGCCCGCCTTCGATAAGTGAAGTACGGGCTTTGATTATTGTCTGTAATGCGCTCATTAACGGCATTGAACCGTCAACTTATCCCAAGACTGGACAACTAATTGGCTAACTCGGTTTAGCTGCTGATATTAGTGTGCTGGGTGTTAGCAATATTTTCTTTGATTAGGGTTTTAAGCTCAGCCACTTCGGCTTGCAGCGCATCTATTTGTGCTCGGCTAGCGGGTTCACCCCCCTCTTTTGATTCGCCGTGTGATTCAGCGCGGAAGTTCTCGTGCTCTTCACTCATCACTTCCAAAATGGTACCCACCATCATATTGAGGAAGATAAAAGCGGTTAGGAAAATAAAGGTTAAATAGAACACCCAACTGATTGGGTAAACCGCCATGGTTTCATACATCACATCGGTCTTATATGCGTTATTTTTTGTTGACGTAATGGTTGGGGCGTTTCTAATCCCTTTTATTTTCTATATTCAAACACAAAACGCCACCAAACCTGCCTTGTCAACTTTACTTTTTGTTGACAAGTCTCCTTGAAATGATGACAACTAAATACCCACGAAGAGATTTTGTTGACAAGATCACTCTCACTACTTCTTAACACGTGTATCAAAAAACAAGCCCTTAAGCAAAAGACCAAGTTAATTTAATATCGAAGATAACTTAATTCTTTCTATTAGCATATTGTTTTTATCAGACTGAAGAATAATATTTGCAAGGATTTGAGCAGTGTAAAATGTGTACCCATCTTCACCATTAACAGGGAGGTGATAACAAGAGCCTGACTCCTGCGACCAGACCCACCACTTACCGCACTCTGAAAGTGTCGGGGGATGGCTAGAACCAGAACTAAGCCGCCAAGAGTCTCCATCTAAGTAGCCACCGCGCCAACTGCTGAAGATTTTATAAAATGTATCGGTTGGTGCTGAAAACTTTAAAATTACCCAGCCTTGAGGTTTTACGATCATGATTCAACCCTAGTTTAGTTGCTGATTAAGCTCGGCCAACTTAGCTTTGGAAGCTTGAGATATTAGGAAGGGTTCTATATCAGCAACTTTTAACGTTTCTTGACGATATTTACCGACGATACCCATCGACCATTTAGCCTTAGGTATATTAGAACCGCTTTGGTTCGAACTCGGTTTTTTAGAACTTAGCTCTTTAGCCTGCGCTCCTTCAGACTCATCTAAGTAATGATTCGACAGCATAACCTGGATCTGGCGCTGAATATCTTCGACACAGTGGCGACCAACAGTAATCTTATGCTTCTCAGGTAAAACGTGCGTATTGTTCCGAGCAGCTTCAACAGTTGTCAGCTCTTCCGCATCTGTAACTATTTCCTCATCCATTTTTACGATTTTGACCTTAGCTACCTCATCTGGAATGTCTTGAACCATTCTCCTTGCGTAGCTCACCAGCTTAGGTTCCGCTGGCATGAACATAAATGCTTCTTGATTTGGCGCATCAGTTTTTCGAAGAACACGGCCAAATATCTGGCGAAAGTACATTTCAGTAGTGACGTTTGTTAGGTTACAGCAAACCTGTAAACGAGGAATATTAGTACCTTCACTGACCATACCTACACTAATAAGCCATTCATCACTGCTATTTCTAAAGTCTTTTATCTTATTGGAAGGTTTTGCTTCATTCGTTGTTACAACTACAGCACCTATGTTGTAATTTTTTGTCATCAGTAGCTTAATTGCTTCGGCGTGCTCTATAGAAGATGCTACAACCAAGCCCCCTGCATTCATGTTTATTTTTCTTATCTCATTGAATTTAATAATCGCTCTAGAAAGCACTTGGTCATTTACTGTCTCGTTTAAAACGATATTGGAATATGAAGTGGCCTTAGCTGATAGCAAGGTATTAAAACTTTTGAATACTTTTCGTTTTTTATTATTGGTGACAACAATTTTATTGTTGTCTACTGCAATGACCTGAGGAACCCTACAAACGTCATCAGCTATTGCTTGTTTTAAACCGTAAACATAGTCGCATTGAATCCGGTTGTCTTCACAATAAGTTGAAAGAGCGATTGGCAACGAGTCCGAGCGCCACGGTGTACCTGATAAAGCAATACTGTAGGCTGCTTTCTCACGAATGATTTCGATGATCGGAGCGCCCCAAGCATTGGCATCATGAGTTGAAGATCCTGCACAGTGATGAATTTCATCAAAGATCACGAACACCCTAAAACGATCAAATAACTTCCAAGTGTCATTATCGAGAGTTCCAAGTTTTTGGTAGGTGAATGCATCACCTAAAGAGCCAACTTTGCCATTAAATTCAGTTTTAAACTGTGCGGTGAGTTCATCACTAAAATCTGATGATACGATTGACGACGGTGAAAAACATAACACTAAATCTATTAAACCAAGTTCATACATTTTTCGAGCTAACGTTGCCGCCATAATAGTTTTGCCAGCTCCTGGTGTTGCGAGCGCTAGGAAGTGTTTTTTAAAATCACAGGAGTCTGTTGAACTGGTGAATTTTGAAATTGCTGAGTTAATACACTCAGACTGCCAACCTCTTAATTTCATTTACTTTTTCTCTTTTAACTTTTTTAATATCTCTTCAGTTGCAGCAATTTTCCCTTTTAAAATATGTTTCTGCTCTTTAGTAGAATGAATGAACTCTTTGAATTCGTCTGATAATTCTGGGTGTTGCTGTTTTAAATTTAGAAATGAATCTAGTGCTCCCATGCACTGTAAAAGGTCTGCATTTAATGTGCTCAAATCAGCATAGAGCGAATTAATTGTTTCACATAATTTGCCGCTCGGTTTTCTAGTAAATGCTTTTGATTCTTCTACTATCAACTTAGGTTCAAATGCTTCTGTTTTTATGAAACGACTTTCTTTGCCGTTGCTCGCCGTTTTTTTGATTAACAACCCCTGTTTCACTAATTTGTTCAGGTCGTCATAAACAACTTGCCGAAGCCTAGTTATGTCAATTTTTTCATCTTGTGAAAGTGCAATAACAGCACACCGCACTTCAGTAACTGAAAAGCGGTTTATATTCTTCATGCAAATAACCTGACTAATTAAAGAATCAATATTCATAAAATGACAACTAATTAACTAATAATGGCGATAAGTTTACATTATATGTAAACTTATCGCCATTATATGATATGGGTTGTAAGTCCGCAATATGAGAACATTTTCTCTTTTCGGTGCGGATTTTTGAATGCAACCAGTACAAAAACTAATTGGGCTGAACATCAAGGTAGCAAGAACAAAGCGTTCTATGTCTCAAGCAATGGTAGCCAATAAATTAGGAGTGGAACCTAACTATTTAAGCAGAATAGAAAGAGGAACCGTTGGAACTCCACCTGAAAGACTATATGAAATTATTCATATACTTAATTGCGATTTGACAGAGATCTTCCCTGAACCTTCAGAAGTGGAAACGCAATTTAATCGTACAGAACAATAATCTTTCCAAACAACAGGGATAGAAGTATTAAGGATATTGAAATGACAAATATCCAGATCAACCAATAGAGAAAATAGTTAATACAGCAATTATCATCAGGCAAGCGCAGAGTATCAGTATAGGAATTAAATGATTATGGATGAGCTTAAAGGAAAACTATTAAAAGCTAATAAGGATGGCAACTTTTTTGAGTTCATCCAAGAGATTTATTATCAAGACAGAAAAGGTGAAAAGCTTCTAGCTAGTGCATTGGCTGAATTGCATAATGATGGGGATTTTAACCTTGTTGGGTTATTTAAGAATTTTAATAACACACCTGAAAATCATGATTTCTTTTCTGTAAGACGAGTTTTCGAAGAAGTTCTACCTTATTTAAATTCTCCAGTACAAGACATCGCAGACTGCGTTAAACATCTTACACTAGAAGCAGGCCAAGATATGGCCGCATATATGCTTTTGGCTCCTTTTAAAGAGTTCTGTATAAAAGATGACGATAGAGCCAAAGCACTTCTTGATATCGCTTTAACCAATATTGATGAAGATTTTGATCATTTATCTACTGCGATTGAGGCAGGAGTCAGTAAAGATGAAGTTGCTTACGTTAATCAAGCTGTTGAACTCCTTACTCACAAAAATGAATTAGTCATACAAAGAGCTATTTTTGCACTAGGAAGAATTAACTACCAAGACAAAACGCTTTTGGAGCCAGTAGCGGTGGCTATCAAAAAATCATCTGAGTCTTCCCCAACTGATAATATTTTGGCTACATCAATGAGAGCGCTGTTTGCTGTTGTATCTCAGTCTGATGAGCTAGAGGGTTTATTCTTAGATTTTTTAGACAGTCATGCAGATCAATTAGGTGATCGTTATATTCATGCTTCTTCAGAAATATTATTTTTTGACGAACAAAAGGTTAGCGGCAAAGTTGAACCTAAATTATTAAATATATGCTGTTATACGAAGCCTGAGAATAAGGGCACTATAGATAAAATTGATTATGCTTTGCAGCGAATACTAAAAAGTAACCGTTTTGATGATTGTGTTGTTTTTTTAGAGCGCTTCTTTGAAATAAGCGAGTACAAATTATCAGTAAAGCATTTCGATAGTTTTGTTAGAGAGTTGCATAATCACCGAGATACTCATTTATCCGCATTAATTACACGCTGGCTACTATCAAAAAAAATAAAACTAGGTAAATATGCATCAGATCTTCTTCGAGATTCTGAAAAAGGAATTTCTATTAGCTTCGACCAAGCATACATAGCACAAGAAAATAACGGCGTTCACCTCTTTTTAGCTAGAAAAGCTTGCGGGTGGTTTTTCAACCAGCCCAAAACTGCAATTAGCTTAATTGAATCGTTAATTCCTGACGCTCCAGACAATGAGTTAAATGATATTCAGCAATTAATTTTTCACCCGCTTTGCGTCAGTTATCCAGGAAGTATTCGTGAACATTTAGAAACATTAAATAATTCAAAAGACGACAGTGTTAAGAAAATTGCTGCCGATGTACTCTCAGAGTATGAAGATTATCGAGCTTCGGTAAAAGCGGCACTTAAAATAAATGAGCTAACCCCTAACGAGCAAGATAGGCATACGTATTGGCGGCATCACAGTAAGTTAATGAATGAGTCAATGAAACAAGCTCGAAGTAAGTCATTTCTAACCTCTTTGTTTGCTGGTAATGAATCTGTATTACTCTATGGAAATAAGTCCATTCATTATATACATCATGGTGAGCAAAAGACCCGTCAGGAAGTTCCTCTTAGTGAGTTCAGCACATCAATCGAATTTGCATCAATGCACAATCTTGACCCACATGGTTTAGAAAATATGATCTGGCAATTTAAAGCGGAGGGCTGTACCTCATGAAGCTTATGATAAGACAATATTTAGCCTCTTTGAAAGAGCGAGGTGAGTTGGATGCATTACTACCAGATTTGCTATCGCAAATGGGCTTAGAGGTATTTTTAAAACCAGGTGTTGGTAGCAGACAATATGGTGTCGATGTAGGTGCTTTTGGTAAGTTGCCCAATGAATCACAGAGCAAGGTTTATTTATTCTCAGTCAAATCTGGTGATTTAGACCGCAGAGATTGGGATAGTACGAATCCTCAAGATTTACGTCCTTCTATTAATGAGATCATTGATGTATTCATTCCGACCCGTATTCCCGCAGAATACAATGAATACCCTGTTGAAATTTGCTTATGCTTTGGTGGTGAAGTAAAAGAAGAGGTAAGAGCAAATGTCAGTATGTTTTTGGGGAAACTAAAAGCTGATGACTTAAGTTTCTCTGAGTGGAATGGAGACAGACTTGCTGACTTAATAGAGCAGAATATGCTTCGAGAGGAGCTATTACCTAAAAACTGTCGTGGATTACTTCGCAAATCACTTGCGATGCTTGATGAGCCAGAAGTATCTTTCAAACATTTCAGCCAACTTGCCATTAGTCTTACTTGTACAGATGACAAGAAACCAAAAGATATTTTAACAGGTATCCGTCAACTATATTTGTGCCTCTGGATATTATATTCATGGTGTAGAGATGAAGATAACTTAGAGAGTGCATTTCTTTCAGCAGAGTTTACGATGCTCAATGCATGGGATGCAGCGAAATTTGCGTTTGGTAAAAAAAATAAGGTGGCTGTTTCTACACTTACAACTTTGGACTCAATTCTTAAGCTGAACTTACAGGTATCAAATCAATATATCGAAGATAAAATATTACCTCATTGCAGTAGCTTGTATGCTTTATCACATGCAGTTAATCCGTCTTGTGCCACCGATGTAAACTTAAAGTTGTTTGATGTTCTAGGGCGATTAGCACTAACAGGTTGCTGGTCTTATTGGTATTTGAGCCAAGTTAGTGAAGAAAATGCAGAAGCAGGTGAGTTCTTTTCCGAAGCAGTAGCGAAATTTCAGGATAACATTAAGCAGTTAATCGTAAATAACCCCATTTTGTTTACCCCATATAAAGATGAACAAGCAATCGATTTAGTATTGGCGATTTGGTTCCTTTCTCTCGATCAAAAACATTGGCGAGATATCAACTCTTGGTTAAGTAATATGTCACGAGAGATATATCAAATGTTTAAGATTGGTGATAAATACCCAACAACGATAAGAAACTACGCTGAATTAATTGAACACCCTGTTGAAAAAACGGACGAGTACAAGAAAAGCGTCACTAAAGGTTCAGTCTTATACCCTTATATATCTGCTTTTTCAGCAATTATGGAATTTCCAGAGCCATACGAAATAGTCAAAAAAATTAAAGAAGAGTATTTACCGCACTGTAATTTTCAAGTGTATTTTCTTGACGAGTCATCAGAAAAGCACTTTTACCGATTCGATAAGATGCATGGTGCAACGTTGTCTGATGTTTGCGTAACTGAAGAGCCAAGTGAATTGATTAAGTTGTTGGTTAATGAGTGTGACGAATCCAATAAAGTTTATGACATGACGGCTTTTAAATTCTCTTTTTGGCCGATTATTTTAACAGGTTGTAGGCATTACAGGTTACCTATACCGATGCATTTCATAATCGATATTTATAAGCAAAGAACAGCAGGTCAAACTGAACTAGGAGATGAAATTAATGAATGAGCACAAGGTAGTGAGAACGTTTCCCTCTGTTGAACAAAGGGGGGGATTCAATCCCCCCTACTTTACGTGGGCTGACGTTGCGTTTTAAAAGTAGTTTTTGATGTTGAGCAACGTTTCTAACTCTTACATGGAGATAAAAACACAATTAACTGTAGTAGCTCATATTTGATTTTACAGTTTCGATGGATAAGTTTGGATTTCTTCTGACAGATCGCAATGAGCTGTTCAAGAGACAGTCGCCATCACTTAATGCTATTAGCTCAACTATACAAAGCGTACGCTCCTCTAACTCGTTTATGCCCCTTAACGCGTTAAAGTGAATACTCTAAGGGCGGTTATGAGCGTATATCGGAAGTTCAGATTTTGTCTAACAATGATAAAATGACGCTAGTTGTTTAAGAGAATCTGCTTATGAAAACCATTGGAAAGCTGGCTAAAGAACTAGGCATTAACGTAGAAACAGTCCGATTTTATGAACGTAAAGGGCTTATTGTGCAGCCACAAAGACCTGATAGTGGTTATCGCATGTATGACAATACCCATATCAACCAACTTAAATTCATATTAAAAGCTAAAGCTTTGGGCTTTACGCTTGATGAAGTAGCTTCGCTCATGTCGATGAGTGGAAACTGCGCTGATGTCGAATCGATGGGATTGCAAAAACTTAAGTTGATTCGAGAAAAAATTGCAGATCTACAGCGGCTAGAACATGTGATTCAAGATATGACAAATTCTTGTAAAGCCAACCAAGATCCTAATTCCTGTCCAATAATAAATTCGCTCAATTAGCTGTTGACTCCGTACCTATGTACGGAGTTTAAACTACCTCAAAAGTAGAGGTAATTATGATTAATAAAATTCTAGATAAAGTAGGCTCCGGTGGAGTATGGTTAGCAGCACTTAGCTGTACAGCATGTTTCCCCGCACTTGGTTCATTAGCATCAGCTCTAGGGCTTGGCTTCCTCTCTCATTTTGAAGGAATAGCGGTTAATACTTTATTACCATTGTTTGCTGCACTCGCTTTATTGGTCAACTTGTACAACTGGTATCAATATAAACATGTGGCGAGAGGCATATTAAGTGTAATTGGCCCAATTGCTGTACTACTGACTCTTTATCCTTTGTGGCAATACGACTGGAGCACTTACTTATTTTACTTTGGAATCACATGGATGGTATTTATGTCAGTGTTAGATATCGTTAAACCAGTTAAGGAACCCGTATGCAAGGTGTAGAATTAGAGTCTAAGATTACTTGCCCAGAATGCGGATTTAGTAAGGTCGAGACCATGCCAACAAACGCTTGCCAGTGGTATTACGAATGTGAAGGATGTAAAGCGCTGCTCAAGCCGTTAAAAGGTGACTGTTGCGTATATTGTTCTTATGGAACCGTTAAATGCCCTCCTATTCAAGAAGGAAGCAGTTGCTGCAACAAATCTTAAGGTCTGCTATTGGCACATTAAGTAACCTAGTTGAATTCGACCAGTTTATCTTGAGGTCACAAACTGTGACTTCAAATTTGAGATCACAATTTGTGATCTCAACTTCTAAAGTGAGCGAAAAGCGGACACTGAAGTTTTAATTACACCTCTAGGGTTCTCATAATCCCACATCTTTCTACTGTATTGTCTGAAGAGCAGGCTTTCTTCATTATTTGAAGCTCGGACTTTAATACTTTCAACTCTTTTATTCGTTGGTTAACTAATTCGAGCTGGTTTGCAATTAGATTATTGACTGAGGAACAGCTTTCTTCTGGTTTATTTTTAAGTTCAACTAGGGTCTTTATATCTGACAATGGAATATCGAGGCTTCGACAATGCTTTACGAACTCTAACTCTTTCAACGCCTTTTCATCATATAACCGAAAATTTCCTTCGCTACGACTAGGCGGATTCAGTAACCCTTCTTTTTCGTAATATCTAATTGTTTGAATGGAACAGCCCGAAACTTTAGAAAGTTCACCTATTTTCATATTTTTTAAAACCTAGCTTGACTCTATAGTTACTATAGGTTTTATAGTTATCTTATGTAAAGCAAAACTACGTAAGTGATGGTGATATGAACGAGACCTATTTATCTGAAACAAATATCTTAAATTTTAGTCACGATGCTATTCAACGATTGATTAAAGAACGAGGCTGGCAAAATTTAGATGATTACAACAAGATAGGTGCTGCTTACTCTTTTGTTAAAGACGAAATTCAGTTCGGCTATAACCGCAGCGATGATATTGCAGCAAGTGAAGTTTTGGCTGATGGCTATGGTCAGTGTAATACCAAGGGAAACTTGTTGATGGCTCTACTACGGGCGCTCGGTACTCAGTGTCGATTTCATGGTTTCACGATTGATCAACAACTCCAAAAAGGCGCTATTCCCGCTTACGTGTTTTGGCTTGCGCCCAAATATATTATCCATAGCTGGGTTGAAGTCTTTTTAGATGGCGAATGGATCAACTTAGAAGGCTTTATCCTCGACCAGGATTATCTAAGCTCAGTTCAATCTAAGTTCAATCAAGATAAAGATGGTTTCTGTGGGTATGGTATCGCAACAAACTGTTTGGAGAACCCTCAGACAGAATGGACGGGAAAAGATACATACATTCAAAAGGAAGGCATTCATGATGACTTTGGTTTATACAACTCGCCAGATGAATTTTACAGCGAGAAAGGCACCAATTTGTCAGGCGTTAAGCGCTGGTTATATCAGTCGGTGATTCGTCATCTTATCAATATGAATGTTAATCGTTTGAGAAATGCTAGTAACCAAAGTAGAGGTAAAAATGCACAGCCACAATCATAGTCACCACCACTCACACGATAAAAATGAGCGCATTGGTTGGACATTTTTTCTAAATGTTACTTTTACCATCATTGAATTCATCGGCGGTTGGCTAACCAATAGTACGGCAATCATGGCTGACGCAGTCCATGATTTAGGTGACAGCATATCTATCGGTTTCGCCTGGCTATTGAGTCACTTTTCAGATAAACAAGCATCTTCAACATACAGTTATGGCTATAAGCGCTTGTCACTATTTGGTGCCTTAATAAATAGCGTTGTTTTAATTGCTGGCTCTATCTTTATTTTGGTTGAGGCAATTCCTCGATTATCTAACCCAGAAATGCCAATAGTAGAGGGAATGCTAGGATTAGCATTACTTGGGGTTACAGTAAACGGTTATGCCGTATATAAACTTAAGGCGGGAACCACATTAAACGAAAAGGTATTAACATGGCATCTATTAGAAGATGTCCTTGGCTGGGTTGCTGTCCTTATCGTATCAATTGTCTTGATGTTTGTGGATTGGCCTATTTTAGATCCATTGTTATCTATCGCTTTTACGCTGTTTATTCTGTTTAACGTCCTAAAAAACTTAAGGTCTACGTTAGCATTATTTTTACAAGCGTCACCGGATAAAGAAACACAAGCCAAGATAACTAAAGCCTTACTTTCGAAACCTGAGGTAAAAGAAATTCATCACCTGCACTATTGGTCTTTAGATGGCGAAAGTCATGTGCTAACAGCGCACCTTGTTTTGAATGCGCCGTACGATGTACCTAAGTTACAATCACTCAAGCAAGTAATTTCTGAAGACTTACGCGGTTTTGATTTGTCGCATACCACCATTGAGTTTGAATTTCCCAATGAAGTTTGTAGAGATAAGTAACATTTACACTTATAAACTGGCTTAGATTTGTACTCATTAATTTGCTATATTACCAACGTCTAACGAAGAGAATAGAATATTGAACACCAACATTGCTTTAAAAATACTGCTGACTATATCGATTGTTTTGCAATCGTTCGTCGCTGTATCTGCAAGCATGGAAAGTCATCAGTTAGACGTTGAACATCTACAAACTATTCATGACCACGAAACAGATAATTCTCCTCAGTTAGATAAAGATAATGAACACGCTATCGAGGACTGCCACCATTGCGGACACTGTAGTGGCAATCATACCAGTTGGATTTTGGTGAAAGCATTTACACCAAACCTGTCTTTAAATCATTCACATAACTTCAACAAATTAACTTTATTGCCTTTGGGTATTTCAACTAGGCTCTATCGACCACCTATCGCTTAACTTTTTTCCATACAGTGCGCTATAGCGCAAACACAATTTGGTTTAATAAAAGTTAAGAGTCATTATGAATAATATTTTTCGAACTACTGGCGTAGCGTTAGTAGTAATTCTTGCTGTGTTTTCAATTAACACAGTATTGGCTAATGAAAGTCAAAATAACACACAACACGATGAACATTCGCATGAACATGAAAAGCCTATGAAAGAGGCTACTGATGAACATGACCATGCAGAGGGTGAAGAACATAAAACCGAGAGTCTCGTTAAAGAAGAGGAGCATGAAGAAGGGGTTTCTTTAAGTGCGGAAAAAATTGAATTAGCAGGCATTGAAGTTGATGCTGTTTTTCCAAAGAAATATCTAAATTCGGTCTACGCTCCCGGAGAAGTGAAAGCAAACGGTTATAAAAGCTATCTGGTATCACCCCGTACAGATTCAGTGGTGATTAATCGCCATGCGAGCTTAGGAGACCACGTAAAGTCTGGACAAAAATTAGTTACCTTGTTCAGCGAAACGATGGCTCAAACTCAAGCAGATTTTTTAATAGCCTCTTCTGATTGGAAGCGAGCGAAAAAGCTAGGAAGTAACAACATAAGCGAACGCACGCTTGTTGAAGCAGAAAACATCTATAAAGGTGTTTATGGAAAGTTAGTAGCATTTGGCTTAACAAAGCAGGCGATTGACAAAATAGCCCAACAAGATAGCGCTACTTTTGGGCAGTACGTGCTTATAGCTGAGCGGGACGGTGTTGTACTGCAAGATGACTTCATGCAAGGTCACCGCATTGAAGCGGGTGAAACCATCATGTTACTCGCCGATGAAAACGACCTTTGGGTAGAAGCAAATGTTCCCCCTAACAAAGAGATAAATTTAGCCTTAGGCAGTCCGGCCTTAATTGATTTAAACGGTATTAAATACCAAGCCAACGTCATTCAAGAAGCTCATACTATCGATCCCATTACACGAACCCGAACAGTAAGACTGTCGGTCACTAATACTGGACATAAGCTTCATTCAGGTATGTTTGTGAAAGTCTATTTTCAGTTCCAATCGAACAGCGAAATCATTGCAGTACCAGAAGAAGCGTTGATTAGAAGCAGTGATGGTGATTGGACTGTGTTTATTGAAGACCACCCAAATGAATTTAAAGCAGTCGAAGTAACAAGAGGTCGATCTTTTGGCGAATACCGAGAAGTTTTCGGCCTTGAATCTGGAACAAAAGTCGTTACCCGTGGTGCTTTTTTTGTCGCCTCTGAGATAGCTAAGGGCGGCTTTGACCCGCACAATCATTAAGGAGGCCAGTTATGTTTAATCGAATTATTGATTGGTCTATTAATAATAGATTGCTCGTGCTGATCGCATTAGTTGCACTAATAGCAAGTGCTGTTATCACCATACCTAAGTTGAATTTAGATGCTTTCCCAGACGTTACAAATGTACAAGTTGCTGTTAATACCGAAGCGCCAGGTTTAGCCGCAGAAGAAGTAGAGCAACTTATCACATATCCAATTGAAGCTGTGATGTACGCATTACCGGATGTAGAACAAGTGCGTTCTATTTCAAAAACAGGTTTGTCGGGTGTTACTGTAGTCTTTAAAGAAGGTACGGATATATATTTTGCTAGGCAGTTGGTATTTGAACGCCTACAGGCTGCAAAGGAACTCATACCTGCTGGGGTTGGAACACCAGAGATGGGGCCAAACACTTCCGGCTTAGGACAGGTGTTTCAATATTTGCTGATATCAGACGACACAAGTAAGTATGACTCAATGGCGCTTAGAAGTCTGAATGACTGGATCATTAAACTGCTAATAATGCCTGTAGACGGTGTAACAGATGTGCTGTCATTCGGCGGTAACGTCCGTCAATATCAAGTTAATGTCGATCCTTCCAAATTATTATCCTACGAGTTAACCCAAGAGGATGTGGTATCAGCGCTTGAAAATAACAACGCCAATGTTGGTGGCTGGTACATGAATCGAGGCCAAGAACAGCTTGTTATTCGCGGTACTGGTTGGTTCGAAAGTGGTGAAAAAGGTATTGAAAATATTCAGCAAGTGCCTGTAAAAATACTTAATGGTGTGGTTGTTACTGTTTCGGATGTCGCCATCGTAGAGCTTGGTGCTGAGATCAGGCAAGGCGCTGTTACTATGACCCGCAAAACTGACAATGGCAACGTTGAGAACTTAGGTGAAGTGGTCTCTGGCATTGTATTAAAACGCATGGGGTCAAATACCAAAGCGACGATAGATGGTATTACTGCTAGATCAAAGCTTATCAATCAGGCATTACCAGAAGGTGTGCGATTTGAGCCTTTTTATGACCAAGCTGACTTAATTGAAAAAGCCGTGGCAACCGTTGTTGAAGCCCTTACTTTGGCTTTTATTTTTATCACTATTGTACTTGCTCTATTTTTAATGAATTTAAGAGCTACATTTCTAGTGCTAATCTCAATTCCAATTTCCATTGGTATTGCATTAATGGTGATGGCTTGGTTGGGTATTTCAGCCAACTTGATGTCGCTTGGCGGTATCGCAGTGGCTATTGGTATGTTAGTCGATGGTTCAGTTGTTATGGTTGAAAATATGTTTAAACATTTAAACCGCCCCGATCCGACGCATTTTGATAAAGCTCTGAAGCGCGTGCCAACAACCGATACCGATCCACATGATGTTGAAAGTGACAAAACGGGCGTTGATTTAAGACTAAAAGAAGCAGGAAAAGAGGTTGCTCGCCCTGTTTTTTTCGCTGCATCGATTATTCTCGTTGTTTTTACACCACTGTTTAGTTTCGAAGGTGTTGAAGCAAAGCTGTTTCAACCAATGGCTATTAGCATTATGTTAGCTGTGGTGTCAGCTATTGTCGTTGCTTTATTTATTGTTCCTGCACTTGCCACTTTTATGTTTAAGCGAGGGGTGAAAGAAAGGGAAAGTTTGCTCTTAAAACCCATCGATATTTTGTATCGAAAGTTATTGAAAATCGCATTAAAGCAAACCAAGTTTGTTGTTTTTGTGTCAATAGCTCTCGTCGCTTCAGCAGTGGCAATCATTCCACAAATTGGAACAGAATTCGTGCCAGAGTTAGAAGAAGGAACGATTAACCTAAGAGTGACACTAGCCCCTTCTTCAAGCTTGGAAACAGCGCTATCTGTTGCTCCAATATTGGAAGAAAAATTGATGGCATTTCCTGAAGTGACTTACGCATTGAGTCGAATTGGCCGAGCAGAAATTGGCGGCGACCCAGAGCCTGTGAACAACATAGAAATTTACATTGGCCTTAAACCAGTTTCAGAATGGACAAGCGCCTCTAATCGTTATGAGCTGCAAGATAAAATGGAACGCTCATTAGAGGAATTTCCTGGGCTGTTACTAAATTTCTCTCAGCCTATTGCCACTCGTGTAGATGAGTTGTTATCGGGGGTTAAAGCACAGCTTGCCATTAAATTATTTGGCTCTGATTTACAGGTGCTAGCAAATAAAGGGCGAGAAATTGAAGCTGCGATTAAGTCAATTGAGGGTGCAAAGGACGTTGCACTTGAGCAGATTGCAGGTGAAGCACAACTTGTTATCGCTCCTAATAGGTTTGAGCTTTCTCGATATGGTTTATCAGTTGGTGATGTCATGGAAGTGGTTCAAGACGGTATTGGTGGCGTTGAAGCTGGACAAATTATCAATGGTAACGAACGTTATGATATTTACGTGCGCCTAGATGAGGAATTTAGAGCGAATAGTGAAGCAATAGCCGATATTAGAATGCAATCTCCTACAGGGGCTTGGGTGCGAATTGGTGATGTAGCTTCTGTGTCTTTTGAGTCAGGCCCTCCGCAGGTTAGACGAGATGATGTCCAGCGTAGGGTGGTTATTCAAGCTAACGTCCAAGGTCGTGACATGGGGAGTGTGGTTGAAGATATTCAAACAAAAATAACCTCTGATGTAGAATTGCCAGCAGGTTATTCAGTATCGATTGGTGGGCAATTCGAAAGTCAGCAGCGAGCGCAACAGCGCCTTTCTATTGTCGTACCCTTGTCATTGGCTCTGATAGCCTTGCTCCTTTATTTTGCATTCGGTTCAGTAGGACAAGCGATGCTGATCTTACTTAATGTTCCATTAGCTGTTATCGGCGGTGTATTTTCACTATACCTTTCGGGTCAGTACCTATCAGTTCCAAGCTCTGTTGGCTTTATTACCTTATTTGGCGTAGCGGTGCTTAATGGTGTAGTAATGGTGGAAAGCATTAACCAACGAATCAAAGATGGACTCGAAACCGCTGAGGCAATATTTGATGGTGCTACCTCAAGATTGCGCCCCGTGCTCATGACTGCTATTACTTCAGCGTTAGGTCTAATACCTATGTTAATGTCAAATGGGGTCGGCTCTGAAATTCAACGACCACTTGCTAGCGTAATTGTTGGCGGCTTAGTTACAGCAACGCTACTTACGCTGTTTGTTGTACCAAGCCTATATCAGCTATTTTCTAAAGAAAAAATAAAAGAGTTAGCGTCATAACAAGTCCATTTAGCCCCATACAATTTTTGTTTTGGGGCTGTTCATACGATTCGTTCCCAAATTACAAAGTCACATGAAGGTCTGTTAATGGCACAAAGCTGTCTTTCGGCTCTAACGCATTTCTGTCCAGAAATGTACTAGCGATAACTCAAATTGAGGCAGTAATGCGTTAGCGAAACGTCCGCTTTCTAGAATAGAACTACAAACACTGGTTGACTGCGACCATCTCATGTTCGTTCACAACTGTATTTACGGTGAAGTCCAAACCTATTTATTCAGATACGAGCTACCACAGTATTTGCTGTACTAGCTCATATCTATACCCTGACTCTTTTTGATCAAGAATTTGGAAAGTTACGTTTAATCAATTGTTTTAATTCGTGAATTTCTTTATGTAAATCTTCAATTGTTGGAGTATTTGAAGCCTCTTGTTTTTCTTGCCGCATTTTTGCGTGTTCGTCTTCCATTACATTAACAACAATGCCAATCACCATATTTAAGAAAGCAAACGCAGTGAAGAAGATAAATGATAAATAGAATATCCATGACATTGGATATACTTCCATCGTTTCATATTGAATATCAGTCCAGTCCTCGAAAGTCATTATTCTGAAAAGAGTCAACATAGATATCGCAATATCACCCCATAATTTAGGATTAATTTCGTTAAATATAAAACTACCGATGGCCGCATATATGTAGAAAATAATAAACATTAATAATATGACATAGCCTAGTTGAGGTAGAGCTTTGATCAATGAGTTAATTAGAACTCTTAATTCGGGTACTACCGATACCATCCTGAGAACTCTAAATACGCGAATTAATCTAGCGAGAAGAGCCATTTCACTATCATTAATAGGTATCAAACTGATTAAAACAACTAACGTGTCGAATATGTTCCAGCCCTTTTTAAAAAAGTTACGTTTATCATCATCAGCGATAAATCGAACTGAAATCTCAAAGAGGAAGAATAATGTTATGAATATATCTAAAATATGAGTTACTGAAATCGCACTGTCGGGCAGTTGAAATGTTTTTGCCCCGATCTCTAGTGCTGATATAATAATTACGGCTACGACAGATAGCTCAAATGCTTTGTTATTCTTGAGCTTATTCAGCTTTATTTTTATGTTTTCGTACATTAAGTGTTCAACTTTTATCTAAGCTAGTAAATTTGGTTAAATTATATAGAAGTAATGACCTATATTGGGCTAGCAATTATTTTTTTAAATGTTGACTCGAAATTTTCAATCACTTTTTTAAGTGGGAATTTATTAATCTTTAGTTCAAGAACATGTGATATGTTTGTCAACAGAATTTAATCTAAACACCTACAAAATATGAATTTTTAAGATTGATTTTCCTTTTATCTCGACGCATAAACTAACCAATTCCTAATTTTTCCTGTTTAACTGGATAGTCATTTCTTGCAGTTGAGAGCGTAAATTAGCTATTGTTTGTTGAGCTTTTTCATAATCGATTTTCAGCTCTCTAAGCTTTTGCGCTGTCTCAATCTGGTTTTGAGCCACTTCCGAATGTAAAGCAGCTTGAAAATATTCAACTAAGTTCTTGTTTAACTCTTGCTCATACTTCAGTTCAAATTCACCTTTTTTAACTTCAAGCTCCTTTCTTGATAACCGTCGTCCTGAATTGCAAGTATTGCAACGTTGTTGCCAGATAGCGATCAGCGTATCATTGTAGTGTTCAAGATATTTTTCGAAGGGCGTAATATCCATTCGATCTTTCCTGATATTTGACTTATCAACCCCTGCCATTTCAGCAAGTTTGGCAGGTTTAATTGTTCGTTCACCTATCTTCAAACTCTTTGGTTTTTCAGAGGCCATGATTGTATCTCTAGCCTCTATAAACCTAGCTGTAACTTTCTTGACTATCGCACTTTGTTTAGCCGTCAGCGCGTCCATCCAGGAGGTATCACCAGGGTAGTCAGGAAGCTCAGTATCTAATTGGGGTTCATCTTCCCTTTCCATAGAAAAGTCATTTAGATTAATCATGTTCGCCTCATTTGCTTTAAGATTTTTTCGCCATTTCTGACCGCTGCTTCACTCACCTTGTGTGCTTTAGTTTTAAAAGGAAATTTTTCAAGAAAGTCTTTATGTGACAAAACAATGCGAATGATCTCTTCTTTGTGACTATTAGCACTGCTAACAGAATGAACACACCCTGAGCAAAGATCGAAACAACCATTTTCAATTTGCGGTAAGCCAGTATCCTTATCTAAGCATTTTGATAAAGACCGCGTTTCAGTTTGCACCATGCAGATGCCATATTCATGGACGGTAATATCCACAATTTTTTCTTCAAACTCCGTCAATACTGCCTCCACTTCAGATGGTTCAATTACCATACAATCTTTGACCTTTCGCTGAATAGCCAAAGCCAAGCTTCCTGAAAATGAATCATTAACATCCAAAGCCATTCTCTCTATCAGTTCTCTGATGTAGCGTCGCTCAGCACCTTTCTTTATCGACTCCCTATCTTTGCCACCGACATATTCTTTTGTGAATTTACTCTGATATGTATGCTTAAAGTGCTGCCTTATCGCTTCAAAAACACGGCCATCAAAACGACGAATCGCAAATTCAGCGAACGTATGGCGAAACATATGGGGGTGAACTTTTTCACAAAGTTCTGCTAACTCCTCACCAAATTTATCAATTGCATCATCATAATTAGCTTGAAGACTAGTTCTTAAGGTATTTTCACTTGCAACCCTTGCATTAGTGCCATTTGAGAATCTGGGTTGATGTGTCATCGAAAAAATAGGAAAGCGCTTCCCGTCAGGGCGATTTCGTTTAGGGGTGTAGGACATGTCACATATTACATCTGCCGCCTTAGCGACTAATCCACCCATACTCCTTAAAGCAGGTACACCATGATTGGTTTTAACTATGTCGCTCTTAAATGTCCAGACACCATCATTTTCCTGCTTATAATCGTCTGCAAAAAAGTTTTCCATCTCGCTTATTCTTGCTCCTGTCAATGCCACAATTATCGTTAAACAAGCATTAAAGACTTTACGGTATATTTTTATGATCTCTTCCCAGGTGTACGGAAATGTATTGACAGGCTTACCAGCCACCTCTTCAAGCGCTCGTTTTAAAGAGCTGTATTTAAGAATAAATTCTTTTTTTCTCTTCCTCTTTGTCTTTCTCTTTTCTCCAATAGAAGATGTAAAATCTGGCGATGCACAATAATCATCATAAGAACTGGGTTTGTTATATCTGCCTGAATAAAACATGGTGTGGTGGGAAACACATAATTCGCTTTGTTGATGTTTGAAAAATGCTCTCAAAATACGACATTCATCACTTTCTATAACGTTAATTGCGTGCGCCAAATTAAACATATGTGCCGCGAATGGAATTGAATTCCAACCTTCACCGTCTATCCATTTTGCAAAGCTAATTCCATCAGCTGCTAGATGCTCTTCAACAGTGTCCTGAATGAAGCTAGCAGGTAAAGAAGAGGCCAGCCCATCATGAACTAACCCCAATGCATAAAGTCGTTGAGATTTCCTCAACATGTCACATGCACTTTCAACAGGGCCTCTACCCACAATTTGTTTAGTAGCATTGTTTTTTTCTGCCATGCTACCTTCCGTGTAAAAAGCAATACGATTGAATAAAACATCAACGATAAATTCTCGACAGTGAGATTCAGTCCACTGCCTCAATGGTGTATCAGGGTAATGAGACTCTTTCCATACAAAGAGCCTCATCAAATTAGAAGCATATGCCCTTATTGTATTCAGTTTACCTGTGATTTCGCGTGTTACAGGGTCAACCCCACCGGACATCTCAATCCACAAAGCTTTTAAAAGACCGAAGTCTTCTTTTGATACCTTATGTCGTGCATCACTAAAGTCAATTTCATGAACTTCACTTTCTTCACTTGGACTTTTCGGATAAGAAAATAAATAAAATACATCTTGCGACTGGTCGTTTAATAGAGGGGTATCAGGGACAACAGCTCTTTTTACATTTGTGTTAAACATGCACCCTCCTATACCATCGATGAAAAAGGAAAATTATATTTTTTAGACATTAGCTCTCCTTCCTTGATTATCGAGCTAGAGAACTCTGCTAATAGCGTGTCGAGATACGCTCGGTGCAATTGAGCTTTTAATGCTTTCTTTTCGCTAACAACCTTTAATCTTGGTATTTCATTTTCAATATGTTTAATTTTTGACACTATAAGCGCCGCTGTTAACGGTGTTTGAATCACGATACGTTTCCCATCGATGTCTACGTCTCCAATATCACCTATTACGTCGCCTAATTGCTGGTTTATGATGTCATACAAATCCTTTTGTTCTTCAATCGTATCTTCAATACCTAGTAATTTCGCAACGGCCTTGAGGTTGAGCACTTTAGTTTTATTAAATAGCTCTTCAACAGCGCGCGCATCTTGCTCCATCGCATCACCCACCTGTGCCGCAAAACGGCGCATTGATTTGATTTTTTCTGGGCTGCGCGAGCGATTTTCATATGTACTTTGTTTGGTTTCGAGATTGTGCGCTGTCAGCATGGCACCAACCTCTTTATCGGCCTTTTCTTCAAAGGCGGTTTTGTCATATTCTGAGTTTTCTTTCAGCTCAGCGGCACCACTTTTCCCATCTTCGATTTCGATGCGTGCTCTTGCGATTAAATCAATATTTAAAGAAACATGGGGCATTTTATTGTCGCCACCGTAAGCAGGAGAGTTTTCCAAAGCTATCAAGTTATTTACTAATATCTTTTTTAGAAAAGCTAGAATTGGTGCAGCCTCCTCCTTAAGCTCGGCTTTCATGTGTTTATGCACTTCGGTATTCTCATCGAGCAAATCAATAAAAAAATGATCTAAACGTCCTTTCTTTGTACCAATCTGGCCTAAAACGTCGGTTTTTCCTCGCAACTTATGGTATTGAATAAGCTTAGGATTAACGCCTGGGTGTTGCTGTTTGAATTGCTCTAAAAATATCTGAACAGTATTGTAAGGCAGGGTGCCTTTGTTCAATACTGACGTGGCATATTTAATTTTGCCTCTACCTTTATAGTATTTAAACTGCACGCCCTTATTGTTTGAAATAACATCGTTAAGGTTCATTCGATCTACGCCCGAACTTTGAATTCTGTGGCACGCTAAGATACATTGCATGGCAAATACTACTTCATGGCTCAAGCCGTGCAAATCGTTCATGCAATAGGCTTTCATGGTTTGCATCCTATACTTCTTTTTATTTATCGTAATCAGGGTTTTAATATCTCCTGTACGTTTGTTAATCCATCGTTTTAGCCATTCCTTGCGTCTAATCTTGATGTCAGATTCATCTGGCAAAAATTCATCTGGGAAGGGATTGTCATGCATAAACCTTTCGATTAGCCAGTTATCTTCAGTAGCAATAATTGTCCTCGCGAGTTCTCCATAAAGCCTTCTAGCTACGTTATATGTTGGGTGATTCTGATCGGATATTAGGGCATATGTCGGGTAGCTGTCTGAGCTTATTTGAAACGATTCCAAAGCCACTTTTTCTAGATTTCTGTTTTGCAGCAACAACTTGCGCTTATCATTAAACGTATTGATGATGTAGCAACACAACAGTAATAGGGATTCAATCATTTCATTGCTAGTAAACCCTAGATCATACTTAGTTGATAAAGACTCCTTTGGATTGGGTTCTTCCCAAGTAAAGGTTGGAGCTTTAGTGATCATTACATAAAATTCTGGAATCCAGTATTCACAGTCATACACTTTTTCCTTTTGACCACCATATAATTTTAAAACGTAAAGCATGGCAGTAACGGTGCTGTTTACAGAATTACTAGTTTTATTGGTAGTGGTCTTTATATGATTGGTATAACGGGAAAATATATCAGATGGCACACCGCTATACTTCCTTATTAATACAACTGTGTAATCAAGAAAAGTTACTAGCCCCCTTCCTATATTAAGCTTAGTTGCATGAGACAGTTCACGAAAACTCTTACGTTTCGTGTAGTCTATATAAAGTAATAAAAAATTTTGACCATGCATGTCATCCGGCAATACCCATTTAACTTTGCCGTCAACTAAAATTACATGCTTTTCGTTTTTTTCGTTATTATCTACGACTAGCTGCATTAGGATTTGCTCTTATATTTTTGAGCATATTCTGAATTGTTTAATGACAGCGTATTCATCACGTCGATGCGATTAGATATTACTGCATCGTAGAATATGTAGACTTTTGATGTTTCTTCATCGTGATGGCCTAGCCACTGAGGGATAAACACCATAGGATCTTTATTTTCATCATAACAAAAGCTAACGCTATTGGTTGCGTAGCACTTTCTTAGAGAGTGGTAAACTCTAGCTTTCCAGTTATTCTTATCGCTACTTAATTCAGCCAAATTAGCGGTCTTTATGCGTGTAAACAATCTGCTAGCATAATTTAAATCCGTAAGCGGTTCCCCATTAGCCTTTGCCATCAAACTCCCTTTGAGGCTCTTACCTCTACCCCATAAGAATTTATTGATCCCAGATACAAGTTCAGGCGATATGTGAACTGTTCGCAACTTATTGCCTTTACCTATGATTTCTAGTTCACCTGCTCTTATATCGTCCTTATCCTTTTCTGGGAACTGACGTCTTAAAGAGGGAGCGTACAAATTGTTATACGAAACCAATTCATGGGTTCTAAATCCAGCATAATAACCAAGTTTCAATGCCAACTCGTCACGCTCTCTTATGAATGGATTCTGAGCTTTTACTTGTGCTAATACTTTATCTTTAAACTCTTTATCATCCATGTAGATAGTAAGTATTTCTCCCATCAGGAGATCTTTAACGTTTCTCTGTGCTTCACTGTCATCGTAAGAAAAAGACAAATAATCAATCGCATCCGATATACCAATCTTTTTCATGTATGCGTAAAAATTGGATAAAACAGTGGCATGGTATTCTATCGTGCTTTTTTTATTGCCTTTTTTTTGACCCCGATAGGCATTGAAATAGGCAGTCAAATGAGCGTCCGTCACATCTGAATAGCTCAGATCATCAGAAGCTTTTAACACTTCAAAGAAATCTTTTAAGACTTGTGCATAGGATTTCGTTGTGGTTCTGTTATCGGAGATTCTACCGTTTCTGGCGACATGAAGAAGAAATAAGGAAGGTGCTAATAAGGGAATATCTTCATCATCAACAACTGTACTTAAGTTGATTCCACCCCCCGCATATTTTATCCCTTTTACTTGGACGACTCTCACTGTCTACCTCTCTACTAGCAATTAATTTATACAACTTGTTCTTTTGTTGACATAAAAAACATAGGCCAAAGAAAAGCCTATTGTCAACAAAAAGCACAAGAAAAGACAAAGGTATATAATCGGTCCAATCTTCAAAGGTCGCAACGCGGAACAGGGTTAACATAGCAATGGACACATCGCCCCACAGCACTTCGTTTATCTCGGCAAAAACGATACTGCCAATAGCGGCATAAATGTAGAAAATCACAAACATCAACAAGCCAATGTAGCCCATTCGCGGAATGGCTTTGATTAGCGCATTAATGAGCAAACGCAGCTCTGGCACCATAGACACCAAACGCAGCACCCTAAATACGCGCAGTAAACGCGCAATCAACACACCTGAGCCACCGGCTGGAATGAGCGAGCCAATCACAATAATAGTGTCAAAAATGTTCCAGCCGCTTTTAAAGAATTCACCCTTTTTCTGATAGGCCAAAAAGCGGATCACTAACTCAATAACGAAAAATACCGTCACCGCAACATCCAGTATTGCCAAAACCACAATACCCTCTGGCGGCAAGTTATGGGTTTTCGCGCCAACAAGTAATGCCGACAGAATGATGACGGCAATAACTATGCCTTGGAACCACTTACTCGAATCAATTTCTTTTAAGCGGCGCTGCATTGAAAAAATAGTACCGGTTTTCATTGCCTAGCGAACTCCATCGCCAACAAAGGGATTCGTGCGGCGCTCCTCACCAAAAGTACTCATCGGCCCGTGGCCCGGAATAAAGCGGACATCGTCCCCCAGCGGGAATAGGTTGTCGCGAATGGAACTGATCAATGTGGCGTGATCGCCTTTAGGGAAATCAGTGCGGCCAATAGAGCCTCTAAACAATACATCACCGACTTGCGCCAGCTTAGATTCACGATGGAAAAACACCACATGGCCTGGGGTATGACCGGGGCAAAAATACACTTCAAGTTCGATGTTACCAAACGATACGGTGTCGCCTTGGTTTAGCCAGCGATCGGTATCAAATGCCTCAGCATGGGCAAAACCAAAACGCTCTTTTTGCATAGGGATCAAATCAATCCAAAATTTGTCTTCTTGGTGTGGGCCTTCAACTTTCACAC
Source organism: Thalassotalea euphylliae (assembly GCF_003390335.1). Taxonomy (NCBI): domain Bacteria; kingdom Pseudomonadati; phylum Pseudomonadota; class Gammaproteobacteria; order Alteromonadales; family Colwelliaceae; genus Thalassotalea; species Thalassotalea euphylliae. The sequence goes on from NZ_QUOU01000001.1 coordinate 3,120,380, forward strand.
GGTAATGGGTCGCGAGTGCTTTAGTCGCACCAGCGTGGTCAATATGAGCATGAGTTAACAGCACCTTTTCCAGAGTCAGCCCTTGACCGTCAATAAATGTGGTAATTTGCTCTACGTCACCACCCGGGTCTACCACCGCAGCTTGCTTGGTTTCATCACACCAAAACACCGTACAGTTTTGCTGAAACGGGGTCACTGGAATTATCTTATATTGCAGCATATTGTGCCCTACACTTAGTTTTTCGTCTTGATTCGATCATATGGGCTAATGTACAGCAAGCCAATAGCCAGCTGGGATTTAATACGCATTTCGCTGCAATACGCTTATTTTTGTGACACTTACCCCGTTTTATCGCCGCTAAACCGATTTTCACTTCACTAACACCGACTAAATCGGTAAGCTCGGCTACATTAAAAAATAACAATAACCACGAGTACACTTTGACCAGAGATTCTTTCCATTCCCGTATTGGTTTTGTTTTAGCAGCGGCTGGTTCGGCCATCGGTTTAGGTAATATTTGGGGCTTTCCCACCAACGCGGCGAATAACGGTGGCGGCGCATTTTTGTTCGTTTACCTGATCGTTACTTTACTCCTTGCCCTACCTGCCCTTTATGCAGAAATTTACATAGGTAACCAAACGCAAAAAAACCCGGTAAGCGCGCTCGGTGATGCATGTGCTGAGCGTATGCCTAAGTTTGGCCGTTTTGCGGGAAAGCTTGGCCTTTGCGGCGCAATCATGATGCTAAGTTTCTATACGATTGTTGCAGGTTGGATGTTAGCTAATGCCCTGTCATCAATTGCAGCAATGCTAGGCAGTACTGACTTATCGGTATGGCTGGCGACTGACAGCACGCTGCGCAACGTGATATTTACTCCTATTTTCATCGTACTTGGCGCGCTTATCGTGCATCAAGGGGTACACGGCGGTATTGAGCGCTGGTCGGCCCGTTTAATGCCGATTTTATTAATCATGCTTATTGGCCTAATTGTTTACATCCTTCAACAAGAGGGAGCCATGGCCGGTTTACAACAGTATTTGATCCCAGATTTTAGCCAAGTCACCAACCCTAGTTTGATTATTTCTGCTATGGGGCAAGCGTTTTTCTCATTGTCTGTTGGTGTGGGTGGCATGATGGTGTACGGCTCGTACATGGCTAAAGATAAAGACATTGGCAAGCTGGTGTTGTCGATTGGCGCGCTCGACACCTTTATTGCATTTTTAGCAGGCTTGTTAATTATTCCCGCGCTATTTGTGGCGCAGCACGCTGGCCAGCAAGTGTTCGCGAATAACCAATTGATTGGCGAAGGTCAGTTAATTTTTCAAATTCTGCCGACTTTGTTTAGCTCAATGGGTACTATGGGTTTAGTGGTAGCAGCAGCGTTTTTCTCGTTATTGTCTATCGCCGCCCTGACCTCAACTATTTCATCAACTGAAGTTCCCGTTGCCTATTTGGTAGAAGAAAAGTCGTTCACTCGCCGAACCGCGACATGGCTAATTTCTGCAATCGTGTTAACCGCCAGTATGGTGCTTGTCGCCTTTTTTGACGTGCTATTTGGCTTAGTGATTCAAGTACTCACAACCATTATGCAGCCGTTAAGTTGCCTGTTTTACTTTATTGTTGTTGGTTGGGTGTGGAAGCGTGGTAACAAGCTAAAAGATGAGTCGCGCATCGCAGAGAACAAATGGTTAGGCATTTGGGGCAACTATCTGGCGTTTGTCTGCCCAATTTTATTAACCGTTGTTTTTGTCAATGTGGCGTTTTAATACGCCACTGCTTTAGTATAAATACCCAGCTCCACAATAGCTGCTTTCGTTGGACACAGTGCGCAAATAAAGCAAACGCCAAGCAGCTATGCTCATGGTGGGGAGTTAATCGCGGTAAAACGCTAACGACTACGTAAACCGGCTATCAGCACCGAGTCGTTAGCAAAATAATACCAATTAGGTAATATAAAACCGTTAACAATTCAAAATAACTTAGATTCGCATAATAATAATAACAATGTGGTTTCAAAAATTACTGTCCATTGGCACTGCCCATCAAACGTTTTCCGTGACGAACAAGGTTCGCATGATGAACCTGATAGCCGCTATCACCACGTTAGTCTCTGGTCTGTATACCTTAGCTTATGCACTGGTGCTTGATAACACTGCTATTGCGTTAATCAATACAGTGTTTACCTGCGCTTATATGGCAACCTTAGCCTTTAACTATTTTCAGGCATTTCGCGGCGGTAAAATTTGGTTTTTTGCCACCCTGATGTTGCATTTAGTTGTTTGCACAAACTTATACGTTACCAAAGCTTCTGGCTTTCATCTGTACTTTTTCCTTGTGCCAACTGGCGTATTTTTACTCTTTGAACTGAGCGAAAAAACCGAAAAAGTCACGTTAAGTTTAATGGCGCTAGTGCTTTATTTTTACTGTGAAAACACCGTTAATCCAGCCCCCTTGATTGTGCTCTCTGACAGCTTTAACCATGTGTTATACCAATCGGTGATTCTGGTTATCATGCTGGAAGTTATTTTAGTACTCACCTTGTTTGCCAACGAAATAGAAGCCAATGAATTAAAGCTGACTAAACAAGCGACCACAGACGCCCTAACGGGGCTAGCCAATCGTCACGCTTTTTTTGAATGCGGTAACCACTTATTTAATTCCACCCAACATATGCAGCGCCCACTGACCATAGTATTGGTTGATATCGACTACTTTAAACAGATCAACGATCAATACGGGCATTTTGTTGGCGATGTTTGTTTAACGCAAGTCACTAAGCTACTTAGCCGTTTTTGCCGAGAGCAAGATATGCCTGCGCGTATTGGCGGCGAAGAATTCGCTATTATTATGCCCGATACCACAGCCTCGGAAGCCAACAATATTGCTGAACAAATGCGTATCGCCATCGCGGCATTGCATATACCGGTAGCCGGAGAGCAGCACTTTAAGTGTACCGCCAGTTTTGGCCTTGCCAGCGCACAAGCACATCGTCAAAGTTTAAAAGACACGCTTATTCACGCCGACAAAGCGCTTTATCTTGCCAAGGAGCTTGGTCGCAACCGCGTACAAAGCTATCAGGCAAGTTAAATAACCTGCGCTTTCTGAACTGAATTAGTGGCTAATAGGCATAGGTAGCAGCTGTAAAAAGCCGCTAGTACAAAGGCAGTCAGAGCAAAGGCAGTTTGCGCGAAGCAAGCTGCACCACTGCTCTGCACCATCCACCTGCTATTCCGACAATAAGGCCTTTGCCTCGGGCTCTTGCCCGATATCTACTTGCTCGATTTTCTCAAAGCGACGGGTAATTTTATCTGCGGAGGTGTGAATTTGTTTGACGTCATTCGCGGCTTGGTCAATATGGCGCGCTAAATTGTTAAAGCGCCCTTGAAAGCGACTAAAATCTTGCGCTAGCATCCCCAAATGCTCCTGAATGACATGCACTTGCTGTTTAGTGGCTTCGTCTTTAATCACCGCTCTAGCGGTAGTTAATATTGCCATTAATGTGGTTGGAGACGCTAGCCAGACACGCTGCTTATTGGCATATTCAACCAAATCGGCGTGATGAGCGTGAATTTCAGCAAAAACCGCCTCTGCGGGGATAAACATGACTGCGCCATCAGCCGTTTCATTTTCAATTAAGTACTTACTGGCAATATCATTGATATGTTTTTTGATATCTTGTTTAAACTGCTTTTCCGCAGTCTTGCGCACCAATAATTCATGCTCAGGGTTGGTCATGGTTTGGTAGCTTTCCAACGGAAATTTAGAGTCGACCACGACATTACCGGTTGGCTTTGGCAGGAACAAAATACAGTCGGCAATTTTACCGTTTGATAAGGTGTATTGCAGTGCAAACTGGCTTTCTGGCAGTACGTTGCGCACCAGCGAATTTAACTGCACTTCACCAAAAGCGCCACGCGAGCGCTTATCGGCTAACACCTCTTGCAAACTAACTACGTTGCTTGAAAGCTCAGTAATTTTCTTTTGCGCATCGTCAATGAGCGCCAAGCGTTTGAGAATATCGTTAAAGGTTTGCGTGGTTTTTTCAAAGCCCTCGCTCAACCTCTTATCTACCTGCCCGCTGATTTCTTGCAGCCTTTTGTCGGTTGACTGGGTAAGTTTCTCAATACTTTGCGCTTGTTCATCACGGTTAACTTTCGCCATCAAAGTAAGCTGCTCTTGCAGTTGTTGCTGCTGTTGACGAAACAATTGGTTTAGCGATTGAAACTTCTCAAATAGCTGCTGTTGGCTGTTTTGATCGCTTTGTTTATGTTGCTGCATTAACTGTAATTTGGTTTCCGCCATCAACTCTTTTATTTGATGCTGATTATTCACATAACCCTGCTGAAACTGTTGGGTCAATTGGCTTAAACTCGCCTCAAGACGGGCAAATGACGCCTGCTGCTCACCCCGATCTTTTTGCCTAAAGACACCAAATAGACTAATAAGGAAATTAAGGATAACTAGGGCAAGTATTGAGCATAACAATAACTCGCTAGTGGATAACTGTTGGAAAAATTCGTTCACTGAGCCACCGTGAAAACGCTTGTCGTTTAACGGGCGATACAACTAATTTTCGCCCCATGAACACAAGCACTGTAAATATTAACAGTTATTAGTAACACAAATCATAAAAATAGGAAACGATAGCGTAGGCAATAGGAGAAAATATCCTACAGCAGCCTCTCTTTATAGCGTTGAATATAATCGAGGAATGCAGCAAATAAAGTTATGCAAGCTTCAATATAACCATTTAATTTAATTATTTATTTTATCATCAAATGGCTAATTTCAATGATTAAGCATTAAAACTAACCTATTATCTTTATACAGTAATTAAAGAAAATACGAGATTGTTGTTGCTAAATGAGTCAAAACGTCAACCAACTAAAAATAAAAACTTTTTTTGCGTAAAACAATCGTCTTAAAAGTGTCAGGTAAATTTCCAAATAACTCTATTTAATTAAAAATTTAATATTTATATTGTTGAAAATGTGATAAAAATATCGCAAAGGTTTATTTTTTTCATGATTAAATTAAAAATTCAGAATAAACCATTAAAAATACCATAAAAGGATTTTTCTAATGTCTAATGTAAAAGCTATTTCTCCACTTGTCATCGGCGCGCTAACCGCAGGCCTCACCATTGTTAACAACGCCGAAGCGACACTAATTGCAGGTGACGTATCTGGAACATCGCAGCTAGGTTCAAATTTAGTTGCCGATGGTAGCAATAATTACACTTATTACGACGATGAAAACAACTATTATGGAGAGGATAGAGCGACTTTGTCCATCGATGAAAATGGTATTGATATTATTGCGCGTAATGAAGTCTTTAGTTACAGCGCTAACTCTAACTACGATGGACAAACCTCTGACGGTTCTTACCTTTACTCAGCGTTTGGCGCTCCACTAGAATTCAGTGCACAAGATTGTGGTGATGATTTGTGTTTAAGCTTAATCACCGCAGGCACTGTGATAGATCGAAATTTATTCGAAACTAGCACGGCACACGGTATTTTGTATGAAACAAGCACATTTTTTGGTCTCGATGGTAACAAAACAAGTGAAGAGTTTCTTGGCAATTGGACAGAGGAAGGGTCAACTGGCTATGTAGCCTTTGCATATACAACACTTTTACCAGAAGAATACAATTTTGACCTTTCACTATTTGAGCAAGGTGAAGGTACCTACAATTTTGGCTGGCTAGAGGTAACACGTGGTAGTATCAATATCGCTAGTGCCGCTGTGCAAAATACGACTAGCGTACCTGTTTCTGGCACCTTAACCTTGTTTGCGCTTGGTCTTGCCGGTATGCGACTGCGTCGCACAAATTGCTGAAGCAGGCGATAAGCCGCTAGCTCGTACTAAGCTATTCAATAGCAAGCTAACAAATAACTGAGGCTTTTCTTTTTCATCGCTTTGCTTGATCTTTATTGTTTAATGGCAAAAAGAGTAAAGGGCAAAGTGCTAGCAGCAAAGCCTCATTTTCTAACGACATCATCATCAGTGTAGTAATGTGTCTCAACAACCTGTTTTAGCGATTAATCCCAATTGGGTCGTTTATAAGGGGATGGCGTTTGGTATCAGGCAACCCACCTTATATGGCAACATATGCTGTAACCCTTGCCCGCCAGAAGTTATTGCCTTTGTCACGAATGTTATTGACAATGGATTAAAACTCCGCCACCCGCAATCGCCTCTATCAAATCAGCAGCCAGCAAGCCAGCATAATCAGCAACATAACTTTATTGCATTTATTTTGCGGCGCATTATTACTATTCAGCAGCAACATCAAGTGCCTGTGTTCGATGAGTACATTATTGGCGAGCACATAAGTGAGCAAAGCTTGAATCCTCAGGTGAGTGTTGCACTCCCTTACAAGTGTCCACAAACGACCTTATCTTTACTCAACTGGTTCTCATTTGTTGTTAACTATCTTGCCGAGCACTATCAAATTTTTTCAAAGATGTTGTTGCCTGACATACTCCCTTATTTGAAAAGTGCAGAAGATTCACTAGAGACCATTCGCAGTCAACTTAATACGCTGCAATTAGCTGGCATGAATACCTTCAAATTCCTTAAAGCAGCAAACCAATTGAAGGTACCCGTGACGCCTTATACTGCCAATATTTTTCAACTAGGGATCGGGAAAAACAGCTGTTTGCTCGATAGCAGTTATACCGACAAAACAAGTGTTATTGGCGCGAGTATTGCGAAAAGTAAAATGCAAACAGCCCTGTTGCTAGCAAAAGCTGGATTACCCACCAGCAATAGCACTCCTGTCGCCAGCGAGTTAGATGTTGAAAACTATTGCAAGGCCCACTCGTTCCCTGTGGTGGTCAAGCCCGACAATTTAGATCAAGGACAGGGCGTATTTGCCTATTTAACGACTGAGCAAGACGCTATAAAAGCCTATGTGAAGGCGTCTAAATTATCCAAAAACATAATCATGCAGCAGCATGTATTCGGTAACGACTATCGTTTAACTGTGTTTCAAAACAAAGTGATAAAAGTGGTCAAACGCAATGCTGCCGGCATTATTGGCGACGGCCATTCGTCAATTGCTTGCCTAGTGGCTAAGGCACAACAAACAACTTTTGCTCAAGGTGTGTTTCGAACCACAGGTAAAGCGCTAATATCACTCGACGAAGAAGCCTTAGATCTGATTGCAGCACAAGGCTATAAAGCTGATAGTATTTTACCTGACAGTGAATTTATAATGCTGCGGCGTAAAAGCAACATGTCTACGGGTGGCACCGTGGAATTGGTTGATCTCAACAAGGTTCATCCAGACAACATCCAATTAGCGATCAATGCAGCAACCTTAGCCAACCTAGATCTTGCAGGCATCGATTTGATTATTGGCAATATCGAACAATCGTGGTTGGATATTCCGTCAACTATTTGTGAACTCAATGCACAACCACAAATTGGTGACACAGTAACACCGACGATCTACAAAGACATTCTGAAAGCAATGCTGAACGACATGCCAAATTCACCTATTCATTTGCTAATTTGCGGTGAAGTAGAGTCAGAAATAGCCAACGCCTTGGATAATGAATTGCCACCTAGCTCGGCCAGCCATGCCGTTGTCTCTAAAGCAGGAATTCAGATAGATGGCACTATGGTCACTAGTACTTTTACTAACAACTTTGACGCACTCATCGCCGCTGTTTGCATGAAAAACATTGCGTCAGCTGTATGTGTAATGACAATAGATGAAGTTATTACGCTTGGTTTGCCTATCCCTCACTTTGAACGTATAACCGTACTGGTTCCTGATAGCAGTAAAACAGCAGAATATAACAATAAGCTCTCAAAATTATGTCGTGCCCACTGCGACACATTTTTAGTTAAGGTCGTAGCTTGAATTACAGTGAAATTTTTGATTTACGAGGTAGCCAATACCATCAAGCCATGACGACTTACCCCAATGCAAGGCAAGATGAATTCATACTTCCAATGTCGTTATTTGATATGACACGAATCTCTACACTTGCTGATATTCCTTCGGGTGGCGGTTATATCTCTAACTACATACCTGATCACGTTCGCCTAAAGTGTTTGGAGTCATCTGAACAATTTGCTGACATCTGTCGCAGTCAATGCCTAGATGTGGTTAATTTCTCCGCTCACTCGATACCTCTTGAGAACAACAGCATTGATGGCATTATTTCTATTGCAGGCTTACATCATGAAGATAATAAATTTCTCCTTTTCAAAGAAATGCGAAGAGTACTAAGTAGTAGCGGGCAATTAGTAATCGCTGACGTTGAAGAAAATAGTGGTGTGGCTAAGTTTTTAGACCTTTTTGTTGGGCAACATAATGAAACTGGGCATCAGGGACTGTTTTTCAATACCACCACCAACGACATGTTACACGCTGCAGGTTTTTCCAACATTAAACGTAAACGCCTCAAGTACCACTGGCAATTCACCTCTGTGGCCGACATGCTCAACTACATACGATTGCTGTTCGGTTTAACTAAGGTGACTGATCAACAAATTTACCAAGGACTAAATAACTTTCTTGCCTTTAATCACAGCGCTGATGGCGTCAAACTTGACTGGGAACTTCTCTGTTATTATCAAAATTAATCGCAATATTCTAGATCTTATCAATTAAGCCTTTTAATTCTCGTTGAATGATTAAGTATTTATTTCAATTGGTATTAGGGAAGCATTTTGAGTATTTTTAATATCAACAACCGCTCTGAAAGTTGGCGAATATCTCGTCAATTCATATTGGGCGGATATGGATTGTCCAACAAGCTTGCGAATAAAGTTGTTTCAAATGTCGGCCAAGAGCTTTCAGGAGAAGTTGAACTTGAATTGTTTTGGACAGGCTTTCGGGATTATTGCCACAGTCAATCAATTACCTTGGAAAACAAATCGCTATTAAATGAGGTTGGGATTGCGTTTGAAAAGAACTTTTCTACGCTTTTTGAGCAAGTGGAAAGTTTCAATAAACGCAATACAGTAAAGCTAAGAATTGATAGCTCAAAGCATAACTACAGACTCAATAATCAGAGCCTTTGCAAGTTGGTTAAGAATCTCTATCATACAGAGATTGATATTGTTATTTCCACAGGCAACAGCCTATTGGTTGGTGAAGTTAAGTCAGAGGTTAGCTTCAATGCAAATTCTGAATACGTTTTGGTTCACCAATTAATTCGTCAATATGTAATGGCAACAATTCTTGTACACCTGTTAAATATCAATGGTCAAAACATTACTCAAATCACGCCCTTCGTGATAGCAGAAAAAAATGTATCAAGAAGTGCTCAAGTAAGGTTTATGATTGATTCAGGATGGTTGCACCAGTCCAATATTTTTGATTGGTCTGTGCTTGAGGAAAAAGTCAGCTAACAAGGCTTTAAAATGGACAAAAAAACTGTTGGCTCTTATCGCTTCGCTTAGGTGTTGGTGGCATAGTTGCGAGGTTGGGCTAAACACCTAACGAGTGGCTCAATCGAACTTGTAACGCTTGTCTCGTTTTTTGCAAAAGACGCAAAAACACACGCCAATCATTACAAGTCTGTTAACTAAAACATTAGGCAATACAGCATGGATGATCAAAATATTAGATTAGAACTTTATAAAGTATATGCTTCCTCCATATATTCTTTTGAGGATAGGGCGCAGGTTACTAGCAGACTGCTCGTCACACTAAATTTGGCGCTAACATCTGCTATTGCATTTGGGTTTTCGAGTAAGTCAATTAATTTGCCAATTTTCGCTACACTTGGTCTAATTTTTTGTGCGGTACTTTTTTGTATCGTTTGGTGGCTAATACTCCGTTCTATTACAAGACATACGAGCGCAAAACACGAGGTGCTGCAAGAAATTGAGAAAAGCTTTCCAGTAAAACCTTATACCGATGAATGGCACAGTAAATTGGGGTCTGGCAAAGGTTATATAAAAACCACCACGCTCAATGAAATCTTTCCTTGGGTGTTTATACTAGCCTATGTTGTCTTAGGTATAATTAAATACACAAATGCCTAACAAAGTTGTCATGTTCGCCAACAAATGACTGCACAGAGAAAATCACAGATGATTCGTAATTTTTTAGAAACGAAAAAACAAATACAGCACTCTGCTCATGAAGGAATAGGCTCTGTTGAATTATATGAGATATGGGGCAAGTCAGACTTCGTTAGTCACTGTGACTTTATCGACCGACAGGTTATCCCTCCCAATTCCACAGTTGGCTACCATAAACATGGTAACAACGAAGAAATGTATATCATTCTTGAGGGCTCAGGGACAATGACCATTGATAACCAAGAAGTTAAGGTTAAAAAAGGCGATATGATCAAAAATAAGCCTTTTGGGGAGCACGGTTTGGTTAATGACTCAGATTCAGACATTGACCTTTTAATTATTCAGTTTGGTCTAGGTTAATCTTCATATAGCAAGCTATTAAAGTAAGGCCCAGAAGACCTTACCTCAGAAATACAAAAAAGGCGCTATTAGCGCCTTTTCAATATTTGTTTAAAACGGTGTGTTTAAAGCCATGTGCTTAATGCTTAACGCCTAAAACATTTTAGCCTCGGCTTACGCGCCGAGCTTTTCGTCTAGCTCTTCAATTTTCGCTTGCCAGATAGCTGGGCCCGTCACGTGAGCAGATTCACCTGTGCTGTCTACTGCGACAGTTACCGGCATATCTTCAACGTCAAACTCGTAAATCGCTTCCATACCTAAGTCTTCAAACGCAACCACTTTCGCGTGTTTGATCGCTTTTGACACTAAGTATGCAGCGCCGCCTACCGCCATTAAGTACACTGATTTGTTGTGCTTAATAGATTCACACGTTGCTGGGCCACGCTCAGCTTTACCAATCGAGCCAATTAAGCCCGTTTGCGATAGCATTAAGTCAGTGAACTTATCCATACGTGTTGCCGTTGTTGGGCCTGCAGGGCCTACCGCTTCGTCGCCAATGGCGTCAACTGGGCCTACGTAGTAAATAAACTTGTCAGTGAAATCTACGGGCAATTCTTCGCCGTTTGCCATCATTTCTTGAATGCGCTTATGAGCAGCGTCACGACCCGTTAAGATCTTACCGCTAAGCAATAAGGTTTCCCCTGTTTTCCACTCGCTGACATCGGCTTTTTTCAGGTCGTTTACGTTAACGCGGCGCACGTTGTCGCCTACTTCCCATGTAATCTCTGGCCAGTCTTCTAATTTAGGCGGTGTTAATTCCGCAGGACCTGACCCATTCAAATGGAAGTGTACGTGACGAGTTGCCGCACAGTTAGGGATCATGACCACAGGCTTAGACGCAGCGTGGGTAGGTGCTGAGTTGATTTTCACATCAACTACAGTGGTTAAACCGCCAAGACCTTGCGCACCAATGCCTAGCTTGTTAACACGCTCGTAAATTTCTAAACGCAATTCTTCTTCCGCGTTTTGTGGGCCACGATCGAGCAATTCTTGAATGTCTACCGGGTCCATTAAGCTTTCTTTGGCGAGTACGCCCGCTTTTTCAGCCGTACCGCCAACACCAATACCAATCATACCTGGTGGACACCAGCCAGCGCCCATTTTCGGTAAGGTTTCAACCACCCAATCAGCGATTGAGTCAGACGGGTTTAACATCGCCATTTTGGTTTTGTTTTCACTACCGCCACCTTTCGCGGCGATCATCACTTCCACTTCGTTGCCTTCCACTAGGTCGATATGAACAACTGATGGCGTGTTATCTTTGGTATTTTTGCGCGTGCCCGCAGGGTCTGCCACGATAGATGCTCGCAGTGGGTTATCTGGGTTCATGTAAGCACGGCGCGTACCTTCATCGACCATTTGTTGCACTGTCATGTCCGTGTTGTCCCACTGCACAGCCATCCCCACTTTTACGAAACAGGTTACGATACCTGTGTCTTGACAAATTGGGCGCTTGCCCGTCGCCGACATACGCGAGTTGATCAGAATTTGTGCAACAGCGTCTTTCGCCGCTTGGCTTTCTTCTCTGTGGTAAGCCTTTTCAAGTGCCTGAACAAAATCCAATGGATGGTAGTAAGAAATGTATTGCAATGCGTCTGCAATCGATTCGATAAAGTCTTGTTGTTTAATGATAGCCATGTACTTATATGCCCTCTTTTTGCTCTTGCTGAGCTGATGTTTTTACTTTCAACCGCGCTAAGGTTTGCCCAACCTCAGCCAAGATTAACGCACGAGTGCGTTCGGTTTCCCCCCTCTCAATGGTTGAAAGTTAAATTTTTGCCGATATGATACCCTGCTTATATCAGTGCTGCTAGTCAATTATTGTGATTGCGACTATTGATGTTTTCGATAAAAAAGCGCTGAAATTTTCACTAAAAATACATGCCCAACAGGTGTCTTTTGCCAGCTTTGAATAACACGCTTGAGCTCATCGCTCGCCCTATTACCAACCTACAGCCACAAGCACTTGAGCAGCTATTTGCTCATTTTGCGAAAACGCCGTGGAGCTTTTGGCTAGACTCCTGTGATAGCGACCACCAAGACAGTCGTTTTGACATTACCGTAACTAACCCTATCGTTACGCTGGAAACGCAAGCAAAAACAAATTCCATCAGCGATAACACTAAGTCAACAACTGCCGTGACCACGAAGGTTGTGGCGCACCACCCTGATTACCAAGCGCTTGCAGGAAATTTTGACGGCGATCCATTAGCGCAGCTAAAAGCAGTCGAGCGCAGCGTTTTCGAACAATTCACCTTGCCAGCATCGCATTTGCCTTTTAAAGCGGGTGGCATCGGTTACTTTAGCTATGATTTAGGCCGCTGCTTTGAACGTCTGCCCAGTATTGCCAGCGACGATATTAACTTACCGTTAATGGCGGTGGGTATTTACACGCAAGCATTGGTTTTCGACCGAAGCGACAACCAGCTTTACTTGATTGCTCCTAGCGATAATTGGCAAACACAAGCCGATAAGGTAATGACGCTACTCGCCACTCAAAGTGCCAGTACCGAAAATTTTTCGCTCACTAACGCATGGCAAGCAAATATGACGCAAACTCAGTATCAAGAGAAGTTTGCGCAGGTGCAGGAATATTTGCACTCAGGTGATTGTTACCAAATTAACCTCGCCCAACGATTTCAAGCAGATTATCAAGGTGATGAGTACAGTGCGTACTTAGCACTTCGCGCGGCGAATCAAGCGCCATTTTCAGCATTTTTGCGCCTGCCAAGCCACACCATTGTCAGTATCTCCCCTGAGCGTTTTTTACAATTAACTGGCGATAAAGTGCAAACCAAGCCGATTAAAGGCACACTTGCGCGCGGTGAAACTGAGCAAGTCGATAAGGCGAATGCCAAGCAGCTTAGCCAATCGATCAAAGACCGCGCCGAAAACTTAATGATTGTTGATTTACTGAGAAATGATCTTAGCCGCGTTTGCCAAGCAGGAAGTGTCAAAGTACCTAAATTATTTGATATTGAGAGCTTTCCTGCGGTGCATCATTTAGTCAGTACCGTGGAGGGCCAGCTGGCAAGTGAGCACGATGGCACCGATTTACTGCGCGCGGCATTTCCTGGCGGCTCAATAACTGGCGCACCAAAGATTCGCGCCATGGAAATTATCGAAGAGTTAGAGCCGCACCGCCGCAACCTTTACTGCGGTTCAATAGGTTATTTATCGGCGTGTGGTAACATGGATACTAGCATTACCATTCGTACGCTGGTTTGCCAACACAACAAAATATACTGCTGGGCCGGTGGCGGCTTGGTTGCTGATTCAAAAGTTGATAGCGAATACCAAGAAACTTTTGATAAGGTAAGAAAAATACTACCTGTGCTGAGTAAATAGCGCGTTATATGAGGGGTGAGTTATGGACAAACAGGATTTTGTGCAACGGTTTCAATATCAATCATTAGAGCCTTCAACTCACCGCTTTAAATTTCCGCGTGCCGTAAAAGAGTCGGCAGTACTTATCCCGCTGTGCCAAACCACCCCTGACTCTAATGAGCTTTCCATCGTACTCACTAAGCGCGCAAGCCACTTAAAACACCACCCTGGGCAAGTGAGCTTTCCCGGTGGCAAGGTCGAAGAAAGCGATCAATCCAAAGTTGATACGGCGCTGCGCGAAGCGGAAGAAGAAATCGGTTTAGCGCGCCAGCAAATAAATGTGATTGGTCAACTGCGTGACTACCATACCATCACGGGTTTTAATATTACGCCCATTATTGGCTTAGTAGAGGGAGCCATGGCGCTTAACATCGACCATAACGAAGTTGCGGAAGTGTTTACTGTGCCGCTAAAGCACTTTATCGATGGTAAAAACCACACCAAACTTGCCACCTACCATCGAGGCTTCAAGCATTTTGTGCATTTTATGCCTTATCAAAAACACCAAATATGGGGGGCAACGGCTGCAATCATCGCAGATCTTGTCGCCCACTTATCGCCTGAGCCTGCTGGGGTATAAGCGCATTAGGCACGCGCTAGTCAACTTATGCCAGTCAAGTAAAGCTGACAGTATCATCTATAATTTAGCGTATAACTGAACCCGTTAGTTTTTTATTGAATAGCTTTTCTGTAAAATTACCGAATTATATTTTCAATAAAAATAAATAAGCGATTTTTTATTCAGGTATTTGCATGATAAGTGTATTTGATATGTTTTCAGTGGGCATTGGCCCTTCCAGCTCTCATACGGTTGGTCCGATGCGAGCGGCGAAGTTATTTGCCGAGCATTTAGCCGAGCAAGCCTTGGTCAACAAAACCGATCGTATCCGCTGTGAATTATTTGGTTCACTTGGGCAAACCGGTATTGGTCATGGCACAGGCAAAGCGGTTATTCTTGGCTTAACTGGCCAGGCACCAGAAACCATTCCGGTCGAGTCAATTGAACAAATCTTGGCAGAGACGGTTGCCAGTGAGCACATCAATCTATTGGGTGAGCACGCGATAGCTTTTCCAAAAGCCAATGCCATTATTTATCACCGTCGTAAAACCTTGCCAGCACATGCCAATGCCATGACCTTGTATGCCTATCAAGGCGACGAAGTCATTTTCGAGGAAACCTACTACAGTATTGGCGGCGGTTTTATCGTACAAGATTGTGATTTTGAAAAAGAAAAAGACAAAGCGCTATCACTACATACCAATATCAAACGCCCACACATTTTTTCAACCGCTGATGAGCTGATTAAAGAGGCCAATGAAAAGGGCCTTAGTATCAGTACCATTATGATGAACAATGAAAAATGTTTGTCCGATGAAGCGACAATTCGCGAAGGTCTGGTCGATATTTGGCACGCAATGAAGGAAAGTGTTGAGCGCGGTATGCGCACTGAAGGTATTTTACCGGGTGGCTTAAAGGTTAATCGCCGCGCCCCTGCCCTGCACCGCTCGCTGTCTGTTGAAAGCAACAATGATCCACTCAGTGCAATGGACTGGGTCAATTTATTTGCCCTTGCCGTAAACGAAGAAAACGCTGCAGGTAGTCGTGTTGTGACGGCTCCAACAAATGGTGCAGCGGGCATTATTCCAGCGGTACTTTGCTATTACGATAAGTTTATCAAACCGGTGAGCGACGACGATTGCATCCGCTATTTACTTACCGCGGCTGCCATTGGCATCTTATACAAAACCAATGCCACTATCTCGGGTGCCGAAGGGGGCTGTCAGGCAGAAGTTGGCGTTGCCTGCTCTATGGCTGCTGGGGCACTCACCGAAATTATGGGTGGCTCACCCACGCAAGTTGAAAACGCTGCTGAAATCGGCATGGAGCACAACCTTGGCTTAACTTGTGACCCGGTTGGCGGTTTAGTGCAAGTGCCGTGCATCGAGCGAAATGCCATGGGCGCTGTCAAAGCCATCAACGCTTCACGCCTTGCCATGCGTGGTACAGGTACTCACAAGGTATCGCTTGATAAAGTGATCAAAACCATGTGGGATACTGGCAACGATATGAAAACTAAGTACAAGGAAACGTCACGTGGTGGCTTAGCGGTAAATATTATCGAGTGTTAACGGTTTTATTATTCGAACACCATAAAAAAACGAGCTAGGTTAGCTCGTTTTTTATTGGAAAATCCTAAAGTGGGATATCGGCTTACTTAGTCGGTAATTCAATATCCGACATCATTTCATCTATTTCCACATTATTCTTTAACAGCATCGCTTTAGTGACTAAGTCTCGATTTAAGTGCGGTGCAAAGCGCTCAATAAAATCAAACATATAGCCTCGTAAGAAAGTACCGCGTCTAAAGCCAATTTTCGTGGTACTCGCCTTGAATAAGTGGCTTGCATCCAGCGTCACTAAATCGCTATCGGCTTCAGGGTCCATCGCCATCGTTGCAATCACGCCAATACCAACGCCTAAACGTACGTAGGTTTTAATCACATCAGCATCCGTTGCGGTAAACACAACTTTAGGCTCACAACCTGCCGCGCTAAATGCTTTGTCCAGCTCAGAGCGACCCGTAAAGCCAAACACATACGTGACCAGCGAGTATTTCGCGATATCGGCAATGGTTAAATTCGTGACTTTCGCAAGTGGGTGGTCTTTGCGAACAATAATACTGCGGTTCCAGTGATAACAAGGCAACATAATAAGATCGTTATACAAATGCAGTGATTCTGTCGCGATGGCAAAATCAGCTTCACCTTTGGCGGATGCTTCACTAATTTGCTGTGGCGTACCTTGGTACATGTGCAAAGACACTTTCGGGTATTTCTTAATAAAGCCCCGGATCACATCAGGCAGTGCATAGCGCGCTTGCGTGTGTGTGGTCGCAATACGCAACTTACCTTCGTCTGGCTGAGTATGCTCGCGCGCTACGGCCTTTATGGCTTCAACTTTGTTGAGGATCTCTGTGGCAATATTGATGACTTCATGACCTGCCGAAGTGACATGAGTTAAATGCTTGCCGCTACGACCAAAGATTTGAATGCCCAACTCATCTTCCAGCATACGCACTTGCTTGCTAATACCGGGTTGTGAAGTGTAAAGGCTTTCGGCCGTTGCCGAAACGTTGAGGTTATTGTTCAATACCTCAACAATATATCTTAGTTGTTGGAGCTTCATTTTATTCCATTACCACATTGATTTAATGTATTTTTATTCCAAAAATATATACTTAAATACTGCAATATTCCATATTATTTTTAAAATTTTCAAACTTATAACAAAAAGTCTAGCAAGGTTTTACCAACTTGCTGATGATTTTTTTAGCAAGCGTAAAGAACGTGTTGCGAACTTGTCTTTATTTTGGAATGTTTTTCCTAGTTTCAGATATTTAGCGCTATGCTAAACAATACAATTTTTGTAGACTGCTAAAAGCTGTATCAAATTATTGAGTTGAGAAAAACATGATAGCCATCATCATCGGATTGATTGTCGCCCTTATAATTATTGTCGTTGTGGTAAGCGCAATCCAACAACACAAAGAAAAAATGGAAGCGGAAAAGCGCGCTCAGATCACCAAACAAAAAGCGATCATTGACGAAACTGAAGAGCTAGTCATGGCCATGGCACTTCTACCCGAAAACCCCAGAATTATCGAAGTATTAAGTCGACGTAGTTTAGGCGCAGCTAAGGCGATTGAGCAGATCATGCCAGAAATGAAAGGGGTTAAAGGCCGTATTCAAGAATTTGAAAACCGACTTAAAGCATCAGCAGATATGGCCGCCAACACTGGCAATAAAGAGCAGCAGTTTACCTTGCCCGATAACGAACAACAGCTGGTACAAATTTTACAATGCATTAAAAAACTGCGCGCGACATTAAAATCTGAGCAGAACAAAGGTGTACTAGACGCGCAAGTGTTTATGCAAGAAGATTTACGACTTGATTCAATGCAAATAAAAATCAATATTGAAAGCCTACTTAAACGCGGTAATGCGGCGTACTCCAAGGAAATGCTTGGTTCGGCTCGTCAATATTACGAAAAAGCGCTCGCCAGTATTGATAACACAGCAAACCAAAACGAATACACGCAAAATAAAAAAGCAGAAATCAAACAAAAACTAGAAGAGATAACAAACGAGCTGAAAAACACTAACGCCCGTGACGCTGAGAAAAAAGCGAAGAGTGAAGAGGATGATTTAGACCTGTTATTTCAACCCAAGAAGAAGTGGTAGCACGCCAGCTTACCTTGCTCGATTTCCCAAACAACCAGCACCTAGCTGGTTGTTTGCTTTATATCCTTTGCTAAATCCATCACTTTTAAGCCATGCAAAGTTTGCATATACTAATTGTTTTTATCTTCCAGCAACCAATAAACCTGTAACTGCCCGTGGCTAAACATTCCTCTTCAACCCGCTCCTCGTCAACCCGTTCCTCCTCAACCATAGTGCTGCCATCATTTTTGCGTAAAACGATGAAAGCCTATGCGTTAAAAGCAGCTATTCGAGACATTGGTTGCGAACTTAATCGCATTGGCCGCTCACGCAACTGGCGATTAACAGCGAATAAAATTCAGCTACAGGAAATTATTAATTTTATCGAGGCCAATGAAGAGCAAAGCTGGCTGTGGCTGGCAAAACACTTAAAAAACCAGCAAGAAACCCTCACACACGACGACCTGATGTTTATCGCCAAACAAAACAGTGGCATAACAGTTAACCAACTTATCGCCAAAACTGACTGCACGGCTGCACAAGCAAGGCGTGTTATTGATGAGTTAGAATTTCTCTAGTTCCCTACTTGCTAACCATCAGCACTAACTATCAGCATTGACTACCAGCCCGAAACACCAGCTCCCACCACTAAGCTAACCAAGTGCGTTAGCTGCGCACATTTTCTGCGACTTTCACTTGATAGCCCATTTCACACCCCTGCTTTACGAGCCAGTATTTCTGTTCATTGAGCACTTTTTAATTTACATACTCAACTTTTATTAATATAGTGATATCAAATTGATATCACATAGAGGTATTTATGAAAGAAAAAATTGGATTTTCACTGAATGGATATTTAGCGGCACTGGTTTTACTTGTGCTGCAATTGCTATCGGTTATCAGCCTAGTTAGCGCTGCCGATCAGCCCAACGCCCCTATCGCCAGCCTGGTCTTTATCATTTTGGTAGGTGTTTGTTGGCCCGGGCTTTTTATTGTTCAACCGAATCAAGCTAAGGTAATGACCTTCTTTGGTAGCTATGTTGGCACCGTTAAGCACAGTGGTTTGCGCTGGACCATTCCACTGTTTGTACGCCGCAATATCTCATTGCGAATTCGCAACTTTGAAAGTGGCCAGCTAAAAGTCAATGACAATCACGGTAACCCAATTGAAATTGCCGCAGTGGTTGTTTGGGCTGTTGAAGATACGGCGGAAGCAGTATTTGAAGTGGATGATTACGAAAGTTACGTGAGTATTCAAAGCGAGGCTGCCCTGCGCAATATGGCAACCACTTACCCATACGATTTACACGAAGGTGATGCGGTAGCACTGCGCAGTCATCCACAAGAAGTGTCAGAATCACTTAAAACTGAAATTCAGCAGCGTTTAGATAAAGCAGGAGTTCACGTATTAGAAGCGCGTATTAGCCATTTGGCTTATGCCCCTGAGATTGCTAGCGCTATGCTACAACGCCAGCAAGCATCTGCCATTGTCGCGGCACGCGGTAAAATTGTAGAAGGTGCAGTAGGCATGGTTGAAGCGGCACTTGCCAAGCTGTCAGAAAAAGAGATTGTCGATTTAGATGAGGAGCGCAAAGCAGCCATGGTTAGCAACCTACTTGTAGTATTGTGTGGTGAGCATAACACGCAACCAGTTATCAACGCTGGTAGCCTTTACTAACCACTCTGCTCATTGAAATTTAGGAGCGAGTATGGCGGCAAAGAAAAGCTTTCCACTGCGTATTAACCCTGATGTGCTCGCCGCGACCCAGCGGTGGGCAGATGATGAATTGCGCAGTGTGAATGCACAAATAGAATATGTGCTTAGAGATGCGCTGATTAAATCTGGACGTATTAAGCTCGTTCAGCAAGTAGTGACTGAAATTGAAGCCTTGGGTACCCCAAAAAGCGAGGAGCTCAAGGCCGATAAGCGTGACGACAACAAATAGCGCGCCAGCTAGGATAAGAAATCGCATAAAAAAAGAGTGAGCCTTTGCAGGTACTCACTCTTTCTTATTCATAGCTATTGTTAAATCAATTGCAAATCACATCTCAATTGCAAATGAAAAGCCTACTGCTGGAAGCGGTAAACACTGCCTAATTGAAGAATTTGGGTCAATTCATCCAGTGCTGTGCGTGACTCGGTAACCAAGGATGGATCACGTAAATCGTCAAACGTTAACTGATCGCGATAGTGCTTATCTACCCAAGCATTTAATTCTGTAAACTTAGCATCAGTTAATAAACATTGCTGGTTAACGGCATGCACTTCTTGCTCGGTCATGGCTACACGTAAACGCAAGCACGCTGGGCCACCACCGTTTTTCATGCTCTCGTTAACATCAAAATAGTGTACTTGTTTGATTGGGGTATTAAGCGTGACGAGTTCATCCAAGTAAGCCTTAACACTCGGATTGTCATGACAATGCATTGGCGCAATAATCGCCATTTCACCCGACGGTAAAGTAATAATCTGGGTATTGAATAAGTAAGTGCTAACACAATCGGCAACCGCTACTTGCTCAGACTTCACTTCTACTGCATGTAGCTCACCACTAAACTTAGTGCGTAATTCGTTGAAGAACAGTTCGGTATCAAGGAATGCTTCTTGGTGATAGAAGAGCACGTTTTGGTTACCAACAGCGATCACATCGTTGTGGAACACACCTTGGTCAATAACATTCGGGTTTTGCTGAACATAAACCGTTTGCGCGTCAGACAAGCCATGTAAGCGCGCCACCGCCTTGCTTGCTTCGATGGTTTGGCGAGCTGGGTATTTGCTAGGCATAGGTTTGTTGCGATTGAAGGCGTAACGACCAAAAGTAAAAATCTCAACACCTTCCTCGTGATAGTCACCACACAAACGCGTGTGGTTCGCAGCCCCTTCATCACCAAAGTGATCATTGTCAGGTAAATGCTGATGATGTACGAAGTGGTTTTCGTCGTTAAACGTCGCTTTTAAAATATTGCTGGTGGTATCTGGCTCTAGTGAGCGGTGAAACTTGTTGGTTAAGTTTGCCGGAGTAAAATGCACCTTGCCATCATGCGTATCTGCCGCCGGTGATACGGTTGCGGCATTGGCTGTCCACATACTTGACGCTGAGCAACAGGCTGATAAAAGTGCTGGAGCTTGCTTGTAAGCCGCTTCCAGTACTTGTGCATCCGTCCCCGTGAAGCCTAAACGGCGCAGCGCATACATATCAGGGCGTTCTTGCGGTGCTAAAATACCCTGAGTCATGCCCATATCGTGTAAGGCTTTCATTTTCTTTAAGCCTTGCTTAGCCGCCTGTTTGGGACTAGAAGTATCGTTAGCGTTGCTTAGCGATGCGACGTTGCCTTCTGATAACCCCGCATAATTATGGGTTGGGCCAACCAAACCATCAAAGTTCACTTCTTGGCTGCTTACTCGCGTTGTATTCATTATTACTCCTAGTTTTGACGGCTTTAAAAGCGGTTAGGTTATGTGCATTTTGTACGTTAATCTTGAATTAACGCGGGTTTCTTGACGCCATGACTCATACATTTGAAACTCAATATTTTTAACTCATGAGCAATCGAATGTTTATTCAAGCTTGTTGGCGTGAAAAAAGTACCAAAAGTTCAGCTTCTCTTGGCTAAATCGTCTTCAAGATATAGCACAGCGCATCAATTTTGCGTTGAGTCATGGTAAATCGACTTGAGCACTCCGTAACGCCCAAAACGACTAAACTGCATTTTTTAAGCGGATAATGCACTTACCCACCCAATTTTTTGACAGATATTATGCCCGTTTTTAATCATTAGCCAAAGGAAATTTAGTATCTATGTAAGCCTACACCCCTTATGAATAAAGGCTTGAGGGGAAGTTAATGCATAATTATTCAAGTGAGTATGATAAAAATTCTCAACGATTAGCTAGCGTAATTGAATCGCGCCTTTGAATAAGACGAACAATGCGCCATTTGCCCGTAAAAAGCCGCACGAGGCGGCTTTGGTTTTCTTATTTCTGATCGTTTGTTGGGAGATTTTAACGAATTGACTGGCTATTTTAAGCTTTGACATCACCCTTGGTTTCGCCTTCTCCTTGAGCGATACCTTGCTCACCCGCAAACTTATCGACCCATAAAGCAATCGCGCCATCACCCGTTACATTACAAGCCGTGCCGAAGCTGTCTTGTGCTAAATACAATGCAATCATTAAAGCCAAAGCAGCATCGGTAAAGCCAAGCATAGTGCCAAGTAAACCAAGTGCCGACATTACCGCGCCACCTGGCGCACCCGGCGCGGCAATCATAGTGACACCTAGCATTAAAATAAATGGCACCATGCCGCCGAGATCTGGTAAGGCGATTTCAGGGGTTAATAGCATGACCGCAGTAGCACAAGTGACAATAGTAATGGTTGAGCCACTCAAATGGATTGAGGCACACAGTGGCACGGTAAAGTTAGCAATACCATCACGTACTTTGTTTTCCTTAGTCGCGCGCAGTGATACCGGAATCGTTGCTGCGCTCGACATAGTACCTAGTGCCGTAAAGTATGCAGGTAGCATGTTTTTTAATAGGCTTAGTGGTGATTTCCCCATGGCTGCTGCACTGCCAATATATAGCACTGAAATCCATAACCAGTGCATGGCAATAGCGAGTACCAAGACTACGCCGAAGGTTTTTAAGGTAGAAAATACCGTGCCATCCACCGTCATTTCCGCAAAAACACCGGCGATGTATAACGGTAAGGCTGGAATAATTACCTTACTTAATAACACTTCCACAATATCACGCGCTTCGTTAATGCCCTTGCGCAGGCTAGTCGCATTGATTGCGCTAATACCGATACCTAAAATAAACGCCAAAGCTAATGCCGTCATTACTTCAAATAACGGTGGGATACTAATGTCGATAAACCCTTTGAGCTTTTCGCCTTCCGCAGCCGCTTCCAAGGCATTACCTGACACTAAGCTTGGTAAAATTGAGCTAGCGATTAAAAATGCGAGCGTGCCCGCCACTATGGTTGAGCCATAGGCTAAACCAACGGTTTTCCCCAGCAGCGAGCCTGAGCCTTGCGGCAAAGATGCGATACCGCTGGCAATATAAAACAAAATAATGAGTGGAATGGTAAATTTAATGAGCTGGCCGATTAGTGTTTGTGCCGTAAACAGCAATTGGACAATAAAGTCTGGCGCGTAAAGGCCAATCAGCATACCGCCGACGATACCGGCGATGAGTTTAATTACTAGATTCATGAATGATCTTCTCTCTGGAACAATATTATTGTTTTTGTCGATTTTATAAAAATCTTATCATACGCATTCTAACGCGTTTTTTTGGTGTGATGCTATATATACCCCAGCGTCAGCCTATCAGTCTGCCACCGCTATGGGCTGTTATGCCACTCAACGGTGAATAGGGTGTCTTCACTGGCTTGCTCTTTTGGCAAGAAAGGCTGACAGACAAAGTAATTTGGAATGCCGACTAACGCAGGCTCACTTGCTTCACGGTTAACACCTTCGTTAGCATCGTGATAAGCATAAATAAAAGGTAAACGCTTGCGCTGCCAAGTGGGGATATTGAGCTCTTGCAGCACTTTTTTCATTGAACGAGAATGGTTGCGATAATCTGGCAATATCTTAGGGTTGGTATGGGAGAACTTGATAGCTAAGTTGGTGACTGATTTAGGCAAGCTCATAACAAGCGCTCCCTGCCCTTTATTTAAAACAGCGCTAAACACTAATTTTCCCAAGCCATCAGGTAGTTCAACGACTTGGCAGCCTTCATTCAGGCTTTCGATACTGATATTCGCACTAAAATCACTGATATCCGTAAATGCCTTAGTAAAAAACAACTGCCCTTGGAAGCGTCTTGCCCAAATATTGCCCAATTTAATTTCTGGTACTTTATCATCAGCTACGCCAAGCTGTTGATACAATTGGTTAAGCTGCGCTTGCGATGGCATTTTTACCGTCAATGATGACTGAGAAAGTGAGACTCTTGAGGCAATAAAATGACGAATTAGGTTATTAAATCTCACTTGGCTTAGCTTGGCGAGTTTATCAATCGGCAAGCCCGTTTCTATATTTAAGCCTGTCTTGGCGTTTGCTCGTCGCGGCTGAATTTGCGTAGAGTCAGCCACTAAATTTGATAAATCCTGCTCCGCTAACGCTTCGACCAATTGCTGATTTTGTTGGCAAAGCTCGGCACTGCGCGCGGCGGCTTGGCTAAACGCTGGCCAGCGCGCCGCTATACTTGGAATAATGTCATTGCGCAGAAAATTGCGATCGTAGCGAGTATCGGCATTTGACTCATCGGTTACCCAATCTAGGTGCTGATTCGCTGCATAGGTTTCGATATCACTGCGGGAAACCGATATCAAGGGTCGACATAGCTTGTGCTGCGCTAAATCACTCTCACTTGCCATTGCCCCTAACCCTTTGACACCTGAGCCACGTTTCAATGCCAGCAACATGGTTTCTAGCTGATCATCGATATGATGCCCTGTTAGTACTAAAGCAGGCTTTTTACTCGCAGCAGTTAACGCTTGATACCTTGCATCGCGCGCCAAGGCTTCAATACTCTCGCCACTTTCTGTTGCCAGTTTCACTTTGACTACCTTGAGCGCAACACCTCGGCGCTCGCATTCGCGCTCAGCGAACGCTTGCCAGCTATCGGCATTGGCACTTAAACCATGATGAATATGACAAACTAATAAGTCGCGAGTGCTTGTTTTGTGCTCTACCTCAACATTAGTAGTTTGGTTTTCTTCTGTTAATGTTTGGCAAACCAAATCCAGTAGTACTTGTGAGTCAGCACCGCCGCTATAGGCAACAATCACAGGATAATCAGGGTACTTGCTAAAAAGCTGTCGAAGTGTATCGAGCGCAGAATTCATAACGGCGTCTTGGAAACTGAGAATGGGTAAAGGTTAACAATAAAAAAAGCGGCTTAGTAGCCGCTTTTTAGTGATTTGATTCGCTTTGCCTAAAATTAATAGGCCTAGCTCGCTTTATTTGGCCTAGCTCGATTTATTTGGCTTAGCAGTAACCAAACGACATTAGTCGCTCGTAACGCTTTTCGATAAGCTCGTCTTTTGATAAACCTTCAAGATCTGTCAAATCGGCTTTAATGGCTTGTTTTAACATCGCCGACATTTGATCCATATCGCGGTGTGCGCCACCTAATGGCTCTTCAACGATGTTGTCAATCAGCTCAAGCTCTTTAATGCGTTTCGCCGTAATGCCCATCGCTTCGGCCGCTGTTGACGCTTTTTCTGCAGTTTTCCACAAGATTGACGCGCAACCTTCTGGTGAAATTACTGAGTACGTTGAATATTGCAGCATGTTCACACGGTCACCCACACCAATCGCGAGTGCACCACCAGAGCCACCTTCACCAATGACTGTACACACAATTGGCACAGTTAAGCGCGCCATCACTTTTAAGTTACGCGCAATCGCTTCACTTTGACCGCGCTCTTCCGCGCCAACACCTGGGTAAGCACCTGGCGTGTCGATAAAAGTGATAATTGGCATATTAAAGCGCTCTGCCATTTCCATTAAACGCAAGGCTTTGCGGTAACCTTCAGGACGTGGCATTCCAAAGTTACGTTTTACTTTTTCCGTGGTTGAACGGCCTTTTTGGTGACCAATAACCATCACAGGCTTGCCATCTAAACGCGCAGTGCCACCAACAATGGCTTTATCGTCCGCATAGGCACGGTCGCCCGCTAATTCGTCGAATTCATCAAAAATACGGCTCAGGTAGTCTTGTGTGTATGGACGCTGTGGATGGCGAGCCACACGCGCCGTTTGCCATGGGTCTAAATTTGCGTAGATTTTTTTCGTTAGTTCGTTGTTCTTATCGCGCAGTTGGCTGATTTGATCTTCTAAATCAAGGTTTAGTTCTTGGCCGTTGTTAACCAATTGCAGCTCTTCGATTTTTTCTTCTAGTTCGGCAATCGGTTGTTCAAAGTCTAAAAAATTTAATGACATATGCGTTGGTCTACCTAACCTGTCGTTACTGATGTGAACTGTCGCTTACTTGTGCAGTCTACCAGTATTTTGTTATTTGAATTGCAAAGCAAGGTTTTCCTCGCCAAGCAGTTGTTTCATTTCATGCAGCAACATATCGGCAGGGGTTACCCGCCACTGCACGCCCAGCTCAAGCACCCCTTGCGCCTCTTGGCGTTTATAGAAGACTCGTACTGGGCAAGTACCGTCTTTGTATGGCGACAATACCTGCGTAAATTGTTCGATAAAATCCGCACCGATTTGACTGCTATCAACGTTAAGATCAAGAGATTTAACGTGATTTTCTCTGGCGTCTGCGATTGTGATTATATCTCGGCCGGACATTGTATATCCACCAGAATAATCATCAAAGCTGACCTGTCCACTACACACCAAAATTGCGTCGTTAACCAGAAGGTCTTGAAACCTATCATAATCATCTGGAAAGAGGCGCACATCAAGGCGCGCACTGCGATCATCAAGTGTGACTAACGCCCAGCGGCGACCACGTTTGTTGACCAGCACCCGTACGCCAATAACCAAGCCCACTAAGGTAGCAGACTTATCGCGCCCTGTCGGCTGAACGCCGACTAATCGGCTGGTGGCATAATGTTTAATCTCAGCAAGATAGCGATTGATGGGGTGGCCTGTTAGGTATAACCCAAGCGTTTCTTTTTCCCCTTCCAGCCATTCTTGCTCTGGCCAATGTGGTACGTCTTTAAAGGTTTGGCGAGTATCTTCTGGCTGCTCGTTAATTAAACCAAATAAATCATCTTGCCCCAGCGCTTGCGCTTTAGCATGCTGCTCTGCCGCCTTAATCGCCTCTGGTAGAGTCTCGAACATGGCTGCGCGATGTGGGCCCCCGTTTTCAGTTTTTGGCCCAAGGGCGTCCATCGCACCTGATTTTATTAATCGCTCTAAAACCCGCTTATTGGTTTTCTTGATATCGACACGGGCACAAAAATCAAATAAGTCGGCAAACGGCCCACCGGCTTCACGCGCGGCAATTATCGCTTCAATTGGCCCTTCACCAACCCCTTTGACCGCGCCAATGCCATAAACAATTTCGTTATCATCGTTAACGGTAAACTTGTATTGACCTGAGTTAACATCAGGCGGCAACAGAGTTAAGCCCATGTTGCTGCACTCGTCCACCAAGGTGACGATTTTATCGGTGTTATCCATATCCGCCGACATTACCGCCGCCATAAAGGGTTCAGGATAGTGAGCTTTCATCCATAGCGTTTGATAGGACACGAGTGCGTATGCCGCCGAGTGGGATTTGTTAAAACCGTAACCCGCGAACTTTTCTACCAAATCGAAGATTTTCATCGCCAATTCGCCATCGACGCCTTGGCCTTTCGCCCCTTCTTCGAACACGGCACGCTGTTTTGCCATTTCTTCCGGCTTTTTCTTACCCATGGCACGGCGCAGCATATCCGCGCCACCGAGCGTATAACCCGCAAGTACCTGTGCAATTTGCATTACCTGCTCTTGGTAAAGAATAATGCCGTAGGTTGGTTCAAGTACCGGTTTTAGCCACTCGTGCTGCCATGTTGCATCTGGGTAAGAAACTTCTTCACGGCCGTGCTTACGTTCGATAAAGTTATCTACCATGCCCGAATCTAGCGGCCCCGGTCTAAACAGGGCTACCAGTGCGATAATATCTTCAAAACAGTCAGGCTTTAGCTTTTCAATTAGCGCTTTCATACCCGACGATTCCAGCTGGAATACGGCGGTGGTTTGCGCTGCTAGTAGCACTTTAAAGGCATCTTTGTCGTCTAGCGGTATAGCGGCGATATCAATGGGCTGACCATCGGTTTTGGCGATTTTTTCATTCGCCATATTGATTGCCCACTGCAAGATAGTCAGGGTTCGAAGCCCAAGGAAGTCAAACTTAACCAAGCCCGCATCTTCAACGTCGTTTTTATCGAATTGAGTGACAGGGTTTTTACCTTCATCGTCACAGTAAAGCGGCGCAAAATCCGTGATCGTCGTGGGCGAGATAACCACACCACCAGCGTGTTTACCGGCATTACGTGTCGTCCCTTCCAAGATACGACACATATCAATAAGGTCTTTTACTTCCGAGTCTTGCTCGTAAATTTCAGGCAGTTTTGGCTCAACGTCAAAGGCTTTAGCGAGCGTCATGCCCGGGTCGCCCGGAATGAGCTTAGAAATGCGGTCAACAAAACCGTAGGGGTGACCTAATACTCGGCCAACATCGCGAATAACCGCTTTTGCCGCCATAGTACCGAAAGTAATAATTTGCGATACCGCATCACGGCCATAAAGTTCGGCGGTGTGGTCGATTACTTCATCGCGGCGATCCATACAGAAATCGACATCGAAATCCGGCATCGAGATCCGCTCGGGGTTAAGGAATCGCTCAAATAGCAGGTCAAATTCTAGTGGGTCTAGGTCAGTAATTTTTAATGCGTAAGCCACGAGCGAGCCAGCACCAGAGCCACGCCCAGGCCCCACTGGAATGTCGTTGTCCTTACTCCACTGGATAAATTCCATTACGATCAAGAAGTAACCGGGAAACCCCATATTATTGATAACGTCTAACTCGATTTTTAGGCGTTCATCATAGGGTTGACGCTTTTCCGCAAAGTCCGGCGCATCTTTATCAAATAAAAACTCTAAACGCTCTTGCAAGCCTTCTTCCGACACTTTGACAAGGAAGTCGTCAATCTTCATCCCCTCGGTTGGGAAATCAGGCAGGAAGTATTCGCCAAGACGAACGGTGGCATTGCAGCGCTTAGCAATTTCTACCGAGTTGGCAAGTGCTTCAGGAATGTCTGAGAACAGCTCACACATTTCTTCTTCTGAGCGCAGGTATTGCTGCGGCGAGTAACGTTTAGGACGTCGCTTATCATCAAGGGTAAAACCGTCGTGAATCGCCACGCGGATTTCGTGGGCATCGAAATCTTCAGGGTTAAGAAACACCACTTCGTTAGTGGCCACCACAGGCAAGCCTTGAGCACTTGCCAGCTCGACGGCTAAATGTAGGTAAGTTTCTTCGTCTTGTCGGCCAGTGCGAATCAGCTCAAGGTAGTATCTATCGGCAAAATGGGTTTGATAAAAGCTCACCATCTCAGCAACCAGTGCTTGGTTACCTTTTAACAGTGCCTTACCAACATCGCCCTCACGGCCACCAGAAAGCAAAATAATGCCTTCGGCGTGCTCAACTAACCATTTCTTATCCAGTACCGCTTTACCTTGCACATGGCCACGCAGATAAGCTTTTGAAATAAGCTCTGTCAGGTTTTTATAACCGGTATTGTCGGATGCGATCACCACAAGGCGAAACAGTTCATCTTCCAATTCATCGCTTTTTACCCAAAAATCAGTGCCGATAATCGGCTTAATACCCGCGCCATGACAACCGTGATAAAACTTTACCAAGCCACACAAGTTAGTTTGATCGCTAATACCAATCGCGGGCATATTGAGCGATTCTGCTTTGCCGATAATCGGCTTCATTTTCGCTAAGCCGTCACTCATCGAAAAGTCACTGTGGACGCGTAAGTGAATAAATTTAGGATCGCTTTGGGTTAGTGGCTCTGACATCTAGTTGGGCTTATCTTCTCTGGTTCTTTTAGGTATGCTAAATATAGCTAAATTCTTTATTAATCAGTCACTTAGAAAAGTTAATTGAATGCCTTACTTGCCGCCGTTAACGATCGCAGCAACTGGCTTAAAACTTTTACGATAACAGTCTAACACGCCAAGTTCAGCTATTTTTTCAAAGTGCGCTTTGGTTGGATACCCTTTGTGTTTGGCAAAGCCAAACTCAGGGTGGAGCTTATCCAATTCAATCATATCTTTGTCGCGCTCAACCTTAGCGAGAATTGACGCGGCACTAATTTCGGCAACACGGGCATCACCTTTCACCACCGCCTGTGATGGAATGCCTAACTCTGGGCAGCGATTACCATCAATCAACACATAATCTGGCGTGACTTTTAAATCAGCTACCGCGCGCTGCATCGCCAGCATGGTAGCGTGCAGGATGTTAATGGTATCAATTTCTTCTGGCGTTGCACGGCCAATCGCCCAAGCAACCGCCTTTTCTTTGATCTCTTCGGCAAGCAAGGCACGCTTTTTCTCAGACAATTTTTTCGAGTCCATTAACCCTTCGATAGGGTTGTCCATATCTAAAATCACCGCAGCAGTAACCACATCACCGACTAATGGGCCTCGCCCGACTTCATCAACACCCGCAATACAGTATGCAACGGGATATTCAAACGGTGGTAATTCGGCTTTTTTACGGGTTGTCATAGTTAGACTTCTATTGAAAATATGGGTTAACAAATAAGGGCGCTACTGCGCCCTTGATAATAAATGCACTACGCCAAGGTGATAACGCTATGCCTGCACCAAATCAAGTACAGCATTAGCGGCTTGCTGGCTGGCATCTTGTTTGAGCGTTAAATGAATATCGGTAAATGCTTGATTAAGCGACGATTGATCTTGATACAATCGCTCTTTCAGCAGTGGCACAATATGCTCAGGTGTCACATCATCTTGTAAAAGCTCAGGCACTAGAGCTTTATCGGCAAGCAAGTTAGGCAGCGAGAAGTGTTTTAACTTCACCATGATCTTGCCCATTTGATAAGTTAGCCAGTTAAAGCGATAAGTGATCACCATAGGGCGTTTAATTAATGCCGCTTCTAGCGTGACTGTACCTGATGCGGTCAGCAAACAATCGCTGGCGGCCATGACCGCTTGGGTCTTGCCAATATACAGTTTGATGGGCAGCTCTGGCGCGATTTCTTGGTGAAGCGCATTAAATTGCTCAGCACGCTTTTCTGAAATCATCGGCACCACAAAGGTTAATGCGGGATCTTCTGCCAATAATTGCTTGGCCGATTGTAAAAACGGCTCAACTAAACGCGACAGCTCACCACCACGGCTGCCCGGCATTAAAGCCAACACTTTGCCTGATTGCTCAAGCCCAAGTTCTGCTCTCGCCGCTGCTTTATCCGAGACCAACGGGATGTCATCTGCTAACGAATGCCCGACAAACTGACAAGGTACTTGGTATTTATCGTAAAACGCTTTTTCAAATGGCAATAAGGCAAGCACTAAATTCGTTGCTGCTTGCACTTTAAAAACGCGCTTTTCACGCCATGCCCAAACTGACGGGCTCACATAGTGAACGGTTTTAATGCCTGCTGTTTTTAAACGCTGCTCAAGTGTCAGGTTAAAATCTGGCGCATCTATACCGATAAATACATCTGGCTTGTTTTGAGTAAAATATTCGGTCAGTGACTTGCGAATATGCAGCAGTCGGCGAATGCGACCGAGCACTTCAACAATGCCCATCACCGCCAGCTCTTCCATGGCATAAAGGCTCTCAAAACCAAGGGCATTCATTTTCGCGCCACCAATCCCAATAAATTTAGCATTGGGCTGCTTTTCAAGAATGGCCTTCATCAAGCCTTCACCTAAGGTGTCACCCGAGTGCTCGCCAACGACGATAGCAATGATGGGAGAGTTCGGCAGAGACTTATTTTGAGGCTTTTGTTTAGAATCAGGACCAGCCGAATCGCTGGTCACTTGAGAAGATGAATTCGACATTTTCGTGAGATAAATTAACGAATAATGCCGCGTTGCGAGCTTTTAATAAACGCGGCAAAGTCATTGACGGCTTCATGGTCTTTGGCTAATTCGTTTACACCCACTAGTGCGTCATCCACATTTAGGCCTTTGCGGTACACTTCTTTGTAAGCGCGGCGAATGGCTAAAATCGTTTCTTTAGCAAAACCACGGCGCTTTAAGCCTTCTGAGTTTAAGCCAAACGGCGAAGCGCCATGCCCTGATGCCATCACGAAAGGCGGCACATCTTTGAGCACAAGTGAGTTGGCGGCAATAAAGCTGTGTGCGCCAATGTGGCAGAACTGATGAACGCCTACCATACCACCTAAAATCGCCCAGTCGCCTACGTGCACATGGCCAGCAATAGAAGCGTTGTTCGCCATAATACAGTTGCTGCCGACCATGCAGTCATGAGCAACATGAGTGTAAGCCATAAACAGGTTGTTACTGCCAATTTGTGTCAGGCTATTGTCTTGAATCGTGCCACGGTGAATCGTACAACACTCACGGAAGGTATTGTTATCACCAATAATCAGTTGCGTTGGCTCACCTGCGTATTTTAAATCTTGGCAATCTTCACCTATGGTGGCGAACTGGTAAATCGTGTTGCCTTTGCCAATCGTGGTTGGCCCTTTAATCACAACATTCGAGCGAATATCACAGTTATCGCCAATGACGACATCCTTGCCAATATACGTCCAAGGTCCAATGGAAACGTTTTCACCTATTTGAGCACCTGGCTCGATAATCGCTTGTTCGTGGATCACAACTTATCTCTCTCGTCTAGCACACATTAAATCTGCGCTACAAACCACTTTGTCATTTACGCGTGCTTCACCATAGAACTTCCACATGCCACGGCGTTCTTTGAGAAATTCTACGTGTAAGTGCATGGTATCACCCGGCACTACGGGTCTTTTGAATTTGGCGTTGTCAATTGACGCAAACAAGTACATTTCGCCTTCGTTACGCCCTTCGGTAGATTTAAAGCCGAGCACACCTGTTGCTTGCGCCAAGCTCTCTAAAATCATGACACCAGGGAAGATGGAGTAACCTGGGAAGTGACCTGTAAACACCGGCTCATTCACGGTTACGTTCTTAATCGCATGTAACCATTGACCAGGTTCGAAATCGACTACGCGATCAATTAATAACATCGGGTAACGGTGTGGAATTAAGGATTGAATCTCTTCCACATCAATTGTGTTTGGTTGTCGTTCCAACTTAACTATCCTTTTGCTGCTCGTTAAGTGTTTTTTCTATGGTGGTAATTTTTTTGGCCATCACATCGAGTTTGCGCAATCGAGCATTCATCTTATTCCAGTCTTTATTTGGCTGGGCAGGAATACCTGACGAATAGACACCGGGCGCTTTAACGCCTTTCGTGACCATCGACATCCCTGTGAACACTACGTTGTCGGCAATCTCAATATGACCGTTAATCGCCGCCATACCACCAATAGTACAGTTATTACCAATTTTAACACTTCCTGCCAGCACTGTGCAGCCGGCAATTGCAGTATTTTTGCCAATGACGACGTTATGGGCAATTTGCACTTGGTTATCGATAATACAACCGTCACCAATAATGGTATCTTCTAGTGCGCCGCGATCGACTGTGGTACTGGCACCAATTTCAACGCGATTGCCGATAATCACACGGCCAAGTTGCGGAATTTTGTGCCATTGCCCTTGATGCGGTGCATAGCCAAAGCCGTCAGCGCCAATGACCGTATTGGCTTGAATTAAACAGTCGCTACCGATTTCAACTTCGTGATAAACGCTGACGTTTGACCAAAGCTTAGTGTTCGCACCAATTTTCGCATGCTGACCAATAAAACAACCAGCGCCAATCATCACACCTGCGGCAAGCTCTGCACCAGCTTCGATGACGGCATTGGCGCCAATCGCCACACTGTCACCAATAACCGCGCTATCATCAATAACCGCTGTTGGGTGAATATTGGTGGCTGATGCTGGTGTGTGGTCTAACAGCTTAGCTGTTAATGCATAGCCCATGTAAGGGTTGTCCATCACCAAGGCATTGGTGTGACACTGCTCAGCCATATCTGGCGTTAAAATTACCGCGCAGGCTTGTGTGTCTTTCAGTTGGTTTTGGTATTTGCTGTTTGCCAGAAAGGCAATTTGATCATTTTTTGCAGTCGCTAATGTAGCAAGACTGCTAACGGAAATGTTGCCATCTCCCTTAACAGTCGCGCCAATATGCTTTGCAATATCAGTTAGGGTATAACTCATTGCAATGTTCTTTTTCCGAATTGTCTGATACCAATCCACATAAATAAATGCTCACTCAGCTTGGGATAAAACGCTTTAATGCAAGGCGCATGTTTGCTCGACATAGTTATTCTATTTCAAAAACATGCAACAACGCAGTAAAGTGTTTTAGCCGAGCCCTTCGGGAGCTTTTCAGCGCCACAATTACTGCGCAAAACTTTCTTGATGTAGAATGACTATATCAGCAAAAGTTTTTCTTGTACTTGAACCGCTGAAATAGCTCTGAGTTGAGCATATTATTATGCGGATTGGTATTTAGTTTAGCTTACTTACTTGCTCAACTACTTGCTCAGTAATGCTAGTTTCAGGCTTAGAGAAAACAACGGCTTTTTGCTCAATCACCATGTCGAATTTTTCTTTTGCCGCAATCTTGTCGATTGCTTGACGAACTAGCGCAATAATTTTTGAGGTTTCTTCGTTTTGGCGAACCTGAGTTTTTTGCTGAAAGTCCTTACCTTTGGTTTGGTACTCTTGGAATTTCGTCGCAATTTCTTTATCAAGATCGGCTTTTTCTTTATCCGTCATTAACGAAGAATCGCGCTTTTTCTTCTCTTGGAAGTACTTGATGTCTTTTTCTAATTGCGCAAGTACCGCTTTTTCGTCTTTAAATTCAGTTTCTAACTTTTGCATTACTGCCGAAGTTTGAGGAATCTTTGTCATTACTTCTTGGAAGTTTACAACAGCAATCTTTTGCGCCATGGCAGAGCCAGCTAACAACATGCTTGAAGCGGCGGTAGTCAGTGCCAATGTTTTCATGAACTTTTTCAACGTTTTCTCCTAAATATGAATACTTATTATAATGCCGCAGATAATGCCTGCAGAATCTGCTGCGGCTTAGAATGTTTGCCCAATGTTAAAGCTGAAGAAACTTGTATCATCCCCATCTTCTTTTTTCAATGCCTTGGCAAAGCTAAAAATCATTGGCCCCATTGGCGACAACCATTGCACAGATAAACCAGCCGAGCTGCGGTAGCGGCCGATATCTGAATAATCATCAATCTTGATAAATTCGTTCGGGTCTAGGTCACGGTAATCGTCAATATCAAATTCCGTATCCCATACGTTACCGACATCAACAAATAAACTGCTACGCACGCTATTTGAGAAGCCTTCATCAACAAATGGCAGTGGGAACACTAACTCAACACCACCAATGGCTAGCGCGTTACCACCTACCGAGTTTCTCGAAATATCAATAATGTCATGATCTGGTCCTAAACAACAGGCGCCGCCGTTGCCGACAGGATCTGGCGTACCACCGATTGCCGTTGGACGCCTAAAGATTGCACGAGGACCGACAACGTTGTTTTCAAAGCCGCGTAGCGTGTCTGAACCACCCGCTCTAAAGTTCTCCCAGAAAGGTAGAATTTGATCATTGCCGTTTATCGTGTCGTAACCATTGGCGTAACCCGCTTCAAAGCGTGTTAGTACTGTCCATTTTTGATCGCGCGTTAACGGGAAGTACCATTTGGTCTTCAAGTTAAGTTTGAAGAAGTTAACATCAGAGTTTGGTGTTGTCACCTTCGCTGAGAAACTTTGCTGTGAACCTGCCGTTGGGAAAGTACCACGGTTAAGCGTTGAACGTGAGATACCTGCTGATAAGTCAAACGTCTCGAAGGTTAGACGCGCATCCGGGTTGTCCGGGTCTGAATACAACTCATAGAAACGCTGAATTTGCTCATAAGTTTGTAAACGGGTAATACCATTACTCTTGTAGCCTAAGCCAAAGTTAACACGTACATACTCGTTAATTGGGAAACCCAAATTGACGCCTAAGCCGTAAGTTTTGTTTTCATACTCAACGAGGTTGGCATTACCAGCGTCGAACTCGTTGTAGTAAAGCGAGCCGCCCAGTGAAATACCATCTACGGTAAAGTATGGGTCTGTGTACGACACGCTCACTGCACGTGAGTAACTTACCGTATTAATGTTAAACGCTAAGCGATTACCCGTTCCTAAAAAGTTATTTTGCTGAACACCGGCGTTTAGACTCAAGTTAGTTTGTGAACCGTAACCAATACCTGCGGTAAATGAGCCAGAAGGTTGCTCTTTGACGTCAAAATCAACATTCACTAAATCGTCTTCGCCCGGCAGTTGGTTGGTTTCAAACTCAACCGTTTCCATATAAGGCAAACGAGATAAACGCGCTTTTGATGCTTCAACTAAACTGTTTGAAAGCCAAGCCCCTTCCATTTGACGAAGCTCGCGACGCAGCACGCGATCGGCGGTGACATGGTTACCTTTAAAGTTAACACGGTTAACGTAAATGCGTTTACCGGGGTCAACCGATATCGATAATTTTACCGTTTTGTCATCGTCGTTGATTTCAGGAATGGTGGTTACTTTCGGGTAGGCATAACCGAATCGGCCAAGGAAGCGACTAATGGTTTCTTCGGTGTAAGTGACCTCAGCACCGTTGTATAACTTACCAGCTTTTAGTGGGTTAATCGCGCGAATCGTTTGCTCGAAGCCCGCCATATCGCCAATAAAGTCCACTTCGTTCACTGTGTATTGCTCGCCTTCGGTGACGTTAAGGGCAATGTAAACTTGCTCTTTGTTTGGCGTCATTGACACTTGCGTTGAATCGACTTTAAAGCGCAAATAACCGCGATCTAGATAGAAACTTTCAATGGTTTCCATATCCCCTTGCAAGGTTTGCTTTTGATAGCGATCTTGCGCAAGGAAATCCCACCACGGTGAGTCGTAGGTAAGTTCAATATTCTTTAACACTTCTTCGTCGGTGAACACTTGGTTACCAACAAGGTTAATTTGTTCAATGGCTGCCGCATCACCTTCTTCGAACACAAATTTCAGGTTAACGCGGTTACGCGGTAAATGGGTCACTTCCGCTTTAACGTTGGCATTGTATTTACCCACACTGTGGTAGAAGTCTTCTAACCCCATTTCAATGCCAGAAATTACCGTGCGGTCTAAGGTTTCACCCACGCGAATGTTACTGTCATCAAGACTTTGCGTCAGCTGTTCGTCTTTTAGATCGCTGTTGCCTTCAAAACTAATTTCACTGATGGTTTCACGCTCTTGCACGCGATAAATAACGCGATTGCCATCTTTAAAAACTTGAATGTCATTAAAGTGGCCTGATTTATACAAAGCTTTTATCGACTGTGATACGCGAAATTCATTTAACGTATCGCCAACATTAAATGGAATATGCGTTAATGCTGCCCCTAACGCGACACGCTGTAGCCCTCTAATTTGGATATCTTCAACTTGGAAGTCATCTGACGCTTGAACAGACGTGCCTAAGGTGCCTAATAGAACCGCTAAGGCAATTTTTTTAATCATCATAAGTGTGTAACTTTGTTTACTTCTTTTTATTAAAGCCGCGATATATCGTTAAAGATGGCGATGCTCATTAAGGTGAGTAACGCGAGTGCCCCGAATCGAAATCCCAACTCTTGAATTTTCTCTGGTACAGGCTTTCCTGTTAAAAGCTCTATAAGGTAATAAAGTAAGTGGCCGCCATCAAGTACTGGTAACGGTAAAAGGTTAATTATTCCCAAATTAATGCTAATTAATGCCAAAAAGCCCAAAAAATAAACGAATCCGTAGCCAGCACTATTTCCTGCCCCTTGTGCGATGGAAATTGGCCCACTTAAGTTCTTCACTGAGACATCACCAGTGATTAACTTACCAATCATTTCGAAACTTAAGACCACTAAATTCCACGTACGTTCCATACTTTCAGGAAAACTTCCCAACACGCCGTAACCTATAGTGATTCTGTGCCCCTCTGGCCAAGGATCTAACTTAGGTGAAATCCCTAAATATCCCGCTTGCTTGCCATTCACTTCTCTGGCATCGGGGATCACAGTTAATGCTACTTGCTGGTTGTTACGTAGTACCGTCAATGCAACTTCTTGCTTGGCTAAGGCTTTTATCTCAGCCGCGAAAAATCGCCAGTCATTATTGATGGCTTCACCGTTAATCGACAGCAGTGTATCACCTATTTGCAAGCCAGCTCTTGCGGCCGCGCTGCCCTCGCCAACCACCGCTATCTCGGTATGGACTTTCGGAGCAAATGGCACGATGCCTAAGCTTGCTAGCGATGAGGTTTTCTCTGGCGCAAATTGCCAGTTAGACGTATCTAGCGTGAACTCTTTGGCATAAACGCTATCTGGCTGCCTTGCTTTAATGGCAATGGATGATTGGCCAATCTCGCCCACCAACGCCATATTGATATCTTGCCAGTCGTTAACTTCTTGTCCTGCGACTGCCACAATTTCACCATTTACGGGTAAATTTGCTTTGGCGGCAATGGAGTCTGGCGCTAAGTCACCAATGTAAGGCTTAACACTGGGGACGCCAATTAAGAACATTAAATAGAACGCAACGATGGCAAAAGCAAAGTTCGCCAGTGGGCCAGCTGCAATAATCGCGATGCGTTGATAGACGGATTTATTGTTAAAGGCTAGATGTGCTTTTTCTGCTGGCACTTCGTCGACGCGTTCGTCGAGCATTTTTACGTAACCGCCAAGTGGAATGAGCGCCACGACAAACTCAGTACCGTGTTTATCGGTTCTGCGCCAAATCGGCTGGCCAAAACCGACGGAAAAGCGCTCTACTTGCACACCGCACTTGCGAGCAACCCAAAAGTGACCGTATTCGTGAACCGTCACTAAAATGCCCAGGGCGATAATAAAAGAGGCTAAATTCCAAATCACATCGAACATCTGCCTAACCTCGCTCGTTTTCCACTAATGTTGCTAACTGCCCTTGCGCAAATACACGCACACTTGCGTCTAGCGCAATCACTTCATCAATGGTCGTTACTTGTTGTGAGACAAATTGCTGCACCGATAATTCATTAATACGGAAGATATCGGTAAATTTGATTTGGTGATTTAAGAAGGCTTCAACCGCAATTTCATTAGCGGCATTAAGCGCCGTACAAGCGGCTTGCCCTTGA
Organism: Thalassotalea euphylliae; assembly: GCF_003390335.1. NCBI lineage: Bacteria > Pseudomonadati > Pseudomonadota > Gammaproteobacteria > Alteromonadales > Colwelliaceae > Thalassotalea > Thalassotalea euphylliae. The sequence goes on from NZ_QUOU01000001.1 coordinate 3,159,254, forward strand.
GAACAGGCATCAATTGCCAGCTTTAAATTTGGGTAACGGTCAAAGTCTACCGCTTCAAATTCAAATGGCTTGGTGTTGAAAAAGTCTAATGGCTCTACGCCTGCATCAATACGCTCCGGATAAGCCATGGCATGCGCTATTGGCGTGCGCATATCTGGGTTACCCATTTGCGCAATCACTGAGCCGTCTTTGTATTGTACCATCGAATGAATCGTACTTTGTGGATGCAGTACCACCTGAATTTGTGACGGTTCCACATTAAATAGCCACTTGGCTTCGATAAACTCTAAGCCTTTATTCATCATAGTGGCAGAATCTACCGAGATTTTCTTACCCATGTCCCAGTTTGGATGAGCGACAGCTTGTTCTGGCGTCACATCCGCCAACTCATTAACTGGCTTAGTGCGAAACGGCCCGCCAGAGCCGGTCAGTAAAATTTTGCTAATGCCATTGTCGGCCAGTTGACACTCGCCCGGCCTGTGTTGCTCAAATTCAGGCAAGCACTGGAATATCGCGTTGTGCTCGCTATCAATCGGCAATAATTTTGCGCCCGACGCTTTAACGGCATCGATAAAGATCTGGCCAGACGTGACTAACGATTCTTTGTTTGCCAGTAAAACACGCTTACCTGTTTTAACGGCTGAAAGCGTTGGCATTAAGCCTGATGAGCCAACAATCGCCGCCATCACCGTATCAACTTGATCGCTGCTCGCAATAGCACATAGCGCTTGTTCGCCATGGCTAACGTGAATATTGGCTAAACCATTTTCAACCAATAACGCAGATAGCTTCGCTGCCGTTTCCTCGCAGCCCATCACCACGTGCTGTGGTTTAAATTCGAGACACTGCGCCAACATTTTCTCGACGCGAGAATTGGCTGACATTGAAACGACCGTAAAGCGCTCTGGATGGCGCTTAACGATATCTAACGTGCTTTCGCCGATTGAACCGGTAGCGCCTAAAATACAAAGTTGGTGTTGCTGCATATTAATCACAAATAAACACTATGTTTGGCTGCTTACCAGCCAATCAGCACGTAACACAGTGCATAAATTGGTGCGGTTGCCGTTAGGCTGTCAATGCGGTCTAACACGCCGCCGTGTCCCGGTAAAATTGAGCCACTGTCTTTCACACCCGCTTGGCGCTTAAACATACTTTCGTTTAAGTCACCTAGCACAGAAATCGTCGTGATCACTATGGTCACAGGGATCACAATCGCAAATTGCTCTGCGTTCCAACCAATGATTTTACCTGCGGTAACGACCAATAAACAGGCAGAAGCAATACCACCAAAAAAACCTTCTAAGGTTTTACCCGGGCTAACGTTAGGCATTAGTTTGTGTTTGCCAATTGACTTACCGACAAAATAAGCACCAATGTCGGCACTCCACACCATCAAGAACAAAAACATGATCAGCTGGGCACCGTGATACGGATCAGCTTGGTATTCACTTGAACGAATCACCATAAAGGCGAGCCAAGCAGGAATTAAGGTTAACCAGCCGAACACACCGCGAATCGAGCGATGGCTTGACCAAAATGAACTAAACCTTGGGTACAGGAAAGTAAGCAATGCCGACAGTGCCCACCACGCAACCGCCAGCCATAAGATGTAGACGGCAGTTTGTTGCAGTACGCCTTTTTCAAGCCACAGTGACTCTGGCGGTATAAATGACCAAATGGCTCCTAAAATCACGACACTCGCGAAGACGAAAAACAGGCGACGGGTTTTACGCGCAAAGCCCATTAATGGCCCCCACTCCCATGCACCTATGGCCATAATGGCCACCATCAATGCGCCAAACAGTGGTAACGGCAAATAGAAAATTGCGCCGATAGCTAACGGCGCTAAAACAACGGCCGTAAGAATTCTTTGCTTTAACAAGCGATATTCCTTTTATTGTAGTTTTACTTGTTCACCGGTTTGACCAAAACGACGCTCGCGCTGACAAAATGTATCAACCGCCTTATTGAACTCGTTTTCGTTGAAATCTGGCCATAAGGTATCAGTGAAGTAAAACTCCGCATAAGCTGCTTGCCACAGTAAAAAGTTACTAATACGGTGGTCACCGCCAGTGCGAATAAGTAAATCTAATTCTGGCATATCTGCCAAGCTAGTGTGCTGGTTCAATGACTGCTCATTAACATCCGCTAATGAAATTTCATTCGCTTGCACTTGCTCAGCTAACTTTCTAGCGGCATGGGCAATATCCCAACGACCACCATAGTTAGCGGCAACAGATAACACCATGCCTTGGTTGTGCTCGGTTAATTGTTCAGCGGCTCTGATTTTTTCTTGTAGTTTGTCAGAAAAACGCGACACGTCACCAATCACTCGAAACTTTATATCGTTTTTATGCAAGCGCTTGACTTCGCGGTTAAGCACTAACATAAACAGTTCCATTAATACCGAAACTTCTTCTTGAGGTCGCAACCAGTTCTCGCTGCTAAAGGCGAATAAAGTTAAGGCTTTTACCCCTAACTTACGGGCAGCAGTAACCGAGGAACGAACCGACTCCACACCGGATTTATGACCAAAAACGCGCTTCTTACCTTGAAGCTGCGCCCAGCGGCCATTGCCGTCCATAATAATGGCAACATGTTGCGGAACCTTAACAGTTGAAGTTTCTAATTCAGAGATATTTGACACTTAAATCTCACTATATAAAAACGCCGTAGTAAAACTTCACTACGGCGTGTTTTCCTTTCGCTGGAAAATTAAATTTCCATTAATTCCGCTTCTTTTTCAACCAACAATTGGTCGACTTGTTTGACATACTTGTCGGTGATTTTTTGGATTTCATCTTCCGCTTGGTGCATCTCATCATCACTGATTTCTTTTTCTTTGTTCAGTGTTTTCACATCAGAGTTTGCATCGCGGCGAATGTTGCGAATGGCAATTTTACCGTTCTCGCCTTCACCTTTAACCACTTTTACTAGGTCTTTACGACGCTCTTCTGTTAACGGTGGTAATGGAATGCGAATAAGCGTGCCTTGAGACGAAGGGTTTAAACCTAAATCAGACGATAAAATCGCTTTTTCCACGGCGCCGATCATTGATTTGTCGAACACAGTGATCGCAAGTGTACGTGCATCTGGAACTGAAACATTACCCACTTGGTTAAGTGGTGTGTCAGCGCCGTAGTAATCTACTGAAATGTTGTCCAATAGTGAAGGATGCGCACGACCTGTGCGAATTTTGTTTAAGTTTGTTTTTAATGATTCGATGCTCTTACTCATGCGAGTTTCTGCATCTTTTTTAATATCTTCAATCACTTGGATATTCCTTAATACTGAACGATTAATCTAAGTTTTCAGCGTGATCTATGGTGGTACCTTCAGCTTGGCCCATTACCACATTTTTTAATGCGCCCGGCTTGTTCATGTTGAATACACGAATTGGCATGCTGTGATCACGCGCTAGGGTAAAGGCCGCTAAGTCCATTACCTTTAATTCTTTTTCTAGCACTTCTTGGTAAGTTAAGTGGCTATACAAAGTTGCTTCAGGGTTTTTTACCGGATCTTCCGAGTAAATACCATCAACTTTTGTCGCTTTTAAGACAGCGTCTGCTTCAATTTCGATACCGCGTAAACACGCAGCAGAATCGGTGGTAAAGAATGGGTTACCTGTACCGGCACTGAAAATCACCACACGACCAGACTTTAACATGCCAATTGCATCAGCCCAGTTGTAGGTATCACACACACCAGCTAAATCAATAGCTGACATTAAACGTGCATTGACAAAAGCGCGGTGTAATGCGTCACGCATTGCAAGACCATTCATGACGGTTGCTAGCATCCCCATTTGGTCACCAACAACACGGTTCATGCCCGCTTCAGCAAGCCCTGCACCACGGAATAAGTTACCACCACCGATCACTAAGCCTACTTGAATACCTAACTCAACGAGTTCTTTAATTTCTTGCGCCATGCGGTCAAGAATTTTCGGATCAATACCGAAACCTTCATCACCCATTAGGGCTTCACCACTGAGTTTAAGAAGAATACGACGATACGTAGGTTTAGGGTTGGTGCTCATAAGCTCAAGATTCCTGTAGATAAAACTGTCGCAGCCGAAATTGACCGCGGCTATTTTAATGGTTTTTACAAAACATCTAAAGCTTTAAATAAAGAAAGGGAATTTAGCGGCGCTTTATTAGAAAAAAGCGGTTATTTAATATGCGAATTAGATATTTTACTCCACTTTTAAACGCAGCTTTAACCACAATGCCAATACACCAAATGCCAATTCTGCGGCAAGATAAACATACATGATGAGATTAGGTTCTCCGTCAATCACTATACCGATAAAGCGACCTAATGCCATTGATAACAACAAGAGCGCGACCATTGTTAGCGCTAAGTCAATATCATTTCGAACTTTTACGATCAGCAATAGCAGCAAACCAATGGCCACTTGTGCACCGCCATAGGTGGCTCGAAAATCTATGACAGCAGAAGTACTCGATGGGCTTGCGTCGGTTACCCACATTGCCATTGATATTGGATAAAAAGCAAACGCTAAGCCATAAAGTAAAAAGAAGCCTGCAGTTGCGTAAATGAGCAATTTAGCCATGTTAGTTTTCACTCCTTGCGTACGGCACACAAATACAAATCAATGCAAACAATGATTATTCATATAACGTTGACTTAAATCAACAACCTAACTCGCTTGACTCTATTACCCTAATCGCTTTGAATGCGAACCAAATATACCGCTAAACAAGGATGATAACTGAATGAAAATAAAAGCGTTGGCAGCGATATTTACCACAGTTTTTACCGCTAATGTGCATGCCGACACGGTTGGTTTATATCTCGGCGGACAATTTTGGCAGAGTAACGCAAGTGGCACGCTGGGTGCGCAAAACACGCAAGTGGATTTCAATTTGGAAAACGAGCAGCAAGCAAGTTTCTTTGTCGCGGTTGAACACCCCCTGCCTTTTCTGCCAAATCTGCGTATTGCCAACACAACCATAGACACCACAGGCAGCGCATCGTTAACACAAGCACTTGATTTCGGTGGTGATAGTTTTCCTATTAGCAACCAAGTTAATGCCGCTGTTGATATTGGTTATACCGACTACACCTTGTATTACGAACTAGTCGATAATCGTGCAATTTCGTTTGATTTAGGGTTAACTGCGAGGGACTTTCGCGGTGATATTGCCCTGACAGGTTCGACAGTGCTAATCGAAGAATGTGAACTTATAGTGCCCGACACTTGTGTTGCCCCAACCGTAACGGGCTCTCGCATTCCCCAAGGGAAAGTCAATATCGACGATATCGAGCCCATGTTATACGCGTTAACTAACATACGCTTGCCGCTAAATGGGCTGAACTTTTTGGTTCAAGGTGAGGTGTCTTTTATCGATGATCACTCGCTAGCAGATTACCAAGTTGGCCTAAGTTACGACCTAGTTCAAAATATGGCGGTAGATTTGAATGTGACGTTAGGCTATCGCGTAGTAAATCTCGAATTTGAAGATTTAGACGGCTTATATAGCGACCTTAAATTTAAAGGGGCTTTTGCTGGAGCGGTTGTGCATTTTTAAGCTTTTTTGCGGTCAGAAGCCAAATTAATTCGGATCTGACCCTATTTATTCCTTGGCAATAAACTGCGATTTAATCACAGCTAACCGGAAGGGTTTAGTAATGTCCATTTCGGGCCAGATTTTAAGCGCCTAACCTGCATGGAAACTTCCTCTAGATACGGGGCATATTTTTTATCGAGCCATAAATACAACTCCACCGACGCTACCCTTTCGACGTTTAACAGGCGGCTTGTATTGATATTTATGTTAGGTATCACCAGTACATCGATTCGACTATGCTCAAGCATTTTGGTCCCTTGTTCCAGCGTCGTTAGCTCCACGACTGATGCGCTCGTTCTCGTTTTCAGATATTTCATTAGTGCGTGTGAACGAAAAACACCCACCACTTGTGATTTCGCGAGACTTTGCAAACAGCTCTGTTCAACCTTACAGACGTCGCCTTTATAGACAAATGCATCAACATGCACCGTCATAATACTTTCGGGTACATGAACGATATCATCTCGTTGAATTTGCGTAGGAAAATCATTTGAAGAAACAAAAAAACCGTCACACTCACCAACCTTGAATAAGTGCTCTGCTCTTTTAGTGGGGCTATAAAACAAATCAGGTTGCAGTCCAGTTGTGTTAAACATCTCGTTGACTAAGCTCTGTAGTGCTGAATTGTTAGATGAACTCGACGCCTGACCGATACAGATAACCAATCGGCCTTGCACTTGTTTAGTTTGCTCTGCCTGAGTGAAAAAGTTGGCAAAGCAAAGATAAAACAGCAAGGCTAGGTTTGATGGTATGAGCGTAATTTTCATCATATCCCTTTGGCTCCCTTAAAAGTGATACTACCTAACCCACCCACTTTGTTTTGCTGCTAAGTATTGGTTAATTTGCTGTCGCCAATTTATATTGCTCTTTGATTTAAGCTTAAATGTTATTTAGGTTTGGCCATCATAGTTCCACGCAAAGTCTATGATCTGCTCATCAAGTGCAATAATTTTATTATTTAACGAACTAACCAGTTCTTGAATTCAACTAATAAGTGCAATCGTTTATGCAGCCACTAATTTCTCTGGCTGACCGGTAAATAATTCATAAGGTGTTTTATAACCTCTTGTCTTTCTTGGGCGGTGATTGAGCTTATCAACTGCCGCCTGAATTTCTTCTTCACTAAGCGCCATAAAGTCTGTGCCTTTGGGAAAGTAACGTCGCAGTAAACCGTTAGTATTCTCATTGATACCTCGCTCCCACGAAGCGTAAGGGTGGGCGAAGTACACATCCGCTTCTAGCGCTTGAGCAATTCGCTCATGTTGAGCAAATTCTTTACCATTATCGAAGGTAATCGTCAGTACCTTTTCTTTGAGTGGCATAACACTATCAATGATAGCGTCTGCTGTAATATCAGCATGTTTGCTCTCAATACGCCTAACAACGGTATAAAGTGTCTTTCGCTCAACCAGTGTGACAAAGGCGTGTTGGCGCCCTTTTCCTATAACAGTATCACCTTCCCAATCACCAAGACGAGATTTTGTGTCAACTACCGCTGGGCGTTCATCAATACCGACACGGTTCACAAGTTGGCCACGCTTACTATAGCGGCCATAGCGTTTTTGGTATTTTTTACCTGCTCTGGTGAGAGATTTATACAGTTGACCACCTTGGGCTTTATCCTGATAAATATAGCGGTAAATACTCTCATGGTGCAGGGAAAGCTTTTCTTCTAATTTAATCCGTCCAGTAATTTGCTCTGGGCTAAAGTCTTGCTCAAGCAACCACTTAATCCAACCTTGGACCTGCTCTGTGATTTTGACTGACTTAGTAGCCGATTGACGTCTTTGTTTAGCCAATTGGTGAGCTTGTTTTGGTCGATAGCCCCTCAATCCTTTATTGCGTCGTATCTCGCGTGAAATGGATGACGGACTGCGCTCTAAAATTTCAGCTATCTCTTTTTGACTATGTTTTGCTTTTAACAAAGCGTAAATCTGGTATCGTTCAGCTTGTGTCAGCTGTTTGTAGTTCATAAGGCTATTTCCTTTGGCGAGAAAGTAGCCGAACTATAACAGCTGGCCACCTAACCTGAGAAATTGCACTTATTATGCGAATCTAAGGTTTATTAATCATTTGCCAACTAGATTTAACCTGTGGTTTATTTGAAATATCAACCAGTGACAGTCGGTTTACTGATTGCGTAGCACCCAAACGATTCAGCTCTAATTGGCAAAAGTCTTGCAAAATTGATATTTCATCCGATAGATCATGTAGCTGATAATGCACCAATAAACATTTTTTCAAGATATGACTGGGTAAGTGTGTATAATTATCGGTAACATGTGCAACTTGCTCAATAAACACAAAGTCATGTGGTACAAGTTTAAGGTGCATAGCCGTTTCAAAGTTTGATTTAAATTTATTGAATTCATCTGACGGCTTATTCGAAAAAATTGCCTGTAGCAGCGGATATACCTGTCTCATCCACCTTTTTGATAATTCTAGATCCAACATCCGTATAGCTTTTCTTTGCTTTTCATCTTTAGCTTTTTTTTCACTTTTTTCCTTCTTGTTTAATGAAAACCAAACTCCAAATAATGCAATACCTGATGCGATAAATGACACAAAAACGGTTGTCCAATCCACCCAATGGCTTTTATTTTGAATACTTTCCTTAAAATTTTCTATAGCGCGCTGTAACTCATTTTGACTACTAACTTTACTAATCATTTCGGTGGTGTTTTTTAACTCAATAACAGCATTATTTAATAATTCTAAATTTGCATTCAAATTTTCTTTAGAGCCTCCTTGGGTATTTTCCATCTTATTGAAATAAATTATTAAAGTTATCAGGTTTGCTAGTTGCTTATTCAACTCAATTTTAGAAAGTGCAAACTGCTTGTAGAAAAGCTCCTCGTCTAAATCAGCTTGTGAGGACTTTATCTCATTTATTGAATATTTAATTTCTCGCAAAGCATGTTCAATCTCGTGTGGCAGATTATCTAAGTGTTGAATATATGACGAGTCAATTTGATTGTTGCTTATAGTGACACTCGAAACATACTCCCCAGAGGCATAACAGAGGTTATTGCTACTGCATGATATTGTGATAATACATAACAGCAGAGGTAATTGCTTTTTTAAAACGAATGAAATTACTTGATTAAACATGGTGTCAACTTCCTTTTAAACGGGTTCCCTAGAAAGCAGACAACATCCAATTATTCGCTTAATAGCCACTGATGACTTCCCAAAACAAACAACATTCAAGACAAATCGATGTGAATAGCGTTAAATTGTGAGTTAGAGAAGCAAAATGATGGAATAAATATAGAAGAAACCAAACAGGATTTCCTGTGGTTCAAACATTTATACGATTCCTAGGCGGCTAAAATGAGCTTAACCGATAGATAAAATATTAGGTTGAGGCGCAAAGTGTTATGGGTTGGTATTGGCTATACATAAAAAAACCGCTCAAGTGAGCGGTTTTTAGTAAGCTTAATTTACGTTAATCAATAAACGTAAAATTATTCGCCTTTAGCAGCAGCGATTTGCGCTTCAACTTCTGCTGCGAAATCTTCTTCTTTCTTCTCGATACCTTCACCTACTTCTAGGCGAATGAATGCAGAAACTGAAGTTGCTTTTTCTTTAAGAACCTGACCAACAGTGCTCTTTGGTTCCATGATGAAAGCTTGACCCGTTAAAGAAATTTCACCAGTGAATTTCTTCATGCGGCCAGTAACCATTTTCTCAGCGATTTCAGCAGGCTTGCCTTCGTTCATCGCGATGTCGATTTGGATTGCTTTTTCTTTTTCTACTACGTCAGCTGGTACATCTTCAGGGTTGATGAACTCTGGCTTAGACGCAGCAACGTGCATTGCCATGTGCTTAAGTGTTTCAGCGTCACCTTCACCGGCAACAACAACACCAATTTTTGCACCGTGCTTGTAAGACGCTAGGTTAGCACCTTCAACGTAAGCTACGCGACGTACGTTAATGTTCTCACCGATTTTAGCAACTAAAGCAACACGCTCTTCTTCGAACTTAGCTTGTAAGTCTTCGATAGATAATTTGTCAGCGGCAGCAGCGTCAGCAACTTTGTTAGCAAAGTTTAAGAAGTTTTCGTCTTTGGCAACGAAGTCCGTTTGACAGTTAACTTCTACTAATGCGCCGCCTTTAATGATGATTTGGCCTTCAGCAGCGATGTTACCCGCTTTTTTAGCAGCTTTCGCTTGACCAGACTTACGCATGTTTTCGATCGCAAGTTCCATATCACCGTCAGTTTCCTGAAGGGCTTTTTTACAATCCATCATGCCTGCGCCAGTGCGGTCGCGTAATTCTTTAACTAATGCAGCAGTAATTGCCATGAGTTAATTCCTCAATATATAAAAATCTAGAGTCTGCAATGCCAAGTATGGTGGCCTGACATTGCAGATAAATTAAAGAGTGTTAGTAAAAGCGATTATTCCGCTTCAACGAAACCGTCTTTTTCAGCAGCAACAGCGATGTTTTGCTCACGACCTTCAACAACAGCGTTAGCTACTGCGTCAGTGTATAGAGTGATCGCACGGATCGCATCGTCGTTACCAGGCACGATGTAATCAACACCGTCTGGGTTTGAGTTAGTATCAACTACAGCTACTACTGGAATACCTAGGTTGTTTGCTTCTTTAACAGCAATGTGCTCGTGATCAGCGTCGATGATGAATAAAGCATCAGGTAAACCACCCATGTTTTTAATACCACCAAGGCTCTTCTCAAGCTTTTCCATTTCACGAGTACGCATTAATGCTTCTTTCTTAGTTAAAGCGTCGAATGTACCGTCTGTGCTTTGAGCTTCTAGGTCTTTTAAACGTTTGATTGATTGACGAACTGTTTTCCAGTTAGTCAACATACCACCTAACCAACGGTGATCAACGTAGAATTGATCAGCTTTGATTGCTGCTTCACGAACTGCTTCGCTCGCTGCACGCTTAGTACCAACGAATAAGATTTTACCTTTCTTAGCAGAGATGCCAGATAAGAAAGCTAAAGCGTCGTTGAACATTGGCACAGTTTGCTCTAGGTTGATGATATGAACTTTGTCGCGCGCACCGAAAATGAATGGCTTCATTTTAGGGTTCCAGTAACGAGTTTTGTGACCGAAGTGAACACCTGCTTTAAGCATGTCGCGCATAGAAACGTTTGGCATAATTTTTCCTCTTGGGGTTAAGCGTTCATACATCCGATATACACGACTCATAGCAGCGTTCAGTGACGCTTGGAGCACCCCGGGTATACCTCTGCAAGATGTATGTGAGTTTATAAAAATGTGTGTCTCAATTTGAGACAACACTACTTGTGTTAATAACGCTAATATCCATCATTACTTCTGACCGGCAGCCTCTCTAATGAAAAGCTCCCCACCAAACGACAAATTTAGCGGCGCGTATTATTCCACATCAATCACCTAAACACCAGCAAAACACAGCACTGATGTGCACATTTAATAGACAGGTAACTTAGTCGCAACATTTCATCGCAACAGGCAAGCCTTAGCATGCCCAAACGCGCTTAACTCAGCCAATTCCACTACGTTGAATTAGCGAAGCTTTTCAAGTGACTAGGTAAAGACTAGCTAAAACTAGCAATTACAAAAAATTACGGTAAATAACTGAGCAAAGCGCATACTAACGCGCACTCACTTGCTCACGCCTTAACTCGTTCACAAGCACTAAACACGACGAGTAAACGCAAAAAACTTTCACGATAAACTTTTACCCAAAAACTTTCACCCAAAAACAAGGACAATAATGAACAAGTTCACCACCACCATGGCTTTTGCCACACTTTCAATCAGTAGCCTCTTCCCATCGGCAAGTGTTGCGGCAGACGATGCCAAACATATTCCCGGCATTTTTATCGGTGCAACACATATCGAAAGTGAAACTGAGTTTACCTTTGGCTTTGAATACGAGTACAAGCTTGACGCCCAATGGGGTGTAGGTGCGGTATTTGAGCGCACTAATGATGGTGCCCATAGCGATGGCGTCGCCGTAGGGTTAGCAGCACTTTACTACCACCCAATAAAAAACGTGCGTTTAGGGGCTGGTATTGGCGAAGAGCGCATTGGCGGTGCACACCCGCACGATGAAACACTGTATCGTTTGAGTGCATCGTACGATTTTCACGTCGCTGAGTTTGGTCTTGCGCCAACCATTGCCGTTGATTTTATTGACAACGAAGAAGCCATTGTATTTGGCGTAGCGGTTACCAGACCGTTTTAGAGCAAACCTGTTTGTAACGCGGCGCTGTATCAGCTGCTTTTATTAATATGCTCCAAGCAATTCAACTGGCAATTTAGCTGTCAAGTAGTCGTTGTAAAACCGCTAGGCTGGTGATTAACCATAGTAATTACTATCGACCATAGTAATCACCAGCGACACCAGCTAAAATTAGCCCCATTAATTACTTCCATCGCAATAGAGATTTACGCCAATGGCCACTGAGCTATTTTTTATTTACGACAGCCACTGCCCGTGGAGTTATGCCACCACCAATTTAGTGAGCGCTGTTGCCGAGAAATTGCCAAAAGTAAAAATTCACTTCTTACACAGTGGTTTATACGACGGTGAAGACAAAATCACACGAAAAATCACCAACCAAGTGAGTGAGCTAAGTAACCTTAAATTTGGCGACAAATACCTAGCCAAGTTAAACGAAACGAAAGACAGCACCTTAGGTGCAAACTTAATGGCGTGGTCGCAAGCCAAGTGTCCTGAAAAGTCACTGGCGATTTTACAGGCAATGCAACAAGCGCATTTTCAACAAGGCAACCCATTAACCAACGCTGACGATGTGGCTGATATCGTCGAGCAACTAAAGTTATCACCTTCAAGTAAGTGCTTGCAGTCTGACAAGTTTGTTAAAGACGCAGAGTTTATGCTGGCTGATATTGAAGAGATTCAAGACATTATTGGCACGCGTGCAATCCCAGCGTTATTACTTGCCCACAATGATGATTTAGTTTTACTGAATCACAACCTTTACCTGTTAGAGCCATCAGCCATTGTTGATGCGATTAACGAAGAAATAAAGTAATACCCGATTAGCTGCTTTGACAAAGCTCCAAGCAACTCACAAATCCCAAAAGCGCCAAATGTTTTTCCCAGCATTTGGCGCTTTTTTTATTGAGCCTCTCGCCAGTTCCTTGCACGTATCACGCCTTCTGGCCAGACGACGATTACTGACGCTATCAATTAGCTTTATTCAGCTGCTGAATTGGTATTATTCGCTTTTTATTAAATTGAGCGATAAACCCCATTCTCGCTTAATACGTTTAGTGATTTGATAAGCAAAACCAACCATTGGGAAAGCCCTTAAAAACATGTAGAATGTGGGCAATTTTATTTGAGAAAATATAGAGAATTAAATGACGATTCCGATTAAAAGTCAGGAAGAAATTGAAAAAATGCGCGTTGCAGGCAAGCTTGCCTCTCAAGTATTAGAAATGATCGAGCCGCACGTGAAAGCTGGCGTAACCACCGACGAGCTGAACACCATTTGCGCGGAATATACCGAGAAAGTGCAAGAAGCCATCTCTGCACCGCTTAACTACCACGGTTTTCCAAAGTCAATTTGTACCTCAGTCAACCACGTTGTTTGTCACGGTATTCCTGACGGCACCGCACTCAAAGACGGCGACATTATCAATATCGATATCACAGTGATCAAAGACGGTTACCACGGTGACACCAGCAAAATGTTCTTAATTGGTGACGTATCACCAGAAGATCGCCGATTATGCCGTATCACCCAAGAAGCACTCTACACAGGGTTGAAAAAAGTGAAGCCAGGTGTTGCTTTTGGTGAGATTGGCGCAGCAATCCAGAAGTTTATTAAAAAATCGGGTCGCTTCGGCATCGTTAAAGAATATTGTGGTCACGGTATTGGTGCTCAGTTCCACGAAGACCCGCAAATTGTGCATTACAAAAACAACGATAAAACCAAAATCCAAGAAGGCATGTGTTTTACCGTTGAACCGATGATTAACATGGGCAAGGCTGGCACGATTTTAGACAAGGAAGACAACTGGACGGTTTACACGGTTGACGGTAAAAAGTCAGCACAGTGGGAGCACACCATTTTAGTGACCAAAACCGGTTGTGAAATCTTGACTTTGCGCAGCGATGATACCATCCCGCGCCAGTTACACAACTAATCCGTCAGACGATTAACTAAACAATCTAAAAGCATTACTGTGGAAAATAACAACTTCATACCCAGTCATTTTCAAACGCCACTGTGTGTCACGGCACCGACGATGACCAGTGCTCAAGTCTGCACATTAAGCCAAGACTTCAACCAGTGGCTGCTCACTATTTTTATCGAAGAAGACATGGAAAACTTGGTACGCGCGCGTGCCGATTTTGTTGATTTAGTGCTCACTAAACTGTGGGTACAACATCAGCTTGACGAATATCAACTGAGCTTGATTGCCGTTGGCGGTTATGGCCGTGGCGAACTGCACCCACATTCCGATGTTGATATTTTGCTACTCACTCAGCAAAGCATTGAAAAGGATCTCGAAGAAAAAATTGGTGCCTTTATAACCCAGCTCTGGGACGTAAAGTTTGATATTGGCCACAGTGTGCGCGATGTGCAAGAGTGTTTGAAGCAAGCCGTTAACGATGTCACCATCGCCACTAATTTGATGGAAATGCGCTTAATTTGCGGCAACCAAGCACTTGCCGAGCAATTACAGCCGCTATTGCAAGAGGATGTGTTTTGGACGTCAGAAAAATTCTTTATCGCCAAGCGCGAAGAGCAGTTTAAACGTCACAATCAATATCACGGCGCTTCCTATACACTGGAGCCTAATTTAAAAGCCAATCCCGGTGGTTTACGCGATATTCAAACAGTTGCTTGGGTCGCTAAACGCCATTTTATGGCGAACTCACTAGCTGAACTGGTTGAGCACAAGTATCTGACATTAAACGAGTTTACGGAACTTATTGAATGTCAGGATTACTTGTGGCGGATGCGCTTTGCCTTGCATCATGTCGCGGGTCGCAGTGAAAACCGTTTGCTCTTTGATTACCAAGCCGACGTGGCGAAAATGATGGGCTTTGGCAGTGCCGGTAAAAAATCGGTTGAGCGCATGATGAAGCGCTTTTTCCGCATTATCGGCCGTGTTTCTGAGTTAAACAAAATGCTCCTTCAACATTTTGAAGAAGAGATTTTGGTTAACAAAACCAAGCCGGAAGTTGTCGAACTTAACAAAGACTTTTCGGTTGTTGGTGGCCTGATCAAGGTCAGCAGCAATCGCTTGTTTATGCGCCCCGTTAAAATCATGGAAATGTTTTTAACCATTGCACAAAATCCTATTATCAAAGGCTTACACTCTGAAACCCTACGCGCTCTGCGCAATGCTCGTCGCCGCTTGGTTTCACGGTTGAACGACTACGAAGAAAACCGCCGCATTTTCATTGAAATTATCAAGCACCCGCGCGGTCTAGGCTTAGCTTTTACCCTAATGCACAGACACAGTATTTTAGGGGCTTACTTACCAGAATGGCGCTCTATTGTTGGGCAAATGCAGTTTGACTTGTTCCACGCTTATTCTGTTGACGAGCACAGCTATCGCCTGATCAAAAACCTGTATCGCTTTAGCCAACCTGAGCACAACCATGAATTCCCGCGCTGTAGTAAGATTGTGCAACGTATTCGCAAGCCGGAAGTCTTGTATTTAGCGGGTATTTTCCATGATATCGCCAAAGGGCGAGGTGGTGATCACGCCGAACTTGGCGCGGTCGATGCGCTTAACTTTGCCAAAGAGCACAAACTTAACGATCACGACGGTCGTATGATTGCTTGGTTAGTGCAACAGCATTTATTAATGTCAGTAACCGCTCAGCGCCGTGATATTTCTGACCCAGATGTCATTAAGCAATTTGGCGAGATTGTGCGCGATGAGGCACACTTAGATTACCTGTATTGTTTAACGGTGGCCGATATGCGCGCCACCAACGAAAGTTTGTGGAACAGCTGGAAAGCTAACCTACTTGAAGAGCTATACCTTGCCACTAAGCGCGCTTTTAGACGTGGCCTAGAGAAGCCGGTTGATTTAGCTGACCAAATTCGTGAAAACGAGCAACAAGCACAAGAGCTATTGCTGGCTGATGGCGTTGAAGCGCAGGCAATCGCTAACCTCTGGCAAGAGTTTAATACCGACTACTTCTTGCGCTACACGCCAACGCAAATTGCTTGGCATACCCAGCATATTCTTGGCCACGATCGCAGCAAACCTTTGGTGTTGGTTAGTCCCAAACCGTATCGCGGTGGCACGGAAGTGTTTATCTTCACCAAAGAACGCTCAAATATTTTCGCCAATACGGTCGCCCTGCTCGGTAGCAAAAAACTGTCGATCCACGATGCTAAAATTATTACCAGCAACACGGGCTATACAGTAAATACTTTTGTGGTGTTAGATCATCAATCTAAGGCAATTACCGACGAGTCACGCCAACAGGAAATTTCGCGTTTATTGGCGTCACGCTTGAGCCAAGAAACGTTGGCGACCATTGAAGTACAACCGGTATCGAAGCGCTTGCAAACCTTTAACCTGAAAACTCAAGTCAGTTTTATTCAAACGGATGATGACAGCACAACACTACTGGAAATAATTACCACCGACAGACCAGGTTTACTGGCCAGTTTCGCGCAAGTGTTTAGCGACCTAAAACTGACCATTCACAGTGCTAAAATCACCACCTTTGGTGAGCGTGCAGAAGACGTATTTACGGTATCCAACGGCGAGGGCCAAGCACTTACCGACACAGAACAACAACTATTAAACGAACGTCTATGTGACGATATCGTTTAACTAACGAAGGATTTACCATGCAAAATCAAGAGATAACAAACTTGCAAGCAACGATTGAACAAGCGTTTGAAAATCGCATGTCAATTACACCAGCAACGGTGACCGATGACGTTAAAGCGGCAGTTTTAGCGGCACTTGCCGCCTTAAATGATGGCTCAGCGCGTGTCGCTGAAAAAGTTGCCGGCGAATGGGTCGTTCACCAGTGGCTTAAAAAAGCGGTATTGCTGAGCTTCCGCATTTGGGACAACGAGGTGATTGACGGTGCTGAAAGCAAGTTTTTCGATAAAGTGCCATTAAAATACACGAATTACACACAAGCCATGTTCGAGGCTGACGGTGTGCGTGTTGTCCCACCAGCAACCGTTCGAACGGGCAGCTACGTGGGTAAAAACGTGGTCGTGATGCCTAGCTACGTTAACATTGGCGCTTACGTTGATGAAGGTACTATGGTCGACACATGGGCAACTGTTGGCTCGTGCGCGCAAATTGGTAAAAATGTGCATTTATCTGGCGGTGTTGGTATTGGTGGTGTGTTAGAGCCACTGCAAGCTGGCCCAACCATTATTGAAGACAACTGCTTTATTGGCGCGCGCTCTGAAATCGTTGAAGGTGTTGTCGTTGAAGGAGGTGCGGTGATCTCAATGGGCGTTTACATCGGCCAAAGCACGCGTATTTTCGATCGCGAAACCGGTGAAACACACTATGGCCGTGTACCGGCAGGCTCTGTCGTGGTGCCAGGTAACTTGCCATCAAAATGTGGTACTTACAGCTTGTACGCCGCCATTATCGTGAAGAAAGTGGATGCAAAAACACGCGCTAAAGTTGGTATTAATGCCCTACTGCGTTCTGTTTCTGACGAATAAAAGTGATGAGTAAAAGTAAAGAATAACAGTCATCAAGGGCGATTAGGTTAAGCTTGTGACACGAACTTAACCTGACTGAACCATCAAGCGCTAGATTTTTGACAGTAAAAATCTAGCGCTTTTTTTATGGGATAACACATCGTATTTGAGGCATAAAACGAACAAGGATAGAAATTAAAATTGCATTATATTTAATCACTTATCATTAAAAACTAAGTGTCAAAAATGCATTGGTACACAGCTTGCTGAATGGTAGTTAGACAATCCATAGAAACCATCAGTAGCGACCATGAAAGTTATTAGCCAGTTAGTTACCTTAGCCTGTGTTTTAGTATTGAGCGCTTGCTCAAGTACCGAGAATCTTGCATATCAAGACTACCAAAAGCCATTAACTAACGATACTGAACTCCTCATTAGTTTATTAAAGCGCCCTACCACGGCGGATCAAATTATGATGGCACAGTTTGAGCAAACACGAAACGAGGCGCTTGGCCGACAAAATGTGGGTTATGTGATGATTACGGGTGAGCGCGATAACAAAGCGCCAGCAACTGAGCGTGCTAAACACCGCCTTGATTGGCTATATGACCACTACAGCCGCCAGTATAATACCCAGTTTGTGAGCTTAACCGGTGGCGCTAGTAGTACGAAAAGCACGAAACTATAGCCCTCTTAATAGATATGGCTAGCATAGCTATGCTCGAACTAACGGATGGCATCAAAAGCCTAGACTTTGATACCTTGAACCTAAACCTTGATACCTTGCCAGCCTAACTGTTCAAATACCGATAACCACTGCTGATCAAACGCCGCTTCAATCACAAGCGGCTTTTTTGTCACTGGGTGTTCAAATGCCAGTGACTGTGCAAACAACATCAGACGACGGTAACCAAATTCCTCAGCGAAAAATGGATTTTGCTTGTTATCGCCGTAATTAACATCACCAATAATTGGAAAGCGCAGGTGAGCTAAATGGCGGCGAATTTGATGACGACGCCCCGTTTCTGGGCTCGCTTTCACCAGAGAATAACGCACAGTATCGTAACGCCCCAATGGCTTATTGATAACACCTTGTGCAATGGTCGTGAATTGCGTAACGGCAGCTTGCGCTGGCTTATCTTCGCTAGCGTATTTATCGCCAATTTTATCCAGCTTTTCTTTTAGCGGGTAATCAACGCGTACTTGTTCCGCCAAAAAGCCACGTACCAAGGCATAGTAGGTTTTCTCGATATCGCGCGTAATAAACTTATCGTTTAGTGCCCTTGCCACCTCTTGATCAAGCGCAAACAACAGCACGCCGCTAGTTGGCTTATCGAGCCGATGAATGG
The DNA here is from genome assembly GCF_003390335.1 of Thalassotalea euphylliae. Taxonomy (NCBI): domain Bacteria; kingdom Pseudomonadati; phylum Pseudomonadota; class Gammaproteobacteria; order Alteromonadales; family Colwelliaceae; genus Thalassotalea; species Thalassotalea euphylliae. The sequence goes on from NZ_QUOU01000001.1 coordinate 3,177,846, forward strand.
GATAAACGTATTGGCCTATTTGGTCACGCAACAGCTGCAAAGCAAAATAGCGCTCGTGCCTATCTAAAAAACTGCGATGTACAAACAGACCTGCCGGTTTATTTATCGCAACTAAGTATTCATCTTGATAAAGAATTTCTAGTACGGGCTTTTGCGCTTCACACGCTGCTAAGTCTGCCAGCTCAGCTTGATTTTCGCTTTCCACTATCGACTTACTCATGACGTAAAAACTTCTGCTGTTGACGCTGACCACTGAGCAATTCATCAATATCGCCAATGATATTAATTAAATCTGCCGCTTTGTCTGATAAGCCGACAAACGCCTCTTCAGCCATCGGACATAATGCTATCTGTGTCGGTAGTGGCTGCAGGTTTTTAATTAACTGGTACATTTGTGGTAGGAAGATATATTGCAACCACTGTTCAAAACGCAAGGTATCAACACAAAAAGGTGCTGTGCTCATCAGCTTTTCAGGGCTAGGTTTTACTAAGCTCCAAAGCGTTAAGCGACGCAGCTCTTGCTCTAATTGATAAAGTAAATCGTCGATACTGTGTTGTTGAGAAGTCATTTAATGATTTGCAAACATTGGTCATGGTGTTAGCGCGGCATTATCGCCATATACCCAAACCACTTCAAGCTGCAAGTATCAGTACGTTTGTTACAGTACTCTGTAGAGTTAAGGTTTAGCTGTACTCTAATGAATAGTGATTAATGTTGGTTTAAAAACAATTTATGCTGCGTTGTTGATTTTGATAAGGGGAAGCCATTATTAAAAACCAACGCCTTGCCTGCATGGACGCAGGTACTTAGGTTACGCAAGGAGCGATTAACCTGTGCCTAAATCGCTTTTAATTCCAACTGAAACTCGCATATTAAAGCGGCTTGGGTATAATTCGCCTCAAATTCGACTACTTTTTCAATTATGGATCGCATCGATACTATCTCTGAGCTATTGCAATTTTCTGGCTCGCAATTCCGCATTTACGATATCGGCCGTAAAATTACTAAAATCAGTAAAGATGACTTTAACCGCGTCGAACAAAATATGATGCCCTACCCTTTTCCAAGCCAAGGGCATGCCCATATTGCGATTGCGTTTTGGCAAGCAAAATCGAAAGCACCTTATTTATGGTTTATCAAATTACCGCTAGATGAGCGCGGTCTGTTAAACCAAGGGGCGCGTAACCACTTTATTGCCATCATTATCGAAGCACTCGGCCAAGACTTAACCGTTGATCCAACAGAGAAACAAGAAGAGTTGCTTAATAGTAACCCATACCATATCACCCCAGCTGAATATAAATTGGCAGCGATAAATACACTCGTCAGAAAAGAGCTAAAGCAGCCGGCGAGCATTCACTTCGAGCACTTTCAAGAATACGTAAACGGCCAATTAGCCTGGGATGAATGGCAAAGTATTGGTATTCAAGGGATCAGTGATTTAGCGGCGGAAATGAATCAAACAAGTATCAGCGAAGCGGTGGCAAAAAACCTTGCTAACTTTGACACTAATGTACTCATTCCGTTTTGTCATGCACTGGAAAACCAGCAATTACCGCTAAATGTGTTAGCGGCAATGATTGCATTGATTAAAACAACACAAAACAGCGAAATCAAAGCACAATTGATTAGAGCGCTTGCAAGCACAGCTGAGCACCCACATGTTGTCGCACTAATTGGCGAATTACTCGCTCAGCCTCAAGCGGATGATATTTATATCACGCTTGCTGGTCGTTGCTGGTTAGGGTTAAACGCAACAACGCTTGAGCAACTGTTATCACAGTTAGCAGATAAGCCTGATCTCGCACTATTCACTGCAATTTTTAAAGACCTAGTTGCAATTCCAGCCTTGCGACCTCATGTCTTTGCTGTAATGCGCAGTGAAACTCGCAGTGATGCATTGGCGAAAGCCATTGGCCAGCTATTTGGTTAACGCGAGCAACAAGATCAACATCAAGAAGTAACTGAGAAACATATGGGCGATATTTATTTACTGTTGGGGATTTTCTTAATTGGCTGGTATTTTTGGTACTTGCGAAAAGTCGCTGAAATCGCCAAAGTGCACGCCAAGCGCCACTGTGAACAGCAGGGCTTACAGTTAATTTCTGTATTCCGTAAAAGTGCACTGCCCCGCTTTAATAAACGCCAAGGCTTTTATATTCGCAGTCTCTTTGATTTTGAATTTAGTGGTGATGGCGAATCCAGTGCAACTGGCACCATGGAGCTATACGGCTTAAAACTTAACGCCGTTGATATGCCAGCTTATCGAATATAGTTTGCCAATTTACTTTTCGCATTTCTTTAACAGCACGAAAAAAGCGAAAGCCTGCATATGCCGACTTTCGCTGTTTAATTTTTGCTTTTTGTTTTTTACTTTTTGATTTAGACAATAAATCCTATTTCAAACTGATGGTGGTATGTACCTCTGCACCATCTTGATGATCCGGTTCAAACCAACGCGCGGTGACTGATTTAGTTTGCGTCCAAAAGCTAATCACTTGCTTGCCGTTCGGCCCTAAGTCGCCCAACTTTGAGCCACGAGAACCGGTAAAGCTAAAGTAAGCGACAGGCACCGGAATTGGTACGTTAATGCCCACTTGGCCCACATCTATCTCATTTTCAAACTTACGGGCGTACCAACCACTTGAGGTAAAGATTGACGTGCCATTACCATTGGGGTTGGCATTGATAATCGCGATGGCGTCATCAAGCGTTTCCGCCTCTAGCACACAAAGCGCTGGGCCAAAAATTTCTTGTGTGTAAATGTCCATGTCTGTTTTCACCTTGGCAAACATGGTTGGGCCAACAAAATTACCTTGCTCGTAGCCCTTAACAACACAATCACGGCCATCAACGAGTAGTTCAGCCCCTTGCTCAACACCTGAGTCGAGCAATCGCAAAATACGCGCTTTTGCTTGCGGTGAGACCACAGGGCCGAGATCCGCATCGCGCTGCGAGCCTGGCCCTACTTTTAAGGCTTTGGCACGCTCTGCTATTTCAGGTAACCAGTTGCGCGCTTCCCCGACTAATATCGTTACCGGGTTGGCCATACAGCGCTGCCCAGCTGCGCCAAAGGCTGAGCCTAATAAATCGTTAATCGCTCTATCTTTATTGGCATCGGGCATGATCACCATATGATTTTTAGCGCCCATCATCGCTTGCGCGCGTTTACCGTGTTGGCTGGCATGGTTATAAACATGAGTACCAACGTGCGTTGATCCAATAAAAGAAACCGCTTTAACGTCTTGATGCTCTAACAATGCATCCACCACTTCTGGGCCACCATGGACAACATTAATCACGCCAGCGGGAATACATGCTTCCATCGCTAACTCAACAAAGCGGATAGTTGATGATGGGTCTTGCTCAGATGGTTTAAGCACAAAGGTATTGCCACATGCAATCGCTGGCGGAAACATAAACGCTGGTAGCATAACCGGGAAGTTAAACGCAGTAATACCAACACCAACACCGAGTGGCTTATTCAGTGTGTACGTATCCACACCTGTTGCTGAGTTATTGGCCATCTCACCAAGCTGTAACCGCGTAATCGCACAGGCATTTTCAACCGCCTCTAACGCTCTACCGACTTCACCTTCTGCATCGGGTAAGGTTTTACCGTGTTCGAGCGTGATAAGTTCTGCAATTTCACTGGTGTGCTCACGCACCAACTCTTGAAAACGCACCATAATGCGCATGCGATTTGTCAGCGAGACTTGTGACCAAGACTGAAATGCTGCTTTGGCACTGGCCACCGCTGCGGCGACTTCATCGGCTGTCGCCATTGGCACTTGTGCAACCACTTCTTGGGTTGCGGGATTGAGCACATCTAACCAAGTATCGGTGGCAGATTGCACTTGCTCACCGCCAATAATCAAAGGAATTTTTTTCACTGTCATAACTGCTCTCAAGGTAAGATCATATTTGCACTAAGTTCCTTTTGTATTAAGTCACATAGGCGAATACGGTAAGTCATCACACTACGTTAGACGCTCGCGTGAAAAGCCACAACAAGCACAAATGCAATATAGCTTGCATTTTTGCAAAAAACAGCAATTCGTTCCTATAATAGCTGCGGTTAATGTTAAGCCGTGAGCGAGGCAGTAAGTTATGAACTGGGAAGATTTACGCATATTTTTAGAAGTGTCACGTGCCGAGCGCTTGTCAGTTGCAGCTCGTCGCTTGCGTATTGATGCGTCTACTGTTTCGAGGCGCTTACACCAACTGGAAACTAGCTTGTCAGCGCAGTTGTTTGAGCGCACGACAAACGGCCATAAGCTGACGGAGGACGGCCAACGGCTCGTTGTTAGAGCCACTAAAATGGAGCAAGATGCGACATTGGCCTATGAACAAATTGCACTGCACAATACCAGTGAACAAGGTACCGTTCGCATTGGTGCGACCGAAGCGTTTGGCAATCACTTTATCGCCCCGAATTTAGCTGAGCTGCACCGCCAACACCCGAAAATTGAAATCGAACTATTGCAGTTTGCCAGAGACGTTAAAATTAGCCGAAATGAGGCAGATATCGCCATTGCCGTTGAGCAGCCCAAAGGCACCTCAATGATCGTCACTAAACTGACCGATTATCAGCTCCAAATTTATGGGGCACGAGCGCATCAAGCGCGATACGCCAAAGTATCGCTGCCAACATTAGCGAACCTGCCATGGGTGAGCTATGTTGACAATTTGCTCTTTACCGAGCAGCTTAGCTACTTAAACGAAGTCTCAGAAAACATCGCGCCACTATTTCGCAGTACCAGTATTATCAGCCAATACAGTGCGATTAAGTCAGGGTTAGGGGTTGGTATTCTGCCCTGCTTTTTGGCAGAGCAAGACAGAGATCTCGTTAAACTGCTGCCAGACGAGGTGACGATCACCCGCAGCTTATGGCTGACGACTCACCCAGAGTTAAAGCGACTCACACGGGTCGCCACTGTGTGGGAATACTTAAAACAATTAACACAAACGCAGCAGCAGCTCTTGATCCCCGCTCAGAGCCTGCTTTAACCTCAGTCTAGTTGAAATACCGTCACATCATCACCAAATGCCTTTGCCACCAAAGTGGCTTGCGTTGGCTTAAAGCCCAAGGTTAACAAAAGCTGCTGCGAGGCGAAGTTACCTTTGCTGATCACTGCCAACAACGGACGTATATGTGAAAAATAACGGATAACCGCTTGCGCGGCTTCTAGGGTATAACCTTGTCGGTAATATGGCGGCAATAACGCATAGCCGATATCTGGGCACGGCATATTATCGCGTTGCAATAAACCGCAAAGGCCAACGACGTCTGTCTGACTGCTTTTTGTGGTCAAAGCAGCACGGCGCTCCATTGCTAACATGCTAAAACCATGTGTTTGATGGCAAAGCATTGGCCCCTGTTCCAGATAGTCAATCGCATCAGCTTGAGTGCGAATACCTTTGTCGCCGACGTGACGAATAAAATCTGGCTGATTGAAAATATCAATAATGAATTGCCAATCACCCCGCGTTAGCGGCCTTAGCGTTAATCTATCGGTTGTGATCACTCCTTTGCCTCTGACTGCTGCGCTCTGCGAGCAAGGTACGCTTGATAGCGCGCTTGGGCATCACTTCGCCCTTGATTGCGCTGGCAGACACTTTTTTGGTATTGAAAATTAAATAAATCAAACCACAAAAATAAATGCTGCGCAGCCTTTGCTTCGCCGTTTAGCGCTAAAACCTGCGCGGCAACTTGCGCCGTCGAAAACTGATTTTCCACTTCGGCTTCGCGAATATAATTGCCCATTTGCTCATCACTCGCGCCGGTAATACTCAACACCGGAAACTTATCTAGGTACGGGCTTTTACGAAACATTCGCTTTGCCTCCCGCCAGCTACCATCGAGTAAAATAAACAAGGGTGTTTTACCTTGCGTAAACTCACTTTGAGTAAGATCAGGCATTTGGTTAATAAGCACAGTTCTAGGCTCAGCGGCATACTGGGCAGGAAAAATCACAACAGGGAAATATTGAGGGTCAGCAAGCAGCTTGAGTAGTGCTGGGTTTGGCTCAGTACGTGACCAGATAAACGCCTGAGTATTTGGCACAACATCAGCGATTAAGCGAGCGGTATTACTCGGTTTAAGCACTTCCGCGTCATGCATCATGATCACAAAGTTAGCCTCTGTAGTTGCTGATGTCCGCAACGCACATATACAGTTAACCTCGGCCAACTGACAACGCTCGCAGCGCTGAACTTTTTTACCACGTGCGTTAAACGGTTTAGTGCTAATACTCTTACGATAGCAGTAAAGCTGCTGTACGGAATGATTCATAAATAACAATTTAACTTTGCTTTATATAACTTGGTTTATGTAACTTTTTTGATATTGATAACGGCCAATTGAGCACTATGCTCGCATTTAGGCACATTGTACTGGATTTCTGTGATGTCAGTATGTAACTAAATTACTGTCAAGCGCTACCTAGTCCAGCATGCAAAGACTTACAGCTGTTAACATGCGAAAAACTACCAGCTTATAGCTACCAAAATTACTTTCTGTTCAGCTAGCATTCATCATAATTTCAATAATTTATATTCAATTAGATAATAAGTCTGCGTTTAGTAAAGGAATAAATATGCATTTGAAAACCATCTATCTTGCGATTTTCTGTTTAATCTTGAGTGGTTGTAGCCAAATATCATTTAATGAGCGATACAAAGGCGCCAAGTGGAAAACTATTGTGATTGCGCCAATAGACAGCGAGTATGCACCGCAAGCAGAGCGTTCACTAGAGCACGCTTTGGCTGTATCTTCACAAATTAATATAGTGCCAGCCGCACAAGTGAATCGCATGATTAAAGCTCAAGGTCTTGCGCAAGATTACAAGAACTCACCAGTAGAAACCGTAATTACCATTGCCAATACACTCGGCGCAGAGGGGATCATTTTCACCGAAGTCTCTTATCACTCACCGAAAACAAGACGTGCAAGTGGGTTTGAAAACAACAGTGCTCATGTATTTGTTCGATTGATGGATAGCCAAAATCAAGCCATTGTTGCTACCAGCCATCAAGCTGATTCATCAATTTTCCAGCAGCCTGCCGCTATTATTGAAAAAAACCTCAATTATTCCATTGCAGAGATTCAAGCCGCCATAGCGTTTATCCAAGTTCATCCTTGAACTAATGTTGTCAGGCTTGATGCGAGCTTCGCACGCAAGCCTGATGACTTTTAAATAGACTCAATAGCTTCAATAGCTTCAATAGCCGCTTAATTTCAAGCCTTGTGAGCGCTTTTAGTTGTAACGGTTAACAAGTCAAACTCAGCGAGTTCGTCAATTTCCGAGCGTAAGACTTCTTCCGCCTGGTCAATGAGATGAATTGATTGGCACAGTGTATCCGCTTTAGCCTCAAGTAATGCTGCTCGCGCTTCCATTTGCTGTTCTATATCTGAGCCGAAATTTTCCATTCTTGCTTCAAATGCTTCCATATCGCCGCCAGCAAATAACATTTCCTGACCCACTGCAATGAGTAAACTGCCAAGTGACTCTTGAATTGCCGTTTCGATTGTCTCTTCAACGCGCTGCTCAAAGTCTTCGCCTAAAAAGTCTTCACCAATCACACCGTTTTCGTCAAAATTAATACCTTGCTCTAACGACAAGTGATTATCCAACTCGTTACTCAACAGCTCTAATTCACGCGTTAACTTGCTACCAAGGTTGTTACCCTCTCCCAGTAGCTCGTTAAACGCCAAGTTAACGCCCTCTGTCGCTAAGGCAATGCCTTCAATGGCAATACTTTTTACTTGAGGCACTACAGCGCGAATACTTGCCGCATAGTCAGCAACTAGCGCTTGCTGATCAGCCGCCAAATAAACCTCATTGTCAGCAACAATCAAGGTGTCCTTGCCGACGATTTTGTATAGCGTTTTATCGTGCTTAGTAAATTCAATGACTTGATGATTAATGTGCATGCCTGAATTCAAATTTACATCACATGAATCTGTGTTGAAATCGTGTGCCCAAACGGATGTTGACATCATGGTCACTAGAGCTGCTGCAAATTTTTTCATTATTCTGTCCTTACATGAACGCTACATGTTTGATTATTTGAGTGGTTAATTGCGAGCAAGCCCTATCGCTTGCTTGATAACCTTTGATATCAAATCTAGTGCCAAAATATTTTTCAAATTAAAACAAAGAGTTAATAAAAGCAGCAATGTTCATAGCACAACAAATTCGTAATTTATCGCGAACTTGGCTAATTATTAGTGGTTTTAAAAATCTAATTAAGTTTGGGGCGAAATCTTTACGTTATTTCAAATCAATAACGACATAACGACGATGCCTACGGGTTACGCTAACAAACCTAATGACATGGGATTTAAGCGGCGCACAAGCACCAAGCAGTATTCCAGCAGGAAGTTGATATATATCCATTACTCGCGCCAGTTTCATTTTTCCTTACAGCCTTTAGCACGCAATTAAAGTACTTGCTGACAAAATCGCAACAGAGCATAACAAGCTAATTGGCAGCGCCAAAGATTTAGGCTCTACCGGAGTCTTCATTGCGCTAAGCTGATCGATTTGGGTTTTAGCCGAACCGTTTTGGCTCTAGCCGTTTTACTCAACTTAATGGGCTTGAGCGGATAGATTACGCATCCATTTCTTCGAAAATGTTCGCCAACTAAACAAGGTTAATTTAACAACTTCTTCACTGTAGGCGGCCATAGCGACCCAGATTAACGGAAGCTGCCAAATAGTTGCGGCCACGAAGGTAAGTGGAATACTGACCACCCACAAGCCAAAGATATCAGTGATCATACAAAATTTGTTGTCGCCACCCGCGCGTATCACGCCTAAGGCGAGTGTCATATTGCATACTTTTAGCCAAGCCCCTAACGCGATGAGCATAAATACTTGATGAGCCGTTGCTAACGTTTGTGCCGACATATTCTCATACGGACTAAAGATTAAACCTTCAAGCAGCAACGCGGCCCCACCAAGGCCTACGGCAACCAAAGGGCATATAAAGAAAAAGGATTTCGCCACTTGCCAAGCTTGCGCGAAGGCATCAGCGCCCAGTTTTTGACCAACCATAATAGAGCACGCGGATGCCAAGCCAAAAAAGATTGAGAGAAATATGCCCTCTATCGGTGAGAGCAAACTCATGACCGCTAATGCTTCTGTTCCCAATTGACCGTATATGAGTTGATAAACAAAGGTGCCAATAGACCAAATACCAAAACTGACCATCATCGGCCATATCAGCTGAAACAGCTGTGACCAAGCACTGCGATTAGCCAACAGCGACAAATCGCCAGCTTTCGGTGCCAACAAGTGACGATGCTTAATCAAAAACGCCCAAATGATAACAAAGTGAAGTGCACGCGATAGTAACGTCGCCCAAGCGGCTCCCTCAACTCCCAATGCGGGAATGCCAAAGCCACCATTAATCAACCAGTAATTCAGCACAATATTAATGACAATCGCAACGAAACTAAACGCCAATGGCAGCTTGACTTGGCCAATGCTTCGCAGCGCGTTCTCAACAATAAGTACGAGCGCCACGAAAATTAAACTGGGCATAGTGATCCACAGATAAACTTCGCCGAGCGCAATAACTTCAAGGTCAGATGATGCCCAAAGAATTATGGTCTCAGCAAAATAAAAATTGCCAATCGCGATAGGAATAAAAGCAAGTAGCGCGATGACTGAGGCAATTTGAATACTGCGCCGAATCTTATCACTTTTACCGGCACCAAAATATTGGGCGGCTAACACCCCCACGCCCCACGAAAGGCCCGTGGCAATAACTAAAACTACAAATTGAATGCGATTGCCCAGCCCCACAGAGGCAACCGCTGCGTTACCTAAGTGGCCAACCATCACCACGTCAATCATGCTCAATAAGGTGACCAGCATGTTTTGCAAAGAAATAGGCCACGCCAATTTAATCGTTTGGCGTAACTGAGAAGCAGAGTTCATGAAATTAGGAGACTAAATAAATAACGGAAGAAGAATTGCGTATTTTAGCGGTAGTTAACAGTTATTGCTTGTTGAATACGTATTTAATACCAATCCGCATAAATAAATGTTCACTCAGCTTGAGATAAAACGTTTTAATGCAAGGCGCATGTTTGCTCGTCATAGTTGTTCTATTTCAAAAACATGCAACACAGTAGTAAAGCGTTTTGGCCAAGCCTTTCAGGAGCTTTTCAGCGGCACAATTACGGCGGAAAATTTTCTAGATGTAGAGCGACTATATCGGCAAAAATTTTCTTGTACTTGAACCGCTGAAATAACTCTGAGTTGATCATATTATTATGCGGATTGGTATATTTCCCACTATGATCTTCAGCTGGCGGCGCTTAACATATTGCGACGCTTTTGAAATAACCCAATAAGGAAACCATATGCAACTTAACTGGATAACCACTAAGCCGAAATTGAGCACACTGCTGCTCACATTTGCCCTAACCATGGGCTCAGCTGTTGCAGGAGAAAATAAACAACCGGAAGGATCAATGGTCATTCAAGAGGCCCCATTGGTTTCAACCGCCTCCCACGATGCATTTTTTGATGCAATAGCGGCATACTGCGGACAGGCTTTTGCAGGTAAGGTGACTTCTGATATTGGGGGCAACAATACGTTCAACGATAAAAAGCTCGTGATGCATGTTAGAAAGTGCGCTGAACATCAGCTACAAATCCCTTTTCATATTGGTGATGATGCATCGCGTACTTGGCTGATCACCAAAACAGGCTCTGGGCTTTCACTTAAACACGATCATCGCCAGCCAAATGGCAACCACGATGTACAAACCATGTATGGTGGACACACCACAGATGCAGGATGGTCCGAAGTTCAATCGTTTCCAGTAGATCAGTATTCCAAAGAGCTGTTTATTCAACAGGGTATTCCACAGTCAGCCACCAACACATGGCAAATATTTATATACCCGAACAGATTTAGCTATCGGCTGATTCGCAAAGGTCGAGAGTTTAGAGTGGATTTCGATTTGACCAAGCCAATAAATACACCACCTGCGCCATGGGGCTACGCCGATTAACATCAACTTAATACGCAGGCTTTTATACGCCAAGCTTTATTGGAAAAGTGACTAGTAAAAATTCAGATACCCGAGTGTCGGATTTAATTTTGTGCAAATTGGTTGAATTCAAGCTTAAATTATTTTTGACATAAAAAAATGCGACTCATAGAGTCGCATTTTCTTATCTAGCTTTGTTGTGCATCCTGCACACAATTAGTGTTTCCCGCTTCATCCTTAAAGAAACTGTCCTTAGTAAATCCTAGCGATCCATTCGCTGTCCCTGAACTTCTTCCTAAAGAATACATTTCCTAATGTAGTACACACCCTGTGTAAAAGCTTTCCTGTCTTTCCGTAAACTTAGCTATCCTTTGCTAATTCACATCCTTGTTGTATCATCCAATGCAACTCCTTGTTGCATAACTCTGTCCTAGAGTTTCCCTAACAGGAAGTCATTTCCTGTGTCGTCCTGACAATTGTAATATTACGTTATCAGGTAATATTAACCACCAGGGCCTGAAAAGTTTTTCTTGGCCCATTACGTACAATTCTCAACCAAAACAACTAAGACTATGTTTTTAATTAACTTTTAATCGTGCAATTTCCATTTTTCGTTAGCAAATTACTCAATATCTTACACTCATGTGAGACATGTCTTACAGTTACACTTCCATAAATGACATTACAGCTTGTTAACACTTTGACAAGGTTTGAGTTACCTTTATGACAAAAGTATGAAATTCAGACTATTTCAATGGATAAAACGGAAAAATTAACTGTCTGCCAGGTACCGCTAAACAAATTTTTATAGGCCTGCACGCTTAATGTTATTGAGTAAAGCATCGCTGGGCGCTAATTCTTCAAGTGGGGCAGCTGAAATATCGCGCAGTTGTTGCAGTATAGGAGGCGCATCAAACGGTTTGACCGTATTAAAGTCTAATTCAAGCGCTTGCCATTCATTGTAGTCGGTAAATATATCGTCTTGATAGCTGTTTAAGTCAAGGTCAACACTCACAGGGCTTTTAGCAATCTCGCCATCGCAATTGTAATCAATGGAAGATGACGCTTGATGCCCAAAACCTATCTGCTCATCTAAGTCACCTTCAAATAGCTCAATGCTTACCCCGTGTGAGTAGCCAATATTATACTTGTGAAAATCACCTTCTGGGCCATTTACGAGCGTGAAGGGAGTGCAGCGCTCATTAGGAAAGTAGCGATTCTGCATTAAGCGATCTCCCTCATTATTACCGATAGTCGGAATACCTGATAGCTGATAGTCATAGTTCATGCTGCTGAGATGATTTGGCTTGTTGTTAACCCCATCAAGACCACCGTGTAGCAAGCCAAAATTATGCCCTAGCTCATGCACTAAGGTTGCTGATTGCATATTGATTAAATAATTTCGGCTCGTTTCATTAGCATCGTTTAAACCCCAGCCGCCAAGTGTGATAATAAGGTCATCACCATTTATTTCCGCATAGCCAGCGGAGCCATATGAGCCATCCAACTGCTGTGAGTTAGCAAACAAGGTATAGTGGAAAATATTATCACGCGCCAATGCAAAGTGTTCGCTTTTGTAAGCTAGCACACTGCTTTGCCCCGGTGATTGAGCAAAGTAAGTGCTTTGGCTGTAGGCGACCTCATTCCCGCCACCAAGATTAAACCTGTCTTGAGGTGCAATACTATGTTGTGCAAACAAAGTACCAGCATCAAAGTGAATTGCGATACCATTATCAGCAAATACCTGCTTTACTTTTGCCAAGGTATGCCACTGCGGGCGCACGCCAGGGTCATCGCTGTTCATATAGTCAATTTCAACGAAAATATCTGGTTGGCCAGCCCTAGCTCCCCATTGGTGCAATGGTAAGCCTGCGTATGTCGTACCGGCTTGCTCATTACAGTCTGGAATACCATCCTTGTCTAAGTCGTCTTCACAGGCCACATCATTGATGGCTCCTGCCGTCGGATAAGCACTAAGCTGCCAATTTGTTTTGCTAGCGCCATTTTGACCTGCTTCTTTGTTGTTGACCCTGTAGATAATATTGATACCGTCAGTCGCAATATTATCCCCTTGCCAAGCTGTGGCATGAATGTCGCTGTCATAGTCACCAAACTTAACCACATCAATCACTTGCTTATCTGCCGCATTCATTAATTCAATATACCCGGACGTTGACCAATACATATACTGCTCGCCAGTAACAATAAAACGCTCCGTGGTACTTTTAAAACCGTTACGCCATTCAAAAGGCAGGTGAGCATTTTGCACAACATAATATTGTCCTGGAGCTAAGGTTTGCTCTGGCAAAACAAAGCTGTGCTGCGCTGATACTTCAAATGTCTCAGTATTTAGCGCTTGAGTACTGATTTGGTAGTGGGCTAAATTTATCGTGCTGGCAGTACCGTTATATAGCTCAAGCCAGCGATAATCGGTGTCAAAGTCAGTTAAAATCAATTCGTTGATCACTGGTTGTTTGGCGGCCGTAGCAAAGTTAACCTGATAATCCTTGATCAGCGCTGCGCCAACAAAATTCCTGTGTGTTTGATGAATATTGAGGGAAAAGCGAGTGACCGCAGGCAGTGCATATTGCGGCTCTATCACTAGCTGCTTTTTATTCGCCGCCAGTGATAGCCTAACGGGAACACACTCTTCGTTAGCTTGGTTGATGAGGCCAATGGTGTGTTCACAGCTGTAGTCTTGACTGTTTTCTGGCAGTGCCGAAACTGAGTTGAAATTTAGCGTTAACTGGCCACTATTAGAATAAAAGGCTTCGTTGGCTGCAGGTAGGTGGCTGATCAATTGGAACGGGTTATCGTCGATGATCGCAACATTTATAGCGGTCTTGGCAGATAACTTGCCATCAGATACAGAAATGATAAAGCTAGCCGGGATTACTTGCCCTTGCTCGGGCTGATATGTGTATCGATTTTCTCCAAGATAAACTAGCTTACCGTGCTGAGGGTGCCGTGCGATAGTATAGCTGAGCTTGTCTCCATTGTTATCGCTTGCTGTCACATCAAAGGTCAATGGCTGGGCAAACTGCACTTCAAGGTCTTGGCTATCAATTGTAGGTGCGACATTAGCCCTTTTATTGTCACCACCACACGCCATTAAAATAGCTAGGCTAACGCAATATACGCAAGATTTTAAAGTGCTGTTAAAGTCCATCATTTGAAAGCTTCTCAACATTGATTTAGCAGCGCAGCCACATTATAACAAGCAGCGCTCCTCAGTAAAAAGGAGAGAAGATAGCAATGATTCTAAATTGAGTATGCGAACTATTTGTGCTTAATTGCCTAAATTTGTAACTAGGGCGCGAAAATTAAGACAAAGCGCTAGAAAGTGATATAAAAACGGCTACCTACTGGTAGCCGTCAAATGAGTAAAGTCCAAGCCAGTTAGACAAACACGGGGATCTTTAACTGGCACGTGGGCTTAGTTTATTGCTTTCGTTAATAGCAACAATTAGCCGCCACACTTACCTTCGCCGCACTTACCTTTAGCTTTTGGCTTACCTTCACCACATTTACCTTCGCCGCACTTACCTTTGGCTTTGCTTTCACCGCACTTACCTTCGCCACATTTGCCTTTGGCTTTGCTTTCACCGCACTTGCCTTCGCCACATTTGCCTTTGGCTTTGCTTTCGCCGCACTTGCCTTCGCCACATTTGCCTTTGGCTTTACCTTTACCTTCACCACACTTGCCTTCACCACACTTGTCACCACCAGCAGCAACAGACACAGAAACGACGTCTTCAACAGCAAACGGGTTAACATCAGCCTTTGCAGGCGCAGAAATTAAAAGGCCTAACGAGAATAAGCCCATCACAGCAGCTAGAGTTGATTTCTTGATTAAATTCATCATGTTTTCCTTTGTTATATAAAATATAGCTAACTTATACTGTTATAAGTGTTTTTATCTAGACCACAAAGATAACATATTTCTTTCAAATTTATTCCCCAGAATGGGAATTTGTTTGACCTCACAAGTAAGCTAAAATACGCGCTTACACCTTTATAAAAGATTAATTTTGAACGTAAAGCAAATATTTTTGGCACCAATGGAGGGGGTTGTTGATCACCTCATGCGGGAACTGCTCACTCAACTAAATGATTACGACTTATGTATCACTGAATTTGTACGCGTGGTAAACCGTAAAGTGCCTAATCACACTTTTTACAAACTTTGTCCTGAACTAAAAAATGGTGGTAAAACACCTTCAGGTACTCCGGTCAGAGTTCAACTGCTTGGCCAAGACCCTAACTGGATGGCTGAAAACGCGTTAGTCGCTCATCAATTGGGCACTCAAGGTGTTGATATTAATTTCGGCTGTCCAGCAAAAACCGTCAATAAAAGCCAAGGCGGTGCCAGTTTACTCAAAGATCCGGAATTGATGTATCAGGTTATCTCTAGCGTTAAAGCCGCTTTGTCAGGCACTGAGCAGCCATTGTCAGCGAAAATTCGGTTAGGTTTTGATGATACAAGTTTACTCGATGAAATTATCGATGCGATCGCACAAGCGGCTCCCGATATGCTGACGGTTCATGCACGTACCAAAAGGCAAGGCTACAAACCGCCCGCCTATTGGGAGTATATCGCCGACATTAAACGTAAACTCACGATACCAATTATCGCTAATGGCGAGATTTGGCAACGCGCAGACGCAGCTAAATGTATGAAGGATTCGAACTGTAATGATTTGATGATAGGACGAGGGGCACTGGCAACCCCTAACTTAGCTAACGTTCTTAAATTCAATGAAGCTCCGATGACCTGGCTTTCGGTATGCGAATTAATTCTAAAGTGGACTAAGCTAGATGACGGTGAGTTTAAGCCATTTTATTTTTCAAGCCGACTCAAGCAATGGTACAGGTATTTGAAATACTTTTATCCCGAAGCCGAGTCGCTATTCAATGCCATTAAAACATTGCAGCACAAAGCAGAGATCGTCAGTGAAATCGAACGAGTTATTGAAAAAGAGCGATTAGTGAATACGAGCTAACTCGCTGCTATGTGAAGAAGCAGTGTTAGCTTTTTAACGCTAAATCTGGATATTCTTCAATTAAAAGCAAGCATAAAAAAAACCAGCTAGATAGCTGGTTTTTTATTAGCTTAGATTTATAAGCAAATGCTTGAAATCAATGATTAGATAGCTACGCCTTTACGTTGTGCTGTCTCTTCAATAAATGACTTCCAACCGCGAGCCGCTTTACGTGACTTAGGGTCTTTCATTGCGCGCGTAATCTCAGCATGTGCTTGCTTGTATTGGCCTAGATAGAAGTGTGATTCAGCAAGACTCATATAAATACGGCCTTTGTTGTTTACACCTTTATCAAGGGCTTTATTCAGCGCTACGATAGCTTTCTTAAACTGCTCGCTTTGCTTTAACAGCATGCCTTGCTTGCGCCAGTGCTGTGCTTCGTTAGTTAACTTAGCAACTTCACCATAGTACTTCGCTGCTGTCGAAATATTTTGAGCAGCATGGAATGCGTTAGCAAGTGTCGACAATGTTTGGTCATCGCGCTTAATATCACCAGAAGCGATGTGCTTCTCAAGTAATTTAGCCGCTTTGAACGGAACGCCATTAGACTGGTATAAGCTTGCTAAGGTTTTTAACTCAGACTCTTTTTCTAAGTAACCTTGCTTATAAGCCATATCTAACGTTGATAATGCTTTTGGGTAATCTTCTACTAATAAGTAGAACATACCTAACTGCGTCCACCACTGCTTGTTCTCTGGGAAAATTTGCAGTACGGTTTCAAGCACCTTAACACCGTCTTTGTACATTTTACGTTCATAGTAAGATGTTAACTTTAAGATGTAAGGGTTTTGACTTGGCTTGTCGCCAAATAACGCAATTGCCTTATCAGCTGGCTCAATCATTTTGTCTAAGCGGCGAAGTTCATAGTAAGCCTGCGCAATCTTAACGTAAGTTTGCGAGTCTTCTTTACCTGTGAATTCCATCCAAGCTTCATAGTTCTTGAGCGCTTCTTGGTACTTTTTGGTTTGCATTTGCAAATCAGCAAGTAACTTGATCGATTCACCGTGATCACCTTCGTTTAGGATATCAGGCTCAACCGCTTGCTTTAGATAGCTGATCGCTTTCTCTTCTTGATTGCCTTTGGTTGCGTACATTACCGCGATCATACGTGCAACATATGCTTTGTCGTACGGTTTGCTCGCTTCAATGTCTAACAAAAGAACAAGTGCACCATCAATGTCGTCGGCAGTGTAAAGCTCAAAAGCTTTTTGTACTTTCTTCCCCACTGATGGACCAACTAATTGCGTTGGGCGCTTTTTCTTCTCTTGTTTCGCTTCTGCGGCTTGAACGTCAAAAGAGAACGGTAATTGGACTGTTGTTACTGCCGAAGCAATAACCAGAGCCGTTGCAAGTTTTTTAAACATTACCTACCTCCGTCCATTTTAAAGTCAAGCTGAACAGTTAAACCAGGTTGCTTCTGTGGTTTACCGTCAACAACTTTTGGCTTGTATTTCCACTTGCGCAATGCACGCTTAGCTTCTTTGTCGAAAATACGCTTAGGCTCTGCTTCGATAACCTTAACGTCTTCAACACCACCAATTTCGTTAATAGTAAAAGATAGTCTTACCCAGCCTTCTTTACCATCACGAGCTGCTTGAATTGGGTACTTAGGCTCAATTCGAACAATTGGTGTCGCTTCACCATCACGACCAAAACCCGCACCTGGAGCTGATAAACCAGTACTAGCACCAGCTAGTTGTACACCTGGCATATTGAACTCGATACCACCTTGGTTATTGTTAGCTTCAGGCTCTGGCGCTTGAGGCTTAGGTGGTGTCTTAGGCGGCGGTGGCGGCGGTGGCGGTACACGGCGACGCGTCTCTGCTGCAGACTTTGGTGGCGTAGTATTAACTTCCACCACGATATTTTCTAACTGTTCTTCCTGAGCGCGATCACCGCTCGCGATCAGGAATGCCATGAACGAAAATAGTCCAAAGGTAACTGCAGCGCCTAGTAGTATTGATACTAAAAAGCGAACCATAAATTACCCCTTAGCAGCTGCAATAGAGATACGATCAATTCCTGCTTCTTTGATAGCATCCATTACTTTAACAACGATGCCGTGTTTGGCTTCTTTGTCAGCTTGGATAATTACCACGTCAGTTGGCTGCTCTGCTAAAAGCTTTTCGATGTTAGCAGCAACACGCTCTACATCAACGCGACGCTTGTCTAACCAAATTTCACCAGTGTCTTTAACAGCAACAAAGATATTAGCTGACTTCTGCTTGGTTTGGTTAGCTGCTTTAGGTTTATTTACTTCAATACCTGCTTCTTTAACGAAAGAAGTCGTTACGATAAAGAAGATCAGCATGATGAATACGATGTCAAGCATCGGTGTCATATCAATTGCTGCTTCTTCTTCTTCACGAATACGTTTACGTGCCATTCGAATTTCTCTCTAGTGATGAGGTAAACTGTCAACCAGTTTAGCCTTTGCTAGTTTAACTTTAGCGTCTAAACGCGTACTAAAAAATACGCCTGATAATGCTGCAACCATACCCGCCATAGTCGGGATTGTGGCCATTGAAATACCAGATGCCATTAGACGCGGATTACCTGTACCTTGTTGAGCCATAGTTTCGAAAACCGAAATCATACCCGTTACAGTACCTAATAATCCAATCAGTGGACACATTGCCACTAAGGTTTTAATGGTGAGCATATTACGCTCTAGTAGTTCTGTCGCTTCGGAGATCCATGTATCTCTGATTCGATGTGCATACCATGAAGTCGTATCAGCTCTAGCGTCCCAACGCTTGATGATGTCATCGCGCATTTTGGGGTAGTTTGACGCTAGGAACCAATATCTCTCGATCATTAAGATCCACATCAATAAGAGAGCAACGGCGACAAAGTAAAGTACGTTACCGCCAGTTGCAATAAAACTCCTGACAGATTCAACAAGCTCTATCAGGAATAACATTACTTAGACTCCTTCTCTGCAATCTCAGCGATTAGACCAGCAGCTTGCTCGTCTAACTTGTGAAGTACAGATTTTGCTTTACCTGCTACAACGCTGTGTACAAGGATAAGCGGAAGTGCTGCGATTAGACCTAGTGCTGTTGTAACAAGTGCTAGAGAGATGTTACCCGCCATGATTTTAGGGTCACCCGTACCGAATAATGTGATCGTTTGGAACGTCATGATCATACCGATAACTGTACCTAATAGCCCCATTAACGGAGCGATAGCAGCGAACATCTTGATAATGTTAATACCACGGTCAACCGTTGGTGTTTCACGTAAGATTTGCTCGTCTAGTTTCAGCTCAAGTGTTTCAGCGTCAGCATCTTTGTTCTCGTGGTAAACTTTTAGTAAGCGACCAAGCGGGTTGTTGCTGTTTGGCTTGTCCATGTTCTTTGTTTGTGCTTTGATTTTTGAACCAACAGCAGTAAGAACAAGCATACGCTCAAGCGCAATTAATAGACCAATGATTAGTAGTACAGTAATACCGTAACCTACTTCAGCACCTTGGTGGTAGAATTCCATCAATGTACGCTTACGAGTTTCTAACGCTAAGATAGCACCACGTGAAGGGTCAAGGTATAACGGCGCGTAACCAGAAGAAGTTGTGAAGTAACTAGTTGCTTCACCAGTAATGTAACCAGCTGGTTGCTTAGCAAGTGGTTGAACTTGCGCTAACTCATCGTTGTAAGTTAAGTAACCGTTAGCAGATACAAGGTTGAAAGTACCAACACGGGTTACTGTTTCTGAAGACTTAGTACCGTCAAGGTTAGTAACATCAGTTTGGAACTGAGCAATCTTACCAGATTCAGTCATTTCAGTTTGAAGTGCAAACCATAACTCTTCTAAGTCAGGAAGGCTTGGGATTTCTTTTGAGTTAGCGATACGGTTTAATGTTTCGCCACGACCTGGGTACTGTGCGCTAACGATTGAAGTAGAAATCATACCGTAAGCATCAGCAGCTGCAGAGCGGCTCACACCGAACATTTCACCTAAAGTACCTTGTGCGTTATCAAGCTCTTGCTCTTTTTGTGCAAGTTTGATTTCGTTAGCAGCGTACTCTTTAGTTAAACGTGTGTTGCGGTCTTGCTGTGCTTTTAACTCAGCTTTTGCTTTGTTTAATAACGCTTGTTTGTCAGCACGTGCAGCCACGAATTCAGCTTCACGTTGCTTGTCTAGTTTAGCTTCTGAGATACGGTCAGCTTTAACTTGTTGTAACAACTGGTCTAATTCATTAGCGTTAGCTGTTGTAGCGAAACCCGCTGACAGAGAAGCAGCAAGTAAAACGAAATTAATAACCTTTTTCATTATTGTGCTCCTGCTGCAAATACTGGAAGTTTAGTTAAATCCATTGGCAATTGCTTGCGTGCCATACGGATAGTGTCAGTGATAGTCTTAGTGTACTCTTCACCTAACTCATCCCACGAACGAGATGCGTTGTTCCAAACCCAAGCTTGTTTGTAATCAAGAGATTGTGCAATAAGCGCAACGCGACCCATGTGAACGAAGTCAGCGGTGATCGTACGGTCACCTAAGTCTAACTCACCTTGGTAAGCGTCAAATACGGTACCGTAGTTAGCTTCAATTTCGTACGCTTCAAGTACTAAGCGGAACTGCTCAGAAGTAGTGATGTTAGAATCTGCCATCACATCGCGTAAACCAGCAATGCGCTCTTTACGGTTTTCCAGATTCATTGGTACGTCAAGATCAACAAATTTTTCTAATATGTCGATCATTTTGTACATTAGCGGTACAACGCCTTGCTTGATTTTATCGATACCATCGATTTGACGTTGTAATGATGCGATGTTCGCATTTTGGTCATCAACCATGCGTTGAACGTGATCATTGTAGCCTTTTAAAACTTCAGCTTCGTCAACCGTTGTGCGGTACTCAGCTAGTAAGTCTTGAGTTTGTTCGTAGATGCTATCGATCTTGCTTTGTGATTTAGCTGATGCTTTGAAGATTTTTGCTTCAGCTTTTTGTAAATCAGTTAACGCATCAGCAGCAGCGATATTGCTACCAGCCAATGCAAAAACACCCGCTATCGTCGATGCGATAAGGCTTTTTTTACTTATTTTGGACATAGTTCCCAACCAATTGCTATTTAACTTAGATAACAAAAATTTAAAACTCATCAATACTGATGAATCTAAATCTGCCATTAAAAAGGGTTTTATTAATCTAGAATACAACCAGCCAATATTCCCAGACGACAGCGAAACTGTCAACCTAGAACATCTCAATCAGAACTACTTTTTTGTAAATTTCCTAAACTGTTTCGCTTGTTAAACAGCGCCGCTGCTAAGCCTGAAACAATTTATTAAACTCACTAACATTGCCATAACAACTCAGTAAATTTGACTGTCGCTCGCGTATTCTCCTTCTCAATTTAACAAATTGCAGACTCATGTTTTACTAATTCATTCGTAGTAAGTCAAATCTAAATAAATAATAGCTTACAATTTATACAACCCATAAAGATTCAAATGCATTTTTTAAGTGCGAAACCAACCGGTAATTGAATAGCGACTGCGAGGTGAAAAAGGAGCGATAGAAGTTACCGAATGCACCTTGTTTACATCGAATAACGTTAACGAGTTAAATACTGGCATAAAAGCTTTAGTGGGGGTGCCGTCAATTTCAAACATTTGCAATAAGCCCCCCCAATCAGGGTGCCAGTTTGGACTTAATCCTAAGACATAAGCGTACTTTCGCGTTTCGCCAGGTAGGTTGTCGACATGCCTTGTTAAAAAATCACCAACGCGGTATCGCGTTGCTTGACCATCCGCATGTGTTATAGCGTGATTATCTGTGATGCGTTTAATAGTCGACAGACATGTTTCACCGTTAATAAGCTCAAGTGCAGCCTTTAACAACTCAGGCGAGGAATCTTCAACTTTATGGCGACCATATAAAAAACCCTGTCCCTGCGCCGCTAACTTGTAGATACCTTGGTATAATTCCCGACGCTGTTGATTGTTTAGCTGAGCAATTTGTTCGTCACTGCCCTCACGATTTTGCTGATCAAGAAAAAAGGCATTGGTAAAGTTAAGATCTTGACTTAAACAACGTGCGAGAGGCTCTATACTCTCTACACTTAGAAAATCAAAAATGCGAACAATCCCCTGCTCGCTAAATTCTTCTTGTAAAGCCTGAAGCTCAGTTTCTGTTAAGGTGGGGTTGATGGTTAAGCTTGTCAAAGTTATTCCTTTTTTGTCTTACGATTTTGGGTTTTCGCCAGTGCGCAACCAGCCGGTAATCGACACACGCTTTTGCATGGCAAAGGGGCTAACATAGCCGACGTAGTGGTCAATTGGGATTTTAAAAATATTAATTTCATTGAAGCTAGGCACAAAGCTATTGGTAATGTTGCCTTGCTCATCAAGCATATGTAATGCCCCGCCCCAATCAGGTCGCCATTCCTTAGTTAAGTTTATGACAAATGCCGCAACGCGATTTTTGTCCACGACGTTGTCATCATGAACATTTAAAAAATGGCCGGCACCAAAGCGCGTAATTTGCGCATCTGCAAAACTAATTTGGGGTGCCGATAAGAGCTCCCGAAAAAAGTTAAGTGTTGATTCAGTATTTAAGAACTCAATGATCTGATTAAAGAAGTGACCCGGTAGCAAGTTACTATGATAAATATCGTAAAGTGGAATATTTTCATAAAGGTATTGGAAACCGCTACTAGCTTGGGTATTAACGATCGTTTGTAAATCTGCTTTTTGCTCAGCAGTCCACGTATCGACCGCTCGCGCGTTTAAATCTTGATGTTGACCTTGGTGATTAAATACTAAATTCCAATCGACTTGCTGGCTAATATGCTGATCAATAACGGCAGCAGTTTCAGCGTTTAACGCCCCCTTTACTTTAACAAAATGATTGTCCCTAAAGAAATCAATCAAATATTTAGGAGGGTGCTCAGCTGCTAATGCTAACAATGGCTGAGATGCTTTACTCATTGGCAGGTATGATAAATTCATTAACTAAAATATTGCCATATAGTATCATCCGAGTCTCTCGAATTAGAAGATAAAAGCGTTAACCATCGCATTTTCATGAAGACTATCAATACTATAAAAAAAGCAGAACAAGCTCATCGAAACGGAAAGCTCGACGAAGCAGAAGTTTTCTACCGTCAAGCATTGGCAAAGGAGCAAGCGATTGACGCCATCTACGGTTTGGCAACACTGAAAATGCAACAAAACTCGTTAACTGATGCCTACGCTTTATTTGAACAAGCGTTGAGCATCGAGCCATTTGCTCTCGATATTAATTTCAATTACCTACTTTGCCTGAAACAAGGGCGAGAATTAGCAAAAGCTTCTACCTTGCTGGTTAAACTAAAAGACCACATTTGCCAAGATAGTCAAATGGTTGCCCCTTTCGCTCAAGCAGCTTTTGAAATTGGCGCATTCTCGCAAGTCATCGACATTATCTCTGGCAGCAAGCATTTTGCGAGCCAAGAAAGCTTGTTATTTCTATTGATTCAAGCATATATGGCCGTTCAACACTGGCCTTCAGCGATCGAATACTTGCAGCAGTTAAGACAAAAGCACCCTGACAATGCGCAGCTAATGAGCTTACTGGCCCAGTGCTATGGGCAAACACTCAACTTTAACCTAGCAATGCCGCTATTCGAGCGGCTAGTTACTCAAAACGCTTCTGCCGATAACCTGTTGCGATATGCCGATTTGTGCCTGCTTGCTCAAGACAAGCCAAAAGCAGAGCTACTGATGATTCAGCTTGACGCAAAAACAAATGGTGATTCATCAATAGAGAAAAGCAGTTTTCACCAACATTTACTCACCGTAAAAATCAAACTGGCTAGACTAAATCACGACAAGCTTAATGCCATTAAACTTGCGCTTGAGTTGCTCACACTTGAGCCTACTAATTCCCTTGCTTGGCAGGTAGTGTATGAGCTTGGTAGTGAAGTTGAACGCGAAAAAGTAGCCGTAGAACTTCCCGGTATTATTGAGCTTTGCAAAAAGGATGGCTTTGACTATCGTCAAAACCTTTACACTTTGGCGAAAGTCTATGAGGGCCGGGAAGCGTATGATTTGGCATTTAACTGCTTTGAGCAAGCAAACCAAAGTCAACAGGCGAATTTAGCAAAACAAGCAGGTGCGCCATTTGATTTCGCCTCGCTCTCAGCTAACTACACTAAACTCGTCAGCATAAAATACCCTAAAGCAAATGCTCACCTTTGCAGTACAAAAGTCACAGAGCAAGCCCCGAGTAATGTGTTTATTGTTGGCATGCCCCGCTCAGGCACTACCTTGGTAAACCGGTTACTCTGTCAGGCTCCACACGTAAGCAGTGTTAATGAGAGTAACGGTATCGCCGCTAGCTTCGAAACTATACTCAATCAAAAAACCTTATCTGAGCTGCCTTCTTTTTTGAGCGAAAATAGCAGCAAGTTTGTTAGTGAATACCATAGCCATTTACCTCACTTGCCACCAGAAACCAAGATGATTGTGGATAAAATGCCACACAACTTTCGTTTTGTTGGGGCAATTTTAACGACTTTTCCTGACGCTAAAGTTGTCCAGATGCGGCGTCAACCTCAAGACTTAGCGCTTTCTATTTTCAGCCAGCAGTTTAACGATTATCACAACTACGCATGTGATTTAGAAGCTATCGCTCACGCGATATTTCAAGCGAATAAATTGATGGACTTTTGGGCAATGAACTTTCCACAGCAAGTAATTGATCTCAGTTATGAACAGTTAGTGAGCGCCCCCGAAGAAAAAGCGCAAGAGATATATAAGTTCTTATCACTTGACTGGCAGCCCAGTTACCTCGACTTCTATCAACAAGCCGTCCCGAGTTTTACCTTTAGTGAAGTACAGGTGAGGAAGCCAATTAATCGCAGTAAAATTGGCTTTGCTCGACACTACCACGCTCAGCTAGCCAACTTTAGGGAAATTTACAGTAACTTATCTAGGTAATTTTGGTTATCTTGTAAAAGCGACTTTCGCCATTCGAAGCTTTGCTGAATGGCTTTGCGCTCAGTCAAACTAAGCTCTGGGTGCCACACGGAAAAAATTAACACAATGCGATCTTCATCACTTGCATTGGTCGCTTCGTGGATATATGAATCGTCAAAAGCAATTAACTCTCCGACTTGCCAGGCTTGTTTTTCGTCGGCTACTTTTAGGTAGCCGTCACCTGGCACCACTAATGGCAGATGTACCGTTAAACTGTGATTAGACAATCCGTAGTGTGGCGTAATATGTTGCCCAGCTTTGAGTACTGAATAAAACACTTCAAACGGTGTATCACCTAACCGATAAAGTGGTAAGCGATCAAGTAGCGCTAGCGTTTTGGGTAACAACGCAGCCAGTTCTGTGTTTAAGGCGCCATCTTTATAAAGGTGCAGAGCAGTCCAGTTTTTACTGCCCGCTAGCTGTTCAAATCCCTGTTGCTTATACTGCTCAGCCAAATAAGGCTCTCCTAGGCTGTCAATTTTATCAGTTAATTTGTTGAACTCACTGTGAATATCATCGAAACCTTGTGCGACCAATTCAGCATCCATGGTATCACTGGCTGGCCAAAACGGACGTGCACTGATTGAGGGTAAATAAAATAAATGCGGGCGTTGCTGATCGGTGAGAAATTCAAAGGCCTGGTTATGGGTCTGCGGCCATATCGCTTGGTACACTCGACTCAATTCAGGCGCTTCTCCGATACTGCGCTGATGCTCATTAGTGAAGTAATCTCTTAGCGCAATATCGGCTTGATAAGACCTTTGTTTGGTTTGCTCCGCAACTTGTGGATAACGGTATAACATTGTCAAGCGCCCATCTAATTGATGCCCTTTCACAAGCACAGCTAAGCCAAGGCGAGCTTCATCGTGATTGATAAAATATGTACCGGCATACAAGTAGCAAAGCACATTGTTTTTTGCGACCCGTAGGCAATTGATATACGCAGCTTTCGTCTCTTCGTGGCTGCCTAGTTGCTCTGATAGCACGGCTAAGCGATAAGCCTGATCAGTATGCTCAGGGTTTTCTTCAACGAATTGCTGCAACAACTGAAAACCTTTTTGATGCTCCCCTTTATCGATTAAATTATCGATCACTTCAAGGTTTGTCATTTTTTACTCCATCAATCAGCCAAGCAAAGGTTAGTGAATCGTTGGTTAAAATACTCTGGTAGCGGCAGCTAACACCTAATGCCTTAAACTTGTCAACTATCTCAATAATTTGACGCTCATCTTTTGCCACTTTGATGAGTTGGTTTAAGCGTGTGTATTCCGCAGAAAGCTTGCCCAACAAACTGCCGTTAAGCGCTTTGGCCTGCTGATAACGCCCGCTATTAACAGCTAAAACAACTTGGTTAATCGTCTCAAAAACTTGCCCTGAAATGCTTGCTGTTAGGTTACCTTGATGCAGGCGAAGGTAGGCTTGACCAGCAGCTTCAAGTTCATCAATTGATATCTTCTGATCAACAAGGTGCTTTGCTTTTTCCAAAGGAGCTTCTGGTGCAAGCAGAAATTCTATTTCTCGATAGCGAAGGCGATTAGCGCGAACAATCTCGCCTTCGCTATGATGGACAATAAACTGTAGCTGGCCAGTATTTTTGAGTACCCGAACCACTTGAGAAATTGTCTTGTCTATCGCGGCATATTCAAATCCAAACTGGCTGGTAACAGCATCCATTGACTGAGTGTCTTGGGGCAATTTGGCAAGGTCGACACCACCAACAAAAGATACATTCGTTTTATTGCTGACAGGCGTATTGTCGGCACTGGTGTAATCAACGCCAATATATTGGTTGTCGACGCTATACGAGGCCTTGAGTAAGCTTGAAATAACCGCACCATTACCAGTGGCGAGATCGAGAACTTTCGCCTGACTTGGCAGACTGGCTTGCCAGTCTAACCATAATTGTTCAACTAACGCTTGCTCACTGCTGCTGGCAACGCAACTTTGTTGATTTCCTTGCTGCCAATATTGATGCCATGCTTCTTGTTCATTGCTCATAAATCTAACTTACTTAAATCTTTAAAAACGGGTTTCCTGTGCGCTGCCTTTTCTCCAAGCAACGTCCTTTATAGTGGCACGACATCAAATGGCGAAGTCAGGCGAAATTCACTTTCATCGCCATGAAACGGCACCGTACCGTGCCATACATAAGAAGGAAAAAGCGCTAAAGTGCCAGCTGAAGGTTGAATAATTTTTGCTATTTGCTCTCGTTCCCCTAATTGCATTGAAGTTTCACCGAATTTAATCGCCCCAGCATTTTCCAGCTGGTTAGCACCTGAAAGCTCAGGTAATGATACGTAAAACGCAGAGCTCAACCAGCCCGCAGGATGGACGTGATTAACATGAAAGCCGTTGGATTTAAGTTTCACAGACCAAGATCCCGCAAACGTAAAGTTAGATGATTTCCTCGCCAATAAAGGATGGGTCTTGTCGTCAGGCAAAGAAGCGATATGCTCCTTAACTACTTGAGTCAGTGCTTGTTTTAACTTGCCAATCACGGGGTGTTTTTTATGTAATAGTCGACCTGGCGTTTGGGTACCGTGTTTTAGCGTTTGTTTAAGCGGCGCTTGATCTAATTGGTGCATCGACAGTAACACTGACTTGAGCTCCGCTAAAAAGTCATTTAAAGACTGATAACCGTTGGGCGTCGATATCTGATAAGGTTTAACGAACTTGTCGTAGTCAACTAGCCACTGGTAACGATCATCCGCTTGTAGTCGCCAACAGGTGCTCTTATAAGCCAATAATAACTGGTGATATGGCTCCCTAAGCTCTGCTTGCGCAATATAATAAAGCGCTTTCTCATAATCAGCATTGACGATACAAACATTGACTAAATCGAGCGCTAAATCGAGTGTAAAATTCTGCGCTATCGCTTGCTCAAATAATGCTATCGCCTCACTGTTTTGCTGTTTGACTCCACGGATTTTCCCCTCAGTATGCAACAGTGGACTGGTCACTTGAATAGCCTTTGCCGTATCTATAATTTGTTCGGCCTCTTGATACAACTTAGCGTCAAACATCGCTTCCGCATACGCATGACGTATTTCCATGTTTTTAGGTAAGTGCTCGATCGCCAATTTAAAGCTATGACCAAATTTTTCCTTGTGGTTGCGCTGCCAATAAAACTCATTGAGTGTTTGATGGACTTCGACATCACTCGGCTTCTTGTTTAACGCACTCCAATAAAATTGCTCTGCCTGCTCGTATTTTCCTTGTTCAAACAGGGTATTCGCCATATTAAAATCTACTTGGCTGATTTGAGGTGCCAATTCTCTGGCTTTGGTGAAACAAGCGAAGGCGTGCTCATGTTGTTCCATCAATTTATAAGTCAGACCTAAATTGTGCAGTGCATTGACATAATTCGGGTTAATTTGCAGCACTTTCTGATACTGCTCAATCGCATTGGGGAAGTTTTCTTGTACTCGATAGATGTCCGCTTTAACCGTTAACACAGAGGTATTGTTTGCCACTAGTCTTAAAGCAACGTCGATGGCTTTCATTGCTTCACCAAGTTTGCGTTGGGCCAATAACACTATGGCTAAATTCTTCCACGCATCTGTAAATGTTTTATCTAGACTCGTCGCTTGTTGATAAAGCTGTTCAGCCTCAAACGGTTGTTGATTAGCCGCAAGTAAATTTGCGTAGTTATTTAAAACCTGTGGCTGCTTACTATCAATCGCCAGACAATGCTCAAAGCTCTGTTTTGCATTTTCGAAATGATCAAGCTGTTTATAGGCGATGGCAAGTAAATGATAAATATCTGGCTGATTCGGGTAACGTTTGAGCAGACCATTAGTTTGCCTAATCACCTCTTGCTGCTCACCGCGTTGAAGCATTCGCTGTAATTGTTGGAGTATAGTAGTGAGATTATGCTGAACAGATGACGACATTGAATACTAACGAATAATTTCTCTTGTTCTTATTGTAATGAAAACTCAGCAACTTAATAGAGAAAGATATTGATATAGCCCAATCTCAGACATTTTTTGATTGGCAGGTTAGCGTTTAACAATGAAAGTAAATGCAAAAAAAATGGCCAACCTAAGTTGACCATTTTTATAAACGTTAATTACTTACTTTTAACCAGTGATTAGTTAAATGTGTAAGTACCGCTTAGGAAGAAGCGTGGACCGAATACGTCGTATACTTCTGGGAAAGTGTTAGCTTGTTGCTGTGAATCACCAAGTAGTTGTGGTTCTTCATCAAGAATGTTCTTAACACCAAAGTTCACTTTCAACGCATCGCTTACTACGTATGCCGCAGAAAGATCTAAGTAAATCTTAGAGTCTAACTCTGGTACTACTAACTCGTCAGCTGTTGCAGTGCCTTCAGAGATTTGATCATCTTCTGTTTCACCGATGTAGCGAACTAATGCAGATAGCGTTAGATCACCCGTTGTCCAGTTGATACGCGTATTAGATTGGAACTCTGGGCGTGGCGCGCCACATGTGTTACCGAAGTAACCGTCACATTTGTTGATTTGGTCAGGTAACGCGGCAATTGGTGTACTTTCATACTTATCTAAGAACGTAGAGCGGAACTGAACGTTTAAGCTTGAACCATTACCGAATAAACCAAAATCAAACTCTGTGTTGTAGGTAATGTTGAAGTCGATACCTGAAGTTTCGATCAAACCAATGTTTTCGTTAAGTGACTTAACAAGTGAAACGTTACCGTCGGTACGACGAGAGATATTTTGACACGTTACGTCATTAATGTCTTGAGCAACGTTGTAACAAACGTTAAGTGTGTTGTTTACACCAAAAGATGCGATTGCGTCTTCAATTTCGATTGAGAAGTAATCAAGAGTAAAATCTAGACCGTCCATCGGTTGAACTACAACACCGACAGTGAAGGTATCTGATGTTTCTTCTTGAAGATCAACGTTACCACCAAATGAACCTTCGATTTGCGCATTTGCTTGTTCGAAGTTACCTACCATTCCTGCTGGAACACCAGTAGCTTCACAAAGCGCTACGTCAGTAACACCAGCTTGGAAACCGTTGCTAGCACATGGGTCAGTCGCACCTGGGAAGCCGTTAGCAGCACCTTGGAAAAGCTCAGCTACGTTTGGCGCACGAACCGCTTGTTGGTAACCAATTCGAGTAGAAATCCACTCTGTTGGAGCCCAGTTAACTGCTGCCGCGAAAGACTCAACGTTACCAATGTTAGAGTAATCAGCGAAACGTGCCGCACCCCATAGGCTTAAGTCTTCAGCAAACTCTTTACCTGAAAGTACAGGAATTGAAATCTCTGTAAAGAATTCATCAGAAGAGTAGCTACCTACTGTTGCTTCACCAGCGTTGAAACCTAATACGTCACCTGACGCTAGGAACTCATCTGGACGGAAAGAAGACTCATCTTGACGCTTCTCATAACCGAATACTAAACCGATTGGCTCTTGCGCACCTGGTAATGTCCAAGGTGTAGTACCAGCAACGTTAGCCATAAAGACTTCTTGTGTCACGTTAGTAACGTTTGACGCACCAACGTTTACAAAGTCAACAGCTGCTTGTGAGATGTTACCTGCACCAAAGATGTTAATTGGTACACAGCCACCTGAAGTGTCTTGACACTCAGTACCGGCGTCATTTGTCAGCGCTGCTTGGATAAAGCGAGACGCTGAAACGTCGTTGTTTAATAAGTTAGTTTGGTCAAGCATTGAGCGGCTGTAGAATACATCGTATGACCAATCGTCGTTAATGTAACCGTCAACACCTAATAGAATACGGAATGCATCACGTGTATCGATTGATTGACGTGAACCATTTTCTACCATACGACGGCCGATAAACGCTTCGTAGTTACCGTTGTCGTTTAGGTCACCACTGTTCAAGAACGCTTGTTGAACTTCTGGTGAGAAGAAAGCACTGTTCGGGTTAATTTCAATCGTAGTAAATGCCGGAGTAGGCGCAAGTTCTTGTGGAACTTCGTTACGAATGTAAGAAACTTCGGTGTAAATGCGGTGCTCGTCAGTTACGTAGAAGTGAGCGAAAGCACTTGCAGAGTAACGTTCTTGTGGTAATTGTAAGAAGTTATCTGGCGCGTAGTTAAAGCGTGAGCTTGGCTCAACCCATGGTAAACCTTCACCGTTAGGGCCAAACGTACCTAATACAGTACCATCAGCTAATGTCGGGCCACCGAAAATACGTGTACCAGGAACACCTGATGAACCACCTGCTACTAGCTCGTCGCCGCTTTCTGTTAGTGCAACACTTGAGAAATCACGTTCGCCTTGGAATAACGCTTCACGCTTTGAGTAACCTAAGTAAACAACTGCGTTACCGCGGTCATCAGCAAAGTTACCACCCATAGTCATATCTAGGTTGAACTTCTCTGCGTCACCTTCGTCAGTAATGTCGTATAGCGTTGAGAATTCAACGCCTTCGAAATCATCTTTCATGTTGAAGTTAACAACACCACCTAATGCATCTGAACCGTATACCGCAGAAGCACCACCTGTGATGATTTCAACATTTTCGATCAATGACGCTGGGATAGTGTTTAAGTCAACAACACCATCTTGGCGAGCTGGAATCCAGCGACGGCCATTAACCATAACCAATGTACGTGAAGTGCCTAAACCACGTAAATCAACTGTTGCTGTACCATCACCTGGGTTGTTTGAGCTAGGACCGAATGAAGGAAGTGTTGAAGGTAACTCAGCTAGCTTTTGCTCAACGTTAAGGTTACCTGAAATAGCAAACTCTTGTGCGTCAACTTCGATGATAGGCGTTACCGCCGTTAATTCTTGACGCTTAATACGAGAACCAGTTACTTGAATGCGTTCTACACCTTCTTCAGCAGCTTCTTCAGCAAAAGCTACTGAGGCAGGCATTGCCATTGCCGTTGTTGCCGCACCGGCAGCAATAGCAAGTCTTACAGCACGTGTAAGCTTATTATTTTGATACATGTTTTACTCCCTGGATCACTTTCGTGATTTTAGTTTTTTGAGTGCAAGGCTATGTTGCCTTGTTAGTTTTCTGTCGGTCTAAGACCTGATCTGTCGCTTAGGATATTAAACGGATTCCAATTACAGCGTCAACACCATTTACTACGATTGAGCAACATCTCTAACATTCAGAAACATAGAAAAACATTTAATTACATTTACTTTTCGGCGATTATCTAGACATCAGGGTCCTTTTCCCAACCACATGAATAGATTGATATTTGAGTGCAAACTATCAGTGAGCGACATTGACACTATGCCAATCAATGCCCTAACCCTATGTTTTAAAATAATTAAAAATACCCCCCAATGAAAAACACTTGCCTCGTTCATTGGCTCATCATGACAAATCTTACGTTTATTTGCCTTATCGCTAAATGTAAACCTAAGTTAACAAAAACAGTATTTTCACATGTTACTAAATTTGTAACTGTTGAACCGAAACCTAATTCCTGACACGAACAAACCAGAAAATAGCCTCAACTACAGTGTTTCTTGCTATCTCCTGATTAAAAGCTAAGCAACAAATCTAGGCTGTGCGGTATCGTGAGTAAACATGAGAGAAACCATACCCCTTTCGACATGATTTATACCAAATTGGTCGAAAGGCGCAAAAATAGCTGTGATATACTCGCGCTTTCGTTTCTTCCGAGGTTAATTAATGGCTCCAGTGTTAGACATCAGCATGTGGATTGCGATTTGCGCAGTTGGCTTTATTGCTGGCTTTATCGATGCGATTGCTGGTGGTGGTGGTATGTTAACCGTGCCGACTCTTCTTGCCTCAGGTCTTCCTCCCCATGTTGCCCTAGGTACTAATAAATTAGCCTCCAGTTTCGGCACGTTAACCGCTTCATTTACTTTTTATCGGAAAAAACTATTTAGCCCGGGCTTTTGGCGCTATGCACTGATTTATACCGCAATAGGCTCAGTGTTGGGCACTATTGTTGTCAGTCACATATCAACGGAATGGCTCGAAAAAGGCTTGCCAATTTTAATTATGACAACCGCTTTGTACACATTAGTCGCTAAAAATGTTTGTAATGACCAAATGGGATTACCCAAATCATCCCCCATTATCAAACGTAAGCAAATGTGCCAAGGCACTATACTCGGGTTTTATGACGGAGTTGCAGGCCCTGGTACAGGCGCTTTTTGGATGGCTTCGAGTTCGGCTTTGTACAAAATGAACTTATTATTAAGTAGTGGCTTATCGCGCTCTTGCAATTTTGTCAGTAACGTATGCTCGCTAGCGACATTTATTTACCTTGGCCATGTCAATGTATTACTCGGCATTTCGATGGGGCTGTTTTTAATGCTTGGCGCTTGGGTTGGTGCGCACTCAGCAATTAAATTTGGTAGCCGCTTTATTCGCCCCGTATTTATTTTTGTCGTTTGTGTGATTTCTTTAAACCTTGCATGGCAAGCTTGGTTTACCGGTTAATTTACCACAGCCATAGTTGGCAGAATCATAAAACAAAAATGCCAGCTGTTGATAAGCTGGCATTTTTTGTCTCAGCGCTGTATTTATGCAGCGCTAACTTCTCAATCTATGATTGACTAAAGTGATACATTGATGCCGGCATAAGCGCGACGACCAACTAAGTCATATAGTGGGTTCGTAATATAACCTGGTGCTAATTTATCGGTTAGGTTACGAATACCCGCATTGACTGCAATAGTATCAGATACTTGGTAGCTGAAACCTAAGTCGTGCGTGATAATCGTGCCGACAAAAGCAGGTGATATATCTTCTGGTGTGTCACCCGTTGGTGAGATATCCAGCGTGAAACTGCGATCAATCATGCGAGACGACCAACTAACAGTTAAGTCATCAAGCTGGTAATCAGCGCCAAAGCGTACTTGCCACTCAGGATCACCAACTTCACCATCTTCCACGTTAATTTCATCAGGGCGATCTTGGAATTCAAACTCTTCCAATTCAAGTAACTTGTTCACTAATAAGTTAACAGTCATTTCACCCGGTAAATTAACAGCTCCAAGTCCCATTACATAACGAGCTTGCGCTTCAATACCTTTCGTATTTAACGCAGCCGCATTTAAGTAACCAGAACGTACTAGAGAGATATCATTGGTCACTGGATCACGATCTACTTGGCTACAAAAACCTTGATCTAAACCGCCCGTCGCATCAACACAGTTATCAACAACATTTTGTGCCTCAACAAATGTTATAGCGTCAGTAATTTCGATATCGTAGTAATCAACCGTCAATGAGAAGTCTTCAATAAATGAAGGAGTCCAAACCGCACCAATCGTTAATGATTCTGACTCTTCTGACTCAAGTGAAGCATTACCACCGGAAAGTAAGTCGACAGAAACGTTATCGTTTGCTTCAAAGCCAGCAGGAATAGCCAGCGCAGCACAGTTGGCAACGCGGTCTGCGTCATCGGTAATATTATCAATATCACAAGGGTCATTAACGTTAGCAAAGCCAGGCGATAATGGATCAAACGCTTCCGTAATATTTGGTGCGCGTACTGCTTCACCTAATGTGCCTCGGATTCGCAAGTCTTCAAACGGCGCATACATCAAGCCAACTTTCCACGCTTCTGCTGTGCCAGCGTGTGAGTAATCTGCACTTCTGAACGCACCATCTAAGGTCAATTCATGTGCAAATGCAACGCCAGATAATAGCGGTAAGCTTACTTCAATAAAGAATTCACTTACATCGTATTCGCCGTAAGAGTCTGGTGTTGCCGCACTGGTTAGGAAACCACCTTTGGTTAACTCGTCAGTTATTGAGCCAGAAGTTTCTTCGCGGTACTCAAAACCTGTTGCGATGCCAACTGGACCACCTTGGAGTTCAAAGAACTCGCTCGTATCGAACACTAACGTACCGCCGATAAACTCCTGAGTGATCTCATCTTTTCGAGTCACATCAGCTGAAACAAAGTCTCTAGCGGCTTGCGAACTGCTTTGACCAAATGGATTAAACGCAACACAATCTGCGGCATTGATTCGCGCAGGATCTTTGTAGTCTTCGCCTTGTGCACTAGCTAATTGGCTGCGGCACACGGCTTCGCCTGTTGCAGGGTCAATAACTGAATCGACGGCTGCCGCAAAGTTGCTTGGAATTAAATCATTAAGTGTTTTACGCGTATTGGTTGTTTTGCCATAAACATAGTAAAGCTCCCAATCAAAATCCGTTTCACTTAATGTAAACGCTCCGTTAAAACCAGCTGTGTAACGGAATAACTCACGACGGTTATCGGCTGAACGGTTACCAAGCTCATCAAAGAACTTAGCCATTGAAACTGACGTTTGGCCAGCATCTAGTAACGTTTGACGTAATGTTGGATCTAAGAACGCATTATCTTGTACGTTAATATCGATACTACCGAAGCGGAAAGACGGTTGGAATTGCTGTTTAATGTCTGAACGAACAAACTTAATATCACCGTTAAATGTAATATTGTCGGTAATATCGTAAGTTAGCGTAGAGCTTAGGTTCACCTTCTCAACTTCTGGTGAATAGTTTTCATAGGCTTCAGGAGAAAAACAGAACTGACAACCATCTGGGAAATTACCAAACGCAAAGCTACCCGTGTTCTCACGCTCAGCTTGTCTTAACGGGTTACCAGCATCGTCAAATACCCAAAGACCTGCTGCACCGCCGAATGGATTGATCACACCGTTGGCGTGAATTACCTCAGAAACCACGTTCGTCACACGTAAACGGTCGGCAATTCCATCGTCTTCACCTGTATTTAACGGGTTAATGACGCTGCCCCAGTTGTCGTATTGGCGAATATCCGTTGCTAATACCTCGCCAATGCGATCATAACTGGCAAAGAAGGTTACGTTACCATCGTCAAAGTCAGTACCAGAAAGGATACTAATAGTGTGATTGCGCGAATTCACCCCTTCGGTTGACTTGGCACCCGTGACGTTAAAGTCAAAACCTTCGTAGTCTTTTTTCAGGATAACGTTAATAACACCTGAAACAGCATCTGAACCGTAAATCGCTGAAGCACCACCGGTTATCACTTCTACGCGTTCAATCAAGCCAGCTGGAATTGTTGATAAGTCAACAGTAGCCTCACCTGGGTTACCAGCTACATGGCGCTTACCATTGACCAATACCAAAGTACGAGAAGCACCTAAGCTGCGTAAATCCGCAGAGCTTGTGCCAGCAACGTCATTATCGCCGTTATTGCCGATCAAAGAGTCGCTCGCGCCAATTGCTGGCAGTTCGCTCAAAATACTACCTAAATCTGGCGTACCAAATTTTTGAATGTCTCTGGCCTCTAATGTCACAACGGGTGTCGGTTGTGATAACTCAGAACGAGCAATACGTGAACCTGTTACTTGGATCACTTCCTCGTCTGGATTTACTTGCGCATCTTGTGCATTCGCAGTCATGGCGGTGACAGAAGACGCACCAATGACCATAGCCAAGCGAACAGCCTTGGCCACTTTATTACTATTGAACATAATTTTCCCGTGTACGCTGCAATTTAGCCGCAGCGCAATTAGTGTTTTATCTTTTTTGAAGTTACCAACGAAGAGTCCCAGCAATAGGGCTTCGGCTCATTGGGGCGAGTCATTATTCACAAATTCACATACAGTTCAATAAGCGGTGGTTACGTGAGCTTGTATTCGCATTCTGCAAACTTATGTTTATCTCACTGTTATCGATTTTTTGTCGGAAATAGTACAAAAAACCAAATTATCGAGCATTTAAAGGGCAAAATTAACCGAAAAAGAAATATGTAATTTTTTGATCGAATTTGGTCTAAATTTAACCAAACGGTCAACGTCACACTTTTTGGCACTAAATTTACTGTGTTAAGCATCGAGATAAACAAAGATACGTGATGGACGCCAGCCAACGTTGTTCAATGCATTAGCCTACTATTTTGTCTTTTAGACTCGCTAATTTCGTTAGCATTTTCCAGCAACTCAAGTTAGGCTTACGACTAGATAAAATAGTTAGAAAAACCAGAGGAATAAGATGAAAATTTCTGACGACATTCATAATTATTATGAAAACCTTGTTGTTGAGCAATTTGAAGAATTGGCACTTGACGACAAATATGATGCTGATTTTATCGCTGACTTAACCTGCATCGTATTAAACCAATTACCAACACGCTACATACGGCATGAAGTTGATATGGCTTTCTACATGCCAGCCTCAGAGCGCTTTGAAATGGAAAGTAAAGTTAAAGTGGCCGTACAAAAAGGCCTAGAATTTATGAAAGCGCACAGCTAAAACCATTTACGCTGTTCGGTATTTTCAATTAGCAAGTGCTTCAATAGTTGTTGCACTTGCTGATCTGTATCATCAAACGCAATATCCACATTAATTTTTTTCTTGTTGAAAACGACGATTACACACCTTGGCAGGAAGTTTGAGCGCACTGCCGTCTGGCCGTCAATGCCTCCCAAATTATATAGGCTTTATTCATCGTTAATTTGCGGCTTTCCCCCTTAAAAGAAAAACCATACGCTCCCACTACGTTCATAGTTTCGTAACTCACGGTTTTAGATGTTGGCTGGAAAGTCGAAATAGTCATGGAATCTGAGCGCTTTCTATCCGCCTTCATCGTCGATTTAAGCGCACATTCGATGTCATAATTGCTACATATTACTGCACAAAGGCATTGATATTTAATGGTATGAGGTAGCTACAGATGCCCATCCGGTCTTACACTGCAGCACTCATCAAACCAGCATATCCAGTTAAGCATAGTGATATGCGCTTCAAAGTATAGATAAGTTGGCGTGCTTTGCCAGAGTATGTACGTCTTGAATTTGTAAGATTTTAAGTGGCGTTTGACGTGATAGTGCCAGCGAAAGCTAAAAGAGAATAATATGAGAAAAGATTTACTAGAGGAGAAGTGGGTGGTCACCCAATCAGCCACACTCCGGCACATGAGTCGTCTGCTACGGTTGCTCCCTTCCGGGCCTGGCCGGGTTTACAGAGTATCATTGCGAAGGGACCGAAAGGGTCACCATAAAATTGTTTAGTAAGTACTACACATTGAGTACTCATCAAACAACGGCGCGAATTATCGCTAAAGCGAATCCGAGTTGCAAGCAATAGTTCGCAATATTGTATTGCTTGCAGATTTATTAACCAAGCCGATGGTTTTTCAGCTATTCCTGCTGCGCCTCTGCTCTAGACAATGCGTCGCTAAATTCCAATAAAAATGACTTAATGACCAACAGATTGCCCTTACCTACGCGCAGCAATAACTTGTCTGCTTGAGGAAGTTGCTCTAAGTCTTTGTCGGCGTACTTGTACATCACGCTTGGCCTAATGAGTGTGACATCATTGCTGGGGAATTCCATATCTAACACACGTACAACCGCGTCTTGAAGTACTTGGGTAAACTCCTGATCCTCATAACCGAGCTCCGCATAGGCTTGATCGATCAATGGTTTTAATTCAAAATACCAAGTCGCCAGTTGCTCTGGTTCAAAAGAGCGCAACAAATCAACGTATAACTTAAATCGCGCCGTTTGCGCTTCATCCCACAGCCACTGTTCAGGGGCTAATGCGTTACCACTTTGCGCAGGTAAAGCATCACCATCACGATTAATATCATCAGCACTATCATTAGCGCTACCACTAGCGATTTTGGTTGCAGAAAACTTAATTTGTGGCTGAGCCAGTGGACTATACTCGTATGACACTAAGCCTTGTGCAAAATTGTCTGTAAATACAACGAGACGACGCACCATATCATCATCGATTACTAGACGAAGTAATTCTTTGCGCCAAGTAAGTGATGAGAGCCTCTCTTTAATCCAATTGTCGCTGTTATCTAATAAAGGCAGTTCAACCTTAGGCGTTTCCTCAATGACGGGCTCTTCCACTATCTCTGGCAATTCGACCAAAGGCTCGGGCGCTTCCTGCACTTCTGGCGCTGGCGGAACTTCTACAATAGGTTCAGGCACTACCTCAGGTTCGGTTACGACAATTTGCGGTTCAACGGGCACTTGTTCGTTCTTTTGCGTGTCTAGATAAAAATAAACAGCTGCTGCAACAACAGCTAACACGACGAATGCGATCACTACCGTGATCAACTTGTTATTTGTTGTTTCTTGGTTGTCTGGCGCGATAGGTTGAGATTCTGTCATAAACTAAATTCGTTCTACTGTGATGAATTGACTGGATTTAATGAGTAAGTCTAGCCAATAGCGGATGTTTACGTTTGCTTGCTCGTGTTTTTAGACCAAAAACTTGTCAAAAGTTTAACAAATAAGCGAAAAAAAAGAGTAGCTTAGCGTTTGCTTTTAGTAACTAGATGTAACAGCAACACTAAGCGCAGCTTTACTTGTTATTAAATTTTGACCGTTTTCTTATTAATATCATATTCTCGCAATTTATTGGCGATGGCAGTATGACTTAGCCCTAATTTCTTCGCCAATTGCCTTGAACTTGGATAAGCAGGGAAAAGTTTACGCAGAATGTCAGCCTCGTATTCTTTCACCGCTTGGTCTAGCGTGCCTTCAAATTCTTGCTCTAAATAGCCGTGCTCACGGGTATAAGAAGGCAGTTGTAAAAGCTCAGTTTCTAGCACATTTGACTCAAGCAGTGAGACGGCGCGAATCAGCACATTTTCTAATTGCCTAACATTGCCAGGCCAAGGGTAATGCTCGATAAAATCGCGACAATCTTCGCTCACTTTAACGTTGTATTTCCCCGTCATTTGCGCAGCTTTACTGATAAAGTGCTCGGCTAACGGTAGAATATCCGCGCGGCGATCACGTAGCGGGGGAAGATTTAGCCCAAGCACGTTTAGTCGGTAGTACAAGTCTTCTCGAAATTCGCCTTGCGCAACTAAACTCAATAAATCTTTATTAGTCGAGCTGATAAAGCGCACATTAACGTTGATCTCCTGCTCGTCGTCGACTCGGCGAAAGCTGCCATCTTCAATCACACGCAATAACTTAATTTGCAACTTGGGGGACATTTCGCCAACTTCATCGAGGAAAATTGTACCGCCATCGGCCGTTTCAAATAGCCCTTTTTTATGTGCAGTATCGGCTTGTGCACCACAGCCGAATAACTCAGTTTCCGCAACGTCATCCGGTAGGGAAGCACAGTTTAGTGCCATAAATGGATGTTCGGCTCTATCACTTGCCTGATGACACGCTTTGGCAATCAGTTCTTTGCCAACCCCGGTTTCACCGACGATCAGCATGGATGAATCAAGTAATGACATGCGTTTAGCTTCACGTACCACTTTGCGCATCGCACTGCTAGACGCCTGAATACCGACAAAATTGCTATCGTTATGCTGTTTAAACGCGCTGATTTGCTGACCCAAGCGAGCCTCAGATTTGAGGATAAAAACGGCGCCAGCCATTACTGGTTTGCCCTGCTCGTCAAAGATACTGATCGGCAGAATATCAGCGACAAAATCATCATCTTTAAATTTAATTCGCTGAGTTTGTGCCAATACATCGCCAGACTCTAACCAGCGCGCAATATTGAAGCCTTTGATCCACTGACTTGCAGGTTCGCCGACAATAGCCTTTAAGTCTTCACCGATAATACCTAAGGCAACTTCATTGACACCTCGAATGTTGCCTCGGGTATCGATAGAGATAAATGGGTCGGGAAAGGTTCTGATCAGCGTTGCCAATTCATTACGCTCGCGCTCAGAAGGCATAAAAGGAGTGGTTTTAACGTCTTTTACCCCTTCAATCAGCCTTAACTGCGGCATAAATGTTTGTAGTTCAGAAAAGTCTAAATCTGGGATATGAACAAAGATGTGACCCGTTTCAGTCACGGCGTCAATGCCTTTAATATTGATTTTGTGTTCAACAAATACACCAAGTACTTGCTGCGCGATACCGACGCGATCTTCACAAACGATCTCTAAACGCATAAAAAAGCCTCAATCACAAAGATGAGGCTATTGTAAACTAATTTGTACAATAATAAAGAACAAAGTTAACGTGAACGTCAATTACCGAGTAATAGATCAGTTTTTGCTGCGCAAATAAAATCATTTTTGTGAAGCCCTTTAATTGAATGGCTCCACCAAGTGACCTTTACTTTCCCCCATTCCAATAAAATTGCTGGGTGATGAAATTCTTGCTCGGCAAGCTCCGACACTTTATTAGCAAATGCCCAAGCTAGCTTGTAGTTTTTAAATTTGTATTCGCGCTCTAGCATCATAATACCGTCGCGTACTTGCGGCACCCAATCTGGGATTTCCTTGATCAATACAGCAAGCTCTTCATCACTTACTTTGGGCGCATCAACATGACAGGCTTCACACTTTTGGGCTGACAGCGTATTACTCATAACGATTCCTTAACTGGCTATTTTTTCTTGTGTTGTTGGTGTTGTTTTAGGCGGAAATTTAGGTGTGTGCAAACCAAGTGTTTTTGCCTGCTCGACCAACGCCATTAAATCAAGTGCGCGAATCGCGTCTAGGTCAGACATTTTCTCAATCATAAAATAGATCGGCTGCATGATATCGATGCGGTAAGGTGTGCGCAGTACATCAAGTACTTGCGCTTCATTGGTTAAGTAGCGGCGCTCAGCGTTACCTTGAGACATGGCATAGTCAGTTTCACCAGGAGATGACAATACGCCACCGCCATAAATACGCAAACCTTGCGGTGTTTTCATCAAACCAAACTCGACGGTAAACCAATATAAGCGCGCAAGATACACTCGATCTTCTTTACTGGCATTTAACCCAAGCTGGCCATAAGCTTGGGTAAATTTGGCAAACGCGGGATTGGTCAACATCGCACAATGACCAAAAATCTCGTGGAAAATATCAGGCTCTTGTAAATAGTCGAATTCTTCTTTTGAGCGAATAAAGGTCGCCACGGGAAATTTCTGCTCAGACAGCAAACGAAAAAATTCGCCGAAACCAATTAGCGCCGGTACTTGTACACATTGCCAGCCAGTTTCCGCTAATAAGACTTGGTTAACTTCGCTTAATTGTGGAATGCGATCTTTAGGCAAGTTGAGCTTTTTAAGCCCGTGCATATACTCATCACAAGCCTTGCCTTGTACACAGGCGAGCTGTCGTTCGATTAGCGCCTGCCACGTTTGGTTTTCTTCCTCACTCCAATGAATAACGCCGTTTTCGTCTGCTTGTTTAGAGACGTATTTTGTCGCTTTCCCCATACTGCGAAACCTTCTAACGTTTTGTGGTAAACCACCATAGCTGGACTCATATTAAGTGAACTCAGCTATTTTAGTGAAGGTTGCCAGTGAACTCAGGTGATGAAAAACCGTACAATATTGTATACAACGCAATATCTCGCTAGCTATTATCCGGCTTGCTTCCTTTAACTAGTGCTTTTACTTGGCTGACAACTTGAGCTCTTACTTGCGATAGCCTCGGTGCCTGCTCATCGAAAGGCAGCGGGCGACACAGGTAAATTGTTTTTAACCCCAAACGTGCCGTTAACATGCCCGCCCCTAACCCTTGGG
Organism: Thalassotalea euphylliae; assembly: GCF_003390335.1. NCBI lineage: Bacteria > Pseudomonadati > Pseudomonadota > Gammaproteobacteria > Alteromonadales > Colwelliaceae > Thalassotalea > Thalassotalea euphylliae. Next base: position 3,220,259 of record NZ_QUOU01000001.1, read on the forward strand.
CGAGTCGACCTGATAAACGCCCCAGTAGCTCAGCCCCTAACATATCTGCTGAAATATCCGTGAGTACCTCGCTAGCCCCCGCGTAAATCATATTGCCGATCACTTGTTTCACCAGCTTTATTCGGCTCCAGTAGCCGAGTTTCAATCCGTATAAGCCCGCTATTTTTTCCACCATGGTCAAATTACGCCAAAGCATAATTGCCATGTCTAACAAAGCAACAGGGCTAAGTGCCACCAAAACAACTGACTCCGATGAGTAGCGTGCAACTTCTGCCAGTGCTTTTTGATCGGTTTCACTGAGCACTTGCCTGCTGTAGAGTTTTAGTAATTCTTGATCGCTATAGGCCTGCTCTAAGGTGCGTTGCCAGCGCTGCTTTTGCGCCTCACTCAAATCAGCCGACAGCTGCTGGCTTACTTGCGCTAGCACTGCCGTCGCCTGCCCCAGCGCTTCGCTGTGTTGAAGGGTCTCAAGTTGTGTGCGCAGTTTGTCACGTTTTTTAAGCTGACTTAACCCCACCAGCTCTTTGTATGCTGCACTGCCGCCTAAAAACAAAACGATAAATAGCAATATTCCATACAAGCTTGTGGTAATCGGCGCTTCGACAACACCAACGGCAAAGAAGTCGAACAGCTCGATACCAAGCACACCAACAAAAGCGGCAAAAAATAACCGCCATAACCAAGCGGGCTTTGAATTTTTTGCTTCCTGCGCTATTGCTAAGGACTCATCAAGCTCAGCCTCTTCCGCTTGCCAATCGTCGTTATCAACCACTACTTGTTCGGTTAAAGGGGTGTCGATTTGCTCAGTTTGTTTATTTAGAAGTGCTTGCTCGTTAAGTAATTTACTGCCATTGCCTTTTCGCGCAGGCTTTTGCTCATTGAATTCTTTTTGCGCGAACGCTTTGTCTTCAAGCGCTTGTTTTTCAAGCGCCTGCCCTTCGAGTTCTTTTTCTTCAAATAAGATTTGCTGCTGGAATTTGGTTGGCTTGGTCATGACATTTTATCCCCTAGCAAAAACTGCAATACTTGATCCATTCTCAGGTGCGGTAAGGCTTCGTGTTCGGCAACACCTTGCGTGGGCGCAAAATTAACAAAATTAAACGGATGAGATTGCCAATAATTATCCTTGGGTAACTTTGCTGGAACAGCCCCAGGAAACAGGGTTGTCAGTTTACCGCTTGCTTGTGCAAGCCCTCTAACAACGGGAATTGACTGCCCTTGATACGTGCCATTCCCATAATTGGTCGATTTAATTGAAGCAATGGCCAATGACTTAATATCAATGGCGTTAAAGCTTATCTCTTGCTTAGTGCCGTGGACGAGTTGATTAACTAATGACACTAAATTGGTGTGTTGCTCAGGCGTTACGTGATCAGCCTTGGTTGCTGCAAACATCAGCTTGTCAATTTTCGGATTAAACAAGCGGCTAAACAAGCTCGACTGTCCATAGTGGTAGCTTTGCATGATCATGCTCATCGCCAGTTTTAAATCTTCAAAACTCGTCTTGCCATTGTTCAGCGGTGTTAAGCAATCCGCCAGTACAATTTGGCGATCAAACTTTAAAAAGTGCTTTTTATAAAATTGTTTAACAACACGTTCACGGTACTCGAGAAAGCGCGCCTTGAGCATACCAATAACACTTGTATCATCGGCGTTCTGATATGCATTACCGTCTAGCTTATTAATTTCAGTGAATGGGAAAAATTCCAAAATCGGGGCGCCAGCAAGCTCCCCCGGCAAAATAAAACGTCCCGGCTGAATCACTGACAGTCCTAATTGATGACGAAATGTATGCAACAATTCAGTATACGCCTTGGCCAGCTCGGCAATTTCCAACTCGTCTGCCGCTTTTAATGGGTCTAGTTGACTAATCTTCTCCATCCAAGCCTTGGCAAGCTCTGCTCTTGGCTCACGGGTTAACAGCGTGTGCATTTGCTCAGACCATTGCTCATAGGTCATATTGAGCATAGATAAATCAAGCAGCCACTCACCTGGATAATCAGTAATATCCAAAGTCAGCGTGGCTAATTCTGTGGTGTATTTAAGGAGAGAATCTTTCGGCTTGTATTTTATCGCGAGCCTTAGTTCACTAATGCCTTTAGTGGCCTGCGGCCAAACAGCAGGTAACTGGCTAAGCGCTTGCATTGCGCCATCATAGTCAAAACGGGCCACGTGCATGTGTTTTTGTGTGACTCGCTTGGCGGCAATAAAACGGTCTTGGTGCACAGGATTAAAAAATGTCAGATGCTTTTCACCGCCCTCACTCAGCAGTTGATTGACAAGCGACGTGATAAATGCAGTTTTACCGCTGCGGCTCAAGCCCGTAACGGCGAGGTTTACATGCTGGTCTAGCGTGCGATTTAACAGGTTTCCCGCTTTTTGTTTTAGCTGGTCAAACTTATCTTGACTCAAAATTGGCATATACTTCCGTGCCTGCTGCGATTGTTAAACTAACGTGATGTTATCGGGTTTATGTCATTAATAACAAGTCATTAGTAGTGAAATTTGGATAAAAATAAAGCAGCGCCAAATCTTATTTTGGGGCTGCTTTAGGTTGGCGTTTTAAGCGCCAATTAAAGGGTTACAGCTTGTTAATTTCCCGTGATACGGTAAATTCAGGCGAAGTCACATAACGCTCCATCAACCTTAATTGGCGCTCCATTGCCATGTACTTGCGACGAATATCGTGAAACGCTTGTTTAGGCGGTTCGCCTGCCTGCCAAATTCTCGCTTTGACCTTGATCGGCTCGCTTTGGATATCCTCGACCGATGCTTGATTGACACTTGAAGACGTTGGCACATGTTCATCCATAATAGGATTAGTTGCGTTAGCAGGTTTTTTGTCCAAAATAAACCAAGCGGCAATGTACAAAAACACTAACCAAGGCATACCAAACAACACACCAGAGACAATCAATATTCTGATTAACCAAGCTTCCCAGCCAAAGTAGTCCGCTAACCCCGCACAAACACCAGCAATTTTGCCTTGGCTTGGAATACGGTATAGCTCGCCGCGACGTTTTACGCTCATACTTTGTTTCTCCATTCTGGTGACTCAGCATCCAGAATGGCTTCAAGAGTTTTAATGCGATCTGCCATTTTGTCTGCTAATTCAGAAAGTTCAGATAACTGAATATATTCTTCTTCACTTAGCCCCTGACTGATTTGACGCTTGCTGCGGTAATGTAAAATTAACCAAATAGGCGCGACCACCAGCATAAATATAATGATCGGGGCAACAATAATATCTCCCATTCGACTTCTCCTTGCTAATGCAGTTGTGGTGGCCTAATTACTTCTTGTCTTTGCTATTAAGCTTAGCTTTTAATTGCGCTAATTCATCATCGATATTTTCATCGTCTTCAAGTTCGGCGATTTCATCAGCAAGCGACTTGCTGCCTAAATCATGTGCCTCTACTTGAGCTTCTAAATCATCGATTTTACGCTCATAGCGGTCGAATCGGCTCAAGGCGTCTTCGACCTTGTCGCTATCGATATTACGCTTAACCTTCAAACGAGAGCTCGCCGTTTTCTCGCGCATGATGATCGCTTTTTGACGTGCTTTAGCATCGGCTAGCTTGTCTTGAAGCTGTGAAATCTCACCTTGCAACTTGCTGATGTGCTCTTCAACATGCGCCAGCTCATCAGTTAACGCTTCTGCATTGTCGCTGCTCTTTTTCTTTTCAATTAACGCAGCTCGGGCTAAGTCTTCGCGGCCTTTGCTCAAGGCTAATTCCGCTTTTTCTTGCCATTGCTCTGCATCTTTTTCATAACGACTGATTTGACGCGCTAATTCCTTTTTGTCTGCCAGCGTTTTTGCCGAGCTAGAGCGAACCTCAACTAAGGTATCTTCCATTTCCTGAATAATCAGGCGCACCATTTTTTCTGGATCTTCAGCCTTGTCTAACAACGCATTAATATTAGAATTAATGATGTCGGTAAATCGTGAAAAAACACCCATAATCATTTCCTCAACTTAGTTTGCTTTCATATCAATCTGGTAGCTTACTATTCATTATCCAAGCCAGAATGACAAAGCCAGTATAAACCCATGTATTTATTAGCTTTATTTATTTTCGTAAAAATACTTCAAACCATTGGGTTAATAAAATACACTATTTGTTAGTGAAAAAAACTAATAATTAGGATGAACATGGCGCGCTTTAGTCAACAAGATAATTTGATAGGACAATCAAACAGTTTTTTGGAAGTATTGGAGCAAATTTCTCAAATAGCGCCACTGAGTAAACCTGTGTTAATTATTGGCGAACGCGGTACGGGTAAAGAGCTAGTCGCAGCCCGCTTACATTACCTTTCTAAGCGCTGGGAGCAGAACTATTTAAAGCTCAACTGCGCGGCGCTGAATGAAAATTTATTAGAGAGCGAACTGTTTGGTTATGAAAGTGGCGCATTCACTGGTGCTAATAAACGCCATGAAGGTCGCTTTGAGCGCGCCGACAAGGGCACGTTGTTTTTAGATGAAATAGCTAATACTTCTGGCTTAATTCAAGAAAAGCTGTTGCGCGTTGTTGAATACGGCGAGTTTGAACGCGTGGGTGGCTCGCGTACCATTAAAACCGATGCCCGATTAATCGCGGCAACCAACGAAGACTTGCCTAGCCTAGCCGAGCGCGGCGAGTTTCGCGCCGACTTACTCGATCGCTTAGCATTTGATGTCATTACCTTGCCGCCGCTACGCGAGCGAATGGAAGACATTTTGGTGCTGGCTGAGCATTTTGCCATCAACATGGCGCGTGAATTAGAGTTTGAGCTATTCAGTGGTTTTACTGAAAAAGCCAAACGCGCCTTGCTCGAATATCATTGGCCGGGCAATATTCGCGAGTTAAAAAATGTGGTCGAGCGCAGCGTTTATCGCTGTAACAACCCGCATTTACCTGTACATGAGCTAGTTATCGATCCCTTTGAATCTCCTTATCGTCCAACAACGCGCGTAAAAACACAAGACAGAGTCGTTGAACGACCAGAAGTCAGTGATAGCAAGGACTTAAATACCGCGCAGGAGTCAGATACAATAGTGTCAACTCAACCAGTACAACAACTGCACGCTGAGATAACGCCTAACTTCCCGCTGTCGTTAAAAAATTTATCACAGGATTATGAGATCAAATTGATCAAGTCAGCACTGGCAAATTGCCAGTATAATCAAAAGAAAACCGCCGACGCATTAGAGCTGACCTATCACCAGTTGCGTGGCTATTTGAAGAAATACAATTTACTCGATGGAAGTAATCTCGATGACGCTTAACCGCTGGCTCAGTGCAGGATTAACCGCCTGCTTGGCATTGCTAACCGGCTGTGAAATAGAAAACCAAACCATTGCGCAAAACAGTTTAGTGTATTGCGCAGAAGGCTCGCCGGCTTCGTTTAATCCACAAACTGACACCTCTGGTACAACGATAGATGCCATTGCGAACCAGCTTTACGATCGTCTCATTCGCTTTAATGACGACAATAGTATTGCCCCAGCGCTAGCAAAATCATGGCATTTAACCCGCGATGGCAAGATGATCACTTTCTATTTGCGCAAAGATGTGACGTTTCACAATACCGATTACTTTACCCCAACGCGCAACTTTAACGCCGATGATGTCGTCTTTAGTTTCCAGCGAATTTTGAACAGCGAACACCCATTTCACGCAGTCTCAGGTGGCAAGTATCCATTTTTCCAAAACGTGCAGTTTAGCCAGATTGTCAAAGATATTGAGAAAATTAACGACCACACAGTGCGATTCAAGTTACATGAAGCCAATAGTTCATTTCTTGCCAACTTAGCAACTGATTATGCGGTGATTTTGTCACAGGAATATGGTCAGCAATTGCTGGCACAAAATAGAGCTGCCGAGATCGACACTAAACCCATTGGTACTGGCCCCTTCAAATTACAAGCTTACCAAGCAGGTACATTGCTGCGCTACTACCGCCACGAAAATTACTGGCACAATGAGGTAAAGCTTAAACAGCTCGTTTACGACATTACCGCCAGCGACACGGGTCGGCTAACCAAATTGCTCACCAATGAGTGTGATGTTATTGCCTACCCTATTGCCCCACATAAAATTAAAGAAAACCCGAACCTAATTGTTGAGGAAGTGACGGCGTTTAACATTGGTTACCTTGGCTTTAACACACAAAAACCCCCGTTTAACGATGCACTCGTCAGACGTGCCATCGCTCATGCAATCAACAAGGAAGCCATTATTAGCGCCATTTATGGTGAACAGGGAGAAATAGCACATTCGATGCTTCCGACCAGTTCTTGGGCGCACGACAGCTCGATTACTCCTCTGGAATACAGCTTAGATAGAGCGCAAGAACTACTGGATGAAGCGGGTTACGAAGACGGGCTAAGTTTTGATATTTGGGCAATGCCTGTGCAACGTTCATACAACCCCAATGCGCTGACAATGGCAAAGTTAATTCAAGCTGATTTAAGTCAAATCGGTGTCAAAGTGGATATTGTATCTTATGAGTGGTCGACATTTTTACGTAGAGTCGGGCAAGGAGAGCACCAATCGGTGCTGTTGGGTTGGAGTGCTGACCACCCAGACCCAGATAATTTCTTAACACCACTGCTTAGCTGTAACAGCGCAGAAACCGGCAGTAATCGCGCTTTTTGGTGTGATCAGGAGTTTGATAGTTTGTTAAAGCTAGCGCTAAAAACCGATAACATTAATCAACGAAAGAGCCTTTACTTGCAAGCACAGGCAATTTTTCAACGAGACTTACCCTTACTGCCTATCGCTCACTCAAAACGCTTTCAGGCAAGAAATGATCAAGTGAAAGGGCAAATTTTAAGTTCATTTGGCGGTATCAACTTTGCTGAGGTCAGTAAGCTGTAATGTTAATCTTTACTTTGCGAAAGCTTAACTTGTTCATTTTTACCATGTTATTGCTCACATTGTTGAGCTTTAGCTTATCGTTTTTGTTCCCCGGCGACCAACTCATCAATCTGACTGGCCAACTGAACGCAACCGACGAAATGCGTTTAACATTAGCGCAAGAGTATGACCATAGCAGCAGCGTGTTTTGGCAGTACTTAGCTTATCTAGGCCATATTCTCAACGGCGAACTAGGGCTTTCAATGACCAACCAAGCCAACATAGCGAATGAGATATTGCGCTTGCTACCCGCAACAATAGAGCTGAGCTTATTTGCTTTTGTGCTGGCAACAGTTATTGGTATTCCACTTGGCTTTATCGCCGCTATTCGCCATCACAAACCGACCGACCATGCTATTTTGGCGTTTGCCATGATAGGTTATTCCATCCCGGTCTTTTGGTTGGGTCTGCTTGCGATTCTTACTTTTTCAATTCAGTTAGGCTGGTTACCATCAGGTGGGCAAATCAGTTTACTTTACGAGATTGAGCGCACAACGGGCTTTATGCTGATTGATATCTTGTTGAGTAATAGCCCTTACAAATGGCAAGCCTTACAAAACAATTTTGCCCATATGATATTACCTGCACTGGTGATTGCTGCGGCACCTGCGACCGTATTTATTCGATTAGCTCGCACCGCCATGCTGGAAGTACTGCAAACCAGCTATATCAAAGCAACCAGAGCCAAAGGACTAAGTTTTAGCCAAATTATCTTTCGACATGCCATTCGTAACGCATTAATCAAAGTCATTCAGCACATAGGTTTACAGTTTGCTAACTTGGTCACTTTGGCCATGATCACCGAAGTCATTTTCAACTGGCCTGGGATTGGTCGGTGGTTGATTGAGAGTATTTATCAACGCGATTACACCGCCATTCAAAGTGGCCTATTGGTACTTTCCAGCTTTATCTTCTTGGTTCATATCATCACCGATTACACCTATGCAGCACTTAACCCACTAGCCCGTGGAGCAAAATATGGCTCGCGATAAAATCTACCAAGAAGAAGAGTTTCCATCACCACTAGTGCAGTTATGGCAGGTATTTCGCAAAACGCCATTGATTTTAGTGGGGCTTGGCGCTTTTTCATTTTTAATTATTTTAGCGATTTTTTCTCCGTTACTCGCACCGCATTCCTCCGTTGAAAGTAATGTTGCAATGGCCATGTTGCCGCCTGCTTGGGATGATAGCGGTAACGTATCTTACTTATTGGGCACTGACGATCTAGGCCGAGATATGCTTTCTCGGCTGATGCATGGAACGTCACTCACTTTTGGTTTGAGCTTTATTGTGGTGATCATAGCGTTAGTGATTGGTGTATTTATTGGTGCCCTCTCCGCGCTGACCAAAGGTATCAAATCCAGTTTTCTCAGTCACTTTCTCGACGTGGTGTTATCCATTCCGTCATTGCTTTTAGCCATTATTATCGTCGCAATTTTGGGGCCAGGTCTTAGCAACACCTTGTGGGCTGTGGTGATGGTGCTAATTCCTCAGTTTGTTCACATCACCAGAACGGCAGTACAGGAAGAGTTTGCCAAAGACTATGTACTTGCCTCAAAGCTTGATGGCGCAAGCTCACTGCGAATTTTACATTACTCAGTATTACCTAATATTATTGAAAAAATTATTAGCCAAGCGACCTTTGCACAATCTGCTGCCATACTCGATATCGCCGCACTGGGCTTTTTAGGACTTGGTGCCCCCATTCCATTGCCGGAATGGGGCGCTATGCTCGCCAGTGGTTTCGACCTCTTCTATATTGCTCCTTGGACCGTATACCTGCCTGGGCTTGCCATTTTATTTGCCGTTGTTGCCACTAACTTAGTTGGTGAGGGATTGCGCCATGCCATTAAACAAAGGGTGCAAAACTAGTGAATTTATTAGACATCAGAAACTTATCCATTGAGCTGATCGGTAAACACGGCCGCACGCTGGCCGTTGATCGCGTTAGTCTTGCAATGAAAGAAGGGGAAGTGCGCGGTTTAGTGGGTGAATCTGGCTCGGGTAAGTCTTTGCTCGCCCAAGCCATTGTTGGCGTACTCAGCGAGAAATGGCACGTCACCGCTGACCGTTTTCACTGGCGCGGTAAAGAGCTTTTACACCTACCATTGGACGAGCGTAAAGCCATTATTAGTAAAGATGTGGCGATGATCTTTCAAGAGCCTATGGCTTGTTTAGACCCGACTACAACTGTCGGCGAGCAACTAGAAGAAGCCATCGCTAGCTCGATGCTCAGCGGCAACTTTTGGCAGCGCAGAAAACAACGTAAAGAGGCAGCAATAAAGCTGTTACATAAAGTGGGCATCAAGCAACACACTTATTGCAGTAAAAGTTACCCGCATCAGTTAACAGAAGCATTTTGTCAGCGTGTGATGATCGCAATGGCGTTGGCTAGGCGTCCTAAACTATTGATTGCAGACGAGCCAACCGCAGCAATGGAAGCGACTAACCAAAGTCAAATTTTCCGGTTGCTGGCGAGTTTGAATCAGCTCAAAAACATGTCGATTTTGCTGATCAGCCATGATCTGGAAAATATCACTCACTGGACAAATACCATTACCGTGATGTACAGCGGCCAGTTCGTCGAGGCTGGTACGACTGAGCAAATATTTGATCAACCGCTACACCCATATACGCAAGCATTACTTGATAGCAGCTTAAACGCAAACAGTAACTTACCGGCAAAATCGCGCTTAATGGCACTGCCCGGTAGTATCCCTATTTTACAGCACTTACCCATTGGCTGCCGCCTTGGTCCGCGCTGCCCGCGCGCACAAAAAGCCTGTGTAAATGCCCCCAAAGTAAAAAACTACCATGGCCATCAAGTTAGTTGTCATTACTCGTTGAAGGAATTGTATTAATGGCCGCACAAACAGCGTTACTAGACGTTAGCGAGCTGAGTAAGGTATACAAGGTTCGCGGTAGCTGGTTCAAACGCAAAGAAATTACCGCCCTAGCCCCGCTGTCATTCACCTTGCAAAGTTATAAAACACTGGCAATTGTTGGTGAAATGGGCTCAGGCAAATCAACCCTGGCAAAACTATTGGTTGGTGCAGAGTCCCCCACCACAGGTAAAATAAAGTTACATGGCCAACTGCTTGAGCCTGGCAACTTTAAGCAGCGCTGCCAGTATGTTCGCATGATCTTTCAAGACTCAGCAACAACACTTAACCCCGCCTTAACCATAGGCCAACTGCTCGATGAACCGCTCAAACTCAATACAAACTTAGACGAAGCAGAGCGGGCACTACTTATTCGAACAACCTTACTGAAAGTGGGTATGTTGGCAGAGCATATGAACTTTTATCCTCATATGTTCTCTGGTGGTCAGAAGCAACGTATTTCACTGGCACGGGCAATTATTTTATCCCCTCAAGTTGTCATTCTTGATGAGGCGCTGGCTTCACTTGATCCATCATTGCGCTCACAAATGATTAATCTACTACTCGATCTGCAACAACAAATGGGATTGGCCTTTGTGCTTATCTCTCACAATTTAGGGATAGTCCGCCACTTTAGCGATGAAGTCATGGTACTCTGTGATGGTGAAGTGGTTGAGTACGGTGCAACTGCGCAGGTACTGCAGCGACCTGCCCATAAGTACACCAAAAGATTGATCATGAATCAAAGCGCTCAGATTGCCGGTCGACGTTAACTCTCCCGTTAGTTACCAGCATTTAGACAAAGAAAAAGCGCCATATGGGCGCTTTTTAAATAATTGATGAAAATCACGTTAAATTAGAACGTGGACGTTTCTTGAATCGCTTCACGTTGGCTAATCTTAGCATCCGCTTTTAACGAGTCGATATAACCTTTGTATGTCTCTTTTGCTAGCTGATTCGCTTTTTGCTCAGCTAATGCTGGGTTTACTGCACCTTCACCCGCTTTTACGGCTGTCACTTGGACAATGGCTAAATCGCCATTTGCCAAAGTCGCTGTCGCTGCTGAAATAGCGCCGTCAGTCGGTTTAGGTAATGTAAATGCCTTTTTCACAATCGCAGTATCTACTGCGCTCCCGAATCGAGCCACATCAGTTTGCTCTGCAAATTGACTACCTACTTGAGTTAAGTCTGCGTCAATGCTATCGCCGGCGTTGTACTTAGCCACTAATTCGTCGACTAACGTCTGTGCAGCAGCAGTCGCTTTTTCATTAGTTAACTGTGCTTTGATACGCTCGCTAACTTCGGTAAGCGGCTTAACGTCTGCAGCTTGGTGCTCGGCTAGGCGCACGACCATAGCAACGCCGTCAGAGACTTCAATCACGTCAGAGTTAAGGTTTTCACTTAGCACTAAATCAGAAAATGCTGCATCGATAACACTTGGCGCATCGAAAGGTGCAGGGTTGCCACTACGGGCTAACCAATCTGATGTTTTTACTTGCGCGTTTACCGCGCCAGCAGCATCGTCTAAGCTATCAGGAAATTCAAACGCAACACGTGCTAGCTCTTGTTGTAGCTCAAAAAATTGGTTCTGTGCTTTATCGTTACTGACGCGAGCCATTAACTCTTGTTCAACATCTGCAAATGCTTGAATTTGCTCAGCAACAAGCTCGGTCAATTTAATGATGTGAAAACCGAAACTAGTTTCTACCACACCACTCACCTCACCAGCAGTTAATGCAAAAGCCGCTTCGTCGAATGCTTCGTCCATGACACCAGGCTCAATCCACTCAAGGTCGCCACCGTTTTCACCGCTAAATGTATCAGCAGATTCAGCTTTAGCTAGCTCGGCAAAATCTTCACCAGCTTGAATACGGGCGAGTAAAGCTTCTGCTTGCTGTTTTGCGGCAGCTTGGTCATCACCAGCTTCAATTAGGATATGTGATACGCGGCGCTGCTCTTGCTTGGTAAATTCACTGATGTTTTCTTGGTAGAAGGTTTTTACTTCTTCTGGTGAAACATCAACAGTCTTGGCAATCTCAGCCACATCAAGTGCTACGTACTCCAACTTAACCTTTTCTTGGTTCTCAAACATCGCTTGATTATTTTGGTAGTACTCACTGATTTCTTGCTCAGATACTTCGACTTTCGCTTTGAATTGCTCAGCTGCAATTGTCGCATATTTTACATCACGAAGTTGGCTTTGCAGTGCGGTCAGCTGCTCAGCTTGATAAGGTAGGCTAAACTCAGTCGTCACTAATGCTTGGCTAAGCTGACGTCGAGTTAACTCAACACGCAAGTAATCGCGAAAATCAGAAGATTGGAAGAAACCTGATTGGTTGATAATCGCTAAGTAACGGTTGTTGTCAAAAGCACCGTTAACTTGAAACTCTGGCATTTCGCGGATGGTTTTCTTTAAGTCTTCATCAGAAACGCGAATAGCCAAATCGCGCACACTCTGATCGATCAGCTTCTCGTTAATTAAATTATCGAGTACGCCGCTGCGAAAGTTCGCCATGTAACTTGGGTCGGCAGACAAGGTATCAAACATTTCACCAAACTGCTGCGCCATGCGATTGCGCTGTGCTTGGTAAGCCTGATCAAATGCTTGTTGTGAAATCTTTTCGCCATTCACTTCAGCTACAGACGTATCGACACTGCTGCTGTAGCCGCCAATACCAGCAACGGCAAAGGTCAAAATAATAAAGCCTAGGATGACTTTAGCGATAACTCCTTGAGAGTTTTCTCTTATATTCTCTAACATCTTCTTCTCTTTAACACTCTTGTGTGTTTTGTGTGCGCGATTTTATCAGAAGCAACCTTCAGCTTGAAGTCACAAGCAGGGATAACCTGAGTTTTTTAACTAAGTGCGCGCGCCACAAAAGAAAAGACCACCTAACGGTGGTCTTTGGAATGCTTGCATATGAAACTAAATCAAAACTATTGATTAGTTACATGCGTCTTTTAAAGCTTTACCTGCTTTGAAAGATGGGATTTTAGCCGCAGAGATTTCAATCGTTGCGCCAGTTTGTGGGTTACGGCCAGTGCGTGCTGCACGGTCACGTACTGAGAAGGTACCGAAGCCAACTAGAGCAACTTGCTCACCGTTTTTCAATTCTTCAGTAACAGCTTCGATAAATGAGTCTAAAGCACGACCAGCAGCAGCTTTTGAAATATCTGCGCCAGCAGCAATTTTCTCGATTAGTTGAGACTTATTCACAGTGTCTTCCCCTTCAATTGTTATTATTCAGCACTATCGTTTGTTTTAGCGTCCTGCAGAAACGTTTATAACAAGCTTCTTTTTGAACATCAAGCACTGAGTTAAAGAAAAAATAGTAGATAAAATTTTTATTATCTTTGACTAGAACCCTTTGTATACGGGCGCTAGCGCTATCAGCGTTTCTAAGTTACCACGTTTTCAGCGTTTGAAAAGCGATATTTGCGTTTTTTTCCCATTTTTTTGCAAAATCATCGCTTTTCGGCCCCTAAAAACGTGCACTTGCTTTATTTTTCGTCAACTTGGAACTTGTCAACGGGCTGTTCTAGTGCGATATCAAGCACTTCGTCAATCCACTTAACTGGATGAATTGCAAGGTCTTGCTTGACGTTATCAGGAATTTCTTTCAGGTCGCGTTCGTTGTCTTTTGGAATCACCACCGTCTTGATACCACCGCGATGTGCCGCCAGCAGCTTCTCTTTTAAGCCACCAATCGCTAACACTTCACCGCGTAACGTAATTTCACCTGTCATGGCAACGTCCGCTTTCACAGGATTACCCGTTAGGCTAGAAACCAACGCGGTGCACATACCAATACCGGCACTTGGGCCATCTTTCGGTGTCGCCCCTTCTGGCACGTGGACATGAATATCACGCTTCTCGTAGAAATCTTCGTTGATGCGGAGCTTTTCCGTTCGGCTGCGCACCACTGTCATCGCCGCTTGAATCGACTCTTGCATCACATCACCAAGCGAGCCTGTGTAAGTTAGCTTGCCTTTACCGACATTAGAGGCCGTTTCGATAGTTAACAAATCGCCACCGACTGATGTCCAAGCAAGGCCCGTGACTTGGCCAATGCGGTTTTGATCATCTGCCTTGCCGTAATCAAAACGTTGCACACCTAAGTATTCACTTAGGTTTTCATCGGTAATTTCAATGTGCTTAATTTGCTTATCAAGCAAGATGGCTTTCACCACTTTGCGGCACAGTTTCGAAATCTCGCGCTCTAGGCTTCGCACACCAGCTTCGCGGGTGTAGTAGCGAATAATGCCAACAATCGCACTATCTTCAATCGTCACTTCTTTTGCTTTTAAGCCGTTGCGCTCAATCTGCTTAGGCACTAAGTGGCGCTTAGCGATATTCAGCTTTTCGTCTTCGGTGTAACCCGACAAGCGAATAACTTCCATACGATCTAATAATGGACCTGGAATATTCATGCTGTTTGACGTGGCAACAAACATCACATCAGATAAGTCATAATCCACTTCTAAGTAGTGATCATTGAAGCTCGTATTTTGCTCAGGATCTAATACTTCCAGTAATGCAGATGCAGGGTCACCACGCATATCAGACGCCATCTTATCGATTTCATCTAACAGGAATAATGGGTTTTTCACGCCAACCTTGGCAATTTTTTGAATGAGCTTGCCCGGTAAACTGCCTATGTAAGTACGGCGATGACCGCGAATTTCCGCTTCGTCACGCACGCCGCCGAGCGCCATGCGCACATATTTGCGACCCGTTGCCTTAGCGATTGATTGACCAAGCGAAGTTTTACCAACACCCGGAGGTCCTACTAAACAAAGGATCGGGCCTTTTAATTTGCTAACACGCTGTTGCACCGCTAAGTACTCAAGAATGCGCTCTTTCACCTTGTCTAGACCATAGTGGTCTTTCTCTAAGACTTGCTCTGCTAGTGCCAGGTTTCTCTTGAGCTTGCTGCGCTTTTTCCATGGCACATTACACATCCAGTCAATGTAGCTGCGCACTACCGTAGCTTCTGCCGACATGGTCGACATCATTTTCAGCTTTTGGTATTCCGCCATGGTTTTATCTTTGGCTTCATCCGGCATTTGCGCTTCTTCAATGCGTTTTAGCATTTGCTCAGCTTCATCTGGCACGTCGTCCATCTCGCCAAGCTCTTTTTGGATGGCCTTCATTTGCTCGTTGAGGTAGTACTCACGCTGGCTTTTTTCCATTTGCTTTTTCACGCGGGTACGAATTTTCTTCTCAACTTGCAATAAGTCTATTTCACCTTCCATCAAGGCCATTAAGTATTCTAAACGCTCAGCCACATTAGAAGTTTCTAAGACCTTTTGCTTGTCGTTAAGTTTTAATGGCATATGCGCGGCCATCGTATCGGCAAGTTGTTCAGGATCTTCGATACCTGACAATGACGTTAATACTTCTGGCGGGATTTTCTTATTGAGTTTGACATAACCTTCAAACTGAGAAATCGCAGAGCGTACCAAGACATCGCTGCTTTCATCGTTATTGCTTTGTGATTCAATGTATTCAACATCAGCAGTAAAGTAGTCTTCGGTATTGATAAACTGCTTGATTTGCGCACGCTTAACGCCTTCAACCAGCACTTTAACCGTACCGTCAGGCAGTTTAAGCATTTGTAGAATAGAAGCGACGGTACCTGTTTCGTAGACGTCGTTTGATGTTGGATCATCAATGGCGGCATCTTTTTGCGCGACAAGGAAAACTTGTTTATCACTTTCCATCGCAATATCTAGACTGCGGATAGACTTTTCGCGACCAACAAACAATGGAATCACCATTTGCGGATAGACAACGACGTCTCTTAACGCCAACACAGGGATTTCTACTACACCGGATAATTCATTGGTCATAGATAACTCTCTTGGAAATAGATTCGGAAATCAGCGGATTGCTTTATCATCCATAGGAAAAAGCCAAGCTGATACTCAACGAGTATTCATTACGATAAAAAAGTATATGGGGATGTTAAAATAACTTTCAACAAGGCAATAAAAAAAAGAGCCTTACCGGCTCTTTTTTGTGCAATTTCGATAACTTATCGTTATCTCGCTCAATGCTTAGCTATCAGATGCCGCTTGGTCTTGCGGTGTTTCGTAGATAATAATTGGCTTAGACTCGCCAGTAATCACGGTTTCGTCAACAACGACTTTCGACGCATTTTCCATCGATGGCAACTCGTACATAGTATCGAGTAGCACACCTTCAACAATTGAACGCAAGCCGCGAGCACCAGTTTTACGCACCATAGCTTTGTTCGCTATCGCTTTTAGCGCATCTTCTCTGAACTCTAGCTCAACCTCTTCCATATCAAACAAGGCTGTAAATTGCTTAGTTAAGGCATTTTTTGGCTCTTGTAAGATTTGAATCAACGCGTCTTCATCAAGTTCGCTTAGTGTTGCGACAACGGGTAAACGACCGATGAATTCAGGAATTAAACCGTATTTCACTAAGTCTTCCGGCTCGACTTCTTGGAAGCGCTCGGTGAGTGATTTATTTTCATCCTTGCTGCGTACTTCCGCGCCGAAACCAATACCCGTACCGGTTTCACAGCGTTGCTCAATCACTTTATCTAGGCCAGCAAACGCACCACCACAGATAAATAAGATCTTAGAGGTATCAACCTGCAAGAATTCTTGCTGCGGATGCTTGCGGCCACCTTGTGGGGGGACTGAAGCGATAGTGCCTTCAATCAATTTCAGCAGTGCTTGTTGAACACCTTCGCCTGACACATCTCGGGTGATTGATGGGTTGTCTGACTTGCGAGAAATTTTATCAATTTCATCAATGTAAACGATGCCACGCTGTGCTTTTTCAACGTCGTAATCACATTTTTGCAATAGCTTTTGAATGATGTTCTCAACATCTTCACCAACATAACCGGCTTCGGTTAATGTGGTCGCATCTGCCATCGTAAATGGTACGTCTAGCAAGCGCGCTAGTGTTTCCGCCAATAGCGTCTTACCACTACCAGTTGGGCCAATCAATAAGATATTACTTTTGCTTAGCTCAACACCGTTGTGCTGGTCACCATTGCGCAAACGTTTGTAGTGGTTGTAAACCGCAACCGCTAATACTTTCTTCGCATGCTCTTGACCAATAACATAGTCATCAAGGCTTGCGCGGATGTCCATTGGTGAAGGCAAAGATTCTTTGTCTTGCTTAGGTGCAATTTCTTTAATTTCTTCGCGGATAATGTCATTACATAATTCAACGCACTCGTCGCAAATAAATACCGACGGGCCGGCAATCAACTTGCGAACTTCGTGTTGGCTCTTACCGCAAAAAGAGCAATACAATAACTTTCCACTATCACCGTCACCTTTTTTTATGTCGGTCATACGGTACCTCTAAATTTATAACTTTCTAATTAATTCACGCTGTTTTACTAAGTATTTCACAAAATACTTAGATGACAATCTTATTTATCAGCTCTTTGCTCTAATATGGCGTCAACTAAACCATATTCAACTGCATCTTGTGCACTCAAGAAATTATCGCGGTCTGTGTCTTGCGCAACTTGCTCAAGTGGCTTACCTGTATGATCTGCCATTAAGCGATTTAATTTCTCTTTGATGTATAAAATTTCTTTTGCGTGAATTTCAAAATCTGATGCTTGGCCTTGGAAACCGCCAAGTGGTTGATGAATCATAACGCGTGAATTTGGTAAGCAGTAACGTTTACCCTTTTCACCGCCAGATAGCAAAAATGCGCCCATACTTGCCGCTTGACCGATACACACTGTGCTCACGTTTGGCTTGATAAACTGCATCGTATCATAGATCGCTAAACCAGCGGTTACTGAACCGCCTGGTGAGTTAATGTATAAGAAGATATCTTTTTCTGGACTTTCCGACTCTAGGAATAGCATCTGTGCGACGATAAGGTTTGCCATATGGTCTTCAACCTGACCGCACAAGAAGATTACACGCTCTTTTAACAGGCGCGAATAAATATCGTAAGAGCGCTCCCCTTTTGCCGTTTGTTCGACCACCATAGGGACTAGGGCATTTTCGATATTGTTATTGTCGTTAAGGGAATGAGTTAGATGAGATGTAAACAACGGAATTTCCTTACTTGTAAAAAAAATGGCTCATATGAATCCATACAAGCCATTTAAGCTATTGCTTAGCGTATTGTCAACGAAAAGCTTATTTTGCTTCAGGATTCATAATGTCCTGGAAGCTTGCTTCTTTGTCAGAAACATTCGCTTTTTCAACAACGAAATCTACCGCTTGCTCTTCTAATGCAACGTTTTGCATTTGCTGGTGCATTTCTTTGTTGTTTTTGTAGTACTCGATAACCTCAGCTGGATCTTCGTATGCAGATGCAGCCGTTTCGATTAACTCGTCTACTTTCGCTTCGTCAACTTTTAACTCGTTTACTTTGATGATTTCACCAAGTAATAGACCAACTTTTACGCGACGCTTTGCTTGCTCTTCGAACATTTCAGCTGGTAATTGAGGTAAGTTTTTAGGGTCCATTTGACCACCGAAGCGTTGAAGCGCTTGCTGACGTAATACGTCAACTTCTTGTGCGATTAATGCAGCTGGAAGCTCAACTTCGTGGTGTTCTAATAAACCTTCGATGGCTTGCTCTTTGATCTTAGCTTTCACTGCTTGACCAAGTTCACGTGCCATGTTTTTAGAAACTTCTTCACGTAATGCTTCTACGCCGCCTTCTTCAACACCGAAAAGCTGAGCGAATTCGTCGTTAACTTCTGGCAGCTCTGGGCCTTCAGTTTTAAGTACTTTAATGTCGAATTCAGCTTCTTTACCTTTAAGGTTTTCAGCGTGGTAATCTTCAGGGAAAGTAACTTTAATTGTTTGCTCTTCACCTGCTTTCATGCCTGTGATTTCTTTTTCGAAACCTGGGATCATGCGGCCAGAACCAAGCTCAAGTTCGAAACCTTCAGCTTTACCACCTTCGAACTCTTCACCGTCAACACGGCCAAGGAAATCGATCGTTAGCTTGTCGCCTTTCTTAGACTTACGCTTGTTCTCTTTCCACGTTTTGTGTTGGTTTTGAAGGGTAACGAACATTTCATCGATGTCAGCATCAGTTACTTGAGCAACTGGACGCTCAACAGCGATTTTTTCTAAATCTTTGATTTCAACTTCTGGGTATACTTCGAACGTTGCTTCGAACTCAAATGGCTTGCCATCTTCGTTGCTTTTCGCTTCGAAGTTAGGGCGACCCGCTGGGTTGATTTTTTCTTCGATGATTGCTTCAACGAAGTTGCGTTGCATTAGTTCACCCGTGATTTCTTCACGAACTGCTTTGCCGTAACGCTTTTGAATAACTGATGGTGGCACTTTACCAGGACGGAAACCATTGATGCGTTGGGTCTTAGCTAATTGGCGAAGACGGTTTTTAACTTCAACATCTACTTTTTCAGCAGGAACAGAAATCGTTAAACGGCGTTCCAAACCTTGTGTAGTCTCAACAGAAACTTGCATTTATATACCTCAATTTAGCGTTTGAACACGCTTCCTATTTTCCATCTATCTATCCAAGCAAATTCTCACCATGAAAATGCTGTTAGCCCTTGTAGCTTCGCTAGTCGAGCCGGGAAACACCTGAATAAATGATGCTCATATTAAAATTAATGACGCGCAATTATAGCCATGCTTTTTGCAAGAGTCGAGTTAATCGCTTGATTATTTTATATTCTTAAATTTTTCAACAAGATAGTAGCAAAATTAGCGTATTTTATCGATGTTCTCGCTAATTCACTGATCTTATAAGAATTTAAGTGATTTGAGATTTGATGGCGTCGTATTGGCAGTTAAAAATGATAGTTGGAAGTTCGCCTTTTAAAATGAAAAATACCTAGCCAAGTATCTTGATATTGGGAAATAGTGAGTGGTCTGCAATGCGGTGGATGAAGCTACCACTGTTTTTGGGTGTACCCAAACCAAATGTTATCAATGCAAGAGAAAATGCTCGGTGATGTAGGATTTGAACCTATGACCCATATAGAGAGTACCCAAACCAAGTGTAATGACAAAAAGAGAGAAAGTAGTCGGTGATGTAGGATTTGAACCTACGACCCTATGAAAGAGTACCCAAACCAAGTGTAATGATAAAAAGAGAGAAAGTGGTCGGTGATGTAGGATTTGAACCTACGACCCATTTAGAGAGCACCCAAACCAAGTGTAATGATAAAAAGAGAGAAAGTGGTCGGTGATGTAGGATTTGAACCTACGACCCCTTGGACCCAAACCAAGTGCGCTACCAAGCTGCGCTAATCACCGACAGAGGTAATGGTAATCGAAGCATTTAATTCGAACCACTTTAAATTTTAGCATCTAGAATTGTGCTTATGATAACACTACAAAGACTAAAATCTGAAAGATTGGTCGGTGATGTAGGATTTGAACCTACGACCCCTTGGACCCAAACCAAGTGCGCTACCAAGCTGCGCTAATCACCGACGAAGATGGGGTGGCTAATGGGACTTGAACCCACGACAACCGGAATCACAATCCGGGGCTCTACCAACTGAGCTATAGCCACCATTGTATGGCACGCCCTGCAGGATTTGAACCTGCGACCCACGGCTTAGAAGGCCGTTGCTCTATCCAGCTGAGCTAAGGGCGCACATCACCTACAAGTGCATAGCTTTACTTCCCTTGTGCAAAGAAAATAAAGTGGTCGGTGATGTAGGATTTGAACCTACGACCCCTTGGACCCAAACCAAGTGCGCTACCAAGCTGCGCTAATCACCGACTTAGTTGTTAAAAGCCTTGTTGCCTTCAACGGGTGCGCATATTACCGACCCACCCTTTACTCGTCAAACACTTTTTTAAAAAATCATTTCAACCGCTCACTTTTGCAACACTGCGTACAAAAAAGCATTGATAAGCTTATTTTTTATCATTAAACACTATGTTACATGCCACTAATAAGATCACCATACCACAAGATTAACAAACCACTTTCGATCGCACTCTAAATAGAGGGGGTAACTTTATTCAGCTTTTTTACTATTTATTATAGTAGCCGCTACACTGGCATTTGCTTTTGTGTAAAAATATTAGCGTGAATTATCCTCTACTTTATAAAGAATTATGACGGCACAACTTATTGACGGAAAAGCTATCGCACAAAGTATTCGTACTTCAGTAAAAGAAAAAGTCGCAGCACGCACCAGCCAAGGAAAAAGAGCGCCAGGCTTAGCTGTTATTCTGGTTGGCAATGACCCTGCCTCAGAGGTTTATGTGGGAAGTAAGCGCAGAGCTTGTGAAGAAGTAGGCTTCGTGTCGCGCTCATATGACTTGCCAGAGACAACATCAGAGCAAGAATTGTTGTCATTAATAGAAGAATTAAATCACGACGACGCGGTCGACGGCATTTTGGTGCAATTGCCATTACCAGAAGGTTTAGATCCAAACCTTGTTATCGAGCACATCAACCCGCAAAAAGATGTCGACGGTTTCCACCCTTCGAATGTTGGCAAGCTAGCACTGCGTCAACCTGGATTGCGCCCATGCACGCCAAAAGGCATTGTCACCTTAATCGAGTCGACTGGCGTTAAACCTCACGGGTTAGAAGCTGTTGTTGTTGGTGCGTCAAATATTGTCGGTCGTCCGATGACGCTAGAGTTACTGCTAGCGGGTTGCACAGTAACAACGACCCATCGCTTTACCCGCGATTTAGAGAGTAAGGTGCGTCAGGCAGATTTACTGGTTGTTGCCGTTGGCAAGCCAGAGTTCATTCCAGGCGAGTGGATTAAAGAAGGCGCTATCGTCATTGATGTCGGTATTAATCGCCTAGAATCTGGCAAGCTAGTGGGCGATGTCGAGTTTGATGTGGCAAAAGACAAGGCCAACTACATTACCCCTGTGCCAGGTGGTGTTGGCCCCATGACCGTTGCCAGCTTGATTGAGAATACCTTAATTGCCTGTGAAGAATTTGGCGCAGAGTAACGCTCAAGGCTGCGCAAGATAACCTCTGCCCGTTAATAAAATTAAAGCGCCAATTGGCGCTTTAATTTTAATCAACACAAACGGCTAGTTAATTTTAAATTTGTTAAGCAATGGCTCATAAACTTGGATAACGTTTCGAAGTGCATCACTACTTTGCTGTAAATCTTGCAATGAATCGTTCGAACGTCCACTTAATTGAGTTGCCTCGTTAAGCTGTTCGTTAATATTTTGTAGCGTAACAGACTGCTCTTCGGTTGCACTTGCTATTTGTTCATTCATCGACAATATGTTGTTGAGCATGTCGACAATGTTTTGTAGCGCCTGTTCCGATGATTGTGTAAAGCCAACCGTTTCATCAAGCGATTGCATGCTGCCTTGCATCGCGTTAACTGACTGTTGCGCGCCAGCCTGAAGCTTCTCAATCATATTCTGAATTTCACTTGTTGACTCTTGCGTACGCTGTGCTAACGTTCTAACTTCATCAGCAACAACGGCAAAGCCTCGACCTTGGTCACCAGCTCTTGCCGCTTCAATAGCAGCATTCAATGCCAGTAAGTTAGTTTGTTCAGCTATTCCTCGAATAACATCTAACACAGAGCCAATTTCATTCGTATCATCAGAGAGCTGAGCGATCGCATTGCTGGTATCGGTCATATTCTCTTTTAGTCCTTCTACGGCATTGATCGCCTGCCCTTGTAATAAAAGCCCTTGTTGTGCTTCATTATCTGATTTCTGTGCCTCTACGCGAGCATTGTCAGCGCTTTGCGCAATTTCCTCTGTCGCAGAGGTAATTTCAGAGGTTGAATGGCTAACCGAGGTCAAGACATCAACGCTTGTGGCTAAGTTGGCACTCGAAGATTCAACGGCACGAGATAATGCGCTAGACTCGCTTTGCAACACCACGCTTGATTGCGATATTTCACTAATGACAGTATTGAGCGATAACACCATATGGTTGAAAGCCGTACTCATTTGCGCGACTTCATCTTCGCCATTTACGTCAAGTGACAAGGTTAGGTCATTACTTTTATCGATATGGGTAATACGCTTCGTTGCCCCGATCAGCGGCTTTTGAATACTCGCGATCAGAGCAATACCCACCAGCACGCCAAAGACAACAACAACCACGACGGCAATTAGAATAAACCGCCAGCTAGCATCATAAGTTTGCTGATTCTGCTGATATAAATCTTGTGCACCAGCCACATTGGTTTGGAACATTTTATCCAGCTGATCGTGAAGTTGATTAAAAAGCACTCGGTATTCATTGTTTGCCAATGCGTCGGCTTCAACATCCTCATTTGTTTGGCTTAACCGAATGATTTGATCGCGCAACTGTGCCATTTCTTGCACTTCTTGTTGAACTTGCTCAAATAGCTGCGTTTCTTCGCCTGCATCGAGTGTTTCAGAAAACTTGCCAAGCGAAGGACTCAACTGTTGAGCGGCATCCGCAATTCGCCGCTCAGCCTCACGCATGGCATTATCATTCGGCGAAATGATATGGCTTTTTAGCCACACAAACTCTTCATAAGTGTGCTTTCGTGCATCAGTCAGATTGACGACACTGATAAAATAATTATCGTAAATTTCCTGACCACCGCTGTTAATGGTGCCCGCTGAACGTTATGTTACCAATAACATCACCACGGGAATGAGGATAAATATGACGATCGCTAGTGGGATTTTCTGTGAAATTTTTAAGTTTCTGAGTAATGACATTCTAGCTCTCCCTAAAACTCAAAGCTTGCTCTAAGCGTAACAATTGTGGGCTCAGTTTCAATTTCCCCTAAATCACCAAAACCACTATTTTCAATGTGCTGAATCGATCCAGTTAGGTGAACGTTGTCAAGCACTTGGTACTTTGCATAAGCTTCGAATTGGCTAATATCATCAAGCTCATTGTTGGTGTTGAGCTCGCTGCTCACCATCGACTGGCTATAGCCTAGGCCAAATGCCCAGCGGTCAACTTGTTGTTGCCATGAGACGCCATAAAACGCATCAATTTCACTGACATCTTCATTGGCTAGACCATATCGAAAAAGAAACTGGCCAACATCAGTTTGGTAAGCCAACGTAAGGTGTCCGCCAGCATTGTTGTCCATACCGCCATCAAAGGCTTCAATATCTAATGAAGAAATCCACAAAGCACCGTGAATAGTTAACTGCTGGTATTGCCAAACGAGCTCTGCGGAGGTGAAATATTCATCAAGCTCATCAAACAAGGTGGAATAGCGAGCGTCTAAATCTCCTAAGCCTTGTGCCTGTGATAGTAAAAAGGAATAACTCAATTGCTCATCGATTTGCCCGGTATAACCCAGACCAAGCGCATAGTCAGGCGCACCACTGGTTTGGATATTAACAAAAGCAGAAGAGATAAACTGTGTCGTTTCATCATTTGACCAGTCGCCTGATTCAGTAAAACCAGAGGGATAAAGTAAACCCGCGACCAGCTCACCTTTGCCCAACGGCAAATAGTATTCAAGACTTGATATTTGAATGCGCCCATCACCGTCTTCATCGGCAGCTCCCCCAGCATCCGCCAAGGCTTCACCATAAGTTGCGGTTACTTTGCCAGCTTTTGAAGAGCTAGTCCCTTCCACATACATATGCCAACGCCCGATAGGTAACTGACCTTCAATATCAGCATCCAGAACGCCAATAAATTCACTATTTACGTCATCTGCTGAGGTGGTTAGATAAAAACCAGTGAGTGCCCCACTCAGTTCAATAGCATGAGATAATGTTGGCAACATTAGCAGGCCAATAAGAGATTTTTTTAACACGTGTTTTGCATTCCTTTTTTACAATTTCAACACCTAAGATTTAGCAACACAGAGGTGTATTTGGCTATATAACAATAAGAAATAACTTACTCCGCGAGTATTTTAACCAGCCGCGTGTTGCAGGATTGTAATCCAGTGTAAATGCGCGGTTAATGTTTTCCCTTCGAAAAATCAGTTAGCTTCTTACCGCTCAATTGTTAACATAATGCCACTATACTATTACGACTAAAAAATATTGCGGCTAAAACCCAATGAGCAAACCAATAGACAAGCAAATAAACAAACTATTAGAGCAGCACCACAAGTTGATCCACTCAGAGTCTCTCAAGGTTAAGTCCCATGTTCAACGAGAAAATGGCGACTGGATCCTAAATACTTTGATGTTGGACAATATTGATGTGCCATTCAAATACAAGCGCAAAAAACTTTACCGGAGTCTGCAAGGTCAGCGCGTGAATATCACTTATTACCCCGCTACAGAGCAAGTTGCAGGCTTTGAAATGGAAATAATGAACATCGTTCGCATCAAAGTAGCATAGCTCACTCAGCACTTTTTCCAGCCAATTATGAGCAGAAAATGCGTTTAATTAGGTTTTTCTCTCGTTATTTTATTGATTTAAACCTCTAAACAGCGTTTATTTTTTAAACGCTCTTGACGAATTCTTCACCGTATTACATAAATAAATAGTCGACATTAAAAAAACAAATACATCGACGCTGTAAAAAAGGGAGTGCGTAACAAAAACAATAATTTCACGCACCAACTAAAATCGGGGACTGCGAGAGGTACAATTATGATCTTAAATCATATCTGGGGGCTTTATGCTCACCCAAAAGAAGAATGGCACGCCATTGAAAAGCGTCACGAGAGCTTTTACTACAGTTTGGCGCACATCCTTACCATAGCATTAATACCTTCAATTTGCGGATACTACGCCACTGCCCATGTGGGTTGGTCGATCGGCGCTGGTGACGTAATAAAACTGACAGAGCAAAGCGCTGTGATCATGTCAGTCGGCATGTATGGCGCTATGATTGCTGGCGTATTTGCACTGGCCTACCTGATTCATTGGATGGCAAAAACCTTTGACTCAGATCCGAGTTACACACAATCACTAGAATTAGCCGCATACACGGCAACACCATTATTAATGGTAGGGTTAACAGCGTTATTTCCGGTGCTTTGGTTTGTGGTAACCGCAGGCATGTTAGCGGTGTGCTACTCGGTTTACCTGCTCTACTCAGGTGTTCCTATCATGATGAATATTCCGGAAGAGAAAGGCTTTATTTATTCTAGCTCAGTAGTTACCTGTGGCTTAGTCTTGCTCGTTACCATTATGGCGGCAACGGCTATTTTATGGAGTATGGGTTTTGGCCCTGAATATGTAGCCTAGACAACCGAGTTATGGGCAAACAAATTCGTAAAGTGAATGCCCCAAAATTAAGGTTGTTAGAAAAGTAAAAGCGATAAAAGAAAACCATAAACAAACGAAGCGATAATCACGTAGAAGTACGATAAAAGCGCAATTAGTCAGGTTTAAAATGTAAAACGACGCCATACCCTCCCCTAATATGGCGTCGTTTTTTTATTGGGGTTCAGTTATACCAATTTGATTAATTATTTAGTCTCTCAGAATGACATAAGCAGTATTAGAACAAACGAAATTTATGACGATATAGTTGTTCTACATCGAGTGAATTTTGTGCAGTTATCATGCTGTTTATGCATTCCCAAGGGCGAGTTTTAAAGGCTCATATACTGCGTTATGCCGTTTAACAAGGGAATAACCATTCTCTGCACGCCAAGCCTTGTCTATGAGCCTTTAAATTCTCGCTGAGTGATCAAATAATTATTCAAGTTGGTATTGGGCTTATTTACGATCTTAGCCACTAACCTTGAAATGGGTGGTTAACATACCAGTGCTCGGCAATATCTTCACGGCGTGCAAACCAGACACCTTCAAAAGACTTTGCATACGCAAAGAAACGCTCTAACGCTTTAATCCGGCCGGGTCTGCCAATTAAACGACAGTGTAAACCTATCGACATCATTTTGGGGCGATTTTCGCCATGAGGGTCCCCCTCTTCATACAAGACATCAAAAGCATCTTTTAAGTAATTAAAAAATTGATCACCCGCATTAAAACCTTGCACTGCGGCAAAGCGCATATCATTAACATCTAAGGTGTAAGGCACGATCAACTGCGGTTTAGTTTTTCCTTCATTACCCACTTCAACTTCACGCCAAAACGGCAGATCATCACTGTAATCGTCAGCGTCATATAAAAAGTCGCCATTTTCTGCGACCAGCTTACCGGTATTGGGGCTAGTTCGTCCTGTGTACCAGCCTTTTGGCTTTTCTCCGGTGATACTTTCAATGATTTCAATCGCCGCCTGCATATGCTCGCGCTCGGTATCAATATCAATGTGTTGATAGTTAATCCACCTTAGGCCATGGCTGCAAATTTCATGACCCGCCGCTTTGCACGCTCGCGCTATTTCAGGATGACGTTTAAGCGCCATTGCAACTGCAAAGACAGTGACCGGAATTTGATATTTATCAAACAACCTAAGTAAACGCCACACGCCTGCGCGACTACCGTATTCATAAATAGACTCCATACTCATATGGCGATCTTCTACATGTGGGGCATTGATAATTTCGGAGAGGAAGGTTTCCGCGGCGGGATCGCCATGCAACACACAGTTCTCGCCGCCCTCTTCATAATTCATCACCACTTGCACTGCGATTCGCGCTTTATTTGGCCAATTGGCATGAACGGGCTTGCTGCCATAGCCAATCAAATCACGGGGGTAGTGAACATAGTTTGACGCTGAGTTATCCATTGCTTGCTTACTCCCCTGTTTCATCTTTTGTGTTCAACTCATCGCTGCTACTGGCAAGCCCTGCCAACCAAATCGCTAACTGCTGTCTTTCGGCATCCGTCATCTTGGTGATATTCCCCAATGGCATATCGCGATTAACAATGGCACGGGTATGAATAAAGGCACTTAGCTTCTTTGCCTGCGCGACAGAATCCAAAATAAATCCATTGGGTGCCATTTGGAACAGCTCAGAGCGCGGCGTTTGGCTATGACATTCAGTGCAGTGCTTATCAATGATCTGCCAAGCCTGTTGATCGCTAATGGCTTCACTCGCTAAGTTATTTTGCGTTTTCACCACATGCCAAGGGGCAATCACTAGCATCAAAGCAAAGAAGGCTGCAAAGCCACTCACCAACACTTGAGGTTTGTATACGCCTTGGTGCTTTAAGTTAAAAAAGTGTCGAATCCACATGCCAATAACGAAAAAAGCCACCAAAATCAGCCAGCCATAAGGGTGGCTATAGGTATAAGCAAAATGATTCGAGAGCATGATAAAAATGATCGGTAACGTGGCGTAATTATTGTGCACAGAGCACTGCTTAGCTTTTAGGCCAGGGCCAGCGTCAGGAATGCGGCCTGCTTCAACTTCTGCAACCATATAGCGTTGGCTTGGCATGATCACATGGTACACGTTACCGGCCATACAAGTACCAATAATGGCGCCGATATGAATATACACTGCGCGGTCGGTAAACAACTGATCTAACCCCCAACTGTAAGCAGCTAGCAATGCAACCATGATTAAGGTAAACCACTTGCCATTTTCAACAAGCGGTGACTGACACAGCAGCCGATAAATCACGTAACCAGAGGTGATTATCGCCAACGACACCGCAATCGCACTCACTTTGTCTAAACTGGTTTTACTGGCATCCAGCAAGTAGGCATCTGCCCCCACATAATAAAGTAACGTAAACAACAAAGTTCCCGTTATCCAAGTGGTATACGCTTCCCACTTAAACCAGTGCAAAGTGGATGGCATTTGCTCTGGGCCATTTTGGTACTTGGCCACTTCATAAAAGCCACCACCGTGAATCGCCCATAAATCACCGCGAATTCCCTTGTCTTGCTTCCATTGAGGCGGCGTTTGTAAGTTATTGTCTAACCAGACAAAATAAAACGAAGCGCCTATCCATGCAATACCTGCAATAACGTGAAAGTAACGCAGAACCAGATGGGCGAGTTCGAAAAAATAACTTTCCAACCCCGCCATACCTAATGCCTCTAATATCATTAACTCACCTCCTTGAGCACAGCGGTGTCGTTGATATCGGCTAACGTCGGCTTAAACTGAGGTTCGCCATCGCGTTTATAGGCCTTTTCACCCAGAATGTAAGTTGCCTCAATGCAGCGATCATCGCCGAGCATCATAATGGCAAATAAACGCTCATGCAGGGTTTTCGCTTCTTTTAGTCTAAAGCTTAAAAATGGCGTTGCTTGGTAATCCAGCACCACAAAGTCGGCTTCACAGCCTTTGTTAAAATTGCCAATTGCCCCTTCTAAATCGAGCGCCCTAGCCCCACCGAGTGTCGCTAAGTAAAAGCCTTTAAATGCCGAGAACTTCTCCCCTTGTAGCTGCTGAATCTTGTACGCCTCATTGCCCGTTTGTAACATTGAAAAACTGGTACCAGCCCCAACGTCAGTCCCCATACCGACGTGAATGCCATGCTGCTCACAAGCTTTGAGATTGAACAGGCCGGAACCTAAAAACAGGTTAGAGGTTGAACAATGGGAGACTGAAGCTTGGTGGTTTGCCAGGCAGGTAAGCTCGCGCTCTTCCAAATGGATCGCGTGAGCAAATACCGAACGTCGGCGCACTAAGCCGGCATCTTCATAGACGCCAAGATAGTCTTGGCTTTCTGGGAAAAGCTCTTTGACCCAAGCACATTCATCTTTGTTTTCTGACAAATGCGTATGCATGTAGACATCAGGGTATTCCTCAAGCAGTTGTTGGCATTTGGCTAATTGCTCGGGGCTAGAAGTGGGCGCGAAGCGCGGGGTTACCGCGTAGCTTAACCGATCGACATTGTGCCATTTTTCAATCAAGGCTTTAGTATCGCGATAACCCGATTCAGGACAATCAGATAAATCGTCTGGGCAATTTCTGTCCATCATGACTTTACCGGCAATCATACGCAATTGACGAGATTGTGCTTCGGTGAAAAACGCATTCACTGACTGTGGGTGCACCGTACCAAACACCAGTGCGGTTGTTGTGCCATTACGCAGTAGCTCATCAATAAAGCGTTTTGAAACTTGGCTCGCATAATCCTCGTCAGCAAACTTTTTCTCGGTTGGAAAGGCATATTCTGTCAACCAAGTGAGTAGCTGCTCGCCATAAGCCCCTATCATTTCCGTTTGCGGTAGGTGAATGTGGGTATCAATCATGCCGGGGATAACCAAACGTCCTGTGTAGCGCTTAGTATCAATCACTTGATCTGGGTAAGCCAAAGCAAGGTTAGGCAAGATATCGCGCTCAAAGCCAAGATCACTTACTTTGCCATTCTCTATCACTAACGCCCCTTGCTCGAAATATCGATAAGCCTTGTCACCCGCTATCGCTGGGTCATCAACGAAATCAAGAATATCGCCACAAATAACGCGAATTTTACTGCTTGTTTGTTCCTTCATATTAACTTCCTCGGTACGTTGAATAGCCAAATGGTGATAGCAATAACGGAATATGATGATGGTTGTCGTCTAGCACTCGAAAACACAGCTCAGCAAAGGGGTAAAAAGCTCGCCCGTTAAGCTGTATTTGGGCGTGGTAAGCATCGATATCAAACAATAACTTATAGGTGCCATGTGTTATTGTGAGCTCTGCGGGTAACCAATCAATCAAGCGGCCATCATCATCGGTATTGGCGGTGCATAGCGATTGCCACTGCTGCGTATTTTCATCTAATTGCAATAGCGTGACTGGTACATTGCGCGCTGGCTTGCCGTTACTTGTATCTAAAATGTGGGTGGTAATAGGACTTCTACTCACACTAATTTCTCCAATCTTATTCTTGTTATTTTCGCTTGTTCACCTGCGGCAATAGCGAGCTCAGTGGCAGCATCGTTGTCGATACGTTGACGAATTAACTCAAGCATTTCTGTGGCGGATTTACCCGTTGCGCAAACGATAAAAATAAAGCCAAACTTGGCTAAATAGGCTTTATTTAGTACCACCATTTCTTCGAGCACTTGCGCATTTGCTTGGCCCATGCCTGATTGTTCGTGTCCGGCCTGTGTTGCTGTGTTGGCAAACTTAGCACTCAGCGTTGAGACATCACCAATTTGTGGATGCCCTTCAAATGCCGCTAAATAATCGCGCTCGCCTAACTGTTGCCAAATTTGCTCGGCTTTATCCAACAGGGCATGACTCGACGTAAATGGTCTAGCGGCCAACATGCTTTCTACCCAACGCGGTGCAACACAGCAACGTTCCAGCGCAGCATACGCTTGAGCTTCTGTTAGGGCGTTAAATTCGGCTATGGTCATGTGTTTACTGTCTCCTGTGCTCGCTGCTTTTCTTGTGCAAGAACTTTTGTACTTTGCTGGTTAGGAGTATTGTTCGAATCATCGCCAGAGCGACTATTATTCGAATTAAGGCACGCATTTAAGGTATGCCATTGCAATCCTTCGCGTTTTTTCTGTTTTTGCTGAACACCTTGTGCTGCTTGGCATTGCTGCTGATGTTGCTGATACAACCCAATTAATTGGCCAGCAATAGACACAGCAACTTCCATTGGCAGCTTGCCAGAGACATTATCGAGTCCTACTGGGCACTGCATTTTCGCCACTGCTTGTGAAGCAAAGCCACGGCTGGATAAGCGATATCGAAAGCGTTTTGCCTTTGTCTCAGAGCCAATCACCCCCAGCCAAGCCGCATCGTCACGCTTTAAAATTGCTTGAGTTAAGGCAAAATCTAACTGGTGGTTGTGGGTCAATATCAAATAAGCGGTATTAGGTTTTGCAACATCGGCTTGCGCTACCGGGTCATCAGTCACGACTTTTCTCACATTGGCAGGGATTTGCTGAGGAAAAACGTCAGCTCGGCTGTCAATCCAGCGAATGTTGATCGGCAAATGCGCCAATACATTCACCAAAGCTTGCGCGACATGTCCAGCACCATAAATGTCCAAATTCATGTGTTGTGAGATCATCACTTCAAACATAATTGCGGTTGCCCCACCGCAGCATTGGCCGAGGCTTGCACCTAAATTAAATTGCTCGGCAACTTGCAGCGCTTGCCCCTTGGCAAGTAATTGACGCGCTTTCTCAATCACTTTAAATTCCAAATGACCGCCGCCTAAGGTGTCATAAATATGCTCAGCGGTGATCACCATTTTGCTCCCCGAACCTCTTGGGGTTGAACCCATCGTCCCTAATACAGTGGCAATAACATAATCATTGCCAAGGCGATGTTGCTCGCTAATCGCCTGACTCCAATTTTGCTGGTGAAAACCTTGAAACGATTGATTAAGCTCAGACTTAAAAGCGCTATCATCATTGTTTGCTGCAAAAGGGTATTGGCTAGCCATTTGTCACCTCCACGTTCTGGTTAATATTGGTTTGGTCATTTACTTGCGCTGCGCCAGCCTTTGCTGCTTGCTGATACGCCTGTGCTTGTTGCACAGCTGCCAACACTCGCTCTGGGGTTGCCGGCGTATCAAGCCTTGGATTGATTTGGTAGTCAGCAACACTGCTTATCGCATCACGAATTGCACTCCAGACACTAATGGCCAACATAAACGGCGGTTCGCCAACTGCTTTCGAGCGAAACACTGACGCTTCAGGGTTGGCCGATTGATACAAATTCACGTTGAACTGGGCAGGCGTATCACCAATGGCGGGAATTTTGTAGGTCGCGGGATTAAAGCTCGCCAGCTGTCCTTGCTTATTCCATACTAAGTCTTCCGTGGTTAGCCACCCCATACCTTGGATAAAGGCGCCTTCAATTTGGCCGATATCGAGCGCGGGATTAAGCGAATGACCAACATCATGCAAGATATCGACTCGTGTGACGGTGTTTTCACCAGTTAAGGTGTCTATTTCAACTTGGGTTAAGGCAACCCCATGTGCGTAATAAAAGAATGGACGCCCTTTGGCTTGCTGGCGATCGTAGTGAATTTTCGGCGTCGCGTAATAACCGGTTGACGACAGCGAAATGCGATTTAGATACGCCAAACTCGCCAGCTCATCAAAGCTTAACTCACCTTTATCGTGATAGACCTTGTTATCGCTAAAACGGATCGTGCCCTGTTCAACTGAAAAGTGGTTGGCAATAAATTCACTCAGTCGCGCTTTAATGGTATTAGCGGCGTTTAACGCCGCCATACCGTTCAAATCACTACCGCTAGAAGCCGCAGTTGGTGAAGTATTCGGCACTTTATCGGTGCGTGTTGCGGTGATCCCCACGCGCTCTAAGTCGACGCCAAAGGCATGAGCGACTACTTGCGCGACTTTCGTATTAAGCCCCTGCCCCATTTCGGTGCCACCATGGTTAAGATGAATTGAACCATCGGAATAAATGTTCACTAAAGCACCCGCTTGATTCAGGTGCTGCACCGTAAACGAAATACCGAATTTTACTGGGGTTAGCGCCAAACCTTGCTTGATAATCGGAGAAACCTGATTAAAGGCTTTAATCTGTGCTTTGCGTTGCCAGTACTCGGCTTCTTGCTCTACTTGCTCAATCATGTCAATCAGCGCGTGCTGCTCAACTTCTTGATGATATGGTGTGGTTGAACGGCTTTGTCGGTATAAATTTGCTTTGCGCACAGTCAGCGGATCTTTGCCCAGCGTTGCCGCGATATCATCGACGATTTGCTCTGCCACCATCATGCCTTGTGGGCCACCAAAACCACGAAAAGCGGTGTGGCTCACCGTGTTA
Organism: Thalassotalea euphylliae; assembly: GCF_003390335.1. Classification (NCBI taxonomy): domain Bacteria; kingdom Pseudomonadati; phylum Pseudomonadota; class Gammaproteobacteria; order Alteromonadales; family Colwelliaceae; genus Thalassotalea; species Thalassotalea euphylliae. The sequence continues at coordinate 3,253,521 of NZ_QUOU01000001.1, forward strand.
ACTTTGCAGCGATTCCCCGTAATTTTGGCCGCGGGATAATAATAGGCGTTATCGGCATGGAACATGGCCCGGTCAACAATCGCATCCGATAAATCGGGCGAGTAACCGCAATAGCCGTTCACTTCAATATCTGCGCCAGCAATAACCCCTTGCTCGTCAAAGCCGACTTGATAGCGATTAAAAAAGGGGTGACGTTTACCCGTCAAACGAAAATCATCAGCACGAGCCAGGCGTATTTTTACCGCACAATTTAAATGATAACTCGCCAGTGCTGCTAAACACGCCCAAGGGGCAGCTTGTGTTTCCTTGCCGCCGAAACCACCGCCCATACGGCGCATTTCAACGGTGACAAAGTGAAACGGTTGCTTCAATACTTTGGCAATTAAATGCTGTACTTCCGTTGGGTGCTGAGTTGAACACTGCACGAAAATACCGCCATCACCATTGGGCTGCGCCATCGACACTTGCCCTTCCAAATAAAAATGCTCTTGCCCACCAATGTGCATTTCCCCTCTTAGTTGGTGGCTCGCATTGGCAATCGCCGCTTTTGCATCACCGCGTGTTAAGGCATGCGGTGGTCGCACCCAGGCTTGCTGTTCAATTGCCGTTTCAATATCGGTTACCGCCGTTTCTGCTTGGTAGTCAAACTCAACCAAACGCGCTGCTCGGCGCGCCGTTTCGTAACTATCAGCTACAACAAGCAACACAGGTTGATGGTGAAACTCAATCGTATCGCTGGCAAGCAACAAATCGCCTTCAAAAATCGGCCCGATATCAATTTTCCCTGGCACATCGCTTGCCGAGAGAATGCGTTTAACGCCTGCTAAGGCCTGTGCTTTGCTGGTATCGATACGCTTAATCACGCCACGCGTAAACGGGGCAGTGACCGGATATGCGTGCAAACAGCCGGCGGGCTCTGCATTGTCATCAATGTAATTGGCACTGCCACACACTTGTTTAATGGCGCTGTCGTGATGTTTTGCGTGACCAAGCGAGCTACTTTGGGGCTTTGACGCGTGTTTGGCTTGTGCAATTTCAAAGTGACGCATGGGCAATCCTTGTTGGTTGGCTAGACATTGACGCCTTGTTTGAGAGCGCTACTTGTTGTTCTTGCTCTGTTTGAGCTAGCCCGACTTGGGCAGTGGGAATCACATGGCAAAATTCAATACCAATACGCGTTAACAAGTTTTGCGTCACGGTCAGGCGATAGTCACTGCTGGCGCGAACATCCGACATTGGCGAAAAATCTTGCACCACTTGTAAGCCCGCTTTGCTAAAGCTTTCAGCACAGTATGGTTGGCCCGTTAATGCGTGCTCTATGTGCTGAGCGCGCGCGGGTACCGCCGCCATTCCTCCCATGGCACAGCGTGCGGATTCAATTTGCGTTTGTTGATCGTTAAGAGTGACCGCCACTACCAAGCACACAGTAGAAATATCATCTTCGAGTCGTTTGGAAATTTTGTGACAGGCTAATTTCAACTGGTTTGCACGCGTAGGCACGATCACTTTGGCAATCACTTCATCCTCCGCCAATACCGTCGTGCGATAGCCCGTAAAGAAGTCTTCAACCGCTATGGTGCGTATGCCACTCGCTGATTGCAGCTCCATTGAGGCATTTAATGCAATGAGCAAAGGCGCTGGGTCGCCTATCGGCGACGCATTACCTAAACTACCGCCAAGTGTACCGGCGCTGCGCACTTGCGCTGAGCCTAAGCGTTCAAATAACTCTTTTGCCTCAGGGTAAGTTTGACAAAACACGTCGACAAATTGCTGATATGGCAGTGCGGCACCAATTTCAAAATGTGCTTGAGTGACCACCAATTGTGTTAACTCGGTGACTTGGCTAACTGAAATAACCACCTGTGGCTGACTGAGCTGCTGACTCAGCTCTATCGCATAGTCAGTTGCGCCTGCCACCAACTGCGCATTGGGGTATTGTTTTTTTAAACGAATAAGGTCAGCGGCTGTTTGCGGAACATAGAAAAAACGCGACTGACTTTTTAGAAACGGGGTTGCTTGAGCAGGCTTAGCTAAGGCTTGCAGTTGCTCTGTTGGCGTTTGCCAGCTCCCTTCCGTGCGCGGGTATTGATACATTTGCTCTGCAGCCTCAAGAATTGGGCGATAGCCAGTGCAACGGCAAAGGTTACCGCCTAATGCGTGGATCACGGCTTTTTTACCTGGGTAATTTTCGTTATTTAGATAAAGTGCCAGTAAACTCATCACCACACCTGGAGTACAAAAGCCACATTGCGAGCCATGACACTCCACCAACGCACGCTGCACTGGGTGCAGTTGTTCAAGTGTTGGCTCGACCAGCGCAGAAATTTGCTCGGCCAGCGCCTCAACCGTCACAATATGCTTACCATGTGCATTGCCCACGAGTAACAAGCAGCTATTCATCGCTTGGTATCGCCACACGCGTTTATGTTGTCTAGCATCGAATACCAGCTGCCCAACCAAGATAGTGCAAGCACCGCAGTCGCCTGTTGCACACCCCTCTTTGGTGCCCGTTTTCCCTAATTTGGTGCGAAGCCAGTCTAAAACGGTAAGACTTGGTGCACATTCTTGCAGCGTTATCGGGGCGTTGTTAACTAAAAACCGAATCACATTAACTTCCTTCGTTTTATCAAGCCCTTTATTTTCAGTGGCTTGCAATTATTTTTAAGATTTTCCTAGGTAAAACGATCAAGAAAAAAATTCATTGTTGGTCAAGTTATTGCACAACCCATACCAAACATAACCGATCGGTCAAAATTTAATATTAAGCGATTGAAAGCACTTAATATTGAAACTGCTACTGGGTGTAGATCATGAACAACAAAAATCGGCTACACATGCGGGGAATTAGCAAAAGCTACCCTGGATGCCTAGCAAACGATAATATTGAGCTCCAAATAAAGCATAGCGAAATTCACGCTTTATTGGGCGAAAACGGTGCCGGTAAAAGCACATTAATGAAAATTCTCTATGGTGTGGTTAAACCTGACCGAGGGGATATTTTATGGAATGGTCGACGCGCTGTGATTAGTGAACCAGCTGATGCTCGTGCCTTGGGCATTGGTATGGTGTTTCAACACTTTTCACTGTTTGAAAGTTTAACCATTACTGAAAACATCGCGCTGGCATTAGGGGAGCAAGCAGGACAAGTTGCCACGTTAGCCAGTCGTATCAAAACCACCTCAGCACAATACGGCATGCCACTTGACCCTGAACGACGTATTTCCACGTTATCAACGGGTGAGCGCCAGCGCGTAGAAATTGTGCGCTGCTTGTTGCTTGATATTCAGTTACTGATTTTAGACGAACCCACTTCGGTGCTGACCCCGCAAGAAGTCACCGCCTTATTTGCCACATTGCGACAACTAAAAAAGCAAGGCTGCTCAGTGCTTTTTATTAGCCATAAACTGCATGAAGTTGCCGAGCTATGCGATAGCGCGACGATTTTACGCGCCGGTAAAGTCAGTGGTCATTGCTTTCCAAAACAAGAAACACCTGAAGCCATGGCGCGCATGATGGTCGGCAATGACACGCCCATTAGCAATGATAAGCAGCGCGCAGCACTCGGAAAAAACGCAGCAGACTTTGTTCGCGTGACGGGTTTATCTACCGAGCCAGAAGGGTTATTTGATGTCGCCCTTAGCGATATTAACCTCAATGTTAAACAAGGAGAGATTGTTGGTATTGCTGGTGTTGCCGGAAATGGTCAAGAAGAGTTGTTAAAAGCCCTTTCTGGAGAGCAAACGAATACTAAATCATCCGCCATTCATTTTGGCGATCACGTTGTTGATGGTATGTCGCCGCTCAAACGTCGGCGTTTAGGCTTGGCTTTTGTACCAGAGGATAGATTGGGGCGTGGTGCAGTCCCCGAAATGGATTTATGCCAAAACGCTCTACTCACTAGCTTTGACCATGGCTTAGTCGCCAACGGCATTGTTCGCCAAAGTAACATTAGAGCACTCGCCGACAAAATTATCGATAAGTACAAGGTCAAAGCGGCAGGACACCATAGCCAAGCGGTCAGCCTTTCAGGTGGTAATTTACAAAAGTTTATTATCGGCCGTGAAATCGAACAAACGCCTAAGTTTTTATTGATGTCGCACCCAACTTGGGGCGTTGATATTGGCGCACAAACCGCGATTCATCAGGCGATTATCAAGCTGCGCGATCAAGGTTGCGCCGTGTTAGTGATTTCTGAAGATTTAGACGAACTTTATAAAATTTGCGATCGCCTTGGCGCAATTTGTGATGGCAAGTTGTCCCCTTTCCTGCCTACTGACGATGTGCCACTGCCACTGTTAGGCCGATGGATGGCGGGTGACTTTGGCTCATCAGCATCAACTGCCCCCACAACGGCTGATGTGGTGCCATTGCCCGTTGAGCAACAAACCCCTTCAGGAGCACAATCATGATCCGTTTAGAAGCGCGTGTGCAGCACTCGACCTTATGGCGCTACAGCTCGCCGTTACTCGCGGTATTGTTAACCTTAATCACAGGTTACCTGCTGTTTGCTTCACTTGGCCAATCGCCGAGTGACGCCTTGTACACGTTTTTCATTGCCCCTGTCGCCGACTGGTATGGCGTTAGCGAGCTACTGGTGAAAACCATACCTATTTTACTGTGCGCTTATGGCCTTGCGCTTTGCTTTCGAGCATCGGTGTGGAATATCGGCGCAGAAGGCCAATTGTTAATGGGGGGCGTGGCCGCTTCAACGGTGGCTACCATGTTTGTTCACTCAGACAGTGCTTGGGCGATGCCATTAACCTTACTCGCCGGCATCGCTGGCGGTGTAGGCTGGGCTGGGCTAGCGGCTTTGATGAAGTTGCGCCTAAATACCAACGAAATCTTAGTCACCATTATGATGAATTATATCGCCCTGAATATCCTGCTGTGGGCGGTTCACGGCCCGTTAAAAGACCCAGACGGATTTAATTTTCCGGAAAGTGCGCTATTTGGCGACTCAACTTTGCTCCCCGTGTTGTTTGCTGATACTCGCCTTCACTTGGGGTTAGTGTTTTGCGCTATCGCCATGGCGTTAAGCTGGTTATTTATCAGTAAAAGTTTTCTTGGTTTTCAAACGCAAGTACTTGGCCAAGACCCTTCAGCAGCGAAAATGGCTGGCTTTAATCAAACGAAATTAGTGACCTTAGTATTGCTGATTTGTGGTGCATTAGCCGGACTTGCCGGCGCAGGGGAAGTGGCCGGCCCAATTGGGCAGCTAGTGCCACAAATTTCCCCCGGTTACGGTTATGCCGCCATTATCGTCGCCTTTTTGGGGCGCTTACATCCCGTGGGCATTACACTCGCTGGCCTACTCATGGGGTTAATTTATATGGGCGGGGAAATGGCGCAAATAGAGCTTGGTTTACCCAACGCCATTACCGGTATTTTCCAAGGCTTAATGCTGTTTTACTTGCTCTCGTGCGATGTGCTTATTCGCTATCGCGTGCGCTGGACTCAACCGACTACTAATTCAGCCAAGTCAGCCACAAGTGCTGAGTTCAAAACCGACGCTAAAGCCGAATTTCCTCACCTCTCTCAATCTCAACCTAAAGGCCAAACTAGCGCGCCTGCACGGGAGCAATAACGCATGGATATCGAACTTATTACCAATATATTGTACGCCACGATCCGCACAGGCACGCCACTATTGTTAGTCGCCCTTGGCGAGATTATTTGTGAAAAGAGCGGTGTCTTGAATTTAGGTCAAGAAGGCATGATGCTGCTGGGCGCCGTCGCAGGCTTTATTGCCATGTATCACAGCGACAGCTTTTTAATCGGCTTTGGCGCGGCGGCACTCACAGGGGTATTGATCTCACTGGCCTTTGCCTTTATTGCCTTACACTTAAATGCCAGCCAAGTTGCCGCTGGCCTTGCCTTGACGATTTTAGCCACCGGATTGTCCGCTTTTATTGGTGCAGACTACGAAGGGAAAACGGTCACCGCATTGCCATCGCTAACGATTGATGGCCTAGCCGCCATTCCCGTGATTGGCAAAGCCCTGTTTGCCCAAGACGCTATTGTGTATCTGAGCTGGATACTCGTTATCGCCGCTTACCTCTTCTTCAAACATCACAGAGCAGGTTTAGCCGTTCGCGCTGTGGGTGAAAATCCGAGTGTTGCCAGTAACTTAGGTTTGCCCGTTATGAGTATTCGCTATATCGCTGTGATGTTTGGCGGCGCATTGGCGGGTATTGCTGGTGCCTATTTATCTTTGGCCTACACCCCGCTATGGACAGAGAACATGACCGCAGGCCGAGGCTGGATTGCACTCGCGTTAGTGGTATTTGCCAGCTGGCGTGTTGAACGCGTTGTGCTTGGCGCTTACCTCTTTGGTTTCGCCAGCATTATGCACTTAGTGGCACAAGGTTTAGGGCTATCAGTTGATGGCAACTTGTTAGCCATGATGCCGTATGTTGCCACGCTAGTTGTTTTGATCCTATTGAGCCGAAATCCGCAAAAGCTGCGCTTATTTGAACCGATGTATTTGGCCAAGCCTTGGCACAAAGGGCATTAGGCGAATGTGACAGCAGTGCTTGTATGCGCAAATTAATCATTAAAAATTCCCTACAATGGAGCAGTAAACATGAAAAAAGTGATGAAAAAATTAGCCCTTGCCCTGAGCCTTGGTGTCGGCGTAAACGCTGGTTTAATGACGACCAGCGCCCACGCCGCACAAGAGAGTGTCAAAGTGGGGTTTGTCTATGTTAGCCCAACCGGTGAAGCTGGCTGGACGTATACCCATGATGAAGCGCGCTTATATTTAGAGGAAAAATTTGGCGACAAAGTGACCACCAGTTTTGTCGAAAATGTTGCCGAAGGCGCCGATGCTCAGCGTGTTATTACCCAAATGGCCAAAAGCGGTCACGACCTAATTTTCACCACGTCCTTCGGCTATATGAACCCAACCATTAAAGTGGCAAAGCGTTTTCCAAAAGTAAAGTTCGAACATGCTACTGGGTATAAACGTGCGAAAAACGTTGGCACTTACTTTGACCGTATTTATGAAGCGCGCTATTTAACCGGTGTTATCGCCGGGCATATGAGTAAAAGCAACACGGTTGGCTATATTGGCGCTTTTCCTATCCCAGAAGTGGTGCGTGGCATTAACGCATTTACCTTGGGACTGAAATCAGTTAAACCCGATGCCAAGGTCAAAGTTGTTTGGGTAAATAGTTGGTTTGACCCAGGCAAAGAGCGCGAAGCGGCTGACAGCCTCATTGATCAAGGAGCCGATGTGATCACGCAACACACAGACTCTCCTGCCCCACTGCAAGCCGCCGAAGCTGCCGGCATTTACGCCATTGGCTACCACTCAGACATGAGCGAATACGGTAAAAACGCGCACCTAACCGCAGCGGTACACAATTGGAAAGAATTCTACGCCAAACGCGTTGCGCAAGTGCTAGACGGTAGCTGGCAATCAGAAGATGTGTGGCAAGGGATGGACGCCAATATGACACAACTGGCACCACTGAGTGACGCAATTCCGCCCGAAGTACAAGCGAAAATCCAATTGCTTTCGGCGCAAATTGCAGAGGGAAAACTGCACCCATTCACCGGCCCAATGGTCAACCAACAAGGTCAGCAAATTTTAGCCAAAGGCGAAGTGATGGACGACAACGCGCTGCGCAAAATGGACTACTATGTTGCTGGCGTTGAGGGCAAACTCAAGTAGTAAGGCGCGACAAGCACTATAATGAACAAAGCGCTATCGCGTATCATATAAGAAAAGCGGATGAGCCCGTGAATTCAACCGCTTTCTTATACTCGCACTGTAATTGCACCAAATTAAGCTTAGCTTTTGTATTTAACCGAACAGCCATAAGGCGGGGTCAGCTTTTTCCCCACTGGCGAACCTGTCATTAAACTTTGCATGCTCACTTCAACATAGTTAGTTGCTTTGGCGATATCTGCCGGGTTAGCTGACTTAATGCTGTCGATTGCACCAGTGTAGCGCAAGGTGCCTTTCGGATCGATGATGTACATGTGTGGGGTTGTTTTTGCCCCATAGAGTTTGCCAACATCACCACTTTCGTCGAACAATACATGGCTAGGTGACGCCTTGCGCGTTGCCGTTAGCTCATTCGCTTGTGTGGGGTTAACATGCCCCTGCTTGCCCGGTGCCGATGAAATGATCGACAACCAAACGACATCTTGAGCTGTGTATTTACGCTGCAAGGCCTGCATATTGTCACTCTCGTAATGTTTTTTCACGTAAGGACATAAATGGTTAGTCCATTCCAGCACCACGTATTTACCGGCAAAATCCGCTAAGTTCACCGTTTCGCCTTGGCTGTTGACCAGTGTAAAGTCAGCTGCGGGCGCATCCACTTTAATGGCTGCCATTGCTGCAGGCGTTAACACGGTCAATAATGCCATCACTGCCAGTGCAAATAATACGGGTTTAATACTTTGCCATTTAATGGCTCTCGTTGGTGCGGCAGAGATAAAATCATTTTTACAAAGATACATAACTAAGCTCCTGTTGTGCTTGTTGTATTGCGCTGATCACAATATTGGGGGTTAACACTTGTGGTAGCACTTGCTCTTTGCCAGCACCAGCATAAACCACATACAAAGGCACTCCAGAGCGTTGATACCGCGTTAAAAATGCTAAAATTTCGCTGTTTTTGTTTGTCCAATCACCAACGAGATAATGGACATTTTGTTGCTGCAATAGTGCTAGCAAATCCTCGTCACGAAAAGCAACTTGCTCATTTACTTTACAGGTAATACACCAATCAGCAGTCATATTAACGACGACAACTTGGTTGTTATTACGCAGTTGAGCTAATTTTTGTTCGCTAAACGCATGCCCTATGTTAAGGCTTTGTGCGCCAGTGCCATCTTGATATTGCACACTCGCGATATCTGCGCCGTATTCACTACCTTGTTGGCTTGAATAACCGGCAATCACGAAAGCGGCAAGCACTGCTAGATGAGACTCTTTGCCGACGCTTTTACTGGCCAGCCATAAGCACAGCGTAAACATCAACAAACCAGACAACAACCACAATTGCCCTACGCTGTTGGTTTGTCCGAGAAACACCCAAAGCAGCCAAATAACCGTGGCGAGCATGGGAAATGCCAGAAACTGCTTAAAGGTTTCCATCCAAGCGCCGGGTTTAGGTATAAGGGAGGCAAAACGGGCAGAAAATGAAAGTAGCAGCATCGGCAAGGCAAAGCCTATCGCCAATGCCGTAAAAATAAGCACTGTGTTGAGCGCAGGGCTTACCATAGCAACACCTAGCGCTGTTGCCATAAAAGGAGCTGTGCAAGGTGATGCAACGATAACGGCAAGTACGCCAGTAAAAAACTGACTAGCGACACTGTTACCTTGCGTGAGTTTCTCGCCAAAGCCAGCCAAGCCAGCACCATTTGGGGCGACATCGAGTAGCATTAGGGCGATAAATACAAACAAGAAACACAAGGCGGCAATAACTAATGGCTGCTGAAGGTGAAAGCCCCAACCGATGGCTTCACCACTGGCTTTTAATCCTAAAATGACACCCGCAAACAACCAAAAACTCACTAAAATACCGAGCAAATACCCCCAATGATGCTTGCTTGTGGATGGTTCATCACCTTTATTCACCGCTAACGCCATTGCTTTTAGCGACAGTACCGGCAGTACACACGGCATAATGTTGAGCATTAATCCACCGATAAAAGCGAAAAGCAGCATTAGCCAAAAGGGCTGTGCTGTTGAGTTCACCCCTTTAGCAGAAGCCGCCAGCACAGCACCACTTGCATCGTTAAACGTTGCAGTCAGGTAATAGCCTGCTGCGCCGTCAGTTAATAAAAACTCAATTGGCTCTTCGCCAAGGCTAAAGTAGTCAGACTTTTTTAGCAGCACATTAGCCTTGTCGTGATTGTCTGTTTGAAGCCACTGCTGAGCACTACTGTGTTGAATAAGATCACTGCGAAACGGCAATAATTGCCAGTTCGATGGATAGGGGATTTCTGCTGCGAGCGTTAAGTGCTCTTGCGTAATTTCGTATTGCGCTGATAGCCAGTGCGTTGTTGGCAACCTAGCTCGGGTTTGTTCAAAAAGAACAGCATATGCTGATGGTAAAGCGTTATCGCTGGTGGGCAGCTCAATAGTCAGACTTGCCCAGCCGGGAATGCAATCTTCCTGACAAACCAGCCAAGATAAGTCAGCCGTGATGGTGATCGATTGTTGCCTGCTGAGCTCGCCTTTTACCACGAACGGCACCATCAGTAAGGTATCGCCACTATAGCCGTAGTTCATTAGGTGAGCGACTGGAATTTGCTCAGGCAACGGCCACTGAATATCGCCAAATTCAATATCCGCGCTGCTTTGCCAACGCACTTGCGGCGCTTCGCCGGAATCACCTGCATTGCGCCAATAGGTGTGCCAGTTATCATCAGGGGAAAGTAAAATACCAAGCCACTGGGTACCATCACCACTTTTTTGGGTTATCTCATTGTGTTCACTTAACAACGCGACCTCGATATGTGGCCCTTTGGCAGTGCTTGAGTCTGGCAGTTTAGCAATGATTAAGCGCAGGTCTTGAGTCGCCAACTGAAAAGCCTTGGCAGGCAAGCTCACTAAAGTCGCGGGGGCAATAAAAAACAAAATACACAGCAGGAAAGTAATCGGGCGATTCATTGGTTAGCGTCAATGCGACAAAGCATTATTGATTAAATTTACACCATCATAGCTACGCCCATGCCGTTATTGAAGATCAAATTGACCTTACCGCCAGCTATCGCCGTAATATGCTTCGTAATATGCTCAAAGAATACTTTTTAAGACAATGCCTTTGACGTCGATTGTGCTGAGGTAAACATTCAGGTAAATAGCGCTCAACTAACGGGTCTAAGCTCAACAATACGCAGCACAAGCTGTTAAACGCGCGCTAAACCTGAAACAAAAGCAAGGCCACTAATGGCATAAATCAACCATTAAGTAACGCAATGCACACAAAACCCTTTATCACGGTAATATTATTAAGCGCGTTAGCAATAGCTTTTGCTAGTGCCAATATCATCAGTTTTGCAAGTTTCGCCCAATCGCCTAAAAGCGCTCCTTCCAAGAGCATTAGCCCTAGCTCTAGCCCTAAACACCTTGATAAAGAAGCCATTAAGTTAAGTGACTTTATTTGGGAGAAACGACTCGTACTTATCCATAGTAATGCTCAGCCACCGCTGATGCCGTTTATGCGCGCACTTGATTATGAAAGTCTGGCAGAACGAAAACTCGACGTGTACGCCTTGATCAATCAAGAAGCTTTTCAACTATTTCCCAACGCCGTGATGCGCAGAACGCCACAATTGGATCGCTTGTTGAAACAAACATTTCACACGTCTCAGCAGGACAAAAACTCACAACTTAATAACAAAGCACTGCTCATAGGCTTAGACGGCAGTGTCAAGGCACAGTATTCGATTGGCGAATTAGATTACCGTGTAATTAGCAAGGTGATTGATGGTATGCCTATGCGCCGAGCTGAGCTCTCTTATTCGCGATAATCTTGTTGCTACTAAACCGCCAGTCATTTGCTATTGATCTACAACTACGCCTGCACCGCTATCACCTTAGCTCTTCAACTGTATTTCCCAATATCGCCAAAATGATGCAGTTGGTGATTTTACGCACACCACTAGTGCAAATATTCTACAAACAGTTATCTTGCGCTCTGTGAAAAACCAAAACAATCCGCCTCGCAAACTTGTAAAGCACTGTTTTAATTGACTTTAAAAAAGATATATAACCGATCGGTTCAGGTTGGCTCAGGTGTTGCTCTGCTCATAAAAAGTTAAGAAAAACAAATATTAATATCAAAAATAAAAAGGAACTAAGATGAGTACTGAGTTATCAAGGTTTAAACGCTTACCTATTGCTACAGCGATTATGGCAAGCTTGGCAACAAGCGCTGTTTCAACGGTACACGCTGAGGTACTGGACGATTTAGATGACGCAGGTATTGAAGAAATTATCATTGTTGCCGAGAAACGCAATGAAAGCCTGCAGGATGTTTCTCAAGCCGTCACTGCCGTCACAGGTGAAGATCTGCTGGATAAAAATATTCTCTCGTTTGTCGATTTAAGTGCGATTGCACCGGGTGTAAACGTTGCCAAAAACGAGGGGTTCAAAACCATCATTTCCATCCGAGGCGTCGGTAACGAAGCTAACCAAAATATTGTCGCTAATCCCTCTGTTTCTTACCACATGGACGGCATTTATATCGCTTCACCTTTTGCCCTGCAAACTGACTTTATTGACGTTGAACTGATTGAAGTATTGCGCGGCCCGCAAGGTACATTATTCGGGCAAAATTCTACTGGCGGTGCCATCAATGTGATTAGTAAACGCCCAGAACTTGGCGAAACCAATGGTAAATTTGACTATACCTTTGGCGAGCATAACCTCAGCCAACTACGTGGCTCAGTAAATATACCACTAGGAGAAACAGCTGCACTTCGCACCTCAGTTTCTAAATACGATCGCGACGGTTTTTCAAAAAATGTACTTAACGGGCAAGAACTTGACGATGCCGATAACCTTACCATTAAAACCGATTTTTTCTGGCAAGCGACTGATAACACCAGCCTTCGCTTGATTGGGCAATACTTTGAAGCAGACAGTAACGGCGCTGCCATCAAAGGAATTGACGATCCAACTCCGGGGGCTCGCAATTTAGCGCAAGACACAGCGTCTAAATTTGAGTTGGACTCCAAGCTGGTCGGGTTAATTGTCGAAAGTGACTTGGGTTTTGCAACGGCTAAATACCTTGGCAGTTGGCAAGAAGATGAAATTATGGTGCAGCGCGACAACGATCGTCATGCTTTCAGCACTAACCCTGAATACACCATTAGCGCCTTCTTGCCTGAGATCAACAAGGTTGAAACGTTTACCCATGAAATTAACCTTATTTCCAACGAGCCTGCTTTTGGTAAGCTCGATTGGATTGTCGGTGCGTTTTACCTTGATACCGATATTGAAGTGACTATTCGCGAAGAGCTCGATACCAATGGTAACGGTGTACTCGACGGCTATGTACCGGCTTTCCCAGATGTTTTTGCTGGTGACGTTGGCTTTATTTCTGATGCGACCCCCAGCCGTGAATCATTGTCTATTTATGGTCAAACCACCTACAGTTTTAGCGATATCACACGTTTGATCACTGGCCTTCGTTACACCAAAGACGATGTAGAAAGTGCCGTTTCTAACTTTTTTGCGCCTGAGCCAACCTTGATCGAAGCATCAGTTGAAGAAGTAACTGGCCGCGTTGCCGTTGAATACGATATCAGTGACGACATCATGGTGTACGGCTCATATACCCGTGGCTTTAAGCCCGGCGGTAGCAACTTAACCTTTGGCTTTGAACCCGGCGAATTTGATTTTGTCAGTGGTGCGGTTGATAACTCTGCGCCTTTAGTGTTCCCAACCTTTGAAAATGAAACCATTAACGCGTACGAAATAGGTATTAAAGCCGAGTTACTCGATAACCGATTGCGCACTAACTTAGCGACCTTCTTCTACGACTATGAAAACCTGCAATTCCAAGCGACTGACCCCAACGCCTTCCAAGGCGGCGTAGCCAATATTCCTGAGGCTGAAATTACCGGTGCAGAGCTAGAGTTAATTGCGTTGCTGACTGATGATCTAATTTTGGATGTGAAAATGTCAGCACTTGATTCTGAAATTACCCAAGATTATTTCGCGCTAGATAACGTTGTCGCTGACGGCCTTGGCTTTGCACCGGGCGACGATGTGCTGCGCTCTGAGCTGGCCGAAAATGTGAAAGGCAATGAGCTCGCCAAAGCGCCGGGCTTTACCATGGACGCAAGCCTAGAATACACCACGAATATTGCCACGCATGAATTTCGCTCGGTACTGCAATACACTTATCGCGGTGATTTTGAGCAGCGAATTTTTAACAACCCAGCGATTGACCAAGTCAGTAGCTATGAAGTGGTTAACCTGAGGTTCTCACTTGATCTTGATGATGATGCGTGGGGCTTCGATGTCATGGCGACGAACCTGTTCGACAAAGACGGGGTGAACTCTCGAATGTCTGACGTGTTCGGCGTTAACGCAACTGGTGTTGAACTGATCGCACCGCGCCAAGTGATGGCGAGGGTAAGATATAGTTTTTACTAGTCTCCTGCGACTGGTAGTTTTTACTTAGCTTACTTTTATTACATAGCTTAATTAGCTCGCAGGCTGATATTCTCCGACGGGATATCAGCCTGTAATTTCTAATCACCACCCTGTTCTGCCCCAAATTTAAGCATCTTGCGCACTGCGTAACCAATGCTGAGTAACTGTACATAGTTACTACAGAATTGGACACTATTGCCATACTCTCAAAAACTTTTCGCATGCTAGAATCCGCGCCCGCCTTGACAACCAAGTGAGAATAATTCTCATTTAAACTCAAAGGAAACAGTTCGACATCCGTCTGCAAACATCAAAATTAGGAAAACAATCTATGCTCGCGCGCCTCAAGCTCTCCACACAGCTGTACACCTCATTCGGTGTCATTTTGCTCTTACTTACCGTTATTTCTCTAGCTTCCTATTTCGGCTTTACTAAAATTCATGACAGTTTTGTTGACTACCGAGGGCTAGCAAGAGACACCAACCTTGCCGGGCGAGTACAGGCCAATATGCTCGAAATGCGACTGGCGGTGGTTAATTATAGTAATACTCAATCTCAAGCAGCAGTTGAGCAGTATCAGCAGCGTAAAGACAAAATGACGGAATTTCTTGAACAAGCCACCGTTGAAATTCAACAGCCCGAGCGCGCTGCCTGAAAGAGCAGCTCGACCCTAGTGGTTTAGCAATGCGACAAGCAGTTTCAGATATCATTGTTTCGGCTTATCAAGACAAGGACACCCAAGCTTCATTTTACGCTTCGCAGTTACAGGAACACCTCCTGTTAGCCCGCTTGTACGTCATTAAGTTTCTCGTCACCAATAGCAGCAAAGATGCCAGCCGAGCAAATGACGAGCTCGCCAATCAAATGCCCATTTACCTCAACAAGCTAGATGAAAATTTACAAAACCCGGCCAGACGTGCGCTGTTCGATAAAATTAAACTTCACTACACGGCTTATCATCAGGCATTTTCAAGCGTTAAGCAGGTTATCACTGAACGCAATCAACATATCGAAGGAACACTCAACACTGTTGGCCCTCGTGTTGCCGCCGATATTGAAAAAGTAAAATTGTCGGTGAAGCAAGATCAAGACACCTTAGGGCCACTGGTACAAGCAGTAACTGAGCAGGCGGTAATGATCATTGTCGTAATTGCTGTTATTGCCGTTGTCATCGGTATTGGCGTGGCACTGTTAATGCCACAAGTGATTCGCAAACCTATTGGCGGCGAACCCAGCGCCATTGCGCAAATTACACGCCAAGTAGCTGACGGCGACCTCAGTCAACAACTGGTAAAATCAGAGAATGACTCAGGTATCTACCAAGCGGTTTATGAAATGAATACGAGTCTTCGCGGCGTTATCGGCACCCTAGTTGATACCAATAGCTCGTTGGTGATGTCTGCCGAACAAAGTGCGAGCATCGCATAACGTGACCACTGTTGGCCAACAAAAGCAAACCACAGAGCAAATTGTTGTTGCCGTTGAAGAATTATCGCATAGTGTTAATGAAGTCGCTGAACTTGCCAAGCGCTCTGAAACTAAGTCAGTCGAAGGCATGGAGAGCACAACTTATGGCCGAGATGTACTCAAACAAGCCTTGGCATCAGTGCATTCACTTGCTGACAGCATTCATTCGTCAATGGCTTCTATTAAAAACTTGGAAGCTAAAAATGCTGATATTGCCTCGGTGGTGGAAGTGATTGGCTCAATTTCAGAGCAAACTAACTTACTTGCACTTAATGCCGCAATTGAAGCGGCACGCGCGGGTGAAGCAGGTCGCGGCTTCTCTGTCGTTGCCGATGAAGTGCGCACGTTAGCTTCCCGCACCAAAGAATCAACCGCTGAAATCCAACAGATTATTGATAGCTTACAACAGGGCACGAACGAGGTGGTTGCGGTCATGGAAAACAGTGCCAGTTTAGCCACCGACACCTTAGATAAATCAGCTCAAACAGACCAAGCGCTAGATGTGATTTACCAAGCGATTAACGAAATTTCCGAAATGAATAGCTCAGTCGCAACAGCTGTAGCACAGCAATCGGTGACCGCCAGCGAAGTAACGCAAAACATGAGTGAGATTGGTAGCACTATTGAACAAACCATGATTGCTGCTAACGATGCACATGAAGCGAGTGAAGATGTTAAGCACTTGGCCTCACAAATTGGTGCCGTCGCGGCTAAGTTTAAAATCTAAGCTAAGTGATTTTCGCCATTAGCCACCGAACATATGTTTGGTGGCAAGCTATCGTTTTAGTCGCAATGTATCAGGGTTAAGAGCCCGATGCAGATTTAGCTGTAAGGCCGAGGCTAGCGTAAAGCACCGCTAAGGCATTAATTACGTCACCGTCAATCACAGCTTCATCAGGGTGATGACTAATGCCGCCAGGGCTGCGGATAAACAGCATACCGACAGGGCAAATATCGGCAATTGCCATCGCATCGTGACCAGCACCAGAGGGTAATATCGGCGCGTTGCCAGTGACTTGCTGACAAGCACGGGCAAACACTTGGGTAATGTGCTCGTCGCACTGCACTGCTGGCGCAGCATGTGTCCATTGCCATTTAATATCTAGCTGACGTTGTTGTGCGATGCGATAAGCCGCTTGCTCAATATCCGTGACTAAACTTGCGAGCGCGTCGTCTTGTTGCGCGCGGATATCAATACTGAGCTCAGTAAACCCCGCAATCACATTGGTCGCCCCCGGCTTGGCGGCAACAGTACCAACGGTCGCCACTTGCCCAAGATGACTTGCCTTTGAGGCTGAGCACGCTAGCTGCTCTACCGCTAGTATAAATTCTGCACCAGCAGCTAAACTGTCTTGTCTTAAATTCATTGGCGTAGTGCCTGCATGACCTGCTTGACCGATAAATTCGATTATCGCCCGCTTGGCGCCAGCAATAGCGGAAACTACGCCGAGCGGTTGTGCTTTCGCTTCAAGCACAGGCCCTTGCTCGATATGGGCTTCCCAATAGCCAAGTAGTTCATCTTCGACCAACGCCGCTGCTTGTTGTTCGGCTTGCTCGGGGTCTAAACCAAAGTCTTGCATCGCTTGGCGCATACTCACGCCCTGTTTGTCTTTGATTGCAAGCCAGCTGGCATCAAACTGCCCTGCCAAGGCCTTTGAACCGATTAACGTGGTCGCAAAACGCGTCCCTTCTTCGTCACAAAAGCCAACCACATCAAGGTGAAACGGCAAGTTAAGGGCATTGGCTGTTGCCAGCTCGGCAAGTTCGACGCCTAGCATTACGCCTAAAATACCGTCATACGCCCCAGCACAGGGTACGGTATCTAAGTGTGAGCCAACGATAAGTCGTTTGGCATTGGGATGAGCACTGACCAACCGCCCCCATTGATTGCCGACCGCATCTTGCCACGTTTCCATGCCAGCATCGCGCATCCAACTGGCCACTTGCTGATTACAGGCTTTGTGCGCAGGCGTTAAATACTGGCGCAAAATGCCGTCGTCCAGTTCACTGATTTTGCTGAGCGTGTGGCAGCGTTCAATAGCGCGCATACCATGTTTGTTAACCAGCTCAACAGATAAGCCACCAGTCAGTTTGTCGTTTGCGCAGTCCTTTATTTTAGCCAAAACAAATTACCTACTTAATTGCTGGCGAAGCGGTATTCGACTGGTAGTACGCCAAAGCCGCTAAGGTTGCTTCACCACTTGGCCCGTGATAACCGTTGGCATGCAAACAGGCATCTAAACACGCCAGTGTTTGCAATACGGTATCTTTACGTGCGTTATACCCCATAGTGCCAATACGCCAGATTTTGCCATGCAGCGGGCCGAATGATGTACCGATCTCAATGCCAAAATCCGTCAGCATTTGGTTGCGAACTTTATCGCCATTGACTTCGCTTGGAATATAAACACCAACCACGTTATTCATTTTGTGGTTAATATCGCCAAATACTCTCAGCCCCAAGGCTTGCACTCCCGTTAGCATGGCATCGCCGTGGAGTTTGTGTCTGGCAACACATTCGTCTACGCCCTCTTCAATCACGATACGCGCGCACTCAGAGGCGCAATACAGCATATTGGTGGCCTCGGTATGATGATTGAGTCGCTCTTCCCCCCAGTAATCCATGATCATGCCAAGATCAAAGTAGTTAGAGCGAATAAGTGGCTCAACGCCATCTTGATGATCAGCCGTTCGAATGCCCGCTTCTACTTTTTTACGTTGACGAATCCAGTCGACACATTGGTCACTCAGCGTAATTGGCGCCGAACCTGACGGGCCCCCCAAACACTTTTGCAAGCCCACGGTCAGCGCATCGACTTGCCACTCATCTGCAGGTAAATCGTTACCCACGATAGACGCAGTCGCGTCACAGTAAAACAGTACATCATGCTGCTGGCAAATTGCGCCGATGTCTTGCAGCGGTTGATTCATGGTGGTTGAGGTATCACCTTGCACCATAGCCAGCACGCGAGGCTGAACGCGCTTAATTGCCGCTTCGATTTGCTCAGGCTGGAACACTTCCCCCCACGCGACTTCAATGGTGTGCACCTCAGCTTGCGCGCGCGTTGCGATTTCCGCCAGTAAGTGGCCAAAGCGCCCCATGATCGGCACAAGTACTTTGTCACCCGGCCTTAACATTGATAACAATGCAGCCTCAATGCCTGCGCGTGAAGTGCCATCAATTAAAAACGTCCACTCGTTGTTGGTTTTAAAGATTTGCCGATAGCGCGCCATGGTTTCATTCATAAAGCCCGTCATCGCTGGATCGTATTGACCAATCAGCTGCGCTGACATGGCTCTTAGTACCCTTGGGTCTGCGTTAATCGGCCCTGGCCCCATTAACAAGCGCTGTGGTGGGTTGAGTGTTTGAATATCCGTCATTATCTTGCTCCTACTTAGCTACCCATGGCTTGCATGAACATACGAATACCGGTCAGCATTAACACCACGGCAAAAGCGCGTTTTAGCTGCTTAGGTTCAAGTTTACTGCCAAGTTTTACGCCAATTGGCGCACATAAAATGGTTAACGGGATGATGAAAATAAACGCGGGAATGTTGACTAGGCCAAAGGTGCCCAGTGGCGCATCTGCGGGTGTTTGCGCAACAGCTAACAAGGTTAACACCCCAGGTAACGCGATTATTAAGCCAAAGACGGCGGCAGTGCCAACCGCAACGTGCGCACGCACATTAAACGCTGATAGCAGAGGGACACCTATGGTACCTCCGCCAATCCCTATCATTACCGACAAACCGCCTACGGTAGATGCCATAATGCCTTGACCAAAGCGCCCCGGTAATTCACTTTTCAACGCCGGTGCGCCAGCGCGGAACAGCATGTTTAAGCTCACCATAATGGCGATGGTCGCAAACATCACCGTTAATGCTTGCCCTTGCACATAATGGGCAAACAAGCTGCCGACAATGGCCATCGCCAAAATAAAGCCTGTCCAATATTTAACAATGTCTAGGTCGACATTGCCTTTTGCATAGTGTGAGCGAATTGAAGAAATCGACGTTGGCACTATAGTCGCAAGTGATGTCGCGGTGGCGATCATCATTGCCGACTCGGCACTAACGCCAAAGCCTTGTAAGAGAAAGTACAATACTGGCACGATGACAATACCACCACCAACGCCAAATAAGCCCGCTAATAAGCCAGCGAAAACCCCAGTCGCGACCAGCGCGATCATAATTGGCCATTGGTTGGCCAATTCATTTAACAACTCTGTCATTTATTGTCCTAATTCTTCTTAGATGTTTTTTACTTAGTTCTTGTCTTTGTTAGCATGAATATTAATGTAATCGCCGCCGTTACCTATTCGCAACGCTTTCAACCAACGCAACACCATCCGAACGCGGGTCGGAGGCCGCAGCAAGTTCAGTTTCACTATCAAGAATAGCGCCGGCGTGTCCCATCATTTCATTGTTATCATCGACTGATTGCCACTTGTGCTTGAGGCGGTCTAACTCAGTGCCCAAATTAGCCGCAAGCGCCTGCTCTACTTTTAAGTTGGTGCTCGTATCGCCCCAAGTGCGTCCCAATAGCCAACGCGGTGCAGCAACCGCTTCGGCAATCGAGCGATTACGCCAGGTGTAATCGGTAAATACCTTGGCTTGGGTTTGCGGCTGGCCTTCGCCCCCCATTGTGCCATAAGCCAATCGACGACCGTCATGATAACGAGCAAATGCCGGGTTTAACGTATGCGCGGGTTTTTTATTTGCCGCCAAGCAGTTTGTCGCAGCGCTATCGAGCGAGAAGCTAATCCCGCGGTTATTCCACGTAAAGCCACCATCTTTCATGACAACACCAGCGCCGAACTCCCAGTAGATACTTTGGATAAAGCTGACCATTTGGCCACGCTGATCGCGCGCCGCGAGCCATACAGTATCACCCGGCGCCGCATTAAATGGCCAAGCCTCAGCTTTTGCCATTGAAATATTGTTCGCCAACTCGCTAATCGCTGGCTCCTCAAGCACTTGATGATACAAGTCAGTCACCGCCTTGGGATCGGCCCAAAGTTGTGGCCGCAAATGAAAACTCTGTTTTGTCGCTTCAACGATCAAATGCAGCCAATCAATATCTTCACTGGCGTGATTGCGCAAGCGATCGACGATTGACAATATTAACAGCGAATGAATGCCCTGCGTCGGCGCAGGTAAATTGTAACAATCAACACCTTGTAACTGGGCTTTGAGCGGCTTGACCACTTGTGCTTGTGTCGCGTTAATGTCAGCTAGAGTGATTGGACTGCCTGACGCCGCTAAATCGGCGGCAAAACTTGCGGCAAGTTCCCCCTGATAGAAACTCGACAGGCCATGCTGAGCTAGATGCTCAAACGTACTGGCCAGCGCGACATTGGTAAAATGCTCACCTTGCTTGAGCGCAGCTGCGCGAGGTTCATAAAGGCTTTTAAAAGCGTTATTGCGCTCTGCAACCGCAAATAGCTTGTTGCTCGCTGTTTGTAAGCTTGTGGTCACTTCAAAACCAGTACGTGCCGCTGCAATCGCCGGCGCAAGAATTTCACTGAGCGGCAACTTGGCATGCGCATCGGCATTAAGAGCCGCCTGCCAGCCACTAATGGTGCCAGCTTGCGTAATGGCGCTTAACCCGCCACGCTCTGGGATAGCTGATAGCCCTTGGTATACCGATAAATTTTGGCACGCAGCGCCACAGGCATCAATCGCAATTGGCGCTTCACTGCCTGGGTTGTCAATCAGCCAAAAGCCATCACCACCAATAGAATTCATATGCGGATAAACCACGCTAATGGTTGCCGCAGCGGCGACCATAGCTTCAGTGGCAGTGCCGCCTTGACGCAAGATTGACATGCCAGCTTCCGTGGCCGTTTTATGGGGGGCAGTAAAGGCAATATTCTCTTTCATTATTATTTCTCTATATTTTACTCAAGCCGATGAAGGTACTCAGTACACCATCGGTTAAAATAATTTTAAGCTCACTCACTTAACTCACTTACTTTACTTATCTCACTTAACTCACTCACTTAATTGGGATACCAACTCAAGCAAGCTGCGATCATTATGCGGTGCCATCAACAAGGAGTAGCCATAGGGTGCTTTTAGTAAGCTACCATCACAGTCTAACAATTGGGTATCGGGTATCGCTATTGACACATCAGGTATATGCACCTGCGCACTGCCAGATAGGCCAGCGATAGCGGTTAGTGTAAGTATCTTGGCACGCAGCTCACTGGTATCTGCCCCCAATTTGGGCGCTATGCTTGGCGTCGTTGGCAAAAACAAGGCACTCCTGACCGTCATCGCTGATTTAAGCCCTGATGTAAGTTGTTGCATCACGTCACACCACTTTTGCTGCACTTGCTTGGCTTGCACTTCTTCGGCCTCAGACAATGCCAAGGCCATTTCGAAACGCCCACCAATAGCAGGTGCAAAATAGTCACGATAGTCAGGTGACAATGCACTTAACCACTTACCATGCGTGCGCGCAATTTCACGCCCTTGCAAAATACGAAATGTATCTGCCAACTCGCTGAGTAAGCCTTCACTTGGCAACACAAATTGCTTTACTTGCGCAAAGTGCGGCGCTATTTCGTCTAATTTATTGCTCAGCGCCCCCGCAAGCTCTGAAGGTAACAGGTCAAATAACTGTTCGCATACAAAAAGTTGCTCCACTTGATAAACTGATTGCTTGGGCAGTAGGTGATTACCTACTTTTACCAGTAACTCGGCGCTATGGGTAAGCCAACCTGTGGTATCAAAAGCGGGGGCCAATGGGGTTAGGCCATGGGCGCTGATCGCGCCATGGGTAGGACGAATACCATAAAGGCCACAGTAGCTCGCTGGTACGCGGATTGAGCCCCCCGTATCGGTACCTAGACCAATATCAGCTAAGCCTGCTGCGACAGCTGCCGCAGACCCCATGCTTGAACCACCACAAGAATGCCCAGCAAGCTTGGGATTTTGCGCCGCACCATAGTGAGAATTATTCCCTTCCAGACTATAAGCAAGCTCATCAGTTTGGGTGTAACCGACAAACTGGCAGCCTTGCATCATTAATGTGTGGACACTGCTCGCTGTTTCCTCGGCGAGCTTTGCTTGGCGCAACCATTCGGGGTTACCCGCACTATTTTTATGACCTGCCACGGCAAATAGATCTTTTACTGCCAAGCGCAAACCCGCTAAATCACCGCTTTCGCGTGCCTGCCATGCTTTCGGGCCATGACTACAAAAAATTGCCGAGTCGTGCTTCACTACCTTTTGATTCCTTTATCGACGTAAAATTTGCTTGTTATGCCAACGCTTGCTAAACCAGCGTTAGTGCAAGACAACGCTAAAATGTCTGCAAAACCAGTGCCATAAAATTTATTTCTTATCCGATCGGTCAACATCAAAAGGGTGGCGAATAAAGGGTAGTAAGCGAAGATGAGAAACGCGGTGTTTCTGCCAGAGTTTTTCTCACCATCTTGGTGCTTTTGCACTGGTTTGGGTCGAAATATAAGAGGATAAGATCAGCGACTTTAGACAGGAAGAAAGGCTGTTAATGTGCCTATTGATAATGTGTCTGTGGTGATAATAGCTTTAGTGGCTTCTGTTTGCATAGAGGACGGTAAGCTTTACCGCCCTCCGAGATGTTACAATAAATGATGTAACGTTATAGCTTGATAGCCGAGCAAGCAGTTGTTGAAAGCAGCGGATTAGCTAGTTCTGCTCTGATTTATTTGGCGCGCTTGGCCTAGCTAGCCTAGTTGGCTTAGTTGACCTAGTTAGCAGAGTTGGTTTAGTTGGCTGAGTCGGGCATCGCTAAGCCCACCCCATTGATAATAATCTTAGCGACGGACGCCGTGATATCGTCAATATCACTTTCTTCATACTCCAACTTGTTTTGCAGCAACAAGACTTCCGCTTGGAAGTCAGCGTAATACTGAGTACTAGCCCAAATGGTAAACAACAAATGTACAGGGCTGACGGCGTCCATTTTGCCGGCGTCAATCCACGCTTGGAGCAACTGGCACTTAGCGCGGAACCAAGGGCGGTTTTTATCGCGCATATAATCTTGCAAATAAGGCGCACCGCGCAGGATTTCTGCCGCGAACAATCTCGACTGCATGGGTTGGTGAATTGAAAGTGCTATTTTACTGCGAATATAGTGATACAAAACCTCAGCGGGGTCATCATCCACGGTGGCGTTATCAAGCCCTATATTCCAGGTTTCAACAATACCGTTAAGTACTTCTTCGTAAAGGTTGTCTTTATTTTTAAAGTAATACAGTACATTGGCTTTAGCCACACCCGCTTCGCTCGCAATCATGCTCATACTGGCGCCATCGTAGCCCGATTGCGAAAAGAGCTTTTCTGCAGCGGCTAAAATAAGTTGCTGATTCTTCTGTCGAGTGACTTCTTTTTTATTTTGCTTTTCTCTTGTTGTCATTGTGTACTTGGTTGTTTTCTTTGTTTAGTTTAGTTTGGTTTAGTCTTCACATAAAGTGTTGGCGTTATTGACCATAAGGTCAAGCAATTTACTCGCCATTATTGATGCCGTCTATCGTCATAAGGTTAGAGGCAATACCAATTGCTATAAATACTAACAGACAAAAACGACCCGAAAACGGGTCGTTAAATTAATGGTCTAAGCTCACTAAACAGAGCACTAACCTATGCATTCACCTAAGCATTAAACTAATGCGTGAAACTAGGCGCTAAGCACCTTCGTTGTGCAAGTCGATAATAGAATCAGCGTTCTTATCGGTTTGCTCTTTGGTTTCGTTGTTACGAGCAGCGTCTAACTTCTCAAGATAGCCTTGATCGATATCGTTAGTGATGTACTTACCATCAAAAACCGAGGTTTCAAAGCGCTTCACTTCTGGGTTGAACGTGCGAGCAGCTGCGACTAAGTCTTTAATATCTTGGAAGATAAGCTCGTCAGCACCAATGAGCTGACAGATATCGTCGACTTCACGGCCATGAGCAATCAGCTCATTCGCACTTGGCATATCAATACCGTACACATTCGGGAAGCGAATCTCAGGAGCGGCTGAGGCGAAGTAAACCTTCTTCGCACCCGCTGCACGCGCCATTTCAATAATCTGCTGTGAAGTCGTGCCACGCACCACAGAGTCATCAACCAACAAGACATTTTTGCCTTTAAATTCAGCACTAATTGCATTGAGCTTTTGGCGAACAGACTTCTTACGCATTTCTTGGCCCGGCATAATAAAAGTACGGCCGATGTAGCGGTTTTTAACAAAGCCTTGACGATATGGAATATCTAATTGATGGGCAATTTGCAGTGCAATGTCACACGAGGTTTCAGGAATTGGAATCACCACATCGATATCAAGGTCGTCCCACTGACGCGCAATTTTCTCGCCGAGCTTTTTGCCCATCTCAACGCGTGTTGCGTACACCGACATTTTATCTATGGTCGAATCTGGGCGAGCGAAGTACACAAACTCAAAAATACAAGGGCTGTAAGTTGGCGCTTGGGCACATTGTTGGCTAAACATTTTGCCGTCTTCGGTAAAGTAGATGGCTTCACCTGGCGCCACATCGCGCACAAATTCAAAATCGCACGCATCTAACGCAACCGACTCTGAGGCCACCATGTACTCAACCCCTTGTTCGGTTTCTCGCTTACCGAAGACCAGTGGACGAATACCATTAGGGTCTCGAAATGCCACCATGCCGTGACCGATAATCAACGCGACAGTGGCGTATGCGCCGCGAATGCGCTGGTGAACGTTACTGACCGCTTGGAAAATATCTTCTGGGGTTAGCTTTAACGCTTGAGTTTGCGCTAATTCATGGCCGAGAATGTTGAGTAACAATTCAGAATCTGACGTGGTATTAACATGGCGACGAGCGGTTTCAAATAGCCAGTTTTTTAATTCGTCAAAGTTGGTGAGGTTACCGTTGTGGGCGAGTGCGATGCCAAAGGGGGAGTTAGCGTAAAAGGGCTGGGCTTCTGAGGAACTTGAAGTACCTGCGGTGGGGTAGCGAATATGCCCGATGCCGATGTTGCCTTGCAGTCGGTGCATGTGCCGCGTATGAAACACATCTTTGACCAATCCATTTGCTTTTCTCAAGCGAAACATATTGTCATTAATGGTGACAATACCAGCAGCATCTTGTCCCCGATGTTGCAGAACCGTTAACCCATCATACAAAGACTGATTGACAGCTGAATTACCAACTATACCAACAATACCACACATAAACCTGTTCTCCGACGAGTGTGTTTTACCAAGTGAATTAAGTTAAAAAACTTGATGATTGCTTGAGATACTCGAAAAACCATTCAATCACTAACGTGAACTCTGGGATCAGGGTCGAACTTTGCCACCAAGGCGTAGACGACGATGCGGTAAAAGCGTCCATAAAGAACAGCAGTGCACTGACAATTAACACCCCGCGTAATCCACCAAACGCCAAGCCAAGGACACGATCCGTGCCAGACAAGCCAGTTTTTTGTACCAATTGGCTAACCACATAGTTGACCAAGGCACCTAAAATTAAGGTGGAAATAAAGAGAATAGCAATGGCAGCAGCATTGCGCAGGAGGTGTTCAGAGATATTAGTGAGTAAGGCAGCGAGGTTAGGATAAAAGGAGCTGGCGATAAAAAAGGCGCCGATCCATACCACAAGTGAGATCGCTTCTTTGACAAATCCACGAACCAAACTAATCAAGGTTGATATGCCAATAATCGCTAAAATGGCATAGTCTATCCAAACCATATACTGAGTAATCTCAAGAAATGAGTGGCGCGCATTCTAACAGATGAACGCCACTGTTAATATATTTTTATTTAGTCACTTTAAATTTGGCAATACGGCCCTGCACACGGGTTAAGCTTTTCAGCTTGGGAATGGCTTTTTCCAGTTCAGCTTTGTGCAGGTTGGGGCCAATAATGACTTTAGTCAAGGTCCCCTTTTGCGTTTTAATTGGCTGAGTGAAAGCGGTGTAGCCAGCGCCTTTTAACTTTGCCATTAAATCGTCGACATTCTTCTTGTGTTTAAAGCTACCTAAATGAATTACCCATGCGTACTGGTCTTTTTTCACGGGCGGTAATTTGCTTGTTGTTTGCGGCCTTGCTTGCGATGCAGCGTTTGTGGCGATAATCGCTTCTTTTTTAGCAGGGGTGGCAACGGTTGTCTGGTTTTTATTGATGGGTCGTGTGTTAGCCGCTAAGTTAGCCCCATGAGCAGCCTCAGTTACTTTAGTTGCATTAGATGCGAGTTGATCATCAATCGCCTCTTCGTCACTGATACTGGGCTTGGGAATCACCGCCAGCTTTTCTTCGGGAAACGGTTTATGTGCTTTCGCCCCCTCAAATTTTGGCGCTTGTGGGATCGCCTCAAAATCTGCCTGATAGCTTTCCTTCTCACCATCAAGAATATCGGGCAAGAAGATGATCAGTGCTGCAGCAACTATGATGGTGCCAACTAATCTATTTTGAAACGGGGTAGACAAGCGCAACTCCTCTGGCTTTTTCAACAACTCTTATCGATTGTCTGTTATTGATCACTCACCAATTGCCCTCAATGAACCCACTAGCGCGGGCCTCACTTCAGCAACGGTAAAAAAAGAACCAAACACTAATACCAGCTCGTCGGCATTAGCGCTGTTTTTTGCCATTGTAAAGGCATGTTCAACATTGTCAAAGCAATTACCGTCAAGTGCGAGCTTATCAGCTAAGCTGTTGATTTCTTGAGCGCTTGCCGCTCTTGCACCGGAAAGTGAAGCAAAGTACCAAGAATCTACGCAATCGCTCAGCTCAACAAGCGTTGCCCTGATATCTTTGTCTTTTAGCATACCGACAACCGCGTGAACTTTTTGATAACCAAGACGCTTGATGGTTTTCGCCAAGTGTTTTGCGGCATGAGGGTTGTGGGCAACATCAAGCATGATATCGCACTGATAACCTTCATGGCTTGTCGGCTGAAAGATCTCGGTTCGCCCTGCCACTTTGGTCATCTCAATAACCTGGTTAATGCGCTCAGCAGATAATTGAAGGTTTAGCTCAGCGAGGACCATAAGTGCTGTTGCAACATTGTCCATCGGAATATAAGGAGGCTTTAACCCTGTGAAGTTAAGTTCATCGCTTGCATTTTTATCACGCTGAGTTGTTTGCCATTGCCAACTAGTGTCCTGCTGACAAATGTCGAAAGCTCGGCCACGGGCAAGCAGCTTTGCGCCAATGTTAAAGGCTTGCTTGGCAACTGATTGTGGCATATTAGGTTCACCAACTATTGCCGGTTTTTCAGGGCGGAAAATGCCCGCCTTTTCAAAACCAATCAATTCACGTGTATCACCCAAGAATGCTTGATGATCTAAATCCACTGACGTGACCACCGCAATATCCGCATCCACCATATTGGTTGCATCTAGTCGACCACCCAGCCCTACTTCCAGAATAATAAAATCGGGCTGTTGCTGCTGCAAAATAAATAACCCTGCAAGGGTTGTGAACTCGTAATAGGTAAGCGAAATGTCAGCTCGCGCCAATTCCACTGCTGCAAGTGCACTTAGCCAAGGTTGGTCTTCAACATCGACCTTGTTAATGCGCAATCGTTCATTAAAGCGCTCAATATGCGGAGATGAGTAAACAGCGACCGTTTGCTTGGCAGCAAGTAAGTAATTTTCAATAAAAGCACAGGTTGTGCCTTTGCCATTAGTACCTGCGACGGTGATCACTTTGGCAAAATTTAAGTTGATATTGAGCTTGGTCGCGACTTGACTGATGCGGGATAAACCCAGATCAATTTCTTGGTTGTGAATGGTTTCTAAATAACAAAGCCATTGTGACAACGACCAGTTATCACAATGGCTTTTCATGGCGTCTTTACTCATGCGCTAACACTATTTACGTTCAAAGGTAATCTGCACGGACTATACCTCAGCTCACTGACTTGTTGAAGCTCATTCACCTCTTGAAGCTCGTTAAAAGTCAGCGTAATAAATAGCGCGCAACAGTTATTCTGCCGCTGGCTCTTCTATTTTGGGCGGTTCCGAACTGCTATCGTCTGCTTGCTCAAGGCTTGGCAGGCCAGTAAATTTGGCGAGCATACGCCCTAATGTTGCACGCATCTCACGGCGGTCAACAATCATGTCAATCGCGCCCTTCTCCAATAAGAACTCACTGCGTTGGAAACCTTCTGGCAGCTTTTCACGTACCGTTTGTTCAATAACACGTGGGCCAGCAAAGCCAATCAATGCTTTGGGTTCGGCGACATTAATGTCACCTAGCATGGCTAAACTCGCTGATACACCGCCCATGGTTGGGTCAGTAAGTACTGACACATAAGGCAAACCTTTTTCACTCATCTTCGCTAATGCGGCACTGGTTTTTGCCATTTGCATCAGTGAGAATAGCGCTTCTTGCATACGCGCACCGCCACTGGCAGAGAAGCAAATAAACGGTAAATTGTGCTCTAAACAATATTCAGCGGCTTGCACAAAACGCGCCCCAACGACAGACGCCATTGAGCCACCAAGGAAAGAGAATTCAAATGCTGCGGCGACCACTGGCATACCGTTTAGCTCACCACGCATCACCACTAACGCATCTTTTTCGCCAGTCGATTTTTGCGCCGACGAAATGCGGTCTTTGTAGCGCTTTGAATCTTTAAACTTGAGAATATCTTGCGGCTCTAAGTCAGCGCCAATTTCAACGCGCTCGCCTTGGTCAAGAAAACTTTCAATTCGCTTACGCGCCGAGATGCGCATATGATGGTCGCATTTGGGACATACAAATTGCTGGCGCTCAACTTCCGCTTTGTAAAGTACCGCATTACAAGCACTGCACTTGATCCAGACGCCTTCTGGAATATTTCTTTTTTGTGTTCCCTTAGCTTTTGGGAGAATCTTTTCTATCCAGCTCATAAATTAACTGTGCCTATTGCAATTAAATCAGGACGGTTGGTCGCACAACGACAATGCGCCTGCGCTTTGGTCAATAATGGCTAATCTATGCCTAATTAGTACCTAATCAATGTCTAATCAATAGCTAACTAGCCAACAATTAACCAATTCTGCCCCAAGCGCCCATAAATAACTAGTGAATCGCAGGATTAAACCATAGAATCATGCAGATAGTTATAAAAAACTGGTCTGGTTTGTTAGACAAACCGCCGTTTTTGTTCTGTTCGCCGTACTTTCAGCCACTTTTGTCTTAGCCGTTTAATTGGTCTGGTAAAAACAAGGGACCAAGTGGACACTTGGGAATGGCAAAGTGCGCTGGGTAGTCAACATCGACAAAATATAGCCCACCTGCATTTGCAGTCATCCCCGCAACGCAGCGATTTTTGGCGGCAAGTACCTCTGCAATCCAGTCAATGCTCTCTTGGCCGCGACCAACACGTATTAAACTGCCCGCGATATTGCGAATCATATGATGTAAAAAGGCATTACCTTTGACGTCCAACACCAGAAAATCGCCCACTCGCGTCACATTACAGTGGTGCAGAGTACGCACGGGCGAATTGGCTTGACAATGAACGGTGCGAAATGAGGTGAAATCATTTTCCCCCACCAGTACCTGTGCGGCTTGATGCATCGCTTTATCGTCGAGCGGATGATGGCAAAAAGTAACACCACTGGAGAGAATTGCTGGTCTAAACGGTGCATTATTGATGATGTAACGATAACGCCTTGCGGTTGCACTAAAGCGCGCGTGAAAATCTTCGTCCACTTCTTTCACCCAACGTACCGCGATATCTTTAGGTAAGTTAGTGTTTACCCCTAACGTCCAAGCAACGTCTTTGCGCGTTTTCGTGGTATCGAAATGAATAACCTGATTGGTCGCATTAACGCCCGTGTCGGTGCGACCCGCGCAAACCACCTCTATAGGTTCGTCGGCAATGCGTGATAACGCCTTTTCCAGTGTTTCTTGCACACTAGGTGAGTGATTCTGTTTTTGCCAACCACAGTATTTTTGGCCGTCGTATTCTATACCGAGCGCGTACCGCATTTTTGCCTCCCAATAATTTGGCGCGCATTATCCTTGATTTATCCGTCGAATGCTAGCGCAGGCGATGATCTCTCATCTCCCTCATCGAGACATAAAAAAAGCCGCTTAACTAAGCGACTTTTCTGGTTTTTCTCACTTTTACATAGCTATGACTAACGACTAAACCGCCATGCTATTTGAGGTTTTCAAGTAGCTGTTGTGCTTCAAACTGCTGCTGGGCATCACCTTTTTCAACAACATCGGTGAGAATAATTTCCGCATTCTCACTGTCGCCTATTTCAAGGTACACTTTCGCTAGATCTAACTTAGCAGCAATGCCGTTGTCATCGTCATCAACGTCAATATTATTGGCGTCTTGCGTAAATTCAGGGAACTCATTTAGGCCGACATCAATATTCGTTTTTTGATATGGCTCGCTAGTGCTTGGTTGCAAGCTGTCAGACAACAAAGAGTCAACAGAGACAAAGTCTTGCTCACTCTCACCTGAGCTATCACTTGCACTTGAGCTATCGCTTGACGATAGGGCTTTATCTAACTGCCCTGCTGGTAACTCGATATCCAATTCATTTGTCGGTGCTGTACTCGCTTCAATAACGAGTTCATCACCGATATCGAGTTCATCAGATAAGTCAAAGTCGTGATCGTCGTCACTTCCTGTGGATTCCTCTTCAATATTTGCCAATAGTTCATCAAAATCTAAACTGTCTAGCTCTTGAATATCTTCAATCTCATTGGCTTCGGTGACAGCCTCTCGCTCAGTTTCGCCATCAGGCTCTCCCTCTGCTAATAGATCAGCTAACACATTGCTGTCAGTAAAGTCTGGCGTCAACTCAACGGTTGCACCAGCTTCTTTTTCATCATTGAGTAACTCAGACAAGGTTGACTCATCAAAATCAGTTGCCATATCTGCCAGTAGTTCGTCGCCAGAAAGGTCGTCAGCATCTTGAGGCATTGCTTCTGCCAGCTGATCAATAGATTCCGCTGAAACTTCAAGTGTACTTTCATTAACGCCACTGTCTTCCAACACATCATCTGAGGTCAACTGTTCATCACTTTGCTCAAAGCCTGAAAGCAGATCGTCACCAATATCCAGTGTATCGTCCGGCTCACTGGTGTCGATATCGGCTTGGACATCGGCGATTAAGCTATCAATATCAAAGTCATCTGACATTTCTTGGCTGGCAGTGTTATCTGTTGAAGCGACTTCTGTCGGCGCAGCAGTTTCTTCTGGCTGATTGCCTTCTAGCTGAGTGTCATCCGAGTTATCGCTAGCTATCATGTCACTAAAATCAGCATTTAAGAACGGCGCAACATACTCTTCGGTAAATGCCTCAATTTGCGCATGGTGTTCAGATGCTTCACCGCTGTTGTCCTCTTCTCCCAATAGCTGCTCAATACCTGCGGCGTCAGTAAGGTCAACATTCTCCTCTAGCTGATCAGCCGCTAGGCCAGCTTCTTGCTCACTACCATTGTCGCTCGCGCTTTCAGCCGAATCACCATTAATGCTATTTAACAGCGCATCAATATCATCTGGATCTGTGATTTCCATGTCACCGTCGTCAACAACACTGGTTTCTTGTTGCAAGCTTTCGCCATTAATACTTGCTAACAGCGCATCAATATCGTCAGGGTCGGTAACATCTGCGCCATCGGGGATATCATCTGCGGCGCTGTTTTGGGGCTCTGGTGCTGGTTTGGGTTCGGCTTCGCCGCCAACACTGGCAAGCAGTGCGTCAATATCATCAGGGTCGGTAACATCTGCACCGTCTGGGATATCATCTGCGGCTTTACTTTCGGGCTCAGGTGCCGAATCACCACCAACACTAGCAAGCAGTGCATCAATATCATCAGGGTCAGTAACATCTGCACCGTCTGGGATTTCATCTGCGGCTTTACTTTCGGGCTCAGGTGCCGAATCACCACCAACACTAGCAAGCAGTGCATCAATATCGTCTGGGTCAGTAACATCTGCACCATCTGGGATATCATCTGCGGCTTTACTTTCGGGCTCAGGTTCTGGCTCAGGTGCCGAATCACCCCCAACACTAGCAAGCAGTGCATCAATATCGTCTGGGTCAGTAACATCTGCACCATCGGGGATATCGTCTGCGGCTTTACTTTCGGGCTCAGGTTCTGGCTCTGTTGCTGGCTCAGGTGTCGAATCCCCCCCAACACTAGCAAGCAGTGCGTCAATATCATCGGGGTCAGTAACATCTGCACCATCGGGGATATCGTCTGCGGCTTTACTTTCGGGCTCAGGTTCTGGCTCTGTTGCTGGCTCAGGCGCTGGTTCTGTTTCGCCACCAGCACTAGCAAGCAATGCATCAATATCGTCAGGGTCAGTAACATCTGCACCGTCTGGTATTTCTTTTTCATCACTTGCACCAGCAAGTAACGCGTCGAGATCGTCTTGCCCTAATTCGCCATCAGGAAGCGTGTCATCGTCTTCTTGAGCCAGTGCTACATCGTCGCTATCATCAGAGCCTAAGCCAGAAAGTAAATCATCTAAATCTCCTTGATCTAGCTGACCGCCTTCGAGCAATTCAGGTTCTTCCGATTCCATTGACGCTTTTTCGCTGTCGTCACCGCCCGATAACAAGTCATCGAGCATACTTTGATCTAACTCACCACCCTCTAGTGGCTCACTCTCTTCTTCCGCTTTTTCAAGGTCATCATCAAGCGAGATATCTTCAAGGTCGTCGAGTTCATCAAGTTCATCATCTAAATGAATCACTTCATCAGATAAATCGTCATCGAGTAATTCATCACCTAAATCGTCGATAGTATCAGCGAATAAATCGTCACTTTCGTCTTCTTCTGACTCAGTCAGATCAATGGAAAGTTCATCGTCAAGCGATAGTTCGCCATCTAACGACAGTTCCTCATCCAAGGTTTCACTCGCTGCTTGAGCGACAGGGGCTTCAGCAGCAGGCGCAGGTTTTTCAAGCGTCATCTCTTGAGCTGGCTGCTGTTTTTCCTGCTTTTTACGACCAATAAAGAAGGCGATTACCCCAGCAATTAATAAGGCTGGCAAGGTGCCCATGAGCACTTTGAACCACAGGCTCGACATCCAATTTTGCTGTGCAAGCTCAGCCTGCTGCTTTTCCAGTAGCAACTGGCGTTCGCGCTCTTCCGCTTTTGCCAACAGCTCTTTTTGCAGCTCAAGCATGCTGTCCATTTGGGCTTTAACTTCTTGCCCTTTGGCCACCTCCCCTTGCATCAAGGTAAGTTGGTCATTGAAGTTGGCTAAGCGCTGACGCAAGGCTTCATTTTCTTGTAAAATCGCTTGTAGGCCGTCAATCGAATCTAAAACATCACGTTGAATCGTATCGAGTTTTTGACGTTGTTCGGTGTCATAGGTCTGTAATTGTTGATTAATTTCGCCTTTCGCTGCGTCTAAGTCTTTCTTTTTAACAACCAACTCTTCCGGTTTAACAGGCACAACTGGCTCAGCTTTTTTGGCAACTTTACCTTGCCATTTTTTGTCATCACTAACGGCGCTGTTTTTGGCGACATAGGGATCAATTAAGCGGATTTTTTCAATCGGTGGAACCAGTAAATACTGGCCATTAATTAAGTGGTTACGGTTGTTATCGGCGAACGCATTTGGGTTCATCTCATACAAAGCTTGCATAACCTGATAAACCGTCACGGAAGGATCTGGTCTGATTGCTAACGCTATCTTCCAAAGTGTGTCACTACTGGTAATTGGACCGTAGCGATCGTGGGGAAAAACATCTGTGCTTTTAGGGCCGCGAATACGAATGCCAGTATCTTGCGCTGATACTGATGGCGTAGTCGCCAGTAAAAGTCCAACAATTAACACCTGCAATAAGCACAGGCTAAGTAAGCGCAGCATTAAGTCTTTCCTAATTATTCTAATAAATTGCCAAAAAACTGGCGGTGACACCCAGCTAGAGCAAAGCAAAGTTTATTCCAAGTCTCAGTCAAGATCTATGCTAGCGGTAAACAGATATACCTAGCAAGCGATAAAACCCTGTCCTTGATCAAGAAATTAATTGCTTTATTATCAAGAGCAGCATAAATGAATAGCAATAAAAAAGGGTTAGCCATTTATATTAACGGCTAACCCCTCTATTTCTTTACCAAATTTTGTTGCTGAGTATTATAAATACTCTTTGATCAACAGCTCGGCAATTTGAATACTGTTAGTCGCTGCGCCCTTGCGCACATTGTCTGCCACCACCCACAAATTAATGCCATTAGGGTGGCTAATATCTTCGCGAATACGACCGACATAAGTATCGTCTTTACCACTTGCATCACCAATTTGCGTAGGGAAGTCTTGATCATCTTCGCATAACACAATACCCGGCGCATGACTTAACAACGCCTTGACCTCTTCCGCTGAAGTTTGCGTGCGCGTTTCAATGTGAATCGCTTCTGCGTGACCGTAGAACACTGGTACTCGCACCGCTGTTGGGTTAACTAAGATACTTTCGTCACCGAAAATTTTCTTTGTTTCCCATACCATTTTCATCTCTTCTTTGGTGTAACCGTTATCTTGGAACACATCAATTTGAGGAATGACGTTAAACGCGATTTGACGAGAAAAACTCTTGGTTTCAACAGGCTTACCGCTTAACAAATCAGCACACTGCTTCGCTAATTCATCCATCGCTTCTTTACCTGCGCCAGATACCGACTGGTAAGTACAAACATTGATACGGTCAATACCCACCGCATCTTGGATCGGTTTTAGTGCCACCAACATTTGGATAGTTGAGCAGTTCGGGTTGGCAATAATATTACGATTGCGATACTCAGCTAGGGCGTCTGGGTTTACTTCTGGGACAACGAGTGGGATATCAGGCTCGTAGCGAAACTCCGAGGTGTTGTCGATAACAACACAGCCAGCATCACCTGCCATTGGTGCATACTTTGCAGATGTTGCGCCACCTGCAGAGAAGAAGCCGATTTGTGCTTGGCTCCAATCAAAGTTATCGGCATCTAGTACTTCAATACTTTCGCCGTTAAATTCAATAAACTGACCAGCAGAGCGCGCACTCGCGAGTGGGTAAAGTTTGTTAACGGGAAAGTCACGTTGCTCTAGAATTTCAATAATGGTTTTACCCACTAGCCCCGTTGCACCAAGTACACATACATCAAATTTTTGCGCCATGCTTTTTCTCTTCCTCTATCTTACGTTTGTCTTATTGTTGCTAAAACTTAGGCCTTGCTCTTTGTCCCATTAAAGCCCAACTGAACCAGCGTATTCAGTGAGCTACTCTCGCCGCTGACTGACAGTGATGAAAACTCCCGACGTACCGGATAATTTTTTCGGATATGATCAAAACCAAAGCGAGATAATTGCTGACGAAAGATGCCATCGTCGCGTCTCACATCGTATACCATTTTGACCAGCTGGTTTAGCAAAATTTCATCTACTTTTTGATTTTTTGATATCCCTTGCTCGGCTTTTACACCATTTACTTGTACGCACGCCACTGTCGGTGCTGGTAAAAAGTCAGATAACTGCTTGTTATCGCCTAGCCCCATTTGCTGACATAGTGCCTGATACAATATTTCGGTACCACGAGCTTTTCCTTCTAAGCTATAACCAGCAATATGGGCGGTTGCAAGGTCAGCATAGGGGATGAGATCGGTTAGCACATCTGGCTCGTCCTCCCAAACATCCATGACAAGCGTGACACCATGACCTTGCTGTTTGAGCGCTAACAAGGCTTGATTGTCGATAACTTCTCCGCGACAAGCATTGATTAAAATCTGTTGCTCGGATAAGGCGCTTAACCTGGTGCTATTAAGTAAATGATACGTTGGGTACTGACCATCGCGTGTTAGCGGCACGTGTAGCGAAACCACATCACAAGCGAGCGCCTCTTCGAGGGTAACAAAATCGCGCGAGTCACCAGCTGCCGCCAGTATTGGGTCACACAATTTATAACGGATACCAAGCGCAATAAGTTTTTCAGAAAGCCGAGAGCCCGTATTGCCCGCGCCAACAATGCCGACCGTTTTATCTAGCAGCGGTAGCTGATAACGCTCTGCCAAGATCACTAAACTACTGATAACAAACTCTGCAACAGAAATCGCATTGCAACCGGGCGCAGAGGAAAAAGTAATACCTCGTTTTGCCAGGTACGTTTGATCAATATGATCAACACCAATAGTGGCAGTCCCGACAAAAGTTAACTGCTGTGCTTTACAAAGTAGTGCTTCGTTCACTTTGGTAATTGAGCGCACCAGCAAGACGTCGGCATCAACTAGGTCATCTGCGCTTAACTCACGCCCTTTAAACGGCACTAATTGATGTTGCTCGCCCCCAAGTTCGTTAAAAAACTCACGCGCAAACGGCATATTTTCGTCAAAGTATATTTTCATCGCAGGATAATTCAGTAAAAAGTTGGGAAAGACAAACTAGGTATGCGTATTCTATCGCAATAAACGCCTATAGTACGCAAAGTCAACACAAAAACCTTTGACTGACCGTCAGTTATGGGAGATAGCGAAAATTAATTTAACTTTTTTTCAGCTTTAGACAGCGCTTTCTAATTTACTTTTTTATTATTTCAACCGTACCCAAACAAGGAGATAGAAAACATGTCTACAATCGACACAATCAAAGATAAAGTAACTCAAGCTGAAGAGCTAGCGCGTAAAATTTGGTTAGCTGGTATCGGTGCATATGGTAAAGGGTTTGACGAAGCTCAAGGTCAATACGAAAAGCTGAACACGGAAGCGACCAAGATGTTCAACGAGCTTGTCGAAAAAGGCGAAAAGCTTGAAGCTGACGCGAAAGAAAAATACCAAACTGAAAAAGAAAAAGCGAAAACTAGCGTTGAAACTCGCGTTGGTGAAGTGCGCGCTAAGCTTGGCTTAGACAATGGTGATACCAACCAGAAAATCGAAGAGCTTTCAGCAAAAATTGACACATTAACCGAAGCGTTAAGCAAGCTTGAAAAGTAATTACCTACTGAACTGGCCGCTTGAAAGTTGCCAGTTCTTTTGATCCTAGGAGTGCGAATTTATGAGCAAAATAAAGGAAATTGAAAAAGCAGGTCGTCAAGCGCTTTACGCTACGGTCGGTGGTTACGCCAAAGGTTGGGAATACCTTTCCAACAAAGTCACTGTCACCATAGATGATACTAGCAAGCTTGTTAATGAGTTGATTGAAAACGGCGAAAAAATCGAATCCGAGTTAAAAGAAAAGGTCAAGCTTAACAACCAGCTTGACGATAAAATTGCCAGTTTAAAAAGTAAGTTAGGTATTGATTCAGACGCCGACGCTAAACTTGCCGAGTTAGAAGCAAAAGTTGATGCCTTAACAGACGCCATCACTAAGCTGGTGGATGCGCGCTTAGCCCAAGTAACTGCGGCGAGTAAAACAGCTAAACCCGCCCCAGCAAAAGCTGCGGCCAAGAAAGCACCAGCAACAAAAGCTCAAGCCGAGCCTGCGCCAAAAACAACCGCGCGTAAAGCACCGGCCAAAAAGCCAACAGCTACCGCAGCTAAAAAAACAACGCGTACAACGGCAGCGAAAGCGAAACCAGCCAATAGTTAACCAATGCATTTTGCGAGGCAGGTAAAATTGCAATTTACTTGGCGATGTTTATCAATAAGACGAGCGATTTTGGCGGGTTATGGTCATTCACAGTGTCACCATGCAATGCCAACGGGATGCAGTTATGGGGTAAAAAAGCGCAACGACATAGCTAACATATAAATCGTAACAACGTTGGCTGGCGAGCGTGATGCCGACCTAATCAGCAAGGTTTGCATTACCCATTATTCCCCTTCTTTTCGCTCCCCTCTTGTTAACACTGATGTTAACGACACTAAATTATTAGTAACTACCTTCTCACCTGCACGTTAGGCTTTTCCCTTTACCCTCGCGGTTAAAATTCAATAACAAGTGCTTACGCTCTAGTACTTAGAAGCAATTCTTGGCCAGCTCTGACTTTTTGGCTGATAGTTTTAGGGCGACCGTTATCTTTAGATAGAGAGTCACTTTTAGGCTAATAACGACAAGATCGCGATAAAAAGCAGTGATAAGACAATCACTGGTATAGCCGTGACAGCTATACCAGTGATTAAAGGAGAGCGGAAGGAAGAGAGGGTTCAAGCACTAAAGCGGCAACGCTCCGGTTGCACAATCAGCTGCAAGGTTAAGCTTGTGGCGGTAACGTCGGCCTTTCGCCGTTTGTGTGGCACCAGTGTAAGCGCTGCTTTTCCTGCTCTCTTAGTTCAGCTAAATACCCCAAGAAGGTTTTGCTAATGCGCGTGCTGCGCTCAATCAGCGATAGTTGTCGCCATGTCGCGCGCTCAGCCATATGCGTCAGCGTATCGATACTTTCAACGGTTGGATTCATTAACAAGTGCTTTAAATTCGCAATTTTTCGCGCAGGCAATATATTAATGTCGCCGACATATTGTTGCTCAACCACAGATCGCACTTTGTGAACGGCCATTTTTGCTGTGCGCCCCGACACCATGTTTTCAACCACATCACAGGCATAAATACTATTGGTTTTCACCATATTCGCCACGTGCCGCTTGGTAACAGCAAAAATACCGTTACTGTGCTGCTTAGTGCGCGGTAAAAAAGGCACTGCTAACGGGTTAATTTGGCTCACAATACTGTGGTTTACACCGTACAAACGCGCTAAGCGATTAAATGGCATATCCGCCATTACCGAGCCATCGGCAAACTTGCGGTTGGGAATGTAAGGGACGATTTCACCAGCGCGATTTTTTGCTTTTAACTGCACCGGAGAAAATAAAAAAGGCACTGCACACGACGCGCGCACCGCTTGCGTAATGATAGCGTTTGGTGACGTTCTGGCATTGAGTAAGCGAGAATATTGGTGCAGATCTGCTGGGGAAACGGTGACACTGACATGGCGACCAGTTTTTTGATACGCCTCTTCAAACGTTGTTAAGTCGAATAGCTCAATCAAAGCGTTTTCTAAATTAGTGCTATCAAACAGTGAGTCTTTTAAAAAGCCCTGCCAAACCCCCCATTCGTGAAAGCGCTCATAAATAGATTCTGACGTGAGAATGTCGAGTAACTCTTCATCAGTGCGGGTGGCGATTAGCGATGCCATAATGGAACCGGCACTGGCACCCGATATCACATTGGGCATTAAGTTGTGTTCAGTTAGGGTGCGAATAACGCCAACATGAAAAAAGCCTAAGCTCGCGCCACCACTTAACATTAAGCAACTTTGGCCATATGCATGGGCGGTTTCTTCAAAAAAGGCGAGTTTATCGTAGAAGTCGACGTCTTCATCCTTGGCATTGAAAATAAACGCCATCGCCGAGCACACTTCATCCAAGAACTCTTCAATCAAGACTTTGGTGCCAATTCGTGCAAAGCGATTAAGCTCAGGGTTGGCAATATTCCCTAAATTTCCATGAATACCTTCATGTAAAATAAACATGAGTCCTGCCGAGTCTTTTTTCGCTTTCGCATCACGAATTCGATTCACCCGTTTGCGAATTAAGCTGTAATCGTAAAGCTTACAGGATTCTTCTGCGCGCCACTCATCAGCGCCAGATAGCTGGTCATGCGCGAGGCTTGCCTCTTTATATTCTTGGTAGGTTTTAGCGTTTTTAATGGCAACTTCAACTTCGTTTAACTTTTTATTCGCCATAATACTCACTCGATATCGCTTATCCGCTTGTTAGTTATCCCGAAGTAAACGCGAATTTTCTAGAAATAACCACCTAATATTGGTTATTTTTACTGCGTAATCAGGACTTTCTTGTGTGTAGTTGAAACAAATAAATCTTATTGCTGTCATTAAGAGGACATAAATAAGCTCAACAACCTGTTGTTAACGCTAAATTAACTTAACAAATCAATCAAATTTAATCGTAATGATTGTTTTATTAAAAATAAAATTTAACACATTGTTTTTATTGACTTTAAATAAAAGCTGTACAAAATAACCTACCGTAATAGCAGCGCCAATGGCAGGTATAAATTATTTTTCATTGACACTTCAAAGCTGAAGTGGTTATGTATTACCTTGTAGTTTAAATATGTTTGCAGTCGTAGAGTTAAGGTGTACAGCACTAAAGCATGGAATGGATCATTGAACACCAGTTACTATTATTAATCCCCATTGTCAGTGCGGTTGTTGGTTGGCTTACCAATTATCTCGCCGTAAAAATGATGTTTTACCCCATTCAGTTTGTCGGCATCAAAGCCCCTTATCTTGGCTGGCAAGGATTAATCCCACAAAAACGCAAAGAAATGGCGGAAATCTCGGTAGATTTACTACTCGGTAAGTTGCTGAGTGTCGAGGATCTTGTTGCCCGCCTAGAGCCAGATAAAATCAGCCAAGCAATCGAGCGCCGCCTCAAGCAAGTGCTGAGAAAAATCATCAATGACGTGATGCAAGAATCAGCGCCTAAGGTCTGGGCCTCACTGCCAGCACAAGGCAAAAATTTAGTTTATGCGCGTGTTGAAGCTGACATCCCCAATGTCGTTGAAAAGCTGGTCAGAGATTTTCAACACAATGCAACCGAAATCCTCGATATTAAAGAGTTGGTCGTTGATTACCTCATCGCTCACCCTGCCCTTATCAACGAAATATTTTTAACCGCAGGCAATAAAGAATTCCCCTTTATTATCCGTTCAGGTTTGTACTTTGGCTTCCTGCTGGGCATTCCTACCATGGTTAGCTGGTACTTCTTTCAAGATTGGTGGATTTTACCACTTGGCGGACTGCTGGTCGGCTACCTGACCAATTGGATCGCACTACAAATCATTTTTGAACCCAAAGACCCAATCAAAATTGGCCCTTGGTCTTTGCAAGGTATGTTTTTAAAGCGCCAAGATGAAGTTGCCAAAGTCTACTCGCATTTAATTGAGCGCAAGCTGATGAATTCAGAAAACATTATTAGCACAGTGCTGTATGGCTCTGGCGCCGAGCAACTTTGGGAAATTGTCGAGCTGCATGTCAATGATGCCATAGAGCGTTATGTTGCGATTGGCCAACCCTACATTGGCCTTGGCTTAGGTGCAGATAATTATTTCAAAATGAAAGCATTAGCGGTAAAGCGCATCTTTGATAGCTCAGAAAAGTTCTTACTTTATATGCACGACTATGCCGATTCGGCGCTCAATATTGGCGACGACTTGCGTGAGAAAATGCAGTCGTTATCGCCAGCAGAGTTTGAAAATGTCCTGCGACCAGCGTACAAGCAAGACGAGTGGAAATTGATTGTCACCGGCTCTGTGCTGGGAGGTTTAGCTGGCGTAATACAACTTATGTATATTTTTATGCCAACGTAACGCTCAAAGCCTATGCTCAATAAAGGACAGTTGATGATGGCAAAGATGAAATGGGGGTTCTGATGATGGAGAAAGCACAATGAAAACAGCGGAGAAAATTCTGCTGACAAGCCTAGAGCTTTTTAACCAGCAAGGAGAAGCGAATGTCACCTGTGTCGACATTGCGCTTGAGTTAGATATTAGCCCAGGCAACCTCTACTATCACTTTCGCGGCAAAGAAGTCATCGTTAATGCACTGTTTGATTTGTACTTGGCCAGAGCCAGTAAAATTCTCGTTTCCCCGAGCAGTGAAGAACTCAATATCGAGCGCTTTTTTTACTACCTATACTGTTTACTCGATAGCGCACATTTATACCGTTTTATCTATCGCAACCCAACCGATCTCATTCACAAATATCCAACAATTGCCCGTAGCTTCGAAAAACTACTGCACAGTAAAGAGCAGGCATTCGCTGCCATTCTCGAGCACTTTCAGCAACAAGGTACGTTGCATGTGACCGATTCACAATTGCAATCGCTAACCCAGTTAATCAATTTGGTTTTCACCCAGTCACAGAATTATTTTCTGCTAACCAAACATGACGTAGAAAGTGAAGACATTAGCTTTCAAAGCTTATGCTGGATACACCATAGTATCGCCCCGTATTTAACGATTGACGAAGCAGCGAAGCACGCGCTGATGGCAAGCATAAAAAGCCAAGCGACGAGCATTAACACCAATGCAGACGGTGCTTTGCGGCAAGAGCCGATACGCATCGGCTAAGCATGTGGTTATCAAAGAGACAGAAATCAGAACATCAATATTAGCAGGCGTTTTACATGCAGTGAGCCCGTAACAAAGAGGAAGTTATTATGGCAAAAAGTTTATCCTTACTAGATCGCTCGTTTTGGCTAACCGAGACGATTGATAACCCCAAACACGTTGCGTGTTTACAGATGTTAACTAAGCCAGAGGGGGCGGCTGACGACTATTGTCAACAGCTTGCCAATAAGTTGCGGCAGCATGACCAAGGGGTTGCACCTTATAATCAACGAGTTGTTGCGTTTGGCCATATCGCGCTGCGGTTTCAGGCGGTAACCAGCCTTAACATGGAATACCATATTAAGTTTCATCAAGTTGAAGATATCAAGGATAAAGTCGCGCTGCACAATTTCACTGCTAAGCTACACGAGCCTATGCTTGATCGCGATAAGCCGTTGTGGCAACTGCATATTATTGAAGCACCGGATAGCCAAGAGTTTGCCATCTACTTCAAAATTCATCATATGTATGGCGACGGCGCTTCGCTGATCACTTGGTTACAAGCGGCCTACCCGAAAAGTGCCGACGAAGAGTTTATCCCGTTTTGGGCACAGCCCCGAGAATCAAAGCCCAGGGTGGCACAAAATCCATTTGCGGTGGCGATAAAAGCACTGTGGCTCAGTTTGGTCACAGTTGTGAACTTAGGCATTATTACCTTCTTCTTGCTACTGAAGATCTTACGCATAAACCCTGTCTATATGCCAATCCCGTTTGCGGGTACTAAAACCATGCTAACCGGCCAAGTCGCTGCTGGCAGAGTGGTCGCCACCACCCATTTAGATTTTACAGAGGTCAAGAAGTTAGCGATTCAGCTCAGGGCATCCGTGAACGAAGTCTTCCTGTGTTGTTTTGATATCGGCGTCCATAAATTCCTAAAAGATCACGGTCAGCAATT
The DNA here is from genome assembly GCF_003390335.1 of Thalassotalea euphylliae. Lineage (NCBI taxonomy): Bacteria > Pseudomonadati > Pseudomonadota > Gammaproteobacteria > Alteromonadales > Colwelliaceae > Thalassotalea > Thalassotalea euphylliae. The sequence continues at coordinate 3,297,045 of NZ_QUOU01000001.1, forward strand.
TGGTCGGCCGCTGATCACGCAAATGCCGATCAACTTGCGCCGTCCAGGAGAGGCCGCTGGAGGTAATAAAATTGCCATTTTGCCGGTACAGCTTGCTTACGGCCAAAAAGACCCCTATCGCCGTTTGCGTCAAATTATTGAGAATCACAGCATAGTGAAAAAAGTAGCACGCCGTATTAACCCAGCGGCACTCACGGCTTACACTATAGTGATCCAAGGGTTTGCGCTAATTTTTGAAGCGTTAAAGCTGTCGGATTGGCACCGCCCCATTGGTAATATTCTAATTTCCAATGTACCGGGCCCACGACAAGATCTTTACTTTGGGGGCAGTCGCGTTAATAACTTTTACCCAATCTCGGTATTAACACCGGGTGGTGGCGTTAACATCACGCTACTGACTTACCGTGATAAAGCGGAAATTGGTTTAGTATGCTCAGACAGAAAAATTAAATCACTTGAGCCGCTTGCTAGCTATTTCCAAGAAGCATTTGAACTATTATCAGACAGTGTTAACAATCCTGACTTAACCACTGACGATCTCGGCGAGTTAGCCAGATTTGGTTCACAATGTGTGATTGAAGAAGAATTTCAAGACAACAAAATTAATGTCGCATAACGCGTACATAACACGTGTTAGTGACCTTGAAACAACACAGGCATTAACTTTGCCGCTTCCTGAATTTGATAGGGTTAACTTAGGTTAACCCTATTTTTTAGTCTAGATGAAACTTAAACACTAAGTGCCCATCCTCAACTGCAATATGCTGTCCGTATTCAGCAAATATCTGCTCTTCAAAATCACTTTCGTCTAGCTCATAAAACCAATCCTCTTGCTCGACTTTATCGATCAGGATATTTTCTATTTCCGGTTTGTGATAATCGAGCACGCGTTGTTTACTGCCCGACGAGTACAGACTTAAATAACTCAACAGCTCGTTAGGCACGACTCCTTTAAGCAGCGAAAAAGTTAATTGCACTGTGCTTAGCAACAAGTATTTGAATGGCTTTGGCATAAACAAGGTCACTAAATCTGTCGTTGAGCCGATAAAGGCATAGTCGTCATTCACTAAGCGGATCTCCGCCAGTTGCATATCTCGAATACGTATCACTCGCTCTTGGGTATCAAAGTAAGGCAGTACACTACCCGTTGCGACTAAATGGGCGCGATAAATATCACGCTGTGCGACACGAATACTCATGGCACAAAAAAGCTGAATATGCAGTTTGTCTTGCGCCAACGGCATCGTCAGCTCAGCATTAAGTATTGTCAGCTCTCCCTGACTATTGGCAATAGGTAATGGGATCGTTTGCGGAAAATTCGCCGCAAGCAACTCATTTAACTCATCCTGGCTATAGCGAGCGGCTTTGAGCCACTTAAAGCGCATCGCGAGCTTAATGGCCAGTCGAGTAAAATATAGTTTGCATTTTTGCCAATGAGTTTGTTGTTCCTGCACAGTCCGACCGTTATCGAAATAAGACTAACCTCATGATACTAAATCAATTTTGATTGGGATATCGTCAATCGAGTGATTTTCGGTATTTCTCTAGACACTGCGACATTGCAAACAAGGGACTGTGTGGTTTGCAATAAATGAAGAAGGCAATAAATGAAGCAGGCAATAAGCTGTGCTGAATATTGAATGGAGATAGTTGTTAAAAAGCCCTGAGCCTAATGTAAATGGGGCTAACAGGGCTAATATAGGGCCTATTATCAACCTTATCAGTAATAAAATTAACGCACTAAACCGCTACGCTTTTTAAGGGCGAAATGCTAATGCAGCTATGCTTGATATTTTTTCATCACAAGTGTTGAGTTAGTACCACCAAAGCCAAAACTGTTTGACATCACCAAGTTCAATTCAGCGTCTTGTACTTGAGTAACAATGTTCAAGCCTTGTGCTTCTTCATCTAGGTTGTTGACATTGATTGACGGCGCAACAAAATTGTTTTCCATCATCAAAATTGAATAAATGGCTTCGTGCACGCCAGCAGCGCCAAGTGCGTGTCCGGTCATAGCTTTAGTCGCACTGAGCATCGGCGACTTATCGCCAAACACTTGCTGAATCGCACCAAGTTCCTTGACATCACCTACAGGCGTTGATGTGCCATGGGTGTTTAGGTAATCAATTTCACCTTCTACACCTTGCATGGCCATTTCCATACAACGCACGGCGCCTTCACCACTCGGTGCCACCATGTCATAGCCGTCAGAAGTTGCGCCATAGCCTACAATCTCGGCGTAGATGTGTGCGCCACGCGCAAGGGCGTGTTCAAGCTCTTCAACTACGACCATACCGCCGCCGCCAGAAATAACAAAACCATCGCGATCCGCATCATAAGTGCGTGATGCTTGCTCTGGTGTTTCATTATATTTAGTTGATAACGCGCCCATACCATCAAACATCATGGCGAGAGACCAATCCACTTCTTCACCACCGCCAGCAAATACGATGTCTTGTTTGCCTAGCTGAATAAGCTCCATTGCATGACCAATACAGTGTGCAGATGTTGCACACGCTGAACTAATTGAATAGTTAACACCTAGAATTTTAAACGGTGTCGCTAAACACGCCGAAATTGTGCTCGACATGGTTTTCGGCACGGCGTAAGGGCCAACACGTTTAACGCCTTTCTCGCGCAAGGTATCAGTAGAAGCGACAACGTTTGCCGAAGATGCACCACCCGAGCCAGCAACAATACCCGTTCGAATATTAGAAACCTGCTCAGGTGTTAATTTCGCGTCTTCAATGGCTTGGTCCATGGCGATGTATGCGTACGCAGAAGCATCTCCCATAAAACGCATCGCTTTGCGATCAATGTGGTCCTTTAATGTAATTTCTGGCTTGCCCCATACTTGGCTGCGCAGTCCAACGTCAGCAAAGCTTTCTGAACGGGAAATACCCGAGCGCCCTTCTTTTAAAGAAGCTAATACTTCCTTGGCGTCATTACCGATACTTGATACGACACCCAATCCTGTGATCACGACACGTTTCATTTATTTAAACCATCATTATTTTTGAAAAACGGGCATATCATAACGAGTTTTTTTCAACAGGCTGGTCTATCCAGTGTACAAATGTACGCTGAATAATTTTCATCCATAACCTGATGGCCTCATTTGATGAGCTCGGCTTAGACTAAGCCCAAACAAACGAAAACGCACTGCAACGATTGATTACCCATGACTTTGTCATTTGTTACGCGGTAAAATGGCAATAAGATCGACCTAATACCAATTGTTTACCGTGACCCAAGCTAACGATAATCACACTAAGCCTAGCTCTTTTCAAGCCATAACCTACCAAGATAATGGTGCCCCATATTCATTACAGTTTGACGATATTTATTTTGATACTGAATCGGGCTGCCAGCAAAGTGAGCAGGTTTTTATCCGTGGTAATCAAATTCCCGAGCGGCTGCTCAATCCAAATACCCCGCTAATTATCGGGGAAACGGGCTTTGGTACAGGCTTAAATTTCTTTCTTACTGCCGCCAAAATGCAGCAAGCGATCGAGCAATATGGCATTGATAAAGTTACAGATGTGCACTTTATTAGCGTCGAAAAATACCCTTTATCTCGCGCTAATATTGCGAAAAGCTTAACCATGTGGGCTGACCTTGAGCCACTGATCAAAGCCGCGCTTGAGCAATACCCTGAATCGCCTGCGCAGCAATGCCAAATTTCACTATTGGGTGGCAAACTCAAGCTCACCATCTTATTTGACGATGCAGCCCAAGCATTTGCCAACTTAACACTGAGCTCGGCAGCAAAAATTAATGCTTGGTACTTGGATGGCTTTTCGCCGTCACAAAATTCAGACATGTGGAGCGAGGCCGTATTTGCGCAAATAGCGCGCTTATCGGCAGACGATGCCACGCTCGCCACCTTTACCGTGGCAGGATTTGTCCGTCGCCGATTAACCGCCGTGGGCTTTCGCGTCGCCAAAAGGGCAACCGCAGGAAAGAAAAAACAAACCTTAGTGGCTAAATTCCAACAATCCCCCAATACCCCAAAAGGCTACTTATTGCGTCCAATGCAAAATAAAGCCCAACATGTGACGATTATCGGCGGCGGTATTGCCGCCGCTTGTTTAACTTACCAGCTGGCGCAGCAAGGCGTAAAAGTCACTGTAGTTTGCAAAGATGAGGCTATCGCGCAAGGGGCATCGAGCAATGCGATTGGCGCGCTTTATCCCCTTATTCATCTGCAACAGGATGAGATTAGTGAGTTTTATGTTCATGCATTAGCGCGCGCCCGTGAGTTTTACGATCAGTTACTCGCCGATGGTTATCAATTTTCGCATCAATGGTGTGGTTTATTAGAGCTTTCATATAAAAAGACACTGCAACAAAGGCAACAGAAATTTGCGCAAGCCCCCGTTTGGCCGCAAGATATTATTCACAGCTTAAATGCCGAGCAGGCTTCCCAAAAAGCAGGGGTCACGCTTGAAAATGGCGGTATGTTCATTCCACAAGCGGGATGGATCGCACCTGCCGAGTTAGTCAATGCCCTGTTCAATGCTGCCTGTGAGCTTGGTCAAGTAAAAATTCGCACCAGTACTGATGTTGAAACACTTACCCAGCTGGCGGACAACCGTTGGCAGTTGAACACGAGTAAAGGTCAATTTATCGCCTCAATATTAGTTATTTGCGGTGGCGCTGATAGCGACAAGCTATCGCCAATTAGCGAATTACCTCAGTATCCGGTGCGTGGTCAAGTATCTGAGGTCGCTATTGCTAGCCCCGATCATCAATTAAGGACAGTGATCTGCCACAAGGGCTATATGACGCCAGCCAATAAAGGGAAGTTTTGTATTGGTGCCACGTTTGACAAACACGACCGAGATATCAGCGCTCGCACCGCCGATGATGAATACAACATCAACATGATTCGCGAGAGCTTACCTGAGCTTGCCCCCATTAGCGCGACCAATATTGTCGGTCAAAAAGCGCGGTTAAGGGCGATGACCCCAGATCATTTACCGATTGCTGGGCCTATGCCTAAAACACAAGAATATCCGGCGATTTATGGCAAACTTGCCAAGGATAAAAACTGGCAGATCAAGGCACCTGCACCATATTATGCCAACCTCTATGTAATGTCTGGTTTGGGGGCAAGAGGGCTGTGCTCTGCGCCACTGGTTAGTGACATGCTGGTTGCCGATTTATGCAATCTGCCCTACCCACTTGCCAGTAAGATGCGCTTTAATTTGGCGGCTAACCGCTTTGTGATCAAAGATATTATTAAAGGCAAATTTGCCGTTAGCTAGGTATTAAAGCTCGGTATAAGTGACTGCCAGTAGTTACTCACGATCACCTGATCTTGCGGCGACAGCTCCGCTTTTGCCCGAGCCAACTGTGCAGTGACTTCATTTGCCATCTGCGCCGTAAGCGGTTGAGACTCATCACCCGTTTGTGCCGCGATAAGCGCAATAAATCCACGAATATAACTGGACGCAAACAAGGTATCAGCATCGGCTTCAGCTTCTGCTAACAGGTCAAAATGAAAATATAGATCGGTAAGGTTTGTAAACTGCACAAAGACACTCCAAAAGGGTATGTTCAACAATGAACGTAACGTACGCAAGAGACTTGCATTAATCAAAATGGTAATGAAAAAACCTAGTTATTCAGGGCTTGCGACAGGATACAACACCTGATCGCGATAGCCAGTCACCACAGGTAAATAACCAGACAGCGCTTTATCCAAAATGTCATCACCGGTATCAGCAATTAACGGACGCGCCGCTAAGCTGGCAAGCTTGGTTTTAGTCGCAACGACAATAATGTTGTCTTTGCCTATCGCCTTAATCACTCGTGGGCTAAGCTGCTGATTCCCACGACCAAAAATATGCCCTTGACCACCAATGACAGTAATCACTAACTTAATTTGAGTGTCACCTGCGCCATGTGTTTCTTGAATAAGTTTCCACAGCTCCGGTTCAGTAACATCGTTGGCCAACACTACTTCTTCTTTGACAACATCAACCCCAAGTAAAGTGTTGTCTATGCCCATTTCATCCATAATGGCAGCGGTTGTTGAGCCAGAACCAATAATCGCCAAGCAGTCATCAAGTTCATCAATCACATGGGCAGCAATATCTTGCAGTACCAGTTCATCTGATTCTTTCCCACCCGCTTTAACCGCCTGAACATAACGCAACTCCATCGGAATTTGCATTTCGCCATAGCGTTTTGCTTTAACAACACCCTCGCGAAATAAGGCTTCGTCGATATCCATCACATCGGCATCAGTCAAGGTGACAAGCTGATTGGTCACCATCATTTCAACGACACGACCCGCCGCCTTTGGCGTTACCGCATAAACACCAGAGTGTATTTTGCATCCGGCGGGAATACCTAACACAGGTGTTTGTGCATTAAGCTCAAGCGCTTGTATTTTATGACAAACATTTCGAGCGGTACCATCACCACCGGCGAACAAGATCACATCAACCCCCTGCTTTATTAAGCATTCAACCGCGCGCTCTGTATCCTCGGCGGTGGTTGGGAGCGGGGCTTGATAACTAACGTTGACGGTAAAACCAAGATCGCTGGCACAGTGCTCGCCCATCTCGCCACTGGCAGTAAAAATTTCAATTTGCTCGCTATAAGGCGTTAACACAGATAACGCTGTCGCCGCTCGTTGATTCGCCTTGGCCGTTGCCCCTAAAGCTGCTGCCTTATCGGCTACGCCTTCACCGTCACTGCCTTTTAACGCAACACTGCCGCCAATACCGGCGATAGGATTAACAATAAAACCTAACTTAAATACCGACTTGCTAATGTTACTAGCTAATTGCTCGTTAACATCGCTCATGGTGACACCTTGAGAAAGTCTTGCTCATGGTTTGGCATCGTCGTTTGATAAAATGCACACAGTGCCGTCATTAGCTGCTGTGCTCGCGTTGGAAAACCATCGCTGAGATAAGTTTTCACTTGCTCAAATACTGAGTTTTTAAAACCTTGGTAATCAGGCTCTGCGCCATCTAAATTATCAGCCGAAACGCGAAATGTTTTGCCCGCAGCAGCGCACAAGGCCCACTCTACCGCTTGTGGCTTAATTTCAACTTTTTCAAACGCTTTTTGCTGTGCTTCATCGCGTCCATCAGGTTCATACCAGTAGCCAAAATCTTCGAGCAGGCGGCGCTTAGGGCCGGCAATACACCAATGTGCAATTTCATGTAGCGCACTCGCATAAAAGCCATGCGCAAAAACAATGCGGTGATAAGCCACGTTATCGTCTGCTGGCAAGTAAATTGGCTCATCATCGCCTTTTACCAGCTTAGTGTTGAAAGATTCAAAGAAAGTGTTGTTAAAAATTGAAATGATGTCGTCAATTTGGTGCATTTCGCTCTATACAAACCATAGGAAGCGGTTAAAAACTGGCGCTATTCTAACGAAAAAAGCCAAGGGGGTTAACCCTTGGCTTGCTTTCAGGAAGTAATATTTACGTGACAGATATTACATTTTGTACGAGAAGGTCATGTGGTAGAAACGACCGATGTTGTCATAAGTCGCAGACGACCCACCAGTACCACGTGTACCACGTGGTAGTTCTCTATCGAACAAGTTCTCAATACCAAACGAAACACCAACACCATTTTCAAACTCATAACCAACGGTCATGTCTGTTTTGAAGTAAGTGGTAAATGTTAATAAATCACTTGGGTTAGGGTTACGCTCGAAGTCTTGTGGTGTGTATAGGAACACTTCATCCATGTAACGAGTAGCAGACGTTACTGTCCAATCGCCGTGTGTGTAGCGCAGGCGAAGTGTGCCTTCCCAATCTGGCGTACCTGCAGTACCTTCATTGTCAATGAACTGCTCAGTATTATCTTGGAATGGGAACTCACGGAACTTGATCATGTGTGTACCAAGTAGCGTAGTTGACATCTCACCCCCCATGAAATCGAAGTCGTAACCAATTTCAAAATCAATACCTTCTAGGTCGCGACCCGCAACGTTCAACACTGAGTTTTGAATACGTGTAATCTCGTTGTTAGCAGGGTTACGCGTGATCAAGTTACAGAATTGGTTATCAATACCGCTTTCACTATCCACACAACGGTCTAAGATTTCTTGTGCATCAATCGTAGAAATTGCATCTTCTAGTTCAATGTTCCAGTAATCAACCGTGATGGATAGGCCTTCAACATAATCTGGTTGATATACAATACCTACTGTTGTTGATCGCGAAGTTTCTTCTTGCACATCTTCGTTACCCGACACAACACCAGGTAATGTAGCGTCATCGTAATCACTATCGAAGTCTGCAGCAACACCTAAGGCAGCACAGTTAGCACGGCGTGTTGCATTGTTGTCAGACAGGTCAAGCTCAGACGATTTACACGGATCATCTACGTTGTAGAAAGTTTGGCTTTCAGCACCAAAGATCTCACCAATGTTAGGGGCACGAAGTGCTTCTGATTTAGTCGCACGAACACGCAAACCATCAACAATGGTCCAATCTACGCCCAGTTTCCAGCTGGTTGTATCACCAATAGTACTGTAATCAGCAAAGCGAAGAGCCGTTTCAAAGATCACATCTTCTGCTAAGAACACATCGGTTAATACCGGTACTGATAACTCAAAGTAAGCTTCAGTCACATCAAAGTCACCCTTATCTTCACCTAAGGCGTTAAAGAATGTCCCTTCTGCGTTGTCATCTTCGATTGACTCACTTTCTTCTTTACGGTATTCAATACCAGTAGCAAAACCAACATCACCCGCTGGTAATTCATAAATTGAACCATTGCTGATATTCGCTGTTAATACCGTTTGTTCAATTTCAGACGTACCAACTGAGGTGGTCGTTAAGTAACTTTTTAACTCGTCAGATGCCGTGTTGTAACGGGTTACATCAAACGGTACACAACCATTTGCACGCGCTTCTTCATCAGCACAAATAATGTTGCCGTTGCCATCATCTACCGCAGCAATTGCATTGTTGTAGTTGGCAATGATTAAGTTAGCACCATTCACACGTTCGATTTCAGTTTTACCGTAGTTAAATGACACATCGAATGACCAGTCATCACCGAAAACGCCATCTGTGCCAACAACAAAGCGTGTAGTTTCACGGGTGTTATCTTCGACACGTCGACCAATATCGTCGTGCAAGCGGTTCAGTACAACAAAACCCGAACCCGCATCAATTTTCTCTTTAATTTCATCGTTAAAGAAAGCATAAGAAGAGTCTAAGAAGGTTGGAATTGAACCACCACCACCAAAGCTAAATGCTGGTTGACCTAAGCTTTCACCTTCAACACGAACATATTTTGCTTCACCGTAGATACGAATATCGTCAGTAATATCGTAATTAGACTTTACGTTAAAGTTGCTACGTTCGAATTGCGGTTGAACTTCGCTGTATTTGCCCAGGTTAAAGAAGTCACAGTTATCGCCAGCACAGGATAGGCCATCGGTAATCGTACCAGTATTCACTAATACTAAATTGCCGTTGTCATCGAATGTGTAGGGGTTGTCAATAGTGCCAAATGCACCAATAACACCGCGATCACTGATTCCCCAGAAACCTGCATTTTCATAGAAGATATCATCTGGAAAAGCTGGGTTATCCACTTCATCTGCTGGCTGGTTAGGGTTAGCAAGCTCACGTGTAGACGTTCTTGTCCAAGGGTTATCTAGCGCATTTAATGAGTCTTGAGAAGCGTATTCAAAAGCAAATGCTACATTACCACGGTCATCGTCAAAATTTGTACCGTATGACAGTGTAAATTTATCTGTTGAGTAGTCTGAGTGCTGCGATTCACCACGAGTATAAGAGGTGTCTAAGCCTTCTACATTATCTTTTAGTACAAAGTTAACTACACCAGTTACCGCGTCAGCACCATATACCGCTGATGCGCCGCCTGTGATAATTTCAACACGCTCAACCCAAGCACTTGGAATAGCATTCGTATCAACTGCGGTACCACTTGCAACACTTGATACATGGCGTTTGCCATTAACTAGCACAAGTGTACGGTTAGTCCCTAAGTTACGTAAATCAAGCAAGTTTAAACCTGACGTACCAATGAAGCGGCTTGAGTTTGACAGTGTGTAGGTACTCGCAAGCGCTGGTAAATCATTTAGCGCGTCACCGATGTTTAGCGCACCAGTGTTTACTAGATCGGCGCCTGAAATTACCGTAACGGGTGTTGGGGCAACTGCGCCTTCACGCAAAATACGAGAACCGGTAACTTCAATACGCTCAACAGATTCTTCTTCAGCATTATTTTCTTGAGCAAAAACTGGTGATGACACTCCTGCCGTTGCACCAACAACTAGCGCCAAGCGAATCGCTTTAGTTAGTTTGTTAGAATACATGTACTTCTCCCTGGTCACATAAAGTGAATATCTTTTTTGGAATTTTGAATAATTATATGATTTAGCTATTTTCAGACCGATTGGTCGGTAAGCAGCCGAGGCGTTAAATATATGTTAAAGCTGTAACAAAGTTCAACAAAAAATTACAAACAAAATAAACAGCGCAAAACACGAACCAACATCGAATAATATTTGAACAACAATGGCTTGGGCAGGTTTTTAGCGAAGTGAATAAAACGGCAGTTTTTACACTGCCGCCAGAATGTAAACATGGTGTTAACAAAAGGCAAAATTAACACCTTAGTAGTGAGACTAAAAGTTACGCCGCTGGAAGACGCTCAACCCCTTTTTTGATGACAAAATAACCTAGCGTACCAGAAATCAATGAGCCGATAATAATCCCCAAACGATCTTGGTAAATTAAATTAGCGCCAGTTTGCTCAAACGCTAATGAGCCAATAAACAAGCTCATCGTAAAGCCGACCCCGCATAGCAAAGCCGCACCATATAACAAGGTGAAATTAGTATTTTCAGGAAGTTTGACTAAGCCGGTTTTGATCGCGACATAGCAAAAGCCAAATACACCTATTTGCTTACCCACTAACAAGCCTAGAATAATACCTAGCGGCACAGGTGAAAGCACATCGCTTAAACCCACTCCAGATAAATTCACCCCAGCGTTAGCAAAAGCGAAAATAGGCAAAATAATAAAAGCCACCATAGCGTGTAAGTTATGCTCAAGCGATTTCAGTGGAGATGGCTCACCTTCACGCCCTTTCATTGGAATAAACAATGCCAAGGTTACACCCGCTAAGGTCGCATGTACGCCAGATTTTAGTACGGCAACCCACAGCACAATGCCTAAGAATATATAGGGCGCGGTATCCTTAACACCTCGTTTATTCAAAGCAAACAAAATGACGAGCACCACCGCAGAAACAACAAGTGATGTGATTGACAGTTGATCTGTGTAGAACAATGCAATAACGATTATCGCCCCCAGATCATCAAAGATAGCTAACGAGGTTAAAAATATTTTTAACTGTAATGGCACTTTGCTGCCGACAATCGCCAATATTCCTAACGCAAACGCAATATCGGTTGCCGTTGGAATAGCCCAGCCATTTAACGCTTGCGGGTCTTGATAGTTTAATCCTGCATAAATGAGTGCAGGTACTGCCATACCACCAATTGCACCGACGGCAGGCAAAGCAATTTGACCGGGCTTTGATAGTTCGCCTTCAAGAAATTCACGCTTTAGCTCAAGGCCAATCAAGAAAAAGAACATTGCCATTAAGCCGTCATTGATCCAAAGTAGCAAAGGCTTAGCAATTTCAAAGCTGCCAATCGCAACCACTACTGGGATGCTCAGTAGCATGTCGTAATATTGATTTAGTGGTGAGTTGGCGAGAATAATGGCTATAACAGCGGCAAACATTAAAATAATACCGCTGGCCGCCTCAAGTTTTAAAAAGTCTTGTATCGCTTTTACTGTCATAGTTTACTTCCCTAATACATTTCAAGACATAATATGTCATCAAAAGTTCAATAAGCCAAATATTATTTCAATTATTTTGTATCAACTTAGTTTTAAGTGAGCTATATTCGGAAATATTTATTTTTTTGGTATTTATTCTAACGCTTCTATAAATCATTAACCATGTCGTTGATGATTTGAATAATGTTGGGTTGCACAATATCTCTAGAGCTTAGGTTACATTTTGAAAAAACTAGATGCTATCGACTTAAAAATATTAACGATTCTGTTCAATAACGCCGACATCACTAATAAAGAGTTAGCGGCGCAAATAGATATTGCGCCATCAACTTGCCTAGAGCGAGTAAAAAGGCTTAAACAAGCAGGGGTAATCAAGTGCTCCTATGTCGATATTAACTTCAAAACCATGGGAGGTAATATTGAAGCGATTGCGGCGATTAAGCTTCAACCGTACTCGGAAGAAATCGTTAACAAACTGCGTGATGACCTACTCTTGCTACCTGAAATTGTCAGCCTGTACCACATGGGAGGGATGTACGATTATTACATTCACATGTCGGTAAAAGATAGTGAGCACTTACGTAAATTCGTATTTGATGCCATCACCTCACGGGATGAAGTGCAAACGGTGGAAACGTCACTCGTATTTGAGCACAGTCGCAGTGGTGTGTTACCAAATTTCACCGATGAAAATTAGATAAGAGAGAAAATTAGATAAAAGAAAGGCAGGCTCGATATACAAAATAGACCCTGTAACACATTTTGTGTAACTGCCAGTTTTAAATAACATCTTTTAATCGGTCTTCGAATTCGATCATAAATCGATTTAAGGCCGATTTCCAATTTCTTATCGGCATCGTCCATTTTTTAGATGCCTGCTCAATAGCTAAGTAAACCACCTTTTTCGCCGAATCGTCATGTGGGAACAGCTTACGTTTCTTAATGGCTTTACGTATAACTGAGTTCAGCGATTCAATAGCGTTGGTGGTGTAAATAGCTTTTCTGATATCTTCAGGGTAATTGAAGATGGTACTAACGTTTTGCCAGTTATTTCGCCATGAGCGAGAGATATTGGGATATTTACTGTCCCAGCGTTGCTCAAACTGCTCTAAGGCCATTAAGGCTTCATCTTCAGTTACCGATTGGTATATGCGCTTTAAATCAGCCGTGATGGCTTTGTAGTCTTTCCACGGCACAAACTTCAATGAATTACGCACCATATGAACAATACAAAGCTGAATTTGTGTGTCAGGATAAACGGTATTAATTGCATCAGGGAAACCTTTAAGGCCATCGACACAGGCGATAAGGATATCTTTGACGCCACGGTTTTGAAGCTCCGTTAATACGTTAAGCCAGAACTTCGCGCCTTCGTTTTCTGATATCCACATACCTAGAAGTTCTTTATGGCCTTCGATATTCACGCCTAAGGCTAAGTAAATGGCTTTGTTGATGACTTGCTTATCTTGGCGTATTTTTACAACCAAGCAGTCGAGATAGACGATTGGGTAAACAGCATCAAGCGGCCTGGCTTGCCACTCGACGACTTGAGCGATAACCGCATCAGTCACACGAGAAATCAGTGTTGGTGAAACATCTGCATCGTACATTTCCTTGAATGTGGACACGATTTCACGAGTCGTCATGCCTTTGGAATACAGATATAAAATCTTGTCATCCATTGACGTAAAGCGGGTTTGATTCTTTTTAACCAGTTGAGGCTCAAAACTAGAATCTCTATCACGAGGTGTATCTAAATCAATCTCGCCATCTTCTGTTCGTATAGTTTTGGGCGAATAGCCATTGCGTGAATTATCGTTGATGGATTGCTCATGACGAACATAACCAAGGTGTTCATCCAGCTCCGCATTAAGCGCAGCTTCAACCGTTACCTTGGTAAGCATTTTACGAAAGTTCGTTAAATCTGCTTCCGTTTTGATGGATTTAGCCGCTTGCTTGGCAAAGACTTCAAGTTCTTTCTTGTTCATAACTACCTATCCTAAACCCTATATGGGTATTAATAATAGGCAGTTACACAGATTTAGTTACAGAGTCACAAAATACCAGTCTGCCTTTTTGTTCAGAGCGGCTTGCCGCGCGCTAATGCTTGACCCTAATGCTTAGCCCTAATGACCTGCACGCCCCGCAAAATCTTGAGTTTCATAGTAAAGCGGCTTCATCGTGCCACAGTTAATCAGCTTATAAAGAATTTCATTTTCTTTGGCAACACTACTTGAGGTTGCAAATTTCGTTGGGCAGCTAGCCTCTATATCAACGTGCAAGATGTGATCATAGCTTGGCGCTTGTTGAATATGGTGAATGTACAGACGACCACTTTTACTGTTGTATGGTACGGCAGAATATTCTTGAATGTTGCTCGCTGCACTTAATTCTGTAAGCGGTCGCACAAACAGTTGTTCATCAAGCTCAATCATCATTCCTTCATACACTAAGTCCCCATCACGCTCAAAGTGACCCGTGTAAACATCTGCTTTGAGTACCAATTTCTCACCGCGAATCATGCGCTGTAAATTAAATTTCTCAGGCTTGATGGTCACCAGTTCGTTGTGTTTGACCAGTTGCGCTAAATTAACGTCTTTAACACTCAGCTTGTAAACAATTTGATAGTCATGTGGCTTTTGAAACAGTGGCATATGTGACGCAAATATAGTCGAGTTTTTGTTCATCAGCACCATACCGTGAATCCCCTCATAAGCTGGGTCTAGTGGCGGTAGTTGCTCTGCTTCATCCTCAGCAAAAGCGATGGAAGTAAATATGAGGAACAGGATTGCTAGAGTCATTTGCGGCATAGGACATCTCTACTTTAACCAGCACTTGAAAAAAGTTACGGCGTTGTTAACTAAGTTAGTGCGCTAATTTTACGCGATAGCGCATTTTACTCAACAGCTAACTTGAAAAATGCCGGAAACCTGCTGTTGTCTTAATCGGCAAATAATGATGCTACGCAAAGCGCTTAAAGCACAAAGAAAAACAAAAGTTTGATGTCAGTCTTTTAAAATTCAGTATGTCATCAAGGTATAGAAAAACTCACCTTGCTCCTCAACTTTGTCTGCGGTCGAATACGAGCTTTGAAATTGGCTCCACGGCGCTTGCATCATACTATTCATTAACCTTTGCCAGCTATAGCTCACTAACTCCTTGCCTTTTGCTTCACAAATACCATTTTTACAAATCACACTCGCAACCTCCACATCGTTGGCAAGTGCATGCAATGTCACAAAGTCCTGAATTTTCATCTCTAGCTCAAAGTCTCGCGCTACTTCGATACTATCGGCAAAGTTACTGTGAAAATTTGAAAATAAGACTTTTGCTTCTGGCTCTAACGTGCCGATCATTTTTGCATAAGGAGGCTCAGCTGACTGCATGAGCTGTTCAAACGAGATAGTTTGCACATTTAGTTGCTCCCCCTCACCCAAGCCTTGTGGCTGATAATGAGTAGACTTGTGATGTTGTGCAGGAGATTGTACTTTGTCGGTCAGCTTTGCAAGCGCTTGCTGTAAACGAGCTATTTCCTTATCTTTATCAGCGAGCACATCCTGTAAATGGGCATTTGTGCCTGTATCGGGTAAGGATTGAGTAGTCGATACGTTGCGTTCAACATTCACATCCTTATCAGGTTGCTCAGCATAAGTGTGAACTGAGGCGACCAGCTTGGCCTCGTCATTATTTAATAGCTCGTCGGTTATTGGCAATGTTGATAATCCAATGCCTGTTGCTACTCCAAGAACGCCGGCCATCATAAATTTTATATTCATAAGTAGCTTCCTTACTATTGATTGCGGTACTTCTGTGTTGCCATCATCAGGTACCTCAAATTATATTGCCTGCTTTTTACTTTAAGATCAAAAATCCCGCCTAAGCGGGATTTTAATGATTATGTGTTAATGTTAGCGATTACGACTTGAGGTCGTCAAAGAACTTGCGCACGCCGTCAAAGAAACCGGTTTCTTTCGGGCTGTGTTTCTTGCTGCTCGCTTCCATTTTGCTGTCTAACTGACGAAGTAAATCAACTTGGTCGCCCGTTAGGTTCACCGGCGTTTCAACCACGACTTTACACATCAAATCGCCAGGGCCTGAGCTGCGTACTGATTTAACCCCTTTACCACGTAAGCGGAACATTTTGCCCGTTTGTGTTTCTTTCGGTACTTTAAGTTTTACTTTACCTTCAAGGGTCGGTACTTCAATTTCACCGCCAAGTGCTGCGGTGGCAAAGCTAATTGGTACTTCACAGTACAAGTGGTTTTCATCGCGTACAAAAATTGGATGATCTTTCACATTCACTTGCACATATAAATCACCTGCTGGTGCGCCATGCTCACCTGCTTCACCTTCACCAGATAAGCGAATGCGATCACCAGTATCAACACCTGCTGGGATTTTCGCGTTAAGGGTTTTAGTTTTCTGAACACGACCTTGACCATGACACGCATTACACGGGTCGCTGATCACGCTACCTTTACCGCCACAGGTTGGACAGGTTTGCTGAACCGCAAATAAACCTTGGCGCATTTGTACTTGGCCATGGCCACCACAAGTACCACAAGTTTTAGCTGACGTACCTTTTTTCGCGCCGCTGCCGCCACAAGGCTCACAACTTGCGTAAGTTGGTACTTTAATTTCGACAGATTTACCTTTAACCGCTTCTTCTAGCGTCATTTCTAGGTTGTAACGTAAATCGCTACCACGACGAGCGCGTGAACCGCCACCGCCGCGACGACCACCGCCACCGAAGATATCGCCAAAAACATCACCGAAGATATCACCAAAGTCAGCACCGCCGCCGAAGCCGCCACCGCCGCCCATGCCACCTTGTTCAAAGGCTGCGTGACCGTATTGGTCGTAGGCTGCGCGTTTTTGATCGTCGTTTAGTACTTCGTAAGCTTCTTTAATTTGCTTAAAGGTTTCTTCTTTTTCTTTGTCACCTTGCGTACGGTCTGGGTGGTACTTCATCGCAAGGCGTTTATAAGCCTTTTTAATGTCACGTTCGGACGCGTCTTTTGATACGCCTAATAACTCATAATAATCACGTTTTGACATAGCTTTAATTCTTTACTGTTACTTCAAATTTTCGAAAATTAATTGGTTTATTGGCTTTGCTATTTAAACACCAAGTTTAATCAACCGGCCTAACCATCAAACAAATTAACTTTATGTTTTTTTGATAATCATTAGTGGTTTAAACAAAACAAAGCGTCGAATACCGACGCTTTGTGAAATCTTTAAGACGATTTAATTGAATCTGCTTATTGTGCTCCCAGCTATGTTTGCGAGAGAGCACATGAACAGCTCATTAATTACTTGTCGTCTTTAACCTCTTCAAACTCAGCGTCTACAACGTCGTCTTGAGGAGCTGCTGCTTCAGCTTCTGGCGCTGCGCCTTCAGGAGCTGCACCGCCTTGAGCTTGTGCTTTAGCTTGCGCAATTTCCATTAACTTAGCTGATGCTTCCATTAATGCTTGTTGTTTAGCTTCAATCGCTTCTTTGTCGTCGCCTTTGATGACTTCTTCAAGTTCTTTGATTGCTGCTTCGATTTTCTCTTTGTCGTCGCTTGGTAAGTCATCACCCGCTTCAGTTACTTGAGTTTTGGTTGCGTGGATCATACCGTCAGCTTGGTTACGTGCAGTGACTAGCTCTTCGAACTTAGCATCGGCATCAGCATTCGCTTCTGCGTCACGTACCATTTGCTCTACTTCATCATCCGATAAACCAGAAGACGCTTTGATCGTAATCTTCTGCTCTTTACCTGTGTTCTTGTCTTTCGCAGACACGTGCAAGATACCGTCAGCATCAATATCGAAGGTTACTTCGATTTGTGGCATACCACGTGGCGCTGGGTCAATACCTTCTAGGTTGAATTGACCAAGTGATTTGTTCACAGAAGCTTGCTTGCGCTCACCTTGAAGTACGTGAACAGTTACTGCCGCTTGGTTGTCTTCCGCTGTTGAGAACGTTTGCGATTGCTTAGTAGGAATCGTGGTGTTTTTCTCGATAACTTTCGTCATCACGCCGCCCATGGTCTCAATACCTAGAGAAAGTGGAGTAACGTCTAGTAGAAGAACGTCTGTTACGTCACCAGCAAGAACACCTGCTTGAACCGCTGCACCTGAAGCTACTGCTTCATCAGGGTTAACATCTTTACGTGGCTCTTTACCGAAGAAATCAGTTACTACTTGCTGAACAAGTGGCATACGTGTTTGACCACCAACAAGAATAACGTCTGTTACGTCAGAAGTTGAAAGGTCAGCATCAGCTAAAGCTGTTTTTAACGGCTCTAATGTCGCTTTAACCATGTCTTCAACAAGTGACTCAAGCTTAGCGCGAGTTACTTTGATGTTCATGTGCTTAGGACCAGTCGCATCAGCAGTAACGTAAGGTAGGTTTACGTCAGTTTGCTGTGCTGAAGAAAGCTCACATTTTGCTTTTTCTGCTGCTTCTTTAACACGTTGCATCGCAAGTGCATCGTTTTTAAGGTCAAGGCCTTGGTCTTTTTTGAATTCGTCTACTAAGTAGTTGATTAAGCGGTTATCGAAATCTTCACCACCTAAGTGCGTGTCACCGTTTGTCGCTAATACTTCAAACGTGTGCTCGCCTTCTACTTCGTCAATTTCAATGATTGAAATATCGAATGTACCACCACCAAGGTCGTATACCGCTACTACGCGATCACCTTGTTGCTTGTCCATACCGTAAGCAAGCGCTGCAGCCGTTGGCTCGTTGATAATACGCTTAACGTCAAGACCTGCGATACGGCCAGCATCTTTAGTTGCTTGGCGCTGTGAATCGTTGAAGTATGCAGGCACTGTGATAACAGCTTCAGTCACTGTTTCACCTAAGTAGTCTTCTGCAGTTTTCTTCATTTTCTTCAGTACTTCAGCAGAAACTTGTGGTGGCGCAACTTTTTCGCCTTTCGCTTCTACCCACGCATCGCCATTGTCAGCTTTCTTGATACCAAATGGCATGATGTCGATGTCACGTTGTACTTCTTTATCTTCAAAACGACGACCGATTAAACGCTTGATTGCGAATAAGGTGTTTTCTGGGTTGGTAACCGCTTGACGCTTAGCTGGTTGGCCAACTAATGTTTCACCTTCTGCAGTGTATGCAATGATTGAAGGGGTTGTACGATCGCCTTCTGCGTTCTCAATAACTCGTACGCTGTCACCATCAAGAACAGCTACACATGAGTTAGTTGTCCCTAGGTCAATACCGATAATTTTGCCCATCGTGAGGATCTCCGAAATTCTTTAAAAATTCATTTTTGCTTAGATGATTTACTTAGTGGGGTCGCGAAAAAGCATTTCAAGTAAAAAAATAAAAAAAGATCACTTTTTGTAAGGAATTCTTACTAAGCAGCGATTTCACATTAACTGGCTTAGATGTACGCTGAAAAACCAAGTAGTAAAGTTCAGCACATAAGTAAGAAAGATAGATGTAAATAACAAGGTATAAAAAAACCAGCCATTTGGCTGGTTTCTAATACGTAGGGCAATTAAAGCAATTACGCTTGGGTATCAACTGGCGCGGCTTTAGATACCATTACCATTGCAGGGCGAATTAAACGACCGTTTAGCTCGTAACCTTTTTGCATTACCGCGATTACCGTGTTTGGCGCAACACCTGGTACTTCTTGCATCGACATCGCTTGATGAAGTTCAGGGTTAAATGGTTGGTCTTGTGGGTTAACCGCTTTAACGTCAAACTTCTCTAACGTTGATAAGAAGCTTTGCAGCGTTAACTCAACACCTTCAAGCATGGCTTTTTGGCTTTCGTCTTCTTTATCGAATGACTCAATAGCGCGCTCTAGGTTATCAACTACAGGTAGTAAATCACCGGCAAATTTTTCTAGTGCGAACTTACGGGCTTTTTCAACGTCTTGTGCGCTGCGGCGACGAACGTTATCAACCTCTGCTTTGGCGCGAATTACTGAGTCTTTTTGATCAGCAACCGTTGCTTGAGCCGCAGCTAACGCTAGCTCTAGCTCGTTAATTTTTTCTTGCTCTTCGCTTAAAATTTCATGCGCATGTTCGTGCTGCTCTTCTACTTGCTCTTCAGCTTGGGCAATAATCTCTTCAGCAGCAATCTCTTCGGCTGTCTTATTTTCATTGATAGGGTTTTCGTTCGACTCAGTGGTCATGAAAATCTCTCCGGTAAAACATAATTGTTGCTAATTATGGGGTTTAGAATTTTGGTTTCAAGCACCATTTTTCAAGAATTATTAAATCCCTGACTTTACAAGTGAAAATTTAAGAGCGACACTGCCGTTAACAAGAAGAATTCAGGCATATAACGTCATGAGCCAGTTGTATAAAACCGTTGGCCTTATTGGTAAACCAAATCATGATGGCGCTAGTGCGACCATCTCAACACTGCATCAGTATCTAATCGAAAATAACTACCAAGTGTTAGTTGAACGTTCAGTGGCTAGCGCGATTGATGCCGACTGCGAACCCGATATTCAATCACTAACCGATATTGGCGAACAGGCTGATTTGGCAATCGTTGTTGGTGGTGACGGCTATATGCTCGGCGCAGCCCGTGTATTATCCGGCTACAGCATCGGCGTGATTGGCGTTAACCGCGGCAATTTAGGCTTTTTAACTGATTTATCGCCACAGGATGTTATTCCGCCGCTCGAAGCGATATTACGCGGCGAGTCGCGCTCAGAGCAGCGCTTTATTATTGAAGCGGAAGTCTATCGTCACGGTAAACTAAAAAGCTCCAATAGCGCCGTCAATGAAGCGGTGCTGCATGCTGGCAAAGTCGCTAATATGATTGAGTTTGAAGTCTACATCGACGGCAGCTTTATGTTTAGCCAGCGCTCTGACGGCTTAATTGTCTCAACCCCTACCGGTTCAACCGCCTATTCAATGTCGGCAGGTGGGCCAATTTTAACCCCTAACCTAAACGCCCTATCGCTGGTGCCTATGTTTCCACATACCTTAACCAGCCGCCCGATCGTGGTGGACGGTGATAGTGAAATTAAGTTAATTCTCGCTAACGACAATCACGAGAATTTACAAGTGAGCTGCGATGGCCATGTAATTTTAGCGGTCATGCCGGGTGACCAAGTGATCATCAAGAAAAGCCCCTACACATTGCGCCTGATACATCCACTGGATCACAGCTACTTCAACGTGCTGAGAAACAAGTTAAGTTGGGGTAATAAACTTTATTAATTTCATTACCCTAGCCCAGCGCTTATCCCGTTAACTTAATTTTCTACTTGCACCACTGGCAATTACTGTATAAATTAACAGCCATATACTGTTTATATATACATGACTATGCTGTTACAACTGACCATTCAAAATTTTGCCATTGTCAAAGCTCTGGATATCGACTGGCAACAAGGCATGACCACGATCACTGGTGAAACCGGTGCCGGTAAATCTATCGCCATTGACGCCCTTGGCCTGTGTTTAGGTGAGCGAGCGACGACAAACACCGTGCGCCCCGGCGCGAAAAAAGCCGACCTCGCCGCCACCTTTGATGTCACTAACAACGCGCTTGCCCAGCAATGGCTGGCTAGTCAGGAGTTACAGCTAGCTCAATCCGATTCAGATTTAAATGATAATTCCATTGAAGCGCAGGAATGTATATTACGCCGTGTGATCTCTGCTGAGGGCCGCTCTCGCGCCTTTATTAATGGCAGCCAGGTGCCGCTTGCCCAGTTAAAAGAGCTCGGTCAGTTACTGATTAATATTCATGGTCAACACGATCATCAACTTATCATCAAACCCAATGAGCAGCGCAAAATGCTGGATGCATTTGCCGGGCATGATGATCTTATCGACAACGTTGAGCACTATTATCAAAGCTATCGCAAACAAGTAGCAGAGCTAGAAGCACTAGAGCTTAGCCAACAGCAGCGCGAAGCCAAAAAACAATTGTTGCAGTACCAAGTACAAGAGTTGGATGAATTTTCATTACAAGCGGATGAGTTTCAAACACTTGAAGCCGACTTCAAACGCTTTAGCCATAGTCAGCAGATCTTGTCTGACACTATGGAGTCACTGCACATTCTCTCGCAAAATGAACAGTTTAATGCGCTAGATGCACTGCAAAAATGTCACGACACCCTGTCAACACTCGCCCATTACGATAGCGAACTCGCCAATATCGCCACCATAATTAATGATGCTGTGGTACAACTTGAAGAAGCCAATAACGATTTACGCCACTACCACGATCGTTTAGAGCTAGACCCACAAGCCTTCAGCATAATTGAAGAGCGTTACTCGCAAGCCATTCAGTTGGCGAAAAAGCACCAAGTCGTACCCGAGCAATTGCCAGACTATCATCAACAATTAACTCTTGAGCTTAACAGCTTAAATGGTGATGAAACTCGCCTAGCAGGGCTTGCTGATGAAATAGAGCAAACCAAGCAGCATTATTTTGAGGCGGCACAAATACTCACCAATTCACGCATGGCTGCCGGAAAAACACTTAGCAGTGAAGTGACCACCAGTATTCAAACGCTCAATATGCCGCATGGTCAATTTGATGTGGCTATCACCCCACTGTCCTCAGATAGGCCAAGCGCCCAAGGGCAAGACGAAGTATTATTCGTTGTCAGTATTAATCCAGGGCAAAGCTTAGAAGCCATGCACAAGGTGGCTTCAGGTGGTGAGCTTTCCCGTATTAGCCTTGCCATGCAAGTTATTCTTGCCGATAAAGTGGTTTCGCCAACCCTTATTTTCGATGAAGTTGATGTTGGTATTAGTGGCCCAACAGCCGCAATGGTCGGGGCAAAACTGCAACAACTTGCGAACAACACCCAAGTAATTTGTGTCACTCACTTGCCACAAGTTGCTTGTAAGGGGCATCAACAGTTATTTGTAGCAAAATTAACCGATGGCGAGCATACCGAAACCAGTGTTACGGAACTTAGTGAAGGTGCGCGCGTCAAAGAAATTGCCCGTTTATTAGCAGGCAACACCATTACCGAGAGCAGCTTAGCGAATGCTCAAGAATTATTGGCAGGATAACAACGAAGTAAATTTATTGTGAATTGTTTTGTAACTCTCAGTTCGCTTGGGTATTATCCTCTGTCACATGTAGTAGGATTTTAGTTTTTCATGTTAGCAAGAAGCATTATTTTAGCACTTGCGCTGACCACCAGCGCATGTTCAAGTTGGGTTTATCGTATTGATATCCCCCAAGGTAATTACCTTGAGCAAAAAGATATCGACCGCTTACAAGTGGGTATGACGAAAGAACAAGTTAAGTTTATATTAGGTAGCCCGGTTGTAATTGACTCGTTCGAGCAAGATACATGGCACTATGTTTATCAATTTAAGTCAGGCAGAAATTCCGACTTTGATGCGCGCAAAGATTTTGTCGTTAAGTTTGTTGATAACAAACTAGTATCTGCTGAAGGGGATTTTGAACTTTCAGAAAACTTCAATACCCCATATGATAGCTAGAAAAAGATAGCTAAAAAAGCGACTCACCCATTGCCAATCATGAGTAACTAGCAACTTTGCTCAATTAGCGATAAGTGGAAAACTAAAAAAGCAGCCAATTGGCTGCTTTTTTGATGCTGTATTTAGTAAAACTAACTTACTTTCCTTCTTATGAACATACTAGCTCACTAACTTACCAATATACGAAGTAAAGCTTCTATGATTTTGCGCCAGCAAACATTTGTTGTTCGCTTTCAATACACTGCTTAACCATAGGAATACTGAAAAAGCGTTGCTGGAAAGCGGCAAGTTTAGGATATGTAGCCGTATCCAGCTCATAATCTGCGTGAAGCAAATTCACTAAACTCCCACCAATACAAATATCGGCAATGCTCAGCTTATCACCAACAAAAAAGTCACCAGTAAGCTTCGATTCTAAATAAGCAAGCTGCGGTGGAATCAACTCATTGATCACTTCCTGACAACGCTCTACATCAGTTGTGTGATTGAAAAATGCTGGGCCAACAACACGTTGAAAATAAAGGGCAGCAGTAACTTCAGTTAACTTGGTATCCGCATACTCCTCGAACCACAATGCTTGTGCATAGTCATTAGCATCATCTGGGTACAATGAGTTAGTGCTATTCGTCTTTTCAAGGTAAGCAATCATCACAGATGAATCAGCAAAGCTAAAACCATCATCAGTCACGTACACGGGTACTTTGCCTAACGGGCTCACTGCTCTAAATGCTGCATCATCAGAGCCAGGCATCATCATTTGTACTTCATATGGCATATTTTTGTGTTCATGCGCCAAAATCACTTTACGGACATAAGGTGAAGGCGGTACACCTAGAATTTTAGGCATTTTGAGTTCCTTATTATTTAAACGGCCAAATGGGTTTATGTAGTTATTCAGTAGAACCAGACCTCAATTATAGGAATAAATTTTCACAAGTAATTAACTAGCTTGTGAATAAGGCAAACAAAGCAGAATAATATTGTGACAAAAGTTGTCGTAACTCCGATTAGAGAGCTCCGTTAGCAATTGATGTGGTGATGGTAGTTGTATTTACTAATTGTAGATAAAACAGCAGGAAGTAGGCTGGATAAGTTAGTTGGATTGGTCACAACTTGTTCATAGGCTTCACTGGTAGAATTGAAGCAATTTTAATAGGCTCGAGTGTGAGCAAAGCTCAAACTGACATCTAGATTCATAGCAGCTAGATTTCGCGTAGTAAGAGGTTCAATGGAATACTAATTGCTAAAACTTGAAAACGTCAAAATTTTGCTTGGAATTGTCAATGAATAACTCTTTTTTTAAATGGGATCACCTACCAACAACTTTTATGTTGGTAATCATATTTTCGGTATCCAGTTGTTCAAAGAAAGATGAGTTTTGCACTGTAATCGATGATTTAAGAAAAGTTGATACCGTAAAGGTAGTAAACACGTTTGATGACTCAAAAATAGCCTATTTCGTAGACCTTCAGAATAGTTATCAAATATTAGTAAAGAAAAGCCAAGTTGAAGAAGCCTATAAAGTACTAGGTACGTTAGGCATCAAGAATAGAAGTAAGCTTAAAAGCACCTGTAAAGTTGTACATTAACTTAACTAATAGAAACTATTACCAAGTGATTTCGCATTATTGGAGCTGTCGTCGTCTCCTGCAAAATATTGATAGTCTGTCCAAGTCGAACACAAACTTAAATATTAGACAGGGGATATATCTCTGCAATTGAGCGAAGCTAAATCAGATAAAACTATAGCTTAGCTCTTAGGTTGTTAACTCGGCCACCAGTGACTTTATCAGCGCGGCCTTCTTCTTTCGCTTTTTCTGCGCGGCGTTTACGCACTTCTTTCGGGTCGGCAATCAACGGACGATAAATTTCAATACGATCTAAGTCTTCCAACTCGTCACTTAGCTTAGCGGCACGACTCCAAATGCCGACTTTATTTTTAGTCAGGTCAATATCGTCAAACATATCCATAATGCCCGACTCAATAATCGCTTGCTCTATGGTTGTACCTTTAGCAACAGGTAAGGCAATAAGCTCTTGACGGGTCGCCAAGCCATATACCACTTCAATATGAATCTGCTCTGCCATTAGCCGTATACCTTTTTCGCTTGCTGAGTAAATGCCTGAACCATGTTATTAGCAATATTGTTGAAGATTTTGCCAAATGCCAATTCCAATACTTTACTCGAAAATTCATATTCTAGGCTCAGCGTGACCTTACATGCCTCTTCAGACAATACAGTTAAGTCCCAGCTACCGGTTAACTGTTTAAATGGTCCATCTACCAAGTTCAATACTACTTGCTCATTTTCCACTAAGGTGTTTTGTGTGGTAAACCACTTAGTCACGCCACCCTTCGAAATTTTAAGTGCAGCCGTCATAGATCGATCATCTTGCGAGATGATTTTACTGTCGCTGCAATCTGGTAAAAATTGTGGGTAAGCAAGTACGTCATTGATCAGGTTATACATATCACTAACACTGTGCATAACCAAGGCACTACGATGAATTGATGGCATTAATTTCCCCCGTTAAGGGCGCAGATCATAGCAAATCGAAATTAAAAGCTCACTACTAGCACACTAAATTCAATAATTTTTCCGCTGGCGATTCAAAACTGCAGATTAGTCCGTATAATGTGCGCGGTTAACTGTGGAACGATTATGGCCAAGAAAAAATCAAAACAATCAAATAGCAATACCATTGCCCTCAATAAAAAAGCACGTCACAACTATGCACTTACCGACAAGTTCGAAGCGGGTATGAGCCTGCAAGGCTGGGAGATTAAAAGCATTCGCAGTGGCAAGGTCAATATTTCTGATTGTTATGTCATGCTCAAAGACGGAGAAGCCTATCTAGTCGGTAGCGAAATTCTGCCGCTTAATGCGGCCTCTAGCCACGTGGTTTGCGATCCGGTTCGAAGCCGTAAGCTATTGCTAAACCGCCGCGAGCTTGACCGCCTAATTGGTGCCGTTGAGCGAGATGGCTACTCGCTTGTTGCTACCGCCATGTACTGGAAACAGTGCTGGGTAAAACTTGAGTTTTACTTAGGTAAAGGTAAGAAAAGCCACGATAAACGTGCAGATATCAAAGATCGCGAATGGCAGATTGACAAAGGCCGTTTAATGAAAAACAAAAACCTTAATGGCTAACTCAAGCAAATAGCCTAGTTAAGGTATTGGTTGTGATAAAAACAGCGATAACTGGTTAAAAAATACCACGTTGTTTCACAACTCGAAGCGCTGTACAATGCGCTTATTGTAAGTGATTCACTTACCACAAACTTTGGGGCAGATTCAGGATTCGACAAGATTCGCGAAACCCAAGGTGCATGCCCAGGGGCGGTTGGCCTGGTAAAAAGCCGCAAAACTATAGTTGCAAACGACGAAACGTTCGCACTAGCAGCTTAATGCTAGCCATCCCCGCCAAGTTTTACCTGTAGACTAGCGGAGCGATGGTCATACTATACTAGGTTAGCGAGGGAACCTTGTCTGAGGGTGAACCGCGAAACAGTATCAGACTCACCAGAAAGTAGCCTGTCGTTCGGCGACTGACTGGTTAAATAATAGAACGACTAAGCATGTAGGACCGAGGATGTAGGTTTTTTGGACGGGGGTTCAACTCCCCCCTGCTCCACCAATTCTATAAAAAGACATAGCTCTTTGAATTTAATATTAGTAGCAAAACCGTTTACAGCTAATATTAAATTCTTGTATCCACTTAGCGAGAGCAAATGGATAATTTTAAATTCTAAGTAACCTTCCTTGTCTCTATCGATTTTGTAGTGTATTTAAAAATATTTGCGAATGAAAAAGACATTTACACCTCCTAAAACTAAGCAGGTTTATGTGAAGCTGCCAAGAGTATTTAAAGCAGCATATGACCAAGACAATGAGTGCATAACCATTGAGTCTCCAGAGACTCTCTGTATTTACAACCCTAATGAAAGCTATCAAACATACAGATTTGTAAAGTACATAGAAACTGTTATTTTTGAATATGGTACCCGTATTCATATAAGTTTTAGGAATTTAAAAAAGATTACTGCTGCCGCATCGTTATTAATCTTTGCTAGAGTTACCAAATGTCAGCTCTGTCTTAACCAACCTAGTGATTTAGAGATTACCCTGCCTGAAAGCAAAGAAGTAAAAAAAACGCTTGTTGAGAGTGGTTTTTGGAATGGGATAAAGCCCGGTGGAGCTAGTAAAGTAAGAAAGTTAATTCACACTAACAACGGCTATATTAGTGGAAGTAATCATGACTCAGAACACTATGGAAAAGTAATCAGCGCAACACTAATTAACTTAGTGCAAAACGGCGTTAATTTTAGCGTTCCTTCTATACGTATACTGACAAGGGGAATACAAGAAGCAATCCTAAACATTGATTACCATGCATATGACAAGAAAAGCTTAGCAAATCAGTTTGACCAATTAGGGGATAGCCGCTGGTGGCAATGTTGTTGGCTAGACTCCGGTAACAATCAACTAGTTTTTATAATTTATGATGACGGTGTAGGAATCCCACACACGCTTCACGCTCAATACCCGGAACTATCTTCTTCTCAAATAATCGAAGAAGCAATGAAAGTGGGGATAACTAGAACGATGAACCCTGAGAGAGGAAAAGGCTCTAATGATATTATTAAAGCAACTTGTACTTTCCCTAACTCTCACTTAATTGTTATGAGTGGAAATGGCTACTTCAAGAGCGATTCCGAAGGCGTGACAACCAAGGAGCTTCCATTTACACTAGAAGGAACACTTATTCAATGGGTTTTGGACTATTCTGTGGAGAAGATTGATGACTGTTTATGATTTAAGTAACTTTTCAGATACCCCATTTGGTCGATACTCTGACGACAGTAAGCATAATGGAACGGCTTTTAGAGAAATATTGATCGATAAGCTCAAGCAAGCACGACAAGATAAAACAAAGTTAATCGTAGATTTTGATAGCATCAAAATTGGCATAGGCTCGTCTTTCCTAGAGGAAGCATTTGGTGGTTTAGTAAGAAAAGGGTATTTTACCAAAGAGGAACTCACTGGTGAGTTAGGCGTGCTAGATATAAAAAGTGATCAAGACTTTTACAAAAAAGAGATATTTGCATATATAAACGAAGCTAAATTAGAAGGTTAATCTAGTTGATTAATTTTCTTCTTTCTCATGATGAAATAATAAAGTTAATTCTATCAATTTTTGTTCCAATAATGGTTGTTGTTGGATGGAGGTTTATTCAGAAGAATTCACACTCTTTTGCCAAGAGAACAGAATTAAACGGATTAGCAAAAGACGTAAATTCTATAGTTGATGAGACTCTAAAGCTTGCTTCAAGTTACTGGCTTACCCAACTCAGTGATAATGACAAGAATGAAAGAATTTCTTATGAAATGCAGGTAATGTATCAATATCAAAAATTAACTTTAAAAAAGAAAGCACTAAAACATTACAAAGTTGTCTTGGATGACTCTGTTGTAGGCAAACTAAAGCAGGCTCTAACCTTAGATAGTAAGTCTAATCCTTCCAACAATAGCGCTGTATTTTTTAATATAGTTAATGCCGCTTCAAATTTAACAGAGCAATTAGAAAACAAGATTATAGAGAGTAATTTAACTCACACAAAATTTTTGAAATGGGTTGATAAACAGTTAGAAAAAGACGCATTCAAGAAAGGAACTTTAGCCTCTTTGATAGTCATAAATGTGTTTTTATTGTTCTTCAATTTAACCTGAGACTCACTTCATCTAGCATAGAGTTTTTTGCAAAACCTAGCCTTGTTACCCCCTCTAAGAGAATAATGACCCTATAGGTAACTTAGAACTGTGTTATTAATGGGGAAGTGGACAACATTCTTTTATTTTTAAGTGAAAAACCCGCAATTTTGCGGGTTTTATCATTTAGCAATTAGCTTCATTGCTCATCGAAACTATTTTGGCAGTTCGCTAAAGCCCATATTAAACAAAGTAAACGCGTAAATATCGGCGTATTGTTCAATGGTTTTTGAAACGGGTGTGCCTGCGCCGTGACCTGCATTGGTTTCAATGCGGATCATGGTTGGAGCACTGCCGGCCTGCTTAGCTTGCAGTTCAGCAGCGAACTTAAATGAGTGAGCAGGTACAACGCGGTCGTCATGGTCGCCTGTGGTTACAAGTGTCGCAGGATAGCTTACGCCCGCTTTCACATTATGCACTGGCGAGTAACCTTTTAAGTACTCAAACATTGCTTCGCTTTGCTCGGCTGTACCGTAGTCGTATGCCCAACCTGCGCCAGCAGTAAAGGTGTGGTAGCGCAACATATCAAGTACGCCAACCGCTGGTAGTGCGACTTTCATTAAGTCAGGGCGCTGGGTCATCACCGCACCGACAAGTAAGCCACCGTTTGAACCACCGTTAACAGCTAAGTAGTCGCTTGATGTGTAGTTTTGGTCAATCAGGTATTCACCAGCAGCAATAAAGTCGTCAAATACATTTTGCTTTTGCAATTGTGTACCTGCTTTATGCCATGCTTTGCCGTATTCACCGCCACCGCGTAAATTCGCAACGGCATAAATGCCCCCTTGCTCCATCCAAACCGCACGCGTCACGCTAAAGTATGGTGTTAAGCTTACGTTAAAACCACCGTAACCATATAGGATGGTTGGGTTCTTACCGTTCAGCTCAAGCCCTTTTTTATGGGTGATCATCATTGGCACTTTCGTGCCATCTTTTGAGGTGTAAAACACTTGCTTAGACACGTAATCGTTGCTGTCAAACTTAGCACCTGATTCGCGGTATACATCAACCTTGCCAGTGTCTGGCGTTAGCTTGTAAATCGTGCCGGGGGTTTTGTAGTTGGTGAAAGAGAAATAAAGTTCTTTGTCGTCTTTCTTACCATCGATTTCACTGGCACTACCTGGCCCTGGCAAGGCAATTTCACGAACTTTGTTGCCTCGATAGTCGTACTGATACACTTTAGAAATAGCGTCAGCCATGTATTCAGCAAAGAAGTAGCCAGCCCCTGTTGAAACCGTTAACACGTCGTCAGTTTCAGCAATCAGGTCTTGCCAATGCTCTGGTGATGGCTTACTTGCATCAACCGTTACCACCTTTTTGTTTGGTGCATTTAGGTTAGTGACTAAGTAAAGCTTGCTACCTTGGTTTTCAATCACATACGTGTCTGAATCAAAGTTATCTAAAATGGTAACTAGCGGGCTATTGGGGCGTGTTAAGTCTTTTAGGTAAAGATCGTTACCTGACGTAGACGTTGCGCCGCTAATCAATAAATAGTTGTCGTCTTCAGTGACATAGCCAGCCACATAACGGCGCTTTTCCTCTTCCGTTGCACCGAAAATAACAGGGTCATTCGCTTGTGATGTACCTAGCTCGTGGTAGTAAAGTTTGTGCTGGTCAGTTTTGGCTGAAAGCTCGCTGCCTTCTGGCTTGTCGTAACTAGAATAATAAAAGCCTTTGTTGCCAACCCATGAAATGCCAGAGAACTTCACATCGACGAGTGGCGCTTCTAGCACTTTTTTCGTTTCAGCATCAATAATGATGATTTTTCGCCAGTCGCTGCCACCTTCAGAAATTGAGTAAGCGGCAATTGAGCCATCTTTAGAAAAGCTTAATTGCGCTAGTGACGTGGTGCCATCTTCGCTAAAGCTGTTAGGGTCTAAAAAGACTTCCGGCTCGCCACCTTCAACCATACGGTAAACCACGTATTGGTTTTGCAGGCCATCATTTTTGTAGAAGTAGGTGTATTTTCCTTCCTTGAAAGGCGCCCCCACTTTTTCATAATTCCATAAATCAGCCAAACGCTCTTTTAGCTGTTCGCGGTACGGAATTCGGTCTAAATAATTAAAGGTGACTTGGTTTTGCGTTTTTACCCAAGCACCTGTTTCTTCACTGCGATCGTCTTCTAGCCAGCGGTATGGGTCGGCAACGTCTTTGCCAAAGTAGGTATCGACGACCTCGCCTTTGCGAGTAATTGGGTAAGCTTTCCTGTCAAAACTAGCGTTATCAACACTACTGTCAGCTTGAACTGTTTGCTTCATCACTTTTTCACTATTATCTAAACCAGAACAGCCAGCAATTAAGCCTGCCGTTAACACGCTCACCGAGACTAACCCCGTGAATTTTTTATTCATTTCTGCACTCCTATGCATTTCGTCAGCGCTAGTGTACACAAAAACAGGGTACACAAAAATACAAGAGCAAAACTAGCGATAACACCCCATTAAGACTTGCACTGACACGATTAGCGTACGCCTAAAATTAATGACCGAGCCTACGCCAGAGTTAAAACAAGAACTAACACCGAAAACGAAACCGTTGGCTTTGGCTTTGGCTTTGGCTTTGCTGCGATGATGATACGTTAGCCCGCCTAAAAACGTTCGCCAGAAAAACTTATCTATTCAATATCAGCTGAATTCAAACAAACATTAATTAGATCTTTATCGAACATAAAGTTAAATATTATCTATTTCTATCTAATCAAAAAATTAGGCAGGATAAGGTCAGTTCTTTAACGGAGGTGACTATGAAATGTTTTATCCATGCCAACAACGTTCAATTGACGAGGGGCTTTAGGGCGCAAATAGCAAATCGTATTAAAAGTGCGCTTTGCAGAGTTGAAGCAAAAGTAAAGTTCGTCGTCGTTAGCTTCCAAGACATCAACGGCTTACGCGGCGGTAAAGACAAACAATGCAAGCTTAAAATCGTCGTTGACGGCGTTAGTAATGTCCAAATTGTCGATGCCCAGTCTACGCCACAAGCTGCGTTTGGCCTCGCACTGGGCAGATCGAAACGCGCGTTAACTGAGCGTATTAAAAAGCCGATGCGTCATTACAAAAAAGCACGTTCCAAGGTGCGTGAAGACATGACGGAGCTTACGGCTGAGCCTGCATAACTTGTACTAGCTCAATGTTTGCCTGTCGTAAACAAGGCTTAAACATAGCTCAAACACAAAACTTAGCTTGCAACACCTAGTTCACAACATCTAGTGATTCGTTTTTCCACCATTAAACCACTTGGCTCAAAGCATTAGCGTTATTGTAATGCTTTGAGCTTAATGGCTTGCTTCATCATTTCTCTTCCTTCCGTTTCAACATAGTTCAAGAACACTTTAGCGATTGGCGACAAGTGATCTGACTTCGTCCAAGAGAACGACCACTTTGATTGAATAGGCAAGCCTTCGACATTAAGCACTTTAACGTTATAAATCTCACCAAAAGCGAGTGTATGGGCTGAGAGAATAGAAACGCCTAATCGAGACAGCACCGAATGAATAATGGCTTCATTACTGGCAATCGTCATTTTGATCTTAGGGCTAACCGCTTGCGCCTCAAAGAAGCTTTCTGTGGCGTAGCGAGTGCCTGAGCCAGATTCTCTGATCAGAAAGTCATGCTGACAAAATGTGTCGAGCGAAATTTTCTTCTGTTGTGCGAGTGGATGGTTTTGCTCAGCAATGGCGACCAAATCATTCGACATAAATTCAATGGTTTCAAGATCTAACCCTTGGGGCACATAACTAAAGACATAAAAGTCGTCCAGCCCTTGCTCAAGACGCTCAATTACCTGCTGACGATTAGCCACGGTAAACTGAATATCAATGCCCGGGTAACGCTCGCAAAATGGGCCAAGTAAATGTGGAATAAAATATTTCGCTGTGGTGGCACTGGCAAGCCGCAGAGTACCGGATTTTAAACCGCGCAAATCCGATAATTGCATATCTAATGCTTCGCAGCTTTGCAGTATTTGCTGAGCGGTTTTGACTGTAACTAGGCCGGCGTCGGTGAATTTGAGCTTGCGGCCGACCTGATGATAAAGCGGCAGCCCAATCGCTTCACTGAGCTTTTTCAACTGCATAGACACTGTCGGCTGGGTTAAAAATAATCGCTCAGATGCAGCTTTAATACTGCCTCCTTGATGCACAGCCAATAAAATTTCCAGCTGCCTAAATGTACCTATATGTGCGTGAAGTCTTGAAGACATAACCACCTCAATTAGATTTTAACCTAACCACTAAATAGTAATTATCTATTTTTATCTAATCGGTTTACTTTGTAAACTTTCTTTATTGAGGCGTTAGTGGGAACTGCACCGTTCTGGCTCCCGCAAAGTTTAACAAATTCCCTACTCAATACTTAGGAGAATAATGTGAGTAACCAGAGCAAACGAAGCATAATTTTGCTGATGATCACTAGCCTAATGCTATATGGCTTTTACTACACTAGCGTGCAGATTGGTAGCGAGCTATTTGCCTTTGCCATGCTTGCCACTGTGTTAATGACGGTTGCATTAATAACGTTAAGCAAGCTGACCATAACGGGCAAAAACCGAGCCTCAAAATCACTCGCTTTACCTGACGCGTTAAGAGAAGAGTAAATGATGATTGTCGATGCTGTCGTTGCATTTTTTATTCTTGGTATCGTTTGCCAACTGCTGGGTGCGAAAATGGCCTTTCCTGATGGCCTATACAAAGCACTCAGTATGTTTTTGATGATCGCCATTGGTTTAAAAGGCGGTTTAGCCCTGCAAGCGCATGTTGACCCAAGCCTGCTGACCATGTCGATTGCCGTTATCGCGTTTGGTTTGGTATTGCCGCTGGTGGCTTATCCACTGCTTCGCTATTTCGGCCAGCTAGATAAGATTAACGCTGGTGCTGTTGCAGCGCACTACGGCTCTGTAAGCGTTGCTACCTATGCCGTTGCAGTTGCCCTGCTGGAAGCCAATAACATTAGCTATGAAGCCTATTTTCCTTTGTTTGTCGTGTTGTTAGAAATGCCCGCTATCATCATCGGTTTAATGCTGGCTAAAGGTAACCTGAAGGTTGTTAATGGCGAATTTATTAAAAAAGAGTTAGTTGCTAACCCAAGTATCTTACTCATGCTTGGTGGCTTAGCTATCGGTTATGTGGGCGGCACGAGTGTGGAGAAGTTATCGCCTTTCTTTATCGAGTTGTTTTCTGGCGTGCTGGCACTGTTCCTGTTAAAGATGGGCATTATCGCAGCAGAGCAGTTAACAGCCCTCAAGAAGAACAGCCTATTTTTAGTCAGCTTTGCGATTTTAATGCCGATGATTGGCGGCTTAGCTGGCACAGGGTTGGGATTGTCGATGGGGTTAAGCGCAGGTGGCGTGGCATTAATGGCGGTGCTAGGCGCTAGTGCCTCATACATCGCAGTGCCCGCGGCAATGAAGCAAAGTTTGCCAGAGGCCAATGCTGGCATGTCGATAACCGCTTCATTGGGGATTACCTTTCCATTTAACGTGTTAATCGGCGTACCGTTTTTTATTGCGCTAGGCAGCTACTTAGTGCAATAACCATAGGAATATGGCGAGGTAACAGTTTGAAAAGCAGCTTAGCTATTGCCAACAATAGCTGCATTATTACTTTTGGAGGAGGATGTATGATGAACTCAGTTGATTTAAGCCCACTCTACCGCAGTAGTATTGGCTTTGACGGGTTATCCGGCTTGTTAGATAACGCACTAGCTTCAACCAGCGAGGTCAGTAGTTATCCAGCATATAATATCGAAGTGGTCGCTGAAAACTGCTACGCCATTACCATCGCCGCGGCAGGCTTTGCCGACGACGAACTTAACATTCAAGTTGAGCAAGGCGAGCTGCTTGTTACGGGTCAAAAGCTCAAAAATGCCAATCGACAGTACCTACACCACGGCATTATCACGCAAAGCTTTGAACGTAAATTTACGTTGGCAGAATATGTTGAAGTAACGCGTGCCAAGCTTAGCCATGGCTTACTTGTTATTGAATTGGTGAAAACTCTGCCTGAATCGGCAGGTGCCACCTGTATCGCCATTAGCCACCCATATCAATCGGCGACTAAGCCCAGCTTTGTCAGGGCGAACCATTTAGCGAAAAACACCGCCCAAAAAAGCACCGCTGCAACAACCACTGGCGCGAAAACCCGTGACACAAAAACAAGTAGTGCCACTCACTCCAACAACACGCGTAAAGCTGTGCCACCAAGTCAGTTGACTGATCCCCCAGTAGCAGGCGCAAAAAGCAAAGAGGAAACTCTATCGACAGATACTCCTTCTGAAGCGAAACAAAAAGTAGCTTCAGCAAAAGCAAAGCCAGCACAATCTGCTCAAGTGCACTGGTTTAATGGCTAGTAAACCTATGCGCTAAATCTACGCACTAAACCTATACGCTAAACCTATGCACTAAAATATATGGCCATCACCACTGAAACAGGGCTTGTACTGAGGCTTGTATTGGCGCTCTAATATCACTGATACAAGCCATTTTCCTATACGATAATCAGTTATCACAATTTGCAACAAAGGCTATTGTTGCTTCGCTTTCGTGATCACTTCCT
This sequence comes from Thalassotalea euphylliae, assembly GCF_003390335.1. Taxonomy (NCBI): domain Bacteria; kingdom Pseudomonadati; phylum Pseudomonadota; class Gammaproteobacteria; order Alteromonadales; family Colwelliaceae; genus Thalassotalea; species Thalassotalea euphylliae. Next base: position 3,332,640 of record NZ_QUOU01000001.1, read on the forward strand.
GCTCTATTTCAATATTCACCATCACTGCGGTAACACTGGCAAACAGTAGCCCTACGGGCAACGCATAAAGAAAACTCATTAAGTACAAATTAAAAAACTGATTTACTGAATTAAAATTTTGAATACTAGCGGTCGTCGTTAGTGCCATTATTGATTGTAAAATCAGTGTCATAACCACGCCAAGTAGCAGGTTACGGAGCATATCCGGCCAGCGAGAAAACACGCGTCGGATAAGCTGATAAAGGGCCAAAAACATTAAGCCGCCAATAGGCAGTACGCTCACCAGAGCGAATAAAAAAGCACGACTCCAGGCATCAAAAAAACCGCGAAATGTCATGAGATTAACCCATGTCATGATGGTAATAATCACTGCGATGAGTGTCAGAATTACAGGTAACTTCTTGAGTAAATGCTTAAAATTAGAATGCATATTCTCTACAACAAAATTCTTATTTGGATTGAAAAGCGTCAGACAATTGCATATTGTTGACATTGTCAACTATATTTCAATTTGGTTGACTTCATCAACCAAGTTTACAAATTGATGCATTTTGGAAAAGTTATGGAATTGGGCGAATCGCTCTTTGACTTGATACATACAGTGCGCAGTAACATTTTGCATAAAGTCAAAATGTTAAATGTGGATTTAACCCCAATGCACTTAAAATCATTAACAGTTATTAGCAACATTGAGCATTGCACAGGGCAAAAGCTCGCCGCTGTGATGGGGCGAGATAAAGCACAAATCAATCGCTTAATTAAGGCATTAGTAAGCCAAAAGCTAGTCGTTAAAAAAGACAATCTTGAGGACAAAAGAAGCCAGTTGTTAGTGCTCACTCCTGCGGGGTTAGTGATAATGGAGGCTTTCAAACAAGCAGAAAAAGAAGTCTTTGAAAAAATGCTGGTCGATGTACCACACTCACAACTGACGACTTTTATTGATACCGCCAAACAACTCAGAGCCAACTTAGAGCCTAATTAAAATAAAATAAGCAAGCCTTAGCTTTAATCAAATAAGTTGAAAACCAGTAAAAATCAGTATCAAGATTATCGCTAAAATTACCGATAAAAAGGCTCGGTTGGCTCTTGGCGCTGGACTAATATCCCCCTCTAAAGGCTGCTCTGTAGCAACCGCTTGACTGATACGCAACGTCGGCTCTTTGTGCGGGTTAGGGATACTGTCATCTACTTCTTCCAATATATCCTGCAGCTGACTGTGATACTGGCGGTCATCGATATCGCCCAGATAATACGCGAAACTTGTCGCCTCCAAATCGCTATTCCAACGCGTTAATTGCTCTACTTTTAACGGTTTATATGGAACTCCCTGAGCACTCAGCAGCACACAGGTAAAGTTATCTTTTGCGCCAGCAGCCAAGGTCATTTCGCTTATGGTGCTTAACATCTTCTCGGGATTAGATTCGCTGCGAAATAATTCAGATAACTGGTCATCAGTTACTTCGCTGGAAATGCCATCGCTGCACAACATCAAACGCTGAAAGTGCGATAAGTCCAGCAACTTACAATCGATATATAAATTTTGGTGAGCGCCTACAGCCCGCGTAATAATATTAGTTCGGGGTAACTGTGCGTATTCATCCTGAGTCAGTTTGCCCATTTTCATCAGCTCTGTTGCTTGGTTGTGATCCCAAGTTAAGCTCTCAAAGTTACCATGTGAATAACCATAGCAACGGGAGTCTCCAGCCCAAATCAGCACACCTAAATTGCGCCATTTACAGAGTAGTACGACTGTTGAACCCATTGATTTTCCAGCCAACTCTGTTTCAGCATAGTGAAAAATATCGCGACTCACCGTTTGAAGAACGCGCTCTAGTTGGTTAAATAACGTTGCCAGTGACTCTGCCACTTCAACACTTTCAAAGGCATCAACGATCATCTTACTCGCCAGTGCACCACTTTCTCCCCCCCCCATGCCATCGGCAACTAACCACAGCTGCGTTTCATCATTAATGAAAAAGTTGTCTTGATTCTCAGCGCGAACCAAGCCAGTTTCACTGATTGCAAGACTCTGCCAACGTTGAATCAACTGACTTGCTCCGCTTCTAAGAAAGTGTCGAAACAATGAGGCGCTGGCAACTGACTAAATATTCTTAGCTGTGGACATCGCGTTTGACTGCCGCTTGTCCACCAAGCACTGTAGCAAGCGGTATGGGTATAAATTAGTGGCTCGATTAGGCCTGCCAATTCTCCCGCTAAAGCAGACACTTCACTTAATCTGACGGCAACAATTTCTCCTTCACATATGGGTAGCTCATTCGTTGTTAACAGCGCTGTTTTTACACTTTGTTTTTGACTACTGTGCTCTAACTCTGTTTGCACTTCATCAAGGTCAAGTTCCTCAACATCAAGCAGTGAAATGGCGAAATCTTCTAACTGCTCAAAATAACGATTTAACTGCACCACTAGCCCAAATACGTTGCTTGGCAGCTCTGCTTGAAGAAAAATCGCAAACGAGTATATTCGCCCAACTTTATCGGTACTTGGCATCATCATACCCAGTGTCACAACACTTTGGTCATCGTCATTAGGCAACAAAAATCGCCAAACGGGCGCATTTAAATATCGCTGGTGCCATTGCTCTTTCAACTGTAATTGGGCACATTCGAGCGACTGGCTAAGCCAGTTGTCCCACTTGTCAATCAGCTCAGGGGCAACGTTACGTGTAATAAAATCGCCATAACTGGGCAGCTTGCCATAAAAACCGATGCGCTTAATCATCATTGGAACGACTCCAAGCAACGAAATCCCGCTAATGGCGCATTCACGAACGGATTGGGAGCATAAGGAGAGCTGATGTCATACACAGCTTCAAAGCCGTCAATCGCAAAATTTACGCTTACGCGGTTAGCATCTATCGTGCGCAGCTGATGTTTGTTGATTAACCTAAAAAACGCAAAAGGCCCCTCGTCTCGGTCGATCAAATCACTGCCATCTGCCCGCTTGAATGACAGCATTATTTGTTCAACAACTTGCTGTGACGGCCAAACAATTAGCTCATTTATTTGTGGGCCAAATTGATACGCTAGTTTTTGTCCTGACACATTTAAACTAACTTGCGACAGTCTTGCATCAAGCTCTGCTGGCCTGAACATCAATTGCACTGACGCGTTATCTTTATCCTGCGCAAAGTAACTTTCTTGAATTTTCGCGACACGCTCAAAGAACCGGAGCACTTGCTCGCCGTAACGCATGCCCATTGGGATGTTGGAGCGCCATCTCCACGGATAGCTGGCATTATTAACCAAGACTTGCAAATGTTGCTCGTAATACTGTTGTAAAATACCTTGAGCCCCGAATAAACGATTAAAGTCGCTGAGTAACACATCTTGTGAAGCGGTTGGAGTAAAAGGAAAACGAGACTGCGTAATTGCCTGACACGTCGTCAAATACTCAGCTAGCCAAATTTGAGCGATGTCAGCTCTGGTGCCTTTTTGTAGAACACTTTCAGCGTTTTTCGCCAATTCTTGCAGCCAGCGTTTAATGGGCGTAGGTTGGCGCGCGGCAAATGTTTTGAGCGCAATGACTGGCTTCATGTTTTGCTCTAATTCTTGATAGTCGCTTGCACTGCCAATCGCCTTGAGGTCGTTAAAATGAACATAAAGTGCGGAAAGGCGCGTCAGTAGCCGATCTTCAAACGCCGCTTGTGAATCTGCGTTCCTTAATCGCCGAATCCCACGAAAAGCCCTATCAATACTTTGTGTCGGCGAGTTAACCGCTTCATTATTATCGCGACTTCGCGCAGACAATATCCGCCCAATTGTACTTTGCGATTTAACGCCTTGCGCTGCTAATTGCTTAACTAAATTTTCGTCTTTAACATCCGTGCTAACGAGCAGCGTTTGCAGGAAATAAAGTAACGACGAGTTTTCACCGCTGGCATTTTCCAAGGTATTAATGGCGTCGTCCAAGGTGGCAAACGAGCGAACATTTAACTGACTTAACAAGCCACGCCAGTTATCAACAAAGTCACGGGCATAATGGCTCAGCATTTCATTGCGCAATACGATTGGCGAAGGCATTTGCACTTGCTCTCCCAACACCCAGTTGTCTTGTGCGGTGGTCGCAATGTACTTGGCTAGCTCTTGGGTACTCACTTTATTGAAAAATTCAGCGGTATAAAGCGCATTTAACTGAACTTTTTTCGCACCATTTTGAGCACCTCTGACAGTAAAAAACTGCTCCCATTGCGCACCAGCGAGATCTGCCATGCCTAACACTAAGCGGGTATCATGAATGTAGCTTTGCTTGAACTGATAATAATACAGCTCAGCAACAGGGCGTTGATTGAGTTTTCTGCGCGTGGCACTAATTAGCTGCTGATCAAGCTCAGCGGTGCGCAAGCCATCATTAATATAGTAAGAAAAGTGTTTGGCAAGTTGCTCACTTTGCGCACCGGAAAGTCGATATTGCAACGACCAAGCAACGGATAACCAATCGGATAAAAACTCGGGGTTACGCCGCTCGGTGTCATTGAGCATCAAATAGGCCTTTAGCCCCTGAAACAGCAGCTCGGTATCGGCATTGCGATTCGCCAATTGGCTTTCAAGCGTCGCTTTAACAGCCGGAAATAGGATTAGCTCTAACATTCGCTGATAGCTTTCGGTGAGCGAATCACGCAAGCTTCCTGCGACTCCTAGCCCTAAATAACCAATGCCGCTGGCGCGCACATTTTCTAATTCATCGAGAGATTTGGCGATATGGTTTAGCGGTGCTAAGGCGCCTGGTAAACGTTTGTATTTGTCGCTATTTACATTCTCTGGAGCGTATTGGGCTTGCCAATACGTGAGCTCTTGCTCTGTTTTTGCGATAACATTTTGACTGTGATTGTGACTGTAAAGCCATCCCATCAGTAGTAAGCTACTGGCGATTAACACGCTTAGATAGCCCACTCTGAGCATTATCCGTTTACGGCGCTCAAAGCGCGCTTCAACGCCAAATTCGTTTGCTTCTGGAAAAACAACCTGCTGGAGTAAGTCTTTGATAAAATAGCTTCTAGGCTCAGCAGTAAACCCCAAGCTTGGCCTTGCACTTAACCCAATACTTTGCGCGACCGAAGACAACAGTTTATCTATCGCAGCACCATGCTGAGTGCCACTGGTAAAGTAAATGCCTCTTACTTTACTGGCTCGGTAATAGTGATCACTGGTCGATAACTCACTGACAATTTGCGAGAGCAGGCTTTCAAGCCCGGCAATTTGATGGCTAAACTGGTATACCAAGGCTTTGCGACTTGGATCTCGCTCTAGCTCAATTCGCCGCCATTGTCGTTGCGTAATTGACCTGACTAACTGACTAAAACTCGCTTTAAAGCCGTCAATGCCATTGGAATTTGCCCCTTGCTTTTCGTCAAAAGTAATGCCAAAAACCTGCTCTCGTTCGCGATAACCGAACATTTCAAAGTAAGTGGTAAAGCCCGGTATTTTATCGCTTTTGGTCAACATCACGTACACCGGAAAGACCACATTGAAGCACTCATTTAACTCATTAATGCGCTGTTTTGCTTGGCTTATTAGTTGGGCAATGGCGTGGTTGCTGCCCGTTAGCAGCTCTTCCATGCTAAACGATAACAAAATGCCATTAACCGGCTTTTTCCGATATTTACTAATTAAACTCAGAAATTTTTGCCATGCGGCACTGTCGACTTGGGTGTTGCTTTCTTGGCTGGTGTAACGGCCAGCGGTATCAAGCAATACCGCATCTTGCGTAAACCACCAGTCGCAATTTTTAGTGCCGCCAATGCCTTTAACGGATTGATTACCAAATTGCTGCGCTAATGGAAACTCAAGACCAGAGTTTGACAGCAGCGTGGTTTTGCCCGATCCCGGCGAGCCAATAATCATGTACCAAGGCAACTCCGCCAGTGATCGGTTACCACTAGAATTGCGCTTGAGCACGGCAACGGCCTGTTCAAACTTTTCCTTTAACGCCGCCGCTTCCGCTGATTTTTCTTGTGCGAGTTGCGACTGCTCTTGTAGTTCTTGTGATAACGCTTCATTTTGTCGCTGTCTTTTGGTGTAGCGATAGAATGCAAACAACAGCCAGACCAACAACACCAGTGAGATAAAAAACAATTTATGCGGGTAAGTGGCAAAAGGCCGCCAGTCGGCAAATGCGAAATAGTGCCCTAACAAAAGCACCAGCAAAGCAAACACGATAAAGAACACCAATGGCATAAACCAAGGCTGAGCAAATAGCCGTTTAATCGCTGCCATTAGTTCGCCCCTTTGGCAAGTAGCACTATGTCTACTCGACGGTTTAATTGCCGGTTCTCTGCGCTATCGTTGGGCTTGAGTGGTTGCGTGTCGGCCACGCCACGCGCAATGTAACGCCCCGGCTGAGGATTGACGCCAGCTAACCAATCTTTGACAGCATTGGCGCGTTTTAATGAAATGACCCAGTTAGATTCAGCCTTGCCGGTCGAATCTGTGTGTCCGACGATTAACAGTCGGCCTTGGAACTCGGTTAACAGTTGTGCAATTGCCGATGTGCTTGGCAAGCTTTCAGCCGCAGGAACAGTGCTGCCACTGGCAAACAAGGCTGGGTGCACTAAGTGAATGACAGCAAAACCATCTTGCTCGCCAAGCATGACTTTTTGGGCATTAATATCAGCGCGCAATAGCGCACTTAAATTGATTGGCGTTTTACCAGTGTCTGCAGAAGTCGGCTGATTATAATTCATCAGCTCTTGGTCAATAATATCTTGCCAGCCAACTTTCGCTAACATTTGGTAAACAGGCTCAGTTTGCTTGCGTAGGTCGAAGAACAAAAACAGATAAGTAGCGCTCAATATCAGCAGTAAAATCGATGCCCACAGCCAAGGGGATGTGCTGATTTTGCTCGCCTCATTGCCCCTACCTATGCCCCGCCACTGAGGCGACAGCTCAGTGTCTGCTTGTGGGTAATACTGCTCTAATATTCGCGCTAGCTTTTGTTGTACGGCAAACAGCCCCGCCCCTTCATCTTTTGCTAATCGATATTTACCACAAAACCCGGTTGCCAAGCAGACGTAGGCAAGCTCGATAAGCGCGATGTTCTGGCTAAGGTTTGCTTGTAATTTATCAAGAATTAGGAAAAACTTTTCGCCGCCCCACGTTTCGTTGTGATACTTACTTAACAAGGTCTGCTGTGACCAACTACTTTGGCTTCCCCATGGGGTATTTAACACCAGTTCGTCCACTAAACAACACAGCATATAACGGGCGAGGACAATTTTGTCGGCGGGATAGCCGAGCGCCGTTAAATTTGATTCAAAGCCCGTAAATAAACTTTCCACTTCGCGCCTAATGGATGTCACGTCAGCCATTGGCTCAACACAATTTAAATTGCCAACAAACACTAAAATATCATTCGCATTGGCGAGGTAAGTATTGGGTAAGCTACCAAACGTTAAGTCGTGAACATGATGAGCGGCTGGGTGTTGTTGACTGCTTGGCGTTAGGTGTGAAGGTTGGTGACCAAGCGGCGATTGCTCGCCAGGTGCAGGATGAATGTTATCCGGTTGGCTCTGTCCAAAGCCATTGCCCGGGGCTGGGCGCCTCCGACCGCCGGGGTTGGGCATAATTATTGTTTTATTGCCATCGTCAGCCATTGCTAGCTCTCTCTGATCGCCCAAAGTTCGAGTTTTAAACCGGGGAAATTGCCGCCCACATGGATAGCAATGCCACCTGATGCAGCAAGTGCCTGCCAATACTCTCCTTGTTGTACTAACTCGAAATAAGCGCTGGCGCGTTGATAGGGAATTTGACGCGGCGCCACCGCTAAGCTGGAAACCTGTATGCCGGGTAACTGCACATTGACCAACTCGCGAATTTGATCAACCGAGCCAATTTTCACTTGCGACACAAAGTACTTTTTAAGCTCGTCAATCGCGATATCAGCACTAACGACCAAAACAAATGACGCATTGGCCAGTAAACTTTTGTCTGTAATAACGCCAACGTTGACACCATAGCTGCGCTCCTGCAACGGAATACTGACGGCTTTCTGCTCCAATACGGAACTGAAAGAGCGTTTGAGCTGCTCAATTAGCGGGGTAAACACTTGAGTAAGTGCCGCTTGCTGATACGCGGGTGTGTCAACACACTTGCGATTCGCCTGCGTAAACGTTGATAACTCCCCCACCATCTCCACCAAAACCATGTAAAGTTCATAGGGCGAAAGGCGAGCGCATTGCACATAGTGTTTAAGCACTGGTAAATAGCGGTTAATGGTTTGCAGCATCAGAAAATCAGTGACCTCAGCTGCAGCCGCTTTGCCCTCAACAGCGACACGTGCGGCCAAGGCTTCTGCTCGATGCTGCGCCATGCTTTCTAATTCAAATAAAAAGCTGCTTAGCTTACAGAGGTTTTTGACATTTAAAGTGGATGCGACAAAGTCGCCATCAAGCTCTACTTCGCCATTACTTTTCACGTCGTTAATGCGGGTCACAGGGATACAAATAAACTCGGCTCGGTCATCGCTTTCTTTTAGCAAGGTTAAGTTTAGCCCCGCCACTTCGATGTATTCTCGCTCTGATGCCTCACTGGCAATATCGCGCACTTCACACTCTTCCAGCAAGTAGCGGTAACGTTTAGCTTTACTGCTGTCTCGATTAATCTCACTGTTATTGGGTTTAAAGATATTCAGGCACAAATAAATGATCTGCCCGCGATCACTATCAACCACATCCAAGGCATCTGGCAGTGGTGTATGGCTTGGCACATTGAAGTAGCTGCCATCGGGAAAAATGCCATCGCCGCTGAGCATACTAATTTTGCCCGTTTGCAATAGCGCCGCATCAAATTCAATGTGCTCAACTCCCCAAGCCACATGATCAATCAACAGGCTAGTCGCGTGTATTTGGTGCTCAAGGTAGCGGGTTTGCTGCTGAAAGTGCTGCGGTAAAAGCAACATGCCTTCACTCCAAACCACGCGCTTTTGACTAGACATAAATCTTCCCTACTCCTCTATCAACACGCGAATGCTCAGCTTGTTCACCAGAATGATGAGTTCACCTTGGCCGAAACTGAGCCAGCCCTTTTCAGGCACATCAACGATGGATCGCCATGAGGCGTTTTCAATATCCCGAAAACCGGCAACAACGCCGATGTGTTTGGCGCTTTTTGAAATCGCTAACTCAATTTCCTGATCGCTACCTGGCTGAATCAGGTATTGATTAACTTGAATTAACTCGGTACCCAGTGAACGTTCGTGCGCGCCCAGTAGCTCATTGAAATCCGCCTTGTTAAAATTGGTGTTACTGCTAAGCTGCATTACTTTAATGGCAACAGGCGACGGAGATTGCGACACACTCGGGTTAATATCAGATGCGGCAGTAATGCGATATGAAAAGGAAACTTCCCGATCCGGTTCGCTGGCGCAGCTGGTGATACATAAAAGGCTGGCAATCACCCCATACCGCCAACAAGATTGCAATAGCTGGCTCCCTGTCATAACGGTTTCCCCTTATTTGTCCTGTTTTAAATTTGAAACTTGTCGCTGGTACGCCTCGGCAAACTCTTTGCCTAAAATATCTTGCAGATTCTCGTTAATTGCCTTGCTGAGCTTTTGGTGCTCTGTTTGAAACGTCTCCCAATAGCGCGCCGATGGCATAATATTTAACAGCTTGTTATTGGGCGATTTTGTCTTTTCCTTAATCACCTCTGGCGACAAGCTTGTTAACACACTTTGCAGCGCCGCTTGTAAACCAGCCAGAAACGCGAGTTGGTGTACTTGAACATCATGGCATGCCTCACTAATGGCCTCACTTGCTCCTAAATAGGCCGTTTTTTTACGAACCAGTAAGGTTTCCAGCGCTTCTTGCGCATCAATAGAAAATTTTAGTGGGTTATTGGAGCGTGGTTTGATGGCCGTTAATGCTAAGCGTGATTCTTCTTTAAATACCGTGCGCCCTTTAAGCAGCCCCATAATGCCAGTAACGGCTTCTTTTATTATCTCTGCCGAATCTTCCACAAATGCTTGCTCGTCCACTTGCGATCTCAATTCGTTAGCTAACTCTAAGCCGCTATAAAGTGTCGTAAACGCTGGTTCAGATTGACTGCGTTTGTGGTCTTCTGTTGAAGGCTTTACTTGCGACTTGGCATCAGATTGAAGGGGGGCATTATCAGTTTTTTGCCACGGATTTGGTTCATTAACAGGGTTGCTAGCTTGGTTATCTGCTTGAAAGTCAGGTATTGGGGGCGGCTGATTGCTCGCTGGCTCAGTTGCAGGTTTAGTTGCAGCCTCTTTATCTTTGGTCAGTAAGGAAATATTCCAGTCTGTGGGAATGCGCTCATTACTGGGTTTAGCAGGTTCAAAATAACCATCCAATGCTTGCTCTGCGCCATCACTTAACGGTAAGTCGCTTATCGGCATATTGGCCTGCTTGTCGTCAATGCCATGCTTATCATGTTTACCATGCTTAGGCTGAGCTAAATCTAACTCATCTAATATACTTGCAGGTGAGATGCCTTCTGCCTGCTCGCCCAGCCCCACCTCTGATGGGCTTGACACGTTCACGTTATAATCGACAGGCGTATTACTTGTTGGACTTGGCTCGTCCAGCGGGAAATCAAGTGACGCCATTGGATCGTCGCCACTGATTTGATTAAGCAGATCATCTGTCCCCGCAGCACTGGCCAACGTATCTGGGGTATGAAAACAAAACTCGTAGTGACCAATAACAACCACTTCACCACCAGAAATACACACTCTGTTGCCCTTACCAATAGGCGCAGCCTGCCCTTTGAGCCAGCAGCCATTGGTACTGGTATCCGTCAAATAGAATTGGCCTTGTTCGAAGTCGACACGGGCATGATTACCAGAGATAAGACGGTTGTGATCGATCAACACACAATCATTGGTATCGGCGCGCCCAATTGAACCGCCATTGGCACCAAATGCAAACAGCATGGGCTCGGTAGCGGTTTCGGCTGCCGTGTTAATGACACTAAATTCAAGAGATACTGCCATAGCGAGTTCCAGTTCAGGCACCTCTGATTGACATATAAGTTTTTGTCGCCGCCAGACCTAATCGGTAAGTAATTCAAAGTTTCTTATCTGAGCAGCAGCACGTGATACATCTTTAAAAAATCTAGCACAAAGTTATATTTACGCTAGCTTGAAGTTCACTAAGTTCAGCTTGAGTGCTACCAGTAAGTCAATGAAAAAGAATAGCCAGCGGCACTTAAATGTAAAACCATCGCATAATGGCGATAAGTATCACTAAACTTGCTAAGAAACGGCGTTACACCGCTGGTTTACCAGCTATTTAGATATTGTATGCAAAGCATTGCAATGTCTATATTTTGTTCTATCCTTACGTAGTTAATACAACAACCTATTTTAAAATCAATCTCGTGGTTGCTTTAGCGTGAATTGCTTAGCATTCAGCAAATTTGCTGTAGGCGTCGCATAACCCTCGTAAACATTGCGAGAGAATATGGATTACTATTCGGCAGTAACGCGCTCTATTGAAGAATCCTCACCCTGTGGAATTTCTTTAGAAGATGATCATGGTTTAGAAGCGTTATTTTTCAAAGCAGAGGGGACTCCTGAACGTTACGACGGTCAAAAGACCATTCCAGCCGAACCGCCTAATTGGCGTGAATTAGAAACCAATACCCTAGCCTATTTAGAGCAATCAAAAGACATTAATATCATCGTTCTCCTGTCGCAAATCGCCTTAAACACGCGAGGTTTGAGCGCTTTTAGTGACTGTATTCGCGGCTTATCTCAAGTCGTCACTAACTATTGGCAAGAGCTCTTTCCCGAATTAGACCCTGATGATGGTGATGCCACCGAGCGTATCTCTGCACTAGGTAACTTGTTGCACACCGACAAAACCATCAAGCCACTGCGCCAAACAGCATTAGCGAGCTCTAAGGTCTTTGGCGCAATCTCACTGTTAGACATCGAAATTGTCCAAGGATTCTCAACGGCGCCAAATGACCGTGAGCTCACAGAGCAACAGCTGGCCGCCATTTTCAAAGATACCGATCAAGAAGCCCTGCAGCTACTCAACAGCCAAGTGCAGCTATGCAGTGATTCGCTGGCCGATTTACACAGCCATCTAGAAGAAAAAGTGGGTGTTGGCCAAGGGGTTAATTTTGCGCCGATTACCGATTTACTGCGCAAGATGCAATCTGCATTTAATCAGTATTCAGACAGTATTGATAATAATGAAAATAGTCATGAGCAAGCGCAAGAGCTTGCTGACGGCGGAGAGCCATCAACAAGCGCGCTAGCAAACGCGGAGGCTGCTGCCGTGACAGGGGAAATACAAGGGCGAGCAGATGTTGAAAAAGCACTGGACAAAATCTGTGATTACTTTCGCAAACACGAACCTTCAAGCCCCGTTCCTTTGCTACTCAATAGAGCGAAACAACTCGTCCATAAAGACTTTCTGGAAATCATAGAAGACCTAGCGCCAGATGGTGCTGAGCAAGTAAAAAAACTATCGGGTATTGACTAACCGATCAGGTAGTCAGTTATTGAAAAAAAGGAGAACACTATGGCAGATAGTGGTCAGAAGTTTATCGGTAGAAATAGAGCACCCCGTGTTCAAATCGAATACGACGTAGAACTTTACGGTGCAGAAAAAAAAGTACAAATACCTTTTGTAATGGGGGTAATGGCCGATCTCAGTGGCAACCCTGAAACGCCCTTACCATCTATCTCTGAACGCAAGGCGTTAGAGGTTGATGTCGACAACTTTGACGATCGAATGAAAGCCGTTAAACCGCGAGCTAACTTCAAAGTGCCCAACACCATGACCGGCGAAGGACAGCTCAATGTTGATGTTTCGTTTGAGAGTATGGATGACTTTTCACCTGCGGCTATTGCAGGCCAAGTTGACGGGCTAAAAGACCTACTAAAAGCGCGTCAACAACTGGCAAATTTGATCACCTATATGGATGGCAAAGAAGGTGCAGAAGAACTCATTAAAAAAGCGATTGCAGACCCAGCATTACTTGAGTCGTTAATTGCTGCGCCCAAACCGGAAGAAGAGGAATAAACCATGAGTGACGAAGTAGCAAAAGAAGCTGCCGAAGGCGCGGTTGAAGAACTGACGAGCGACTCCTTTTCGGCATTGTTACAAAAAGAATTCAAGCCCAAATCGGACCGAGCAAAAGACGAAGTAGAAAACGCAGTACAGACCTTGGCAGAATTTGTTTTAAAAGACACCAGTTTCATTTCAGAAGATACCGTGCATTCAATTGAAGCCATTATTGGTGAAATTGATAAGAAAATGTCTGAGCAGTTAAATGAAGTGCTGCACCACGATGACCTGCAAAAACTTGAAGGCACATGGCGAGGACTTCACCACTTGGTAAACAACACCGAAACTGACGAATTTTTGAAAATTCGGGTGATGGACATCAACAAGAACGAGCTTGGCAAAAACCTCAAGAAATTTGCTGGCACGGCGTGGGATCAAAGCCCTGTATTTAAAAAGTTTTACGAAGAAGAATACGGGCAATTTGGCGGTGAACCGTTCGGCTGTATTGTTGGCGATTATTATTTTGATAACAGCCCAGCAGACGTCAAGCTGCTGGCTAACATGTCAAGAATTAGTGCAGCGTGTCATGCGCCATTTATTTCAGCAGCAAGCCCCGCCATGCTGCAAATGGATTCTTGGGGAGAGCTGACCAATCCTAGAGATCTCACGAAAGTGATGTCGACGCCAGATTATGCTTCCTACAATTCACTGCGAGAATCTGACGACGCGAAATACATCGCCTTAACCATGCCACGTACACTCGCGCGCCTGCCGTATGGCGCCCAAACCGAACCGGTTGAAGAATTCGATTTTGAGGAACAAACCGGCAGTGCTGACTCCAGTAAATACACTTGGATGAACGCCGCGTATTCAATGGCGGTCAACATTAATCGCTCGTTCAAAAATTACGGCTGGTGCTCGCGTATTCGCGGTATTGAATCGGGCGGTGTTGTTGAGGGCTTACCGGTTCACACCTTCCCAAGTGACGATGGTGGCGTCGATATGAAATGCCCCACAGAAATCGCCATTAGTGATCGCCGTGAAGCTGAATTATCGAAAATTGGCATGATGCCACTCGTCCATAAAAAGAATACTGATTTGGCGGCATTTATTGGTGCACAAACCATTCAAAAACCGCAAGAGTATGATGACCCTGACGCGACGGCCAACGCTGCACTGGCTGCCCGTCTTCCCTACCTATTTGCGTCTTGCCGTTTCGCTCACTACCTCAAATGTATTGTCAGAGATAAAGTGGGCTCCTTTAAAGAACGTGACGATATGCAACGCTGGTTGCAAAGTTGGGTAACGCAATATGTTGATGGTGACCCTGCCAATTCATCGGAAACATACAAAGCACAACACCCGTTAGCTGCCGCAGAAGTAACTGTAGACGACGTAGAAGGTAGTCCGGGCTATTACAACGCGAAGTTTTATTTAAGACCTCATTACCAGTTAGAAGGGTTAACCGCATCACTGCGCCTAGTATCTAAACTCCCTTCAGCTAAAACTGGCTAACACTATTAAGGAGCGAAAAAATGGCTGTCGACATTTTCCTGTATTTAACAAAAATAGACGGGGAATCAAAAGATTCCACCCATGAAAAAGAAATCGATATATTGTCGTGGAGTTGGGGCATGACACAAAGCGGTACCACTCATATGGGTGGTGGTGGTGGCTCAGGCAAGGTGTCTGTCAATGATATTTCCTTCGTCAAATACATAGACTCCGCCTCCCACGCCTTGTTGCTCAGGTGTGCCTCAGGTGAACATATTGAAGAAGGCATACTTGTGGTGAGAAAAGCGGGTAAAGACCCGCTGGAATACCTCAAAATAACCATGACGAATATTATTGTTACCAGTGTGCAAACAGGTGGCTCTGGGGGAGAAGACAGGCTAACGGAGAGCGTTAGTTTGAATTTTGAACAAGTCAAATACGAGTATGTTGAGCAGAAAATGGACGGTACAGGTGAGCCTGCGAAACCGTTCACTTGGAATATTTCTGCTAATGTACCTGAGCTTAAATAAAGGATAGTTGTTGCAAATGTGTCGCTGCTTGCAGCGACACTGATGTCTATCGTCAATCACTTAACGCTATATATTTACTTTTTTTGCTCTGTGTTTTTGATTTTTAATTTTCATCTATAAACCTTCACCAGAGGCACTGTCATCGTATGAGTTATCAAGCTTTGATAAAGGAACACCTGCGCGCTGGCAAACTACACGAATGCCAAACCGAGGTTATTACTCGACTTAAACAGTCCCCTGATGATATTGAATTACGCATTTGTTTGTTTCAGTTGTTTTGTTTAACAGCGCAATTGGATCGCGCCTTAGATCAACTGACAACATTGGCTGAGCTAAGTGACCAAACCTTAGCCATGAAAAACACTTACCAGTCAATTATTCAGGCTGAACAAACCAGGCAACAAGTATTCACCGGTCAGCAAACAGTAACCATTTTCGGCAACTCTCCTGCTTGGTGTGAACACTATGTAAATGCCCTGCAACATTATTGCACTAACCAATTGTCGCAGAGCCAACAAGCTATCGCGCAAGGAGCTGAGCAAGCGCCCGCCATTGCAGGTAAGATTAATGGAGAACCCTTTCAATGGTTAGCTGATGCTGACGTCCGTTTAGGGCCAATCTTGGAAATTATGATCAACGGAAAGTATTACTGGCTGCCGCAATCAAGCATTACGCAAATTAAGTTTGAGCCAATTGAAGATTTGCGCGATCTGGTTTGGCTACCCTGCCATATTACGCTTGTTGGTTTAGGTGAAATGATTGCGTTTATTCCAACCCGTTACCCCAATTTAAATAGCCATTTAGGTAAAGAGTACAGCGCTGAGAACAACCAGTATTTACTTGCCCAAGTCACTGATTGGCAAGAGCCGCTACCACAGTTTTATATTGGTAATGGCCTTCGTACACTATTGACAGATCAAGGTGAATATCCAGTCACACAAGTCACTGAGATCACGTTTGAGCAACATAACTCAGACCAGAAAAGTATTGAACAGGAAACCTAATGCCTGAATTATCGCCTTTGGAAAGGTTGCAACCTTCGCTACTAGACCGACTGACTGACGACGAGCCAAGCCAGCAGACAGAAAGCCGAGAACGCCGAATCATCAGTATTAATCAACTCAAAAAGCTAGTACAACGCGATGTCTCTTGGCTGCTTAATACCCGAAATTTAGAAACCGTTGAAAACTTGAGTCGATACCCAGAAGTGCAAAGCTCAGTGCTTAATTACGGCATCTTAGATTTAGCAGGTATCCCGACATCAAGCTTTGACGAGCTGCGAATTGAACGCGCGTTAGTCAAATCGTTTCGTCAATTTGAATCTCGACTATTGCCAAACTCGATAAAACTAAAAGCCAAAATCAATCGAGACGAGATGAATGCCAACGCCATCACCTTCGAGCTAATGGCCGACATGTGGGCACAGCCCATGCCGCTTCAGCTCTACATTGAAACGGATGTTGACTTGGAAAATGGCATGTTTAACTTTGCGAGAGTGAATTAACCATGGACCCTCGGCTGCTTGAACTTTATAACCAAGAACTCAAGTTCATCAGAGAAATGGGGGCAGAATTTGCCCAAGAATATCCGAAAGTTGCCAGCCGCTTGGGAATCGAGGGGTTTGACTGCGCCGACCCGTATGTCGAGCGCTTGTTAGAAGGCTTTGCATTTTTAACGTCAAGAATTCAGCTGCAACTCAATCAACAATTTCCCCGCTTTACTGAAAACTTAATTCAGCATTTGTTTCCAACGTATTTAATGCCCACTCCCTCGGTGTTAGTTGCCCAGCTTACGCCTGATATGGATGATGCCAGCTTACTCGATGGTGTTGAAATTAAACGCGACACGGCGCTGCGAAGCTTGCTCAGTAAAGGCGTACAAACCAGTTGCGAATACCGAACTGTCCAACCAACTCAGTTATTTCCGCTCCAGCTTGAAAGCGCTGAATACATCAATACCCAAGCCATTGCCGCCTATACGGCGCAAAGCAACACTAAACATCGCATTAAGGCAGGGATCTCAATCACTTTGTCCACCAGTGAGAACTTTGCATTACATGAAATAGCGCTCAACGAATTGTCACTTTACCTGCGCGGTTCAGAAGCGTTCCCAATGTACTTGTTTGAACTCCTGCTGTCAGGATTTGGCGAGTTATGGTTTCGCGATAATACGACTTCGGCTTGGAAAAAGGGTAATGAACATACGCAAATGACCAGTGATTGCACCGCCTACGACAACGCACTGCTGCCCTACACGCCCCGATACTTTGATGGCTTTAGGCTGATTAAAGAGTACTTTTATTTTCCCAAGCGCCTGTTGTTTTTATCACTCACCGCAATGAAGGCAGTGTTCAAACGCTGTAAAACCAACAAAGTGGAATTATTGTTATTGCTGAGTAAACACGACCCTCGCCTTGAAAACCTCGTCAACGCCGATAACTTTGGCCTGTTTTGCGTACCTGCGGTTAATTTATTTGAACGCAATGCAGATCGTATTGCCATCAATCAATACCAAAGCGAATACCATGTCGTCGCAGATCGGTTACGTCCAACCGATTACGAAATTTGCATGATTGATGAGGTAACGGGCTATGGCACGGGGCTTGATGTTAAAACCCACTTTACCCCGATATTTGCCAACCAAGGTGAAAGCCAAGCGAGTCGCAGCAACGCCTATTTCAATGTTCACCGCCAACCGAGGAAATTAACCGCTAAACAAACCCGAAACGGGCCGCGCTCAAGTTACGTAGGTACGGAGTCTTTTATTAGCTTGGTCGACCAAAAGCACCAACCGTTCGAGCTGGATCTCAAACAATTAGCGGTAAAAACCAAGTGCTCGAATAGAGACTTGCCCATCTTAATGCCACTCGGCAAAGGCAAAACAGACTTCACACTAGACATTAGCTTGCCGACAACCAGTATTCGTTGCCTTGAAGGCCCCACTAAACCCAAGCCACCGCAAGCAATAGGCGAAGCGAATTGGCAATTAATTAGCCACCTAACGTTTAACTACATTGGCTTCACGGGTGAGTCTGAACAAACCTTAACAAAACAATTAAAGGCCCTAATGCAACTATTCGTTGAGCGACACGATGCATTTGGCCAAAAACAAATAGACGGTATTCAAAGCATTACGCTCAGCAGTTGTACGCGCAGAATCGATATTCCTGGCCCCATTTGCTTTGCCAGAGGCGTTGCTATTGAGTTAACCGTTGATGAAGAAAGCTACGAAGGAACAGGAGTCTTCTTGCTCGGCGTGGTATTAGAGCAATTTTTCGCGCAATTAGTGCATGTAAATTCGTTTACACAATTAACCCTAAATTCCAGCCATAAGGGAGAAATTTACACGTGGCCAATCAGAATGGGAATGAAAACGCATTTATAAAACAGCTCAAAGACGATCACCAACAGCGCGACATGTTCGAGCTGTTTGCCTTAATGCGCGCCATTGAAAGCAGAGCGCTGCTGTCTCAGCCATTGGGTCATTCAAAAACACCGCGCGATGATGTTGCCCGATTTGGTCAAAGCCCATTAAGTGCATTTCACGCAGCCGCCATCAGTAACATCTCGTTGAGCACGAAAATTGGCAAGTACAAAATCAAAAACAGCTATTGGGGCTTATTTGGTCACAATGGTGCACTGCCCAGCCACTTAACTGAATATGCCCAAGAGCGTATTAGCAAGCACAAAGATGACACCCTGTGCGAGTTTTTAGATATCTTCCACCACCGACTGATTTGTTTGTACTACCGCGCCTGGAAAACCGGCTATCCCGCCATTCAATTTGACCACATGCAAACCAACCAGTTTGTGCAACAGCTTAGCGCACTCGCACGCTCTGAGAGCGGCGCATTATCTACTGACATTCACCCCCAAGCGACAAGCGATAGTTCACCTGCGCACCAACGAGGCCTGTATTTTGCAGGGCTGCTGACACATAAAAATTTAGGCGCCAAAGCCGTGCAGCAAATTCTCTCCGATCTATTTTCAGTAGCCGTTATCGTGAACGAGTTTCAAGCCAGCTGGCTGACAATTGCCCGCCGAGACAGAAGTGTATTAACGAAATCTGGCACAGCGAACAACAAGCTCAAACACAACGCAATTATCGGTAAACGAACATTTCAACGCAGTTATAAAGTCACGGTTGAATTAGCAGCACTCAAACTTGAACAGTACACTCAGTTTTTACCCAACCATGCACAGGGGAAAGCGTTAAAGCGTTGGATTAATCAATTAATCAGCCCAGATATCACCGTAGACGTCACCCTAAATTTGGCGAGTGGCGAGTGTTGTTCAAGCCGACTAAGCCAACAAACCAGACTGGGCTACACCAGTTGGTTACAACCCCAATCACAAAAAAATAACAGCAGCGCGTTTAACAAAACTTATGCAGTGATGCGCCACTAGCAGCTTTGAAGGAGAGATAAAATGACAGAAATTAGTCGTGTCTCATTGTTTGGCAAACTCAATGCGCTGGCTTACAAGGCGATTGAGAGTGCAACGGTTTATTGTAAGTTACGCGGTAATCCCTATGTCGAAGTCGCCCATTGGCTGCATCAAATATTGCAGCTCAATGACTCCGATTTACATCGCATTATTAAGCATTTTGAACTCAACCCTAGCAAGCTCGCGGCTGACATCACCGAATCACTTGATGGCTTGCCAAGAGGCGCAAGCAGTATTTCAGATTTATCTGCTCACGTTGAAGAATCCGTTGAACGGGGCTGGGTGTACGGCAGCTTAGTGTTTAATGACAGTAAAGTGCGAACGGGCTATTTAGTGATAGGTATGTTGAAAACTAAGTCCTTGCGAAACATGTTACTTGCCCTTTCGAACGAGTTTGACAAGATTTCCGCAGAGCAGTTAAGCGATAAGTTTCAGTCTATTGTTGAAGGTAGCTGTGAAGAAACACAGGCAGCCCAAGATGGCAGTAATCTAGCAGCCGCTCCCGGCGAAGCAAGTGGCGCCATGGCGCCAGCGCAAATGGGTAAACAACAAGCGTTAGCGCAATTTACCACAGATCTGACCGAACAAGCGGCACAAGGAGAGCTAGACCCCATTGTTGGACGCGATGACGAAATTCGTCAGCTGATCGATATTCTGATGCGGCGCAGGCAAAACAACCCGATTCTAACGGGCGAAGCGGGGGTTGGTAAAACCGCGGTGGTTGAAGGTTTTGCCCATCGCTTATTAAAAGGCGACGTGCCACCTAAGCTGCAAGGAGTGAAACTGAAATCGCTCGATATTGGCTTGTTACAAGCTGGCGCGAGTATGAAAGGCGAGTTTGAAAATCGCCTCAAGCAAGTCATTGAAGAAGTTCAATCATCCCCCACCCCAATTATTATGTTTATTGACGAAGCCCATACTCTCATTGGTGCGGGTGGAAGTGCAGGAACAGGTGACGCTGCTAATTTGCTAAAGCCTGCGTTAGCACGCGGCGAGCTAAAAACGATTGCAGCGACCACTTGGGCTGAATACAAGAAACACATTGAAAAAGATCCCGCCCTCACCCGCCGTTTTCAAGTGGTAAAAGTGGAAGAGCCAAGCGAAGACAAAGCGATTTTGATGCTGCGTAATCTAACCAATGTCTTAGAAAGTCACCATGTATTGGAAGTACTGGATGAAGCCATAGAATCAGCGGTAAAACTCTCTGCCAGATACATTCCCGCCAGACAATTGCCCGACAAAGCCGTGAGCTTACTTGATACCGCTTGTGCGCGCGTAGCCGTTAGCCAACACGCCACACCTGCCGAGCTAGAAGATACCCAGCGCAATATCGAACACTTGCATATTGAACGAGAAGTGCTATCGAAAGAGCAGCAAGTGGGCCAAAACCATCAAGACAGAATTACTGACATCGATGAATCGCTTGAGCAGCTTGGTCAACAACAAAGCGAACTCAATACCCGCTGGCAAAGTGAAAAGGCGCTGTTTGAAAAAATGCTGAACTGCAAGCAGGCGTTACGGAAGTTGGAAGACTCCCCCTCGCTAGACGCACAAGCAGCACAAACAGAAACAATGCAAAAAACACCAGCAGGCGATTTATCAGAAGGCGATCTATCAGAAGACAATTCACCACAAGACAAGTCAAAAGCACCCGAAGACTTAGCCACACAACAGCAGAGCTTACTGGCTGAAATCGCCAGTTTGCAGCAAGAACTTAACCAGCTTCAAGCAGAGCAACCGTTAGTTTTACCTTGTGTTGACGAACAAGCCGTCGCCAGTGTCGTTGCGGATTGGACTGGGGTGCCAGTCGGACGCATGGTCAAAGACGAAGTTAAAAACATTCTCAACTTAGCCAATATATTAAATCAGCGGGTGATAGGCCAAGATCACGCGATGGAAATGATCGCTAAACGCGTGCAAACCTCACGCGCCGGGCTAGACAACCCCAATAAACCGATTGGCGTATTTATGCTCTGCGGCCCTTCGGGTGTAGGTAAAACCGAATCGGCGTTGGCATTAGCTGAGGCCATGTATGGCGGTGAGCAAAACGTGATCACTATCAATATGAGTGAATTTCAAGAGGCCCACACGGTTTCTACCCTAAAAGGTGCACCACCGGGCTATGTGGGTTATGGCGAAGGCGGCATACTCACCGAAGCCGTCAGGCGTAATCCATACTCCGTGGTGCTGTTAGACGAAGTAGAGAAAGCCCACCCCGATGTGCACGAAATCTTCTTTCAAGTGTTTGACAAAGGGGTAATGGAAGATGGCGAAGGCCGACGTATCGACTTTAAGAATACGCTTATTTTACTCACCTCAAATGTGGGTAGTGACTTGGTGATGAACTTGTGCAAAGACCCTGAGCTGCTGCCAGAGCCAGAAGGTATTGTCAATGCCATGCGACCTTCATTGCTGGAAGTATTCCCGGCGGCACTGCTTGGGCGCATTGTCACCATCCCCTACTATCCACTATCCGACGCAATGCTAAGTGCCATCAGCAAACTTCAATTAGATCGCATTAAACGCCGTGTTAACGAGCAGCACGGTATTCCATTTGAATATTCAGATGCAGTGTTAGAGCTGATCGTCACTCGTTGTAATGAAGCAGAAAGTGGCGGCCGGATGATAGATGCCATCTTAACCAACACCCTGTTGCCAGAAATTAGCCACCATTATTTAAGCCAGTTAATGGAAGGTAACACCTTAACCGCAATTAAAGTGGATGTTGCAGATAATGACTTTGAATATAAGTTTGAATGAGTCAACGAAATAGAGAATAAGGAAAAGCCAATGATTATTGATAAAGATAGTAATCAGCCAGTGCGTGACCATGCCAACAGTTTTTTCCAAGGCGGAAAATTTGAAGCCGAAGACGTGCCTTGGGTGAAAGTAGGTAACTTGTACATGTCGATTTGTATCACTGGCGAAAACTCTTGGGTACCACTCGCGAAAGATTTAAGCGCCGGCAGTAAAGTGGTGGTCTTTACTGGCCGTCATGGTGAAGCAACCGGTAACCCAACCAACCAGTTTGGCCGGATTGTTGATAAGCTGGTTTATGATATCGAACACTTAAAACAGGATCGAAAAATTGTCGATGGGTTAAAAAGTCAGGGCCACAATGTTGAGTTGTTAGATCTCTACGAAGCAAACGATAAGCGCACTACAGAGCGACTCAGAGAGCTTATTCGCGACAAGCTAGATAGGGGCAATGTTGTCATTCTCGCTTGGTGTTTTTCACTGTTTGCTATGGATCAATTTAAATCTGAGATTGCCAAAACGACCACAGCGCAACGAATCGCTAATACCAACTTTGATAAGACTGTTAAGTCGATTGTTTTTGATCGATATTCGTGGGTGCCTAAAGCCTAGTGTGCAGAGGTAACCGTGAATGTGCCATAAACACTTAGTTATCGCGCAACGTCAGTGCTTATTAGCATTTGGTTAAAAGCGCTAAATACTGATAACCATAATGGTTTTAAGTAATACGTATAAGGAGAAACCCGATGGCTAAACAAATTTGCGCTGGTGCTATGATGACCTGCACTTTTGGTGTCGCACCTGCACCACTGAGTGTACTACCCACAGCTAAAACCATGGCGGGTGGACCGCCTGCGGCGACCATTATGGATCATAAGCCGTTTGTGAATATCCCCACTTTTGGTATGTGCAGTAGTTTAGCTAACCCAACGACAGCGGCGGCGACTTCGGCAGCCCTAGGGGTGTTAACACCAACTCCTTGTATTCCGGCGACCTCTTCACCTTGGATACCGGGCGCACCAACGGTACTAATTGGCGGTAATCCTGCGCTTAATAATTCCAGTAAATGTATGTGCAATTGGGCAGGGGTAATTTCCTTTACCGCGCCTGGGCAGTTTACCGTTGATGTCCCCTAATCTGGTTTGGATTTAATGGCCCTGTGCTAGCATCCAATTCGCGTTGCATCAGCTTTGTTCAGGAATCTGTGCTGGTGAGAATCTCATTGAAGCCTGCTGCTAACAGGGCGATACGATCCGCATCCTGAGTTTGTGCTGTTGCGGACTCAAATACAGCCTGTATCCACTTTCTTAATTCAACCGCGTCATAAGCCACCAGCTCGACGTCTTCCGCACCCACTAGGTCAACAATACGTTGCGCTATTTTTTGTTGGTGCTGCGCGGGACCAATGTCTTCGGCATTAAAAATAAACCACTTGGCGATAATCACCGCCAGTTGTACCGCATTATCAACACTTTGGTTTAGCTGTGCCAACGGGATATGATACTTGGGATCAGGCCTAGATCTAAATAAATCTTCCGCCAATACGGTGATGACTAGCTGCCTTGCACTGGTGGTGTAAACATGGTTTACCAGCAGAGATAGCACTGGTGGACGGTCGCGATAAACGCCAAGCCAGCCCGTATAATATTTGGTAAAGATCTCTTTTTCAACGGCGTCCAGCACACTTTGTTCGCTATAAATAAGTTGCCATATCAGGGATACCGCAGCCTGTGAGCCCAGCTGTGCCAACGCCTTAACCGCATACTGCTGATATCGGTTACTCGCCGCTTGCAAAAATGCCATTAGTTGAGCGGTTTCTTCCTGCGCCGAGCCACTAGCTTCAACCAAGGCTGCATGCCTGAATGTGCCAGGCTCAAATTCAGCACTAAAGGTAGGTTGTTGTGCTAGCCACAGCACGCTATCAGTAATTCCTATAATATCCTTGCGACTAAAAAGGTGCCTTAATAACAGGGTTAAATTGTCTGTAGCTTTAACTGTTGTATTGGCCTGGACAGGAGGGTCAATCACCTCTAAAAAGTCAGTGTTAGCTAAGTCCTGTATCAGCTGCGTTACTTGCTGAGCATTGCCCTTTAATGCGAGCTGCTCCGCTTTTTGCATGGTTGAGTTAGTCATTAGCGGCTTCCTTTGTGATTGTCTATTTTGTTGCGGATGCATCGTTTGGGACGAGTGCGCTGGCTCAGATCCAATTGCTATATCGATCTGCTTAGTCTGTTGTTCGGCACAGCCAATGCTCGCGCATACCAAACCAAACAGGCAGTACTCCTTTATCATCATGGTAAAATGGTACATTCAATTTCCGTGATATCCAGCGCGTCATTGTCACCAGCAATTACAATAATCGTCGCCTTGGCGCCAGCATTACCCGTAAACTTGACCCTGAGAGTAACCAGCCCCTTTTCAGCAACTCTTGTCGTTTTATCCCAATATTTAATTTCTTCAATGGCAAAATCATTGGTGTCATAAGGGGTAAGGTAAAAGTTCATTTGTACGTCTTTAACGCGTTTACCCTTGCGAACAACCTCAACGCTGCATGTCATGGTGTCATTGTGTTGACCAGACAAATTGGTTGGCCTAACGAACCTGCCAGCTTGTCTCACCGGACTATAAATAGCCTTCACATCAAGGCCACCACCTCGCGTAAAACCTGTCCCTCTAAATATTTCTAGTTGTAATAAATCAATATCGTTTTGTCGTTGGTCGTCAAGATAAGGATCCATTAAATTATCAGGAGGATCGGCGGCGATGCCGTCGTCACCGACAGCACCAGCGTTATTGCCATCGCCACGATGTTGTGCCGCCAATATATGACCAAGCTCATGAGAGACTACCGCGCCCTGCGAACGCAAGTTACACGTGGTATTTAAATCAAACATAAAAATGCCACCAGCAAATAACTCAATTGATTGAGTATAGGGTGCCTCAGGGGTTTTAAACGGCGCTATTTCAACAAAATTGGCCGTATCATCAGGTGTTATCGTTTCTCGCGGGCCTTTGTACTTGCCATATACACCATTAATCGCAGGCGAGTGAGGGGCATCAGGCTCAGCAAATAAATTGGGTAAATTACCAGACGCGCCAAAGCCGCCAGTATCAACATCTACTCCGCTCGGGCAAAAATTAAAAACAACAATCCCTCTATGCGCATTTACGCATGAAGCAACAATGGCATTAGGCTCTGTCAAATAAGGCAATTTAAAGTAATCGTCTTTGACATTTTCAATGGTGAAATGGCCTGCCGTACCAACTATTGGCTTCACATTGTCGAATTGGTCAACCCCGGCCACTTGCCCTGATGGGTTAGTAATAGTAGAAATATAATTGCCAACGGTCGTATTAGTATCAGCAACCAATTTTATGCCGACCTGACGCATATGAATATTGGCCATTTGCATCATTTTGATTATATCAGCTGAGCTAAATTGGCTGGTAGCGCCACTGGCTTGTTGAAAAATATTGACGCGATAAGCAATACGACGTTCTTGCACAACCTTTAGCGTCATATACACACAGGGCGCTTGCGCTTCGGCTGTCCAACCCTCCAACACCACCCAACCAGGTTTGAGGCCAGTGAGCATGCAATCAATACCCGTGTTTTGCAACTCGCCATCTATGTTAGGAAATTTAGCCGAGCCAACAACATTTTTAATGCGCCAAACAAAACCTTCGTCATTTGGGGCTAGCACAAAATCAGGCGCAGCGGGTTCAACTTTCGTCAGTTTAAAAATCGCCGCTTTAGTTTTACTATTTGCGCCAATAATCACCGCAGACGGATTAAATATGGTATTGATATCACTGTTTTCGGTAATTGCACCAAACCTTGAAATCGGCAACTCGTGCTTGAGCTCTACCTTGATCACCCGCAATTTCACACATACTAGCAGGTTGGTATTTTCAAGATAGGGAAACACTTGGTATTGCTTGCCCACATCAGCGTCGGTGAATTCAAGTTGCACCGTCTCACCAGTTTCTGCAGATTCAGTTTCCGCCCCAGAATCAAGGTCTTTAATCTTCCATTTTACTGCTGCGCGCTGGCTGTCAGTCACATCTTCATTATCCACCGAAAAACCCGTGACCTTAAAGGTTGATTTAATATCTGGCGTCATTAATGAGGGGCCGGCGACGCCAGTTACTTCAACTTTTCGACGCACAATCGTATTCGACTGTTCAGGGGCAATATTGCCCGGCTTTTTCGCGCCCGGCCGCATTGGCACAAGCACCACTTCACCACCTTTAAAGACGTAATTTTTCTTGTCTTTGGTCAGGTTTTGGGTTTCATCAAAATCGTATTGCTCAACCAATTTCCAATTGATATACGGCGGGTAGTCTACGCCCCAATTAAAGCGTGACAGCATTTTCCAATCACAGCCATCCGGTGCTGTGCCACGGGAGTGATAGTAGTTGGCAATTTTATCTATGCTTTCACCAGCTTTGACCTTGTGCTCAAAAAAGCCGGATTTCCATTTTTTTCGCCCCGCCTGCAACTCTGCATCGGAGCGATTTTGGCCTGCTGGCGGCGCTAACATGCAGTTTTTAACAAACTTGTCGAGGTGAGCATTAGGATCAGCCATCGCTTAGCCTCCGTGCGCTTCCATCAGCTTATCTTTGGTTGCTTGATCTAGCTCGCCCGTTTGCTCTAAATCGTTGTCCCCCTGAAAGCCGCGAATGGCCGCTTTGGTTTGCTCATCTAGCTTATCGCTCGAACCACAAAAATAACCTAAATTATTCAGTCGGCTTTGCGCTCCCGTTAAGTCATCTGAGGGGTTTAGATGGCCGATATCTAAAGTCACTTGCTCAGTATCACCAATTTTCAACACCCCTTTTTTCGCGGTGGGCAGCACATATTCTTCAACAACACCGTTACCGTCTGATGTACCTTGGCGAGACTGACCATCGACAACCAAGGTATACTCAAGGTTGGCTCTGGGCTCGTCTTCTTCAATAAGCTTGAGTGTCACTTTGATCGGCGTACCTTTGCGGCGAAATTTATGCTTTTGATCAGACGCGCAGCTTATCGCTGTGGTATCAATATCGGGGATCACTAGCATGTCGCCGGGCGCTAACGTATTCATATTCTCGCGCTTTGATTTAAGCTCTCGATTAGCGCTATGGTTCCACAGTGTGTCAGGTAAAAAACCATGTCGATAAGCGATACTTACGATTGAATCACCTTGTTTTACTTTGTAGTTTTTGGGCATCAGAATACCTGTCAACTTAACTTACTTAGGCTTTTTCCCAAGCTTTGCTGTCAATGTCTGGAAAGCTCACCTGACAATTTCCCGGCTCAAAGCCTGCTATTTTCACATAGCCCTTGTTATCCAAAGTGCCTTTTGCCATTGTGCCATCAGGTAATTCCACCTGATACTTTTCACCCGCGAGAGGTTGGTCTTGTTCATCCACCAACTCGATTTCTAAGCAAGCACTTGGCGCTTCTTCCTGTTCACTGTTTTCCGTCTGATTAGCTGAGCCAGCAGCCCCCTGAAATGGCACAATTGGCGTTACGCCATATTTGCCCGATTGGCGCTGTTGTTGTTCGGCTTTTACCTTGGCAACCTTGCCTGGGCTTGCTTCATCTGCCTCAAACACTTCTTCTGGATCAATAGGTTGCACTGCTGTAATTGCTTTACCATCTTTAGGCTTCACGAGTGTTTCTCCCCAGTGGCAGTTTTACGTTCATGTGCTTAAATGTTTATCCAAATTAATCGTTTACGCTTATCATTCAGGCTTATCATTCACACTACCTATTTAAACTAAAAACGCAGCTAGTTAATTTTCACTAAGCTGCCTTTGAGCGTTAAGATAGCGCCCGACTTAAATTCGCCCATAGCGCTTGCCTCCACTTTGGCATTAATGCCAGCTTTCACATTAATGTTCATTCCGGCATCAATATTCGTATTGCCATCCGCATCAAGTGCGATATCACCTTTAGTACCTATTTTGATACCGTTCGAATCTATCGCGATAAAGGAGCCGCCTACTTTGATGGTGATGTTATCCGTTGCCTCGATGCAGATATTGGTGGCTTTGATATAACTGTCGTCGGTGATCTCTTGCGAGTGATTTTTTTTAAACACTTGAGCCACGTCACCGACCACAGTTAACGACAAACTGCCCGTGATTTTTTTCGCCTCTTTGCCAGCCACCTTGAGGTGACGATCTTTGCCGATTTTTTCAATGTGATCTGCTTTGACTTCTTCATTGCGGTTATTGTCAACACGCTCAAGCTGATCGTTTTTCACGATCAAATGGCGATTGTGTCCAATCATCTCAAAACAATCGTTTTTGATATTGATATCCTGATTTTTCTCGCCGTGAACAAAAATTTGCTCTTCGCCTTTTTTGTCTTCAAAGCGCAGTTCGTTAAAGCCGCCACCGCCTTTGCTGGTGTTCGACTTTACACCAGAAAAAGTGGCATTGGCTGGCAGCTCGTACGGCGGCATAGTACCGCCGTTATAGACGCTACCAACGACTATCGGCTTGTCAGGATCACCATCTAAAAAATCGACTAACACTTCTTGCCCAATACGTGGGATATACTGGCTGCCCCACCCTTTACCCGCCCATGTTTGTGCCACGCGAATCCAACAAGAGCTATTTTCATCCGCTTGTGATTCTCTGTCCCAATGAAAAATCACCTTGATTCGACCAAACTCGTCAGTGTGAATTTCTTCGCCGCTTGGCCCCACCACAAGCGCAGTTTGTGGCCCTGTCATTTTGGGCTTGCGCGCTAACATTTGAGTCCTAAATGGCACATTGGTAGGAACCGCCCGAAAACTTGATGTGAACAGCGGTTGTTCGTTGTGATGTTCTTGGGCGGCGTAATCATCTGAGTTTAATGTGCAGTCAAACCGAGTAACAATGTAGTCACTGTTTTGATCTTCTCTGGGGTGATCAATTAAAGAAAACTGATGACCCGCAAATAGCGTACGTACATTACTCAGCGCCGATTTAACTTCATAGCCGACATTCTCGCGCTCCATCAAAATACGAGTGTAATCTTGGCCACTGGCAGGCTCATTGTAATTGCCCGGATAATGGTAATGCTCGAAAGGGCTCATGGTATCGGTTTTAGGATCCGATGTTATCGCCTCTAAATTTTTCGTGGGTGTTGCAAAGTCAAACGCTTTTAATCGAATACCGCCAGAGCGCAGCTGGCGCGTATTTTTCCAAGAGCGGATCACTTCCATTTGAAATTGCACATTTTTGCTTGTCGCTTCACGATAAGTCAGTTCGCCAGCGGTAGGGAGGATAGCGTTGTCATCAACCAGTGTTAAGACGTGCTGTCCGTCGGTGTGAGCAAAGTAATAATAAATGCCTTCTTGCTCCATAATACGAGAGATAAAATTGAAGTCAGTTTCGTTAAACTGCACCACATATTCATTGACGTCGTAGCTGCCAGTGAGCTTATCTTCATAGTCACTGAAACCTAATTCATCAAAAATATGCTTGATAATGTCTGGATAATTTTTGTTCTGAAAAATGCGACAATTGCTGCTCAAGTTAAGCAGCCAAAACCACGGGCGCATCACTGCAATATAGCGAGTGGCCTGCGCCGATTCTTGATAAAAGTCACTGATAATCCCGTTAAAGTAACGAGGGTCGTTTTCAGTTTCTAGCCGGATAGTGGCATTCGTGCCCAACATATCGTCGAGGGATATGCTGTCATTTTCACTAATCATTTCGACAGTAAAGGTGAAAGGTCGCCCCAATGACTCCTGTATTTTGGCGCGATAAAACACCAACTCGTCATCACCTAATGCCGTGCTGATGGCAACTAGCCGTTGCCCTTGTTTTAACATAGCAACAATCCTTAATGAGGATTACGACCACTCAAATATATCAGTTATTTTAGTTGGTTATTGGGGCTGTGACAGCAAACCGTAAACCCCTAGCGCGTATGCTCTGCGCTCGCTCTTTCCCTTCAACGATCTGAGCCTAATGCCCTCGCCTAAAGCCAATGGCTTAGTCAGATATCTTGTATCCCCTGTGCCTTTGTCAAACTGCACACTGGCTCCATCCGCCAACTGATAGGCAATAATGTCTCCTTGCTCTACGTTAACGGAAGTTGTGAACATAAAACGATTCTCGCCAAGCTCGGTTAGCTCGATACTATTACTTTGCCATAAAGGGATCAGCCTATCTCTTATCGAGCGCAAAACGGTGACCTTAATTTGCGTTGGCGATGCGAGATAAATTCCGCCCCCCGTTAACACGCCAGATTGAGGAACAGGGTTTGCCAAGTCCACCAAAGTGACGGCCTGTGCTTGAATTTGTGAGCGACTTATCAATTCGGCACCGACATAATCGAGTAAGTCACCATCCATTAAAAATGTATTTAAGGTTTCGATGCGCTGCTGAATAAACTGGCGAACTTTTGCTCTGAGTAAGTTTGTTTTTGCTAAGCCCGCCGCCTTTTCTTGCTTAATAGCAGCCAAAGCCTGCTCAAGACTCGCTTTATTACTTGCTTTATCATTCAACTCATCACTCAGGTTTGAAGTAGCGCTATTTTCCTCATCATCAATCATATAGACTGTTTGACTGTATTGCGCTCGATCGCTTTGTATTTCATCTATTTGCGCCAACGCGACACCTGCCAATCCCCAGAGTGACAAAACGACAAGTAGCATATTGATCCGCGCCATTCAGTTATTCCTATTGTTATTGGCCAGTCTTTGTTTAAGTAAAAGTGTTGTTTAGGTAATAGCGCTAACTAGTTCAATTTACTAGTCAGTGCAGCACGGGTTCACCTAGTTAACGTTGTATTAAAAACTCCCGACTAGAAAGCGTTTCCTGCCCCAGTAAGATATCAAGAATATAACTTCCTTCATTAAACCCTTGCAGTGGGCCAGTGACTTTAAAATAAGTTTCTCCTTGCTGATCAGCGAGCAATACCGGCACAGTGGTTAATTTAGTGGCTTTGGCATCGTCATACAGTTCCGCTTGTAATACCGCACTAGCGGCAGGAAAATTGGAATACTCCAGGCCAATAAAAACCGCATTTTCAGTTGGCACAATATCGCTGCCGTCGCCCGATTCACTTGCGATGTCATCAAAAGCCTGCCCCATGATCACAAGTTTGGTAATCTTGGGTTTTACGCGCTCTATTTCATTTAAGACCTCGTTTTGCGCTTCTGCAATAAACAAGCTTGTTGGGAACTTTTTCGCTGCAGCGAGTGCTAGCTGTTCGGCCTCACTCAGCTCCCCCGCCGCCAGTAAGTCCATGACCTTTTGATTCAAACTCAACTCTAACGTTTGCATGCCAGCTAGGGCTTCTGGCTGATTTTCTTGTTGCGCTAACACTTCGTTAAACACATCAAAGGCATTTTCAAACTCAGGCTGCAAGAGTCGACCATTTTCAATATGCTCATAGCCTTGATTAATCTTAGCGGTGATAGCCTGCTCTGCTTCGTTGGCCGCAGTTGCCGCTTGCTCAGCGGAAATGATTTGCTGCTCAAGCTCCAGCAGGTGAGCCTGCTCACCATAGTTAACCGCCAGCGCCTTATCGCTATAGGTTTTTGCTTTTTCAAATTCGCCTTTTTGCAACGCCCAAATACCTAATTGATGATAGCGACTGATAATTCTTTCTTTCGCCGCCAGCGCTTCAAAATGGGCAGGATGGATTGACAATACCTGGTCAATATAGTGCATAGCGCTTCTTTGACCCGCGCCAGACAAATAGTCTTTAGCGATAAGTTCTTCTGCGGTTTGCATCAATTCCGCTATTTTTTGGTGCCGTAAAAGTTGTTGATGGCGCTCGGCATAAGCCGTATCTTGGCCAAACGTGGGAAATAATTCTCGCAATTGATTATGCGCTTGCACGGCCTCAGTGAATCGAGCAGCGCTTTCATGGTTAGCCACTAAGGCATTAATGTCACTTTTCAGCGAAGCTATTCCAGTGCGCGCATAGCCATTATCTGGGGCTGTCATCAAAATGTCTTGATAAACAGCCAGTAGCGCTTCGCTATTAGCGAGTAATTCAGCCTTGTTAGCCCGTAAAGCTTCCGCCTCAGCCAGCAAGTTAGCAAGTGAAGATATTTGCTCGCCGCTATCGGATTTTGGGGTGCTTTCTTTGTTTTGGGGAGCTTGGGCTGTGGTAGTCATTTGTGTTGGCTGATTACTAATGTCAGCTTTTTCGTTGATTGCGTTAGCTGGGTAATTCGCTTGCTGATTAACTTGCTGCTTAACTTGCTGAGCAGTCTGCAAATTGACTTGTTCTGTTTGTTGGCTAAGTTCTGATTTTTGCTGTGCGACCAATAACGGCGCCTGTTTATCACTCGTATGCTTATTACCAGCTTGTTTGTCATCGGCGTGGCTGTTATTAATAAGGTTGACCCAAACACTTTTTACATCGACCACGTTTAAATAGTGTAAGGTGAAAACGCCCACACCTATCGCCAGTGCAACACCTGCAACGATTTTCCAGCTTGCACTCGCTTCATTGACCGCAACTTCACTAGCGTGCTGGTGGCGCTCATCTTCACTCAAGCTCACCTTAGGTATTTCAAGCTCCTTTGTATACTGCTGAGAATCCGCTACCTGAGGATGCTGAGTGTTGCCGCTCAAGTTATTCGTGCTTTGTGTATGAGTTTCCGATTGACTGAATGTCGTATCAGTCACCATTGTTTCCGCGGGTGTTGTTTCCGTGGACGTTAATTCAGTACGCGGAGTTTCGGTGGACGATGTCTCAGTGGATGTTATTTCAGTGATATGAGCACTCGCGCCCACTTCACTGGTGGTCATAGTATTGGTGGCACCGAAATGTTCTGTGTTATCGATTGAAACTGAATCAATTGAAACTGAGCTGTTTTCAATATTCTCGTCTGGGGTTGGTGTAGCGAGTTGCTCCAAGTTTGTATCGTCATTGGGCGTGACGCGCTGCGATTGCGAGCTGAGATAAGTGGGCGTTGCAATGCGAGTGGCCTCTTCCTTGCCATTATTCCGCGGCTCTGCCCCCATACGTTTGAGCTTAGCTCGCTGCGCTTTGTGCTGCTCTCGTTGCTCTGACAATTTCGCTAAGATTTCCGCTGGAATTTGCGCTAAGGCATCAATCAGCTCTTTACCTGATGACCAGCGCTCTTCCGGTTTTTTCGCTAACAATTTATTAATGATGGGTTGGAATGTTTCACTAAGGTATGGTGAGACGCTCGGAATAGGCTCAGAAATATGTTTGATACCAATCGATACGGAAGAGTCACCATCAAACGGAACTTTACCTACGAGCATTCGATATAAAACGACACCAAGACTGTAAAGGTCTGAGCGGTGATCCACTTTCGCGGAAATCGCCTGCTCAGGGCTCATGTAATGGGGTGTGCCCACAATTGTTCCCGTGTTAGTCATGGCACTAACGGCATCAAATGCTCTGGCAATGCCAAAATCAGTCAGTACAGCGCGCCCATCTTCGTCGTGCAGCATAATGTTTTCTGGTTTAATATCGCGATGAGCAAAGCCTTTTTTACCAGCGTATTCAAGTGCTGCGGCGACATCTTTTACCACTTCCAGCATATCGGTTAGCGATAATTGATTGAGCCGGCACTTGAGATCGTCTCCCTTGATATACTCCATTACCAAATAGTGTTGGTTATCAATAACACCAGCATCATAAACGGTGACAATGTTGGGGTGTACTAACTGACTAACGATCCTCGCTTCGCGCAAAAACCGCTCCCCGAAGACGGGATCTTGAGAAAGTTGATGAGAAATGATCTTAATGGCAACCAAGCGTTGAACACTTTTCTGCATTCCCAGATATACCGTTGCCATGCCACCTTGGCCTAGCACCTCCTTGAATTCATACCCTGGAATGTCAATGCTTGGCATATCTTTCATTTACGAATTTGCCTCAGTTTCCATTCGCCCAGTTCAATTGTAGTAGAAGAACTGATTTCGTGGTGAGCAATGGCAAAAATATTTGCCAACAGCTCAGCTTAGCTACCCCTCACCTAGACTTACCTAGTCCTCACCTAGAATCGTTAAGATAGTTGGCCATGCTGCTTGCCAGCAGCAATAGTGATCATATGTGTCATAAAGAATGAACTGGTAATTGGTCTGGCGCTCGGCATAAACTCGACTGTGCACGGGTAATACAGTGCGATCATTCGCGCCAGCGAGAAATACATATTCTATGTTGTCAGAAGCCTTTGGCAACAGCATGGGGTTTAGTGAACCATAAAGCCTGGGAACGCGGTGGTGATCTGCCCAGGCCGTTATGTCTTGATTGCCCGCAATGCTCACGACTCGGCGAATATTGAGTTTATTGCCTTGGCTTTTATGCTGACGGTGTTGATGCTGTTTTTGTTGATGCAAATGGTGCTGATAGCTTTGATATTGGGCTAACAAGCTGGCAATCGTGGCACCGCCACTGTAACCAATCAAAACCAGCTCGGTATCACTTGGTAACCCCTCCGCAATTTGCGCTAATACCATGTACATACTAGTGATGACTTGCTCTGCATAGCGCTTACTCGTCCACAATTGATAATGGCATGCTGTCTCTTGATAAAGCCCGTGATAGCAAGGTCTGCCCAGTATCATTGCAGCCGTTGGATCGTTTACCAACAAAGCCAGTGTTAACGAGCTTTGTGGAGTCGGGTCTAATGCTGGCACTTTCCCTTGTCGCCACGGTGTGCCATCACCAGTAAAGTAAATATGTAATTTGCCTTTAATGGGGTTCGAGTTTTGAAAAATGACATGCTCAAACAGCGGCGTGTTAATTGTTGAAGTTGCTAAGTGGTGCCGAGCAGCCGCACTTTGAAATGTTTGATAAGGTGCAACACAGCTCGATGTTGTAAACACAACACTCAACCATAAAATGGTAAATAAGCCTTGCCGAAACCAAGGAGCGTCCATTTGCCCTGCTTTGTGTTATAAATTTTGGCGATTGATAAAAAAGTAATCCACCGAATAGTGGTTAGCATTTTTAATCGGCGCATATTGAGGTGACTGGTCGACATTCATCACTAGAGCCGCTTCTTTAACGTCCAAAAATATTTGGTTGTACAAGGTATGGGCATCGATGATCCCTTGATTGTTCTCCAGTGCCGCTAAAAAGTGTTTCGCAAACAATGAATGCTCACCACCGCCGCTGTCTAACACAGGTTGTAGCCCACCAGAAGTGAGCACAGTGCGCGATTTCCCCTTCGCCATGGCCTGCAACCAACGTTGGTATTTTTTATCGTTAATATCACCGCGCACACCGGAAGATAAAATCGCACTGCGCGTTAACACGCCGGAGTAACAGCTGTCTGCAACAATCAGAATTTTACGCGCATCAATTAACGCAACCATATCGGTTAATTGTTGCGTGGGAATCCAGTTAGCTTGATTATCCGGTCTGGCATCAATTGGTAACCAATGCCCTCTAGAGTCACTAATTTCACCGTGCCCGGCGTAATAAATAAGTAGGTTAGTATCATCGGTGAGTGATTTTTTTAATTCAAACAGACGAGTTAAAATCGTTTGGCGATCCGCATTGAGCAACACCGTTGTTTCATAGCCGTACTGATCCTTTAATATCTGCTCCAAGCGATTGGCATCGGCGACTGCGGTATTTAAATTCGGCAAGTACTGATAGTTGTCGTTACCAATAATTAACGCGTGAAAATTGCCAAAAGACTGCACTAGCTGGCTTTGCTCGTTATTGTTTGTGATAGAGCTCTTGACGATAGCGCTAGTATCAATAGAGCGCAGCTTAGGCGCTAGCGCATTGCTCGCCGGGCGCAGTGCGACTTGGTTGAGGCCCGAATACTTTTGATTTGCTTGTTCAAGCTGGCTTTCTAATCTAATAATTTCCCGTTGCTTTTGGCTTAAAGACTTCGCCTTTGATGCCAATTGCTCAGCCAACTCACTTGTTTGCTGTGCATCATTTTTGAGCCTGCGTTTCAATAATTGATTGTTAAGCTGTAATTCGCTTTGCGTTCGTCGCAGTTGAGCAATGGCCTGATCTTTTTCACTGAGCTGCTGCTCAAGCAAGGTTAATTGCGCTTGCGAAGCATCTGCTTGTTGCATGCTTGACTGTTTAAGTTGTTGTTCAAGTTTTCCTTTATCTTGTTTCAGTAGCTCAAGCGCACTTTGCGTTTGTGTTTGCAACAGCTGGTTGTCAGTGTATTGCAAGCGCAGCGCTGCCAGCTCAGTTTGCGATTTTTCTTGCGCTTTAACGGCGAGCAGCAAGCGTTCGGTTAAATCCGCTCGCTCAATAGACAGCGCGTTCACCTGTTGCGCTGCGTTTTGAAGCTTTAACCTGTTCTGCGTTAGCGTTTGCTTGAGACTGTCGATTTGCAATCGGTGGATATTTGCCTGCTTGCTTTCTTTATCAGCGAGCCTATTTAAGTTGGTTTCAAGCTCAGCAATGACTTGTGTTAAACCCTGGTTTTGCTCTTGGTATATTGCGTTTTCTTGCGCTAACTTACTTTTTGATAAGCTTAACGCCAGCAGCTGCTCCTGCATTTGTTGAAGGCTTGTGCTTGAACGGCTCGAAAGCACCTTTGCACTTTCATAAAGCTCAGTTTTTTCCCGCTCGTAGCTGTCTTTTAACTGACTCAATTGGCTCGCTAAATGCGTTACTTCTTGCTCTTTTCGCTGTAGCTGCTGATTAAGCGAATCAAGGCTTTGATTAACACCACTCAGCTCTATCGTTAAAGCTTCCCGCTCAGCCAGCAGTTTATCTTTACTTGCGCTGTTTTCCTCGGTCAATTGTGCAATATTGGCTAATAAGCCTTGGTTATCTTGTTCGAGTTGTTTAATTTTTTTGTTCAATCGGCGCAGTTCAGCGCTGTTGCTAATACCCGAAGTTGTCTGCTGGAGCTGATTTCTTGCCTTTAGCGACCTTGCTAACTGTTGAAGTGCGACATTGTGTTTGGCATACAAGGCTTGAAGTTTTTGCTCAAGTTCGGCATTGCTTCGCTGGTGTCGTTTTAACTGCCCTTGGAATTGCTGCAGCCGCTCTGCGATGCGTTGTTCAATGACTGACTCGTACTCAAGTTGGTCATCGTCAAGACCTGCCGCCGCGCGATAGAGATTGAGCGCTTTCTTTTTGTCTTGGCTGACACCTCGCCCCATCTCGTACAAGAAGCCTAGGTTAACTTGTGCTGCTTTGAGATTTTGCTCGGCGGCTCGTTGGTACCACAATGCGGCTAGTTGAAAATCTGGTGGTCGATTAACGCCTGTTTCATACAATTGCCCCACATAATTTTGAGCGACTGCATCACCGTCTTGCGCTTGTGGTAACCAAATGTTTAACGATGCATCTAAACTTGCGCGATCACTAAAAACGTATTCACCGCCGCGAATACTGCATTCATTCGCGGTTAACCGCGCAGCCCTTCTCGGCGTAACGTATTTCATAGTGCCCAGCATCTTCACCATGCCAGGAAGTTGGCAATCGACCACTACCAAGTCGTCAATATTTTCAATGCCTTTGGGCGCACTGGCTAATTGGCTAGCGACCTTAGGTGTTGTCGTTTGACACGCGAAAATAGAGATAAGCGTTGCGGCTAAAATGGATAGTTTGCTCAAGTGGGGGAGCTTGGCAGCAACAGGTATATTTGACATGATTCACACTAAGGCATTGGCTTTGGTGACCGTGATAAAAGTATAGCTAAAAAGCACATATTCGCCTTTCTGGCTGATTAGTGGCTTTCTGCTAAATCAGCGCTCGCTAAATAACTGTCCGCATAGCAAGAAGCCGCTAAAAGTCTTGCAGTGTTTGCTGCAAGCGCCGCAATTCCTGATGCTCAGGTACCGTTTTTAACCCTTGGGCGATTGCGACACTTGCCCGTTCTCTGTCTTGTTGAGACAAATATCTTTTTGCATCAGCTAAAAACAAGTTGGCGATGTTAATCAGCCCCTGTTGCGCCTCGCGATTGACCGGATCTATGGTTAATACGTGTAAATAAGCTTCACGGGCGTTAGCGCCAATAGGTTTGACATAAAATTCCATATCAAAATGCGCGTCGGCAATCGCCAATATCGTTTGCACTTGCTCAACTTGTTGGGGAGTTAAGTCACGGTTAACTGTGGGCTGTGATAGCAATGCGGGCTCAGTTTCAGGGGGCTTAGCTTCAGCTGGTTCAGGTTCAGACGATTCTAATGCGATCTGTTGAGTAAAAGTGAAATAAGCCAATGGCAAACAGATTAACGAGATTAACGCGACAATTGCGTAGCGTATATTTCGTCTAACCACTGATTTATCAGGGACTAACGACAAAGCGGATGCGGGCCTTAATTTGCGTTCAAAGCTCAACCCGCTTTTGATCTCCTGCCATAAGTCCGAGGCAATGCCTTTTATCGGCGCGGCTTGCAAGCCCAGCGCTTTGGCCTTCATCGCGCTATTTTTATCAAATGGGTGCTTGCCTGTAAGCATTTGGTACATGACGACCGCCATCGAATAAATGTCATCTTGCGGCTCGGGAGGTAATCCTGCGATCATTTCATAGCTGGCATATCCGGGCGTGAGTGCCCCCCAATCCCCCGGATTAAACATGGTTGTATTGAGTTGGCTGTCTGCTTGGCCACGCGCAATGCCAAAATCGATCACTTTGACCTCGCCGCTATTACAAATAAACACGTTACTGGGTTTAAGATCGCAGTGCACAATACCGTTTTGATGGGAAAATGATAAGGCCGCAGCCATCGCCTGCCAGATAGGTGCACATTGCTCTTGAGAGGCTGGCGCGTATTGGCTGAGCCATTGCTCAAGCGATATTCCTTCGAGGTACTCCATGGTCATAAACACTCGATCGCCATCGCGGTCAACGTCGTAAACTCGAATCACATTGGGGTGAGCAAGACTGCGGGCTTTGATGGTTTCTCTTTGCAGCCACATCAGAGCATCTTGGCTATCCAACTCAACCATATCCAACAATTTGATCGCAACCCAAGGGTTCTTTTCCTGTGCTTGCTCTTGAATAATATCTCGTGCCTTGTAAACACTTCCCATTCCCCCTTCCCCCAGCCGCTCAGTAAGCACAAAGCGATCTTTGATCACTTGGCCAGTGCCTAGCGCGGGCTGTGCCTCGGCAACCTCAACTTCATTACTCGACGTCAAAGAAGACGGTGCGGGTGTGGCAATAATGGTTTTATCCACCGAATCATCTTGTGCAGGATGCTCACCTGTAAACTGGTTGCTATCATGATCAGGTTTATCAGTTTCCTTGGACATTTCACCAGCTCGACATTAGTTGAAAGTTTAAACATTCAAAAGAACAGCGCAAACATAAAATATAGTCTATACCTATAACTACAAATTTAGCCTGCCAGCATACGTGGTTAGGCCACCGTTTTATTGACACGATTTTTCTGCTGTGAGTCAAAGTGACCAATAGCTGCAGGTTATCCCAATAACAAGGTAACTATGTCGAAAGGCATATACCAACGATAGCCATGCTTAAAGGAAACCCTGTCATGGATAAACGAATTAACGTTAGTCTGCTCACTTCGACCTTAGTCATCGCCCCTCACATTTATATTAATGAAATAAACGCCAATGAAATTAACACCGACCAAATCAAAACCAACCTAGGCACCATAGGTGTTACCGAATTACAACAACGTATGGGGGACGCTGTACAAACGGTATGTGGTGGTTTTGTCGTTAACGGTACTGATGGCAGTAAACAGCAAAATGATCTGTTTAATCGCTGTGGGGAAATGGTTCACACCGCTAATAGATTAAACGGTATTAACGGCCCTAGAGCGAAAGATTTGGGGGTTTCAGCGGCAGAGTTAGCGAATTATTTGCAACACGTTGCCGGTGAAGAAGTCGCCACGCAAAGCAATGTGATTACCGATGCAATGATGGGGCAAAATGCGTTAATCGCCGAGCGTCTGAGTAGCCTGATGAATACTATGGGTGGCATTGCTTATACCGCACCAGAATCGAATGTAACTGGGTTTAACTTCCAATCTCAGGGATTGGGAGCGAGCAGTGATGGCAATGAAAAGTGGGGCGTTTACGCAAGTGTCAAAGGCGGGTTTGGTGAAAAAGACGCAACCGACCGAGAAAATGCTTTTGATCTAGACGATTACAACGTGTTAGTTGGTATTGATTACCTGCTAAACAATGAGTGGGTAATGGGGATCAGTTATGGTTATCGAGATATGGAAGCTGACTACGATGTAACAGATCGCGTGCCAGATACTCAGATGGACGTAACCACAGATACCATCTCCCTCTATGGTTTATACCACCAAAATGATTTCTATCTGTCTGCCGTTGTTGACTTTGGCAGTAGTGAATTTGATTTAGCTCGCCAGATACAGATTATATCGACAACAGATGCTCCTGGCGCCCCCAATCGCACACTGAGTTCGAGCACAGACTCAGATCAACACGCTGTGACTTTGGATGTTGGCTATCAAATGGTGAGTGATAATCGCACGGTAATGCCCTACCTCAAAGTTTCTTACCTCGATATTGAAATTGATAGTTTTGCCGAATCAGACTCCTCTCAAAGCAATGCTGGCGAAGGTGGCGGCCTCGCACTCGCTTACCAAAAGCAGGAAATAGAATCGTTAAAATCCATCTTGGGCGGCCAGATTAGCTGGGTGTTAAATCGAGACTATGGCGTAATGTCTCCTTACATACTCGCCGAATGGCATTACGAACACGATGATGAAAGCCGTGCCATTACGGCCCAATATGTACACGATCCCCGTAACAATTTGGTAGAGTTCGTTACCGACGACCCTGATTCAAATTATTTTAACGTAGGGGCGGGAATTTCCATGGTTTACCCCAATGGTATTCAGGCGTTTATTGATGTCAGCACTATCTTAGCATTGGAAGATTTTGACTATACCAGCGTGACGGTTGGCGTGCGCAAAGCGTTCTGAAAGAGGTTTCAGGCTAGCTAGCTTACTCAGTTAGCTAGTCTGTCTTATGGTATTGAAGTGACAGTTTGGCGCTGTATTTTTAGCGCTAAAATTTAAGATCAAAACTTTAAAAGCAAAAATTTAAAAGCTACTGTTTAGGGAACGAGGTAATACGGTTTCGCCCGTCCTTTTTCGATTGATAAAGGGCACTGTCTGCGCATTCAATCCATGCTTCGTATGTACTGATGCCCGGTGTCACTTGCGCGATCCCAATGCTGATCGTGTAATTGATGTCGATATCATTGTATTTAACCACCGACGACTCCACTTTTGAGCGCAAGCGCTCAGCAAAAGTATGGGCATTTTCTAATGTCGTATCTGATAAGAGTACAGCAAACTCTTCGCCGCCATAGCGCCCAGAAACATCGGTTTCGCGCACTTGTTGCCTAACCAGCTCAGCCAAGTGTTTGATCACATCATCGCCCACGACATGACCGTAGCTATCGTTGACCTTCTTAAATTGATCGATATCAATCATCACCAAACAGCTTGGATTTTGGCTGCGTAACCAACGTTTATATTCCGACTCTAAACAACGCTCCCAGTGGGTGCGATTAAACAGTTTAGTCAGGCCATCTGTTTGGCTGAGGATCGCCAGCTCTTGGTTAGCGCTTTGCAAATCTTTTTTGTGTACGGCGCTATCGGTCACATCGTACACAATCATGCACAGATGACTTACTTCACCATTGGCCGCCATCAGGGGAATAAAGGTCGTGTTTTGGTACATGTAATCAGCGGTACCTGTGATTGGTCGATAGTTTTGGAACTTAAACACATACGGTCGCTGCTCCCAAATGGTAAACGCCTTGTTTTTCAACAAAAATACCGACTCAGCCTTACGTACAAACCAGTCTTGTGGAATTTCCTCAAACAATGAGAACAGGTTTTTATCTTTAACCTCACGCGGTA
This sequence comes from Thalassotalea euphylliae, assembly GCF_003390335.1. Taxonomy (NCBI): domain Bacteria; kingdom Pseudomonadati; phylum Pseudomonadota; class Gammaproteobacteria; order Alteromonadales; family Colwelliaceae; genus Thalassotalea; species Thalassotalea euphylliae. The sequence continues at coordinate 3,374,663 of NZ_QUOU01000001.1, forward strand.
GTAAGCCGCTGTGGTTTTCCATAAAACCGTTCCAAATCTGAATATTATACTGGCGATCAAGTACCACTAAGCCAACGTCAATGTTGTGCAACATTTCCATTAGCCAATGTAATTCGTTTAATTGTGATGCTTCTAACGACATAACTAGTCCAGTAAGTAGGAAATTTTATTGTTTAACGTACGCATTGATTCCTCGGTAAACAGCAATAATAAATCGCATTTAATCGAGTAGTTTTCAATGTTGTAACTAATTTCAATGGCGAGGGTTTGACGCCACTTGGCAGCGTTGGTGGCAATCAAATCTTTAACGTTGCGGTGTTGCCCAAGTACGACCGGATGGCCTTGGCTAAACGTCATATCTAACTGCTCAGACACGCCACTCAAACACGCACCAATCAAGGTGTTTGCCATGTCCATCAGCAGCTCAAGCTCGGTGTTCTCGTCGATTTCTTGATGGTAGTTCATCAACGAGGCGATTTCTTTAAAGCTGGAGTCGTTCAAAATAAGTAACGCTTCACCACTGACACCTGCACCAATAAAGCCTTGGCAAACCCCTGATGTAGTCTCATTAGTCGCAACAGAAGTCAGCGCCATATTCAGCTCACTCACTTCAATCAAGTTCACATTGGGGATGGGGAGCAGCACGAAAACATCTAATAAACGCGCTAGCAAATCACCAGCACGCCCCATGGCGACATTGGCAATTTCTTGGTAGCAATCGCGTAAATCAGGTGCCAAAGTGATGGGTTGATAAACGCGCTCTTTGGCTTCTGCCGCTTTGGGCACAGGCTTGTTGATGGCAGGAAGCTCAATTTTTTCACGCTGCTTGGCTTCACTTGCTTGGCGAGCTTTATTGGTCGCGAGATCTTCACGGGTAAAAATACCATACGACAGTAAAATGTCGGTTAGCTTGTCTTTGTTGACTGGTTTTTGAATAAAGTCCAACGCACCCATACAGGTAACGCGCTCATGCGCTTCTGGCTGAATATCACCAGAAATCACCACAGTCAGGGTCGGAAGATCTTCTTTGACGATGGTTTCGAGTACTTGATAACCATCCATGATTGGCATATTCAAATCCAGCAATAACACATCGCCTTTACCGGCTTTAATTGCTGTAATTGCTTGCTGTCCATTTTCAGCGAAACTAACATCGACTTCCCAGTCATCAGGCAGCGATCTCGCCACCTGTTTGCGCGCCATATTCGAGTCGTCGCATATAAGTAATTTGGTTGGCATTATCAGTAAACAACCTCTGACAAATCAATGGAAAGGAAAGATTTTACCAGAGCGCAACACGCTCCAGAGCATCTTATTTTTATATCGGTTAAATAACCAAGACCTACCTTATTCATTAGCAATTTCAGCACGACGAAGGTAAGCTTGTATTACACGCGATATCTATACGTACACTATATATGAAATTTTCAACTTTACTATTAACTAGCGCATTAAATTTTGCTGTTATTTCCTCTGCTTGCGCAGATTTCTTCACACAAGATTCACTGCCCAAAACCGATAATTTAGTGAAAGCCGGAAACAAGTTTGTAACTCTGCTGGGGACACAAGTAAACGAAGGTGAAACGGCCCCTGACTTTAAAGTGGTTAACGAATCTTTTGGCCCAGTTTCATTAAGTGATTTCGCCAACAAACCTGTGCTGATTTCTGTGGTGCCAAGCTTAGATACAGGGGTTTGCTCGCTGCAAACCAAACGCTTTAATGAAGAAGTTGCCAACCTGCCAGGTAATGTGGTGATGATGACCATTAGCAACGATTTACCTTTTGCACAAAAGCGCTTTTGTAAGGCGGAGAACATCGATAAAGTTAAAGTGCTGTCTGATGCGGTATGGCGCGACTTTGGCAGTAAATACGGCCTATTAATCAAAGACATGGGCTTACTAACACGGGCTATTTTTATCATTGATGAGCAAGGCAAAATTGCTTACAAAGAGCTAGTAGCGAATATTTCACAGCACCCTAATTACGACAACGCGTTAGCCACGCTTAAAGCGTTAAACTCAGCTGAAGCCTCAACAGTACCTCAAGCTGACAGCGGGCAAGCTGCGGTTGCTGGCCAGTAAATAGCGTTGTCAGCGAACATCAATAACTGCCATTACCTCTGTTAGCTAAGTAGACAAAGAGCCGCAAGGCTCTTTTCTTACACTCATCCATTAGCACTTCCTAATTTACCACTCTTCTGACCACCACGCCTTTTCACACGATTGACTCGCTCGCGCTGTCACTCGTTTTTTCTGTGAGCTCAGCGCGTGATTGTTAAGTTGTTTTACGCAACTGCACGGTGAGTAAACTCATCGTTACGACGAAAGACAAAATCACTAAAATCCTATCAATCAATTAAACCGATTATTAGCTCGCCTTTCAAAAAAAAATAAACATTAAAATTCAGTAACTTAAATTAAATTTAAAAATTATTTTAAATTTTTTTATGTGTTTTACTTGAAACTGATTTTGCCTGCCATATATATAATTTTGTAGTCGCCTGATAGGGACTACAAAACATTAACCGCCCGTTCATTGTGAAGGGCAACTTAATAAAACATACGTTTTTAGATGCAAGAGAAACTGCAAGATTCGCGACGATAATGCGGCGCCTAACGCTTGAGACAAGCACAGCTCGCTAGTTGGTTTCACTGTAGAACTCCTGCAAAACAATAATTTTATTAAGTACTTACATATTGCTAAACAATTATAGGATATGACCATTATGCGTACATCTACAGATTTCAGCCCACTTTACCGTTCATTCATTGGTTTTGATCACTTAGCCAGTCTAATGGACAAAGCCGCACGAAACGAAAAGCAGCCTTCTTACCCACCATACAATATTGAATCGCTTGCGGAAGATAAATACCGCATCACCATGGCGGTCGCTGGATTTGCGGAAGAAGAGCTCGATATAGAATCAAAGCAAAATCATTTAATCATTACTGGCACAAAAGCCAGTGCAGCAGATAAAACTGAGCGAAAATTCTTACATCAAGGTATTGCCGAGCGCAATTTCGAGCGTAAGTTCCAGCTTGGTGACCATGTAAAAGTGGTCGGTGCCTTTATGGAAAATGGTTTACTACACGTTGATTTAGAAAGAGAAATACCAGAGGCATTAAAGCCAAGAAAAATCGCCATCAATGGTAAAAGTTTATTAGAGGGTAATACCGAATAAACACTTTTTAAATCATGTTTTCCCTGTTTTAGTTTTTGCCCGGTATGTTTGCCGGGCTTAATTAGATGGTTCGCCTCACCTCTAAGCTAGCTCAGCTAATCTTAGAGTTAGGCAAATAAAAGAGGCAAACCATCATGTCATTAATTAAAGTGCTTGGTATCGATTTAGGCAAATCCACATTTCATTTAGTTGGTCATGACCACTCAGGTCGAGAGCAGCTAAGACGCAAATTCAACCGCAAACAACTCCTTCAGTTTTTAGTCAAACACGAGCCAGTCACCATAGCGATGGAGTCTTGTGGAGGAAGTCACTGGTTAGCTCGTAAACTAGTGTCATTTGGCCATCAAGTTAAGCTAATCCCTCCTCAATATGTAAAACCTTACGTTAAAACCAATAAAAATGATTTTATTGACGCGGATGCCATAGCAGAAGCTGCGACACGACCTTCTATGCGCTTTGTCAGTATAAAAACGGAAGAAGCTCAGGTGATTGCCGTTATTCAGCGTATTCGGGCTAGCTATATCAAAGAGCGCACAGCTTGCATGTCACGCATTGGCGCTATCTTACTTGAATTTGGTATGAGCTTTCCTAGAGGACATAGCCAAATGAAGCAATTATTTCAGTGGCTAGCAGAGCATAAAGCGTCAATCAGTCCCATGTTGATGCTTGAGCTTGTTGAACATCATGAATATTACACACACCTTAATACCCTCATACAAAAACAAGATAAAAAGCTAACCGAATTAGTTTCAAAAGACGAACGCGCTCAATTGCTAAAAACCATTCCTGGCGTGGGAGACTTAACAGCAAGCCGCTGTTTATCTGACATTAGTAATGCTCAAGATTTTAAAAATGGTCGTCATATGGCGTCATGGCTTGGATTAGTTCCTCATCAGCACTCGACCGGCGGTAAATCGACGTTACTAGGGATTAGCAAGCGTGGTAACAAATCCTTACGTACGTTATACCAATTGAATTAATTAATTGATCAATTCAGAGCGCTGTCAGCGGTGGGAGAGCAAGTCAAATTTTTGTTGATATAGTTATTCTACATCTCATCAATTTGGCGCAGTTATCGCGACGCTGACACGCTCCCAAGGGCGAGTTTAAAAGGCTCATATGCGGCGTTATTGATTTTGACAAGGGAGCGACCATTCTCTGCAATCAATGCCTTGCCTCTAAGCCTTTTAATTCTCGCTGAATGATTAAGTATTTATTTCAATTGGTATTATTTATCCACGGAGCTAGGGCATTGATGTCACGACCAGAGTTAGCGAGTAAATGCTTTGGAGAGTGGCTCGTCAACCTCAGGGCAAGGAAACCTTATAACGTTGCAGTGGTCGCGTTAGCCAATAAGCTAGCTCGCATCTCATGGTCAGTCATGGTGACGAAACAACCATTTAAAATAACTGTTTAACCCGAATTTGCAATGGATAATGAAGATGACAAAACGATTAATTGGCTAGGTTGAAGACCTGACACAAAAAACAGCATGTTAATAATGCTTTGGGCTTTTTGAGGACAATCTAGCGCGGATCTCATCGTGGAGCGGGTGATATGCCTATGACTCCGAAGACATTAGCGCAAATCACCCCGTTATCGAAATATCACTTGCAATAACGAGGCGAACCATACATTTTTGTTGTTTTCTTTAATTCAGCTTACTACGTTTTACTCAGCACTTTGCGAGGCACTTTTGGCTTGCGTCAGCGCCAATTCAAATTCACTAAGCAAGGCACGATAAAACTTAGCACCGATGACCTTATCGACTTTGCCGTAATATTCGATTGCTTCGTCGAGTCGACCTTGAGCCAATGACATTTCCGCTCGCCGAAAATTAATCAAGTTCTGATCATTTGGGCCAAGTGCTTCAAGCTGCTCAGCTTGCATAAAATAATCCATCGCATTCGAGTAATCCGACAACATTTGATACGCGCGGGCAACGTTGTAAAGTGAGATGGCGACCTGAATATTATTGCCTAGCGCCCTCGCCCACTCTAATGCTAACTGTCGATACTCTAAATGATCACCTAGCTTATTTAGGCGCAAAGCAAAATGGCCTAAATTTTCGAATAACTCATGTTTAAAACGAGGCATGTAGCGATGCTGATACTTAGCCACCAAGGGCATCAGCATGTCGTAGCCCCGCTGATATTCCCCTTGCTGATTAAGCGCGTTGGCGATTTGCACAACAATCAGTGGATCGCGATGCGCTTCATTGATTTGTTCAAGCACCTCAATCGCCTGATTCATTTGTTGATTGGCAAGCGCCTTTTGGGATTCTGGTAGCGTTTTCGCGGAATAAATCAAGACACTGATTTTAAATTTCAGCGGAATATCATCGCGATCAAGCCAAGGCGCTAGCTCACGTGCAAGCGCTTCAATGTCCAATAATTGAAACAAGGCATCAAATTGATAGGTTTTGTATTGAAACCAGCGACGGCTTTCACTTGGTTCTTGTGTTAACAGCTTTTCGGTGCTGACTAGACACTGGCGCGGCGATAGAGCACATATGGTGTGAATATCTTCGCTAGGCGCCAGCTTACCTGAGTGTTCAGCCTGTACACCTTGTATCCAAAGCGCACTTGCCAATACCCCCATAGCGAAATGCCCTATTAATTTAGCATTTTTAGCACGCACACTAGTTTGATCAGAAGCGGTAAGTTGACTAGGCCAGCTAAGCATATTCCGAAAACTATCTGAATTAATAATTCTTAGCATTTTGTAGAATAAAGTCAGCGATTTTGGGTAATACTAACTCACCATGGCTTACTGGTGCCATATGTCCGGCGTCTACTTCAACACTTTTAACATTGGGTAAGCTGCCAATGATCTGCTCTGCTAAGCTATGGCTTAATTGTGGGCTGTATTTACCCGATAAAAATAACGTAGGTGCCGCAATGTTAGCAACATCAGCCAAAGTGTAAGTTGGCGAAACCAATCCTTTGAAGTCCAATGTCACTTTCGGCATATCATTAGCCATTAACGCCTGCATTTTAGGCGGTAAAGATTTAAAAAAGCCTTTCATATTCCAAAAATCAGTGAATACTTCCGCTGCCGCATAGTTGTCTTGCAAATCAACGCGCTCAGCAAATTCATCAGCGACATGGCGCTGATCGCTACCAGCAGGCAGCAAGTTAAAGGCAACCGGCTCAAATAACGATAAACTCAATAAGCGCTGTGGGGCTTCTACCGCCATCTTCAAGGCAATTGCCCCACCGCAAGAATGGCCAACTAAGTGGTAGCTTGCATCGCCGATAACTTCATCTAAAGCTTGATTAATGCGCGCAATTTCAAGGTCAAAACTGTAATTTTCAGGGTCGCTGACTTTATCCGCTAAGCCATACCCCAAAATATCAACATTGATACAGGTAAAATGGGCGTCTAATTGCTTAACCAATGGGAACCACTGGCGTGAAGAGCTGAGTGAGCTGTGCAAGAAAACAATCGCAGGCCCGTTACCTGAAACAAAAATCCCCTTGGGCAAGTTAAGCGCTAAAGTGCTCGATGACATAAATACTCCCCCCATCTAACAGGGCGTCAAATAAAAACATTGCGCTATTATGTCTACCTCAGGTGGATTGTTAAAGCTATTTTATTGAATAACAACAGTCTCGAAAGTTCATCTGATTAAAAAGCGAAACTATCTAATACTCAAGCCTGAAGAGTAATTCGGCGAGATCAGGTTGCCATTGAAACTCTTTCAGCTTAATACGAGCACCAATCACGACTACTTGTTCATCTTGCAACTGTTGTTTTTGTCGCTCAAACGCGTCCGAACCAGCCGGGAAAGAGATTTTACCGGCTGAATTTATCACGCGAAACCAAGGCACAGGTTGGCCCTGGTAACCTTCTTTGGGCACAAAACCCAGCGACTTTCCCACCAGCCTAGCCCGTCCGGGTAAGCCTGCTAAATCAGCAATTTGCCCATAACTGGCCACCTTACCTGCTGGGATCATTTGTACCGTGCGCCAAATTTTAAAGTAACTTTCTTTCATCGTTGCCTTGGTAAATTCTGTCAATTACCAAGGTAATCGCTGACCATTAGAATGTCTAAACTGGCCACTGGTCGCTAGCGTTAATTCATCCACCAAGCCAATAATCCGCCCTGCCGCCTCGGCAGCAGAAATATCGCCACGACCGCCAACCATATCGGTTTGCACATAGCCTGGGTGATAGATCCCCACGGCAATTTCTTGCTCGGCTAAATCATGACTAAGCGATACTGACGCAATATTGAGCGCGGCTTTGGACATGCGATAACCAAAGCGGCCACCGGAAGTGTTATCTTCGATAGAGCCCATGCGCGACGTGATCATGGCCACTTTACTGCCAGCGCTAAGCTGAGCTTGCAGCGCATGAACAACTCGTAGTGGCGCTAAGGTATTAACCTCAAACTGATCGCGCATAGTCGCTAGATTAAAATTCGATAAGTTCTCGTCACGTAAAATACCCGCATTGCACACGAGTACATCAATCGTTTGTTCAGCAAGTGATTGTGCCATTACCGCCAAGCCGCTTTCATCGGTCACATCAACACCGCTCACAACATTGACGCCTAACGCGTCAAGCTCACGCGAGCTTTGACGACAAACAGCGTAAACACTGTCGCCACGTTTGCTAAAAATTGATGCCATCGCCAAGCCAATGCCGCGGTTAGCCCCTGTAATTACGATTGTTTTTGCCATTTGATTAGTTCTCTCTAGTGGCGCGGTTAAGCGCTTGCGTGTTGTACTTATTTTGTGCTGCTTACCTGTTGACCAGTGCTTAACAGCAATGCCATTATGGTTAGCACAAGTAGCATTTTCGACAGTATAGAGTGTAACCCCAGTGAATAAAATGGACTTATCCTGCCTAACCCCGAAGAACTTATCATTTCGTACCGAGCGCTTATCAATTCGCATCATGAACAGGCATGACTTACAACATTTTACTGCCTTGCAAACAAATTCAGCACTTATGGCCTACATCGGTGATGTGCCAGAACCTGACGCCTTTAAAGCCAAGTTTGAGGCAAGGAATCAGTGTTTTGATGATCACAGCCAGTGGTTTACGCTACTGATTTTTGATCGCACAAGCAGTGCATTTTGTGGCAGTGTCGGGTTCTTGCTCGAAGATATTGATGCGATGCGCGTCGAAATAGGTTACATACTGCTGAGTGAACAACAAGGTAAAGGCATTCTGACCGAGGCTGCCAAGCCAATGATGGAATTTATTTTTACCTCGTTAGGGGCAAGAAAAATATTTGCTAAATGTGCCGTTGAAAACACATCGAGCTGGAAAGTAATGGAAAGGTTATCACTCACACGTGAAGGCTGTTTAGCTTCTGATTTTTGCGTTGGCGATACCTGGTTCGATAGCTATTACTATGGCTTGCTCAACCCCAGTATTTCCGAGAAAAGTGCATAACGGCAAAATGGGTGACAGACAAGCGAATAATAGAAAGCGGCTCGCTGGTAGCAACAATAAGATAATGTAGAACAATGATTGAGGAAGAGCCATGACCAAGGTATTAGCCCAACTAAACATTGCGACCGCACTTGCCCCCCTTGATAGCCCGCACAAGCCACTTATGTACTTTGGTGGATTGACGCAGATCACCCCCCAACAGTTGCCCAAGCAAAAGAAAAGCTCGAATACCTTCGAACACATGGTGAAAGCCAAGTAGCATTTAGCTTTAAACAAGTTTTCCCGCCAGCTTGAGCTGAGCCTAAGGTTTTGTTAACAGCCGAACGTCAGATTTCAATCGCAAACAATACAAATAACAATTATTTTCATTTATAAAAAAGTTCGCTATAGTGCAGCCTACTCAACAGACTTACTGAAAAAGCAGAACTTTCATGAAAAAATTAGCCCTAGGTTTATCGCTGGCCGCTAGCTTAGTATCAACAGTCGCTAGCGCGCACGCACATAAAACTGATCACTGGGATAGCTACCAGCACCTCGCCAAAGAAATTGCAGCGAGTGTCGATAGCGCGCCGATCGCCATGTTAGCGAAAAAAAGTGCTGAACTTACTACATTATCGACCAAGCTTATCCCCGCATTTGTTGCCAAACAACCAATTTGTCAAGAGTATTTAGGTGCAGCCTTGGCCGCAGCGAACGACATGATGAAGCTGTCATTGGATGAAATTGAGCGCGATTATCACGCCGACGGTAAATTACCCGCGGTAAAATCAGCAGCTTGCTACCACGCTAAAGACTTATTAGTACACCCTGCCACCATGGCCGTGATTGCCAAAACTTCTGGTGATTCAAAAGAAACGCGCAAGCAAATTGAGCACGAGCTTGAAGAAGTGTTAGAGCACTTTAGTCAAGTAAAACAAGCGGCGGGTTTGTAGGCATCAACAAAACTTACATAGATAAAGGCAGTTTTTTACTTGTTATTGACTGCCTAAACCTTGGTTGAATTGCTATCAATCAAACCCTTTTTCATAGTTTTTCGGTGGTGGTGTCCAGCCGCGCTCAGCGCCATCGTGCTTATCCATGCGATCACGCTGCATTGCCTGCTTAATACTGTCTTCCATTTGCATAAACAATTTGCGGTAATTAGGGTCAAACTTTTCCCCTTCACTGCCGCCTAGCCACTGCTGGTATAGCTGATTGGAAGCGGCAGCTTCAATTTGGCAAAAAGCGTATTTCTTCTGCTCCACTTCAAATGGATGAAAACCGAGTTCAGTCATAGCCTCAGCGCCCAGCTCTAACGCAGAAAAATAAGTTTCGTTAACTGTGAAATCTGCGCCAGCTTGGAGCAACTCATAGTTGTGACCTTTATCAAAAGCACGAGCGAGAATTTTTACCTTGGGATAGGTGTGTTTAACATAAGTAATTAATTCAATTGCTTGTTCGCGATTATCAATGGCAACGATTAACAGCTTGGCATTTTCTATCCCAGCGGTGTGTAGTAAATCAGGGCGTGTGGCATCGCCAAAGTAGCTCTGTATTTCGATTTTTCTGAGGTTTTCCACTTGTGACGCTTCGTGATCCAGCACCACAGTTTTAACACCGTTAGCCACTAGCAAACGATTCACTATCTGCCCAAAACGGCCGATACCAGCAATAATCACACTCGCTGAGTGGCCAATATCATCGTACTTTGGGTTACTAGTATCAGCTTGATAGCGCGGCATTATGACATGTTCAAACAAAATAAATAGCAACGGCGTTAGGAACATCGACAGGGCGACAACCAGTTGTAAAATACTTGCTATATCGGTTGGGATCACGTGCTGTTGCACTGAGAAGCTAAGCAAGACAAAACCAAACTCCCCAGCTTGCGCAAGGCTTAGAGAAAACAACCAGCGATTGCTATTTTTAATGCGAAACATCACCGCTAAGCCCCAAAGCACCGATGCTTTAACCACGATCACCGCCAAGGTAAGTAAACCAATGACTAGCGCTTGGTTAGCCAGTATGTCAAAGTTAATGCCAGCCCCAACCGTGATAAAAAACAGGCCAAGCAATAGACCTTTAAACGGTTCGATATTGCTTTCTAACTCATGGCGAAACTCACTATTCGCCAATACTACCCCCGCTAAAAAAGTGCCGAGCGCTGGTGACAACCCCACTAAACTCATTAACGCTGCAATACCCACAACAAGTAACAGTGCCGTTGCGACGAATATCTCGCGCAGACCTGAACTTGCCACATAATGAAACAAAGGACGAGAGAGGAAGTGGCCGAGCACAATCACCCCACCAATACTGGCTAGAATGGCGATGGCGTAAGCCCAAGTGGGCAGGTGAGCCACTAAATTAAGTTGTTCATGATGTTCGGCGCTGCTTTGTAGCCCCTCTGCTGCTGCCACTAACTCAGGTAGCGCCAGCATAGGAATAAAGGCGAGCATAGGAATGACGGCGATATCTTGCATCAGCAGTACGGAAAACGCATTTCGCCCCCCTTCTGTGCTCGACAGCCCTTTCTCATTGAAGGTTTGCAGCACAATGGCAGTAGAAGAAAGCGAGAAAATTAAGCCTATCGCTAGCGATACCGACCAAGGCTGCTCAAACAACAAGGCAATACCTGCGACTAAAACAGTAGAGATCACCACTTGCAGGCCGCCTAAACCGAACAGTCGATTGCGCATTTGCCACAACATACTAGGGGCGAGTTCAAGTCCCACCAGAAAGAGCATCATCACCACGCCAAATTCCGCAAAGTGCTGAATGGTTAGCGTTTCTTGGCCCACTAAATGCGTTACCGGGCCAATGATCACACCAGCAATTAAATACCCCAGCACTGAGCCTAAGCCCAGTTTTTTCGCAATCGGCACAGCGATTACTGCGGCAGCGAGATAAACAAATGCCTGTAAGAAATATTCCGTCATAGATTAGCGTCCGTTAAACAGCCATGCTTGCCAAATTGGGCAGTGCAGGTAGCGCATCATTGATGGTGGTCAGTTCAGCCACTTTGTCATGATTGATTAGCTCAAACGACAGGGCTTCCAGTAATTTTCGCCAGTGAGCAAGATGTTGTTGGCGCTGACACTGCGTTGAACGGCTAGAAAATATCGCAAATGGCGGTAGGTAACGCATACCGGTTAATCTGGCCGTTTGCTCCAATGGCTGCAGTAACTCACGCACGGTAAAGTGATTATAGCCGTCAGCGCGATAAGCTTGCTCGGCACCGCCAGCACTAAGTGCACAAATAAAGGTTTTACCATGCAATGCCGTGCCATCTGGGCCGTACGCAAAATTATATTCGAGTACTAGATCTTGCCACTCTTTTAATAGCGAAGGGGTCGAATACCAATAAAATGGAAACTGAAAAATCACAATATCGTGCTCAACCAAGCGCTGCTGTTCACGATTAATATTGATATGGTGGCGCGGGTACTCTCTGTAGAGGTCAACATAAGTGACAAAATCAAGTGACTTTGCCAATTCGAACATAGGGAGGTTCACTTCCGAACGCTGTTGCGATGGATGGGCGAACAGTAATAAGATTTTTTTGCGCGCTTGGCTGGCTGACATAATAATTTGATTTTTTTACTTATAAGTTACTTTTGAAGGCTTTGTTATAGTGCTTTTTAAGTGTAGCCAAGCTTTTCCAAGCTGTCGTTTTAACAGCAAAATTAAGCTTAGCGATGCGCGACTTTTTAATAAGCGCTCACTAGTGACTGCCATCTAATAACATCGCTTCCCCAAAAAAGTCAGCTAAGTGCGATGTGTTGAGTGCAGAGGCTGTAGTTTTAGGCAATCAGCTATGGGTTAAGATAAAAAATCAGATACCAACTTTTCTAATTCTCCGGCCAATAAGTGACATTTACGTTCATCTAGCGCGTCTGGATGAGGGCTAGCAAAACACTCATTATCGTTATCAAAGTACTGACCGTTAGCATCATTAAATTCGTCGCTAAGCGCTGCTCTAACCAAGATATCCGCTCCCAACCGCAAGTCGCCACCGGCAACACCATACGCCTCTTTGACCATTTTACTGCCCAAAAATGACTTAGGGTTGATGGCAACATAAAGTGGCTCATTGTCACTGCGCTGTGCCGCAAGTGCATTAGTCCACATAGTGATCGCCAATTTGCTTTGCGCATAGGCGGCGTTGTCGGTTAAGTGATCACCAGCAACCATGCCTTGTACATTAACCGGGGCTTGTGCGGCAGAAGATAAGTTGACCACGCGACCATTGCCTTTCATTAACGGTAACAGTAGCTTAGTTAACAAATATGGCGAAAATGTGTTGACCATAAAACGCATATCAAAGCCATCAGCTGTCATCGTTTCTGGTGTATGGAAAACACCAGCATTGTTAATGACAACGTCAATACTGGTTCGCTCTGTCTTAATTTGTGCCGCCATCAAAGCGACATCCGTTAATTTAGATAAGTCAGCTTGGTAGCTACTGACAGTTACCGCACGCTCGCCATCAACAGTCAATGATTCCAGCTGCGCTTTTAATGCTGCGAGTTTTTCTGTGCTGCGACCATGAATTAACACGTGATGGCCTTGCTCTGCCAACATGGTAGCGGTTACTAAGCCAATGCCGTCGGTAGCGCCCGTAATTAAAATGGTCTTTTTCATCATTTCTATCCTGTGTATTAGCGATTAATCGCGCTGCTTAACGCTGCGCAGCGGGGGGAAATAACATATGCGGCTTACTTTATTTACTTTATAAAGCCTTTAGAATAGCCAATAAAATAGAATCTGTTTTTATTTTTTGTTAAGAATAAACGAGGTTTTTGGGAAAGGAATATTGAAAGTGTCGTACAATCAATAAGCTATTAGCCAATACGCCATCAGGCAGTTAGCGATTCAGCGGCTGCGATAACAAGCATTGGCCGCTTCCACCACAATAGCATGACGCTCGGCTAAACGTTGGTGATCTTTATCATAACCACCACCAATGACAGTTGCGATAGGAATACCGCGTGCCAAGCATGTATCAATTACATAATGATCTCGCTGATAAATGCCTTGCCAGCTAATATCGAGTCGGCCTAAGGCATCATTTTGCCAAACATCAACCCCCGCATCATAAAGCACTAAATCTGGTTTTTGCTCAGAGATAAGTTGCTCAAGGGTATCGCGCACAACGCCTAGGTAGGCTTGATCATCAAGCCCAATAGCTAAGCCAATATCTAAATCGCTGGCAGATTTTCGAAACGGGAAGTTCTTTTCACAATGAATTGAACAGGTAAAGGCGTTAGGTTCATCGGCTAATATGCTGGCCGTGCCATCCCCTTGATGTACGTCTAGATCAAAAATCAAAATACGCTTAACAGCTTTTTCCGCTAATAAGGTTTTTGCGGCGTAGGCAAGATCATTGACCATACAAAACCCAGAGCCAAAATCGTAATGGGCATGATGCGTACCGCCCGCAAGATGACACGCCAAGCCAGTTCTCAGTGCAACTCTCGCCGTTAGCAACGTGCCATTAGGTGCAGTTAAAGTACGGGTAATCAGCCCTTGGCTCCACGGTAAGCCAATACGTCGCCACGCTTTTTCGTCTAAACCGTTATCACATAATCCCTGCAAATAGTCTTGAGCATGTGCAATCGTTAAGTCACTCACGCTCGCCTGTTTGGGACGAATAATATTAGCTTTGGCGATACCCGTTTTGACTAAATGTTGATGCAACCGAGCAAACTTTGACATCACAAAGCGATGTTCAGTCGGAAAGTCGCACGAATAGTTGTCGTGATAGATAAGAGGTAACAAAACGGTTGCTCGCGGCTTGTAGGTGTAGCGCTAGCTTAGCCCCTCGTCCGTTAAGGTTGAGGCATATGCTTGGGCTTTCGCTAGGTCTTGAGGTGTATCAACCCCCTCCACTGGCGTGCGGCTTTGCGCTACCGCCACGTGAATTTTTTCACCTTGCCATAGCACGCGCAGCTGCTCTAGCGATTCAATTTTTTCTAAATTGCTCGCAGGCCAACTGACATAGTCGCTAATAAAGCCAGCACGATAAGCATAGATACCAATATGGCGTAGGTAGAAATCACCGATTTCAGCCGGTAGTTCGTTCGCTTTTTCTGATTGAGCATTGGCTGCCAAAAAGCGCTCGCGATCATACGGAATAGTGGCGCGGCTAAAATACAGCGCGTAGCCGTCTTTATCCGTTAACACTTTGACGGCGTTGGGATTAAATGCCTCTTCCGCATCATGAATATGCACCGCTAGGGTTGCCATGCGGGCTCTTGATTGTTGTTCGCTCGACTGTGATGCAAGATTTTTGGCCACTTGCGCAATATTTTCAGCCGGAATAAACGGCTCATCCCCTTGCACATTAACGATGACTTGCTCTGGCGGGAATTGATATTGCTCAACCACTTCGGCTAGGCGCTCAGTACCTGATTGATGATCGGCACGTGTGCGACATACTTCACCACCAAACCCTTCTACGACCTTAGCCACTTCGTCGTTATCTGTTGCAATAATCACTTTCTCTGCGCCACTCGCTTGCGCTTTTTCGGCAACCCACTGGATCATGGGTTTACCTGCGATATCTGCCAGCACTTTACCGGGTAAGCGCGATGATTCGTAACGAGCAGGAATAATAACGACAAATGACATAGGCAATCTCTGTTTTTTTTTTGAACGTGTTGGTTAGTTTTCTACTGATTCTAAGCGGCGTGCTTCGTTTTCCAGTAATACCGGAATATCGTTTTCAATGGGATAGGCAACACGGTCAAACTTACAAATCAGCTCGTTGTTGTCTTTGTCTAACGTGAGCTTGCCTTTGCAAATCGGGCAGGCAAGAATTTCCATTAATTTAATATCAAAAGCCATAATTTTCTCTTACTTTCTTTCATTGTATTTCAATCGTAAACGGGAACACGCTCAAAAAGCGAACATGCTTATACAGTTTAGCAAGTACTCACTAAGCGCTTGAGTTGCTGGTGTAAAAGCTCAGCATCAGTCACTTCAAACGTGGCATTAACGGCTAAATACCACCAATTTTCTTGTGCAAAGGCTTGGCATTTTACCGCGTCTTTTTCTGTCATCACCAAGGGCATCGAAGCCGATAATTCGGTTAGCTCTTGGGCAGTAAATGCGTGATGATCAACAAACCCCTGCGCTTTATTTAGCGTAAGTTTACACTGCTCAAGCGTGGTAAAAAAGCGCGCCGGATCGCCAATTGCCGCTATCGCATTTACTGTCGAGTTAATTTCGATAAACTCATCGACACCAATAGCTTCACCTGTCGCCAAATTTATAAACTGACTAGGCGCCAAATCCATCGCTAACACAGGTGTGGTTAACCCAGAAAAGTCATCTGCGTTTTGAACATTATTTTCTTGGCTGCTTGATGGTTTATGTGCTGCGCCAGTATCAGCCTCAGACTTGCCGTTGACGACGATAAAATCGACTGAGCTTAACCGCCATTTCCCCTCTCGAAGCGGGCCAGCGGGTAAGAGTAAACCATTGCCAAATTTGCGTTTGCCATCAACCACTATCACTTCCGCATTTCGCTTCATTTTATAGTGCTGCAAGCCATCGTCAGCGAGCACTAACTGACAGCCTTGCTCGGCTAGCAAGGCTATGGATGCAATGCGATCTGAGCCCACAGCAATCGGCACACCAGAGCGGTCGAAAATCATTTGCGGCTCATCACCAGCTTGAGCAGCCGTGCTATATTCATTGATTAAATAAGGATAATGCGGCGCTTTACCGCCATAGCCTCTGCTGATAATACCGACCTTAATGCCCAGCCGTTCACACTGCTCAATCAAATAAAGTGTCAGTGGTGTTTTGCCATTGCCACCAATGCCGATGTTGCCAATCACCATCACTGGCAATGCAGGGCTTGTCGACGATTTAACACCGCAGCGATAAAGAAAGCGTCGAAGCGACGTAATTAACCAAAATAAAGCCGTTAATGGCAATAACAGGGGGACTAATGCCCATTTGGCGGGATGGCGATAAAACCAGACTTTTTCAATTAAGCGCATAAAGCTTGGCTACCTTACTTGGCCGTTTGTTAATAGCGCATGGCATGAGTGTTTTAAAGATAAGTAGGCTGGGTTGCACGCTAAGAACAAATTGAAGGCAGACATAACAGCATATTAATTCGGTGAATCTCGCTATTGTAGCGACAATCTCCCCCCTAACCAACTGATAAACCATTAATCGCTTGCGGGTTTCATCATTATTCGTGCTAATTGTTAAACCAATACGGTGAAATATCAGCGCGATAGGTGTGAACTTGCCAGTACCTTTGTCCTGCTGACGCATCTGTTGAAATGCTAAATTGCACTAAACCGTCTTGTGCCGTCGAAAAAACCTGCGTATTTGCGTCCTGATATCGAGCAAGTACTTGCTGATTCGGCATTTTCCATTGATTCAAATAGCCAGCACTAAATACCACAGCCTTGGCCTCAAGGTGTTTGATAAAGTCTTTTGAAGACGAGGATTTAGAGCCATGATGCGGCGCTATCACAATATCAGAAGCTAAGTTTGAGGCTGTGGTCTCGCGAATAAGTGCTCGCTCCACTTTCTTAGTAATATCGCCGGTAAGCAGCACCGAGGTTTTGCCGTCAGAAACACGAATAACACACGAGTCATCATTATGCGCTGCGGCAAGTGTTTTCGGCCATAACATAGTCAAGGTTAAACCTTGCCACGCTAGTGTTTTGCCTTGCTGACAAGGCTCTTTTTCAGTGCCAGTAGCTGTTGCGACAGTGAATTCACCATTAAATACAAGCTTAGCATCTGGATATGCGGTGATGACTTGTGGAGCGCCTGCAGCGTGATCGCTATCGTCATGACTAATGATGAGATAATCTAAAGTTAAACCTTGGTGCTTGAGATAAGGCAGCACAGCTTGTTTAGCAAGATTGAAGCCACTGGGGTAAACATTACCTGTGTCATACAAAATCGCCTTGTCACCTTGGCTGATAACAACCGCTAGCCCTTGGCCGACATCAAGCACAGTCACTTGCCATTGGCGTTTGGGGGCAGGCACATAACCCGATAGCAGCGCAATAGCCCCCACCGCTACCCCAGTTGTTAGCAAGGTCTTATTTGGCATAAATGCCTTAATTCCCTCTCCCTTTGCCTGCTGATGGTGACTTCGATGTTGCCATTTAGGAGTGAATATTTTAGGAGTGAGTATTTTAGGAGTGAATAGAGTCAGCAAAATAAGCAGTAAAACAACTAAGCAAATTAACAAGGTTTGCTCGCTCGATAAGGCCAGTGACGCATTGGGCGTTGCAGATACCCAGCATAAAAACAGCCAGAGCCATTCCAGCGTCATATTAGCGACACCAGCAACTAGGCCAAAGAGGGTTTCGCTAAGCGCTAACAGCACCATAGCAATAAACAAGAGCGGCATCACCAAAAGGCCAACAAGTGGCAAGGCAATACTATTTGCCAGCACACTCATTGTTGACACTTGCCCAAATAACAAAGCAGTAACTGGCATTAACAACACCACAATACCCAATTGAATCAGCATAAACCCCACCACTTTCTGTACCGTTTTATTGACCACTTGCTTGAGCATTTTCTCTGGCTTTTTCTTTTGCGGTGTTGGGAGGCTTTGCGGTACTTTGCCGAGCCAAAACCCAAAGCGCCAATAAACTAGCATAATGGCAGCTACCGCCAAATAAGAGAGCCAAAAACTCGCGCTGTAAACGCTTGACGGGATTAAGAGAATGGTCACGACCACACTGAGCAACATAAGGCGTGTCGGCGACAACCTGATGGGTAAAAGCTGACCCGCAGCTAACAACAAAAAGAAAATTAAGGCACGTACGGTTGGAATGGAAAAACCCGCAAGGTAGCAATAAAACACGGCGACAATCGCGCTAAAAGCCAAGGTGAAAAATTGCGTATAGCGTTTGGTCAGCCACTGCTGCACATTTGGCGAAAAGAGGTGAAAAGGGATCGCTCTGCGCACTACCGCGGAGCAAAAGTAAGCAATCACCACCACAAGCCCAACATGCAAACCAGAAATGGCGACCAGATGCTGAGTCCCTGTCGCTTGCAATACTTGCCAGATCTGCTCATCAAATAAAGCGCGTTCGCCAAATAACAAGGCGAGTATCAACGCTTGGTGACTAAAGCCCTCGGTCAGTCGCATCACGCGCTGATAAAGCCGCTCTCGCACTGAATTACCCACCTTAACGTGTTTAAAGGCGGTTATTTGTGCAAGTTGTGGCTGCGGCTCTGTCGAATGCTGAATGCTTTCTACGTTTTGAGCGACAGTTTTTTGCCTAGTAACAACATAGCCTGTCGCGTGAACGCCATTTGCTCTGAGCCAACGTTGATAATTAAAGCTTCCTTGATTTGCTAACCCGTGAGCGGGCTTTATTTTAATGTTGGTGCTGAGTAGATCCCCTTGCTGCAATAACAATGGCAATTCAGCTTGGTTTGATGACTGGCCTGCCTGCTTGTCTGCTTGTTTGTCTGTAGTTTTGCCATAGGCCAAGTTGCGCCAATTCAACCGAACTTTAATAGCGCGAGGAAGGGATTGTTGGTTAATTTCGATAATGCGAGCGGTAAACCTTAACCCAGATTGAGTGGTTACTGGTATATCTATAACCTCAAGTAAGACTGGATGTTGCTGGCGAAAAAACTGCTCAGTGTGTATCTCGTTATCGGCCCAAATCGTATTGTAAGCATCGCCGTGGTTAAGTATCCACAATGCGCCAATCATAATACACATCAGTGTTCGCCACTGGCTTACCAGCAACCCGAACAGGGTTACAATTATCAACAAACATTCATAAAAAAGCGCTGGTACTTGCGGGGGCAAAAGTGCCAAAATAGCCCCCACGCTGAAGCCGAGTAGCCACCTATCCATAGTGGTTTATCTAAAGTCCATTAGTTGTAGTAATTTATGCCCAAAAAAGTCATCAAACGTATCATGCCGGATCATCATACGATTAAGTCCAACAAGCACTTAAAAATTTTTGGTGACCTATTGCACAACGCCAATTTATGGCACTTAAACAGGCGCAGCGTTGCTAAAGCCTTTGCCGTTGGATTGTTCTTCGCGTTTATTCCAGTGCCGTTTCAAATGCTCTTGGCGGCAGGTACAGCTATTATAGTACATTCCAATCTACCGCTTTCGATTGGTCTGGTGTGGATCACTAACCCCTTTACCATGCCTGCCATTTTTTACGGCTGTTATGTTGTCGGCACTTGGGTGATCGGTGCGCAAGAGCAAGCATTTAACTTTGAAGCTTCCTGGCAGTGGGTTGTCGATAGCTTACAAACTATAGGGCCAGCATTTTTAGTCGGCTGTGGTGTATTAGCCGTAGCCTTCGCGATTATTGGCTACTTTGGTATTCAGCTCCTGTGGCGCTACTCGGTAGCAAAAGAATGGAAAAAGCGCACCTATCGCTAACGGCTAAACGCCAGACAAAGTAAAAGTTAAGAAAAAGCCGTCAACCACAGGGGTGATTGACGGCTTTTTTATTGATTAAATTTTTATTGATATCAGAAATAACTACGACTGGCCAAGGACCTGTGCAGGGTCAACTTTAGCTGCCTGCCACGCAGGGTAGATAGTGGCAAGTACGCTTAGCACCATCGCAACACCTGCGGTTAAGTAAACTTCATTAAGGTTTAATACCGAAGGCAAATAATTGACAAAGTAGACATCGCCAGACAAAAATTTTGTCCCGAGAAGCTGCTCTACACCAGCGACGATATCGGTCAAATACAGAGCTAAGTAACTCCCAATCACAGCGCCAGATAAGGCGCCAAGAATACCATTACTCATTCCTTGCATAACAAACACTGTCATAATTTGGCGGTGACTCGCGCCCATGGTTTTGAGAATCGCAATATCACTCTGCTTTTCTTTGACCACCATAATTAACGTTGAAACTATGTTAAAGCTCGCCACAGCAATCACGATCACCATGACAATAAACATCACCGTTCGCACTAACTGAATGTCGTTAAACAAATGCCCTTGCGTGTATGTCCAATCGTAAATATAGACATAGTGATTGAAGCGGTAAGCAAGGTCACGAGCAATATTGTTGGCGGCAAACACATCGGTAACTTTAAGCCGTAGCCCTTGCACTGTATCGCTCTCAAAGCCTTGCACTTTGGCAGCTGCTGACAATGGTAAATACGCTAACGTATCATCAATCGTACCGCCAAAACGAAAAATTGCACTGACCACCACGTTTAAGCGTTTCGGTGCGCTAAAACGTTGTCGGTTACTTTGTTCGCCAGATTGTTGAGGTAATAGTACTTGTAGCTTATCACCGGTTTTTACACTCAACTGCTTAGCGACACCTGCGCCCAGCACAATTGGAATGCCCTGTTTTTTCGCACCTTGTTTCTCACCTGGAGTTGCCGCTGATGCCGCTTGCTCATGTGACTTAAACCACTGCCCCTCCACAATATAATCGTCAATATCGCTGACCAGTGTTTCTAATTTGGCATCTACACCGCGCACTTCCACCGCTTTCAGCGCGGATTTATATTGCAACATACCGGTTAACTTGATCACTGGCGCGACGGCGATGACTTCTGGATGGGTCTGCATTTGCTGGGCACCTTGCTGCCAATCGTTGATCGGCTCATTGACGGCAATCAGCTCCGCGTGCGGCACAATAGATAACAGCTTGTCAGCGAGTACTTTCTCAAAACCATTCATGGCAGAAAGCACCATGATCAGCACCGCAACACCAATAGCGATACCTAAGGTTGAAGCAGCAGAAATAAACTTGGCAAAACCTTTACCACGACGGCTGCGAATATAACGCAAGCCAACAAATAAACTCAGTGGCTGAAACAACGAATTATCCTCTAACGTTCATTGTGATGGGGCTAGCATAAGAGATTAATACTTAACACTATTGGCTAGCCTAGCTGGCTTGTCTCGGCGACTGGCGCGACAAGTGAGGCCAACTTACCGTGGTCTAAACGCAGCTGCCTATCCATTTTCGCCGCCAGCGACAAATCGTGCGTAACAATCACAAAACTTATCCCCAATGAGGCATTTAATGACTTTATCAGCTGAAAAATTTGCTGCGCCGTGTCGAAGTCCAAGTTGCCTGTTGGCTCGTCAGCGAGCACCAAAGCAGGCTCAGTTACCAATGCCCGGGCAATGGCGACACGTTGGCGCTCACCACCCGATAACTGTGACGGGCGATGGCTTAAACGATGCGCTAAGCCGACCTTGACTAACATGGCTTTTGCTTTGTCTTGCGCTGTTTTGGCTGGCTCACCCGCAATCATCAAGGGCATCGCAACATTTTCAAGCGCACTAAATTCCATCATTAAGTGATGAAACTGGTAAATAAAGCCAATGTGTTGATTGCGGAATTGGGCTTTTTGCTTGTCGCTTAACTTAAAAATATCTGTCCCTTGAATCATCACTTGGCCGCCAGTTGGCGTATCCAATGCGCCCGCAAGGTGTAAAAAGGTACTTTTACCGCAGCCTGAACTCCCAACAATCGCCAGTAATTCACCTCGTTTCACGTCGAGCTCTAGCCCAGACAATACATCGGTGCTTCCCTCGCCCTCCTGATAGCTTTTTGACAGGTGACGACATTGCAGAACACTACTCATTTCTTAATACCTCAGCAGGTAGGGTTTGACTGGCGCGATAGGCCGGATAAAGGGTGGCAACAAAACTCATGACAAAAGCGCCGATAACAATCACACCAACGTCTGACCAAGCTAATACAATAGGCAAGGTCTGGCTAACATAGCCAGCGCCAAAAAGATTAATGCCGAACAAGCTCAGCATAGGGTTCAAGGTAAAGGTCAGCAAAAGCCCCAAGCCCGTGCCTAACATTACGCCCCATGCGCCGTTCACCATGCCTTGGGTAATAAAGATTTGCACAATGCCCGCTTTATTGAGCCCCATGGTTTGCAAAATGCTGATCTCACCTTGTTTATCATTAACGACCATAACAAGTGCTGACACAATGTTAAAAGCCGCGACAGCAACAATTAACCCGAGCATTAGCCACATCATGTTCTTTTCCATTTTTACTGCGGAGAACAAGGTGCCTTGGCTTTGTTGCCAGGTGGTCATCTCGAGTGTTGGCCACTGCGCTTCTAGTTTGGGCATCAACTGGGTAACGTCAAACGCATCGTGCAAATAAATACGCAGTAGCTGATTTTCACTGCCTTTTTTACGCATAATTTTACGGGCATCAGCTTGATGCAAGTACACCACAGTATCATCCACTTGCGAGCCTAAATTAAACACCCCTGCCACCTTAAAATTGCGCTGCAGGGGAACGCGCCCCATGGGCGTAAACATGGTACGACTGGGTAAAATCAAGCGTATATTATCGCCAATATTGGCGTTGAGTTTTCGCGCTAAAGCTTGGCCAATTACCAATTGGTACTGGCCGGGTGATAAATCAGACAAACTGCCGGCAATCATATGAGATGCGATGATGGAGTCTTGCTCTAAGCCCGGGTTAATCCCTTGCACTAAAATACCCGACATCCCAGAGGCTGACTGCACTAAGGCCTCGGTTTCTTCCAATGGCGTAACTCTGGCCACTTCCGGCAAGGTCAATAGCGATTGCCGGACGCTATCATCATCGGGGGAGGTTGCCACTGTGATATGAGGCACTAAACCGAGCACGCGCGTTTTTAGTTCGTTCTCAAAGCCGTTCATTACCGAAACGACAGTGATAAGCGAAGCAACGCCCAATAAAATGCCTGCAATAGAGAAAAAGGTAATAAAGGAAACAAAGCCTGTTCGACTTCGACTTTGGCTATACCTCAAGCCAATAAACCAATTCACCGGTTGGAACATATTAGTTTTGTGTGTCCATTTTATTTGTTTTCTGAATACGCTAGAACTCAGCATGTCATCAAGCGCCCTGCTTTAGTCCGGCATAACATAGAAACATAGTTTGGTGCAGAGCATATCACACTGCCTCAAGTCAGCCTACCTAGCCGCGACCTAGCTAAGAGCCACTTGTTTGGCACTTACCTTACTGAGCTATGGATGGGGTATGAGTGACAAATTCCTCGAAAAAGTTCAATAAATATAGAATACTAATAGCTACAGGTAAGATAACGCACGCCGCGCGCAAGCACCATGCAGTTCTTAAAAGCTGGACTTTAAAAGTTGTTAGGTCAGCACTAGCTCGCGCAATAAGGTAAACACATGAGCACACAAATCATCCCGCCAGATTTACAAACGAAGTTGCAACAATTTGATGAATTCTTCTCCATCGAACATCAATTCAACATTAACTTAACCCCGATAGCGGCGCATCAAGCCAGCAGCTTTGACGCCTTTATGGCAGGTATGCCGTTGCCGTTTAAAATGGCGAGCGACATGGTCTCTATCGATCAGGCGGCGATTCGCTCTATTCAGGGGTTAGGCGCTGTCGCCTCGCAGCTGTCAGATTTTCTCAATCATCAGGCACATAAAATCGACTTACTCGTCGGCTATATTTTAAGCCAACAAGACGAGCCAGCAATGCGCTATCAAGGTATTCGCTTTGGCGGCGGCGGAGTGATTTTTACCAGTGCTCAAACCCTTGCGGTTGGCCAGCGCCTCGAAATGAAAATTTTCTTGTTGGAAGAAAATTGCGCTGTTTACTGCATTGGCGAACTCGTTGAAGTTATGCCCCTGGAGAACGACGTGGCCGAACACACCACGCAACAAGCCGAGCAGGCCTACAAGGTGGTTTTTGAACATATTCGCGAAGAAGATCAAGAAACCTTAGTGCGTCACAGTTTGCACCAGCAATCTAAACAACTTCAAGCACTTGCGCAAAAGCGCCGCGAGCAAAACAAGGGATAAACGCGCGCCCAAGTCGAGTTAAAAAATTTGCATGTAAACCATTGAAGCCTAGGCTAAACAGGGGTAACATTTTGTCCAAATTATAAACATATCTGACCACTGGTACCCTGCCTTAGCCAGAGGCCTCAGTTAAAGGACTAACTCACATGCCGATCAAGCGGTTTGTCGCACTGCTCGCCCTGATACTCATGTCGTTTTCTGCACACAGCAAAGTATATCAATGCACTGATGCTAATGGCGCTGTCGTATTCCAAGGGACACCGTGTGCTCAAGAAGCCCAAGAAACTGAACTTTACAAAGCCAAACAAGGTAAATTTGGCTTTCACCCTTCATGGTTTGTCTCACCGCGAGTTGGTGGTGCGGTTGCGCGCTGCACCGACACTGGCTGTGTATGTAAAGACAACACCTACGCATACCAACAAAACCTAAACACGCGCTTGTTAAATGCAATGTCGTCACTACAAGGCTCGTGGCGTTATTACCAAATGATGTTTGATCGCTATATCAAAGTGCAGAAAAACGGCAAAGCCAGTGGTTTAAAGAAAAGCCTAGACGACGCGGCGTGTCGTGTTGCCGTTAACCAAAAAACTATCGAGCTTTATTACCAAGAAGTTTCCGACAGCATCATCAACGAACACGAAATGGCATCCTCTGCGGTGAATCGCATCAACGACCAATGCAGGCAGCCTAATGAAACGGGATGGACAAACAGTGACCGTGCCAAGGCTTGGGTAAAATGTAGAGACCGCAACCGCAAAGCACACAATCAAGCCAACCGCCTGAAACGCGAATATTCCGGTTATTATTTTTCCCTGATGCAAGAGCGAAAAAAGCTGTTTAGTCCGCGCAGCCAAGCGCGTTAACTCAGTAATCATTACTTAAAGACACAGCGTAAAGACGAAAGCCTAAAAACAAACACACAAAAACAACAATAATGACAAAGGTGCGCCAACATGAAAACCGCTCATATTTTGAGGCTTAATCTATGCCTCACACTAAGCCTGAGCTTGAGCCTAGGCATAGCCTTTAGCACCAGCGCCCAAATTTACAAGTGGGTCGACAAAGACGGTAATACGCACTTTTCACAAACCCCACCACCAGACTTAAAAGAAGAAATGGAAGAGCTCAACATTGGCGTTCAACCCAAGCGCGCCAAGCAAGCAAGTGTCGACACCTATTTTGAAGGTGCCTGGTGGTCAATGACCGCAAAAGGTCTGCGCACGCTATTTTTGCACAGCAATGGATTATTTGAAATTCATCGTTGGTCAGCAAGCCACGGACAGTTAGACACGTTATTCAGTGGCCGCTGGCGAGAAGACAATCAAGACATCATCCTAACCTACACGCGCGATAGCAAAAATCCACAAAATAGCGATAGGGTTGGCGTTTCAGAAAAGCTTAACGTCAGCTCGTTAAACCATACGCGCATGAGTGTCATTACTCCCGACAACCGCACGCAAAATTACCTGCGCGTTAATGGTGAAAGCTTTACCAAAAGCTACCGCAAAGAGCTAATGATGGGCGATTGGTACGATAAAAAAGGTAAACGACTTGAATTGTCTTGGGGTGAATTCAAAGTGGCAGAGCACAACCACAGTAAATCCTTGGCAGAAGGTAACTGGGATTTAGCTGGTGAAGAGCTCACCTTAGAGTATGTGTTTGATTTTGAAAAACACGCTCAAGGGAGAATCGGCACGTTACAAACGTGGCGCGTAGAAACCTTAGATGAAAATAATATGGTACTGCGCCATGCTCACAACCCCATACTTTGGCATTTCAAGAAAAAATCCTAAGTAGCGCTTTGAGCGATAAACAAAGCTAGGCTTTAGCCAGAAAAAAGATGAACTAAAAAAGCTGGCGATAACACCATGCGATTTTTCCATCACATCGTTGTAGAAGTTCATTTCGATAACTGTTGAAATTTAATGTGGTCATTCTGACTCTCTTGAATCGGCAATAGCTTTACTAATTTTTTCTTGTACCCGTCTTAAATTGGTATCACCAAATGCAAAAGGCCCAGGACTGGTTGCATCGCCGTCATGGTGTGCAGTAAGCCAATATCCCTTGGCATGACCTGTTGTTCCAATTTTTAACATCATTACCCCTATCCACTCTTCACCATTGAAATCAGCAGTAATTTTGTAATGCATTGCAGCAAAACCATTTAGATATTTACCAGTTGCTTTAAAAATGCCGATATAATCTGCATTTTCGCCGTCAAGACTATTGGTGTAAATATTAGTGATCATTTCGATATCATTACCACTAATAGCCACTTCGACATTTTCAAATTTGTACGAATATAGCTGTGTATGAAAATCACTAAGCCCTTCAACATTTGAAATATCATAATCAGTACCAAAGCCAGCGAAGTTGCCTGTGTGACGAAGAAAGTAGGTTTCCGAGTTTTTTAAGTAAAGGGCAAAGGTTAACGTCATAAGTGTCAGTATAACGAGTGACCAAGCATACTTAATGTTGCGTTTTTTGCTATTAGGTGCCGCTGATTTTGGGGATATATTATCGGTTTGCATCGAGCAAGAGCTATTTTCTTGAGCCTCAACTTTTTCAACCTGCTGAGGTTCATTTTCAGCTAACTCAATATCAACATCGAAAATATCTGACTGCGTGGTTATAGGGTGCCAGCTGTGAACGGTTTCAATTGGAACATCTAAAAAATTGGCTAATCGATCTACGTGAAGATCTGAAAGCGGCTTCGATAAAACTCGATAATAGGATGAACTGGAAACGCAGAGCAGATCATAAACAAAGGTCATCTTTACGCCTTTTTTTCTGCACATGTCGGCTATTTTACTTTTTAGAATTGATTGCTCTTGCTTTTCATTCATGAAGACGTCCTTATCACGACATTAACGATTTTAAACGAGTAAATCGTAACAAATGAAAGGGGCAAGACAAAGCCGACATTGTTGAGTATTAGCCTGTAATAATTCGCATTCTCTTATCAGACTCAGTGAAACCTAGTGAATCACTCTCATTAATTACCCAGTATTTTCCCAGTGTATTCCCATTTTCCCAAATTTTTACCATAGTTTTTAACTATTTGAATTTTAATGCTTTTAACTCTTGAAACAAGGTGGTTTTCAAGGGTAATAATAGTTGTAATTTTAATGTGAGTGAATAGCGTTTTATCAGCGAAAACGCGCTCAAATATTGCACTTTTTAATATCTCAGCATGAATCATAAAAAAGGATGAAAATATATGATTAAACTTTCAAAATCGCTAGTAGCTGTTGCACTGAGTAGTTATTTGTCGGCGTGTGGCTCTTCATCTGATGATGACGCTTCTGCGGTGGTTGAGCCAGCGAACCAAGCACCTATTATTTCTTTGGAAGCCGTGACGGGGCAAGAAAAGCAGCCTATCGAGGTGAGTGCTAATGTTAGTGATGATGGCACTATCGCTAGTTATCAATGGTCACAAGTCAGCGGTAGTGAGGTTGCCCTAAGTGGTGCCGATTCAACCACGATAAGCTTTACGGCCCCCGCCGTTGATAGCCCGCAAGATCTTATCTTTGCGCTCACCGCGACCGATGACCAAGGGCTTTCAAGTCGGGCTGAAGTGACAGTGGCAATCACACAACATTTGATCAGCTTGACCATTGATGGCATCGCCACGGATTCGCCGATTGCCAATGCCGACATTAATGTGCAGGTAGGAGAGCAAACATTCAGCACAAACGCTGATGCAGTGGGCCAGTACAGTATTGAACTGCAAGTTGATGATGACTTAACCAAGGGGATGGTACAGATAAATGCTCAAGGCAAAGAAGCGCAGGCGGTAGCTCATCTGAGCTCTATTGTCGGTACATTTGAAGCGTTAAGTGTACAAGCAGGCGATGATAATATATTGCAGAGCACAGAGAACTTTGCCGTTAATGTCACCAATTTATCGACCGCCAAAGTGGCTTTGATGAGCAAAGCCAACGGCGGTCAGGCGATTTTAACCAACGGCAAAATCGCAGAGCTAGCTAGCAGTTTAGATGCTAACCGCTTATTAGAAGTTGCTACTGCCATCAAGGTAGTTATTGATAAAGCGGCTAACAACCCCGACTTAGCCTTGCCTGAAGGCATTGACAATACGCTAGCACTGTTAGCAAGCGATAGCGCGTTAAGCGATTATATTACTCAGGTGAAAGACTCTGCTGAATTTGCCGAAGCCGCCGAGGAGATGTTAGCGGATAGCAACATCACGAATGCGAATATCAATGAAGCAGTTAAAGCTTATTATATCAGCGCTTGTAACTCGTGCAGTGGTGAGTACTTCGAGATGTCAGCAACCGATAATACAGGTAAGTTTTACGATCCGGAGGGGAGCCATACCGTGACGTTTAACCATGCCAATAATCAATTGTTGTTGGACTTTTCTGCCGCTGATCGCACACAAATATCTTTTCCAGTTGAAGTTGTTAACGGTGTCTCACAGCAGGTTGAAGCGCACAGAAAAACCGATAATATCAGCTACACCGTTGTCAGTAGTGATAACTACGGCGTTATTTTTACCAAACGAGTGTCGGGCATCACTACTTACCCAAATGGCGAATTCGACGATATTCCCTTTGAATACGAAGACCAAGTAAGTGCCACACCAGCAGATCGCATACAAGCCATTAATTTAACGTCAGAAGGTGGTGTGTTTTCACTGCCTTTGCCTAGCATCCCCTTTGAAGATCGTGAAAAAGGTTACATTTACGCTGATAACTTTACCCTAAACGATGATGGTACAGGCCACGCCGAAAATATTGATATGGATTTGACTTGGCAGTTAGGAGTTAGAGCAGGTTCGGCTCACGGCCAAACTGAGCTCAATATCACCTTGGCAGATAATCGCCAACTTTGGTATAGCCAGTTAAATCAGGGACAAAGTGTGCAGAGCTTTGGCGTATTGGTCGAAACTGAGTCCGAGTCTGAGCCTCAGTCTTATGGTACTGCTGGTATAGGCAAACTGCTTGATGATAACAGCAAATTTGACTTAGCCAAGGTGCCGGGAATATACGCGCTTAATTTTGGCAACGACGGTATTGATCAGTTTTGGTGGGAACTATGGCCAACAGGTGAAGCTTATACCTTTAGTACTCGCGACCGTAATGAAGATGGCCAGCTAAGTGCAGATGAAGTCGGCGTTCAATACGGAGAATGGCGTATTAACGAGCAAGGTCGACTGTCGATAACGCGTTATTTATTTGCCGACAATCGCACTGAACCTGGCTGTTTTAGCCTTAGTCATGGCTGCTATTTTTTCCACAACCGCGACTGGCAATTATTAGCACAAGACGAGCAGCTTATCTACATCACTAACACCCATCACTTTGATCGTGATGCCGATGGTGAATTTGAATATATCTCGTTTGACAACCGCAAAGTGCGTAAAGCTGATGAGCGTCCGGTATTAGTACAATTACCTGAAAGCTCATATTATCCAGCGATGCCGCCAATGGCGTTAACGGGATTATTAGCCGTCGACAATTATCTTAACAAACCCTTGTATGCCGTTGATAGTGATTATTATGACGGTCAAACAGAATACGTCACTCAATTGACTTTTAAAAGCGATAACAGCTATCAGTGGATATATGATGAAGAAAACACCGAAATAGGTGAGTATCAGGTGTTTGCCGACCAATCCATTGCTATGGTAAATACCTCGGTCAGTGTTCGAGATCACAGTCAGTTTGGTTTTTTATTGGCTGATGATGAAGTGACACTTGCAGCGCGACAAGATGAAACTGAGGTGATTTTTAGCGAGCAAACGGCAGCTCAAACTTATGCCGATAATATTGGTGCTAGACTGCCAGCTGCGCCATTTTCTAGCCTTTTTGGCAAGCAATTGGTGCTGATTGACTATGAAGATGGTGCCATCGAGCCCACTTACTTTAGCATGGTTGATGACACTAGCATTGTTTTTTACAGCGACAGTAGCTTTGACCAAGTGGCATTAACAACCGCTATAGTAACCAATCAAGATGGCAGTATTAGCTTAGATGGCAACAAATTGTTTATTGCCTTGGCGAGCAGTGCCTTTGGTGTAATTGCGACTGATGAGGGTGACGGTAGACGTGTTCATTTAACCTATTTTATGGATGATGTTGATGCTGCCAAACGCCTAGTAAGCAACTTGAACCAATTAGGTATTTATCATCAATAGGTAGCATGGTTTTGCGCCGAGGCCTTAATCTTGTATTAGACAAAAGGCCTTAGCGTTAACTGAACAACCTTTATAAGTGAATATAATCTAATGCTTGAGGTGTGATATGAGCAAACTGATATTCCTACTCATGCTATCCTTATTAGTCTCATCTTGTGGTAGCGGTGGCCGTTCAGACTCTTCACAGCCTGAAACTATAGCGTTGACACCAAAAATTGAATTACTTAATAGTGACACTATCAAGGGTGATCGTATTCAACTGTCAGGCGCCAAAAGTGAAGGAAGTGGTGCCTTGAGTTATTTATGGCAGCTGACCAGTAAACCATCTGACAGCCAAGTATCACTATTCAACGATACGAGCCAAGACATTGAATTCATTGCTGACAGTTCAGGTGCTTATGAGGTGATGTTAACGATTAGCGCCAACAATCGTTCACAGACTGCTTCACTGACAGTGAATGTTGCCGCCAATCAAAATCCTGTAATTAACATTGACTATTCTGACGACCTTACTTCACTGCTTGCTGGTGAAACGCTATCGCTAAATGCCCAACTATCAAACGATCCGGAGCAACGAGAGTTAAGTTACCTTTGGCAGTTTGTATCGCAACCAGAATTAAGCAGCTTACCAAGCACAACCAACGATTACCTAGACTTTACACCTTTAGTACGGGGTGATTACTCAATACAGCTGTCTGTGTCTGATGGACATAATACTGCCACTCAAGCATTCGAATACAAAGCAATTGAGACACGTACCACCCTCGTACCTAACTCAAATGCTAGCTTATCAGCGAGAGAACAAGTCGAAGCCGTTTTTGGTGAGGGCAGTTTAGATTTACCAGAAACTCACGATGCCGAGCATTTAGCTATTGCAACAGGCAGCGATATTGGCGATCACTTTAGCTTTGCACTTCACTTGGCAGAAGAC
The DNA here is from genome assembly GCF_003390335.1 of Thalassotalea euphylliae. Taxonomy (NCBI): domain Bacteria; kingdom Pseudomonadati; phylum Pseudomonadota; class Gammaproteobacteria; order Alteromonadales; family Colwelliaceae; genus Thalassotalea; species Thalassotalea euphylliae. The sequence goes on from NZ_QUOU01000001.1 coordinate 3,406,134, forward strand.
GGTGACCGAGATATTCCAAAAGCGCAAACAGATAGACAACGCAGTGAAATAAAAACATACCGCAATAGCCCTGAGGAGCTGACCTGTAAGCAAGGTGAAGCAATGTCTGTCTTTTGGCAGTTCAAAGCGGATGACATAGGATTAAGTTACTCGTTTTCGCACCTGTTTCAAATAAAAGGTGACGCTGATCACCCACTACTAACGTTTACTGCTCGGCGCGTCGCTAATGAAAATAATGCATTAAGAATATTACATAGCGAGCAAGATACCGTATTAGCTGAGATTGATTGGGAATTAATCAAAGAGCGTTGGCTTGATGCCCGTATTGATTTCTCATGTCAAAACGATGGTTATGTGAAGGTCGTTATTGCGGAAGTTGCTACTCAAAAAGAGCTTGTATCAGTAGATATACCAGAGCTTGATATGTGGCAAGATATCACGCTCGATAAACTGGGGTTTAAATTTGGCCTATACCGAAGGGTTAAACTCAATGCTGATGACGAGCAATTTAGAGAGGGCTTAAATTCATTAGTTGATAAGGTGTATGTGGGCGCGATACGAATAGAGACACATTAAGCTAGCTCACAGTTAAACGAAACTTTTTAAATGGGAAGATTAAAATGTTGAACTCGTTATTGAAAGCTCATTGGCTAGCGCTTGGGTTTAGTGCATTCATCTCAGCTTGTTCCACTTCTCCCCATTTGAATCACGGAGATTACAGCACTCATTTTACTTGTACAGATAAAGAGAAAAAAAATGAGTATTTCTTCGTCAATAAATTCTATTTTCCACCCACGCCACAAGATAAAGAAAATGAGCTCCCATTATTAAAGCTGGGAATGGAAAAAGAGCTGAAAATGACGTTATATGATTGCAAAGAAGTATCGGATGAATACGTGCCCGATGATCTCTACTTGCCAAAAACTTAGCGGAAAAGCCCAAGAAAATAATTAATGAAAACGCCAACCTTGCTTTTTTCAGCTCTTCTCAATTGCTGGCTAACCATCAGTCAGCTATTCATCGACAAAATTTACATAGCATAGCTCAATCGACACTACTTGGCTGAGATCAGCAGTAATGTTGCCTCCGCACCATCAGTTAATACGGCAATAGCGCCCGACTCAGCCACATACACATCACGTAAGCGTCCTGCGATATCGGGAAAGACATGCGATTGTGTAAACTTGCCATCACTAAGGTTGACCGCATAGAGTTTTCTGTCGACTAAAGTGGAGATCAATGTTTGCTGCTGCAATGACGCAAATGGCTTGTGACTACTCGCATAATACGCCATGCCCGATGGCGCGATTGATGGCGTCCAATCTACGCTCGGTAATTTCATGCCGGGGTATTGTGTAAACGGCGAAATTCTCGCTTGCGAATAGTCTTTCCCGTAAGTGATCACAGGCCAGCCGTAATTGGCACCAGCGATGATGTAATTGAGCTCGTCACCGCCTGCGGGGCCGTGTTCGTGGCTGACAATTTGCTGGCGGTCGGTATCGTAAATTAGCCCTTGGGTGTTGCGATGACCAATTGAATAAAGTGCGCGCGTGGCAGTATTTTGATCATTGGCAAATGGGTTATCTTGAGGAATGCTACCATCTAAATTGATGCGTAACAGCTTACCTAATTGACTCGTTTTTACTTGCGCTTGCTCTCGGTAATCAAAGCCGTCACCACTGGCGAAGAGCATAGTATTATCGGGCAGTATTAACGCGCGGCCAGCATAGTGCTGCGGTGTGCCTTTGTCAGTGGCCACTTGATAAATAATTTCGGGTGTGGAAAAACCCGTGCCGTCAAATATCGCTTTGGCGATCACCAAACGGTTTGCGTTAAGCTCACCTTGTGCATAAGTGAAAAACACCGCTTTGGAAGCATTAAAATCAGGTGCTAAAACTATATCGAGTAAGCCTCCTTGCCCTGCATGGTACAGGCCGTCAAACGCAACTTTTACACGCGCTTGGCTCTCACCTTTTACCACTACGACATGACCGTCGCGTTCGGTAATTAACCAAGTATTATCCGGGAGCTGCACCATGCTCCAAGGTGACTTTAATTCAGTAGCTATGGTGGTAATGGCATACGCTTCTGTCGGGAGTGTTTGCGCCGCTTCGACAGAGGGGGCCGTCTCTGCTAATGCCGAAGTCGACCAAAGTGAGCTTACTGCGAGCAAAGCACTGAGCAAAACACCAAGTGAAGCGCCGGTATGCGCAGAGAGAAATTGTTTACGGTGCAAGCCTTTGGTAGGGTAAGAAAAAAGCTTCATGTTAAATTGAGACAGCAATGCAATCAGCAAGGCAATCGGTAAGGCAATTTGTAACACGGCTCCTCCCCTCTTTTTTCATTTCTTGGTTGCTAACATTTTCTCTGGCTAGCTTGTTCCATAGCCAATACGTTGTCAATCAATTAGTTAACCTGGGGATTGAGGTTGGCATAAATGTTCGCACTAGCTTAGTATTCGATGATTGGCTGGGGCTTTTACCGACCTACGGCAGCATTATCGCTATCGCACTTTTAATTGCCTTTTCACTCGCTGGCTGGCTGGTAAAGCGATTAAATAATCATCGAAATGCACTCTTTGTGACTGCCGGTATTCTTGCCTTTGTTGTGGTACTGACCGCAATCAATTCGATAATGCATATTAATATTATCGCCGGCGCAAGAGGCTGGGGTTTTTATTTACAGCTACTTGCTGGCGCCATTGGCGGCTATGTTTTTGCGATGCTTAGTCAACGTAAGCTCAGCCAGCCCAAGCCTAATCAAAACGAGCGAGCACAATAAAGCGATAACAAGGACTGCACCGACAAGTAACAGCCAGCACTCACCATGAAAAAAACCATCATGCCCAACTTTGCGCGAGTGCTGGCCAGTGACAGCTTGTTGTCACTCAAACAGCATGTTTACCATCTCAAACAATCGCTTTACGGCCAACAAAGAACCCTTGATGTCTTTATCAAAGTCGACGATCCGTATAGCTACCTTTTAGTGCAAGTACTGGACAATATGACAACGCGATTTGACGTAACACTAAAATTTCATGTTTTTATCGACCAAGATCCCCATATGTTCCCACAGCTTGCACTGTGGCGTGCTCATGCGGTCAAAGACGCTGGCCACCTAGCAAAGCTTTACCACCTTAGCGCGCCAAGTGGTGAATTAATCGAAATATCTGGTGACAAGGAGGCTCAACAAAATATTATGGCGGTTGCCCAAGCATTGGTGAATATCGAAAGCAGTGATAGCTTTCTAGCTCAGGCAAAAATTTTGCTTGGAGCTCTGTGGCAAGGCAAAGGTACAGCTTTGCTTAATCAACACAAGCTAAAGCAACGACTTGAAAGCCAGCCTTCGCTTTCAGCACAGCAATTAGCCCAAGCCAAACAAAAGCTGGCGGACAACTTTGCCGCGTTAACTCGCAAAGGCCATTACCTAGGCGCAATGCTTTACTTTCAAGGGGATTGGTATTGGGGCATAGACAGGTTAGCTCACTTAGAAGCGCGCTTGATTAAACTCGGCTACTTCAAAGCTGTCGATAAGAAAGAAACTGATAAAACAGCAGCTGACAAGAAAGCAGTCAGCCCGGAACCCTGTAGTCTCAATTCATTAAGCAAGGTTCGTCAATTAGCGCCAACTATCTACTTTGACAAAACCTACCGAGATTTTTGCCAAACGGACACCTCCACCCTCACCTTTCCTGCCAGCCATTGCGCCATAGAGTTCTATTGGTCAGCTCGCAGCCCGTATTCCTATATTGCCCTGGAGCGAATTACGCAATTAGCTGCGCACTACAAACTAGCACTTAACATCAAACCTGTGCTGCCCATGATGATGCGCGGTTTAACCGTGCCAACAGCCAAGAAAATGTACATTTTTCACGATACCAAGCGCGAAGCGAAAAAACTGGGGCTAAATTACGGCTTTGTTGCCGACCCGTTAGGCGCTGCGGTCGAGCGTTGCTATGCGCTACTTGCCTATGCCACAGCAGAAAATAAACTGACAGCGTTTTTGCTCAGCTTTGCTCGCGCCGTTAACACCCAAGGCATTCACGCAGACACAGATCCGGGTCTACAACTTATCGTCGAGCGTGCTGGCCTCAACTGGGCTATTGCTAAAACACATGTAAACAATACAAGCTGGCAAACACAGGTAGCTGAAAATCTTGACGAAATGATGTCACTTGGCCTCTGGGGTGTGCCTTGTATGCGCTTTGGCAAGCATTGCTTTTGGGGACAAGACAGGATCGGTATGCTAGAAAACGTGATTAAAAAAGCATTGGCAATTAGCTAACCTGACTCCTACGTGCGAGCCTTTTACGGCCACCTCAATAACGTTATAAAACTTGGCTAAGTAACCGCCAATTAAACACAAATCAAGCGCTAAAGTTCCACTTAATAAAAACCCCACTTTACATTTGTTACAGTATAACATTACAATAAATTCAACCTTAATGACGGACACGTGATACTGGCTTTTGGCTTTAAAACGCCCTAAACATTTTAAATCCACCTATAAATCAATAGAAAGCATAGTGTTAGCTACTTGTTCGCCATAAAAACAGTCAATCACCAAAAGTAAGAAAAGAGATAAAGTAACAGGTCTATTATGGGTAATCTCGCGGCAGCGCATACTTCACAATCTCCCAAGCCGATAACCAGATTACCATCAGCATTGGTTTCGACGAAAAGTACAACGACCACAACTATTTCAACGCTTTCACCAGCAGACTCGATGGCTGAAACACCAAAGCGCAAAGCGAGCGCAGGCACTGAGCCAGCGATTTTTACTCGTATCTACCAAGCAGATATCAACCTTTCAGTGTGGCAAGAGGCAATGCCCGCCAAAGTGATGGAAGAAGCAAACCAGCTATTAACGCAAGCCACTAACGTTAAAGCGGTCATGACCACGGATCCAGAAAACGTTGTTGATAACCTGATTGAACAATGTGATGAGTTATCTACTACCCCTGAGTTATGTCAACACATCGCGCTGCTGGTTGATATGTTTTGTACTTTGTTTGAATTAGAGCGCGTTGGCTTGCGCTTAACCCATCTTACCCATGCCATGTGCCCCAAGTTTCACGTTGATAAAGTGCCTTGCCGACTCGTCGCAACATATACAGGCAATGCCACAGAGTGGCTCCCCAATGAGTGTGTCAATCGCGCTAAACTGGGCTTTGGCAGTCAAGGTTTACCAGATGAACGCTCAGGCATCATTCGCGACTTGAGCCAAATTAACCAATTAAACGCGGGCGATGTTGCACTACTAAAAGGTGAATCTTGGCACGACAATGAAGGTGGTGGCTTAGTGCACCGCTCACCGAGACTAGCCGATAACGAGCAGCGTTTATTGTTAACGCTAGATTTCAGCGACTAACACTAGCAGCCAATAAACTATGTCACCGCCATTAAGGCCAAGCTAAACACGATATTTCCTGCGATACGCTTTGTGCACTATGGCCCAAGCGAAACAAGGCAAAGTAGCTAAAGCCAGAGCAGATAAAGCCAAAGTAAAAAAAGCCAACTCACAGATATGATAAAGATACACGTTAAGCTCATTAATTACCTTGCCGCCGCACTTTTTGTGTGTGGGCTTGGTATGCCAATAAGCTTGGCTGCTGAGCACAATACAAGCGATAACACAAACCACAACACAAGCCACAATAAAAGCCACGAACAGGACTTCGCTCAGAGTCACAACCATCACTCTGGCCTTCAAGCTCATGTACATGGTGAAGCAGAGTTAACCCTTGTGCTCGAACGGCAGCAGTTGCACATTAATTTAGCCGCGCCCGCAGAGAGCCTTTTGGGGTTTGAGCACCAAGCGCACAGTCAACGCGAAAAAAACATAGTCAAACAAGTGGTGACGCATTTATCAACGCTTGACCATGTCATTAAATTCAAGGCGAACACTTGCCAACTAACTGAGCAGCATATTGATACTAATAGCGTTATGCCGATAACACCGACGCAAAAGCAAACCGACCGTGCTGAGCATGCCGAACATGCTGAAATTACCGCTAGCTATGAGTTTGCGTGCCAACGCCCGAAGCAATTAACATCAATTTCCCTCGAGTTGTTTACGCATTTTAAGCGGTTAACCAAAATTCATACGATTTGGCTAACAGAGCATCAGCAAGGTCGTCAGGTACTCACTCCCTCATCACGCGTGCTAAGCCTAAGGTAACCCAATGAACAACTGGCAAACCCATATCGAACAAGCGGAGCAAAGTTGCCGTCAAAGCGGTGAGCGCCTCACGACAAAGCGCAAACAAGTGCTCGCGATTTTACTGAAAGCCGACAAAGCCATATCGGCCTATGAACTGATCGAGCTATACAGCGAGCAGCACCAGCGCACACTCGCGCCAATGTCGGCTTATCGCATTCTCGACTTTTTAGAATCTGTGCATCTAGCGCATCGCTTAAACACCGCCAATAAATACGTTGCCTGTGCCTATATTGGCTGTGAACACTCCCATGAATTACCGCAATTTATTGTTTGTCAGGAATGTCAGCGGGTTGATGAGCTAAGTGCTTGTTCGTCTAATTTAATGGCATTAACTGACGAAATTAAACAAACCGGGTATCAACTAAGTTCACCGCAAATAGAGCTCACAGGCGTTTGTCAGGCTTGCCTCAAGTTAAAACAGGAGCAAGTGACAACGACCATTGAACATCGCACTCAGCAACAGGCCTAACGGATTGTAAACGAATAGACGAAAACGCATAAGCACAACAACATAAAGGCACACCATCAATTGCAGCCTTTATCTTACAGAACACGCTAGTCCGCTAGCTTACTTAATATATTTAGCTCAATTAACAAAAAACAAAGACAAGGTTTATCAATGAAACTACTATCTATTTCTGCCGACAAATTAGCGATCAGCTTATCTATGCTTTGCGTGCTGCATTGTTTAGCATTGCCCTTATTACTTGTGGTTGTGCCAAGTTTAGCGGTATTGCCGATGGCACAGGAGTCTTTTCACTTTTGGATGGTAATGGCGGTGCTGCCAACGAGTATTTACGCGCTAACCTTAGGTTGCAAAAAACACCGTAACACAAGCGTTGTCGCCTATGGTTTAGCTGGGCTTGCAGCTTTGCTGGCGGCGGTACTACTAGGTGAACATTTACTGGGTGAAGTTGGCGAGAAGTTACTCACCACAATAGGCGCAAGCATTATCGCCGTAGCGCATTTTAAAAACTTTAGCTTGTGCCGTAGCCACGACAAATGCGCTTGCCCTGCAGAGCAAGCAAGCTAGTATTTGAACCAACACAAAGCTTCTTAGCAGTTTTACTCTTAGCAGCATTATTGTTAGCAGCAGTGTCTTCAGCAAAATAAGAGCCAATTAATGCCCTCAACAAACGATAAAATCCTCGCCGTTCCGACCAACATCATTACTGGTTTTTTAGGGGTCGGTAAAACATCAGCAATACTGCACTTGTTAAAGCAAAAACCAACGCATGAGCGCTGGGCGATACTGGTCAATGAATTTGGTGAAATAGGGGTTGATGGCAGCTTATTTCAAGGGCAATCAACACAGGCCCAATCGGCAGAAGAACCAGCAGAACGCACGCAACGCGTTTTTATTAAGGAAGTACCGGGCGGCTGTATGTGCTGTGCTTCTGGGCTTCCCATGCAAATTGCCCTGAACTTGCTGCTTAACGAAGCCAAGCCCGACCGCCTGCTTATCGAGCCTACAGGTCTTGGCCACCCCGTTGAGGTACTCCAGCTACTTTCAAACCAGTACTACAGTGAAATTTTAGATTTACAGAAGACCATTACACTCGTCGACGCCCGCAATCTAGCCGACAATCGCTATACCGCGCATGCGACATTTAATCAGCAAATCAGCATTGCCGATATGGTCGTTGGTAACAAAGTCGATTTGTATTCAGAGGTTCATGAAAAAGCGCTCAACACTTACTTAGTGCACTTGAAAGCGCCTGATGCCCCAGAGCAGCAGCTAGTGTTTACTGAGCATGGCAAAATTGAGTTAGCCTGGCTTGCAGGAAAAACAGCTCACCTTCCGGTAAAACATCGCCACCATCACCATAATCACCACGGCCAAAATAAGCGCAAAAACGAGCCCATTGCCGCTGAAAAACCGTTGCCTGCATCGGGTTATTTAACAGCGGTAAATCAAGGCGAAGGCTTTAACAGTGTCGGCTGGCGCTTTGCTCCAGATAAAATTTTCGATCGCGAGCAATTGCTTATTTTCTTAACTGGCATTACTGCCGAGCGCATTAAAGGCGTATTTATCACCTCAGATGGTATTTTTGGCTACAACAGTACCCGTGATGGGCTCACTGAAATTGCTTTGGATGAGTGCCTTGAAAGCCGTATTGAGATTATCTGCGCGAATAATGAAGTTGAAACGCAACAATGGGAGCAAACCTTAACGGCTGCGCTGGTTTGCTAAACTTTTAGTTGTATTTTCCCGATACTAGCCATCGTAGCGTTCAATATAGGCTAGCGTCATTGTGTAGGCGGCTGTTGCTAGTTGGTCTTCAAATAGCTCAGTCGCTAACGTCCCTGAAATCCAAATCGGCTCATACAAGTTTTCCAGTGTGAAACCACGTTCAGCTTCAACAAAAATAATTTGATTCGGAGGCGGCGGTGGCAAATGAATACAAGCACCAAAAAACGGTACGAAGAAAAAGCTGGTAATCACCTGCTGCTCGTTATACTCCAGCGGGACAACAAAACCGGGAATTCTCACCCCTTTGCCATTCATGGCTTCAATAATGTTCGTGGAGATTAACGCTTGCTCGTAAGGATCAACTTGGGGCATGTCAGCTTGAGCTTCCAGCTGATTGGCCGCCTGATTGGCAGCCATGGCACTTTGAATAGTGCTCGCGATTTGATCTTCCGGTGAACCGTCTTCAATGCTGGTCAAATACGCGGGCGGATTAAGTAACGCTGCTAAATCGTCTTGCGGAATTAAGTCTGCCCATTCAATTAATTGGTAATCACCAGTATCAAGATGCGAACCATCTGAAAATGTTAATAGCTCATTAGTTCGCGCTTGCCTGTTAGCATGCGTTGCTAATTTAGAGGCTAATTCATCAACTGATGCCGAGTGCTCACTCTGGCCACCTTGATTGTCCTTGTCTGGCTTTGACGGATCACAGCCGCTAATGCCAAGTACAATCGCTAGCGAGAGTACCGATGCTTTAAGCGATCTCCAAGTGCGCGTTCCCATCAGCTTGTTATCTTCTATATTTCTCAATGTTTTACCCCTGTGCTGATCTAACCGTTATTCATTACACAATAACAATTCCTTAGGAAAGGAAATTAATATCACTTGGCTTTTTCAAGGCACCTCACCTCCCCTGCCCCTTCTCTTAAAAGCAAAATGCTTACAACAGACTCAAAGACAAGCTCCTAATATCAAGAGCCTTACAAGCAAACTAGACAAAAACCTCATTCGCGATTTATAACGATTTCATGAATGTTTACAAAGAGGCTTCAACCCCAACGAGTTATCGTGATACTATCACAACCAAGAAATTTTAGTTACATTATCACAATAATACTTTATCTCGAATAATCCGTTAGTAATGAGCAAAGCAGTTGAGCTGGAAAACTTAATATTTCGTTACGCTACTCACACGAACAGCAAGCACGCCAGCATCAATGCTAGTAGCAATAACAATAAAGACACCAACCATGCCCCCCTACTCAATATTCCAACCTGGTCGGTAGCTGCAGGGCAAAAACATTTTATTCTTGGCCCTTCTGGCAGTGGTAAATCAACCTTGCTGAACTTGCTTGCAGGGCTTTTAGTGCCAACATCGGGTAAGGTCACTGTGCTAGGTGAGCAAATCAGCCGTTTAAGTGCGCGTAAACGCGACAAGTTTCGCGCTGATCACATCGGCTATATTTTTCAGCAATTTAATTTGGTACCGTATTTAAATGCCATAGACAATATCAAGCTGGCCAATCACTTTGCATCCCGCCCCCAGCAAAAAAATGTTGAGCACGCCATATTGTCATTGCTGGAACGCCTCAGCATAGACAGTAATGACTGGCGTCGCCCAGTAAACTTGCTAAGCGTCGGCCAACAGCAGCGAATTGGTATTGCCCGAGCCTTAATTAATCAACCCAAGCTGATCATTGCCGACGAGCCGACTTCGTCACTGGATACCCAAGCGAGAAATAGTTTTATCGACCTGCTGATCGCGCTGTGCAATGAACAACAAGCCACTCTACTCTTTGTCAGTCACGATACTCAGCTCGCCACACATTTTGATCAAGTAGCATCGCTGCAAGCAATCAATCACCCGCCGAGCGCTGCTAGAGGCCAGCACTAATGTTATTGCGTATTGCCGGTAAAAGCTTAATGCATCGCAAAGGTTCGGTATTACTGACAATATTTGCCGTCACCGTCAGTATTGCGGTGATGCTGGCGGTCGAGCATATCAGGCAGCAAGCCAAAACCAGCTTTGCCAGCAGCGTGTCAGGCGTTGATCTCATTGTCGGTACGCGCACTGGCAGCTTGAACTTGTTGCTCTACTCTGTGTTTAGAATGGGCGCCCCCACGAATAACATCAGCTGGCAATCCTATCAAAAACTGGCCAATAACAGCGCCGTTGATTGGGCCATTCCAATCTCGCTTGGCGACTCGCATCGCGGCTATCGCGTCTTGGGGACTACGCAAAACTATTTCATGCACTTTAGCTATGGTGAGCAGCGACAACTTAACTTCGCACATGGCGGCGCATTTAATGATGTTTTTGAGGTTGTCTTAGGCGCTGATGTGGCCAGTAGTTTGGGCTATCAGCTGAATGATTCGCTGACACTGTCGCACGGCATAGGCACCACCAGCTTTACCAATCACGACCAATCTCCGTTTCGCGTTGTCGGTATTTTGAAACCGACAGGGACACCCGTTGATCGCACTTTGCACGTTAGCTTGCAAGGGTTAAGCGCGGTACATTTAACGCGCCACAAAGCCGTAACTCAATTGACCATGACTGCGAAAGCGTTGCAACCAAGGTCAGTTACCGCCGTTATGCTGGGGTTAACATCCAGAATGCGTGTGTTTGGCCTGCAGCGACAAATCAACACGGATAACAGTGAGCCGCTGATGGCCATTTTACCCGGCGTGGCGCTGCAAGAGTTGTGGCAAACCATGGCGATTGTCGAAAAAACCTTGCGATTAATTGCGGCGCTCGTGGTGGTTGCTGCGCTACTAGGGCTAAGTGCCATGCTACTAGGCTCAATTAACGAGCGCCGTCATGAAATAAAGCTGCTCAGAACACTCGGTGCTTCCCCTGCTTTTCTATACTGGTTTATAGCGTTTGAAGCATTCTTAATCGTGCTGGCTAGCACAGCTTTTGCCACGGGTTTACTAACCCTAGGTTTGGTACTCAGCGAAAACTATTTACTGAACCAGTTTGGTTTAGCCGTCTCCCCCTATGTTGTGTCTGAGGCGAACTTAATCACCTTGGGATTGATACTGCTCGTAACGTTTATCGCTGCGCTTCCGCCAGCGCTATCTGCTTATGCAAATGCCAGAAGACCGTAAACACAGTAAAAGAGTATGTCTGCTCAGCGAATTTAGACAAGTTGGTTATTACAAACACAATAGATTTAAGGATTTCCTATGGTTACCAGACGCGATTTTTGCCTTGGTTTAACTTCGCTAGCATTTGCTGGCTTGTCAGGCTGTGGCTTAGGTAAAGGCTCCTCCTCAGCTTCAACTGGCGCGGCATCGTCAGCACAGAAACTAATGCAACGGGCCAAGGGCTATGGCCCGTTAACCGCCGATGCACAACAGCTTTTAGACTTACCTGCGGGCTTTAGCTACGACATTATTTCCCAATTCGGGCAACCGATGACCGATGGTATGGCGGTACCTGATAGAGCAGATGGCATGGGCTGTTTACCGCTTGATAAGGATCGCGTTGCTTTGATTCGCAATCACGAACTGTCACCAGAAAATTTAGGCACACAGCCAGCATCAATTCAACAGCACAAAAGCGCACTTGCCTACGACCAACTCGCTAACGGTATTGCGCTACCGGGTGGCACAACCTCACTTATTTACAACCTCAACACTCGCAAAGTTGAACAAGAATTTGTCAGCTTGAGTGGTACTATTCGCAACTGTGCTGGCGGCGTCACCCCTTGGGGCAGCTGGCTTTCTTGTGAAGAAAACGTGTCTACACCTGATGGCAAAATCAGCCAATCACATGGCTATATTTTTGAAGTGCCAGCCACCGCTACTGGCTTGATTAACGCACAACCGCTTAAAGCCATGGGACGCTTTAATCACGAAGCCGCAGCGGTTGACCCACGCACAGGCATTGTTTATCTGACCGAAGATCGCGGCGACAGCTTGTTCTATCGTTTTCTGCCCAAAACCTACGGCAAGTTGGCCGAAGGTGGCCAACTGCAGGCACTGGTGGTAAAAAACAAACCTCAGTTTGATAGCCGCAATTGGCAAAATAACGATATGACACAGTTTGAGTGGCTAGACACACAGTGGATAGACATCACCAACCCCGAAAGCCCCGCAGATGATTTACGCCAGCAGGGGTTTGCGCAAGGGGCAGCGCGGTTTGCACGCGGTGAAGGCATTCACTGGGCAGATAACGAGCTGTATTTTTGCTGCACCAACGGCGGCGCTAAGCAGCTCGGGCAAATTATGCGTTACCAACCGTCACCGGTGGAGGGCACAAGCGCAGAAATAAACGAGCCGGGGCGGCTCCAACTCTTTTTAGAAAGCGAGGACAAGTCACTGTTTAACTTTGGCGATAACCTGACAGTCACCCCGCAAGGGCATTTAATTGTCTGTGAAGATCAATACACAGACGTTGTCGATAATCACCTGCGCGGCGTAACACCCGAGGGAAAATTATACGATTTTGCTCGCTTACACGCGCAAACCGAGCTGGCTGGAGCCTGTTTTTCACCAGACGGCGAAACCTTATTTGTAAACCTTTACTCTCCAGCTAAAACACTCGCGATACGCGGTCCATGGCAAACGGTTAGCAGCTAGTGTTCATCAGCGTCTCATTGAGATAATCACACTTATTCGACTAACGAAAAAGCGGCCAATTTACTGAGTAAATTGGCCGCTTGAGCTTTCAAGCGATGTAGACTTAATCAGTCGGTTTAATCGCGTATTAAGTGCAAAAAGTGCAAATGCTTTTGATATTGATCGACAATATCATTGAGCACTGCCGCTTCAGACCAACCCATTATGTCGTAATCCTGACCACCTTCCACTAAGTGAACTTCGGCGCGATAGTAAGTATCAGAATCACTTTCGTTGTCACTGCTAAATTCCGGCTGCAAGTGCTTACTCTTTTTAACGGCATAGACAAAGTCATGCTCATCGCCGTGATACACTTTTAATTGCAAGCCTGCGGTGGTGGCTTCTACTTCAACGTCAATATCATTGGCCTCAAATTGGCGCTTTATTTGATTGAACGCTTTGCTCACACGGCGCTTAATAAACACATCAGCATTTTGCTTAGTCGGTGTCGATAAAATATTATCGAGCTTTTCTTGCCAGTTATCTGTGTTGTCGTAAGCATTAGTCATCGACACGTTCAGCTGCATACTGTCACGTTTAGCCGACTCAACTCTCAGCGCGCGCACTAAACCAATACAGGCAGCGAGCAGCACTAGTGAAAACGGCAACGCACTGGCAATCGTCATGGTTTGCAAGGCTTCAAGCCCACCAGCATAACTCAAGGCTATTGCCACTAGGCCAACGCAAACCGCCCAGAACAAACGCTGCCACACGGGGGTGTCGTTATTGCCGTTTGAACACAACATGTCAATGACCATGGCGCCAGAATCGCATGAGGTGACAAAGAAAATCACGATCATCAGAATTGACAAGCCCGTTAAGGCGGTTGACCACGGCATAGACTCTAAAAAGACAAACAGGCTAACGGAGGTGTTTTCACCCACCATTTGCGCCAAGCGTACAAAGCCATCGTCAACAACTTGTGAAATCGCAGAATTGCCGAAAATAGTCATCCATAAAAGCGTGAACATTGTCGGTACGATAAGTACACCGAGCACGAACTCTCTAATGGTTCGGCCTTTGGAAATACGCGCAATAAACAAACCAACGAACGGCGCCCAAGCAAGCCACCAGCCCCAGTAGAAAATCGTCCAGCCGCCTATCCACTCTTTTTTCTCATAGGCAAACAAGTTGAAAGTATTCGAGACAATATCAGACAAGTAGCCACCAAAGTTTTGCACATAGGCTTGCAATAAAAATACCGTTGGCCCCAGCACAAAAATCAGTAGCAAGAGCATAACGGCCAAGCCCATATTCACTTCTGATAGAATTTTAATGCCCTTGTCCAGGCCAGTGACCACGGAAACCGATGCCAGCGAAACAATCGCGATCATGATCAACATTTGGTTGAGCTGTGACACGTCAATTTCGAACAAGTAATTTAAACCAGCGTTAACTTGACTGGCGCCAAGCCCTAGCGATGTAGCGACACCAAACACAGTGCCAACAACCGCAAAGACATCAACAACATGCCCTTGCCAGCCGTAAATTTTATCACCAATAATCGGATAAAGTGCAGAGCGCAATGTCAGTGGCAAGCCTTGGCGATAAGAAAAGTACGCCAAAATTAACGCCACGATGGCGTATATGGCCCAAGCGTGAAATCCCCAGTGAAAGAAGGTAATTTTCATCGCATCGCGAATCGCATCCAGTGATTCTTTTTCAGCAGTTGGCGGCGAGAGATAGTGCATTAGTGGCTCAGCCACACCAAAGAACATTAAACCTATGCCCATACCGGCGGCAAATAGCATCGACAGCCAAGTGGTCATGCTGTAATCGGGTGTTGAGTGATCGGGTCCTAGTTTGATGTCGCCAAAGCGAGACATCCCCAAATAAACCACAAACCCTAAAATAATGCCGACCGCAAGCACATAGTACCAACTGCCATTGACAGTAATACCTGACTGCACCGCCGAAAACGTTGCTTTGGCCACACTTGGCCAGATCAAACTAAAGGACAGGAGTAAAGCAATAACAACGGTGGCCGGAATAAACACGGCACGATTAAGCTTCGATGAATTGAGTTTCATCATGAATTAACACCTTAGCGCTAAACGCTAGTTACAGAAGAAAACCAACGCTTAATTGTTTAACCGCTATTCGCATGCACTAGGTCACTAACCACCACAGATGCTGAGTAACGTGTATAAACCTGCCTTTCTCAGTCGGCAACCACCACAGAAACGGTAAAAAAATTAAGGTCGAGAAATAAAGTCGCATAGCTTAGCACAGTTCTTGTGCAGTTGTAGGCGCATTCGTTAAATTGTTGTTAATTCGAACAGTTTTAGACGAACTGCTAGCGATAATAGCCGCTAGCCCCCACTCAATGGGCATAATGAAAACTGCTCATCTTTTCATGAAATCTCTTCATTTTTATTCAGCAGTCAACGCCAGTATAAAACCAGTCAGTACTCACAAGTTCAGCCAACAGGCAGTAAATCATCATGACCACAGACTTTAATTACACCATCAAGCGCATTCGCTTCGACGAAAATTACCAACCGGCAGACAGCACCCGTTTAACCACTAATTTTGCTAACTTGGCGCGCGGCAGCCACCGCCAAACCAACTTGCGCAACGCCTTAAAAATGATTGATAACAATTTTAATGCCCTAGCCAATTGGGACAACCCAACGGGTGACCGTTACCGCGTAGAGCTTGAAATTATTTCTGTGGAGATGAAGGTACAAAGCAACTCTGAGCACCTAGGCGATGCGTTTCCGTCGATTGAAATCTTAAAAACCAGCATTTTGGATAGCAAAACAGGTCAGCGCAGCGAAGGTATTGTCGGTAATAATTTTTCATCGTACGTACGCGACTACGATTTCAGTGTATTACTGCTGGACCACAACAAAGACCAAAGACAATTTAGTGTGCCCAATAACTTTGGTGACCTGCACGGCAAGCTGTTTCAAAATTTTGTCAATTCTGCCACCTACCAGCAGCACTTTCACAAAAAGCCGGTTATTTGCTTGAGTGTGTCTGACAATAAAACCTACCAACGCACAGAAAACCAGCACCCTATTCTCGGCGTCGAGTACGAACCGAATGAGCCATCATTAACTGAGCAGTACTTTCAAAAAATGGGCTTGCAAGTGCGCTACTTTATGCCGCCTAACAGCGTTGCGCCATTTGCCTTTTATTTCTTTGGCGACTTACTCAACGATTACACCAACCTTGAGTTGATCAGCACCATTAGTACGATGGCAACGTTCCAGAAAATTTACCGCCCTGAAATTTACAATGCCAATGCAGTCGCCGGTCAGCGCTACCAGCCCAATTTAAATAATCCAGACCACTCGCTCACGCAAGTGGTATACGACCGCGAAGAGCGTAGCCGACTGGCGATTGAACAAGGTAAGTTCGCCCAACAGCACTTTATCCAGCCCTACCAAACCGTACTAGAGCACTGGGCAGCCAATTACGCCATGTAATCCTTGCGCCCAAATTTACGCAAACAATCGACTAAAAAGCATTAATAAAACAGGCCATATTCCCAATGACAAGATTACTCCCCACCTCAACAGCAGGCAGCTTGCCTAAACCCGCTTGGCTAGCCGAGCCAGAAAAACTCTGGTCACCTTGGAGGCTCGACGGTGAAGTATTAGCCAGTGGCAAGCAAGATGCACTGCGCGTTACCCTGCAAGAGCAGCAAAGTGCAGGCATTGATATTGTTAGCGATGGCGAACAAACACGTCAGCACTTTGTCACGACCTTTATCGAACATTTGAGCGGCGTCGATTTTGAGCAACGCAAAACCGTGCGCATTCGCAACCGCTACGACGCCAGTGTGCCAACAGTCGTTGGCCCAATTAGCCGCACAAAACCGGTATTCGTCAAAGATGCTCAGTTTTTGCGCGCACAAACCAAGCAGCCGATCAAATGGGCATTGCCTGGCCCCATGACTATGGTTGATACCCTGTTTGATGCGCACTACCAAAGTCGTGAAAAGCTCGCATGGGAATTTGCCAAAGTACTCAACGAAGAAGCCAAAGAACTCGAAGCAGCCGGTGTTGATATTATTCAGTTTGACGAACCTGCGTTTAACGTATTTTTTGACGAAGTAAACACCTGGGGGATTAAGTGCTTAGAGCGGGCAATAGCAGGGCTAAAATGCGAAACGGCGATACATATTTGCTATGGCTACGGCATTAAAGCCAATACCGATTGGAAAAAAACCTTAGGTCGCGAATGGCGACAGTATGAATCAACATTGCCAAGTTTACAGCAATCGAATATCGACATTATTTCGCTCGAATGTCACAACGGCCGCGTTCCACTTGAGGTGTTAGCCCTGATCCGCGGGAAAAAGGTGATGGTTGGCGCGATTGACGTGGCCACCGACACCATTGAAACCCCAGAAGAAGTCGCCGAAACCCTGCGCAACGCGCTGCAATACGTTGACGCCGACAAACTCTACCCTTGCACTAACTGCGGCATGGCACCGCTGGCTCGCCATGTTGCCAATGCCAAACTCAGCGCACTCAGTAAAGGCGCTGAAATTGTCAGAAACGAGCTTGCCAGTCAGCGAAGCGTGTAAATTACATTAATCAAATACTTGCCCCATTACCGTGGGGCAAAAACTTTTCTTCCCCCTTGCCCGCTATCACTTTTACGTTAGTGATTGCCTGCCAGCAGGTGCTACGTACCCCAGTAATTTGCTGCAATGGCCAATGAAAAACTAACCCATTGTTTTAAATGGTTTTATGATGCAAGATAAAGGTAATTGCAAAATTACAGGGAATGTATTTGCAACTCAGGGGATCGACATTTGGATAAAAAGGCATATTTTCCTCACGAAAACCTGCGTTCACGCAACGCTGCACAACGAAGCAATGTGAACTAAATACACGCAAAATCTGTATTAACTAATTTACCCGATGGAAAAGTCGATAGAAAGGTCGGTCGAAAACGGCCAGTAGCAAAGTCGGTCGTTAATTTAGTCAGTAAATCGCTAACAGAAGCCCTCGTTATGATGTTGCAACCAAGTACCAAGCCAAAGTGTATAACTCTAAACTGCACAGCTGAGCTAAACGCTGTACTCAGCAACAGGACGTTATGCATTAAGTTACAAGGATGAGTTATGGATAACGCAAATTACAGTAAAGCGGTGAGCCAGCAAGAGCTGGACTTTATCGCTGGCCTAGAGCACGAGCCCACAGACAACCTAAGCAGCATGGTGCAAGCTTCCGAAGTATTTGTCAGTGGCGCAGAGCTAAGTTTCTTCAAACATTTTAGTAACGCAGACAATGTCGGCGTTGTTGCGCAGTACGGTAATCATCGGCTATTTTTCCCCATCGAATTTAATACTGACCCACAAGGTATCGAGTCAATGGCCTTTGCGCCTCCGCAAATATTCGAAAAAGGCGCACACGACAGATCATGGCGGTTAATTCCCAAGCAAGAATTAATATTGCTCGACCACACGGGTCAACCTTTACCTTATAAATTGCGTGATATTTCTTTCTCAGGCTTATCTTTACAGGCGATAAACCCTGAAACGGAATTGCCGACAGAGCTTGAAGATATTTTTCTGAAAATTCCAAAGCAGCCCAAAATTCCACTGCAAGGACGCTTCAATCGTTACATCGCTCCTGGCACAGTTGCCTTTGAGTTAGATGATATGAGCCAACAAGGTAATCGGGCACTGCGCGAATATTTGTACTCAGTGCATCAGTTACAAAACAATACCAGCGATCTGTTCCCACATTACGGCTAACTGTACCTTATGGATATGGATTAGCCGTAAGTTTTAATAAACTAGCCGCGTTTTGCAGTGTCTCAGCTGAGCGGTCTAACGCCGACGACACCAAGCAATTCGGTTTCACTTCATGGTAACTTCGCGGTTGTCTGCATTACTCTCGTCGCATAGGTTGTAAATTAAAGTAGCATGACTGGTCGCAACCACCGCTCACCCACACATAACGCCCCTGATCTTCGAGGTAGAGGTTAAAGTAACAATCGCCACGACCAGAAAGTACATAGGTTTCAACGGGGATTGATTCACCACTTGGATCTTCCATAATATCCAGGTCTCCCGCTGTCGCCAGTTCAGCATCGCCTAACTCATTGAGTGAACAAGCGCCACTTAGCGCCAGCCTGACCGCAATCAAGTTATCGTTTTTGCGCATAATCTCAACGAATTGCTTATCGCCATCTACCTCATTAACATAGCGTTGCCAAGTGTTTTCAAGTGGCGAAGCCGCAGGCTCAGCTAATTGCTCGCGTTCATTTTTGGCAGTCGCATATTGCTCGCATCCAAACAGCATCAAGCTAACTACGCAGGAAATAACCAACCAATAACAGGGCTTCTGGCAAGTCTCCATCATCTTAGCGGGTAGCGTTAAAGCCACCGGCTCCCTTATCGACGTTAAGTGTCGGTAACGCATACAAGCTGGGATCAACTTCATAGCCCTTGGGTACTCGATATGCCGCTATCTTGGCTCGGCCGAATTGAGCGTATTTAACCGCATTCGATTGATTACCACCAAGTAACACAATGCGGCCATTTGGGGTTTGTCCAACGACAAAACCAACATGCCCTCGGCCCTGTTTCTTTGGTTTGTTCGGGTACACTTTTCCCCAATCAATAAAGGCAACCGCCCCCACGGCGGGTTTTGATATGCCATCGCCCCAGTTTTTCCAATGATGTGACCAAGCAGAATCCGCCCCGGTATAACCAGCTTTTTCCAGCACCCAGTTCACAAAACTGGCACACCAAGGATCATCTTCGTCTCTAACCTTACCCAACACAGTTGCGTGATATTCACCAATGCGGGCATTTTTTGCCCGGCCGGGAATTTCGGCCTCGCCTAATTCATCCTCAGCAATATCAAGCCAGTCAGGAGCAGCACTGGCAGAAAAAACATTCACGCTTCTTAGCCATGAAGGCATGCCATCAGATAAGTTGATTGACGACATGCTCGCCTTTGCCGATGCGACAAAGCTAGCACCAGTGACTTGTTCTCGCAGTTTGTTATGCGTTGCGCCGTTAGGGTCGACCCGCCCGTCAGGCTTACTCATCAGTGTTTTTTGAAACGCACGAATCGCTCTTACGGTGCCAGAGCGCCCTGTCGTTCGTGAAATTTTGCCATCCACGCCGCCGGGATCAACTTCCTGACACTTGCTGACACTTGCCGCGTATTCCAGTAATAACTGGACAGCTTCTACGTCTTCCGGGATATTCACTGCCTTGGCACGCCAATCTCCAACAGGCTTGTTAAGCTCGAAACCTGTGAGAAAATGACCACCAACGCGCATCAATCGATCAAGGTGTGATGATAATTGGCTCATAACGGACTCTACTTGTGTGAAGTAATGGATAACGAAGCCGCGGTAACTACCGCACTTCTAGCCTGCCGCTCCGAGTGTAAAAATCAGTATAGATATTAATGATAAATTTGCGAGTTAACGCCTAACTGCGCAATCGCAACGAATTACCTTGAAAGCGTGCAATCACATAATACCAATTGAAATAACTACTTAATCATTCAGCGAGAATTAAAAGGCTTAGAGGCACAGGTTATATGCTCCATGTATAACCTAAGTACCTACATCCATGTAGGCAAGGCATTGATTGCAGAGAATGGTTATTCCCTTTTTTTGCATGGAAAGCAAAATCAATAACGCAGCATATGAGCCTTTTAAACTCGCCCTTTGGGAGCGTGTCAGCGTCGCGATAACTGCACCAAATTTATGAGATGTAGAATAACTATATCAACAAAAATTTGGCTTGTTCTCCCACCGCTGACAGCGCTCTGAATTGATCAATTAATTAATTCAATTGGTATAAGACACATAAGCCACAACAGCTAGCGCCTACCGCTGTTTTAACAAAGTAAAAGTGTAGCTGTAGCCATAAATTGCACTAAAAAAGATACTCGGTGCGACGGTAAGCCATAAATTGGGTGTTTGATTAACCACATTCACCAGAATCACTAAGCAGGCTTGCACCGACAGCGGCACCAAAGGCGCGAGTATACTGCCAGTAACACATTTACCTTTAAGGTGTGTCGCTGCGGTATCGAGCGCTTCATTAAAAGTGTTCAGAATCGCCAGATTATGACGGGTTTTCGAGTGTACCGAGCACAGCACAGGGACAATAAACACCAAAGAAAAGCAATTGCCGCCAAATCTCGCCACGGCTTTTTCCAGCACTAAGGTGAACACTAGCGTGACAGAGGCACTAAAGCTTGCTTGCACTAAGGCCGCTCGCAATACCGTAGCGCGCTCAATACCGTCAATATTATTTGCCCAATACGCCCACGCAAAATAAAAGACAAAGGCGACAACAGCTGACCACACTAACCTTAATTTTGACGACAAAGGTTTCTCCTTACTTTCATCTCAACGCTTAACTTGATCTCAAACAAAATGCATACACGCACAACACCACACCTTAACAAACTTGCTGAGCCCATATCTAACAAAAGTACCTAAAAAAAGTAGCTAACCCAAATACCTAAAAAAGTACCTAACAAAAGTACCGAGCAAAAATCCCTCACGACCAGCGAGCATTAGGCTGATTCGGCGGTTAGCAGGCGGCTTAACTCCTTGGGTAATTTAAGCCTATTACTCGCGGAATTAGCATCCGAAATAGCAGCAGAAGTATCGCGATGGATATCCGCCGAAATATCAAAAGGCACTACCCAGAGTTTTAACGTGGCTTGCTCGTCAAAGTTAAAACTCTGCGATATCGGTTTTTGAAACTTATCATGGCTTGGGTAAATCAGTATCAATTCCCCCTCACCTTTCAAGTATTTATGCCCGTATGCAAACATTTGATAAAAATCGCTTTGCGATAACCCGTACATTGACGCTTCACCACCCGCGTCAACCAGCTTCCATTTGGTATCAAGCACGCAAATGTTCGTCCCGTTTTCCTCAATTAATAAATCAGGCCGCAGTTGAAAACGTTTTTTCCCCTTGTGTTTCACTAAATACTGCGCACTTGCCTGTGTTTTTAGGCTAAGTGTTGGCCGTAACTGTTTGGCTAATACGCTGGCGACATAGCTTTCAAACACGGCCTCCATCGGGAATAACAAGGAAAAGCCACTACTTTTCCCTTGCATGGTCAATGGCGAGAAGCCTTCCAGCACCAACCTTGCCCAAGCAAGCGGTGCCTCGTAGTAATTCATCCCGCGATCTAACCTAACGCTGGCAAAGTCGTTTTTAATATTTTTACTCAGGGGAATGTCCGCAAACGCAAATAACAGCTCTTGTAACAATTTCTGGTTAGCCGCGCTGCGCGAGTAGCCAGCCACCTTTTTTAAGGCGCTATGAATTAATCGGTTGACCGGCCGATTGTGCACGTACTCGTCGTATGCCACATAAAACTGATGCTTGTTAACAAAGTTGTGCTGCAACTGCTTTGCCACCAACAACTTACCTTTTAAGAAAGCGAGGTTGTCTTCTTGTTGCACGTAATCACTGCGCAAACCGCGTTTGATTAACTCATTTACCGACGAGAGAAACTGCGCAATAAATACTTCCAGCAAGGGCATCTTCTGCTTAGCCAAGTTTGCGCTTTGCGTTTTAATATGACGAAAGCCTTTCAGTGTTTTTAGCATATTAAGCAAAGCGTCTCGTGCACGTTTCGCGCGAGCCTCCTCGGTGAGACTTACATCACTTTTTTTGGCAATTTTAGGCAGTACTTCTATTTGCGTGCCATCCGGCGTAAACACCACACCAGCGTAGTTTTTTACCTGTAACACTTCACAATGCTCAACTTGCCTCAGCCGCAAAAAGCGGCTTTCGGATTTGTCACACAAGCACAAGTTTTTTAGGTACTCATAAGCGCGCCCAGAAATAGCGGTGATCTTATTAGCAGCCTTTACTTGAGCGCCATATTCGTTGTCATCACCATTGCCCAGATAACCAAATTCAAACACCCTTGCTTGCTGTTTAACCCTTGCTTGCTGTTGAACTAAATGCATGGTTAAGCCCCTGCTATTTCAGCTTGGGCTGGCACCTCTTTTTCGACGGACTGCGCGCTCATATCAGCCGTATTGGTTTTATCCTCTTGGGCGCTTGGCTTAACCCGAGATAGCACCTTGGTGTCGTAAATCGCTTGATACGCTAGTACCTGATGCCAAGCGGCATTTTCATCATCAAAGTCAGCAATGGTGTAGGTGGTTTTGCTATCTTCGTAGGTTTCTAAGCCATGTTCATTACCGAAAATATCACTAAATGTCGTTTTTTTGTCATGGACAAAAATATACTTTTTGTGGTTTTCTTTATGCTTTCGATTATCGCCAAGTACTAAACGAATTTTGTGCCAGTCTTCAAAGAAGTACTCCTCTAACAGCGGTAGCACTTTATTTTTAAAGACCTGCTGTAACACGGCAAAAGCGGCCTGTTCACCCTCAGCACTGTCATCGTCAGCTAACTTGCTGACAACGGGCATAAAGAAAGCATGCCCCAGCGTATGCTCACGGTCGTACAGCACTTCGATGCGCTCATTTAACGCGCTTAACAAGGCTTGTAAATCAATCCCTTTGACTCGCTTGCCTGCTAGTAGCTCAGGCTTTGGCATCATTTCAATAAAGTCAAAGCGACGACGCAGCGCGGTATCCATCATGGCTAATGATCTATCGGCCGTATTCATGGTGCCGATAAGATAAAGGTTGTCCGGTACGAAGAATGTTTCGCCTGAGCTCGGCAGAACAACAGATAACGCTTCGCTAGCGCCCAAACGCTTAGACGGCTCGATTAAGGTGATCAGCTCGCCAAAAATTTTCGAGATATTGCCTCGGTTGATTTCATCAATCACAAGTACATAGTTTTTGCGCTCAACACGCGTGTCTGGCGAATTAATTGTCAGCGACTTTATGTACTTGATCATGGCCGCATAGTATGGCTCTAATCCCCCTTTGAATACTCGCTCACCGTTAAAAATAGCCTTCAAGGTTTTGATATTCATCGAGTGAACCGACTTACCGCCTCTCTTATCAAACCTTATAATGTCATCTTCAACACTGTGCACATATATTGATGACCTGCCACTAACGGTTTCAATATCAATACCCGTTTCAACTGCATTGAACTCGTCTATAAATGCCTGCCAGCAAGCAATAAAAGAGTCGCCACTCTTAGTTTTACTGGCTTTATGATACTCCTTAGCATCATCACAAATCGCCTTAAACACGCCGTCTTTTTCATAATAGGCAATTTGGTCGCCTTGCGTTCTTGCCGTTACCCCGGTGACAAAATCCTCGTAGCCATAACTTTGGTGGAAGGTGACAAAACGAATACGGCCATCTTTAACCAACTCGTTATAAAGGGCTTGCAGCTGTGCTCTTCGTTCACTGCTTGTCAGATCTTCAAAATCACTTACAATCGCTTCGTATTCAAGTGGCTCTGCGGCTTTTACCGCCGCTTCGATGGTGTGATAAGTTTTACCCGTACCCGGCGGGCCGTATAAAATTTGGTTTAGTGGCGTATTTGTCATCAGTGCTGCAATATCATCTTCAACTATGTCTAAGTTATCTTGTTGAGGCTCGGGGGAGTCAATACCTAAATCATCCAGAGAGAGTTGGTAATAAGGTTTAAGTATCCACTGCTCAAATAAGTTAACCTCCTTTTTTCGTACTTTATAAAATGTGCCATTATAACTAGGCGTCCAGCCTTTTTTTTCACCCTTGTACGCGACAGTTTTAGGAAGCCACTTTATAATTTCATACTTTCTCAATAACCAATCATTTGGGAATGGCGCATCCTCAATGGATTGTGCATCACTGGTAACCCTAACAAGCGCCTTAATGTCTCCGCTTCTTGACAAGTTAACGACATCACCAACACGCAGTTCTCCTCCAAACTGTTTTCCCTGCGACTTTTTAGTGTCCTCGTGTAGTGTCAAATATTGATTCTCGTCGAGCCAAGCTGACTGCTCGCCTGTTATATCTTTGTACCCATGAGATAACTTCCAAATATTCACTGCTTGCTTGTGATAATCTGTTGGCCAATGTGGCGCTCTTGAAACCTTGTACTTTTTATTGAACTCAACCAAAGCACCTGATGATTTAAGCTCAGCGAGCAATTCCGTGGTTAACTCTTGAACTGGCGTGTTTCGCTCTATCCAAATTTTTTGTTGCGTTAGCCTTAAACCGTATAGCGGCTTGCCTTTAGCCGCGGCTTTCTCTTTTCGACCGATGCGAATAGCGTAATCGGATTTCACATCAAAAATATCTAACCCGCACTGATTTGCGTATCGCATCAAGTCAACAAAAACAGCTGTCACTGATTCACTCCAGTGGTGATAAACACTGGCAAAGGCGTCAATTGCCATAAATTGTTTAATCAATTGCTCATCGCTAAACTCTGGCTTGTTTGACTCTGATTCGCTTGCAATTTCATCAATGTTAAAATGGAACTGTCTTGCATGTGCAACAAATTTTCTGGTATCTGATTCTTGCCATTGATTGCAAACCAATATTTTCACGCCTTCAATTAATAATGCTTCATCTTCTTTACTAAAATAGCGCTCTTGTTTATCGGTCGAGTTTTCCTTTCGTTCGGTTATTGCTCGCTCAGTATCAAATATCTTTTTGCCACCGCGTAACTCAGTCGGAAAAGCCTGACTTAATTGTGCCAGCGTAGGCTTATTGCCTTTTACATAAGCCTTGATAACTGCAAGTACCAGTCGATTTTGAGGATAAACATTGCCTTCAAATAAAAATTTAAGATTGTTATTTGCCACAATTAAGGCTCCATTTTGCTTAATAACGTTTCACATGCCGCATAACGCTGCGCCAGTGGTATTTTTTGATAATATTCGCTTGCGACGCCTGCGGTTAAAATGCGTTTTTTATGCCCTGTATTCGGGTCGATAACGTAACTGCTTATAGTTTGCGGAGCATTTTGATTTTCATGCCATGAAATATTAAAGGCACATAAGCTAGGGAAGAAAAACATATGCTGGTAGGCGGGAATATTGGCGTGAACCCACCAAGCCAGTGACGCCCAATCGCCTGTTTTTTGGTAATAATCTAAATAAGCAGGGATGACAATACAGGCGGTAGCGCCCATAAAGCCTGCCGCGTCGCGGCGATCCCAAATATGGCTGGCATAATTGCTTTCATTGCTGGCGCAATTCGCGCCTAACGTGTTGCCGAGCTGGTTCACTTCACAGCTTCGAAAGGCAGAGCGAATATGAATGCGCCCCCAAGCCTGTTGAATCGGCTCTAGCACTTGCTCACATAACTGGCTGCCAGCGGCAATAGCCAGTTCAATGTCGTCGGGGATATTATTAACGCCGTGCAATACGGCGGTTTCAGAAAATAAAAAATCGCGCAGAAAAAAGTTTGCTGACAAGCGCGTACGCGTGATCGTATCGAGTTTAGTAATTTGATGTTTAGACATGCCTTATCCTAGCTACAGCTCATTCAGGAAATGAATACCTGGCTCGCCGTCCTTGAGTTTATGGTTCGGGTAATGGGGATACTTTGGGCTTATTTGGGGGTTACTTTGAGCGTAAATTGAGCTGTTAGGCTCCGCACCACTCACTGGGTTGCCTTGCATCAGCTTGCCGATGTTCCTTATCACTTTATTTACATCACTCCTTGTTTTAATGGCGTTGAATGACTCGCTATTTTGCGAGTAATACCCGCTTGTTGATAACGATAAAGCCTATAAAGGTCTTCACTTGAGTCGTTTGATGCAAGGCAAAATATCGCTTAGCTTATTGAGGTAAATTGAAGACTGACTTTATTGCAACCTTACCTTGATGAAGCCTTACCTTAATAAAAAACGTAACTTTCTTGCCAAAAGTCACGACTTACTAAGTTAGTGTACTGTGCTGACCAATGCAAAACCGTTATTTCTTGTTAACTGCGCCGCTTACTAATTAGGCGTTACGATTTACCCAACATACTGCGCCGAAAGGCATTAAGGTCGATAACATTGTCGGTTATTGCAGAGTCGGTTGTGGCGGGGTCGGCTGGCTTGGCATTATCCCACTTGTCGGACATTGACTTCCCAGCGTTGAATTCTACTTTGTGCGATAGCTTTATCCTCGTGATTGTTTCGCAGTAAGCTAACAAGCGTTCAATGGGAATAAACCTGTCTTTGCGTCCAGTGGTCTTATTGGTAGCGCGTTTAACTGAGGTATTTAGATAAATGGCCAGCTCTGCCAACTGCGCTGGCGACAATGACCTTACCTTTTGCTCGCGAATCATTTGCTCAACCCAAAGACCCGCATCGCTAATATGCCCATTAATGCTGAGGTCAGTGTTCTTTACCCATAGGATATCAAAGTAAATATTGTCTAACGCAGCTAACAGCACAGCGATATCACTGCGCGGGATTAATTGATAGCTCTCTAAAGTAGTGGCCAACATCAGGTGCCATTTTTCGGCGAGCAGCTCAGTGATATCTTCAAGTAACCACAAGCTAAAGGCAGGTACAGGAATAAAAGTGATAAACCGACTATTCGCTTCACAGGCAATGATCGTTTTTTCTTGGGATGGATACTGGTTGTCAATAATGTGCACCTGCCAGCGCATGGTCGCCTGATCTGACGTTAAAGTATTTACCCCTGCTTGCTTTTTTCCTTGCGGTACAGGCAGCCGAGGTAAGTCTTGCTCTAACCATTTATTAAGCGCATTACTCGCCGAAAATTGAAGTCTCATGGGCACAGTTATCCTTATGACATTTAACCTGATGAAATAGTACTGCCCTTCGTTTTTTTAGCGGTCGTTTTAACGGTCGATTTGGCGGCCTTTCTCGCGCTCGCTTTCGCCGCTTTTGCCAGTTTTTCTGCCTCAGCACGCGCGGCCTTAATACGTGCCAATAACTGCTCGGCAGGCTCGTCGCTTGGGTCTTGCGGCACTAATTCGCCGCGAAACGCTTTGGCTAAAATGGATTGGGTGAGGTTATCGACCCGTGCTTTAGCATTGGCAAGGTGTTTTTCCAAAGTATCGGCTAAGGCAAAGTATTGATCAACCAGACGGACAATTTCGGTTTGTTCGTCCTTATTGGGGAGGAACACCTTCAACTCGTTAATATTTTTTAGACTAACATTAGCTCTTGCCACATCAACCTTATTCTTTAGTAGCTGTTTAATGCCTTCGGGGCTATTAAGAAAATAAGAGATAAATTTGGGAACACATATATCCATATTAAGTCGAATAACACAAACGGCCTGATTAATATTAGCTTTACAAGCCTTGTCCCAAAGTACGGATCTTCCAATAGAAGCCCCAACAATATTTGTTAAGACATCATTTTCCTGCAGAATGGAGCGCTTTTGTTTATCGTTGAATGCATCCTGCACATATTTCTTTTTATCGAGAAGTAGCTCCATTTTTCCGACATTTTCACTTGTAACAAACAATGTAGCATTTTCGTCGTCTACATAGTCTATACCTTGCCATTTTGGTGAAGCACCTTTGGTAACGAGTGCTGAAATATCTTGTAATAATAGGGTCTCGCCATTCGCCCCTGTCAAACCTCCAGATATCGTAGCGGCAAGTACCGATTGACGAAAGCGTTTAATAATCGCCGGTAAGCTATCCAGTCGCTGTTGAATGGTATCCACCTGCGCCAATAAGCTATCGAGTTTGTTAACAACACGTTTTTGTTCAGGAAGTGGAGGTAAACTAAATTCAAAATTCCTAATATCAGCAGCTTTACATGCCGGATATAAAGCCCCTTGCGTAATGCCTGACACAGCTTGAATAAACTTCTCTGACTTTACTGTTGAAAAGATCCAATCAGGCTCAATTAAGATAGGCTTGAGCACATCGAAGCCAGTTGAAGCAATCTGCCCAGAAAGCTTTTCATCAATTTTAGCTACAGCATTCAGGTTGGGCCTTGTCATTGAAACGATAACATCTCCTTCGTCGACAACCTTACGTGCTCGACTTGGAGCGTCTTTGCCTAATATTTCACTAGCTTTTTCAACTTTTTTAGTGCTCCTATTAATACTGGCTATATCAACGTATAGAAAAGTTTCGTCATCTTGTGGCTTACGTTGAACAGGTTTATCGCAAACTTCTCCAATGGTGGTAGTTATCCAACCAGATGGAACTTCATTAGAGTTTTGTTGCGCCATTATTCCTGCCCCTTAACCACAGTTTTTTCTAAACCAAATTCTTCTGCCAAGAGTGCCACTTGCCCTTCCGCTTGCTCGGTTGCGCCCAGTTCCATCATTAATTGATTAATTTCGCGCAGGGCTTCGGTTAGTTCGGTCATGGCTTCGGTGGCTAGCACATCGGGTTCAGGTAGCGATGCGGCATCGGTAATGGAATTATCTTTAAGCCACGTAATATTGAGATCGTCGCCTTTTTCGGCGATATGGGCGCGAGAGAATTTGCGCCAGCGAGCGTTTTCACTTACGTACTCAGGGCTGTTGCGCTCAAGGCTGTTTTCTTCTACCTCCTCAGAGGTACAGCCCAAAATATCAAATACGCCCTCAACCCGCTCACTTTGTCCATTGGGATCTTCGCCGTATGCCTCAATAAAACTTTGTAGGTGTTTTTCGCTAAACGGGCTGCGTTTGCCAAAGGTTTGCATATTGGTGCGCAGATCGTAGACCCAAGTGTCGGTGGTGCAGTTTTTATCTTGGTTGGGGTTTGCTGGCGTGCCTTTTTGGAAAAACAGGACATTGGTTTTAACCCCAGCGGCATAGAAAATCCCCGTAGGTAGGCGCAATATGGTGTGCAGGTTACATTTGTCCATTAAATCGCGGCGAATATCCGTGCCAACGCCACCTTCAAATAACACGTTATCAGGAATCACCACAGCCGCTCGGCCGCCCGGCTCAAGCGCTTCCACAATATGCTGCATAAAACAGAG
This sequence comes from Thalassotalea euphylliae, assembly GCF_003390335.1. NCBI lineage: Bacteria > Pseudomonadati > Pseudomonadota > Gammaproteobacteria > Alteromonadales > Colwelliaceae > Thalassotalea > Thalassotalea euphylliae. Next base: position 3,435,970 of record NZ_QUOU01000001.1, read on the forward strand.
CTGTTTGTTGGCGGTTGGGTAAACAAAAGTACGGGTAATATTGGTACCCGCCGCAGCGCCAAACGGCGGGTTAGTCAGAATAACGTCGGCTTTAGGTAAGTTTTCACCGGCTGCGCCTAAGGTATTACCGATGCGAATTGCGCCGTGGATTTCATGTCCTTCAATATCGTGCAGTAGGCAGTTCATTAGCGCAAGGCGGCGCGTTTCTGGTACCAGCTCTAGCCCAACAAAGGCACTTTTCATTTGAAAGTCTTGATCGTCATCATCAAGCAGCTCAAGGTTGTCGGTGTGAGCTTTAATGTATTTGTCGGCTTCAATTAAAAAGCCCGCCGTACCTGCGGCTGGGTCTTGAATGACTTCGCGTGGCTGCGGTTTGATCAGCTTAACAATCGTGTTAATTAGCGCCCGTGGCGTAAAGTATTGCCCTGCCCCTGATTTGGTTTCGTTGGCGTTTTTTTGCAATAAGCCTTCGTACATATCGCCAAAGTCGTCACGGGTTTTACTGCTGATGCCATCGCCCTCGTCGTCAAGCCATTGCAGTTTGTCCATATTGGTGATCAGCTTATTAAGCTGCGCTGGCTGGGTAATGCTAGTGTTTACGTTTTGGAAAATGGCGCGCACAATCGCGTGGTCGTCGTTGCCCAGTTGCACTAGCATATTGCGGTAGTAAACGTGTTGATCTTGCCCTAGCTTGCTTTTTAGCACGCCCCAACGGTAGTCTTCTGGTAGTAGGTCGTGCTCTTGCCCCGTTTCTTCACACATCTTCAGAAACAGCAGTGAGGCGAGCTCGTTAACATAGTTTTGGTACGATACGCCGCCGTCGCGCAGGTCGTCGCACAGCTTCCACAATTTATTGACTAGATCGGTATTGTTCATAAGGTCTCACACAGCTCGCACACTTTTCTTAAACTGTGCTTAAACAGTTATCACAAGGTGCAGTGCTAGTTTGTTTATTCGGTTAATACTCTAAAAGCTACTGCTTCAAAGTTAATGCTGAGAAGTTAATGGGCGCAATTGTACGCCCTTACGCAGGTTCATCCCATATGTATTCGTAAAATTGCGCGAGTATGGTGGATAATTCATCTTCAAATACTTTATCGAGCTTACCCTTGCCACCACTGCGTTTGTAATTACCGGTTTTAAAGGTGGTGTCGTCGAGTACCACTTGTTGTTTAATTGACGAGGCAAGTCGCGCTAACCAGCGATCTTGCGCATCGCTCCACTGGTTGCTGTTGCGAATTTTTACCAAGGCTTGGTCGACGCGTTGCTCAAACGGCAGCAGTGCATCACCAATGGCAGCGCGGCGAATATGACCAATTAAGCGGGCGGCGATATCTTGGTTGGTAGTGGCTTGCCATGCTTTGCGCAAGGTAGATTCGTCAAAATTTTGCGCGTCAAACCACTCTTGTAATTCCAGCAGCGCTTTACGGGTTAAGTCGCGCGGGCGATTGACGATAGTGGCTAACGCTTGCTGCTGGTTGATGGAGGTGTCAACCAGTTGATCGAACGATTCGAGAAAGTCTTGCGGCTGTTCATAATCGCCCCAAACATGCGTGACCTGCACCACTTCATCGGGCATATCAGTAAAAATTGGCATGTCGCGCAACTCGTTAATGCTGGTTTTCAGCTGCTCTATACGATTGATAAAGTTGGGCAATTGATGAATGATTTCCGCCGTTTGTTTTGCCCCTTTGGTTTTTAAGGTGTTGGCAAGTGCGGCAAACTGACAACCGGCTTTATCCAGTAAAACTTCATCAAAGCGTTTAATTTGGCTGTCTAGCGCTTTGGAGCGATCGCGGTTTGCTAGCGCATGGCTGGTAATGCGTTGCAGTTTGGCGATCAGCTGCTCAAAGCTGTGCTCGGCAAAGCTGCGCCCGTCTGCTTCTTTGGTGTGGTAAGTCTCATCGGCCGTAATTTCGTTGACTAGCGTGCTGATATCCACTTGCGGGCGCACCACCACAGGGCGCATGGTATCCACCGTTTGCAATGTGCTGTACAAATTGACCGCATCAAAAATTCTAAAGCTGGTTTTGCCGACAGCAGGACATAGCCGCGTTGCCCGTCCTTTCATTTGTTCGTATAAAATACGGCTGCGCACTTTGCGCATAAACACCAGATTACAAATACTGGGAATGTCGATACCAGTAGTGAGTAAATCAACCGTCACCACGATATTGGGCAAACGCTCTTTTTTGTAGCGGGTGATCAGGGTTTGCACTTTTTTGCTGTCTTTGTCGGAATCACCGGTAATTTTGATAATGGCGTTGTGCTCAAGCGCAGGGTATTTGGCTTTAAAGGCGGTGCGCAGCTCGTCAACGACAATATCAGCATGGGCGTTGTTAACACAGAACACTAGAGTTTTTTGCTCGCTAGTGGGGTCAATATGATTGACCAACTCTTCACAGACCACTTTGTTAAAGTTAGAGGCGATCAGGCTGCGGTTAAAATCAGCCACTTCAAAATTTTGCTCGTCGGCAAGTTGGTCGTTTTGCAGCTCCCCTTGCAGGCTAAGGCGGGTGACTTCGCTGCCAGCACCCATGACCACGCCATCGCGCGATAATTTGGTGATAATTTTAACAGGCGGTTCTTGGTCAACTAAGTAACCGTCGATCACCGCTTTGCGGTAGCTGTATCGGTACACGGGCTGTTGCTGTGTGCCGCCAAAAATATCAACGGTGTGCAGCGCTGGCGTCGCGGTAAGGGCAATTTTCACCGCGTCAAAATGATCGATAATACGGCGATACGCTGAGATAAAGTCGTCTAAATTGCGGAACTTTTCTTCCCCATCTGTTTGCTCTTTGTCGAGCACGTAACCGCGATGCGCCTCGTCAACAATAATGCAGTCGTAGCGCCCCACGGGCATCACTTCATCGCTGTGTAGCGTGCGCTTAACCAGTGATTGTACGGTGGCAACGTGAATTTGTGTGCTGTCGTCAGGGAAACGTTCGGTTAAGTCGCTGACGTTGTAAATGGTTTTAAACGAGTCGCCCTTGATGATGGTGTCTTCAAACGCGTCGAGCGCTTGTTTACCCAGCGAAGTGCGATCAACCAAAAACAGCACGCGCTTAAAGCGGGCAGACTGAATAAGGCGATACATCATGGCAATGGCCGTACGGGTTTTACCTGTACCTGTTGCCATGGCAAGCAAGATGTCTTGTTCACCACGGATAATGGCTTGTTCAACCGCTTCAATCGCTTCTTTTTGGTAGTAGCGCAAGCCTAGGTCGTCGCTAATGGGGTTTTGGCTAAACCAAGTGTTGTTATTTTGATGGTTGCTGCGCAGTTTCGCCTCTAGCTCTTCAGGGCGGTGCCATTCCGGCAGTGCCTTGGGCATATTGCCGACATCACGGGCATCGCGATACCAAATACCACTTTTGGTTTTTTGCGCGGCGCGATAGTCGCGGCCATTGGCAGAAAAACAAAATGGAATTTTGTAGGTGTCGCCTGAGGTGTCTGACCACTCTACTTGATAGCTGGGCAGCGCTGCGTTGACTTGTGCCTGGTCTAATTCTGGGTATCGCTGGGTGATAGTTTCACGCAGAGCCTTAACATCAAAGGTTTTTGAATAGCGGTAGGCTTCATTGAGCTTGTCGCACACATCTTTATTGTGTTTTTTGGCTTCCACCACCGCCAGTGGCTTTAAGCCGACAAATAAGACGTAATCGGCAAAACCTTGCTTGCCCGTTTCGTCAGTACCTGTCGGCCATTCGGCAATGGCGATGTTGCGCCCGATTTGTGGGCGTGTGCCTTGGCTGTAGGTGAGTTTGCTGGAGTCGGCATCCCAACCCGCTTTGCGCAATTGGCTGTCGATAAGAAAACGCGTTTCTTGCTCAGATAAGTTAAGCTTTTGCTTGGCCGCTGTATCGCGCACTTGTTTGTGATACGCCTTGCGCTCTGCCTGAGTTTTACTGGCAAGTTCTTGGTCTTTAACCTTTAATTCCGCTTCGAGCGCTTTAATACGCGCCTGTGCTTGCGATTGGGTTTCTTCTTGCTTGGCTTCTAAAATGGCAATGTAACCTTGCAAGCTGACCACAGTATTTTGCTGCTTGGTTAAGGCTTCATCGTTGGTCGCCTGTTGGCTGGTGACTTTGGCGAGTTCGGTTTTCAGTTCAATAATTTCCGCTGCCATGACCGCCCCTTGTTCGCCTTTTGGCAGGACGAACTTAGGTAATTGGTAATCAAGCTGCTGCGTGACCAGTTTGTAATACCAGCCACCGAGTTTATGGGCGAGCCTTAATGTCATTGCCGCGTCGGGTAAGTCGTCGTGGTATTCGTGAACCGCTTTATTGCCAACTTTTCGCAAGGTGTGGAACACTTGAATAATGTCGTCGCTAATACCCGGCACGCGAGCGAGTTCGCGAATAATGTCGAGCTGGGTTTCAGTACGCTCAATTTTCAGTGCTCTGGCGAGCTTTTTGGCCATGGTTTCGGCAAAAATTCGCAGCTTTGACATGGTGGTGTTGGGATCGTCAGGGTAATTGCGCTCTGCGGCGAGGGCGATACGATAAAGCTGCAAATCAATGCTTTTAAGAAAATGAAAATTAGATTGTGTCATTGCCGAGCTATCCTTATGGCACAAAGAGGAAAAAACAAAAACTCAAGGTCACAAAAAATACGCACTGTTTTTCGTGCGACTAGCCCAGTGATAAGCAGTTGATTAATTGGCGGTAGTGCGCCATCTAAAACGTTAACAACCCGCTTACTTTTCCGTACAAAAAGCCAGCAACGGTGCGCATTTTTACGTGATTTTTCAGTGCTTGGCACTATAGCGAGTTTGCTGTTGAATGCCAATGCCCGATTAGTAAAGAAAAGTACTGGAGCAAGCTGCGATAGACAAGTGTTAGAAACAGGCGCTAGAAGCGAATGCTAGAGATGGCTGCTCAAAATGTAGGCAAAATGTATTTAAACGTCTAATGTATAGTAATAACTCAAATAAAAAGCGCTCGATTGTTCAAGGATATGAATTCCCCTTCGTTCGTCATACAGGCCCCGACACGTCAAACCTTTCGACATCCCTTAGTTTTTTGCGATGCCACCAAGGCAGATATCAAAGACTGGGATGACAAGATCCAACCGTTTGTTGAAGCTGAGCCTATTCGCGCAGATAAAGGCTGGGTATGGCAGAAAAAATGGCGACAGTCATGGGTGCTTGGTAAAACTTTGGGGCAGGAGCCAGCGATAAAGCGCCTAGCCATTTCACCGGCTCAAGGGCCCGATATTACCTGTGCATTACTGATTCTGGCGCAAAGTTACAACTACCCGCATACTAAAGAGCCAGCGGTTTATACTTGGTATGTGAGCGCGCCGCCAGCCAGCTATTTTCAGTCGCTCAATATTGAGCCACCGGGTCTGCTGACGCAAATGGCGTTAGACTCGGCGATTGTGTTGAGTTTTCAACGCGGGTATGACGGAAAAATGTGGCTTCATGCCGATCCAACAAATCAGCAAGGGCTGATCAACTTTTATGGCAAGAAGTGCTTGATGACACCACTCCCCAAACATGTCGCCTTAACCCGTGGTAGCAACGATGGCGGCTATTTCTCCTATACTGAACAAGGCATAATCGACTTTTGTAAAAAGTTCGATGATTACAGGTGAGCAAGATGACCCCACAAATGGCCGAAATCGCACTAGCAGACATCAAAGATTTTTTAGTTCAGTTAATGCCCAACAACCTTGACGACATCGCTAAACTTGAAAGTGAAGAGCACGCACTACACTTGCTGCGAAAATATTTTACTGAGCAAGATCTCGCGGTTATCCAACATGCATTAATGTTTGCCCCAAGCGATACGTACGAAGGGATGTCGGGACGTGACATTCTGGATGCAGTGAACGCTAGTAAACAGCACGCGAGTAAACAGCACAGTAGCAAACAGCAAGCGCCAGTTGCTTCCCCTCAAGAAGTACCTGATCAGGCCGTAAAGATGGTGTCGGTAAGCGGCACGCAATCAGCCCAAGCTGGCGCTATTCACGCAGTGAATAAAATGCAAAACCTTGAGGTTAAGGTATCGGCAATAGAAACTGCCACAAGTGCTGTTTCAGATAAGTTTAAAGCGGTTGATGAAGAGGGTTAGCGACTAGTTTTAGTTTCAACTAGCCTTGGATCGATACTCAAATTAAGTGTTTGTGCGCTGTCGATAATGCTCTGCATCGCTGGGTGAGCAGGGTTGAGCAGATAGTTGAACTCTCTAAGCACAATGACACTCGGTACCATAAGCGCTAGACTTTGTTCGCTTGCAAGCCACTGATCACCGACCCGTGCAGTTTGTGGTGGTGCAGGCTCTGAGCGCCAGTTTTCAGGGAGCACACCAAGCGTCATCACGTGCTCTTTGTCTAGGTAGGATTTAATCACTGCATAGTTGCTTAACACCGTTTTAGCGTGGAAATGGACAAGCAGTTCGAGCAGTGCCAATGACTCACTGCTAGCAACGTATACACATCCCTGACCTTTGCTATTCCAACGTCCGCCAAAGCGCCTTGCCCCTTCGCCGTCGAAAGCATTTTCGACCCACTTTTTTTTGATAATGCGATAAATTGGAAGTTCGTTCACACCACGACACCATGCTCTAATCGTCCGATTAAATCTAATATCGCTTCGCTTTCTGCGGTTGTCCGTAACATTTCTATCGGCTTTTTGTTGCCAAGTCCTCTGGCAGGGTGTTTTAACCAGTCAACTGCCGCTGCCATATCATGCTCAAATAACTCGTTTGCGGCATTCAGTACAGCAGCCAGGCGGTATAACCTATCGCCTTCTTCACGACTGAAATATCCGGATTTAGCTCGCCGAGCAACAGTTGCAGGCGCCAAATGAAGGGCGCTGGCAATTTCTTTTTTATCCAGTTTGGTATGCTTGGCAATGCGGCCATAAACTTCAAATGGCAGGCCGTCATTCAATGCAGTGTAAAGTTCAATACCACGAGCGGGAATGCCGACACTGTCCCAAAATGTAGGCACTTCATCAGGCTTAGGCGTAAATAGCAACATGGCGCCTCCAATCAATTGATACAGTTAAAAACTATCATATGATTGCACTTATCGCCAATTACACAAGGTAAACAGCTGCACTCATGTCAACAATAACAAGGTAATCACTGAGTATTTTAGCCAACCAAAATGCTCACGTATTGACTGACATTGGAAAAAGCTGTCCGTTTTGCATTCCATCAGCTTGTGCGCATTATCTAGGTGTTTATCGTTGAAAATGGAACGGCAAATACTCACGATGAACATTGGCCTTTGTTGAGCAGCTACTTATGGACAGTGTTCGCCAAATACGTTTGAAAGCTCTTGTCTTTCTCATCGCGAAAATGCTTATCAAGTGGCGTAAATTCAGAGATTCTATCAATGCGAAAATTGCGAAAATCCTGCCGTAATTCACACCACGCAGTTAACAGCCAAACTGGGCTAAATGACGTTAGCGCGAGTGGCCTAACGGTGCGCTGTGTTGGGGATTCATTGAGATCGAGGTAGTCAAAGCGAACAAACTGCTTGCGCCTGATACACTCCCTGAGTTCAGTAAAATCAACGTCCCATGGAATTTTATAGTGACTAGGTGCGGAAAACGTGGCGATCTGCGCGAGTTCATTGAGCATCGGGGCTGATAACGTCGCTTGTATTTTTTGAAAGGCACTTTGCGCTTTTTCGGCAAATTTTTCATCAGTCCAGTTACTGACCATACCGATTCCTAATGCTATCGCTTCGATTTCTTTCGCATCAAACATGATTGGCGAGAGGTGATAGGTTTTATCAATCACATACCCGACGCCCGCTTCGCCAAGTATGGGGATTCCTGCACCTTGTAAGTCTTGAATATCGCGATACAAGGTGCGAGCGCTGACCTCAAAATGCTCCGCAAGCGTTTCTGCCGTTACGGCATGGTGCATTCGCCTGAGATAATGAACAATTTCATTGAGCCTTTCTGCCTTGCGCATCGCTATTTCGCCGTCTACTTTGTGACTTGGTAAGAGTACTTAAACACTACTGACACTAGATGTCAGTAGTCAATACCTATAATCAGTTCGAAGTCATTGAATAAGGAGAACAACAATGATTGGTTATGTCACCTTAGGCACGGCAGACTTAAACAAATCTGGCGCCTACTACGATGAATTACTTGCTACCATTGGCGCGAACCGTTTTATGGAAGAGCCCAACTATTTTATTGCATGGTCACAAACCCAAGATGGCAGTGGCTTAGCCGTAACGCTGCCATTTGATAAGAATCCGGCAAGTGTTGGCAATGGCACTATGGTTGCGCTAGAACTGAAAACGCCTCAAGAAGTTGACGCTTTCTATCAAAAAGCACTAGCGCTAGGCGGCACCTGTGAGGGCAAACCGGGCTTTAGGCCAGAAGACGCTAATCAAGGCTTTTACGCGGGTTACTTCCGTGATTTAGATGGCAATAAGCTCAATGCATATTGTATTGTCGAAGGTTAAGTGTGCTGAGTGGTCAATGAATATTGGCCACTTTTTTATAACATTTAACGAGACTCTCCTGACCGCTTTATCTCCACGAGACCAAGTGAAACCAAGCAAAGTAAAGCGGAGCTAAATCAAGCACAAACTGGTCAATAAATAACATTAATCTACACTCTGTTTACAACTAATCGGTTACAATTTCACCGCTTTTTTTGGGGAAATAAGGCATAACAGGTTGAAATAACTGTTCTAGCGGTGAATCACTAAGGTATCTATGGGGTGTACTGTACTAACTTAGGTTGATGACCTCTGTTGTCGCGTCACATACCTACTGACTTATCCTCACATACTATAATTAATTTATTTAGTAGCGTTTCTTTAATACTGGAATGGCTAGCGCTCTTTACTTAGCGCGTGAATTGCACCAGCTGTGCAGCTAAGCAGTTCAGTTAAATAGAATGCAAGTCACCCTAGAAAGAAGCATTACTACTTAATACAAGCTCATTTATTTACAACAGACAACACAATAACTCAGGATAGTTATGCAAAAATTTAAATTGCACTTAATCGGCTCATTAGGTGTCATCATTATCGCGATTATTGCGCTATTGGTGGCTCTCAGTTACAGCGCATTCAAAAACGAGAGCGTTACCCTCAATAGAGCAATCTTAAAAGAGCAAAATGCCAATATTGAATCGGTACTGATAGAAAAGTTTAGCGCCTATAAAGACACGATTGCTGCAGTCAACTTAACCGATAGTGACGTGTTATCGAACACCCTATCAGCCAACCTTACCTCGCAATTAGCCACCATTGAAAATATCCAACGCGATATTAGCGATGGTATTTATCTGTTTAGGGATAATGGTGATATCTACGACACAAAAGGTGAATTACAAAGCTTTAACGTAAAGCAACTTAGCCGAGAATATTACCGCGCTATTTTTGAACAGGGGCAAGAATTCTATATTTCTGCGCCTTTTAACTCTGCGGTATCGGGGGAGCAAGTACTTGGTATGGCGCATAGAATTAATCGCTCATTTGCGATTCTTTCTAACATTAAGCTGGACGCAGTATTAGGCTCGCTTGCTGATTCCAAAACAATGTTTATGTACACAGAGCAAGGCACTATTTTAGTTGCGCCCTACTCCGAATTTCTAGGCAAAAATATTTTTACCGAGCGCCCGCTTTATCGGCAGTTTGATCAACAAAACCCGATACTCTCATACTCTGCTAATGTCGCTGGTGATGACACCGATTTCACCGCATTTTGGACAACGCTAGAGGTTAACAACTGGTCTTTTGTTTCTTTTGTTAAAGACAGCGCCATTTCAGAAAAGGCAGACTCGCAACTCATTGTTGACTTAATCATTGGCTTAGTATGCTTAGTGATTGCTGTTGTTGTACTACAGGTCTTGCTGCAAAAACTCGTACTAACGCCTGTGGGTGGTGCGCCTGCTGAGATTGAATCGCTAATGGCAAAAATGGCTTCGGGCGACTTTACCCAAACACTTGAGCAAACAGGTAAGGAAACGGGTATTTACCTATCGCTTGTGAATTTATCTAACCAACTCTCTGATTTGATCAGAAACTCGCACGCAATCTCTGAAAATGTGGCCTCAGCATCACAAGAACTAAATGCGGTAATGGGGCATACCTTAACCAATGCACAGCAAGAAATGACGCAGGTCGAACAAATATCGACAGCCATTCATGAGCTTTCGTGCACCTCTAACGAAGTAAGTGACAAAGCCATTATTGCCGAAGAGCGAGCTAACGAGGCACAAGCCAATGTGGCAACGGGTAAAGCGACACTGGAAGAAAATATTATCTTATCCAGTAATATTGACGCATCGGTTGCGGAATCAGCACAGTTAACCCAAGAACTGCAAGACTTCGCCGTAGAAATTGGCAGCGTTACCGATGTTATTAACAGTATTTCCGAGCAAACGAACCTACTGGCGCTTAATGCTGCTATTGAGGCTGCTCGCGCAGGCGAACACGGGCGAGGCTTTGCGGTAGTTGCCGACGAAGTGCGAAACTTAGCGTCAAAAACACAAGAATCAACAGTGAGCATTCAAAACCTGATTGAAAAGCTGCAATCCCAATCACAAAAAGCTAGCCAAAATATGGAACAAAATGTTGAGCTGATCGCAAAATCGGTAGTACTAGCAGACCAAATCAAAGTGGCGTTTGAAGATATCTCAACAGCGGTTGAATCTATTTCAGAGGTAAATACCTTAGTGGCAACTGCCTCACAAGAGCAGCAAAGTGTCACACAAGATATTTCGCGCACGACCACACAAGCGTTTGACTTAGTGCAGCAAAATGTTTCGGCCGTAAACCAAACCCTGCAAGCCTCTACAGAGCTTTCGCAGCTGTCAGAAGCACAAAAAACCGAGCTTTCGCACTTTAAAGTGCAGCATTAGGGACTCTGTAACTAAATCTGTGTAACTGCCTATTATTAATACCCATATAGGGTTTAGGATAGGTAGTTATGAACAAGAAAGAACTTGAAGTCTTTGCCAAGCAAGCGGCTAAATCCATCAAAACGGAAGCAGATTTAACGAACTTTCGTAAAATGCTTACCAAGGTAACGGTTGAAGCTGCGCTTAATGCGGAGCTGGATGAACACCTTGGTTATGTTCGTCATGAGCAATCCATCAACGATAATTCACGCAATGGCTATTCGCCCAAAACTATACGAACAGAAGATGGCGAGATTGATTTAGATACACCTCGTGATAGAGATTCTAGTTTTGAGCCTCAACTGGTTAAAAAGAATCAAACCCGCTTTACGTCAATGGATGACAAGATTTTATATCTGTATTCCAAAGGCATGACGACTCGTGAAATCGTGTCCACATTCAAGGAAATGTACGATGCAGATGTTTCACCAACACTGATTTCTCGTGTGACTGATGCGGTTATCGCTCAAGTCGTCGAGTGGCAAGCCAGGCCGCTTGATGCTGTTTACCCAATCGTCTATCTCGACTGCTTGGTTGTAAAAATACGCCAAGATAAGCAAGTCATCAACAAAGCCATTTACTTAGCCTTAGGCGTGAATATCGAAGGCCATAAAGAACTTCTAGGTATGTGGATATCAGAAAACGAAGGCGCGAAGTTCTGGCTTAACGTATTAACGGAGCTTCAAAACCGTGGCGTCAAAGATATCCTTATCGCCTGTGTCGATGGCCTTAAAGGTTTCCCTGATGCAATTAATACCGTTTATCCTGACACACAAATTCAGCTTTGTATTGTTCATATGGTGCGTAATTCATTGAAGTTTGTGCCGTGGAAAGACTACAAAGCCATCACGGCTGATTTAAAGCGCATATACCAATCGGTAACTGAAGATGAAGCCTTAATGGCCTTAGAGCAGTTTGAGCAACGCTGGGACAGTAAATATCCCAATATCTCTCGCTCATGGCGAAATAACTGGCAAAACGTTAGTACCATCTTCAATTACCCTGAAGATATCAGAAAAGCTATTTACACCACCAACGCTATTGAATCGCTGAACTCAGTTATACGTAAAGCCATTAAGAAACGTAAGCTGTTCCCACATGACGATTCGGCGAAAAAGGTGGTTTACTTAGCTATTGAGCAGGCATCTAAAAAATGGACGATGCCGATAAGAAATTGGAAATCGGCCTTAAATCGATTTATGATCGAATTCGAAGACCGATTAAAAGATGTTATTTAAAACTGGCAGTTACACAAAATGTGTTACAGGGTCGATAAGAAATTGGAAATCGGCCTTAAATCGATTTATGATCGAATTCGAAGACCGATTAAAAGATGTTATTTAAAACTGGCAGTTACACAAAATGTGTTACAGGGTCGCATTAGGTAGCTAAATATTCACTAATGAGATGTTTGCTGGCTTGCATATTTGTTAGTCACAAACATCTTGATTGAAGCCAATAAGTAACCTTTAAACACACTAAGGTTTCTATCTGAATACAAAAAGCGAACCAACTGGTTCGCTTTTTCACTACTATAACAGTCAAATAAACTGGAAACTGCTATTATGCTATGCGCCCCATGTCTTTATCAGAGATTCAAAGGCAACATCTTTCCACTCATCGCGCCACTCATCAAGATACTTAATATCAGTTGAAGACGGTGGTAAGTCACACTTATCCACTTTAATGAGAGACGGTACAGAAACGGCTTCCCCTATGAGTAATGCCTCACCTTCTGTCAAGGAAGGTAATATATTGGTGATATCGCCAACAGTGTCGGGTAACAAACGTTTAACAAAATTCTGATCATCTTTATTTGTTAGCCTCATGGAAATAAAGCTACTACATTGAGAAAAGATTGTTTCAGAAATCTCTGATGGCCTCTGACTTGCCAATAGAAGAGTTACACCATACTTTCTTCCTTCTTTTGCAATTCTTTCTATTGCTTCTTTAGAGGCTCTATATTTGCTTAATCCACTTTTAGGCGCATATTTGTGTGCCTCTTCATATACTACCAGTATTGGAGCATTCTGCTCTTTCCCTACTTTTTGCCTAAATTTTCTGTTGTAATACCCAACTTCAAATATAAGCCTTGAAATTAGAGATACACATATACTTAAAACTTCAAATGGAATTCCACTAACATCGAAAATAGTAACATTTGCTCTAGAAACATCTTTGTAACCAGTTATAGACTGTATAGTATCTTCAAATGTGACACCTTTAGTTTTAGTTCCCACCAAAAAATCTAAGCGTTTATCATATATTTTATTTTCTAATCGATTAATAAAATTAATCAACTTACCGTTTAAAGTACCTGTGGCAGAAGTTCCTTTGGGAATAAGCTCTCCTTTAAACAAGCGATGAGCAGTCTCTTCACCAAATACGAATTCATCTCCGTCAACCCAGTTTATATTGTTTTCTTTGTCTTTTTTTTCATTGTTTCGATTTTTTATATAGTTCAAGACTTCTTCAATATCGAAATATAGAGGAGAATCATAATGAACCCGCTCTTTCGCACTAGGATCACCAGAAAAATTATGTTTTTTATTTAAAACAATAGCCTCTCTAAACACATTTCTCTGGTTGTGATCATTAGCGTCTGTATCTAAGAATAACTCTTCCAACTCTTCACTATTTAACAACCAATAAGGAAGTATTAATTGCTCTACCCCCAACAAATTTGCTGATGGAAAAGCAGAGCTATACTCTGAGTGAATATCAAAAATTGCAATATGAGAGTTATTTAATCCATCATATTCTTTACTTTTAACTTCTGTCGCTTTTTGAAGGATTTTAGCCACCGTATGCGACTTTCCAGAACCACTAGAGCCCACGATAGCAATATGTTTATTGAAAAATCGGTTACCATTTACAGGCACTAAAATATCACTATTTAAGGATAATGAAGAAAAAGTAAACCTCTCATTCTCCGTTACGCTACTTTCATAAATAGTTTTTATATCTTCTAACTTCGCAGGCTCTACTTTTTTGGGTGGTAACGCAAGAGAATCACCTCCTCTATAAAACTTCCCATCCTTAACTAGACCTATGGGACTGGCGTCTATAACGTAGTTGGGGTCGCCTCCATTTTCATCTGCGACGATTGAAAAATTTTCAATAATTGCAAGTAGTGCTACTTCATCGTTATCTGATATTCGAAGGTAAGAACCAACCTTTAATTTTTCTTCAGCAATTTTAAACTCCTCGAGCTTATCTACTGAAACCTTAACCTTATTGGGGCTAACTGATATTACTTCTGCATTAACTTCTGCATTACTAGACATTAGACTAAATCACTTATATCTGAAAACTCAAAAACTTGAAGCTTTGTGTTTTTTATCCCTGCATCAAACTTAATAGATAACTCATTGTCTTTGGTAAAGAACTGATAAAGCTCAACCCTAGATTTCGCTGAATTTACAGCTTGTACAAGATCCTGTTCAGTTTCTATATATTGAAATTTAATATCTATATCCGATTTTGCTCGACTGAGCGTTTCTACACAAAAATCACTCCCATAATAGTTATATCCATCAACGAAATTTAACCCTTCGTTATACAACTCTTTTTTTATAGAGTGCAGAAAACACTGCTCCTGATTATAGAGATAGATATAGGGTGAGTATGGAGTAGGACTTCTTTTAGAAAGACTTGCCCAATTTTTCTGGATTGTATAAATACACTCTTTTATTTCTGCGATATTACTGGCACTACTGACATCTATCATGAAAAACCGATCGTATGCTTGCGTGTTAAGAGATCGAGGAAAAAGGTCTGACTTTATTTTTTTAAGGTATTCAGTACGTCCTCTAAACTTATATAACCAAGAGTTGAACAATGCTTTTTTGTTATCTATTTTGCGGAGAAATTCTGCCTTTGTTATAACACGGTTTTGTTGATCACATGCTAATTTTGCAATGACAGAAAAGGCTGAATTGTAGTAGTAATGCGACGCCTCTTCTTTAGTACAATTAAATATTTCAACTATTTTCTTGATAACACTTTCATTTTGCTCATCAAAGCTTTTGGCATTGATATCAAGTTTTAATCTATCAATAAAACTCTTCAAATCATCATCTGACAATCCTAATTCAACGTGTTCTTCATATCGGATTTTATCTTTCGTATGAGATAAAAACTTCTCTTTTAAAAATTCGACAGAAATGCAGTCGGACAACTTTTCATGACCATCTTTATAGTGACCATATAAATAGTATGTTACATCTGCATTTCTATTACTCGAAAAATGCTGAAGCATAAACCTAATTGGTTTGGCTATAACAGAATGATTATATGATGACTTTTCATAATATTTGCACTGAATAGCACTTAACTCTCCGCCTTGAGAAACATCAACATCTTCAACCCCTTCAACCTCAATTGAATCGGTATCACAGTTAAGAGATAAAATTTCAAAAATTGACTTATCAAACTGATAGCAATACCCCCTAATGGTATCTACTGCGCTTCTATCCAATATAACTCCTCATTAATTTATTAACTGCATTATTAGACTAGTGTCGCATTGTGGGCTCAGCCCAAAAGGTGGTTGAAGCCACCTTTTAGCACTTACCAATCAATAATTTAATTCAATTCACAAACTTTATTAAACATCGACAATATTCAACTACTCTTTATAGCTCTCAACACTCGGGCAAGAACACACTAAGTTGCGATCGCCATAAACATCATCAATACGATTAACTGTAGGCCAGAATTTGTTAGCTGCTGCCGCTGGCACTGGGAATACCGCTTCTGCGACTGTGTAGGCTCTATCCCAACCAGCGTCAGTGATATCAGCAAGTGTGTGCGGTGCGTTATGCAGCGGGTTGTCTTCTACTGTCCATTCGCCCTGCTCGACTTTGCGGATTTCATCGCGAATGCACACCATAGCTTCAATAAAGCGATCGATTTCGACTTTGCTTTCTGATTCGGTTGGTTCAATCATTAGCGTGCCAGCTACTGGGAAGGACATAGTTGGTGCGTGGAAGCCATAGTCCATTAAACGCTTAGCCACGTCCATTTCGGTAATGCCAGACGCTTCTTTTAACGGGCGCATATCCACAATACATTCATGGGCAACACGGCCATTTGCACCAGTGTACAGAATTGGGAAGTGCTCGCTTAGCTTCTTCGCTAAGTAGTTAGCGTTAGTGATGGCGTATTTCGTTGAATCGGTTACACCTTTTTTACCTAACATGGCGATGTACAAGTAAGAAATACATAAAATACCCGCTGAGCCAAATGGCGCAGCAGAAACTGCATCGTTACCTTGCGTGCTTTCTTTTACGCTCACTAATGGGTGATCTGGTAAGAAAGGTGCCAAGTGCGATTTTACACCGATTGGTCCCATACCTGGGCCACCGCCGCCGTGTGGAATAGCGAAGGTTTTGTGCAGGTTTAAGTGCGAAACGTCAGCGCCGATAAAGCCCGGCGAGGTAATACCAACTTGGGCGTTCATATTGGCGCCATCTAGGTATACTTGACCTCCGTTGGCGTGAACCACTTCACAAATTTCGCGTACCGTTTCTTCGTAAACACCGTGCGTTGACGGGTAAGTGATCATGATACACGATAAGTTTTCCGCCATTTCTTCCGCTTTCGCTTTCAGATCGGCCATATCCACGTTACCGTTTTTATCGCAATCAACCACAACCACCTTCATACCCACCATTTGCGCCGACGCTGGGTTAGTGCCGTGCGCTGATGATGGAATCAAACAGATATTACGGTGTCCTTCGCCGCGACTTTGGTGATATTTGTGAATCGCGATTAAACCTGCGTATTCACCTTGTGCGCCTGAGTTTGGCTGCATTGAAATATCGTCATATCCGGTTAACTCTACTAACCACTCGCCTAGTTCGCCGATCATTTCTGCGTAGCCTTGTGCTTGGTCAACGGGCGCAAATGGGTGCATATTGGCAAATTCTGGCCATGACACCGGGATCATTTGTGCTGTCGCGTTAAGCTTCATGGTACAAGAGCCTAACGAAATCATTGAATGGTTAAGCGCTAAGTCTTTGTTTTCTAATTTTTTGATATAGCGAAGCATTTCAGTTTCGCTATGGTACGAATTAAATACTGGGTGCGTAAGAATGTCAGACTCACGCACTAATTCCGCAGGAATTGACGAGTGGCCACAGTCAACGATTTTCACGTCTAGCGCTGCCACGTCTAATCCATGACCTTCGCCAAGTAGAACATCAAACAATACCGCAACGTCTTCGCGTGTCGTAGTTTCATCTAGCGATACTGAAATTTGACCGTCAACGTCAGTACGTAAGTTAATGTCTGCCGCTAATGCGCGAGCAACGATCTCAGCTTTGTTTTCAACGTTAAACGTTAAGGTATCAAAGTAATTAACGTGAATTGCTTGCAAGCCTTTAGTTGCTGTACCTAAACATAAAATGTCGGTTAAACGGTGAATGCGACTAGCAATGGTTTTTAACCCTTGAGGACCATGGTAAACCGCGTAAAACGCTGCCATATTGGCAAGTAATACTTGTGCAGTACAAATATTTGAGTTCGCTTTTTCGCGGCGAATATGTTGCTCTCGGGTTTGCATTGCCATACGCAGTGCTTGGTTGCCACGCGTATCTTTTGAGACACCAATAATACGACCCGGCATTGAGCGCTTATACTTGTCTGATGTCGTGAAGAACGCCGCGTGTGGACCACCGTAGCCCATCGGCACACCAAAACGTTGGCTTGAGCCAATCACTACGTCTGCTCCTAACTCGCCCGGTGCTTTGAGTAGTACCAAGCTCATAATGTCTGCCGCTACCGCCACAATACCTTTTTTCGCTTGCACCGCTTCAATTAGTGGGCGGATATCAACAACTTCACCGGTTGCTGTTGGGTATTGCAGTAATGCACCGAAGACATCGTGCTCACCGACAGTAGCCGCAGGCGCTACGATGATGTCAAAACCAAAGAATTCCGCACGGTTTTTTACGACGGAAATCGTTTGCGGGTACACTTCTTGAGCAACAAAGAATGCGTTTGATTTTTTATTTTTGGAAACGCGTTTTGCCAATGCCATGGCTTCAGCGGCTGCGGTACCTTCGTCAAGCAATGAGGCAGATGCTAAGTCTAAACCGGTTAGGTCTAAACACATTTGTTGGTAGTTAAGTAAAGATTCTAAACGGCCTTGCGCAATTTCTGGTTGGTATGGCGTGTACGCGGTATACCAGCCAGGGTTTTCCAATACGTTACGCAAAATCACATTGGGTGTAAGCGTTGGGTAGTAGCCTAAACCGATGTACGAAGTATTCACTTTGTTTTTGCTAGCAACCGCTTTTAAGTCGGCTAGCGCTTTCACTTCTGTTTTGCTTTCTTCAATCGCTGGCAAGTCTGCTAGGCGAATATCGTTGGGGACAATTTCGTCAATTAGCGCGTCTACCGATTCAGCGCCAATATCGGCAAGCATTGCCTTGGTTTGCGCTTCATCAGGACCAATGTGGCGACGAATAAAATCTTGAGTTTGTTCTAAATCACTTAGCGTTACTTGTGCTTGGGATTGAGTAGTCATAAACAGCTTCACTAAAATTTGCGTACGTATTTAAAAAAGAAAGCCCCGAACAGGGTTCAGGGCTTGTATATATGGTTTAACGATTAGTCTTCGTCAATTGAGTTTTCGTAGCCTTCTGCGTCTAGTAGGCTTTCTAACTCGCTTTCATCTTCAATTTTTACTTTGAACATCCAGCCGTCACCGTAAGCGTCTGAGTTTACTAGCTCAGGTGAGTCTTCTAGGTCTTCGTTAACTTCAACCACTTCACCAGTTACTGGCGCGTAAATGTCTGACGCTGCTTTTACCGACTCAGCTACTGCAACATCGTCACCAGTGCTTACGCTGTCGCCTACTTCTGGTAACTCAACGAATACCATATCGCCCAGTAATTCTTGTGCGTGCTCGGTAATACCGATAGTCACAATACCGTTGCCTTCGTTACGCACCCACTCGTGTGATGTTGCGTACTTTAACTCAGAAGGAATGTTGCTCATTTTTCTTGTTCCTAATATTTAACGTAATTTGTGAAGTGAATAATCCCCCTAAAAATATAGAGGAATTAGTTCACAGATCAACTAATCTTTTAATGGCAAATTTGACTTAAAACGCCTTTTTGCCATTGCGGGCGAACGACGGCTTTATCACTTTCACGTCCACCAACTTCTTGCGCATTTCAACTTGCACGGTGTCTTCTAATTTAACGGCACGCGGTACACGCGCCATGGCGATTGAGTGGCCTAAGGTTGGCGAGAAAGTACCAGATGTGACTATGCCTTCAAACTCAGGGCCTTCGCCGTGTTCAGTGATTACTTTCAAACCTGAGCGCAATACGCCTTTCTCTTCTAGCACTAAACCCACAAGCTTAGGTTGGTCGCCAGCAGCACGCTGCGCAGCAATTACTTCTTTACCGATAAAGTCACGCGTTTCGTCGTCCCAGCTAATCGTCCACGCCATGTTTGCCGCTAGTGGTGAGATTGACTCGTCCATATCTAAACCGTATAAGTTCATACCCGCTTCTAAGCGAAGCGTATCGCGCGCACCTAAACCACAAGGTTTTACGCCCACATCAAGTAGTTGCTGCCATAAATCTGCCGCTTGCTCATTTGGCAACGCGATTTCATAGCCAGCTTCACCGGTATAGCCAGTGGTTGCGATAAACAAATCACCCGCTTGTGCCGAGAAAAATGGCTTCATATCTGCAACCGCGGCTTTTTGCTCGTCAGTAAGTAAGGTGGCTACTTTTGCTTTCGCTGTTGGGCCTTGTACGGCAATCATGGCGAATTCTGGGCGCTCGGTAATGGTGACGCTGAAATTTTTTGCTTGCTCAGCAAGCCAAGCTAAATCTTTTTCACGCGTCGCCGAGTTAACCACTAAGCGGTAATCCGTGGTTGAGAAGTAGTAAATGATCAGGTCGTCAATCACGCCACCTTCATGGTTACACATACCGGTGTAAAGTGCTTTGCCCGCAACATCAAGTTTCGCAACATCGTTAATCACTAAACGACGTAAAAAGGCCTGTGCATCGTCACCTTTAATATCAACAATGGTCATGTGTGAAACATCGAACATACCGGCGTCTTGGCGCACTGCGTGATGCTCTTCAATTTGCGAGCCGTAGTTAATTGGCATGTCCCAGCCGTGGAAATCGACCATTTTTGCGCCCGCTTCAATATGCTTGGCGTGAAGTACGGTTTTATTCGTCATAGTGCACACTCTTGGTTTGCATCACATTAACTATAGAAGTTTCGGTGAGCTTGTTGATAGTAATCTTTAGCCAATATACGCAGGCTATTGTGCGAAGCTTTAGTTGCTCCCCCAAGCCTAATCATTGACTAGTCGCTGTATAGTTGCTAACGATTTACAAAAATTAACGAAAAGTATAATCAAGCACGCTTGTTGATTCAACAACCTAATGCCCGTTTATGAAACATAAATCAGCTTATCATTCTTATTCCAAATTTTATTTCACATAGCCTTCACCAGCAAAATTAAAATCAATCATCATCAGCATTAGTGCAATGAATAGGTGATAATTCGTTTTACAGCAATTGTCTAACACTTTGATAACAATCGTTAACAGCATTAACCGCAAAAAAAACAGACAATTGTCGCCAACATTGGACACCTGTTAGACCTAGCAAAAAATGAGCAAATCACAACACTTGTCATCTTGTTGTGATAGCGCGCAGGGAAGTTTAGTTATGCCTTATTTGGCTTAACTGCTCACCAAGTTGAAAGGCAGATAATTAGTAATTTTGTGCCATAGTTAAGTCTAGCCAGCATGACATCACTGGAGAATGTATGATTAATAACAAGAAAAAAGCACTGGGGGTAGTGCTGATGGCGCTGCTTGCCACCAGTTGCTCCGAGCCACCTAGCGTTGATTATTCCGCGACCATTAGAGCGGTACAAATGATGAACATAGAGTTGGTGACCACTAAGGTGCAGTCTTTCCCCGCGAAAGTTGAAGCCAGTAAACAAGCGAGTTTATCGTTTCGCGTACCGGGCAAAATTGCCAAATTTCATGTTCGCGCCGGCACATTGGTTAAGCAAGGGCAACCGCTGATTGACTTAGTGCCAACCGATTACCGCATTGCGGTAGAAGGACACCAAGCGGATTACCAACTGGCCAAAGTGCAACACGAGCGCTCAGAAGCCCTTATTGATGAGCAGCTGATTTCACAAGATCAGTTTGACCAAACGGAAACGGCACTCAAAGTTGCCGGAAATGAACTAGAGCAAGCAAAAACCGACCTTTCATACACCCATATCTCAGCGCCATATGACGGCCGTGTTGCTGCCACTTACTTCAAAGCACATGAATACGTGCAAGCATTACAACCTGTGATGTCAATTCAATCAGAAAATGCTGTTGATGTGGTGATGGAAGTGCCCGAGCGCTTAATTGGCGCCTTGCGTCGCTCTCACCTGCAAGTAAATCAGCCAACTGTAAGCTTTGCGGTGAAACCAGATCAGCAATACACAGTGTCAATTAAAGAAATTGAAACCATCGCAGATCCCGAATCAGGCACCTTCACCGTTACCATGACCATGCCAAGCCCGGACGACTTGAACCTTTACCCAAGTATGGCGGCAACCGCTAAGGCAGAATTGGTATTAAGTGAAGGCAGCTTAACCCAAAAAATTCCCGCCAGTGCAATGATGACTGAGAACGGGCAAGTTTATGTATGGCGAGTGAACGCTGACAACCAAGTTGAAAAAGTCGCGATTGAGTTATCTGACCAGGGCAAGTTGCTATCAGGCTTATTAGATGGCGATCGCATTGTCACTGCTGGAGTTAACGAGCTTACTGCTGGTCAAACGGTAACTGAGTGGATTAAGGAGCGAGGTTTATAATATGAAATTCTACAAGCAAATAGCACTAGTATTATTCGCCCTTGCCACGATTGCAGGCTGCACTCCTGCGCCCACACCGCAAGTGCAACCGATTAGAGTAAGTGTCGAAACCATTCCTGAAATCAGCAATGAAAAACTACAAACATTTCCAGCCGTAGTTCACGCCAGTGAATTAACCCAGTTAAGCTTCCAGCTTAATGGCGAAGTCAACGAGCTAATTGCCACCGAAGGGATGGAAGTTAAAAAAGGTGAATTACTTGCCAAGCTTGACGACACCTTATTGGTACTTGCGGTAAGTGAAGCGAAAGCAAAAGTTGAACTTTCGAAAGTACAAGCGGCACGTGCGAAACAAATGGTCGATCGCGGCAATATGCCAGAAAGCACTTACGACGAGCTACTGGCGCGTTATGAAATTGCACTGGCGCGTTATAACTATGCACAAAGCCAATTAGATTATGTGTATTTGCGCGCACCGTTTGATGGCATTATTTCTGACGTTGCCATCGAGCGCTTTCAAGCAACCACTGTCGGTCGTCCGATTATTACCATGCACAAACTGGACATGGTGGAAGTGCGCATCGACATGCCTGACATTTTAGTTGCCAGTGCCGATCAGCAAAAAGTCGACGGTCAACAACATACCGTTGATGTCAAACTGGATGCTTACCCTAACCAAATCTTTAAAGCGGAATACAAAGAGCACACCACAGAGCAAAATGAAGAAAACCGCAGCTTTACTTTAGTGTTAGAAATGCCATCAACTCAGGCCAAACCAGTGATTCAAGGTATGCCCGGCAGTATCTCTTTGGATTTAGCCCAAATTGAACGCGATTCTGCTTATTACTCAGTGGTGCCGCTGCATGCTGTGGTGCTGCCTGATAGCTACTCATCATCAAGCTTTACTTCAATTATTTGGCGCCTTAACGGCACCCAAGTTGAACCAGTAGAAGTGACCCTTGGCCGACTGGTTGATAAATCGCATGTTGAAGTCATTGGTGATATTAAGCCGGGTGACAAAGTGATCACCAAAGGGCTGCATTACCTGCGCCCCGGAACTCAAGTTATTGTTGCCGAGAAGGAGGCTTAGTCGATGAGTATCGCTGAATATTTTATTAAGAACAAAGTGATCAGCTGGATGTTTACGCTGATCTTGCTCGTTGGCGGCACTCATGCCTACTTCGGCTTAGGCCAACTGGAAGACCCTGATTTTACAATTAAAGATGCGTTGATCAACACTTCATACCCAGGCGCTTCGCCACTGCAAGTGGAAGAGGAAGTGTCGTACGTGATTGAGAAGCAGCTAATGACGCTGGCTTACATTGACAAAATCACGTCAATTAACAGCCGTGGTTTATCACAAATTACCGTCAGTATGAAAAATACCTACGGCCCTGATGAACTGCCACAGATTTGGGATGAACTGCGCCGTAAGGTTAACGATATTAAAGCCCAATTACCGCCGGGCGTAAATGAACCGCAAGTCATCGACGATTTTGGTGATGTTTACGGCATTATGTGGGCAGTGACAGGTGACGGATTTAGTTACCAAGACTTAAAAGACTATGTCGATTTTCTCAAGCGCGATATTGAGCTTATCGATGGGGTGTCAAAAGTACAAGTTGCCGGTGAGCAACAAGAAACCGTATTTATTGAACTTTCAGCCAATAAACTGGCGAACTTAGGGGTACCGCCGGGCTCGATTTACAATGTGCTACGAACGCAAAATATTGTGCAGAGTGCGGGCGCTATGCGCAGCGGCCCTGATTATATCTATGTGCACCCAACGGGCGAATTTAAATCGGTTAAGCAACTTGAAGACTTAATTATTTCAAGCCCGAGCAGTGACCGCCTCATCTACCTAAGAGACGTGGCAACTATCAGTAAAGGTTTCCAAGAAGTACCCCGCAACTTAATCAACTATAACGGTAACCAAGCCATTAACATCGGCGTATCTTTTGTGACGGGTGTTAACGTGGTCGATGTCGGTACGCGTATTGAGCAGCGTATGGCAGAGCTTGAGCAGTATCGTCCAGCGGGGATGGTGGTCGGCGAAATCTACAATCAACCCAAAGAAGTAGATAATTCAGTTGCCGCCTTTATGCTGAACCTCATTGAAGCGGTCGTTATCGTTGTCGTTGTGTTATTAGTCTTTATGGGCATTAAATCTGGCCTATTAATTGGCTGGATCTTATTGCTGACTGTACTGGGCACCTTCTTGGTGATGAACTTGTACGACATTAACCTGCAACGCATATCGCTAGGTGCATTGATTATCGCCCTAGGTATGCTGGTGGATAATGCCATTGTTATCGTCGAAGGGATACTGATTGGCCAAGCACGAGGGCAAACCAAGCTGCAAGCAGCCAACGCCATCGTTAAACAAACTATTTGGCCATTATTAGGCGCTACTGTAATTGCCATTACTGCCTTTGCGCCGATTGGCCTGAGTCCTGACGCCACTGGTGAGTTTGCCGGTAGCTTGTTCTGGGTATTACTGATTTCGCTCTTTATTAGCTGGATAACGGCGGTGACCTTAACACCATTTTTTGCCAGCTTGTTATTTAAAGAAACACCAACTTCACTCCTCAACAGTAACAAAGACGGTGACAACGGCTCTGAGCAAGATGACCCGTACAAAGGCGCGATCTTTGTTTTCTACAAAGCGTTTTTAAATATTTGTATGCGCTTTAAAGCGTTAACCATTATTACCGTTGTTGCCTTATTTGCATTATCCATTGTTGCTTTTGGCTCGGTTAAACAAGCCTTCTTCCCGCCATCAACTACACCTATTTTCTTGGTCGATTTATGGATGCCAGAAGGCACTGATATTCGCCATACCTATGAGATTGCACAAGCAATTGAACAACAAGTCATGAGCTATGAGGCGGTTGAACACGTGACCTCGACCACAGGTCAAGGTGCACAGCGCTTTATGTTGACTTACGAAACCGAGCGCAGTTACTCAGCCTATGCGCAGCTAATGGTGCGTGTTGACTCATTCGATAATGTTTTGGCGACGATGGAGAATGCACAGGCTTATATCGATCAAAACTATCCTGAGCTGCTCAACAAGTTTAAGCGCTTAGAAATTGGCCCATCGCCTGCGGCAAAAGTTGAAGTAGAAATTACCGGCCCAGAGCCAGACACCCTGCGCACATTGGCAACGGAAGTCATTAGTATTTTCCGTGAAGCCGGTGGTACAGTAAACGTTCGCCATAACTGGCGCGAGCGCACTAAAGTATTTGAACCTCAGTTTAACGAAACCCAAGCACGCCGCTTAGGTATCACGAAAGAAGACGTTGATAACACCTTGCAAATGAACCTTTCGGGGTTAACGGTCGGTTTGTATAAAGAAGGGACTTCGTTACTCCCCATTGTGACCCGCACACCGGAAGACGAGCGCCCATCATCAGCATCCACCATTCAAATTTGGTCGCCTATCTACAACCAGTTAGTGCCGATTAATCAAGTCATTACTAGCACGGAACTGCGCTGGGAAGACCCGATCATTATGCGTAAAGACAGAAAACGTATGATCACGGTAATGATGGATCCCGACTTTAAAACCAATGAAACGGCTGATTCACTGCGCAATCGAATCTTGGCACAAGTAGAAGCTGTAGAGTTGCCACAAGGCTATAGCATTAACTGGGGCGGCGAATACGAAGACTCGCAAGACGCTTCAAAAGCGATATTTGCCTCGCTACCTGTGGGCTATTTGTTAATGTTCTTGATCACAGTATTCCTGTTTAATGCGGTGAAAAAGCCACTGGTGATTTGGGCTTGTGTACCGCTGGCGTTAGTCGGTATCGTGACTGGTTTGTTGGTGTTGGATAAACCGTTTGGCTTTATGGCACTGCTGGGCATGCTGAGCTTATCGGGGATGCTACTGAAAAATGGTATCGTCTTACTTGATCAAATCAATAGCGAACTTGCCGCTGGCAAAGAGCCTTACCTAGCAGTATTTGATTCAGCGGTCAGTCGTGTACGCCCGGTGTCTATGGCGGCGATTACAACGATTTTAGGTATGATGCCACTCTTGGTTGATGCCTTCTTCGAATCGATGGCAGCCGTGGTCATGTTCGGTTTAGGTGTGGCCACAATTCTTACGCTAATTGTTGTGCCTGTCCTATTCTGCTTATTCCACGGTATTCAATACCGACCATTGGAAGAGGTATACAAGAATTAAGATTGGCAATATGCCGTCTTAGAAAGACAAAAAGGCCAGCTGTTATCGCTGGCCTTTTTACTGACGTAAAAACAGTTACTTAGACTGTTGATTATGGACTATTGGTATAGCTTACCGAGAAATCTCTGGCAGGTCGCCGCTAAGCCCCATCGCTTGTTTAATCATTTGCTGTTTGACCGCCGGAATATGATTGATTAACCCCATCCCGATACCGCGCAGTAATTTAACGGGCGCAAGCTGTGGCGTAAAGCTCTGTTTGATGGCTTCCATTGCCGTGACCATTTCAAGCGCCTCTGCGCGGCGCCAGCGGTTGTATTGATTCAACATTTTATCGCTATGCCATGCACCATTGTCAGACGCTTGTTGTCCTTGATGTTGCTGAGTGCCAGCAGCCTTGTCACCGTGATAATGCTCACTGATAAGCTGCGCTAAGCTTGCCGCGTCTTGCAATCCCAGGTTTACCCCCTGCCCTGCCAGCGGATGAATAGTGTGTGCGGCATCGCCAACCAGTACAGCTCTTTGCTTGACAAATTTATGGGCTAAACGCATGGTCAATGGATAGCCTTGGATATCGCTGGCTAAGCTTATTTGCCCGAGTTTGCCATCAGCGGCTGCGGTCAGTGCTTTAGAAAATTCATCACTATTTAGTGCACGCAAGCGGTCGGCTTCTTGAGGCGTGGTTGACCACACAATAGAGCATTGCTGCTGATTAAACAGCGGTAAAAAAGCCAGTGGCCCCTCTGGTAAAAAGACTTGCCAGGCAGTGTCTTGGTGACCCAATTCGCAATTGACTGTAGCAACGAGTGCGTGATTGTCGTAATCGCGAAACGCCATCGGCATATCAAGTTGTTGCCTTAACCATGAATTTGCGCCGTCTGCGCCTACGACAAGCTTTGCCATAACCGGCATTTGACTGGCGAAACTGGCAAACACTTCATGATCGCCCATGGCAATATTTTGCAATGGCGCTTGTGTTAGCAAGCTAATACCGGCGTCTGCTTGTGCTTGTTGCCACAGCGCATTGCGCACCACTTTATTTTCGATGATATGGCCGATATTGTCGCGTTCACGAGCAGCTGCGAATTGCGCTACGTCAAAATCTAACGTGCCAATGTTGCCTTTATCCCAGACATGCATATGGCTGTAGGCTTGTAAACGCTGTTCAGTTATCGCATGCCAAGCACCAATATTGGCCAGAAACTGCTCGCTTGCTGCGTTAATGGCGCTAACTCTTAGCTCTGGCGCTGAATCCAGCGCACTCGGCGTATTGGGCTCGACAATGGCAACGGTTAAGTCGGTCAGCTTTCTAACCGCAAGGGCAAGGCTTAACCCCACCATGCCACCACCAACAATCAGCAAATCGTATTTTTGCATTCTTTATTCCTGTAAATCGCGCTTAGCGCTAATAACCCACAAACTCTAGTAACCCATAGTTTTGTTCACAAACGCTTTTTGTAATGGCGATAAATAATTCATCACCTTTAAGCCCACATTACGACCGGCAACAAGTGGCGC
Organism: Thalassotalea euphylliae; assembly: GCF_003390335.1. Lineage (NCBI taxonomy): Bacteria > Pseudomonadati > Pseudomonadota > Gammaproteobacteria > Alteromonadales > Colwelliaceae > Thalassotalea > Thalassotalea euphylliae. The sequence goes on from NZ_QUOU01000001.1 coordinate 3,463,433, forward strand.
TATGTCATTGGAAAATAAGGTTACCATGGAGTCGGTTAGCTTGATAATGGCTTGCTGATCTGATGCGCGTAAAGTTTGATATTGATTAAGCAATGGCGCACTTCCAGCGTCGTGCTTTTTACTCGCCAGTTCGTTCGACAATTCGCTCGCGAGCAAGTTAGCCAGCACCTTAACGTCGCGTAATCCCAAGTTAAAACCTTGCCCAGCAATTGGGTGAATGGTGTGTGAGGCATTACCCACCAGTGCCATACGGTGAAAACTTTGTCGCTCTGCTTGCACTAGACTCAGTGGGAAAATAGTTCGCTTACTGGCGGTGCGAATGCCCCCCAACCAATGACCAAAAGCTTGTTCAAGCGCCAAACAAAATGCTTGGTCATCAAGCGTGCTCATTTGCTCTGCTTGCTCAGGAGGAAGTGTCCACACCAATGAGCATTGTTGATTGGTCATTGGCAACATAGCGATAGGGCCATGTTCGGTAAAGCGTTCAAACGCGCGGTTGTTGTGCGGTAATTCAGGGCAAACATTAGCGATAACCGCCCACTGGTCATAATCTTGCTGCGACGTACCGATATTGGCCGCTTGGCGACACAATGACTGGCCGCCATCACAGGCGATGACAAGCTTTGCCTCAATATCAATAGGTTCAGCTTGAGCGCTGGCTGATAGCTTGATATCTGTATGCTCAGCCTTGATGCTTAGCTGTTCAATTTGGCTATCGGTAAACCATTGAATTGGGTTGCTATGCTCATCGGCTGTTTGAAGTGCACTAAGTAAACCATTTGCGATACTTGCTAGCGGTATCACATAACCTAAGGCTTCAACATGATGTTGCTCGGCCTTGATACGTGCCTTGCCATAGTGACCGCGATCAGAAATATGAATATGCTCAATCGGGTTGGCATCATCAGCCATTAATGACCAAACGCCAAGTGAGCGCAGATATTCAACACTGCCATGGGAAAGTGCTAATACGCGATCATCAAATTGATTCACTTGGCTTGGTTCGAGCTTATTCGCTTCAATAATGGCAATTTGATAGCGATTAGCGATGGCTGGTTGTTTGAGTAGGCTGACCGCCATAAGCAAGCCAGACAGGCCACCACCGACAATACAAATATCAAGTTGCTGTGCTGCGCTTTGCGATTGGCTTGTAACACTACCTACATCACTACTTTTAACACTACTCATAACAATACCTTAACCACGAACCAAATGTTTTCCTTAACACTTTTTATAGCCAAATTGGACTTATTGGCTTACTTTGACTTGTTTGAGCTACTTCAAACCGTCTTAGCCACACCCGACATAAGCGCTTCAATCTCAGCGATAGATTTTGGCGCGCTCACGGTTAAATTCTCATAACCTGTTTCGGTAACCAAAACATTGTCTTCAATGCGCACGCCAATGCCTTGCCATTTTTCGTCAACATCGGCGCCCTTGGGAATATAAATACCTGGCTCAATGGTCATGACCATACCTGCGGTAAACGGTCGTAATTGCTGACGTTTTTCATTCGCGTGATAATCGCCAACATCGTGCACATCTAGGCCAAGCCAGTGGCCTAAGCCATGAATAAAGTACTGTTTACAGGCTTTCTCTTCGATAAGTTCGGTTAAATCGCCCGTTAAAATGCCAAGCTCATACAAGCCTTTAGTTAACATATCGCACACTAAGTCGTTGAGTGATGCCAAGGTATTACCCGGCTCGATAGCGGCTATCGCGGCATTTTGCGCATCCAGCACTAGCTGATAAATCGCTTTTTGCGGCTCGCTGAACTTGCCACTGACAGGAAAAGTGCGGGTGATATCGGCGGCGTAACCCGCTAGCTCACCGCCAGCATCAATCAACAATAAGTCACCGTCAATTAACGCTTCATTGTTGTCGGTGTAATGCAAAATATTGGCGTTGTCGCCACCTGCAACAATCGAATTATACGCGGCATGGCGAGCACCATTTACTGCAAATTCATGCAGTAATTCTGCTTCAATTTGGTATTCGAATTTGTCTGGCGCAGTTGCTTTCATTGCTCGTTGGTGCGCGTGTCCACTAATGACATTGGCTTTGCGCATCAGCGCTATTTCTCGCTCACTTTTGTGCAAGCGCAGCTCGTGAATAAGTTCAGCACAGTTGGTTAAATTAACGGGCGCTTTTTTGCCAATACGGCTTTTTGCGGAAACTTGTGCCAGCCAGTCAGTAGCCAACGCCATGGTGTCATTGTCGTCAAAGCAGCACATCACCATGCTCACCTGCGCAAAGCAATCAACGGCGTAGTCGTCTAGCTCATCAATGCTCAGCGCCTCATCAACCCCAAACTCTTGCTTGGCAAGTTCAGGCCCAATACGGCGACCATGCCACACTTCCATTTCAGGATCTTTATCTCGGCAAAATAGCACGCTCTTTTGCGGCGTCGACTTCACGAGTAGTAAAACGGCTTCTGGCTCGTTAAACCCCGTCAAATAATAAAAATTTTTGTTTTGGCAAAATGGATATTCCGTGTCGTTACTGCGCGTCACTTCGTGTGCCGCGCTAATAATCGCTAGGCTGTTTTCTGGCATAGCGTCAAGCATGGTCTGACGACGTGCGGTGAATTCTTCAACGGGGAGTAACGAGTGCTTTAGCATAAGAGGTAAATACGTTCCAAATGGCTGATATGGCTTACGTTGTCTTGTATGTTCTGTATTGGCTTAGTGAATGGTTTTCTTATCGTCTGTGCTTGGCGGGCTGGCAAGCTCGGCAAAACACAGCAAAACGGAGACCTTCACGTACTCAGCAATTTCATAGTAGGCTTGCTCAGTGGCTTCATCATCGTCAATTTCATCCGACAAGTTGGCAATTTCGCTAAAATCCGACAGCACTTCTTTAACATCTTCTGATGCCACAGCGTTGTCTTTTTGCTGCAAGCCATAACCTAAGTTAAAGCCTTGTACCCAGTGGCCTAGGCCATTGGCACGCTCGGCGATAGTGTCGTCGTCATCCGGTAGCATTAATTTAAAACCAAATGAGTCATCTAGCAGTGACTGCCAAATTTCGCTGTACACTTGCTTGATAGCCGATTTCACCGCTAACGGAAAGCCTTCACCGTTGTTAAACATATCGTTGAGCATGGCAAGGTAGTCAGTGCTTTCAAATTCATAACCTGAGGCAATTAGGCCCGTTAATACGCCATGTAGTTCACTGGCGTGTGCTTGCAGGCTTTCGGCACTGAGCGTTGCTTGTAAATCAGCAAAATCGAGTAAAGATTGGTCAGACATAAAAATTCACAAATGTCATGGGATTAGATAGGAGTAATCCTACCATTGGCAAGGGTTTTGACACCAGTTAAAAACACTGAGAGTCCAACAAAGTTGACAATATATCGCTTTCAATTGTCAAACCCGCCAGTCAACAGGAAATACTCGTTAAAAACTGTCGACAAGCAGTAACAACTTTATTACCTTAATAAGTGCTTTATTTGGGCACAGTATTAATAAGCCAATCGTTTTCAATGAGTCATACTGCGCCTTAAAATAACAGTCCGTGCATTAGTGACAAACTAATACGCGTCATGGAAGACAAGCGCTAAAGGACTTTTATATGACCAACTATATCAATGCCCACTTGGGCAGTGACCCGCAATCTATTCAATACGATATCGACCAGCTGACCGCCGAGGTGCGCAGTGGTGGCAATCAAGCATGGCGACACAACAATGTGGCCTTGCTGCCTTTTAATATTTCATCACGCCAAGCAGGTGGTATAGGCATGGCCAATGGTGTGGCAATATTTCCCGACAAGGAATCAAGCCAGCAGGCTTTTCTTAACGAATGCCAACGCCCCAAATATGTAGGTGATACTCTAGGGCAAATGATTAACCGCTTTATTCCTGAACATATCGTTGAGCCACCACAATGGGATGAAGAAAAAAGCGAGCCAATATTACCATGGCTAGAGCCAGTAACGGGTCTAGACATGAACGCAAAGCTCACTAATTACGAGGCGCTCTTAACTTTAGTCGAGGAGCATATTGGCTGGCAAATGGGGTCTGTAGAAAACATTGAAAAAGATCAGCAGTCACAGGCGCCAAATGTATCAACGGTCACAGGTAATAACGTGCTAATTAATGGAAAAACGGCCGTTCATCAAGACAGCGGTGGCGCATTGCAAACCGTAGACGTTTGTTTAACAACCATTGGTAAATCTGTAATCCCCATTGCTTACCCTAATTTAGCCCAATCAAGCGATGCTGCTAGCACAGCGAGTTCAGTGAAGATCAATGGTAATCCCGCTTGTCATATCAAAAGTAACTTTTCTAAAAGTACCGGCGATCAACCGGGTGATAAAAAAGGCGTTGCTAGTGGCACGACAGAAGGCAAAGCGGAATTTATTACCAGCTCTTTGGATGTATTTATCGAGGGAAAACCTGCCGTGCGTCAAGGGGATTTAATGGTCTCTAACAACAAGAACACCCCGCCAGCACCACTGATGCAACCGGGTGGGCCATTGCCACAAGGGCTAGAGATTGCCCCTAAAGATCCCATCAAAGATAAAAACAAACCCAATCAAATTGCCATCAAAGCATCAGGCGATGAAAAATTAGACGACGATAGCATGCTGATTGGTTAATCAGCCCAGCGTAGTAATGCTTGTCGCCAAACAGTAAAGTATGCCAAGAAAAGGATTTCAATATGGGTGAACATACCAATCCAACAAAAATAATCACCAACGATAGTCACAGAGAACTGATTTTTGAGGGTTTTGCGTCAGAAACAGAAAATCTCTCGTTGATGATTTATGATGACAAGAACCCTAAACACAAAGACACTTTCTACAAGATCCCGCTCTACCAAGCTCGCCCGCAAGCATCGGGCAATAATACTGCTGATATTGAACTGGTTTACACGCGCCCGCTCATTTTTGACACCCAAGACGAAGACGAAAAATACATCAGCCAACCACCAGAAGGTTACATTTATGTCTATGTTGATGGCTACCTGTGGCGTGAGCTAAAAGTCATCGTTGGCGAGCAAGACAACCGTACCTTCAGCGATGTAAATTTAGCCTATCAAAAAGGGTTCCTACCCTGGAAAAAGGCGAAAAATAAGCATCATGCCAACCAAGGCCGACGTGATGCCACAGGGCGCCCAATGGAAACCATTGTGGTACCCAATAAACTTAGGGGGCAGCAATGTCGAGTGGAAATGGCCTTTTCTGAATCACAATGGTCGTGGACACAAATACTAAAATTTGGTGGTATGAACCCGGAAGATCCTAGGTTGAATCATGGTGATCCGCTTTCGCAAGCCGAGCGCGCTTGCCCAGATGAGGCAAAAGCGGCAAGCGCACGTCAGCAACGCATGCAGCTGCTAGACAACCTATCTGACTTTGAAAACGGTTTTACTCAGTCTGGCATTATTAAACCGGGCAACAGAGTGCACCGAAATATTACCCACTTTGCCGCTGACAAGCTGGCACCTGTGGTATTAACCAATGGCTTGCACGTTGCTCGTAACCATATTGATGCCATTTTAAAGCTACAAGGTGAAATTGCTCGGTTAATTCATCAAGTAAAAGGAGTAAGAGCAGGTAAGCAAGGCGAAGAAATTATTGTTGACCCAGTGAAAAAAGCCAATTTCGAGCTGGCCGAGAAAATGATCAACCGCTGCTACCAAATGAATGACGCAATACTTGACGGCGATATTAAAATCGCTGGTGACGAAAAAGCAGACAAACTCCAACAAGAGCAAGTTAAATTTGCCAATAAAATTAAAGCATGGCGTGATGGCGGCATTAACCTGCAAAAGCTTAAAACCTTTCTGCACTACGACAAACTATTAGAGCTTTCCCAAGAAATTAAAGCCCAGCAACTGTTGCTGGTCGACTTAATTGAACAAGACCAAAGCGCCGTCAAATTACTGCACTGTATGCAAGATTTCGCCTACCACAATAATAATAACTATGCCTCGGGCATTGATGTCCTTAAAGACATTGCCTTAGCACTAAAAATGCACCCCGCCCAGCAGTATCCAACCATTATACTGGACAAAAAAGACTGGGATAATCTGAACACTACCACCACCACTTCATCAACGCTGTTAAAGCTCGTTGGCGAGCACCCAGACGAAGCGGCCCTCCCAATCGCCGAGTTGTTTTTTGGCAAGCCCAAAACACCCGCAACAGCACAAAAGCCGGCGAGTATTGAGCTTGACACTGACGACCACCAAGACCCTTACAACCCCCAATTTAGCCTTGAGCGATTACACATGGTCGCCCAAGACGAATCACCCAGCGATATCGACCAAGAGGCGACAGAGCAAATTGGCCGCCGGATAAGCCAAGCAATCATGGGCTTAGCCACTAACTATCTGGATTTATCATTAATTGCCAGTGCAAATCAGGGGCAAGCACAAACCGCCGCCGCACTAAATCAGCAATTACAATCTGAAAAAGCCGACGGTATTGCCACGCAAGAGCGATTAAACCGCCAGCTTGCGGCAGAAAAAGTTAAACGCCAACAAACGGCTGCCAAGCTAAAACAAGCTGAGCAGGCTCTTGCGGTCAAAACCCAAGGTTTGGCGAAAACCGATGCTGAATATCAACGCCAACACCAATTAGCGTACCCCGAAATAGCCAAACTCAAAACCGAGATGGGAGAAATTGACAGCAAACTGAACAAAGCCCAACGATCCCTGCGCAATATTAACAATCAACTGGCGCATATTGAGCTGGAAATCACCCAAAAAGGCAGTGCGCATCTAAGCAAAAATAAAGGGCTAATGGCGGCACTGCGTATTATTAACCAGCTGGAAAACGGCCAATTTACCGCTATCGAAATGACCGCGCAAGACTACCACAACGGTAAATTCTCCGAAGGCTTTATTGCCTTAAACGCCCGCGCCCGCGCGGAAATAGCACAAGAACTGAGCAAAGAAATTCGCGATTTAGTGCGTAGCCAAAACAACAGCCGCACTCGCTTGGTTACCCCAAATGGCACTATGTTTGATACGGTTGACGACATTATGCATATGCGCAGTAAAGTGAACCACCTACTGAGTTTGGCGGAACAAGCCCAAGGTGTGCTGGCTGGCGAAGGGGCAGCCCAGTTAAAACTGGAAGTGATCGCGTTAAAAGAATCTATTCATGCCCAGCAGCTGGCAACCACGTCACTTAAACACGAAATTGCTGAACTTAGCCAAGCTAAAGTCAAAATAGAAGCAGATATTACCCAAAATCATATCGCCAATAAAAAACTGGCCGACCTTGCCGAAGCCACGGAAAAACTGGCCAACCAAAAGTTTTTATCCAGCACCTCAGTAAAAACCCTAAGCCGCGCCAATATTGGCGTATTGGGTGCTGTTGGTTTATTTGAGGTCATTAATTTAACGCGCAGCTTTGAGGCGTTTCTAGAGCAAAAAAACCTAAAAACCGGCGTCTATGCTGGTGCTGCTATTACTGACTTTACTGCCGTGGTAATGACAATCGCACGTGAAGCTTATGTGATGAAAACTGGACAGCCGAGTGAAAAGCAGCTTAGCCTTCTAAAAAAAGGAGATATCAATGTTCCTGCGCAAGTTACACGCTGGTTTACTGTAACAACATGGATGTATCGCGCCAATATTGCTGCTTCAGTATTTAGCTCGGCTTTAAGTGTTTATGAGGCATATTACGCCATTCGTCGCGGCGATAATGATGCGGCCTTTGGCCTCGCCACCATGGGGGTAGGATTTGTTTTAATGGCTCGTGCTGATTATATTGTGCTGCGAGCATTATTAACACGCAGCCTAATTATTGGCTCTCGATTAGGTTGGATTGGCCTGCTTATCGTGTTAATCGGCGCCGTTATTTACTACTGTTTTGTTGATGAAGACATCCAACGCTGGTTTAAAATATGCCCTTGGGGCAACAACAGCTTTGGCGATGATAACAGCGCCAGCTGGGCAAAAAGGCCCGATTACGCCTACCATGACCTTGCCCGCTATCTAATGTCGCCGCAAGTGCATAGCGACAATGTAGAAAAGCTGCATGATGTGCATACCATTACCTATAGCCGTGGCATGGTGGTAACTTATGAAGACTTTACCCAAGCTTATCTTATTGTCTCTTGCCCCACCAATACCGCACACAATAATGTGCAAGTAGAATTTGCCGCCAAACCTAATAGTACTTCCTTATGGGGTAATAACGACAATGACGAGCAGTACCAAAACTTAATATTGGGCAACGCCTCAGGGCAAGGCCAACGCTGGCTGCAACAATTTTGGCAACAGGTGATCACCACCTCATTATCTGGCGGACAAGGGCTGCGCATCGACCTCAACCAATACGTATGCGCGCCGCTCTTTAAACACTTTAACACCACTCGCCTCACCTTTAGGCTGCGCATTAAAACCTACCCACATGGCAAGGGGAAACCGGTCAGCAGCGCATTTGCTGATAATGAATTTGTACTGCCGATCAGCGAGCGAGATGAGGAAGGAAAACTAACCGAAGATCTTGGCTGGCAGACCACGGAGGTCAATTTGTCATTAAATGATGTGAATCTAAAATCCGCGCTGGGGTTAAACTAATGGATAAAACAGATCCGAAGTTGAGTAGTAAAAACCAATCCAGTAATCCACTCAATACCGAGCAATTAACCACCGATCTGCGCCCACCAAAAAAGCCGGCAGAAAAAGCCTTTGGCAAATATTTTCGTAAGGTGGAAGTGGATTATGAAAATGTCGTAGGCTATCGGGAGGGCACGACTAGTGTAGATGGTCGCTATGCCGCGATGATGATGATGGCATCACTCAAAGATATGCATTACTGGGCCAATGGTGCTATGGCCATGACTTTTGTTGTGATTATATTGATTTTACAAATCGTATCAGGGTTAGGGCATGACGAGTGGACACTTTTCAACCCTGAATATGAAATTATTGTTCAAATACTATTAGCTTTATATGCCCTACGTGAATTTAAAAAATCGAAAAAAAAACAAGCACAAGCCGTCGTTTGCGACCGTAAAACGGGTAATGTGCATTTTCCCGCCTTTGGCAAAAACCCTGAGCTGGTAATTCCCTTTAACCAAGTAGAGCTCTATGTCGGTTCAGTCGGTTATAGCCGTGGCTCCGGCATGGCGGCGAAATGCATCGTGCCGACAATGTACCCCAAAGCCGCCAAACGGGACTTTCAGTACGCCATATTAATAGCTGATAGTTATGACGAAGCCTGTCGTTACTGGACATTGCTAACCGAATTTATGGATAAAAACAAACCGATTCCCTACGGCTTTTTGAATTCGGTGCAATTTCATCTTGATAGGAATAAGTCAACTATCTGGCCAGATAAAGACGTTAGAAATAGCTACCCCCTTGATCCCGAAATCAAAGATAACTACCGCTATGTCTACCATAGCGATTTTGAAGGTACGGTCGACTACCCCATCGAAGAAGTTGCCGAAGTCGTCGCCCCCTTTAGCGACGACCCCGAGCTACTCGCCAAAAACGTAGAACGCGCCCATCAACTTAACCTAATTCTCTAAGCCTTAGCCGCAAATAACAGTTTTAGTCTGTGAATTTAACACCATGAAAATAAGCATAAATCTAAGTGATGCAAGCAATCGCCACGCTACAATCGAACAAAATAGAGGCGGTAAACTAATTCAAGATCTTGGCTGGCAGACCACGGAGGTCAATTTGTCATTAAATGATGTGAAACTAAAAACGCCCATCTTTAAAAAAGAAAGGGGATTAAACTAATGGCCACTACTGATAGAAAAGGGAACAGTGAAAAACAATCCAGTAACCCACTCAATACCGAGCAATTAACCACTGACCTGCGCGCGCCCAAAAAACCCGCAGAAAAAGCCTTTGGCAAATATTTTCGTAAGGTCGAAGTGGATTACAACAACATTTTAGGTTACCGAGTAAATACAACAAGTGTTGATGGACGCTATGTCGCGATGATGATGGTAGGTTCACTCAAAGATTCCGATCACTGGGCCAATGGTGCTATGGCCATGACTCTGGTATTCGCTATTTTTGTCCCTCAATTAACATGGGGGCTATCACATGGTGTCTGGACGATATTTACTCCCGCATATGACGTTTTTGTCCAAGTATTATTAACGCTATATGCCCTACGTGAATTTAAAAAATCGAAAAAAAAACAAGCACAAGCCGTCGTTTGCGACCGTAAAACCGGTAATGTGCATTTTCCCGCCTTTGGTAAAAACCCTGAGCTGGTTATTCCCTTTGATCAAGTGGAGCTCTATGTCGGTTCAGTCGGCTATAGCCTTGGCTCTGGCATGGCAGCAGACTGTGTTGTCCCCAAAATGTACCCCAACGCCGCCAAATGGGATTTTCAATACGCAGTATTGATTTCCGACAACTACGACCAAGCCTGTAATTTTTGGACACTGCTGACTGAGTTTATGGATAAAAATAAACCCATCCCCTATGGTTTTTTAAACTCTGTGCAGCTTTACCTCGATAGAGATGAAGCTGCTATTTGGCCTGATAAAGACGTCAGAAATAGCTACCCCCTCGACCCCGAAATTAAAGATAACTACCGCTATGTTTACCATAGTGATTTTGAAGGTACGGTCGACTACCCCATCGAAGAAGTTGCCGAAGTCGTCGCCCCCTTTAGCGACGACCCCGAGCTACTCGCCAAAAACGTAGAACGCGCCCATCAACTTAACCTAATTCTCTAAGCCTTAACCGCAAATAGATGTTTTAGTCTGTGAATTTAACACCATGAAAATAAGCATAAATCTAAGTGATGCAAGCAATCGCCACGCTACAATCGAACAAAATAGAGGCGGTAAACTGATTCAAGACCTTGGCTGGCAGACCACGGAGGTCAATTTGTCATTAAATGATGTGAAACTAAAAACGCCCATCTTTAAAAAAGAAAGGGGATTAAACTAATGGATAAAACAAACCTGAACCAGAACAGCGAAAAACAACCCAGTAACCCACTCAATACCGAGCAATTAACCACCGACCTGCGCCCGCCCAAAAAGCCCGCAGAAAAAGCCTTTGGCAAATATTTTCGTAAGGTGGAAGTCAACTATGACAATGTGCTGGGCTATCGGGAGGGAACTGGCAGTATTGATGGTCGCTACGCCGCATTGATGATGGTAGGTTCACTCAAAGATTCCGATCACTGGGCCAATAGTGCTATGGCCATGACCTTTTTCGGTATAATTGTTTTTATGCAGATAACGGCTTTGGTCAAGTTTGGTGAATTAGGTCCCTATCTAACACAGCCTTACACTTGGGTTACCCAACTGCTGCTGCTATATGCTGCATTGCAGTTTAAAAAATCGAAAAAAAACAAGCACAAGCCGTCGTTTGCGACCGTAAAACTGGCAATGTGCATTTTCCCGCCTTCGGTAAAAACCCTGAGCTGGTTATTCCCTTTGATCAAGTGGAACTCTATGTCGGTTCAGTCGGCTATAGCCGTGGCTCAGGCATGGCAGCAGAATGTATTGTCCCCAAAATGTACCCCAAAGCCGCCAAGCGAGATTTTCAGTATGATGTGCTAATTGCCGATAACTATGATCGCGCGTGTAACTTTTGGACACTGCTGACTGAGTTTATGGATAAAAATAAACCCATCCCCTACGGTTTTTTAAACTCTGTGCAGCTTTATATCGATACAGACGAAGCAGCTATCTGGCCTGATAAAGACGTTAGAAATGGCTACCCCCTCGACCCTGAAATTAAAGATAACTACCGCTATGTTTACCATAGTGATTTTGAAGGTACGGTCGACTACCCCATCGAAGAAGTTGCCGAAGTCGTCGCTCCCTTTAGTGATGACCCCGAGCTACTCGCCAAAAACGTAGAACGCGCCCATCAACTTAACCTAATTCTCTAAGCCTTAGCCGCAAATAACAGTTTTAGTCTGTGAATTTAACACCATGAAAATAAGCATAAATCTAAGTGATGCAAGCAATCGCCACGCTACAATCGAACAAAATAGAGGCGGTAAACTGATTCAAGACCTTGGCTGGCAAACCACCCAAGTCAATTTATCGTTAAATGATGTGAAACTAAAAACGCCCATCTTTAAAAAAGAAAGGGGATTAAACTAATGGATAAAACTGATCCGAACCAGAATAGCAAAAAACAATCCAGTAACCCACTCAATACCGAGCACTTAACCACCGACCTGCGCCCGCCCAAAAAGCCCGCAGAAAAAGCCTTTGGCAAATATTTTCGTAAGGTGGAAGTCGATTATGACAATGTCGTAGGCTATCGTGAGGGAACTGGCAGTATTGATGGTCGCTACGCCGCATTGATGATGGTAGGTTCACTCAAAGATTCCGATCACTGGGCCAATGGTGCTATGGCGATGACCTTTGTTGTGACTATATTAGTATTGCAAATTGTATCAGGATTAGGGCATAACGAGTGGACGCTTTTTAATCCTGCATATGAGGTTATTGTCCAGTTGCTATTAACTGTATATGCCCTACGTGAATTTAAAAAATCGAAAAAAAAACAAGCACAAGCCGTCGTTTGCGATCGTAAAACCGGTAATGTGCATTTTCCCGCCTTTGGTAAAAACCCTGAGCTGGTTGTTCCCTTTGATCAAGTGGAACTCTATGTCGGTTCAGTCGGCTATAGCCGTGGCTCTGGCATGGCAGCAGAATGTATTGTCCCCAAAATGTACCCCAAAGCCGCCAAGCGAGATTTTCAGTATGATGTGCTAATTGCCGATAACTATGATCGCGCGTGTAACTTTTGGACACTGCTGACTGAGTTTATGGATAAAAATAAACCCATCCCCTACGGTTTTTTAAACTCTGTGCAGCTTTATATCGATACAGACGAAGCAGCTATCTGGCCTGATAAAGACGTTAGAAATGGCTACCCCCTCGACCCCGAAATTAAAGATAACTATCGCTATGTTTACCATAGTGATTTTGAAGGTACGGTCGACTACCCCATCGAAGAAGTTGCCGAAGTGGTTGCCCCCTTTAGCGACGACCCCGAGCTACTCGCCAAAAACGTAGAACGCGCCCATCAACTTAACCTAATTCTCTAAGCCTTAACCGCAAATAGTAGTTTTAATCTGTGAATTTAACACCATGAAAATAAGCATAAATCTTAGTGATGCAAGCAATCGCCACGCTACAATCGAACAAAATAGAGGCGGTAAACTGATTCAAGACCTTGGTTGGCAAACCACCCAAGTCAATTTGTCATTAAATGATGTGAAACTAAAAACGCCCATCTTTAAAAAAGAAAGGGGATTAAACTAATGAATAAAACAAACCTGAACCAGAACAGCGAAAAACAACCCAGTAACCCACTCAATACCGAGCAATTAACCACCGACCTGCGCCCGCCCAAAAAGCCCGCAGAAAAAGCCTTTGGCAAATATTTTCGTAAGGTCGAAGTAGATTACAATAATTTTTTGGGCTATCGCGCAACAACCCTCAATATAGACGGCCGTTACGTCTCAATGATGATGATGGGTTCATTTAAAGATATGCATCACTGGGCCAATGGTGCTATGGCCATGACTCTGGTATTCGCTATTTTTGTCCCTCAATTAACATGGGGGCTATCACATGGTGTCTGGACGATATTTACTCCCGCATATGACGTTTTTGTCCAAATATTATTAACGCTATATGCCCTGCGAGAATTTAAAAAATCGAAAAAAAAACAAGTACAAGCCGTTGTTTGCGACCGAAAAACCGGTAATGTGCGTTTTCCCGCCTTCGGTAAAAACCCTGAGCTGGTTATTCCCTTTGATCAAGTGGAACTCTATGTCGGCTCAGTCGGCTATAGCCTTGGTTCTGGCATGGCGGCGAAATGCATCGTACCGACAATGTACCCCAAAGCCGCCAAATGGGATTTTCAGTACGCCGTGTTGGTTGCCGACAACTATGACCAAGCCTGTCGTTACTGGACACTGCTGACTGAGTTTATGGATAAAAATAAACCCATCCCCTACGGTTTTTTAAATGCGGTGCAATTTAATATTGATGATGATTCTTCTGCAATTTGGGAGGGTACCGATATCGAAAAGCGCTACCCCCTCGACCCCGAAATTAAAGATAACTACCGCTATGTTTACCATAGTGATTTTGAAGGTACGGTCGACTACCCCATCGAAGAAGTTGCCGAAGTCGTCGCCCCCTTTAGCGACGACCCCGAGCTACTCGCCAAAAACGTAGAACGCGCCCATCAACTTAACCTAATTCTCTAAGCCTTAACCGCAAATAGATGTTTTAGTCTGTGAATTTAACACCATGAAAATAAGCATAAATCTTAGTGATGCAAGTAATCGCCACGCTACAATCGAACAAAATAGAGGCGGTAAACTGATTCAAGATCTTGGCTGGCAGACCACCCAAGTCAATTGGTCATTAAATGATGTGAAACTAAAAACGCCCATCTTTAAAAAAGAAAGGGGATTAAACTAATGGATAAAACAAACCTGAACCAGAACAGCGAAAAACAATCTAGTAACCCACTAAACACCGAGCACTTAACCACTGACCTGCGCCCGCCAAAAAAGCCCCCAGAAAAAGCCTTTGGCAAATATTTTCGTAAGGTGAAAGTGGATTACAACAACGTTTTAGGCTATCGCGCAACAACCCTCAATATAGATGGCCGATATGTCTCAATGATGATGATGGGTTCACTCAAAGATTCCGATCACTGGGCCAATGGTGCTATGGCCATGACCTTTTTCGGTATAATTGTTTTTATGCAGATAACGGCTTTGGTCAAGTTTGGTGAATTAGGCCCCTATCTAACACAGCCTTACACTTGGGTTACCCAACTGCTGCTGCTGCTATATGCTGCGTTGCAGTTTAAAAAATCGAAAAAAAAACAAGCACAAGCCGTTGTTTGCGACCGTAAAACTGGCAATGTGCATTTTCCCGCCTTTGGTAAAAACCCTGAGCTGGTTATTCCCTTTGATCAAGTGGAGCTCTATGTCGGTTCAGTCGGCTATAGCCTTGGCTCTGGCATGGCAGCAGACTGTGTTGTCCCCAAAATGTACCCCAACGCCGCCAAATGGGATTTTCAATACGCAGTATTGATTTCCGACAACTACGACCAAGCCTGTAATTTTTGGACACTGCTGACTGAGTTTATGGATAAAAATAAACCCATCCCCTATGGTTTTTTAAACTCTGTGCAGCTTTACCTCGATAGAGATGAAGCTGCTATTTGGCCTGATAATGACGTCAGAAATAGCTACCCCCTCGACCCCGAAATTAAAGATAACTACCGCTATGTTTACCATACCGATTTTGAAGGTACGGTCGACTACCCCATCGAGGAAGTTGCCGAAGTCGTCGCCCCCTTTAGTGACGACCCCGAGCTACTCGCCAAAAACGTAGAACGCGCCCATCAACTTAACCTAATTCTCTAAGCCTTAGCCGCAAATAGTAGTTTTAATCTGTGAATTTAACACCATGAAAATAAGCATAAATCTAAGTGATGCAAGCAATCGCCACGCTACAATCGAACAAAATAGAGGCGGTAAACTGATTCAAGATCTTGGCTGGCAGACCACGGAGGTCAATTTGTCATTAAATGATGTGAAACTAAAAACGCCCATCTTTAAAAAAGAAAGGGGATTAAACTAATGGCCACTACTGATAGAAAAGGGAACAGTGAAAAACAATCCAGTAACCCACTCAATACCGAGCAATTAACCACTGACCTGCGCGCGCCCAAAAAACCCGCAGAAAAAGCCTTTGGCAAATATTTTCGTAAGGTCGAAGTGGATTACAACAACATTTTAGGTTACCGAGTAAATACAACAAGTGTTGATGGACGCTATGTCGCGATGATGATGGTAGGTTCACTCAAAGATTCCGATCACTGGGCCAATGGTGCTATGGCCATGACTCTGGTATTCGCTATTTTTGTCCCTCAATTAACATGGGGGCTATCACATGGTGTCTGGACGATATTTACTCCCGCATATGACGTTTTTGTCCAAGTATTATTAACGCTATATGCCCTACGTGAATTTAAAAAATCGAAAAAAAACAAGCACAAGCCGTTGTTTGCGACCGTAAAACTGGCAATGTGCATTTTCCCGCCTTTGGTAAAAACCCTGAGCTGGTTATTCCCTTTGATCAAGTGGAGCTCTATGTCGGTTCAGTCGGCTATAGCCTTGGCTCTGGCATGGCAGCAGACTGTGTTGTCCCCAAAATGTACCCCAACGCCGCCAAATGGGATTTTCAATACGCAGTATTGATTTCCGACAACTACGACCAAGCCTGTAATTTTTGGACACTGCTGACTGAGTTTATGGATAAAAATAAACCCATCCCCTATGGTTTTTTAAATGCGGTGCAATTTAATATTGATGATGATTCTTCTGCAATTTGGGAGGGTACCGATATCGAAAAGCGCTACCCCCTTGATCCCGAAATTAAAGATAACTACCGCTATGTTTACCATAGCGATTTTGAAGGTACGGTCGACTACCCCATCGAGGAAGTTGCCGAAGTCGTCGCTCCCTTTAGTGACGACCCCGAGCTACTCGCCAAAAACGTAGAACGCGCCCATCAACTTAACCTAATTCTCTAAGCCTTAACCGCAAATAGTAGTTTTAATCTGTGAATTAAACACCATGAAAATAAGCATAAATCTAAGTGATGCAAGCAATCGCCACGCTACAATCGAACAAAATAGAGGCGGTAAACTAATTCAAGACCTTGGCTGGCAGACCACGGAGGTCAATTGGTCATTAAATGATGTGAAACTAAAAACGCCCATCTTTAAAAAAGAAAGGGGATTAAACTAATGGATAAAACAAACCTGAACCAGAACAGCGAAAAACAACCCAGTAACCCACTCAATACCGAGCAATTAACCACCGACCTGCGCCCGCCCAAAAAGCCCGCAGAAAAAGCCTTTGGCAAATATTTTCGTAAGGTGGAAGTGGATTACAATAATTTTTTGGGCTATCGCGCAACAACCCTCAATATAGACGGCCGTTACGTCTCAATGATGATGATGGGTTCATTTAAAGATATGCATCACTGGGCGAATGGTGCTATGGCCATGACTCTGGTATTCGCTATTTTTGTCCCTCAATTAATATGGGGGCTTTCACATGGTGTCTGGACGATATTTACTCCCGCATATGACGTTTTTGTCCAAGTATTATTAACGCTATATGCCCTACGTGAATTTAAAAAATCGAAAAAAAAACAAGCACAAGCCGTCGTTTGCGACCGTAAAACCGGTAATGTGCATTTTCCCGCCTTTGGTAAAAACCCTGAGCTGGTTATTCCCTTTGATCAAGTGGAACTCTATGTCGGCTCAGTCGGCTATAGCCGTGGCTCGGGTATGGCGGCAAAGTGTGTTGTCCCCAAAATGTACCCCAAAGCCGCCAAATGGGATTTTCAATACGCAGTGTTGGTTGCCGACAACTATGACCAAGCCTGTCGTTACTGGACACTGCTGACTGAGTTTATGGATAAAAATAAACCCATCCCCTATGGTTTTTTAAATGCGGTGCAATTTAATATTGATGATGATTCTTCTGCAATTTGGGAGGGTACCGATATCAAAACGCGTTACCCCCTTGACCCCGAAATTAAAGATAACTACCGCTATGTTTACCATAGTGATTTTGAAGGTACGGTCGACTACCCCATCGAAGAAGTTGCCGAAGTCGTCGCTCCCTTTAGTGATGACCCCGAGCTACTGGCCAAAAACGTTGAACGCGCCCACCGGCTTAACCTGATCCTCTAGTATTAGATGTTTAGCTTTTTAGAGAAACAGCCCCCTAATTGGTAGCGTACGTTTGTATTAAAGCCCATTAAATTCGGCTGCTCGCGTTACGATCTGCTTGCATCTGCCATGTCAGGTCGTTATAGTTCGAGGTTATTATTGATTTATAAGGAATTCGCTCCGCCAATGCGCAATAAAGTTGAAATATCCGTTGCAGGTCGAAAGCTTAAAATCGGTTGTCCGAGTGGGCAAGAAAGTGCGCTTTTCGCCGCCGCCGCTGAGCTAGACAAGCGATTGGCTGCATACAGCGATAGCGAAACCATAGCAACAACCGAGCAAGCCATGACCATGGTCGCGTTAAATCTTGCTCATGACTTGCTTGCCGCGAACAAGCAACGAGAAGTTGAGCAGCAAGAAACGCAAAACCAAATCAGTTTGTTGCAAGAAACCATCGAACAAGCCTTGGTTTCTCAAATTGATAAATCGGCATAACCTGGCATAGCTAGGAAGCAACTATCATGAATGGCAAGGTGTGGCTGTTAATTAGCTTACTCCTTGCACTAGTGTTCTACTGGCAATACGAGCCTGCAAAACCCAAAGCCACTGCGCGCACGCAAACGGCCACTCCTGACAAAAACGCGGCTGAGACCTCCACACTCTGGGCAGATAATTTTTCACTACTTGCGCAAGCCAACGCCCCTCTCGCTAGCAACGAACCTAAAACAAAACTCGCTCCCCTAGCCGACACAGACGCTCAACTCGCAGCTAATGAAAAGCAAACGACAAGTTCAACCATCAAAAGTTGCCCTTTTGCTCAATTTACCGATGAAGAACATCAACTACTTGATACTCAGCTATCTGCGTTTCTCAGTGAAACCGTCAATGATGTTGATACAGAGCAGCGCAAGCTGGGTTACATATTTTCCGCAAGCTCAGCCGTAACCAACCATCACAAACGCTTATTTTTCAGTGATTACCTTGCCAACACCCCCAGTGACGCTATCGCTGCCCACCAATTACTCAAGGTCTGTTTACAACTGCCACATGACGAAGGCTGTGGCCAGCAACTCGACACCATTGTCGCGCAAGCAGATGCTGAAAATGGCTATCTTTGGTTGCAACTGGCCACCAATAAACTTATCCAGCGCCAACCGCAAGCATTTCTCGAATACTTGGAGATAGCAGCGAGTAAATCGCGCTTTGACAATTATTTTTTTCGCTATGTTGACCTGTTTCTTAGCGCCAGTGTCGGTCGCATTGATATTGCTTACACCAAATTGCGGAATACCGGTGATGAGCTAGCCTCAGCTCAAGCAAATAACCTGAGCTACCTTATAGATTTTTGCACCGCAAATATCGAGCAATATCAAGACAATTGCCTGAGCTTGGCAAAATCACTTGACGGCAATAGCACCAATGTTGACTTGCAAACCTTTGGCTCGGGACTGTTAAAAGAGATGTATCGCAAACTCGGTGATAACGATGCGTTAGCCGCGCAAACTGAAATTGATCAGCTACGCTACAGCCAGTTATACAATCAAGACTGGGTGAATGCGCAATCGCTGCTGCAATATGACCAAGAGCTGATGTTTACCTGGCTTGAAAACGGCAAGCTTTTTGGCGAGCAAGCGGCAGTTAACGCCTTACTCGCCGAAGCAAAACTCAAATCACTGAACCCCGACTATCAGCCTTGTCCACTTGTTGAATAACTAAATACCGTAAGTTGGATAACCAAAATCACCAAGAATTAATCACTTAGTTCAATTCGTCAGCAGTCAGCGTGTAAACGCAATAAATTACTTAATCCGTGATGGGAATTTGTTATACTCAACACCTGTCTTCTGGGATGTTCGTAAGTTAACTATGTCCCTGAGCCGATAATCTTTACCCCAGGGTGTCATTTACTGGCTATTGAGCAAGCTCGGCTTGTACCGAGAAGCCTACGGTGAGTATATTGATTCCCGCCTTGAGCACACGGTGTTCAAGGGCTGATGTTGGCTACGGCATTCTGGAAGCAGCCTTTCTTTGATCGTCTTTCAATAGACAGTCATCAGTTATTTCATCCTTGTTTTTTCACTATTGTTTTTTCATGCCTGAGTTAGCACTCGCCACTCATTTTACGGCTCACTTTTACTGCTCACTAATGATATCGTTTATTCCACTAATCATTCATTTCACTGAACATTAACGTATACCTCTACCTCTGGGCAGCCTGTTATAACGCCTATTTAGTTGAAACCCTGTCTGGCTTGTTAAAGTCTGGCCTCGGTAAGGTTTCCAATATTGAATACAGATACATCACTAACAGCACCAGCAAAGCGGCAATGGCAAATACCCAAGCGCCGCCAAGAAAATCTAACAAGGCGCCACCGCCCAGTGGCGCTAGCGCAAACCCTATGTAATAAAACGATGCCGCGCCAAAATATGCGCCGCGTAAATGCGTAGGCGCCAATCGATCAATGTGAACATTCATGGTAGGAAACAGAATTGCTTCACCAATACTCAGTATCACAACCGCGCCAATCCAGCCCCAAAACGCGTTAACTGGGTTTACTGCCATCCAAATTTGCGCAGCTGCCAGCAATACTAAGCCCACTTGAATGCGTTGGGTTAATGACAGCCGCGCCATCATTTTTAACAAAACAAACTGCAAACACACAATAACCGCAGCATTGGCAAAAATCATACTGGAGATCAGCGTCATCAGCTGCGGAACATCAGCCCTTGTCAGGTACTGAATAAGAGTCGAGTCCATCTGTGCATAAACGAACTTACAGATAATATTGGCGACAATTAAACACTGCAAGACGCGATCTTTTGCCAGTATTTTCAGTGTTTCCAGCAGAGTAGATTTGGGCTTTCGCGGCGCTTTGGGTATTGGCTTTGATTTTAAGTCAGCTGTTGTTACAGCGGCCGATTCGCTCTGTTCCCGCAGCTTTTGCTGCTCATTTTTAGGGCGACGCGCTTGTCGCTTGGCAAAATGACGCATCCCATAAGCTAGTAGTGTCATCCACAGGGCAAACGTACCTGCTGTTACTAAAAAGCCGGATTGCTGCCCAGTTATTCCAATATAAACACCCGCCATTGGGCCAATGGCACAACCAACATTAATGACAAAATAGCGCGCTTGTAAGCCCAATTCTCGTACTTGCACATCAGGTAAAATGTCAGCAACTAGCGCTTGCGTGGGTGGGTCCCAAATGGCTTTCGACATCGAGCACAGGGCGATAACAATCACGTAACCCGTAACGGTTTCAACATTTGCAAGTAACACAAACGAGCAAACGTACAGGCTACCTGCGCTAAACATAATGACTTTGCGACCGAACTTGTCAGACAGCGCACCGCCAAAAAAGCCAATAAAAACCGATAACACCGCAGCGCCCGATAAAATTAGTCCCACTTGAGTTGCCGAAATACCAAACGACTTGTAAAGCATTACTGCTAAGAATGGCCACACCATGTAAAAGCTGCCACGAGTGATCAGATCGCCGAATAAGACAATCCACATCAATCGCGGGAATTGTTTAAGCTGAGCAAACGACACTTTACTTTCCATGGCCTCTCATCAACGTTACGTGGCTTCAAAGTTCTTTGTCTTGACAAAAATAAGCAGCAAGTTTCCAGCCAAGTATTTCCTTTACAAACTCAGCAAAACTGCCTATAACGGCAACGCGCGCTCTTAACTTGGCTCTGCATCTTTACGACCTTTAATTAATGATATGACAACAACTCAGGCTAGCAGCAACACACAGGCTCCCATTGGAATTTTTGACTCAGGTATAGGCGGGCTTTCCATTGCACGATGCGTCGCACAAAATCTGCCGAATGAGCAGCTTATTTACGTTGCAGACAGTGGTTTTGCCCCATACGGCGACAAAAGCCATAAAGACATTATAGCCAGAGCTGATGTCGTTGCTAATTTCCTGATAGCACAAGGCGTAAAAGCCATTGTTGTGGCGTGTAATACCGCAACCGTCGTAGCCATTGAGGCACTGCGCGCCAAATACGCATTGCCCATTATTGGTGTTGAACCGGCCATTAAACCTGCCGCTAAACAATCGACGTCAAAGTCAGTGGGCATTTTAGTGACGCAAGCCACTGC
This sequence comes from Thalassotalea euphylliae, assembly GCF_003390335.1. Lineage (NCBI taxonomy): Bacteria > Pseudomonadati > Pseudomonadota > Gammaproteobacteria > Alteromonadales > Colwelliaceae > Thalassotalea > Thalassotalea euphylliae. The sequence continues at coordinate 3,485,228 of NZ_QUOU01000001.1, forward strand.
GAAGAATGCGCGATTCTTGGCACTAATTGACACTTACAAACAAGCTGCACAAGTGCATATTCAACCCTGCCCGGGGCTTGTCCAGCAAATTGAGCAAGGCCAGCACCACAGCGATACTTGCCATCAATTACTCGACCGTTTCATTGCCCCACTTGTGGCGAAGCAAATAGACACGCTCGTACTCGGGTGCACCCATTACCCATTGATCGAAACGCAAATAAAAGCCCACTTACCTGAGGGGATCGCACTTGTTGAAACCGCGCAGCCTGTTACCAATGAGCTGATTCGCCGACTATCACAATTCAACTTGTTGACAGCTCGCCCAAACGCCAGCAAGCCCTATCAGGTTTATTCAAGTGCATTAACGGAAATACAACAGCAAGTGATTCGCTCCTTCTGGCCAAGCCAACTGAGCTTTCATCAACTGTAATCCTAGCCAATCAAAAAAGACATTTAGACGTCTAGGCGTAAAAAACTTTTCATCAAAGTCGAGTTCAAGTAGAATGGCGAAAAATTTGTCGGAAGCTGTTTTAAGCGGCATTGGTCGTTAGCCTCACTAGCGCGGTTAATGAATACCGTTAACAACTAAAATTGCCAAACGACAACAATCACACTCTTTCAATGATAATTGAGGTTTTATGTCTAGACACCTATTCACCTCTGAATCTGTTTCAGAAGGTCACCCGGATAAAATTGCCGATCAAATTTCTGATGCGGTATTAGACGCCATTATTGCGCGTGACAAGCACGCCCGTGTTGCTTGTGAAACTATGGTTAAAACAGGCGTTGCGATTATCTCAGGTGAGATTTCAACGTCAGCCTGGGTTGATTTAGAAAGCCTAACGCGTAAAGTGATCAGCGACATTGGTTACACTTCGTCAGACGTTGGTTTTGACGGCGAAACTTGTGGCATTATGAACCTGATTGGTCAGCAATCATCAGAGATTGCGCAAGGTGTTGATCGCGCTAAGCCAGAAGAGCAAGGTGCTGGTGACCAAGGCTTAATGTTTGGTTACGCCACTAACGAAACACCAACTTACATGCCTGCGCCGCTTTACTACTCTCACTTATTGGTTGAGCGCCAAGCAGAAGTGCGTAAATCAGGGGTATTACCTTGGTTACGTCCAGACGCAAAATCGCAAGTGACGTTTGTATACGAAGACAACAAGCCAGTTGCCATTGATGCTGTGGTTTTATCAACCCAGCACAATCCTGATATTACGCAGGACATGTTGCACGACGCGGTAATGGAAAACATTATCAAGCACGTGTTACCTGAAGAGTTGCTAACGGAAGAGACTAAATACTTTATCAACCCAACCGGTAGCTTTGTCATTGGTGGCCCAGTCGGTGACTGTGGTTTAACGGGCCGTAAGATTATTGTTGATACCTACGGCGGTATGGCACGTCACGGTGGTGGTGCATTCTCAGGTAAAGATCCATCAAAAGTTGACCGCAGTGCGGCATACGCAGGTCGTTATGTTGCGAAAAACATTGTTGCAGCAGGTCTTGCTGAACGCTGTGAAATTCAAGTGTCTTACGCCATTGGTGTGGCTGAGCCAACGTCAATTACGGTAGAAACCTTTGGTACGGGCAAAGTTGCAGAAGACAAGCTAGTTGAGCTGGTTCGCGAGCACTTCGACTTACGCCCATACGGCATTACCAAGATGCTTGACTTGCTACACCCTATGTACCAAGAAACAGCTGCTTACGGCCACTTTGGTCGTGAACCATACGAAAAAACCGTTGATGGTGAAACCTTCACGGCGTTTAGTTGGGAAAAAACCGACAAAGCTGACGCACTTCGCGCTGCGGCGGGTTTGTAAGCCACGTATACCCCATTGCGAAAAAGCGCTAACGTTAATCACGTTAGCGCTTTTTTTATACCCTGAATTCAAGTCACATTCAGGTTTTAAACGCTTGGTTTAAGCGTTATTCATACCTGAGCGCATGAACAGGATTGCGGCGCGCAACCCAAGCGGCATTGCCGCCAACGGTCAGCCAAGCGATCACTAGAGATAAAACGCCAACACCTAGGCAAATTGGTGCAATCCACCATGCATCAATGCGATATGGGAATGCTTGCAACCAGGTTAGCATAAAGTAAGTTGCGAGTGGCCAAGCAATAATATTAGCGAGCATGACCGGCTTTGAGAACTGCCATATCAACAACTTAACAATATCAGCTACGCTTGCGCCCATCACTTTTCTGATGCCAATTTCTTTCGTACGCCGCTCAACAGTGAATGCCGACAAACCATACAGCCCCAGACAAGCAACGATAATTGCCAGCACAGAGAAAGCGAGAAATAAATGGGCAGTGGTTCGCTCATCCTGATACTGGGCAGCCATCATTTCAGATAAAAACTGCAAATTGATCGGATGCTGCGGCACATTGCGTTGCCAAATTTCCTCCACCTTGCGCACGAGCGCAGGCAGATCTTGAGTATTAAAAGCAATATTAGCGACTCGGAAACGCTCTGGGTTAAGCATAAACACAGTTGCGCGAATACCAAATTTCATTGAGCGAAAGTGAATATCTGGTATCACGCCAATCACCCTAAACTGATGGCTCTGGTTAACTAATGTTTTGCCGATAATGCTTTCAGGGGCACTAAAACCAAGCTTTTTAACCGCAGTTAAATTGAGAATAATACTTGCCTGCAATTTTTCTTCCTGTGTTTCGGGCGCGTGAATAATGCGATCCGTGCCAAATTCTTCACTAAACAATCGCCCGGCAATCGGTTTAACTTTATAGGCTTCAAAAAAACCAAAGTCCATGTTGTGATAGTTAAGGAACATTGGCTCGACCACATCGCCATAATCATTTGGCTCAAGTAGCCTAAACTGATCATTATTTTCGTCGTCTTGTGTTGGAGCTTCCGAGCTAAAGGTCACTGAATTGACTTGGGGTAAGCTAAGCAACTCTTGGCGCAAGCGCTCTGCTCTATCCGCTGCAGTGCGCACGTTAAGGATGAGTTTATCGTTACTGGTAAAGCCGACATCAGCCATGGTTGAGTATAAGGTTTGTCCATACACTACAACTGTAGCAACGACTAAGGTGATGGACGCCGCAAACTGCGTGACCACCAAGACACCGCGCATTTTCGCTGAGCTTGCCGACTCACTCGCCTTACTCGCTTTTAAAATATGGCCGGGTAAAAAACGCGATAAATACAATGCTGGATAAATGCCTGCAAGAATCCCCACCAGAGTAGCAATTGACATAAGTGCCAGCAGCAAGCTTGGATCATCAAACAGTTGAAGTTGCAAATTCTTGCCAATAACTTGGTTATAAAACGGCAAAATAAGCTCTGATGCGGCAACAGCAAATAGCAGTGCAACAAACACTAAAATGACAGCTTCACTGAGAAATTGAACGGCAACCTGTCCACGCGATGCGCCAAGTACTTTGCGCATGGCAACTTCTTTTGCTCTCTTACCCGCTTTAGCGGTCGCAAGGTTCATAAAATTAATGCCGGCGATGATCAATACGATCAAAGCAACAATTGAAAAAGTGCGAATTAAGTTAGCATCGCCCATTGGGGATAAGTCCCCTAAATTGCCCGCGTCTTGTTTAGCATTCAGGTGCAAATCAGTAAGCTTCATCACCTTAATATTGAAAAAGTCAGTAACCTTTCTGTCAGCTGCTTTGTCACCAATAATTTGCTGAAACATCTGGCCAAATGGGCTCTCATTGTCCAACCAATAGCTAATCCGCTCTTGAAATTGCGCAGCACTCACTTGCGGTTTTAATTTAAAATAAGTGTAAACATTTACGCTGGTCCAAGTATCTAGAACATTATTACCTGGCGGAAACAGCGCTGGTTGCAAGTAAAACAACATATTAATATCAAGGTGCGTTTCACTGGGTAGATCTTTGACCACGCCAGTAATTGCTACGTCAACGGGTCCTTGAGAGCCAACACAGCAGACAGAAAGCGTTTCACCAATAACATCTGTACGGCCGAAATATTTATTCGCGAGCGCCTCGGTAATCACTAAGTGCATTGGCTGGCTAAACGAAGACTGACGATCGCCATGAACAAAGGGCAACTGGAAAACGTCTAAAAAGCTGCCATCGGCCATAGTGATCGCCTCATCAAAAATGTTTTCACCTTTGCGAATAGTTAAATTCCATTGAATCAGCCGAACGCCCGTTTCAACTTCTGCACGTGCATAATCTCGCACTGCCTCCATAATGCGACCTGGCGATCTTACGGTTAAAAATGGCTGTCGATCTGGCATGGTATAAGCGGTATGAATACGCACAACTTGATCGCTCTGTGGCAACCATTTGTCATAGCCAGTCTCAGCCCTGACAAATAGCATGATCAAAATACAGCTCATTAACCCAACCGCTAAACCAAAAATATTGATGGCAGAAAACACACCATTTTTAACGATGTTACGCCATGCTGTTATTACGTAATTTCTAAACATGTCAACTCCCTCACTTAGGCCGCCCGAGTATTTTCGAGCACAACATGGCCATCAAATAAGTTAATGGTGCGTTTGGCGTAATCCGCATGCGCCGGGCTATGAGTGACCATGACGATAGTGGTGCCGCCATCGTTCAGCGTGCGCAGCATTTCCATCACTTCTTGACCATGGGCACTATCGAGGTTCCCCGTTGGCTCATCCGCCAAAATAAGCTGCTGATCACCGACTATGGCTCGCGCCACGGCAACGCGCTGCTGTTGACCACCAGAAAGCTGGCTCGGCATATGGCCAGCGCGATGCCCAATCCCCACTTGATCCATGATTTTACTGACGCGTGCTTTGCGCTCTGCTGCGGGAATCTTGTGATAAAGCAAGGCAAGCTCGATATTTTCCGCCACCGTTAGCTCGTCAATTAAATTGAAGTTTTGAAAAATAAAGCCAATATGCTTTTTACGTAGACTCGCCAGCTGACCTTCCCGATAGCCAGAGACATCTTCGCCATTAAAGTAATAACGACCAGAACTCGGGGAATCTAACATGCCAATGGTGTTTAACAGAGTTGATTTGCCACAGCCTGATGGTCCCATAATGGCAACAAATTCTCCTTGGCCAATTTCAATGTTAACGCCATTGAGCGCCAGCGTTTCCACCTCTTGAGTTTGATAAACACGGGATAAATTATGTAGTTTTAGCATTGGTTTGTTCCTGTAATACGTTGTAATTTCGTCTGTTATTTATCTTGGGCAAGCGCTATCGAGCACCCAAGAGCACAAAACATAGGTTGCTTGAGCTATTTACTCGGCTATTTACTAGCTAAGACCAGCCGTTCAATATCGCGATAGCTGCTGTAAGGACTTGTGATCACTCGCTCACCTTGCTCTAAGCCATCAAGCACTTCGATAAACTGATTATTGCGACGCCCCAAACGCACACTGCGCTTAACCGCTTCACTGCCATCATCACTCACCACAAACACCCATTTACCGCCAGTGTCTTGATAAAACGCGCCATTAGGTAACAGTAAGGCTTTGCTGGCATCGCCTAGCGTGAGTTTGGTTTGTACGGTTTGACCACGGCGAATACCGTTTGGCTGTTCGCCACTAAAGGTAAAGTCCACTTCAAACTGGCCGTTTTGCACTTGCGGGTATATTTTGCTGATGGTTAACGGATATTGTTCAAAGACTGCGGCTTGCCCTATATCGACGCGGCCAAGGTAGAATTCGTCAATAAAAGCGGTAACTTTGTAATCGTTGGGTGTATCAATTTGCCCAAGGCGCTCGCCACGGCCAATACTCTGGCCAACTTCAATATTAAAGCCCGAGAGCTTGCCCGAAACTGGCGCGCGCACCTTCATATTTTCTAAGTTTTCACGTGAAATGGCTAAGTTACTCTCTAAACGCTCACCCGTTTGCTTTAAAAACGCCAGTTGCGATTCCTGCATACGCGTGTCTGACGCTTGGCTTTCGAGCGTTACCTCGCGCTGATTTTTGTACCACTGCAAGGTATCACGGGTATCATCAAACTGAGATTGCGAAACCGCCCCACTGGTCACTAATTCCTGCTCACGCGCCACTTGCCGAGTAAGTAATTTGATTTGATGCTCAATATCAATCAAATTGCGTTTGTGGCGCAGTCGGTTTTGCTCAAGACTAAGCTCAATTGAGCGCATATTGTTAAGCTGCTCTGCCACTCTTGCCTCATTTCCTAGTACGCTAAGTTGCAGGGAAGCGTTAGACAGCTCGACAATCAAGTCGCCTGCTTCCAGTGCCGCGCCATCTTCAACGAGAATACGCTCTACGCGCCCCCCTTCAATGGCGTCGAGAAATAAGGTTTTGGCAGGTGCGACTCGCCCCCGCACCGGAATAAAGTCTTCAAATGTGCCACGGCTTACGGCTGAAATCACAACGCGCTGGCTACTGACACTTAACATCTTTCCACCTGTTTGCCCGCTAATTCCCGCAAGTAACCAAACAAGAATACCAATGGCAACGCCACCCCACACAAACTTAGGCCAGGGTGATTTCTGTTTAGCAATTTTGCGATCCATACCAGCGCCAGCTCGCACTTGGCTTGAGTCGGCTTGCGCTTGGCTTGAACCAGCTTGAAGGATTGCCTCTTGTTTGGCCTTTTTGCTTACGGCTTTTAGTGAATTATTCATATCGCTGTCTTAGTGTTCGTCTTTTGTTTAACTCGCTGATTTAACCTATTGGCTTTAAAGGCTATTTTTACCTCGACTCATTTACCTAGCGCCATTTTCCTAAAATTACTTTCCTCGAGCCAAGGGGGCACAAGGTGAGTAACTTTTTAGGGGGATTGGCGTAATCCTTGCCCTATCAAGGTTATCGATGTGCTGTAGTACACAACAAGAATCACACCAACAAAACAAGATACTGTTTTAATTAACTTTTTATTTTATACAGTGTGATTTATCGTGAAATAACTGTACGTTTTTGAACACTAGGTGTACGTTAATGAACAGTTTGCAAAGGCAAGATAGCTAAGAGAAAGAAGCCAAAGGAAAACCGGTGAAACAAAACGCCCAAATTTTAATTGTTGACGACGACCAAGATATTCTGATCGCCGGCAAGTTATTACTCAAACGTAAATTTAGCCATGTCGATATTTGCAATCGGCCTGAGCAATTGCCCAGTTTACTGGCCGATAAAGCGTATGACCTTGTCTTGCTCGACATGAATTTTGGCCCCGGCGAAAGCTCCGGCGAGCAAGGGTTTTATTGGCTTGGTCAAATTCAGCAATTAGCGCCTGATGTGGTAGTGGTGATGATCACTGCGCACGGCGGCGTCGATATCGCGGTCGACGCCATCAAGCAAGGGGCAACGGATTTTATCGCTAAGCCTTGGCACAATGAAAAAGTTATCGCTACCGTGACCACCGCACTTGAGCTAAAACGCACGCGCCAAGAATCACAGCAACTCAAAGTTGCTAACCAAGCGTTAGTGCAGGCGACAACAACCGCCAGTGACACCATTATAGGCAGCTCGCCAGCCATGCAACAGGTGCATTCGCTGGTCAGTCGCGCCGCGCCCACAGATGCCAATGTATTAATTTTGGGCGAAAATGGTACGGGGAAAGAGCTGATCGCCCGTGACATCCACCGCCACAGCCAGCGCGCCGAGCAAGTGTTTCTTTCCGTGGATCTTGGCGCGATATCTGAAAACCTGTTCGAAAGTGAATTGTTTGGCCATAAAAAAGGAGCATTTACCGGCGCGCAACAAGATCGTATCGGCAAAATCAAAGCCGCCGAAGGTGGCACGCTGTTTTTGGATGAAATAGGCAACTTGCCGCTGCATTTGCAAGCCAAATTACTAACCGTACTAGCGCAGCGCAAAGTCACGCCGCTTGGCAGCAATCATGAAGAGCCTTTTAACGTCCGAATTGTCGCCGCAACCAATGTCAGCAAAGCCAAGTTAAGCGATGAAAGTTATTTTCGCCAAGACTTGCTGTTTCGCCTCAATACCGTTGAAATCACTTTACCGCCGCTGCGCGAGCGCCATACCGATATTCCTGCCATCGCTGCGCATTTTATTGCCCTGTATGGCAAAAAATATCAAAAGCCATCGCTACAACTTAACAATGATGCCAAACAAGCGATCACAATCTATTCATGGCCGGGCAATATTCGCGCTCTGCGCCATGCCGTTGAGCGCGCCGTAATCTTGTGTGACACAGACACACTAACGCCACAAGACTTTCAACTAACGACTGAGCAGCAGGCGATACTTCATCAAAGCCCGCGAAATACAGCACCTGAATCTGTTGTTTTGCCTGATGAGTTGAACCTCGAAGCGATTGAGAAAATAGCCATTGCACAGGCGCTGAAAAAACATGGCTACAATATTAGCCATACCGCCAAAGAGCTTGGTTTAACGCGCGCTGCGCTGTATCGCCGGATGGAAAAACATGGGCTTTAAACACTTTTCACTGCGCATTATCGCCCGAACGATTCTGGCGATGGTGTCCTTGCTATTTTTGGTGTTCTTTATCAGCCAGCCGGGTTACCACGCTGCGAGTATGCTGCTCGCGACACTGGTGGTTAGCCAACTTTTCGAATTAATTCGCTATGTCAACAAAACCAATGGCGAGTTAGTGCGCTTTTTTGATGCCGCCCGTCACGCGGATTATTCACAGCGCTTTGATTTAAGCAAACTCGGTACTGGTTTTGACGAACTCGGCCAAGCCTTTGGCGATATTCTTGGCCGCTTGCAACAAGCGAGTAACCAAAAAGAAGAAAGCTTACGTCACTTAAAAGCTGTGGTTGAACACGTACCTGTGCCACTCATCAGCTTGGTGTCTAACCCCAAATGCCCAGACGAAAAGAGCACAGACGAAAAGTCAGCAAATCAAAAGCTTACCTTGTGGAACAACAGCGCGCGGCGATTGTTTGGCACACATTCAGTGACTAAACTCAGCGACCTTGATCAATTTGACACCGATGTTATTCACACCAGCTTTAGTCATCACCTCGCAACCCTCACCCCAGGAGAGCGCTCGCTGATCACGATAAAAATCGACGACACACCACACCAACTCAGTATTGCCGCAACGGCTATTACCATAGGCCAACAGCAAGAATTATTGATCAGCTTGCAAGATATTCAATCAGAGCTGGACGCCGCACAGCTGAGCGCATGGCAAGACCTAGTGCGAGTGCTCACTCACGAAATTATGAATAGCATCACCCCCGTTGCTTCGCTCGCTAAAACAGCCGTTGATTTAGTGGATGATGTTGCCGAGCAAGTGGCCAGCCAACCAGCGCTAGTGGCTGAGCTTAGCGATATTACTGACGCAGTGAATACCGTTGCCAGACGCAGTGACGGCCTGATGCAGTTCGTCACTAGCTACCGCCGGTTAACTCGATTACCGCCCCCGAACAAGCAAACTATTTCGCTGGTCAATTTATTTGAAAATGTCGAGCGACTTGCCTGCCAGCATTGGCCGAGCAAAGGCATTACATACCAGTTTAACGCTTCACCGCCGAGCTTACCCCTTAATGCTGATAACGATATGCTTGAGCAAGTGCTGATTAACTTGCTGCAAAATGCCGAGCACGCAGTGGCGGGGGTTAGCCAAGCTAATATCACAGTCAATGCCAGCCTAAACAGTCGCGGCCGCGTGATTATTGAAGTGAGTGATAATGGCATCGGTATCGACCAAGCGATTGCTGAAAAGATTTTCGTACCATTTTTTACCACCAAGCGCGATGGCTCGGGTGTTGGCTTAGCGCTAACGCGACAAATTATGCTCGCGCACGGCGGCTTTATTAGCTTAGCGAATAAAACATCAAATTCAGCTGTGGTGGCAGAAGCAAATCAAAGCGGCAGTATTTTTAGGCTAACGTTTTAGGCTGACTTTTTAGGGTTACTGTTTAAACTTGAGGTTAGTTGATAACAAGCAAGGGGGAGTATTGTAAAAATACGCAATTTCAGCGTGCACTGTTAAGCTTTATTGCATACCTTGCTTACGGTGGTCACAGCTATGCAGCCGACAGATCCCAATTTGTCCCTTATCGCTATCTACGCACTTACGCTAGTGTTAATCGTTGCCCTGCTTATTTCCGCGATTGCGGCCATCGTTGCGATTAAAAATGCCCCAGAGGCGGCGTCAAAGTCACTTAAAGAGTTCTTCAATGGTGGGAACTCGTTAAAAATTCTGACCGTATTTGCGATTTTAGTAACTGCCGCCTATCTCGCACTAGCAGGTCAATTATCGGAGGCCGCCATCGCCCTACTCAGCTCGATTGCGGGTTACGTGCTTGGTTCATTAAAAAACGATAGCTAGGGCATGAATATCATTAGCTCAGAATATTTTGTCATGCAGCCTTGTATTTTTGCTTCTCAGCCCCTATTTAATTTGCATTCTAACAAGCTGATTTATCACCAATATCGCGATGCGCAACCCTCGAATTTACCTTAATCAGGCATTAGCCGTGAATACTCAAGTGCAATTATCTGATGATGCCTTAGGTCATGTAGTCAGAGTCTTGCGATTGGGCGAAGGTGATCCAATCACCTTGTTTAACGGCTTGCCTAAAGATCAAGCAAGTGGTGACACAGCTCAGCAGCAGTATACTCAGTATCAAGCTAGGCTGGTTAATGTCAGCAAAAAGCAGGCATTTGCCGAGATTGAAAGCGAGCAAATGGTTAACAACGAGTCGCCGCTTAATATTCATTTAGGGCAAGGTATTTCTCGTGGTGATCGCATGGATTTTACCTTGCAAAAATCGGTTGAGTTAGGTGTACAAACTATCACTCCGCTGTTTACCGAACGCTGCGGTGTTAAGCTAACTGGTGACAGGCTCAAGAAAAAGCAAGAACAGTGGCAGAAAATAGTGATTAGTGCTTGTGAGCAAAGTGGTCGCTGTTTTGTCCCTGAGGTCAAAGCACCGATCAGCCTAGCCGAGTGGCAGGCGCAGCAAACCGATGCGTTAAAATTAAATTTACACCCACGCGCAGCACATTCAATTATGAGTTTGCCCGTGGAAACTGAGCAAGTGCGTTTGCTGATTGGCCCAGAAGGTGGGCTAAGCGATGACGAAATCAGCAGCGCCCGCGATGCCGGCTTTACCGATGTATTACTTGGGCCGCGCGTGTTAAGAACAGAAACTGCCGCGCTTACTGCGATCACGGCATTACAGTGTCGCTTTGGCGATTTATAGGAATAAATATGACGATTAAACTTGGGGTCGTAATGGACCCAATTTCTGAAGTAAAAGTACAAAAAGACTCGTCAATGGCGATGATGTTGGAAGCACAGCAACGCGGCTACCAACTGTTTTATATCGAAATGAACGATTTATACCTTGAACAAGGTGAGTGTCGCTCAACCGTACGCCCTGTTAAAGTTTATGATGACGCTGATCACTGGTACGACTTAGAAGAAGCGCAAGATATCTCATTAACCGAGTTAGACGCGGTATTAATGCGTAAAGATCCGCCATTTGATACCGAATACATCTACGCAACTTACATGCTAGAGCGTGCCGAACAAGCGGGTACGCTGATTGTTAACAAGCCGCAAAGTTTACGCGATTGTAACGAAAAATTATTTACCGCTTGGTTCCCAGAGCTAACACCAAAAACCTTAGTAACTCGCAGCAGCGAGCGCATTCGCGAATTTCATCGCCAAGAAAAGGATGTCATCATCAAGCCGCTTGACGGCATGGGGGGGGCATCTATTTTTCGCATCAAAGAAGGCGATGCCAATGTCGGTGTGATCATTGAAACCTTAACCGCACATGGCAGTCAATATGCTATGGTACAAGAGTACATGCCCGCGATTAAAGATGGCGACAAACGCATCTTAATCGTTAACGGTGAAGTCATGCCATACTGTTTAGCACGTATTCCTGCGCAAGGGGAAACACGTGGTAATCTGGCAGCAGGTGGCAGCGGTGAGCCAAGACCATTATCCGCCGGTGACAAGTTGATTGCGGAAACCATTGCCCCTGAGCTGAAAAAACGCGGCTTGTTCTTTGTTGGCCTTGATGTAATTGGCGATAAAGTGACTGAAATTAACGTTACCAGCCCAACCTGCATTCGCGAAATTGAAGCGGCCTTTGCCATTAATATTTCGGGTAAATTGATGGATGCTATCGAGCAAGCCTTGGCGCAGCGATAGTCTATTCGCCCTAACAAATCGAGTACCAAGACAAAGCACCATAAAATATAGAAAAAGGAGCACACGATGGAAAGTTTAGAAAATCAGTTGTTAATTGCTATGCCAACCATGGGTGATCCTTTTTTTAGTCGTACGGTGACCTACATTTGTGAGCACAACGACGATGGCGCGATGGGGCTTATCATCAATTTACCCGTTGAGTTAACCTTAAATGAACTACTCGAACAAATTGATGCCGATAAGCCGCAACTTCCCTCGCTTGAACAGCAAGTACTCACTGGCGGCCCCGTGGCGCAGCAGCGTGGTTTTGTCTTGCACAGTCCGCAAAATTGCTGGTCTAGCTCGTTGGCGTTAAGTGATGAAGTGATGATCACCACCTCAAAAGATATTCTCATGGCACTAGGCACTGAGCAAGCGCCGCCACAGTTTATGGTAACCTTGGGTTACGCGGGTTGGGGGCCTGGCCAGCTGGAAAAAGAGATCGCTGAAAATTCATGGCTAACGACCCCTGCCGACAATGAAATATTATTTGAAACCCCGATTGAGCAGCGCTGGCAGAAGGCGACAGCAAAGCTAGGTATCGACCTTGCTCACCTGTCATCAGAAGTGGGGCACGCTTAGTCACAAGCTCAAACACATTAAGGCGGCTTGGAATTGGTGACGATTCTAATTACCGCCAACAAAGTGTAAACTTGTTACCTATTTTCACTCCCATAAAAGCTCGGCTTATTAGCATTACTGCAAGCCAAAGCGCTTTTATCGCGTTCACAAAAGTATCTAGAGAGTTATATCAATGGCGAAAAGCAAACGTCCAATTGGCGAGCGTACAGCGTTAGGCTTTGATTTTGGTAAAAAATATATCGGGGTTGCCATTGGTCAAGAAATTACCGGCACAGCCTCCCCTTTAGGCTCGGTAAAAGCCAAAGACGGTATTCCCCAGTGGGACGAACTAAGCCAATATATTGAGCAATGGCAGCCAGATTATTTGATTGTTGGTCTACCGCTCAATATGGATGGCAGCGAACAACAATTAACGCGTGATGCGAAAAAGTTCGGCAATCGCTTGTTTGGCCGCTACGGTATCAATGTCGAATTCAACGATGAACGCTTAACCACAGCAGCAGCGAAGGAATCTCTATTTGCACGCGGTGGTTACCGCAATCTCGCAAAAGACAATATTGACGCAGAGTCGGCAAAACTGATTGTCGAAAGTTACTTTGAGCAGATGTATGACTAAAATAACCGCTCAACATACGTTTGACATACCTGTTTGGAAATACCTACTCGGAAGCACAGCGCTTGAGTAATATTTTCACGATCATTAGCCCGCTCTTAGCACTGGCGCTGATTGGCTACCTTATCGCTAAACGCCAATGGCTTAATGACGCTCAACTTAGCGGATTAAGCAAAGTCACCTTTGTAATTTTTATCCCGGCATTTTTGTTTTATCGCATGGCTACCGCAGACTTAGCCAGTGTACTAAACCCGCTGCCGATTGCCGCTTTTTACCTGCCAGTACTGACCTGTTTTGCCCTCGGTTTCATCCTAAACCATTGGCTTCATCCCGAGTATAAAAAGCACAGAAGAGGCTCTGCGGTATTTGCGCTCGGTAGCAGTTACTCCAACAATGTGATTGTTGGCCTCCCCCTACTTTTATTGGTGATTGGCGACCAAGCCCTCCCCACTATTTTTCTGATTGTGACCTTCCACAGCGCTATGTTATTCGCGCTAACGAGTGCCATTGCCGCTAGCCAAGCCAATAGCACACAAGCAAAAAACAGTAAACGGGGCATCAACTGGCTCGCTTTTATCAAGCAAACCATCACCAATCCATTGGTCTTTGGTATTCTCTCAGGCCTACTGGTGAATGCCGCAGGTATCCAAATTCCAGCATTAGTGGCTCGCCCATTAGACATGCTGGGGCAACCCGCTATTACGCTTGCCTTAATCGCCCTTGGCTCGTCTATTGCCAAATACGATATCCGCGGTGAACGCCGTTTTATTGCGCTGGCTAGCACGATAAAACTTATGCTCTTGCCGCTGCTGGTTTACCTGACAGCAAAGCACGCTTTAGCACTAGATACCTTGATCGTACAAGTGCTAGTGATACTCAGTGCTTGCCCAACTGGCGTTAATGCTTACCTGATCGCACAGCAGCATCAAGTGCACCGTAAAGCGGTTGCCAGTAGTGTCGTTGTGAGCACAGTAGCATCCGTTATGACTTTGCCACTTTGGTTGGTTTGGCTGAACTTGGTCTAAGCTACACCACTTAAAAATATGAAATCAGCAAGAAGTAAATGTCCCTAAGCACCAGCCGCATTGATAAATTTATCGCCCAACACCTCAATATTGCACGTAAGCAAGTACGCGTGATTATTGCGCAGCAACGGGTTGTTGTTGATGATATTGTCGTCACACATGTTGATCAGCAGATCAATAAATTTTCGGTTATTGCACTTGATGGCAAAGTTATTCAGCGAGAAACGGCTCACTACTTGATGTTACATAAACCTGTGGGGGTCGTCTGCGCCACAACTGATAAGCAGCACAAAACGGTGATTGATTTAATCGACGAGTCCTTCAAAAAGCAACTACACATCGTTGGTCGACTGGATCTCAATACCTCAGGCTTAGTGCTGTTAACAAATGATAGTCGCTGGTCTGAGGCGTTAACCGATCCAAAGCACAAAGTTGAAAAGCACTATCAGGTAACCCTCGCCAATAAGCTCACGCCAGAGTACATCACGGCGTTTGCTGACGGGATGTATTTTGGTTGTGAAGATATCACCACACAGCCTGCCAGACTAACGATTCTCGACGATTACCGCGCCCATGTTGTGTTAACCGAAGGAAAGTATCATCAAATTAAACGTATGTTTGGCCGATTTCGCAATCCGGTATTAGCACTACACCGAAGCAGGATTGGCAGCTTTGAGCTACCTGATTCACTCTTGCCAGGACAATACAAAGCACTCGACATTAGTTAACCTCAATTAGTTAACCCAAAATTATGCCCACACAGCCTTCCCTTAAACTCAAAGTGTATGACATAGCTAACTCACTGCGCTTGCTCATAATTTCCAAAAATTGATGTAAATCAAAAACCTTTTAGTTAATAAAATATACCGTTCGACTTATCCTCCGAGATAGCTATTATCGCAAAACCAAATAGAATACAGGTCGCAAATAATAATTATTTGCAATTACATTGCTTTTATCGGTCAATTTATTTACTCTATTGCGCGATTGAAATACCTACTACTAAATGGCTCGTATCAGCATTTTTTCGAAAAGATACACTTTACTGTGTAAAAACCAGCGTCGAGCCACAACACTAAGACGAGGATATAATGAAAGTTAGCTCACTAAGTAAAATCGCTGCAGCCTTGCTAGTTGCAACTACTTTAACTGCCTGTGATGGCGATGATGGCAATGATGGTGCACAAGGCCCAGCGGGTCCTGCGGGTGTAGCTGGCCCTGCGGGCCAAAACGGTGCTGACGGCACTAACGGTACTGACGGTGTAACCAACCTAGTGACACGTGACGACGTAGTAAAAACAAACGCCAATATTGCCTACGCAGTCTACAGTGACTCGTTAATTGCTGCGCGTGAAATGCACCAAGTATTAGAAACATTCGTTAGCAACCCAACGGCTGACAATTTGCAAGCAGCGCGTGACGCATGGTTGGCTGCTCGTGAACCTTATGGTCAAACCGAAGTTTATCGCTTCCGCGAAGGCCCAATCGATGCACTAAAAGAAGACGGCACTATTGGTCAAGACGGTGACGGCCCTGAAGGTCAAATCAATGCTTGGCCACTAGCCGAGTCGATTATTGATTACGTTGCAACAGAAGTTGACGGTACAGCAACGGCTGATGCTGGTACTATCGCTGGTGGTATTATTTTCAACGACACCGCTGCGCCAACCATTAACAAAGCAGTTATCGCTGATTTCTTTGAAAACCAAGGCGACGAAGCGAATGTAACAACGGGTTACCACGCTATTGAGTTCTTACTTTGGGGCCAAGATTTAAACGAAGATTTAAGCGGTAATGGTCCACGCGACATGAGCGGCGGTCAACGCCCAGTGACTGATTACTTCAGAAGTGCAGCAGACGGTGATGCCCAAAACGGTACTATCTGTACTGCCGGTCGCAATACTTCTGCTCAAGACGTAGCTGGCGATGCATACGGTAGCTGTGTGCGCCGTGGTCAATACTTACTTGCGGCATCAGAGCTATTAATTGATGACTTAGAGCGCATCGTAAACGCATGGCAGCCAGGCGTTAGTGGTAACCATTACGCAAACTTTGTTGCCGGCGGCGATGCTTCTTTACGCCTAATGTTAGACGGCATGGGTAGCTTGAGCTTAGGCGAACTTGCTGGTGAGCGTATGCGCATTGCACTGCGTGATAACTCGCAAGAAGACGAGCACTCTTGTTTTGCTGACAACACACACCGTGACATTTTCCTAAATGCCAAGGGCGTACAAAACACCTTTACCGGCAGTTACACGCGCGTTAACGGTGAAATTGTTAGTGGTGCTTCACTACAAGATTACCTAGTGGTACAAGAGCAACCGGAGCTTGCTAACACGCTTCGTGCTGCCCTTGAAGATACTATGGTAAAAGCCTCTGTGATTTCTGATCAAGCACTTGCAGGTATGCCTTTTGATAACTTAATTCAACCGGGTAACACGCAAGGTAATGCAATGGTTAATGCGGTTATCGCCAGCTTAGAAAAACAGACTGAGTCTATTGAAGACGTGGTTAGTGAGCTTAACTTACCTAGCATCGAAACCTGTGAAGGTACTGAAACTGGTGTTGGTAACTGCCCACAATAAGCAGCTGCCAAGGTGGCTGTTGAGCCACCTTTTCAAGGATTGAAAAATAAAATAGGGCTTAATTGCCCTATTTTATCTTCAAGGTTTTAACAGTGTTCAACCTGATTAAACCAGTTCAACAAATTATAAAGAAAATGACTTTCTTTTAAGGTATCAACAGCCAATGATGGCTCGCAACGAGTAGGCATTTAAACCGCCACACCATAACTTATTACTGTAACCACTTATTTGATAAGTGTCTTAAACAAATAAGCGCACATGCTTGGGGTTCGCTATGTTTTCTTCATCTAACAGCAAATTAAAAATACTTGCTACGACATTTCTTCTCTCACTCACGGTAAGCTGTGGCGGAGGTGGCGGTGATTCCGCGCCAGAGCCAACACCACCAACTACGCCGGAGCCACCGCCGACACCAGAGCCGCCTCCTGAACCAACAACTGATCACAGTGGTTTATCACCGCTGTCAGCGAGCGAAATTGTCGAGGGTGAGCACTTGTCAGGAGGCGCGGCAACAACAGTAATAGTGAATGATGAAGCGTTTGGCCAGATGCCCAATGCCGTTCAAGATGACTTCACCTTGAATGCAAATTTTAAAGCCGGAAATTTTGTTTTTCGCCGTCAACACGACAACATGGGGCCACTACTCAATTCAGCCACTTGCCAAGGCTGTCACTTAAAAGACGGTCGAGGTTTAGTGCCACGCGCTGAAGACGAGCCAATGCTGAGTATGTTTATGCGCATCAGTCAATCCGATGGCAGCCCAGACCCAATTTATGGCAATCAACTGCAAACCTTTGCCGTGCAATCATTTACCACGAGTGACCGAGATTCAGGCTTACCTGTTGCTGGCGGTTCAATTAATGGTGACCGTCTATTGGGTGAAGCCTATGCCTTTATTCGCTATCAAGAAATTACCGGGCAATACGACGATGGCACTGAGTACAGCTTACGCCAGCCTACTTATTTTATTAAAGATCTGTCCTACGGCGACTTTAACGACAGCGTTAGATTTTCGCCTCGCGTCAGCCCTAGTGTTTTCGGCTCTGGCCTACTCGCCGAAATACCAGCGGCGAATATCCAACAACTCGCCGATGAAAACGATGCCAATGGCGATGGCATATCCGGTCGTGCGGTTATGGTGACTAATAGCGTTAACCAGCAGCAAGAATTGGCACGATTTGGTTATAAACTAACAACGACTAATGTCTTGCAGCAGTCGGCAGGTGCCTATCGCGGTGACATGGGCATTACCAACAAGTTTGCAACAGCAGAGCCGTGCACTGACCAACAGTTGGCCTGTAACCTTGCGGCAGAGCAAGAAACGACAAGCGGCGACGAACTCGACCTCGACGATGTTAGGCTAGCAGAAGTTGAGTTTTATGTGCGTACCCTAGCGGTCCCTCAACGTCGAGGTTTTGATTCAAGTAATGGTACTTGGCAGACAGATGTTAGCAGTGGCCGAGAATTATTTTTTAACACTGGCTGTGTTGATTGTCACACCCCGCGTCATGTCACGGGCGAAGCCGCAGGTAGCGTTTTAGGCGAGTTGAGCTTATCTGGTTTAAGCCCCAATGCTGAGCCCATCGAAGTCTTATCAAACCAAACCATTTATCCCTACACCGACCTATTGCTTCACGACATGGGCGGTAGCTGCCAAGTGACCCGTGAATTAAACGACGGCACGAGCTGTCAAGCAGGTGACGCCTGTTTTTATGTCCAACGCTGCGAAGGGTTAGCTGACGATAGACCGGAAGGACAAGCAACAGGTACGGAGTGGCGTACACCACCACTGTGGGGCTTGGGTTTGGTCAAAACCGTTAACAGCGAGGCCACCTTCTTACACGATGGCAGAGCACGCACCATAGAAGAAGCCATTTTATGGCATGGCGGCGAGGCTAAAAGTGCGCAACAAGCCTTTAAAGCGCTTAGCAAAGCGGAACGCGATCAGTTACTCGCGTTTCTCAATTCACTTTAGAGGTGCAACAGCGTAAGTGAATATCAATAACCTACTCGAGACAACAAAAGAGATAACAAGATTGCGGCTGCCAACGGTTATCTCGTCGTCTATTGGCCTAGTTATTGGCCTCACCGCAATCAATTTACTTGCAGGATGTGAGCAACAACCTAAAACTGTCGCCCCAGCATTCGATGCTAGTGAACATTCGCCCGGTGGCAAAGCGACAATAAAAAACTTCAACTATCGCACCTTTATCAAACCGGGTGCCCACTTAACAGGCTTAGATCGCGTCGATTTTTGGGCGGGTTTTACCTTTTTCGAAATGCCTTGGGTTGAAGCGCCAGCCTCAACAAGTGTTAGAGATGGTCTCGGGCCTTTGTTTAACACCCACTCTTGTCTATCGTGTCACGGTAAAGGCAGTCGTGGTAAGTTCTTTGATGAAGGTATCGGTGAGCAGTCAGGCTTGCTTATCAGGCTGGGCCCTACCCACCCTAACGCGCCCAAAGTTGATCCGGTATACGGTGGCCAAATACAAGTGCGCACCATAGCTGCGGCGAAGAAATACCTTACCGACCCGCTCTTGCCAGAAGCCAAAATTGACCTCGCATTTGAATATACCGACGGCCAGTACGCTGACGGTGAGTCGTATCAGTTGCGTAAACCTATCATCAAGCTAGCAGAACTTGGCTACGGTGAACTGGCCTCAGGTATTGGTCTATCGCCACGATTTGGTCCCAATATTTTTGGTATGGGGCTACTCGATGCGATCAGCGATAAAGACTTAATTGCGCAAGAAGATCTGGCTGATGCTAATGGCGACCACATCAGTGCCAAATACAATCGGGGGCTTGACGTGGTAACGGGTGAAAAAGCCATTGGCCGTTATGGGTTTAAAGCTAAGCACCCTAACTTGCTTCAGCAGGTCACCGATGCATTTAACAACGACATTGGCATTGTAAACCCATTGTTTCCCAATGAAGTGTGCACCGACAGCCAGCCCGGGTGTCAACAAGCATCGAAGATCACCAACCCGAAAGGTGAGCATGAAATTGCCGAACGGTTAGTGCAAGACGTGATGATATTTAGCCGTCATATTGGTGTGCCTCCGGCACGTAATTTAGAGGATACCGAAACCCAACAAGGGCGTGAGCTTTTTTATCAGCTCAACTGCCAAGCTTGTCACACCCCCAGCTACACAACGTCAGCAACTTACCCACATCAAGACCTCGCGAGCATCAAAATTTGGCCATACACAGATTTAGCGCTGCACGATATGGGCGAAGGTCTGGCCGATGGCGTTTTCGAGAACGATGCCAATGGCAAAGAATGGCGCACACCGCCGCTGTGGGGGATTGGCCTGCAACAGCAGGTGCAAGGACAGCAACTCTTCTTGCACGACGGACGGGCGAGAAGTATCAGCGAAGCGATTTTATGGCATGGTGGTGAAGCACAGGCCAGCCAACAAGTATTTAAGCAACTAACAGCAACAGAACGTAAAGCTTTGATAAAATTTTTGCGGGCGATATAGAGGTGAACATGAAAACCAACAAACCACTTAAACTAGTGACCAACAGCGCCCTTGTGGCATTAACACTGAGCATTGCCAGCTGTGGCGGTGGTGGCGAAAGTAGTGAGCCAGATCCCGCGCCAACACCAACGCCACCTCCTGCGCCAGCGCCTAACCCTACGCCAGAGCCACTGACACAAGACCAAGCGTTTGAGCAATATTTAACGGCACTGACCTCACGTGTGATCGTTACTGGCTATCAGAATTTTCAAACTCAAGCCCAAGCGTTAATGGCAACAACGGCAGCAGAATGCCAAAACGCAGGGGCAAGTAATGAGGCCAATGACTTTACTAATATTAAGACGAGTTGGCGCGCGGCCAGCCAAGCTTGGCAAGCAATTATTTGGTTAAAGCAAGGCCCAGCCGGTGATAGCAATAACCGCTTTAAGATTCAAGCATGGCCCGATGCAAACAACACGATTACACATGGCGTCTCGGCGCTAGAAGCTAATCCAGAAACAGTGACCGCGGAAACGGTTGCCGCCGGTTTAGCCGGTAGCCAAGGATTATCAGCGATGGAATATATCTTGTATCGCACTCAAGCAACACCTGTCGATCCGGTTTTTGAGGCCAAAGAATGTGAAGTGCTCTCCGCGATTGCCACCAACGTACACAACTTGAGTGTTAGCTTCACCACGGCATGGCAAGCAAGTGATGGCATTCAACAGGAGCTTATCAATGGTACAGGTAACTATAGCAGCCGCAAAGATGCTATCGAAGAAATCGTCAGTGATCTGCTCGCCTATTCAGAAATAGTCAAAGACGACAAATTGACGGAGGGACTTACCAATACCGCTCGCGCGGAAAATGCGGTAAGTGACCTAACTACGTTTAATGTTCGCGCCAACATCGACAGTTTTGCCAAAGCAGTGACTGCCGATGATGATTTTGGCTTAGATGATGTGTTAATTCGCGCCCATGAACAAGATGCTATCGCAACGCAGCTCATTGAAAGCTATACCGCAAGTATCGCTGCCGCAGCTGCGCTCGACGATAGTTTTCAAACCGAAGCGGGTTCAGTAGAGGGACAAGCAAGAATCAACGCGCTTGCTGATGCGATGGACGTAACTCAAGACCTTATCGATACCGAGCTAGTGCAAGCGCTTGATATCAACCCAGGTTTTAATAGCAACGACGGCGATTAACATGAAGCAATTGAGTCGCTTACCGCGTCGAAATTTCTGCCAACTCTTGGTTGCTGGTGCCACCAGCAGCCTACTGTTTGGCTGTGATAGCTCGGGCGCAGGTAAAGCTAGCCTTGGTCAGTTGCTCTCCTCTGACGTTAACACTAATACGGGGCTTTTTGTCAGCGCATTAAAAGACACCAGTATTGCTGATGATCCTTATTTTATTGGCGTATTTAATCAAGCTGGTGAAATTATCAGTCGAGCCCAATTGCCGGGCCGGGGCCACCAAGTGATTGATGTCCCGAACAAAGCGAACAAAGTGCTCGCCTTTGCGCGTCGTCCTGGTAACTGGTTGGTCGAAATTGATGCGTTAACCGGCGAGATTAGCCAACAATTTACCACAGAAACTCACCATCACTCGTTTGGTCATGGCTGTTTCAGTGCCGACGGCAGGTATTTATTTACCACTGAACACGCCTATACAGAGCAACTTCCTGCTAAGCCAGTGCATGGCAAAATTGTCGTTCGCGATAGCCGTAACTATCAAGTCATTGCAGAATACGACTCAGGTGGTGTTGGCCCACACCAATGTGAGCTAATGCCGGATGGCAAAACCCTAGTGATCGCCAATGGTGGTATTTACACGCACCCCAAGCAACCACGAAAAAAGCTTAATCTCGCGACCATGGCACCGAACTTGAGTTATATGGATATTGCGACAGGTAAAATTATCGCCAGCTATCAGCCTAACCACTTTCAATCGAGTATCCGCCATTTAGCGGTGGCGAGCACTGGACAAGTGATCATGGGCATTCAACAGCAAAACAAGCAAGGGTTGATCGAGCCACTCATTTTGTCCCACCAAGGTGAGAATCAGCTGACGCCAATGCAGGCAAATGAGGATATTTGGCGACAATTCAACCATTACACGGCCAGCGTTTGCATTAACGACGAAGGTACGATTGCCGCGATTAGCTCACCACGAGGTGATATTACCTCTTATTGGCAATTATCGGACTTGACCTTACTGGCCAAACACAAGTATCGCGATGGTGCAGGCGTAAGCTACCATCAAAACGAGTTTGTTTTAACCAATGGTCTTGGCCGCATCGTCGGCAGTCAGCCCGGGATAGCGCAAAAACAGGCCAGGGTGAAACGCGATACTTGGAGCCAAAACTTACATATTCAGTGGGACAATCACGTTGCTCGAATCAGCTGATTTCCAAGATTGGGCTCAAGTGAATTAAATAGCCACGATTGCCATTAACGCAGTATTGAGCAGACAAAAAAATAGCGAGTAAGCCGATGCTAACTCGCTATTTTATTTTTGTTTTCTTTTCTAAAAGAATTAGGCTGTCAAAGCATTAAAGCCCAGTCTTAAAACCTAAGATCGTTTTTCTCTTTTTCTTCGTCCATGCCCGCTAAAGTGACCCCTTGTAAGCCACCTGTTCCGCCTTGGTCGTTCGAGCGCAGTTTGATCATCAAGCGTAGATCATTTGGCGAGTCGGCGTGGTGGAGCGCATCTGCGTAGTTGATGAGTCCTTGCTGATATAGTTCAAACAAGGCTTGGTCAAAGGTTTGCATACCCAGTTCATTGGACTTCTCCATCACTTCCTTGATGCTGCCCACTTCCCCTTTTTTGATCAGCTCAGAGATAAACGGCGAGTTAAGCAGAATCTCTATCGCCGCCACTCGGCCATGACCGTCTTTGGTGGGAATAAGCTGTTGCGCAACAATACCGCGCAGGTTTAGGGCTAAGTCGAATTGCAGTTTCTTGTGCTGATCAGCAGGCACTAAGTGCATGATACGGTCAATCGCTTGGTTGGCGTTGTTGGCATGCAGGGTAGCAATACACAAGTGACCTGTTTCGGCAAATGCGAGCGCGTGCTCCATAATCTCTTGTGAGCGGATCTCACCAATTAAGATAACATCAGGCGCCTGACGCAAAGAGCTTTTCAGCGCGGCATCAAAGCTTTCTGTATCTAGCCCTACCTCGCGCTGAGTGATCATGCTCTTGCCGTGCTCGTGAACAAATTCCACCGGATCTTCAATCGTCAGAATATGCCCGCGGGCGTTTTTATTGCGATAGCCAATTAAGGCCGCCATCGACGTGGATTTACCGGTGCCCGTACCACCGACAAATAGCACTAAACCGCGTTTTGACATCACCACATCTTTCAAAATCGGCGGTAATCCCAACTCATCAGCATCTGGAATGTCGGTCACAATGCGACGAATGACCATACCCGCCATATCTCGTTGCCAAAAGGCCGAGACACGGAAACGGCCAATTTCGTCGATAGAAATCGCGAAGTTACACTCTTTTTCCTCGTCAAACTGCGCTTTCTGCTTATCGTTCATGGCATCGTGCACTAAGCCAAGCGCTTGCTCAGGGGATAGCATTTGCTCGTCAATCGGGCGCAGCTCGCCATTAATTTTCGCACTGACTGGTAACTTAGCCGTGACAAACATATCAGAGGCTTGGTTTTCTACCATGGTTCTTAGTAGTTGATGAAAGTCCATCATTTACTCCTTAACTTACTCCTTAACTGGTCAAACAGCCTAGAAGCCTTGGAACTGGTTTTTGTCTGCCGCTTTTGACGCTGCATCTTGGCGCGTGATCAACCCGCGATTGACGAGGTTCAACAAGCATTGATCCATGGTCTGCATGCCATGCGACATCCCCGTTTGAATGGCAGAGTACATTTGTGCCACTTTATCTTCGCGAATGAGGTTACGAATAGCTGGTACGCCAATCATAATTTCATGAGCCGCAATTCGGCCCCCCCCCACTTTCTTAACCAGGGTTTGCGAAATAACGGCGCGTAGTGATTCAGACAACATCGAGCGCACCATAGATTTTTCTTCCGCTGGGAAGACATCAATAATACGGTCAATGGTTTTAGGGGCTGAGGTGGTATGTAGCGTGCCAAACACTAAGTGGCCCGTTTCTGCTGCTGTCATCGCTAGGCGAATCGTTTCCAAGTCACGCATCTCACCGACGAGAATAACGTCAGGGTCTTCACGCAGCGCCGAGCGTAATGCGTTATCAAAACTCAAGGTATCGCGGTGCACTTCCCGTTGGTTGATCAGGCACATTTTATTGTCGTGAACAAATTCAATCGGGTCTTCAATGGTCAGAATATGGTGGAACTTATTGGAGTTGATGTAATCAATCATCGCCGCTAGCGTGGTTGACTTACCCGAACCCGTTGGGCCTGTCACCAGCACTAAGCCGCGCGGAGTATCGGCAATGTCACGGAAAATATCGGGGCAACCCAAGTCGTCTAGGGTCAGTACTTTGCTTGGGATAGTACGGAACACGGCCGCCGGCCCACGCGCTTGGTTGAAGGCATTTACCCTAAAGCGTGCTAAATTTGGCACCTCAAAGGAAAAATCCACTTCCATATGCTCTTCATATTCTTTACGCTGTCGGTCGCTCATAATGTCATAGACCAAGGCGTTTACATCTTTGGCGTCAAAGGCAGGAATATTCAACTTACGAACATCGCCATCAACGCGAATAGACGGTGGCGTACCTGTCGATAAATGCAAGTCAGATGCATTATGCTCAACACTAAAGGCCAATAATTCGGTAATATCCATAAGAACCTCTTATTTCGGGTAAATTTTCATTAATCACCATGAACATTAAAGATAATTTAACGCAAATCCAACAACAAATAGCCATCGCCTGCCAAAATACTGAACGCGCACCAAACGCGGTGCAATTATTAGCGGTCAGTAAGACTAAGTCGGCAGAGATGGTGATGCAAGCGTACCAAGCGGGTCAGCGCCACTTCGGTGAGAACTATGTGCAGGAAGCTGTCGATAAAGTGTCTCAATTGTCGCATCTGTCAGATATTTGCTGGCATTTTATCGGGCCAATTCAGTCCAACAAAACTCGGCTCATTGCCGAAAATTTTGCTTGGGTACACAGTGTTGACCGTATCAAAATTGCCACGCGCCTTAATGATCAAAGGTCTGCCCAAGATACTCCCCTGAACATCTGTTTACAAGTGAATATTAGCGGTGAACAAGCGAAATCAGGCGCAACGCTCGACGAGCTAAATGCCCTTGCCGCCTATGTGAATAATTGCCAACACTTAACCTTGCGTGGCTTGATGGCAATCCCACAAAAACAAGCGCCGATCTCTGTGTTCAACCACATGCACCAACTGTTTACCGATTTGAAAAAGAGCTACCCAACCATAGATACCTTATCAATGGGCATGACTAATGATATGGACGCTGCTATCGCCGCGGGTTCAACTATGGTGCGTATTGGCACCGCTATTTTTGGCAGCCGAGACTAGCGCAACAGTCACAGAGAACAATAATCACAGAGCACAATAATCACAGAGAAGCATATGAACAAAATCGCATTTATCGGCGCAGGCAACATGAACCGCGCGATTATCGCTGGCTTGATCAACAATGGTGTCGAGCCAAGTAGTATCACGGTTTCCAACCCTTCAGCCCCCAAACGCGAAGCGCTCGCCAATGACTACGGCATTCATCAAACGCCAAGTAATAGCCAAGCTGCGGAGCATGCCGATACTATTGTACTTGGGGTTAAACCACACTTAATTGAAACGGTTTGCCGCGAATTAGCCCAGACCATTGATATTGACCACAAGTGCTTTATTTCGGTGGCAGCAGGCACCACCATGGCACAAATTCAGGCAGCACTGGGCGAAGACAAAGCCGTTATTCGCGCTATGCCCAATACCCCTTCTCAACTGGGGTTAGGCGTTACAGGGGCTTTTGCCTCAGCACAAGTGAATGACGAACAACGGATCGCCGCCGATCGCCTCATGAAAGCCACAGGCATTGTAAAATGGCTAGCACAAGAATCAGAAATCGATCACATTATCGCCGTTTCTGGCTCCGGCCCAGCCTACTTTTTCTTATTTATGGAAGCCATGGCAAGTGAAGCGGAACGACTAGGTTTCAGTGCTGATGACGCTCGAACACTTGTCCAGCAAACGGCACTGGGCGCGGCTCAAATGGTCGTGGAGAACGATATTGCTATCGGCCAGTTGCGTGAAAACGTCACCTCCAAGGGCGGTACCACACAAGCCGCCCTAAACACTTTTACCGAGGGCGGCTTGGCACAGCTGGTGAGTGACGCCATGCAAGCAGCCATTGCCCGTGCTAAAGCAATGGCAGCAAAATAATTTAACAGTTTTTATTGGTTTAGGCTCGATCATCAAGGCGCTGTCACCTATGATTGAGCTGTTTTCTCAACTAGGAGTTTTTAATGGAAGCAGTCGTTTATTTATTGCGATTTTTCTTCGACGCCGTTGTGACCTTACTCATTCTTCGCGTATGGCTACAAATGGTTCAAGCCGATTTTTACAACCCACTCAGTCAATTTGTGGTTAAAGTGACCAACCCACTGGTTGTGCCATTTCGTCGCCTCATTCCCGGCATTGGCGGTTTCGATGTGGCAACCATAGTCGTGGCACTGTTTTTCGCCATTTTAGAATGGGTGGTTTTCCAAGGTTTGAGCACAGGTCAAATTGATTTCTTATTTGCCATGTACTTGGGAACGCTCGCGCTGATCAAGCAAGTGGGCTTCTTGTTATTTATCATTATGCTAGTGATGGCAATTATGAGCTGGGTGGTACAAGGTTATAACCCTACTATGGTGATATTCCAGCAGCTTACCGAACCCTTCTTGCGCCCAATCCGCCGAGTTGTACCTGTGATTGGTGGTTTAGACTTATCGATTTTAGTCGCGTTTTTAGCGTTGAACGTAGTCAATATTTTACTGACTGGCGCAGTCCCATACTGGGGTGGCGTTTAAGTCCCACTTTCGCGGTATTAGCTATAATGGTTAATAACGTATTTCGGATGGAGTTTACGATGAAATCAATTCGCACTTGGCTGAGCAGTACATTGACTCTCATTGCGCTAGCACTTGCCAGCTTGTCTGCCAGCGCGGAGAATATGAAAACCTTGGGCTCTTTAGACGTTCACTACATGGCCATCGGCGCGACATTTTTAACGCCACAAGTGGCTAAAAGTTACGGTATTGAGCGCAGTAAATACAATGCGCTGATTAATATCTCGGTGATGGATAACACTAAGGCCAATAAACCCGCCAAAGCTGTTGGCATCTCTGGTACCGCACTCAACTTAACAGGCCAATACAAACGTCTGGAGTTTGCCGAAGTGCGTGAAGGGCAAGCCATTTACTACCTCGCACAACTTAACTTTCGCGATAAAGAGAAAGTTAAATTTGAAATTAACATTACCGATGGCAATGAAACGCACCAGTTAGTCTTTGATCAAACGTTTTATGTTGATTAATCCAAAGCAGCCCATACTGCTGTAGTAACTGATTAAGCCGCTTTTGGGAAACTAAAGGCGGCTTTTTGTTATTAAAATAAAGCTGTTGAGCCCAGCTTTATTATGCTGCTACATTTATAACCAGAACATAATCACTGACAAATTTGCTTCGCTAAACCACAAGGAATAACAATGATTGATTTTAATAATAAAGAAGTGTTTAAGCTTAAACAAAATGAAGAGTATGGTGAGATGGTCACTGAGTTGTTGATTGATGGCGAAGAAATTATCGATGCCTATAAATCAATGCGTGACGGGGTAGTGTTTACCAGCAAACGTATTATCGCCGTTAACGTGCAAGGCATTACTGGCAGCAAGAAAGACTTTACCTCACTACCTTACAAAAATATTGTCGCCTACTCAGTGGAAACCTCAGGTACGTTTGACTTAGATTCTGAGCTAGAAATTTACTTTTCAGCCTTGGGTAAAGTGAAGTTCGAATTTAATGGTCAAACGTCGATTTTGGCGATTTCCAAAGTGATTTCTGAGCATACGTTGTAAACCTGTATTGGCTCTCATTCATGCTAGCCTAACAAAGTTGGGGTGTTAGGTTAGCTCACCCTGCTTTTCCTACCTCAAAAGTTATCCCGTACACTGATTGACTTTAGCCAATCCCATATCGATATGAGCAACGATATAACCATACTCTTTCTTGGCAAGTATGCCTTGTTTATAGTGAGACTTGGCGACCTCATGTGACCATTGTTGCCCACATGGCGCATCGGGAATACGGGTATCAATATCGAGCAGGTAAGTTTCTTCAATTACCCCGCCTTTATTAACCACACTCTTCGCACACAGACTCAATGCGTATTCAACCGCATATTTATCAACACTAGGCAGCCCGACAAATTCAACATCACAGGCAAGCTTTTTCCTTCCCTGTGCATCCTGATAATAAAGCTGACCCGTTGTGCACGACATTAATACCAAGATTACAGCGCTGCTGATGGCGACCTGTAATTTACCTTTCACCGTTTGTATGCTCCTTTACCTATGCCACTTATTTTTTATTTTCCTGCTAGCCTTTCGCGTTGCGACTCACCTTGAGTTTGAATAATTGCGCCAGCCGCTCGCCTTTCATATTAATCACTAATCCAAACATCACAACCACAATCCCTAGCCATTGCCCGCTCGTCACTTGTTCATTTAAAAACACCATAGCGCAGAGCAAACCGACAACGGGTACAGCAAGAGTTAGCGGCGCCACTTGGCCTGCTGGATAACGGGTGAGCAAGTAGCTCCACAAGCTATAACCGAGCATGGACGCACAAACTGACAAATACAGCAGTACACCAAACCCGGTGAGATTAAATTGCGCTAAGCTCGCCACAATTGCCTCGCTACCTTCAAATAGCAAACTTGCGACGGCAAAAGGGATCAATGCAAACCAAGAAGACCACACCACTAAACCAAGCCCAGGATTATTTCTTAGACTCGGTGCGCGACTTCCGCTCGATGAATGAGCGTTAGCCAAGTAGCCCGCTTGATTGATCTTGCGATTAATCACATTACCACTGCCCCAAAGTGCTGCGGAGGCAATAGTGAGTGCAAAGCCAATAGCTGTCATCTGCGTAGCTTGCTCGCTCAAACCAATAATTGTCAGGCCAGCCCCGGCCACCAGCATGGCGAGTAGTTGCGCAGGCTTTATCGCTTCGCTTAGCAGTAATGCCGACAACACAATGGTGAAAAGCGCTTGTGATTGCAACACCAGCGAAGCAAGCCCTGCTGGCATACCAAAGGCAATCGCGCAAAAGAGTAAAGCAAACTGCCCAAAGCACAAAGTTAATGCATATAGTGCTAACCAGCGCAGCTTAATATTCGGGCGTTTCACCAATAAGCAACCAATCACACCGACAAACAAAAAGCGCCCCGCGCCCATCATCAGTGGCGGCATATGCGCTAATCCCCATGCGATAACGATAAAATTAAAACCCCAGATGGCGACGATAACAAAAGCGAGCAAACTATCTTTAAGTGACATCCATATATTCCAGTAAACCCTAGATTAGCAAATCCAAGGAGAGTAAAACCAAGCCGCTACGACTTCGATGGCGAACCTCTCTAAAAAAGCCTAAAAAACCGTAAAAAACAAACGAGCGAAGCACACGCTAGCAGCTTAATCTAACAACTAAACATCGCTGAAAACATATACAATTTGTTCAACAAAAATCACTTTTCTGTGTAGCTTGTGATACGCCTCTATTATTAGCTACATTCATTAGCCGTATTGAATAGCCCACTCCTACCCTAGCGTCTTGTTTAACGCTATAATGCGCGCAATTTCAATTCACCCCGTCTGGATAACCTAAGCCTTATGACCAAAATTGTTTTAGCCACAGGCAACCAAGGTAAAGTTAATGAACTTGCCAACTTATTGGCAGCGCATAACATCGAAGTATTGCCACAAAGCCAATTCGATGTGCCGGATGTTGCCGAAACCGGCACCACCTTTGTTGAGAATGCCATTATCAAGGCGCGCCATGCAGCTAAAATTACCGGCTTACCGGCGATTGCCGACGACTCAGGTCTGGCGGTTGACGCGCTTGGCGGCGCTCCGGGCGTGTATTCTGCTCGTTATTCCAGTGACATCGCCGACCAAGTTAGCAACGCGACAAATAACGATAAACTACTTGCTGCCCTTGCCGATGTACCAGAACAAGAGCGCACAGCCAGATTCCACTGCGTGTTAGTGTATATGCGCCATGCCGACGACCCAACGCCAGTGATTTGCCACGGTGTGTGGGAAGGTTCAATTTTAACCGAAAAGCGCGGCGAACAAGGCTTTGGCTACGACCCGCTGTTTTGGGTAGAGCAGTACCAATGTAGCTCTGCTGAGCTTGACCGCAGCGATAAAAATCAGCTGAGCCATCGCGGTCAAGCGCTTGCCCAGTTAGTTAAGCATTTTTAAATGTAGCCAGCAAAAAGTTACCTAATCGATGAGTTTATTGGTTCAACAGCCGTTATCGCTATACATCCACATTCCGTGGTGCGTGCAAAAGTGTCCTTATTGTGACTTTAATTCACATGGCATCAAATCAGCACTGCCAGAGCAAGCATACACAGCAGCACTGCTCAAAGATTTAGACGATGATATTGCGCGTTTCAAACTTAACGATCGCAAACTGCACAGCATCTTTATTGGTGGTGGTACACCAAGCCTGTTTTCAGCTAAGGCCATTGGTGAAATTCTTGCGGGTGTTTTTGCACGCTTTGATCACGACAGTGATATCGAAGTGACACTGGAAGCCAACCCAGGTACGGTTGAAGCTGATAAATTCAAAGGCTTTGCCCAAGCTGGCGTGTCGCGCCTATCTATTGGCATACAAAGCTTTGAATCAGATAAGCTGATCAAATTAGGCCGCATTCACGATAACCAGCAAGCAATCCGTGCGGCACAGTTTGCCAAGAGCTGCGGGGTCAAAAGCTTTAATTTAGACCTGATGCATGGTTTGCCGGGGCAGTCGCTCGATGCTGCGATGGATGATTTAGCGCAAGCTGTCGCACTTGAGCCTGATCATTTGTCTTGGTATCAACTGACCATTGAGCCTAACACCGCGTTTGGCTCAAAACCGCCAAAACTGCCCGCAGATGAAACCTTGTGGGATATCCAAGAGCAAGGAGTGCAAGTACTCGCCAACGCGGGCTTTCAGCAGTATGAAATTTCGGCATACAGCCAAGCGGGTAAGCGCAGTCAACACAATATCAATTACTGGCGTTTTGGCGATTACCTTGGCATTGGCTGCGGTGCACATGGCAAAATTACTGACCTTGCCAGCGGCGAGATTTATCGCACCGTAAAAGTCAAACACCCCAAAGGCTACCTTGAAGCAGATCGCCCTGCCCTTGATCACCTCAACACAGTAGGTGCAGAGGAGCTGCCGTTTGAATTTATGATGAACCAATTAAGGCTTAGAGAAGCTTTTGATATTGCACGTTTTTCAGCAACCACAGGTTTGCCCACAAGTGCCATTGCAGCGCCACTAGCACTTGCTCAATCAAAAGGCTTGCTGGTCAACAAGGGCCAAGAATGGCAAGTATCAATACTCGGCCATCGCTATTTGAACGATTTGCTTGAGCTGTTTTTATAATGAAAGAAATTGCGGCATTAACTCACGAGTCCAATAGCTCAGACAAAGCAGTATTTACAGCCCAAGATCACAAGTTTATGACAAGGGCCATGGAACTGGCGCAAATCGCTGAGCAACACAATGAGATTCCCGTTGGCGCCGTCGTTGTTTATCAAGGAGAGATTGTCGGCGAAGGTTACAACCGCTCCATCATTGACAATGATCCTTCAGCGCATGCGGAAATGATGGCAGTGCGCGCGGCAGGTAAAACGCTGGGGAATTACCGCCTGATTGACTGCACCTTATACGTTACGTTAGAGCCTTGCCCCATGTGTGCTGGCCTATTAGTACACAGCCGAGTCAAGCGTGTGGTATTTGCAGCGCCAGATGAAAAAACAGGCGCGGCGGGAACGGTATTTAACTTAACACATGAGCCTAAGCTAAATCACCTCATTGATGTTAATTCTGGCTTGATGCAAGCGGAATGTAGCGCTATGCTGTCGCACTTTTTTAAACGACGCCGCGCCGAAATTAAAGCGGCCAAGCAGTTAAAGAAGCAGCAACTGGCGCAAGCACAGCAACAAGAAAAGTAGCGAGCGGCGCAGCAACTGGCAATAGAGTCAATTAACTGCACTAGTCAATTCTCATAAATTTACAATTATTTATCATATAGTTATCACAATATGACACAAAGTAAACCAACAACAACCAAACAAGTTCAAGGCAAACAGAAAGAAGAACAGCAGTTGCTGCAAGTGTTTAAATCACTGATTAAGCAAGGCAGCTATCGCTCGCAAGAAGAGTTGGCATTCGCGCTAGCACAACAAGGCTTTGAGCACGTATCCCAGTCAAAAGTCTCGCGTATGTTGGCAAAACTGGGCGCGGTTAAAACCCGTAATAGCCAAAACGAAATTTGTTATAACTTGCCTGACGCGCTAATCATCCCGAAAACCAAGCACCCGATTGAAACTATCGCGCTCGACTTAAAGCACAATAACTACCAAATCGTATTGAAAACAGGTACAGGTGGTGCGCCATTAATGGCGCGTGTTTTAGACTCGCTAGAAGAGTCGATTGGCATACTGGGCACCATTGCCGGTGACGATACCGTGCTGATTATCCCCGAAGATATTGCGCAAATCGACGCAATTTCGCAAGCGATTATCGATATGCTTGATATTCCAACTAGGCGCAATTAATGGCGCCTAATCCCCTAAGCTACATAATTGTTATATGAGTGCTAAATTAGGGCGATCAGCGCGCTACAAAAGCACTATGTGTTCAACTCACTTTCTTTAATGACTTCTTTGTAGTGTATGACTCTGCTAGAGAGCGGCTCTGTTAGCGAACGAAGCGATTAAAAAGTAAACCTGACAACCTCATCCCCCCAAAGCTTACCTTTACAGAATATTTACGTTGGGCGCGTTGTACTAAATTTCGCCATTTTATATAGTGAGGCCTCGACGTGTATTTGCGTATAAAGAGGTTCGCTATGAAGTTGTCTCCCGTCATTCTTCCCGTAATAACTCCTGTACTGACCAGTTTGTGCTTAGTAACCGCTTGCGGTGGCTCATCTAGCGGAGGCAGTAACGATACACAAAATACAACGACACCGCCTGCCGATAGCACACCGCCATCAACTCCAACACCCGCACCAAACAACGCTCCGGTGGCAAATGCTGGTGAAAACCAGTCGATCATACTAGGTAATACCGTTTCATTAAGCGGTGCGCAAAGCGCCGATAGTGACGGCGATAGCCTGAGCTATTTGTGGACGATGAGCAATGCGCCAGATGGCAGTACCGTTTCCCTCACCAACCCTGAAAACGTCAATACTAGCTTTACACCAGACATTGCCGGTGACTATGTGATCAGCCTTACGGTAAGTGACAGCGAACTTGAGCACACAGCCAGTGTCACTGTTGCCGTCAGCCCGTTGAGTGCAGAAAATCAAACGCCAATCGCTGATGCAGGCACCAACCAAAGCGCCAATGTTAGTGAAGCAGTGTTGATTTCGGGAGAAAATAGTCGCGACCCCGATGGGGATAGCCTCGCTTATCAATGGGCATTTACAAATAAGCCGAAAGGTAGCCAAGTTGCCCTAAGCCAAGCACAATCCGTGGCAGCTTCATTTGAGTTTACCCCTGACGCCAGTGGCGACTACGCGTTACAGTTAACTGTGAGTGATGGCGAAAGCACTTCTTCTCCCGTTAGCATCACCATTACCGCCCAAAGCAATAACCTTGATATCACAGATAAAATTTTCGTCGAACAATCCGGCAGTTGCGCTGAATACTTAGGTACATATCAGTCGAGTGTTGACGATATCAAACGCGGCTTAGCCTTTAACGGCAGCGTCAGTATTAGCGCCGATAGCAGCGAGTGTTTAATTCAAGTAAACCAAATTCCCAATCACGACTTTAACGACCAAAGCGCTCGTTTTGCCAATGATGTCCAAGCAGTGCTGTCGAGCTATCGCATTCCAATCAAACCAGAGCCGAGCGCGACGCCTGCCAATTTGGTCATCGGGACTACCGAAGCCATTATGCTTAACGGTGTCACGCTCGATATATTAGCGGCTGCCTGTTATGGCGTCGGCGACGAGCCGTTAGGCCGCGAGAAAATAGGCTGTGGCGCCAATCAAAACGACAACCCGTGGCGCTACGATCCGATGTCGCCACTGAACACCTTTGGCACCGATATTCACAACGCTCACACACAACCCAATGGTAAATATCACTATCACGCCAATCCTGTTGCGATGTTTAGCCAAACCTGCACAGCAGGTATCGCCTCGCCAGTGATCGGCTTTGCGGCAGATGGCTACCCGATTTTTGGTAGCTGTTTTATTGACTCAACAACTGGCGAAACTCGCAAAGCACTTTCCAGTTATCAACTCAAAGATAATGGCGGCCCAAGGCAAGCCGTTGATGGCTTTCAAACCCCACAGGCAGGTGTTGGCGATATTGCCAGCAATAACTACGATGGCCAATTTCGTGGTGACTGGGAATATGTACAAGGCGCAGGAGATTTAGATCAATGCAATGGCATGGTGGTTGACGGCCAATACGGCTACTTTATTACCGATAGTTTCCCCTGGGTGATCAACTGCTATACCGGTGAAGTAAACTCATCTTTTAGCCGCTCAGTTGAATTAGAGCGTCGTAGCCATAGCCACAGTGTTAGCCACGATTTTAGCCACGACGAAATGCATGAAAACAGTATTGAGCATGAACATTAAAGCTGAGCACGCGCACTAAAACAAGTGCTTCCATAGCCGATAATAAAAAGGTAAGAGAAAAAAGGTAAGAGAAGAGAAAGCTAAGGTAATCTATGGCAGTTCGATTAAGTGCAAAGTAGCACAAACAAAAAAGCCTGAGGGCTATTCCATCAGGCTTTGTTTGTAGTAGGCACTGCGGCGGCTACTGATTTTACGTTGTGTATCTCTGAGCATGCGTTTGCGCTGGACACTAAGTTGCATTCGACGTTTGTTGAGTGGCATAACAACCTCCTTTTTTGTCAACATCTGCATTGTGATCGTTAATGTTTAATACGTGCTGTATCACCATAACGGCTACGTATAGGCATAATAACCTGCCTATATGACTAATTTATGACAAATCTTGACTGTACAGTCAACAATCCATGTATTTTTTATTGTTACCATAAGTTAACAAGCTTATAGCAAGGGTTTTACTTTGAGCTAGGTTATGTGGCTTAGGCTATGTAAGCTAGGTTATAGAAGAAACGTCATGTTGCCTTGGCAAAGGCGAACAAGCGTTACTCAGCAGCTAGGTCATTCACTTTGTTAGGAGGCTTTTGCTTGCTCTTTTGCATGGTAAAGGCTTCGCGCGAATTAGTGGTATTGTTGAGCACCTTTTCGTCAAAGTAAGACAGGGTGTGGTAATAGCGGCGAATGTTCTCCACATACTTTACTGGCTCGTCACCTCGGGCGTAGCCATACTTCACCGTTTTGTAGTATTTCTTTTGCTTGAGCAAAGGTAGGCGCGACTTCACATCAACCCAACGGTCGGCATCGCCCCCTTGGCGCTGGGTAATAATGCGGGCGTCATTAACATGACCAAAGCCAACATTATACGAGGCGAGTGCAAACCACATGCGATCGGGAAACGGGATGCGATCAGGAATACGGTCAATTAAACGCTTAAAGTACTTTGCCCCACCAGCAATGCTTTGCTCGGGATCTAAGCGACTGGTCACGCCCATTTGCTTCGCTGTTGGCAAGGTGAGCATCATCATGCCCCTAACCCCAGTTGGCGAGCGTGCTTTTGGGTTCCAGTGAGATTCTTGATAGCTAATTGCAGCCAGTAGCTTCCAATCAATATCTTGGCCGTATTTTTCAAATAGCGGCTGATACGTCGGTAACGTATTTTCGATGGCCGCCAAGAATGCTTGAGTATCGACATAATTAAACTGCTCAATATGACCGTAATACTTGTCATCCAAGGCCAGTAAGGTGCCATCGTGATGCACTTGCCCAAAAAACTCAATCAAACTGGCAATAATGGAATCGTCACTGCCTTTGCTGACCAGCCATGCCAGTGGCTCAGCTTTTTTCACCGTAAAGCCAATGCTGATGTCAGGATAATATCGGCGGTTAATCGCCAGTACATGGCTATCGACGACAGTGTAATCAATGTCGCCGTTAAGCACTTTCAGCAATAGCTCTTCGGTGTCAAACTCATTGGTTTCTTGCCAAGACAGTGACTCGTGCGCTTGCTGTAATGCCATTAAGTTTTCCACATGGCTCGAGTTGGCCGTCACCAATAACTTACCCGTTAAATCTTTTAACGCTCTGGGCCGTTTATTACCTTGGCGAAACACGAGCTTTTGGCTGACAGAGTCATAACTAGGAGCAAATTCGTAAGCATTTAAGCGATTCGGCGTAACCGCTAAACCAGCGGCGAGAAAGTCGACCTCACCTGAATCTAGACGCGGAAACAGCTCATCTAGGCTATAACTGGGCATAATGCGTAATTCTACGCCCAAAGATTCCGCATATTTTTTGGCTAATTCGTATTCAAAGCCAGCTGGGCCTTCTGGCCCAAGATAATAAGAATTTGGCCCGTAAAGTGTGCCAACAGCGACATAACCACGCTCAAGCACGCGAGAAATATTCGGTCGGTCAGCTTCCTGTTTACAGCCAGAAATAACTAAAACAACGACTGCGAACAGAAGTCGGAAAAAGTTGAACAATCGGTTGGTTTTTTTATAGTAAATGTTCATACCAAACCATTGTGTCGTGAATTGAAAAACAGTTAAAGCATTTTTTCACTTTTTGCCGCTACGCCAAGGTTTTAGAGCCATTACTCGTGAAAATCTTACAAAGATTTTGCTGTTTAATACGCCGCGTTTCTCCTATAATACGCGCGATTTTTACCCCATGTTTTCACCACGGAATTTGGTGCACGGTATGACTGTACTTGGGCAAGTTCCGATAAGTTTCGACGCTTACAATGTATAAGCGTCAACGTAGCAGTTTCGATGTAAAAGCTCCGTGGTGGCAAGCAACTAATTTACTAGTGAGTAAACTAATGGCGATGTTGATCCAAACCCTTCGTGGCGCTCCGGCACTTTCTGACTTTAGAATTCAAAAATTATTAACGCAATGTGCTGAAGCTGGCCTTCCTGTTAACGACATATACGCAGAGTTTAGCCACTTTGCCCATTTATCAGCAGCGCTTAACGCTGACGAGTCAAGCGTACTCGCCAAACTGTTAACCTACGGCCCAACTATTGAAGAACACGAGCCAAACGGCACTTTATTATTAGTCACACCTCGCCCAGGCACTATTTCACCATGGTCATCAAAAGCCACCGATATTGCCCACAACTGTGGCCTAGACAAAGTGATTCGCCTAGAGCGCGGTATTGCTTATTACATTAATGGCGAAGCGCTAACGGTTGAGCAAGAAAAACTACTTAACAACTTGTTGCACGATCGCATGATGGAGTCAATTTTTGCTGAGTTTAATGATGCACAAGCATTGTTTGCGCAAGCAGAGCCTGGCGAATTTAGTTCAGTAGACGTACTTAGCGGTGGTCGCGATGCACTAGTAAAAGCTAATAGCAGCTTAGGCTTAGCACTAGCCGATGATGAAATTACTTACCTCGCTGATAACTTCGCCAAACTTGGCCGCAACCCTCACGACATTGAACTTTATATGTTTGCTCAAGCAAACTCAGAGCATTGCCGCCATAAAATTTTTAACGCTGACTGGACGATTGATGGCGTAAAACAAGAAAAATCCCTATTTAAAATGATCAAAAACACGTTCGAGGAAAACCCTGCTTACGTGTTATCGGCATACAAAGACAATGCAGCGGTGATGGCGGGCTCTGAAGCAGGTCGCTTCTACCCAGATCCAGAAACTAAAGAGTACGGTTACAGCCACGAAAACATTCATATTCTGATGAAGGTGGAAACCCATAACCACCCTACGGCTATTTCCCCGTATCCGGGTGCTGCAACAGGCTCTGGCGGTGAAATTCGCGATGAAGGTGCAACGGGTGTCGGTTCAAAACCAAAAGCGGGTTTAGTTGGCTTCTCGGTTTCTAACTTACGTATTCCAGGCTTTGAACAGCCATGGGAAATTGACTACGGCAAGCCAGACAGAATCGTTACGGCACTCGACATTATGCTTGAAGGCCCATTAGGCGGCGCAGCGTTTAACAACGAATTTGGCCGCCCTGCCATTACCGGTTACTTCCGTACCTACGAGCAACAAGTGAACTCATTTAACGGCGAAGAAGTTCGCGGCTACCACAAGCCAATTATGATTGCCGGTGGTTTTGGTAACATTCGCGAGCAGCACGTACAAAAAGGTGAAATCAACGTTGGTGCTAACCTAATTGTACTAGGTGGGCCGGCCATGAATATCGGCCTTGGTGGCGGCGCTGCATCATCAATGGCATCTGGCCAGTCATGTGAAGATTTAGACTTTGCTTCGGTACAACGTGATAACCCAGAAATGGAGCGTCGTTGTCAGGAAGTGATCGACCGCTGTTGGCAGCTAGGTGATGATAACCCCATTCTCTTTATTCACGATGTCGGTGCCGGTGGTTTATCAAACGCCTTCCCTGAATTAGTCTCAGACGGTGGCCGTGGCGGTAACTTTGAATTGCGTAACGTACCAAACGATGAGCCGGGCATGGCACCACATGAAATCTGGTGTAACGAATCTCAAGAGCGTTATGTACTCGCGGTTTCTGACGAACGATTACCGATTTTTGAAGCGATTTGTCAACGCGAGCGTGCGCCATTTGCTGTGGTTGGTAAAGCCACCGAAGAAGAGCACTTAACGGTTACTGACGAACACTTTGCCGATGACGAGCACAAAAACAAGCCAATTGACCTGCCGCTTGACGTGTTACTAGGTAAAACACCGAAAATCATCAAAGACGTTAAAACGACAACCGCTGCGGGTGATGAAATCAAGCTAGCGAACATTGATGTTGCAGAAGCGGCAGACCGCTTATTACGCTTACCAACCATTGCCGAGAAAACTTTCTTGATCACCATTGGTGACCGCTCAGTCACCGGTATGGTGGCACGCGATCAAATGGTTGGCCCATGGCAAGTGCCTGTCGCTGATTGTGGTGTAACCGCAGCTTCGTTAGATTCATACCACGGTGAAGCGATGGCAATGGGTGAGCGCACACCAGTTGCCCTACTAAACTATGGCGCTTCAGCACGTTTAGCGGTGGCTGAATCACTAACAAACATTGCGGGTGCCGATATTGGCGACTTAAACCGTATTAAACTTTCCGCTAACTGGATGTCGCCAGCAGGCCACCCGGGTGAAGATGCAGGTTTATACGAAGCGGTAAAAGCAGTGGGTGAAGAGCTTTGTCCTGAGCTTGGCTTAACCATTCCTGTGGGTAAAGACTCAATGAGTATGAAAACTCAGTGGGAAAAAGATGGCGAGCAAAAAGCAGTTACGGCTCCTATGTCACTTGTGATCACTGCCTTTGGTCGTGTTGAAGATATTCGCAAAACAGTAACGCCTCAGCTACGCACGGATCAGGGCGACACGCGCATTGTCGCGATTGACCTATCTGGCGGTAAAAACCGTCTAGGTGGTTCTTGTTTAGCACAGGTTTACCAACACTTAGGCACAGAAACACCAGATGTTGACGAAGCTTACCTGCTACGTGGTTTCTTCAATGCGATGCAAACCTTAGTTGCCGAAGGCAAGTTGTTGGCGTATCACGATCGCAGTGATGGCGGTTTATTTACCACCATCGCCGAAATGGCGTTTGCCGGTCACACAGGTGTTACCGTTGATTTAAGTGTATTTGAAGGTTCCGATGCCGAAGTCCTGTTCCACGAAGAGCTAGGTGCTGTGATTCAAATTCGCGAAGACGATATGGAAGCAATTCACACCATTTTCTCTGAGTACGGTATTTTAGATTACTGTGCAGACGTTGCTCGTATTAACGACACTGACATGATCACCTTTACTCGTAACGAGCAGGTGGTATTGGAAAACTCACGTACCTACTTCCGTACCGTTTGGGCAGAAACCACCTTAAAAATGCAAGCAATGCGTGACAACCCAGAATGTGCGCAAGAAGAATTCGACGTTAAATTCGATACCGAAGATCCCGGCTTAAACGCTGAACTAAGCTTTGATATCAATGAAGATATCGTTGCTGACTTAATTGCCAAAGACGCACAAGCGGGCACTAATCCGAAGGTGGCTATTTTACGTGAGCAAGGAGTAAACTCGCACGTAGAAATGGCAGCCGCTTTTGTTCGCGCTGGCTTTAATGCAATTGACGTACATATGTCTGACATTCTGGCAGGTCGCGTTGATTTGGCTGACTTCCAAGGCTTAGTGGCTTGTGGTGGTTTCTCGTACGGTGACGTATTGGGCGCTGGTGAAGGTTGGGCGAAATCCATTCTGTTTAACGCTAATGCGCGCGAAATGTTTAAAACCTTCTTTGAACGCGCTGAAACTTTCTCATTAGGTGTGTGTAACGGCTGTCAAATGCTATCAAACCTAAAAGAAATTATTCCGGGCGCTGAGCACTGGCCGCGCTTTGTGCAAAACGAATCTGAACGTTTTGAAGCACGCTTCTCGCTGGTAGAAGTACAAGAAAGCCCGTCTATATTCTTTAAAGGTATGGCAGGCTCACGTATGCCAATTGCCGTTTCACATGGTGAAGGTCGCACTGAATTTACTTCAGATGAAGCGATTGATGCCGCCAACGACTCTGGCACCGTTTCAATGCGTTATGTAAACAACTACGGTGATGTGACCGAAACCTACCCAGCTAACCCGAACGGCTCGCCAGACGGCATTACAGCATTAACTACAACGGATGGTCGTGTGACTATTATGATGCCACACCCAGAGCGCGTATTCCGCACAGTAGCCAACTCATGGCATCCAGACTCATGGGGTGAAGACTCACCTTGGGTACGTATGTTCCGTAATGCGCGTAAGTTTATTGGCTAATATTAATGTGTATTGGCTAAGAATTTGTAGCTAGTAAATCTGGCGTATTCCAAGCCCGCTTCTCAGCGGGCTTTTTAATAACTGCACGATACATTTCAACTTTACGCATCAGATAAGGAGCTTATGATCTTGATCGAGCCTCGTAGCAATAAATAGTTATCAGTTTGCTATTTTCCTTTAATAAAATTCTGCAACCTCAATAAATCTATCGCTCCTTCCCAAGTTAACTTTGCAAAACTTCAGGATCATGGACACTTAATTTAAGTTTATCCGTCTTCACACAAGGTAGAGCTCAAAATACTTGAATTGTGAGAATCCTATCCTATGGTTAAACATCATTAAGGATATTATTAAAAAAATATCCGGAGAATCTTGGAATTTTGTCGCATCATAAGTTGTTAGGCAGCAGACTTCCCCACGCACTAGGAGTTTGTGAATATGGAAATGCCAATATCAATCAAACGCAACGCAACGCAAAACACTCTGGATCGATTATTGGCCTGCTTTACGTCAATCGTAACTATGTTTGCGATACACTAGAACTTCCTTGGCGAAATAACAGCCAAGGTATCAGTTGCATTCCAACTGGAACCTATGGTGGGTTCGTTCGTGAAGATGGAGCTCGCGGGTGGCGAATTCAATTAACTCAGACTAGCCCACGAGTAAACATCCAGATTCACGTCGGCAACTACCCCCACGAGATTGAAGGATGCATTTTGGTCGGTGAAAGAAGCAAATTACGCAACTTTGTAGGTAGTTCGAGGGTAGCTTTGGGGTCATTACGCACTATTTACGCCGCTCACCTACTAG
This sequence comes from Thalassotalea euphylliae, assembly GCF_003390335.1. NCBI lineage: Bacteria > Pseudomonadati > Pseudomonadota > Gammaproteobacteria > Alteromonadales > Colwelliaceae > Thalassotalea > Thalassotalea euphylliae. The sequence goes on from NZ_QUOU01000001.1 coordinate 3,527,526, forward strand.
CTTCTACTTATAGCGCTGGTGGTATTACGGACTCAGTTAGAGACATACCGATCCAGGTGAATATTTCTGGTGAAGTACCGACATTCACCAGCAGAGACGACGATGAATATCTGAGGCAATATCTTCGAGAGGGGCGCAATACAAAGATGCTCGATGCTCGGCACATTCACGGTGTGCTCACCTGATGGCTATATCGAGATGTAACTCAATCGCCCCTCTTCGTAGAGAGAGAACGTGCCGCCTAACTATGTATTGAAAGTAACAAGCTCTCAGTCACTTGGTTTGCAATTGCCTCGTTCGGCGCCAACCTAGCGCCTGCTTCGCCTCTAGCTTAACGCGGTGTTAGGTGCTTCAATGGACTTGAGCAAATACTTGGTTATTGCTCTCATTTATACTTATTTCTTTGCTAACTATGTCGTCCATAATGACAATTATTACGAATTAGCGGAAGCACATATTAATCAACTCCAGAGAGAATTAATACCTGTAAGAACTGCTCTTGAAAATAAAGTGGCTATTAAGTTAAAAGTTAAATGAGAACAACAAATTAAAATAATAAATCAGAGATCCCCCCTCTACAAACAATTGCGTAACTTTGGTTTCATAATGTATTCCAACAATCAATGTGCGGCTTTAAAAACACCATACAAGTAGTTCAAATAGTGCCGCGAATTTAACCTAGCGCAAAGACAATAGTTTCGATTTAAGTCAATATCATAAAAAGAAAAACGAAGGAGAAGCACATTGATCACACTTATCTGGTGTCTAATCGCAGCGGCGCTACTGCCCTATATTGCCAAAGCGCCATTAGCCGCAGCGATGAATAAAATTGGGGGCTATGACAATAACCACCCGAGAGAGCAGCAGGCAAAATTAACGGGCTTTGGCGCTCGTGCCTTGGCAGCCCATCAAAACGCGTTTGAATCGCTGATTGTGTTTGCTACTGCGGTTTTATTAGCAATTTCGACAAACACCACAGGCGAGACGATTCAGTTACTCGCTATTACTCATATTGTTGCTAGAGTTGTTTATCACCTACTTTATCTATTGAACATTGGTTTGTTACGTTCAATTGTTTGGGGTGTTGGTATCGTCTGTTCATTTGCCATTATGTGGTTATGTATTCCCAGCGTTTAGCACGAAAACCGCACTTAACAGCTATCAACTATGAACTTAATAGCTTTGCTGTGCTTATCAAAAAGTTAACTGTTTTCGCAGTGACACTGGCGTTAGGTGGTTGTGCTAGCGGCCAATTAGATCTTTATAACGCTGACGGTAAGAAAGTTGGTGAGTGCACAGCAGGTTATGATTGGCATCCATACGGCGCAAAAGATTCAGTCGACTGGCTACTTAATTGGTGTGCACAACAAGCGATCGCCGAAGGGATGGAGGTAGCAAGAGTTTCCGACCCAGCTATTTTGCAGAAAGACTATTCTTATCCAAAACCAACTGCTGCTCCTTATTGGACGAAAAAATCTTCGAAGGCAGCATTTCGCGCCAATATTATTACAGAGACGGAATACGGCTATATTCTGGCAGATATTGAAAATGAGTTTTACTTGAGAAATGTTGATGCCCTTAATCAACTTGAGCAAGGTGAGATCAGCGAGGATGATTACCGCCAGTTACTGGAAAAGTCAGCGCTTATTTTCTATGGTGACTAAACCTCAAAGATCAGCAAAGCTTGTTTATTTCACTATTGTTTATCTCACTAGGGAGGCAGAGTTATGAACATTAAGCTGTTAGCCATGGGCTGCTTGTTCACTTTTTTTCAGCTGTCTGCACAAGTTACTGAAAAAGCTGAAAACATTACCCCCTCGACATTCTCTAATCTAACACTAGATTCCGCCTTCAATACCCCACACTTTTATGTTGAAAGCAATCTTGAATTTGCGCTTTTACACGAGCTAGCCCATGCGATTATTGAGTTAAATAATATTCCAGTGTTAGGTGGTCGAGAAAAAGCCGCCGATCAAATCGCCACCATGTTTATGATGCTCAACAGTCGCGACGTGGATGATGATTTATTAGATCAGATGGTTTCCATTTCCGCAGAGTGGATGATTGAATGGCAGCAAGAAGTCGAACATTCGTCTATTGCTTTTTGGGATGTGCACCCATTATCCATTCAACGCTTTTATGACGTTACTTGCCTTGTGTATGGGGCCGCAGTGGATAAATTAGAGCGTATTCGAAAAGAAGCATGGCTCCCCTACCAGCGCGCATGGGACTGTGATCTTGAATACCAGCAAAATCGTGAAACACTTAGCTGGCTCGCCGACAACTACAGTTATGTGACCTTCGATGAAAGCTGGCATCCCGTTCCAAAAGCAAACGCTGGCACTGGTCGCCCGACAGTCAATGTGCAATATATAACGCCCTCTCGTCCAGCGCATAAAGCCATAGTGCAATGGTTGCAATCGTCAGAGCGGGTTGCTTATATTCTTGGCCGAGTAAATGAAGCGATCAAACTCCCCAAGCCAGTGACCATTTACTTTGAAAGCCAATGCTCTGAGCCCGATGCTTGGTGGAATCCCAATATTGACGGCATCATTATTTGTTATGAATTAATTGAGCAGTTCGAGCAAAATGAAAAGCGCTTAAAACCGTTAATCAATAAGCTCAAAGGTGAAGCGAATCAAAGCTATTTATTTCTATTTCCCAGTAAATATGAAGCGCTGATATCAACGCACAAAGGCGTGCTTAGAGAGCGTTTTATTCAAGAGATGGAGCAAATGCTAAAGCAAAATAAAACAGCGCAATCAAAGTAGCCCACTACCCATTATTTCAATTAATGCGATGCTTCCATCAATGAAGTTCACAACTCAAAGTGCAACGAATCAAGCCCTTTACCTTGTGGTATCTATACTATGATCATTGCTGTTCACCATAAAAGTTAACCCGGATTATGATTGCTAAGACCCCGAAACCGTCCTACTACGCAGTTATCTTCACCTCCATGCGCACCATAAATGACAAGGGGTATGCAGAAACGGCGGAGTTAATGGTGCAGCTCGCCGAGCAACAATCTGGCTTTTTAGGCGTTGAATCGGCGCGAGAAGACCTTGGTATTACGGTTTCTTATTGGCAAGATCTTGAATCTATTCGAGCGTGGAAGATGAATGCGGAGCACCAACTAGCGCAACGCAAAGGTCATCAGCTTTGGTACCAACACTTTAAAGTACGTATTGCCAAAGTAGAAAGAGACTATGAAAAATAACGATAAAGTAGTTTTCACTCAAAAAAACGTGAGGAGCAACATATGACGTTTGATGCCATCAACTTTAACGAAAAACTTGCCAAGTTTAACGACCATTGGTCACCGCGAGTTATTGCTGAAATGAACGACTACCAATTTAAGCTGGCTAAAGTGGAGGGAGCGTTTATCTGGCATCAGCACGACGATACCGATGAAGTCTTTATTGTTATCAATGGTACCTTAAACATTGAATTTCGCGATGGCAAAGTCACACTTAACGCAGGTGAAATGTATGTTGTACCCAAAGGTGTGGAGCACAAACCAATCGCTAACAATGAATGCCATATCATGTTGGTTGAGCCAAGAGGCGTCATTAACACAGGTGAAAGTCATACAGGAGAAAATAACACAGGCGAAAGTCATACAGGAGAAAATAACACAGGCGAAAGTCATACGAGGGAAAGTGATACGGGTCAATCGCGTAATAAATTAACCGCCAAAAATGACGTTTGGATTTAGCGCGCCCAGCGCACATCTAATAGTGTTTTAATTTACATCTTGTTACGGGTTAGCGCTTTACCCTACACAACTTTCTTAGCATAGTTTGTTCGTACATTTTTAACATTTGACTAACAAGCTTTACCTGTGTTTACGAAATAAAAGGGATTTATCGATGATTAAAAAAGGACTCATTTGGCTTGTCACTTCCACCGCCGCACTACTAACCCTTCCTAGCCAAGCCAATGACATTGATTTTTCGCTGGGTACTGGATACCCCTACTTTATTATTCCTGAGGTCTCTTTTCCGATAAATAACGCACGCCAGCGACTGTATGCTAACTATAAAATTGGCTTAGACGATGGCTTTTCTGTTGGCTTTGAACATAGTTTGACGACTGATAATACGCATGCGATTGGTATCTTAGCAGGCGCTATTGGCGCGCGAGACGATGAGCGCCCTTGTCCGAATACGGCTGACAATGACAGCTCAAGTGCTAGCTTGGGTGAAGCCATCGCCTGTGGTTTGCTTGAGGTGTTTGACGATGAAACCACCAATGGCGTAGGTCTATCTTACAGCTATAACCATAATGGCTTAAACCATAGCGGCTTTCGCATTCGCTTTGAATTGGGCTACGGCAAGGGCAAAGACAGCGATGAGAGCCGTGCGGATGCTGGTATTATCTTGAGTTACCAATTCTAGTTTTAGCACTCTTTATAATTACCGCCTTTTCAGTAGGTTAAATACCTGACACTAGCGCCCGATATATTGCTCATGACTTTTAGCCTAGTCAAAGACATGCTAGGGTGGTCACTAAACAATAATAATTAAGGGTTATAATGACAGGTTCTGCTATTTTCTTTCCTGTGCTAGCGCACGTTCTGTTGGTGATTTTACTGTTCTTTGCGTTAATTTCTCGTAAAAACAAAGCCGTGAAAGCCAAAGCGGTTGATTTATCAAAAACACCGACTGACGCCAGTGCGTGGACAACGGATGTGGTGAAAGTGTCTAACAACATCGCCAATCAATTTGAAACCCCGGTGCTGTTTATGGTGCTGTGTATTGTGGCTTTTGTTATCGGTGCAGCTGATGCAATGATGGTCGGTTTAGCTTGGGCTTATGTGTTACTTCGCTACGTGCATGCTTATATCCATATTGGCTCAAATTACGTACCTTACCGTATGAGAGCTTTTGCGATGTCATTGCTGATCATATTAACGATGGCGATTCGATTAGGACTTGAATTGGCGGCAAATACTTGACCTAGCGGCAAGTCTCAGCACAACGTCATTACCTCTTGCCTTTGTCTGATATGAAAATAAATGGTTGTTTATGGCGTATAAAATTGCCTGCGTAATGTTGAGAGCGTTAAAACAGACAGAAAAGGAATGAAAATGGACATTCGCCTAGACGACCTCACCAGTGCACAAGTTATTGAGCTGTTAGAGGAACACTTAGCCGATATGCAAGTGACCTCACCACCTGAGAGTAAACATGCGCTCGATCTTGACGCCTTAAAATGTGCATCAGTACTATTTTGGACGCTATGGGATAACGACCAACTAGCAGGCTTTGCTGCCTGTAAACAATTAGATGCCAGTCACGCTGAGCTAAAGTCGATGAGAACAGCAAGAAGCTACAAAAACAAGGGCGTTGCCTCTCGCTTACTCAAGCATATTATTAACGACGTAAAAGCCAAGGGTTTTGACAAACTCAGCTTGGAAACCGGCTCAATGGATTACTTTGCCCCAGCACGAGCACTGTATCAAAAGCATGGCTTTAGCTATTGCGAACCTTTTAGTGACTATGTCGACGATCCCAACAGCAAATTTATGACACTTAACCTGAGGGAGTAACTATAAGTAATTCCCCCTCACAGCACACAGCACACAGCATCAATTAAAATCAACTCACAGCAATAATCATTATCAAGGAAGAAAAGTGTTAGAGCATATCAAGGTAAAGCATTTATTGAGCACTGTAGTTATCAGAAACTTGGTTGCAGCATCGCTACTTTTGTCGATAACCAGTTGCGTTGTAGTGCCTATGAAAGACCACACCTACCAAGCCAAATGCGAAATTTCATCTGACAGAAAAGTATTAAAAATAGTAGATGGTTATAAGGACAACAATACTTATTACTCCATCTCTGGGGTAATATTATTACCCATTACGGGGATCGTCTCTGGCGCTTATGTCGCGGTCAACAATATTTATCACTTGGGCGAAGAAACCATCAAATGCAGTGACAAAGCCGCAGTCTCGGCAGAAGATTTCAGCACAAGCCAAGCAGCCAAAGTAAAACCTGTGACCCCATAAGCACAGTTAACACCGCGCCCAAGTAATACGTTCAAACCTTCTTATGTAATTGAGTAACTTAATAACCTAGTAACGTCGTCAATGAAAACCATTTTTTACACTGTACTTGCACTTTGCGCATTTGCTGGAAACTCTATTTTATGTCGTTTAGCCTTAGGTGAAGAGACCATTGATGCCGCTAGCTTTACCCATATTCGCTTGGCATCCGGCATTGCGACCTTAATGCTGATTTTTGCGCTCTTCAAAGGCCGCACGTCGGCACAGGGGGCAGCGAATAAAGCAGCCAAAGCATCAACAGGCAGCTGGTGGGCTGCTGCTATGTTGTTTGTTTATGCGATTACCTTCTCATACGCTTACATCACCTTAGATACAGGCACGGGGGCTTTAATTTTATTTGCTTCAGTACAGTTAACTTTGATTATCTATGGCTTGATTGCTGGTAACAGGCTTCACCCTGTCGAGTGGTTTGGATTATTAGTCGCCTTTGCCGGCTTTGTTTACTTAGTGCTGCCAACACTAAGTACACCATCATTAACAGGCTTTGTATTGATGTCGCTATCAGGTATCGCTTGGGGCTTTTACACACTTGCTGGCAGGCAATCAATTAACCCACTCGCCGACACCAGTTTTAATTTTTTAAGAACCTTACCTTTAGTGATCTTGCTATTCGTTTTTACCATTAATTCAGCAACTATCAGCACAGCAGGAATCGCCTATGCAGTAATGTCTGGCGCAATTGCCTCTGGGCTTGGCTATACCATTTGGTATAAAGCTTTACCTAGCTTGTCAGCAATTCAAGCAGGTGTTGTGCAGCTCTCAGTTCCGATTTTAGCCGCTGTTGGTGGGGTTGTTTTTGCCGGTGAAGACTTATCGATGCGCTTAATCATTGCCTCGCTGATGATCTTAGGCGGTATCTTGCTGGTTATTGCCACTAAACACGTGTTGAACTATCGGGTGAGAATTTCGCGCTAGCGCCGCTTGTTAGCACTTGTTACGAGTCGTCGTTTCTTATCCCCTTGCCATCAAGCACTTAGATGTTTATGTTGTAGTACATTAATTTTCCTAGCATTTACAAGGAGGTAGAAATGGCGAATACAATAAACAATAAGTTTACCGCCTTACAAGCCATGGGCGCTGGTGAGTTTGTTCACCTTAATGGCTCGCTTATCGAACACTTGTCTTCAACCTACCAACTGCTTAAAAACTGGGGCGCGAGCACAGTACTTTGCGATGCGGGCTTGTATCATGCAGCTTATGGCACTGCCGGATTTGATGCGCACATGCTTTCTCTACACCAACGAGATCAAGTTGCGAAGCTCATCGGCCAAGAGGCAGAAGCGATTGTTTATTTGTATTGTGCGTGTGATCGCGATTTTACCTTCGCCAAGCTTAGTGCCAGCAAAGCGATTGCGTTTAAAGATAGATTTACCAATAGCACTTTTAGCTTAACCGACCAACAAGCACGAGAATTTTGCGAGCTAACCGTAGCAAACGAACTTGAATTAGTCATCGCCAGCGAGCCATTTAAAGCCGAACATGGTGGAGGACTAAAGCGCTTATTCAACAACATGCAGGCTTGGTTGAGCAATAGTGCGATCAGCGCGTACCAACAGGCTTTACATGACAGCTAAAGATGTCACCACATGAACTACACAATTACCGAAAATCCCCCCAAACTTGAAGACTTTATAGCCTTACGCACCAAAGTTGGTTGGGGAAACACAGACCCCTTGCTTGCCCAAATGAGTTTAGACAATTCACTGTATCACTTGAGCGCTTATCAAAATAATCAGTTAATTGGTATGGTGAGACTCGTTGGTGATGGCGCACTGTTTTTCTATATTCAAGACTTAGTGGTAGCACCAGTATTTCAGCAAACAGGCGTAGGAAAAGCGTTAATGACCAAACTAGAGCAACACCTAGCTAAAGTAGCCAAGTATGGAGCAACAATTGGCTTATTTAGCGCGCAGGGCAAAGAAGCGTTTTATCACCAGTACGGTTATGTTGAACGAACAGGAGAGCCTTTAGGTTTAGGCATGTGTAAGTTTGTTAGCTAGCGCAAACAAGGGCAGCGCTAGCTCAATACCACCTAGGAAATAGCTTATGATAAAAATTAATCAACAACAGCTCAATCAAGCAGTTAAACAGCATATTATCAGCGCGCAACAAGCAGATGAGCTGTATTCCTTTTTAAGTGCGCAGCAAGCCCATATCGCGCAATTTACATTTACCCATGTGCTGTACTATTTTGGTGGTTTAATTGCCATTGGTGCCATGAGTTTGTTTATGACCTTAGGTTGGTCGACTTTTGGTGGTGCTGGCATTCTCGCGATTTCGCTTGCCTACGCGGCTATTGGCTTGTGGTTAACACACCGTTTCGCCAATAAACAGCTAATTATTCCCGCTGGTATTTGCGCTACTTTTGTCACTTGCTTGACGCCTTTGGCAGTATTTGGCTTGCAGCAGTGGTTAGGATTTTGGCCAAGCGATACCAACTATCGCGACTATCATAGCTACATTCATTGGCACTGGCTTTATATGGAGCTTGCCACCTTAGCAGTAGGTACCATGATCGCATGGCGCTATCGATACCCGTTTTTGGTGATGCCTATTGCCGTAACACTGTGGTACTTAACCATGGACTTGAGCGTTATGATCGTCGGTGGCAATAGTTATGACGCAAGCTGGGAGCTGCGCAAAATGGTATCTATGTATACCGGATTACTGATGCTTGGGTTGGCATTCTGGATTGACATGCGCACACGAGCAACAAGCCCGCTGAGCCAACAAGACTATGCCTTTTGGATTTACTTATTCGGCGTTATCGCTTTTTGGGGTGGATTATCACTGCAAAACTCAGACAGTGAGCTGGCAAAGTTTGGCTACTTTATCATCAACTTGGTGATGATCGGCCTTGGTGTTTTGCTGGTGCGACGGGTCTTTGTTGTGTTTGGTGCGTTTGGCAGCTGTATTTACCTTGGCCACTTGGCGCATAGTGTGTTTGAAGACAGCTGGCTATTCCCTATCGTGCTATCAGTGATCGGACTACTGGTGATTTACTTAGGTGTGTTATGGCAAAAACATGAACAAGCCATTAGCCAAGGTGCACAGTCCATATTGCCTAAAGCACTACAACAATTGCTGGCCAGTAAACGATAAACCGCACTCATGCTAAGGTTCAAAAAGATGCAACGCATTGTCGTCATCGGCTCTAGTTGCAGCGGTAAATCGACATTTGCCCAGCAATTGGCTGAAAAGCTGAATGTCACCTACGTGGAATTAGATGCGCTGCATTGGCTGCCTAACTGGCAAGAGCGATGCGATGATGAATTTCGCCTGCTTGTCAAAGACGCAGCCAATAAAACAGACTGGGTAATTGATGGGAATTACGCTGTTGCTCGCGATCTACTCTGGCCTCGTGCAACCACCATCATTTGGCTAAATCACAGTTTTACGCGGGTGCTTTATCGCGCTATTTGCCGCTCCATCATGCGCGCAGCGACCAAGCAACGATTGTTTGCAGGTAATGTCGAAACGTTTAGGCAGAGCTTTTGCTCAAAAGACTCCATTATTTGGTGGGTGTTAACCACCTTTCACGCCAAACGCCGAAACTATCAAAAATTACTCGCCAAAGCGGCAGAGCAAGGTACAACTATTGTTGAATTAACTGACCAAAAGCAGGTTGAGGTTTTTTTCGCCACACTCAACAAACGTTAGTAGTTACCGGTTAACCATTGGACACGCGTTTTTTTGGGCAGAAGTTTTCTTAAATTTATTATAAGGTTAGGTTGAGTTAAGTAAAAAGCAGCCAGTAAGCTATCAGACGGAGAGAATCATGAAAAAACAACTAGGCGTACTCGCCCATAAAGCCGTATTGGCAACGGCATTCGCAGTCGCGCTAGCAGGCTGCTCAGACAACGAGGTTGGTGATGTCTCGCTGGGTTTATTTACCCTCAAAGACATTAAAATTTCATCGCTGCAAGATGAAGTGGTTACTGGCGTAACCTGTCATATTGCTTCCATTGAGGCTGATTTAAGCTTGTCTGATCCCAGCGATAGCTCTATTTCTTGTCGCCAAACGGGCGATATTACGCCAGCCATGATTGCCCAAATTGATCAATCGCCTTCTGGCGAAGTGGTATTTCGCCAATCAAAAAGTATCTTCTTCAAAACCATGAAGGTACGCAGAATTTACGATCCCAAAAACCAAACACTGCTTTATTTATCGTACACCACGAAAGAAACCGAAGGTAGCTTTAAGCACAGCCTGTCAACTGTGCCTTTATGGGGCACACAGGCATATATTGAGCCTACGGCAAATAAATCAGCAAACTGATACGGATAAAAGAGCATCAGTACATGGGGCTAGCGAAAAGGACTTTGCCAAAGTCATTTTGTCAAGGGACACTGGCACATGACTATCAAGTCAAGATTAATTGACGAGCTAGAAAATTGATTTGACGAGAACTTTTATGAGCGCGGAAATTTTTATTCTCTTTTTAAACCTAGCAATAGTACTTGTCGCCTATTGCTCTGTTTATCCAAAACTCGCCGGTAACAATGCAAACCGCATTGCGTTGTTTGATCTTATTGCCAGTGGCTTTGCCTTGTTTGTCGTCGGCAGTAAATACTGGGGAACAGGTGAACAATTTACTTTATTGTTTTTGGATACAAACTGGTTTTGGTTCACTTTGATTTGCTATGGCCTAGTTGAAGCGCCAATTGCCTACTGGTATATCAAAAAGCACAAGGTCAATCTGTATGAATAAGAACTTATTCCGTTAACCCCAAAACTCTCATCACAAAAAACAGGGAACAACTCGCATGACAGCAACAGGTAGCTTTTCGGTAAAACTAGACCCACAACAAGACAGAAAAACGCCAGCAGGTCGAATGCTGATTAGCAAAGTGTATTCTGGTGATATCGTCGGTACTGGCATTGGCCAAATGATTAGCAAACGCACTGAAAGCGGCAATGCCGTTTATTACGCAATCGAAGAAGTAAGTGCCAGCCTTGCGGGCAAAAAAGGCACCTTTACACTGCTGCATTCTGGTGTCATGTCCGTGCAAGGACAGCAGCTTTCAATCCAAGTGATGTCTGGCTCTGGCACAGGTGAATTAGCTGGTATCTCAGGCGATTGTATTATCGAACAAAAAGACGGCGAGCATTTTTATCAGTTCAACTATCATTTTACGAATTAAACTAAGCCATATGTTGATCACTCGTTATAATCTGGCCGTTAAGTTGTGAGCTTTGGCGATTCAATGCATTAATTAAAAACTATGCGCGTAACTAAGCAGATCGCTAGGCATATACTCAGACAAATACCGAGACAAAACATAAGGCAGTAACTATGGCATCGACTCAGCAAACCGCTTCATCAATCACCTGTGAGCATCGTTTATTTGTCTACGGAACACTAGCCCCCGGTAAACCCAATGAACACATACTTGCTGATGTCACCGGAGAATGGCAAACAGGTACCGTGACTGGTACGCTATACGAAGAAGGCTGGGGCGCGGCCATGGGATACCCAGGGATAGTGCTTAACAAACAAAGTCACAACAGCACATATGATGCCAGCATCACCAGCAAAATTGATGAACAGGATGAACAAGTGACAGGTCAGGTATTTACGTCAATTGCACTACCTGAGCACTGGCAACGGTTAGACGAGTTTGAAGGCGTTGGTTACCAGCGTGTCGCAACACAAGTACAACTTGCCAATGGCGAAATCGTCAGCGCCTACATTTATACCTTAGCTAAGCAAATGTGAACTCACTAAGCCTACAGCAATTGAAACCGATAAAACTGCACAATATCAGGAATGACTATGAATATTTGGGTTGATGCCGACGCCTGCCCTGTCGCCATCAAAGAAATTATCTTCCGCGCCGCCGAACGCAAACAGTTAATGACCACGTTAGTGGCAAACCACAGTATGCGCACACCGAATTCTAAGTATGTGCGTTTACTGCAAGTATCATCGGGGTTTGATGTTGCCGACAATGAAATTGTCGCCCGTTTAACCGCAAATGATTTAGTGATCACCAGCGATATCCCCTTGGCAGCGGAAGTCATTGAAAAAGGTGGACAAGCGCTAAGCCCGCGCGGCGAATTGTTTACCCAATCTAATATTAAAGCGCGCCTTAATGTCCGAGACTTTATGGATACCATGCGCGCAAGTGGTGTACAAACGGGTGGGCCACCAGCATTAAGCCAGCAAGATAAAAAAGCGTTTGCCGATCATCTCGATCGCATTTTAAGTAAATGTTAAAGCAACTATTACTTGCGTGGAAGACAAGCCTAACTGACCAAACTTTACAGCGAATAGGCTGCGCAGTTTACACAACATAAGACAAGACAATAAATGGACGAATTCATGGAAAGAAAAATCGAGATAGCACTTGCACAAACACCCTCAGGTATTGCCAAAATAGCCCCAGTGTTGAACCAATTACGAACGCAGTACAGTGAGGATAGCCTTATTGAAAAGATCAGCCAACTACAACTAACAGGCTACCAAATTGCGTATGCACAGTGCGAAGGTGAAGTGCTTTGCGTTGCTGGCTTTGTTGTGGGTGAAAGTCTTGCTTGGGGCAAACACATTTATATCAACGATCTTGTCACCAACGAGCAATATCGCGGTAGCGGCGCTGGCAGCGCGTTACTCACTTGGTTAAAAAGCTACGCAAAAGCGAATAATTGCCAGCAAATACACTTAGACTCTGGCGTTCAACGCTTTGCCGCACATCGCTTTTACCTCAACAACGGGTTTAATATCGCCAGCCATCACTTCTCTATTACGGCACTTGATTGAGCTTCACCTGCCATTTGCCAAACTCATATATAGCTGAAGTAGCATGAAGGTATCACGAATAACTTCGTGATACTGCAGAGGCAATAGGTATTATGAATAACGCCATTTCCGATAAACGTTCTACTAATAGATTAGTAGTGAATTTATTTTTAAAGCGCTGCTCACCTTCAACTAAGTAATTGTCACAAAAAGCTTTTTGGATAAAAAACAAATACCAGTAATCACCAACTTTTGGGTTTAGTTGGTAAAAACTTCGTGCTAGATTAATGACTAAGCAATTAATCAAAGGGCGACATTAAACCAGTGTCAGTTAAGGCAACTTTATATCTAGTACTATGTTGTTGGCTATCAGTAGCGCTACCAACCCATGCCAAGCAAGCAGACACATTAATCATTAATATCGCCAATCCTATACAAGCGTACCCTCCTTATCACTGGCAGGAAAATGGTGAAATAAAAGGACTCGTGCCCGATATTCTTGAAGCCGCCGCGGCAATCGCCGGAGACAATATTGAAATAAATTATGTGCCTGTTCCTTGGCTACGAATGTTTTCACTGGCACAAAATGGCGATATAGATGCCATTCTTCCGGTGAGTTTTAACCAAGAGCGCGCCAATTACTTGCACTTTGTACCAGAAAGCATAGTGATGGAGCGCATGAACTTAGTGTCTTCATCGGCCTTCAATATAGATTTTAACGGCGATTTATCTGCGCTTTCAGGTTATCAGGTGGCGGGGATCACTGGCTACTATTACGGCGAAGCCTACACCCAAGCTAATTTGAAAACCCTAGGACTTGCCAATGAAGAAGAGCAAGTGGCAATGCTACTTGCAGGAAAAGCGCCGTTAGCCTTGATGGACACCAATATATTACCTTACTACGTGAACAAGCTTGGCGGAGAACGAGAGCACCAAATTCGCATTCTAGAGCCACATCTATACGAGGCGCCTCTGCACTTGGCATTCGCGAAAAATGGCCGCTACCCCGAGTTTGTCGAACGCTTTAATGTTGCGCTGGCGAAATTAAAATCGACGCCCGACTATCAGAATATTTTGCAAACGTATCTAAGCCAAGAATAAATCAATTGAGTTAATAAAGTCGCAATTTACTCACTCTTTAAGCACTTAATTCATGTGATGAAAGCTAAACAAACATACTAAGGTCTTGTAAAGTTAAGCGACTTTTTGAAAAATTTAGTGACTGTATAGACCATGAAAGAACACGATTGCTCCCCCCTGACCGACTTTATTGAATACCCTGCCGAGGAGATGTTAAGTCGCTCTGCTGACTTCTACGACAACATTAAACGCCGTCATAGTATTCGTAAATTTAGCGACCGACCGGTTGCTCGTGAAGTGATAGAAAACTGTATTAAAGCTGCGGGGACCGCGCCAAGTGGTGCCAATCATCAACCATGGCAATTTGTTGCCATTTCTGATCCTGAAATAAAGCGCCAAGTACGTGAACAAGCAGAAAACCACGAACGCGGTTTTTACAGCGGGCGCGCGGGTGAAGAGTGGTTAGAAGCATTAAAACCACTCGGGACTGATGACCAAAAACCTTACTTAGAAATTGCCCCTTGGTTAATTGCGATTTTTAGCGAGAAAAAAGGCGGCATTACTAAAGGTGAAGAGAACACTAACTATTACGTGCATGAATCTGTTGGTATTGCCACAGGCTTTCTCATCAATGCCCTACACAATGCTGGTTTAGCAACGTTAACGCACACGCCAAAACCGATGTCATTTTTAAACAAAATTTGTCAGCGTACTGACAATGAGCGCGCCTATATGCTGTTGATCGCTGGCTACCCTGCCGACGATGCGACCATCCCGCATCACGCCACGGTGAAAAAGTCGCTCGACGATATCGCAACGTTCTTATAACGGTTAGTTTTTATCGCAATTAGCGCAATTTGTAGCGTTCACTTAGGGTGAGCGCTTCTTGCTCGACAAAGCTCATTAATTCAGGGAAAAACGCAACAAACGCTTGCTCATAGTGTGCCATCGCAGGCATGACTTCTTGGGCTGCACCTGACAGCTTATTTTCAAAACGAATACGCCGACTCACCCCGTTAATCGCGCCACCAATTGATGATGGCATCTGATAGCCAACTAGCCAGTCCCCTGCAATCATTCGATTCACCATAATGACCATCTTTTCTGGCATATGTGCTTGATAGTCAGCCAGCTCCTGATACCTAAGCTGTGCGAATTCGTTCAGTGAAATATCGCTAAAGTGTCGCCACTGTCTTGCCAGTAAATGATCAAAGACAATGTCATTAATGATCCCTGCAAAGCGTTTGCGTGCTGGTGATAACAAAGACTTCAACGCCGTAACTTGTGGGTGGTGATCGGTAAATTTATCAATGGCACGGTGCAGGTACACTCCTTGGCGAACTTCGTCGGGCAAGTAATCAAGCTGATTTCCCTTAACGAAGTCCCCCATTAAATTTCCCACGCGAATCGCAGGATTATCAGGCGAGAGAAATAAATGCGCAAGATAATTCACAGTATCCCCAGTAGCGTAAAATTAGGCTTGGCTAGCTAAAGACTAGCTAATATCAAGCTCAATATCAGTACAGCCTTTAGCACAACCGACTTTCGCACTTCGCGTATCAGCCGCAGGGGCAAAAGTAACTGGCTGCTGACAGGCTTTGCAGGTAATCACTTTGCCAGCCAGCACTTTTTTAATGATCGACTTTTGATCGTTATACGATCGTTTACTATTTTGTTGCAGTGTTTTTAATGAAGATAAGTCCATGGTTATATTGCCTTTGCGCTGATTGGTATCTATTGGCGCCAATTGTCACCCAAGTACCTTGTTTAGTTGGCATCAACTTGGCAATACCAACCGTCAAACTGACCACCAAACGCTGGGCAGTGCTCTTGCAGCAAGGCTTGGTATGCAACGATGTTTTCATAACTTAGCGGCATAAAGGGGTATGCGGTTATCTCCCAAGGCAACTCGGGATTGGCTTGAAATGGACTAAAGGATAACTTCTGGCCATTTTCTAATAGCATGTGGCCAAATTTAAGCGCTTGCTCTTGAGTTGGAAAAATCACCGAGAACTCCACTTCGTGCTCTAAGGATAAATCAGTCCCTTGGTTTTGCAATTGCCACAAGGCATTACCAATATCGTCTTGGGGAAAAAGGGTTAAATCTCTAGTCATTTATTACTTCCTGGCGAACGTGCACCGTTTACTGTGAGGCTATTTTCTGCGAGGCCAATGGTGTCGCAGTATCTTTTATACCAATCCGCATAAATAAATGTTCACTCAGCTTGAGATAAAACGCTTTAATGCAAGGCGCATGTTTGCCCGTCATAGTTATTCTATTTCAAGAGCATGCAACACCGCAGTAAAGTGTTTTAGCCAAGCCCTTAGGGAGCTTTTCAGCGGCTCAATTACGGCGCAAAATTTTCTGGATGTAGAGTAACTATATCGGCAAAAACTTTTCTTGTACTTGAACCGCTGAAATAGCTCTGAGTTGAGCATATTATTATGCGGATTGGTATTACATGTTAATATTGGGCATTATGGTTATATTTAAACGCTAACGCATTATTTTTCTGTGTCACCACTCGAACTGCACCTACAACATCAAGGCGAGCCCGCCTCAGCATTATCCATTCTTAGCCAATCAACTGAGCTCAGTAATGCTCAATTAAAGGCTGCGATTGGCAAAGGGGCTTTATGGTTAGAAAAGCCCACTAAGCCATCATCAGATAAAAAAAACTCAGATAAAGCACGTGCTAGCAAAAAAAATGGCGGCGTACAGCGTTTAAGGCGAGTGAAAAAGCCCATAAACGCAGGGGAAACCCTGCATTTTTATTACAACGAGGAAGTACTGGCACAAGCGCCACCAGCGGCGCAGTTAATTGACGATCAGCAAAGTTACAGCGTATGGTTCAAACCTAGCGGTATGCTCTCGCAAGGCTCAAAATGGAGCGACCACTGTACCATTACGCGCTGGGCGCAGCTGCACTTGCCTAACGAACGCCCCTGCTTTTTGGTGCACCGCTTAGATAGAGCGACTTGTGGCCTTATTCTAGTCGCCCATACGAAAAAAGCAGCGCAAGCATTCACACAGCTATTTGAACAGCGCAAACTCACCAAGCAGTATGAAGCGATGTTAGACGTATCTCAGTCTTCACTTGCCAGCCAAGTTACCATTAATGAGCCAATAGATGGGAAAAAAGCGATCAGCCATTTCAGTGAAATTGCGGTTGATCGCAATCGTAATATTGGCCATTACCTTGTTGATATTGAAACGGGTAGAAAGCATCAAATTCGCAAACATGCCTTAATGCTAGCTAGCCCGATAATCGGCGATAGACTCTACAATTCCCCCCATAGTGCTGACGGCACTGCCAACACACAAGCCCAAGATAAAGTTCAAATGAATACCGCACCGAGTTTTGATGTTGATCTGCAACTTTGTGCAACAAGGCTAGCATTTACTTGCCCGCTAACCGATAAAGCACGAGATTATCAAACACCGGATGAATTCAAGCTGTCACTCACGGCCTTTCAATCGGCAAGCAAATAATTAAATAAATCAGAAACTCAATAAGGTAGGAATGACTGGCAAAGCGCATTTAAACACTTTGCCAGTTTAAAGATCATAATGTTGTTAATAACAGTAATTAAAGTCGTTATCTGCAAGTAGGTTTAGCTTATCACCAACGCGCTTATCGGCGTCAATCTCAGCCAACAATACCAAACCTTGTTCACGTTGTGCTTGAGTAAGGGCTTGGTAAGGTAAACGGAAGTTAGGGTTCACCGCGCCTGTCATCATCAATGCGGTATTGATTGCAATAGGATTAGGTTCGCAGAAGAGCCAGCCCATTAGCGCTTGTAACTGCTGGTTCAGCTCAGCGTTAGGCTCATCCATCAGTGTTCGCATCAATTCAGGCACTATATTTGACGTAACAGAAATAACACCGTGAGATTTGTATTGATGACGACCATCAAAACTTTCATCGTCATTACCCGACCAACATGCAATTCCGCGCGCTTCGTAATAAGCGATACGGTCATTACCCGTACATTCTTTGACGCCAATAAAATGCTTGTGCTCTGCCAAAGGTTCAATAATTTCAGGCGTTAGATCTTGACCTGTTCGACCTGGCACGTTGTAAATAAACGCAGGGCCAATATCGAGTACTTTGCCAAAGTGAACACCGACACCAGCATCAGACGTTCGGCCATAATACGGATTAATTTGCAGTGCAGCGTCCATTCCTGTCGCAAAACCGTTCTCAGTCGCCTTAATCGCTTCACGCGTGTTATTACTGCCCGTGTTACCAACGATCAACAGGCGCTCACCAAACTTATGGGCGCTATGGGCAATTAACATCAGGTGCTCTTCCCAGCTTAACAAGTGCCCTTCACCTGTTGTGCCACCGACAATAATGCCATCCACACCTGCGCTAATTTGGCGCTCTACAAGCTTGTCATAAGTATCTAAATCAATATCTCCGTGCTGATCAAAAGGGGTTTTTACTGCGGTGATCAAACTGGCTTGGTTTAGCGATTTCATGACTCTTTTTACCTATCGTTTTTCGTTGATGTAATTAACAGTGGCCGATGTTATCAATTACCCGTTTTAGGATAAAGGACTCTTTTGAGATAAGGTGCTGATACGTAAAGCTATCAACGCTCAATTGTGTCACTTGATAAGCATGATAGTTATCGGCGTTATTGAGATCTGCTGCATAGAGCTTTTCTTCAACCACTTCATTTTTGGTGATGGTAAAATGGACATCGCCAACTAGCCCCCAGTCCCCCATTTCAATAATTTGTTCAATGACTTCCCCTTTTGGCGACATCGTCATAAAACAGAATTCAAAACTGCCATCAGGGAAAAATTCAGCGTGTTCAACAAATGGATTACCTTGGTCGTCTTGGCAATTTCGCACCCATTGGCCAATTAACTGGTCTCGGTTAAATTGGTTCATCAAGTTTTCTCAATTATCTTGTACTTCTGTTTTAATTTTGCCACAAGTTCTGCGTTATCACGTAAAAAAGCGTAAAATTTGTTAATAAGTTCTGGTTGTTGAATAAATGAAAGGTGATAGGCGTATTACTGGTGGAAAATTCCCTCAGCTAAGACGATAGCTCCCACGCGATTTAATTTTTTAAGTACAGCGTTTTTCACGTTGGAATCTATGTTAGTAACGCTAGCATTACCTGTGAGCACGCGGCGTTGACTCTTTTGATTTGAATTTGGCGCTATTACAGCCCACAGACTATCGCTTTGTGCTCAAGCATTGCCGAGCCGCCATTACACTAAAAAGCCAATGCCTAGCATTAGGTGCTTGAGCATAAATTTATAAGGTAACACTCGCTTAACCGTACTGAGCGAGTGAGTAAAGCAAGCGCGTAACAACAACCGCCCCTTACTAAGCAGGTGTGTGCTAGCGGACGCGGCTTTACGATGGCTAGAAGCTATGGCTAGGAGCTACAGCTCAGGTTAAAGCTCAGCGGCTCTTAACTTGGTTGTTAATTAGCTTGGCTATTTCGTTGCCGAGCTAAGTAACTGCCAGCTCAGTTAGTTGCTAAGTACTTTAATACTGCCATTGACACTATCTAGCGACAGTTTAGCGGTCGCATTACCAATAACGCCTTTCATTTGCTTGCCGCTAAATAAGTTCTTATCAACCTTTAAGCCAAAGTCATTTTTGATACTGCCGTGCATGGTTTCAGCATCGACTTTTATTTGCGCATCTGCCGGCATGTATACTTTGATACTGCCATTAACAGTCTTGATCTTTACTTTTATGACCTGCTCAAGATTAACGAAATTTGCCGTTACACTGCCGTTAACCGAGTTTAACTTGCTGTTGCCGCTTAGCCCTTGTGCGTCAATTGAACCATTAACTAAATCGGCATCGATTCGGCCATTGACATCACTAATGGTCAAAGAGCCATTAACTAAATCCACTTCCGTATCATCAACAAGTGTTGGCAATTTCACCGAATAGTTCACTCTGCCAGAACTATAGCCTTTTCCCCATTTGCTTTTTTTATATCGAGTTTCCACCATCACTTCGTTGTCACGCTGCTCCATGAGCACTGCAATATCATCAAGCTCGCTTTCGCTATCGGCGAGCAAAGTGGCAACTACTTCAATTTGATCGCCGTCTGTATGCCCTACATCAACACGCCCATTAATATTTTCTAACGAAAATTCTGTACCTTGTTCAACAGTGAATACTTGCTCTATTACCTTACTTTCTTGAGCAAACGCAGGAGCAGAAATAAGTGCGTAAACTAATGATGTTGCGATTAATTTAGTGTTTAAGGTTTCCATGTTGATGTCCTTAGATTTATTATCTGGGCTATTGTTAAAAGCTTAGACGTGATAACCACTTAAAAAGGTTTAAAGGAAGCATATCAAATGTTGAACATTCAGCTACTACTGACGGGAAATGAGTTAATGTCTGGCGATATTGTCGATAGCAACTCAGCAATGATTGCACAATCACTCGCTAAACTGGGGTTAGCAGTAAAACGCAAAGTTGCCGTGTCTGATGACATCACCGATCTGATTGATGAAATAACCGCCATTAGCCAAAAATCCGATGTATTGATCGTCAATGGCGGCCTAGGTCCAACAGTTGATGATTTAACCGCAGAAGCGCTTGCTCAAGTCGCTAACGTCCCCATTACTCAACATCCACAAGCGTTAACGCATATTACCCAGTGGTGTGAGCAGCGTAACTTTAAGCTAAATGCGCCAAACCTCAAGCAAACCATGCTACCTGATGGCTGTGACATTATTGCCAACCACTTGGGCAGTGCAGTAGGTTTTCATATGCAACTTAACGGCTGTGACATTTATTGTACGCCTGGTGTCCCCAAAGAATTACAGCTAATGCTCGATCGAGAGCTCATACCAAGCATAGAAAATTTACTCCCCGAAGTTAGCCACCACCATGTTTCACGTTATCAGGTTTTTGGTATTGGTGAGTCGACACTGCAAAAGTTGGTTGACGAACAAATTGAAGACTGGCCAGAAACGGTTGAGTTAGGCTTTCGCGCGTCAATGCCCTTACTTGAGTTAAAACTGACTTCCAAAAGTGCCCAAGCTAAGCAAGACAAGGCAGATTGTTTTGAAAAGATCAAAGCACTACTAGGTGACCATTTAGTTGCCGAGATAACAGAGACACCACTGACTTTTGGTGACCACCTACAAACCTTATTACGCACCCAAAACAAAAAGATTACCTTTGCCGAGTCTTGTACTGGCGGCATGCTAGCCAGCAGCATGACAAGGGTTGCCGGTTCTTCTGCGGTATTTGACGGTAGCTTTGTTAGCTATGCCAATGGCCAAAAAGAGGCCATGCTTGGGGTCAACCCCGAAACGCTCGCACAACACGGCGCCGTGTCTGAACAAACTGTGATTGAAATGGCCAATGGCGCGCTAGACAGAACCAATGCAGATATCGTCGTTGCTGTATCAGGCGTCGCCGGCCCAAGTGGAGGCACCGAAGACAAACCTGTTGGCACGGTATGGCTGGCTTGGGGCACTAAGTCAGCACTGCAAAGTGTTTGTTTGTTTATTCCGGCAAACCGCTACTATTTTCAGCACTTCGTTACCGCTATAGGTTTGGATCTAGCAAGGCGATTATTGTTGACGAGCGCAGAGATGCCAAGATACTTAATCGAACGCCAAAAAAGCTAACTAATACAAGATATAACCGCCTTAAAATTTGCGTGTTGTAGCAAAAATTAATATATTCAAAGAAAGCTATTCTGCCTTCCTTTGTTGCTAACAATTCATTTACAATTAAGTGTATTTTATGTAACGAACTGGCTGCCTAATAGATGAGGAAAGCATTTTGATCGAAAAAAATTACATCACGAGTGGAAGAAATACCATTATCCACAAAGTGAGAAAAATTGACCTAATTATAACTAATGGTTCACACACTACTATCATTGTTAGTCACCGTGGTATAGGCGTGTACAAAGGGGTAGTACCTCGTAAAAAATCTGACGCCAAAAAAGCGTACCAAGAAGTGATCGATGTTGGCTCGATTGATGTGTTTGGCGAAGAGAAAAAATTACTTTTTATTCAAGCTTTAGACAACAAAGAGTACAAAATCGACTATACCAAGGAGGGTACCTCAAACTTTATTAAAATCCATCAAGAAAACTATTTTTAACAATAGCTTAGTTAGCTTGATTAGTTGCCGTAAGGGATAAGAATGACCAAAGCAAGTTTATTGGCGAACACAAAAGACAATATAGACTTACTTTTAACGCCACTAAAAGGCGGCGATACTATCAATGAAGCAACTATTAAAGGATTAATTCAAGCGTCAGAGTTCACCGCACTTTTTGTTAATGCAGCTAACATCAAGAATGCCTTGGCTGAACTCGACTCGGTACTCAAGCCCCTGGAAGAGGGGCAGTCCGGGCGGGAGATTCGCTACGAAATACTGACGCGCAAAGACGCGACCATCACAATTCAAATCGGCAGCGAAGAAATGTCTGCCGAAGCAGAAATCACTTCTGCTATGGGTGGAGCGCACCTAACTGCAAAAGCCATTCTAGACGCAGCAAAAGCAGCAGGTGTCAAAAAGGGGTTTAGCAAAGAAGACCTGCTCAAACTTGCCCATATGGCAGCCAAAGCCGAGCCAGGCACACTAGTCAAACACGCTATTGCTGCTGGTCGCGAAGCCGTTAATGGCAAAGACGCTCGTATCAAGCCACTTGTTCAAAGCGCGCAAGAGCGAATATTACGCCCTAAAAAGCAAGAGGACGGACGCGTTGATATGCGCGATCTAGGCGATATTATATGCGTCAGAATTGGTGAACCTCTAGCGAAGAAAATACCGTTAACGCAAGGGATTAAAGGCTACACTGTCACCGCCACCCCACTCCTGCCAGAGCCAGGACAGGATGCGCTGCTGACTCCAGGTGAAGGCACAGTTGTCAGCCCTAAAAATGAAAATGTCCTTATTTCCACTAAAGTCGGCCTACCTAAAATTATCGACAATGGAATGGAAGTGGATGAAATTTACAAAATCAGCAACGTCGATGTAGGCTCTGGACATATTGACTTTCAAGGGAGTGTAATCATCGACGGTGACGTCAATGAGGGCATGAAGGTTAAGGCGACGGGCGATATAACCATTGGTGGCTTTGTCGAGTCTGCACAGTTGACTGCTGGCGGAGACATCACGATTGCCAGTGGTATTATTGGCAAAAAACAAGATCTAGATGGCCAAGACAGTGATATCCGCGATTTCAAAATGAGTGCAACAATTCGTGCCGTTGGCAACCTATTCGCCAAATATTGTCAGTACGCCGACATTCAATGTAACGGAAATATACGGATTGAAAATCAGCTGATGCATAGTTTAATTGATGTCGGTGGCGTACTTTGGGTGGGCGAAGAAGACAAAGCTAACGGCAAATTGATTGGCGGACTTGTTAGCGCATCGTCGTCTATCCACGCGGGCATTGTTGGTGCGACCGCTGGCAGTAAGACTTTGATTAACTTCGAGAAGCCGCTAGCAGAGTTTGTTCAGCAGCTATCAGAAATTGATGAACGCTTTGCAACCGAAGACGAAACAACGACTGAGCTTCAAGCAGCCACTAAAAAACTAAAAAAACTGCCACAAAATGAGCAAACAAAAGCTATGCTGCAAAAAGTTGTTACCACTTATCAGTTTCATGCCAAACAAATGGGTGAGATACTGCTAGAAAAGGAGCAACTTGAAACCCAACAGCAAGCATTTATGACCTCGGTTTACCTTGAAGCGACAGAAAAGCTATACCAAAGCGTAGAGATAGCAATTGGTGAATTCCAAGAGCGAACGAAACGTGAGTTTCCAGCGAGTAAAATGCGATACAAGGATCGTAAAATCATCATAGATCCAATTGTATAATTTGAGTAAGAATACCTTGAATGCAAAATATCCCCTAATTGCAGGCCTTATTGCCTCATCACTTTATGCCACTGATGTGTATGCAGAGCATTGCAACGTTAACTTTAATTACGGCGTGATTATTGAACCTAATCACGTAAGAATTTTAGATAATGGCCAAACTTACGTTCAAATCAACGATGATAGCCAACTATTTGTTCGAGGCAGAGAAGTCGCCCTCGAATCCCATCAGACAGCCCTTGTCAGCGACTTTAGCAAAGGAATACGCAGTCAAGTACCAGAAATAGTCTTTATTGCCATAGAGGGGGTAGAAATTGGCTTAAAGGCTGTCAATAAAGTTATCGGTGGCCTTACGGGTGAAAACAGTGCTTCTCATAGAAAGTTACAAGAGAAGTTTGACGATATGCAGATGAGGCTCCGTAAAAAATTCAACCACAGTGATAAAAGCTATTATATCGCCCCACAAGATTTTGACGATTTCGATGAAATTTTTGCAGGTGAATTCGAGCAAGAAATTGAAGAAATAGTTTCAGAGTCTATTGGGACTATTTTAATGGCTGTGGGTGAAGCCATGGCTAATCGAGATGAAGACACTATTGAGCAGCGCGTTAGCACATACGACGACAAACTTGAGCACATGGGAGAAGAGCTGAAACTAGAGATCGGTACTCGTGCAAACCGACTAGAGCAAAAAGCTGAGCAGTTTTGCCAAGCCCTAGCTGACCTTGATCAGGTTGAAGCGCAAATGCAACTCACTATTTCAGCCTTAAACGAGTTCAACTTAATTTCATCTCAAAGACACTCGCATAGCGAATAGCCCAAATTAAAAAGCAGCTTTATCGCTGCTTTTTTGTTTCTTTGTTTTGAAATAAGTTGTTACCTAATCTTTAGTAGCGATGTTGATTATTTTCATCTAGGGTTTATTAAACGCAGATAATTTATATAAAAAACATAAGGAAGGCGTAATGAGCAAAAGAAGAAGACACGACCAAGAAAATGAAGCTGATGTTGACATGACTCCCATGCTAGACATCGTATTTATCTTACTCATCTTTTTTATCGTTACAACTTCATTCGTGAAAGAGCTTGGTTTAGAGGTCACTAAACCTAAATCCAACAAATCGCCATCTAATGCAAATCCTACAATTGTTGTCAGTATTTCAGATTCTGGTGTGGTTAACTTTAATGGGAAGTTAGTAGATATTGAACGCCTACCAGCCCGTATTGAGAACTTTCTTGCAGAGAACTCGACAACAACAGCTATCCTTATTCCCTCAACCGAAACAAGGCATGCTGATGTGGTTAATGTCATTGATCAGATAAAAACGTTTGATGAATTAACGATAGCATTTGGTAAATCTGAACGCTGATAACAAGTCAAATGACGGTATATTGTTGCAATTGTTGTTGAGCTAGTATTTCAGCTTCTTGCTTACTCTGAACGATTTCAAAGGGTTGATATACATCATGAGCAGATTGCAACATATACTCGACAAGGCTTTTCGGTAGAATAAATACAACGTAAATACAGCTGTTGTCTTTTGCCCATCTTTGAAGTCTAGTGAGTTCTGCTGTCACTTCACTACCACCTCCCTCAAATTCAGCTAAATCAACAATACGCGCCCAAGGGGAGCTCAACATCCTTTGCGCTTGATTTTTTACGGCTTGTGAATATCTCTCTGTTCCCTCTTTATTCCATACACCAAGCATCTGTGTATAAAGACATTGTCCCTCTGTGCGGATGTAAAACTGACCGTGAGCTAAAAACTGGTTCACTCTAACACTCTTAAAATACGCTTAAAAACCATAATTTATTAATAGATAAAATGGTCGATACAACTTTAGTGTAAAGAATATAGTCGATCAACAATACAATGTCGCCCGTTTTGTCAAAACCGTATTGCAATTCATTATGTGCCTAAAAACAAGGGTCTTTGATGATACTTATCAATATTAACAACCAGAGAAACAACAAATTAACTGGAGTCTATCAAATAGTCCAATAAGCTGAGAGAGCAAGCTCTCTGATAAGCTTTAATGTCATGGATGATCAAGAGCGGTCACTTCTGCCTTTTTGTGGCAAGAGCGCCCCCCTAAATGGATGTAGGTGATTAGGACAACGCACAACTAAATGGATTTAGAAGGTAGAGCGAAGCAGGAAGCCAGAGCCGAGGGAGCAGTTATCGAGGGTTCAGGTGGTGCTACAACGCTATTGTCGCTAGGCAGTGTTTTTAAATAGCTCACACGAAAAAACCCCTGTCATCAGACAGGGGCTTAAAATAGATGACTGGCAATGACCTACTCTCACATGGGACCTCCCACACTACCATCGGCGCAGTTGCATTTCACTTCTGAGTTCGGCATGGGATCAGGTGGTACTACAACGCTATTGTTGCCAGTCGAAAACGTTACAATCTAGAAAGCTATTTTTAATATATCGTTTTTAATTCAAGATACTGAGTACGTGAATGTGTTTTGTCAGTCTACAAAACCATTTGGGTGTTGTATGGTTAAGCCTCACGGGCAATTAGTATCAGTTAGCTCAAGGCCTCACAACCCTTACACACCTGACCTATCAACGTCGTAGTCTCCAACGACCCTTCAGGGACCTTAAAGGCCCAGTGAGAACTCATCTCAAAGCCTGCTTCCCGCTTAGATGCTTTCAGCGGTTATCAGTTCCGAACGTAGCTACCCGGCAATGCTTCTGGCGAAACAACCGGAACACCAGAGGTTCGTCCACTCCGGTCCTCTCGTACTAGGAGCAGCCCTCTTCAATTCTCAAACGCCCACGGCAGATAGGGACCGAACTGTCTCACGACGTTCTAAACCCAGCTCGCGTACCACTTTAAATGGCGAACAGCCATACCCTTGGGACCGACTTCAGCCCCAGGATGTGATGAGCCGACATCGAGGTGCCAAACACCGCCGTCGATATGAACTCTTGGGCGGTATCAGCCTGTTATCCCCGGAGTACCTTTTATCCGTTGAGCGATGGCCCTTCCATACAGAACCACCGGATCACTATGACCTGCTTTCGCACCTGCTCGACGTGTCTGTCTCGCAGTTAAGCTGGCTTATGCCATTGCACTAACCGTACGATGTCCGACCGTACTTAGCCAACCTTCGTGCTCCTCCGTTACGCTTTGGGAGGAGACCGCCCCAGTCAAACTACCCACCAGACAGTGTCCCCAACCGAGATTATCGGCCTAGGTTAGAACATCACGCATACAAGGGTGGTATTTCAAGGTTGGCTCCACTCACACTGGCGTGCAAGTTTCAAAGCCTCCCACCTATCCTACACATGTAGGAGCAATGTTCACTGTCAAGCTATAGTAAAGGTTCACGGGGTCTTTCCGTCTAGCCGCGGGTATACGGCATCTTAACCGCAATTTCAATTTCACTGAGTCTCGGGTGGAGACAGTGTGGCCATGATTACGCCATTCGTGCAGGTCGGAACTTACCCGACAAGGAATTTCGCTACCTTAGGACCGTTATAGTTACGGCCGCCGTTTACCGGGGCTTCGATCATGAGCTTCGCAGAGCTAACCCAATCAATTAACCTTCCGGCACCGGGCAGGCGTCACACCGTATACGTCATCTTTCGATTTTGCACAGTGCTGTGTTTTTAATAAACAGTTCCAGCCACCTGGTTACTTCGACCGACCTCAGCTTAGGGAGCAAGTCCCATCACCAGAGCCGGCGTACCTTCTCCCGAAGTTACGGTACTATTTTGCCTAGTTCCTTCACCCGAGTTCTCTCAAGCGCCTTAGTATTCTCTACCTAACCACCTGTGTCGGTTTGGGGTACGGTTCCTTTATATCTATGCTTAGAAGCTTTTCCTGGAAGCAGGGCATCAACAACTTCAACGCCGTAGCGTCTCGTCTCGACTCTCAGCCTTAGAAACCCGGATTTGCCTAAGTTTCCAGCCTACAATCTTTCACATGGACAACCAACGCCATGCTTGCTTAGCCTTCTCCGTCCCTCCATCGCAATATAAAGAAGTACAGAAATATTAATCTGTTTCCCATCGACTACACCTCTCGGTCTCGCCTTAGGGGCCGACTTACCCTGCCCTGATTAACATGGGACAGGAAACCTTGGTCTTTCGGCGAGGGGGTTTTTCACCCCCTTTATCGTTACTCATGTCAGCATTCGCACTTCTGATACCTCCAGCATGCTTCTCAACACACCTTCAACGGCTTACAGAACGCTCCCCTACCACTTGAGCAAAAGCTCAAATCCGCAGCTTCGGTGCATAGTTTAGCCCCGTTACATCTTCCGCGCAGACCGACTCGACTAGTGAGCTATTACGCTTTCTTTAAAGGATGGCTGCTTCTAAGCCAACCTCCTAGCTGTCTATGCCTTTCCACATCGTTTCCCACTTAACTATGACTTTGGGACCTTAGCTGGCGGTCTGGGTTGTTTCCCTCTTCACTACGGACGTTAGCACCCATAGTGTGTCTCCCGGATAGTACTCATTGGTATTCGGAGTTTGCAAAGGGTTGGTAAGTCGGGATGACCCCCTAGCCTTAACAGTGCTCTACCCCCAATGGTATTCGTCCGAGGCTCTACCTAAATAGATTTCGGGGAGAACCAGCTATCTCCCGGCTTGATTAGCCTTTCACTCCGACCCACAGGTCATCACCGCATTTTTCAACATACGTGTGTTCGGTCCTCCAGTTGGTGTTACCCAACCTTCAACCTGCCCATGGGTAGATCGCCGGGTTTCGGGTCTATACCCTGCAACTGAACGCGCAGTTAACACTCGCTTTCGCTACGGCTCCCCTAATCGGTTAACCTTGCTACAGAATATAAGTCGCTGACCCATTATACAAAAGGTACGCAGTCACCCTAAGGCTTCCACTGCTTGTACGTATACGGTTTCAGGTTCTATTTCACTCCCCTCACAGGGGTTCTTTTCGCCTTTCCCTCACGGTACTGGTTCACTATCGGTCAGTTAGGAGTATTTAGCCTTGGAGGATGGTCCCCCCATGTTCAGTCAACATTTCACGTGTGCCGACCTACTCGATTTCACTTATGTTTGTCTTCGTGTACGGGGCTATCACCCTGTATCGCCAAGCTTTCCAGCTTGTTCCACTAACGCCCATAAGCTTAAGGGCTAATTCCCGTTCGCTCGCCGCTACTAAGGAAATCTCGGTTGATTTCTTTTCCTCGGGGTACTTAGATGTTTCAGTTCTCCCGGTTCGCCTCAATAAGCTATGTATTCACTTATTGATAGTGCCTTATGGCACTGGGTTTCCCCATTCAGAAATCCTAGGTTATAACGGTTTTTATCACCTTACCTAGGCTTATCGCAGATTAACACGTCTTTCATCGCCTCTAACTGCCAAGGCATCCACCATATACGCTTAGTCACTTAACCATACAACCCCAAATAGTTTTACTTATTTAAGTCATCAAGAGACAAGCCTTGATGCTAATGTATGACTGACATTTTCACGTACTCAATCAAATGAATGATTGGAGTATGCTTGAATTAGATTGAAATAAGATAAGGAAAAATCTTATTTCAGGTTTGATGCTTACAGCGCGACACTGTAATCATCATTCGAATATCCCACTCTTACGAGTGGTATATTCGGGATATATATCAGCTTTCCAAATTGTTAAAGAACTCAATTTAAGACGCATTCGCTTAAATCGTGGTTAAAAAAACCAAATTAAATATTACTCATCAGTAAGCTTTAATTTGGCTTCTTGCTCTTGTGAAGAAGTGGTGGAGCTAAGCAGGATCGAACTGCTGACCTCCTGCGTGCAAGGCAGGCGCTCTCCCAGCTGAGCTATAGCCCCATCGATTGGGTAACCTACTAACGTAGATCTGGGTCGACTTGAAAACAAAGGGCCAATGTCACTGACGTGAATTGGTAGGTCTGGGCAGACTTGAACTGCCGACCTCACCCTTATCAGGGGTGCGCTCTAACCAGCTGAGCTACAGACCTATTTCAAGATCTTACTTCTTCATTCATCGTTATCAATGCAATGTGTGTGAACACTCAAGGTACATGGATGTACCTGTGTCGACTCGACAGGATGTCTGACTTGTCGACCCATAATGTGTCTTACTTCAAGATAAGGAGGTGATCCAACCCCAGGTTCCCCTAGGGTTACCTTGTTACGACTTCACCCCAGTCATGAATCACAAAGTGGTGACCGTCCTCCCTAAGGTTAAACTAGCCACTTCTTTTGCAACCCACTCCCATGGTGTGACGGGCGGTGTGTACAAGGCCCGGGAACGTATTCACCGCGACATTCTGATTCGCGATTACTAGCGATTCCGACTTCATGGAGTCGAGTTGCAGACTCCAATCCGGACTACGACGTACTTTCTGGGATTCGCTCCACCTCGCGGTCTTGCTGCCCTCTGTATACGCCATTGTAGCACGTGTGTAGCCCATCCCGTAAGGGCCATGATGACTTGACGTCGTCCCCACCTTCCTCCGGTTTATCACCGGCAGTCTCCTTAGAGTTCCCGACACGACTCGCTGGCAAATAAGGATAGGGGTTGCGCTCGTTGCGGGACTTAACCCAACATTTCACAACACGAGCTGACGACAGCCATGCAGCACCTGTCTCACAGTTCCCGAAGGCACGAAACTATCTCTAGTAACTTCTGTGGATGTCAAGGGATGGTAAGGTTCTTCGCGTTGCATCGAATTAAACCACATGCTCCACCGCTTGTGCGGGCCCCCGTCAATTCATTTGAGTTTTAACCTTGCGGCCGTACTCCCCAGGCGGTCAACTTAGCGCGTTAGCTACGCTACTCACGTTTCAAGAACACAAACAGCTAGTTGACATCGTTTACGGCGTGGACTACCAGGGTATCTAATCCTGTTCGCTCCCCACGCTTTCGTGCCTCAGCGTCAGTATCTGTCCAGGTGGCCGCCTTCGCCACTGATGTTCCTTCCAATCTCTACGCATTTCACCGCTACACTGGAAATTCCACCACCCTCTACAGTACTCTAGTCAAACAGTTCCAAATGCAGTTCCGAGGTTAAGCCCCGGGATTTCACATCTGGCTTATCAAACCGCCTACGCACGCTTTACGCCCAGTAATTCCGATTAACGCTCGCACCCTCCGTATTACCGCGGCTGCTGGCACGGAGTTAGCCGGTGCTTCTTCTGTCGCTAACGTCACAGCTAGCAGATATTACCTACTAACCTTTCCTCACGACTGAAAGTGCTTTACAACCCTAAGGCCTTCTTCACACACGCGGCATGGCTGCATCAGGGTTTCCCCCATTGTGCAATATTCCCCACTGCTGCCTCCCGTAGGAGTCTGGGCCGTGTCTCAGTCCCAGTGTGGCTGATCATCCTCTCAAACCAGCTAGAGATCGTCGCCATGGTAGGCCATTACCCCACCATCTAGCTAATCTCACTTGGGCTAATCTTTTGGCACGAGGTTCCGAAGAATCCCCCGCTTTGGTACTTCTCTTACGAAAAGCACATTATGCGGTATTAGCAGTCGTTTCCAACTGTTGTCCCCCACCAAAAGGCATATTCCCAAGCATTACTCACCCGTCCGCCGCTCGACGCCAAAGGAGCAAGCTCCTCTTCGTTTCCGCTCGACTTGCATGTGTTAAGCCTGCCGCCAGCGTTCAATCTGAGCCATGATCAAACTCTTCAATTAAAATCGTTTGTGAAGACACTTTCCTAAGAAAGGCTTCGGCTCAATGAATTCTGTACAAATAAAACTTATA
This sequence comes from Thalassotalea euphylliae, assembly GCF_003390335.1. Lineage (NCBI taxonomy): Bacteria > Pseudomonadati > Pseudomonadota > Gammaproteobacteria > Alteromonadales > Colwelliaceae > Thalassotalea > Thalassotalea euphylliae. Next base: position 3,558,989 of record NZ_QUOU01000001.1, read on the forward strand.
AAAAAGTAGTTTTTGCATGAGTTCACTGAGTTAATTTTTGCAAGCTCGAAACTTGCTTATTTGTAAAATCAACATCATGTGAATGCTCACACAAATTGCATGATAACTAATTGTTAAAGATGCCTACACGAAGTAGGTATACCGAACCGCTCCTCTTAAAACATTAAGGGATGAACGTTTTGTTCGGTGCGAGTTAACAATCGCATTCGTTGTTAAACCGCTTACTCTCTCGTTGAGAGCGGATGCGCATTTTACGCTTCCTAGTTTTGATGTCAACAACTTTTTGAAAAAATCTTACTTGTTTTTAAGTGAGCCATTTTTCTAAGTTATCTGACCCGTTTATTTAGTACATTCACTAACTAAACTTATCAAAACTGAGCTTTCGTCGTCCTGACTCGCTCTAATAAGTATTTCCTATACAAAACATCAACGGGCTGCCCCGTGGAAGTGGATGCGCATTTTAGAGATTTTTAGCTGGGCGTCAACACCTTTTTGAAAGTTTTTTGATATTTTTATTAATTCGATTCATTCTTGCGCAAGCCGCTTACTTATCAAACAAAACCCCTGATAAGCCAGTAGATATAAATACTAAAAAAGCCGTATTAGCTTATTTTAAGGCTAATACGGCTTATCAATAAGAAGGTATTAATAATTAGTAATAGGTGACGTCTTTAATTTCTTGTTTTCTCGCCGACGCAATATAAATATCGTAAACATCTTTAAAGTCGATACTTAGCTCAGTTGCATAGGTATCACCAACGGGGTAACTCTTCACGACTTTTGCCCCTCGAATAACACCGTGAACTGACGCTTTGAGTTGATGATTTTCGATGAGTAAGTCGCCCATGGTCATATTAGAGGCAACTTGTTGACCATATACCTGTTCAGCCAATTCCGCATAGGCGGCAAGTTTTGAAGCTTTAATGGCCATTAACATACGTTGCGTTTCATGCGTCGATTTTTGCAAACTAATTGGCGCATAACCCACTGCAGTGACAACAGGAAACACTTCTGGCTTAACTGGTTGCCATTGCACGTGCTTGTCATAAATAGATGTGCAAGCTGACAAACAAATGACAGCAATGACTGAGGTGACAATATTGACGATTTTCATAAGCTACCTACAACTCACTATTGCTGTATACGAACCGCACGAGCTTCTTCAGCCAAGTTTTCACTGGTGCGAATAATCATACCGTCTTTAAGTCGAACGTTTTCATCACGGTAGACTTCATCACCAATCACCCATTTTGGGATAAATGATTGTGCACTGGCGACAACGACACGAGACTGCATACCTATCATACGAGCATTCACTAATATGCCAGTTTCTTGCTCCATCATGGTTCCGGTGACGACATAGTCAATAATTTGTCGCTCAGGCAGCTCTTTCCAATCGCGACTAAAGACGTAATCGCCATCTTTCGTTACGCGAATATGACCTGTTGTCTTGTAGTCAATGACCACCATGCCGTGACGCTGCAATTCGTGAACAAAGTTTTCCGATAGCTGATTACCTAACCAATTTGTTGACTCAAGATCTTCTAAGTTAACAAACGACGTAACTGCTATGGGTGTTTTCGGAGAAACAAATGAACTATGCTCCAGCATTTGATATGCCAGCCCTCTTACCACATCGTTAATGGCGTGCTTAGGCAGATCGAAACTGTCTATCTCATCCATTTTCTGATGGCTGACACTGTAAAAATCTTGCTCACTATTCATTGAGCACGAGGCCAGTAAAGGAATACAGGCTGCTAATAGCCAATTTTTCATTGAGACACCTCAATTATTACTACAAGTTTAACGTTGACTTCTTGGCTTAGGAATATGCACGAAGTGCGCCAACTATTCTTACCATTAAGTATTATTGATTAAAGAGGCATAATTCATGCTTATCCATTTTAAAATGTATGCTTTTATTTAAATACCGCCTAAAAACTGGCACAGGCAAACTAAAAGCTGCAAATACTTTTTACTTGATTAACTATTAGCTCACACTATTTTGTGAATGTGAGCAAAGATCAGTTGGATTACTCGTTATGCGCATTTTAGCACTATTCACCTTACTTTTAACGTCAGCCATCAGCAGTGCTCAGTGGTACGAATCACAAGGCACGGCTTATATAGTCAATAATGATCGTGACAGCGCTCGTTCAGAAGCCATGGAAAATGCTTTAAAAAAAGCTTTGCTGGTTGCCGGCGCATCGGTGAGTAGCGCACAACAAGTTGTTAATGGTTTACTGACCCAAGATGAGCTAAACATTCGCGCCAGTGGCACCGTCAATTCCATTGAGTTAGTAGAGGAGAGCTACCAAAATGATATGCTCAAAGTGACGATTCGCGCTGATATATTTCCACAAGAGCAACAATGTTTTGCCGCCGACTTCAAAAAGTCTATGCTAGTGACCAAAGCCCAATTGCTTCATCGTGAACAAGCAAATGTCGGCCAAATATATGACTTAGATAAAAAATTAGTCGCTCGTTTTGCCGATAAGCTTCGCCAGCAAGGGCAATACATAGATATCAAGTTGGCACATAAAAGCAGTATTCCATTTAGTCGCTACAATCGCAGTTTTGACCAAGAGAAAATTAAATACTTAGCCGTTGAACTTGGTCAACGCTTTGACACTCAGTTTGTACTTTTTACCGAAGTTAGCGATGTATCTTTTGGCCAGCAAGTGTTAAACCAATGGCAGTTCTGGCAAGAAGATAATTTTGACCGCCACTTTGACACAGCCTTCTACATCTACAGTACCGACAATGGTGAGCTACTTTGGGATAGCCACTACCAAAACAAAGCACCTTGGACATTCGGTAAGCGTAATATTATTGACCTAAGCAGCCAAAACTTTTGGCAAAGCGCTTATGGCAGAATGATAGATCGGACACTAGACGATGCTTTACTCGATATTGATGAAAGCTTAATGTGCCAACAAACACGTGCGCGTATCGTCAAAGTGCAAGGCAATGAAGTTATCGTGAACGTAGGGAAACGCCAGGGCGTTAAATTAGGCGATGAATTCTCATTACTTCATCTCAATAGCTTCACCAGTGATCAAGGAAAGATGTATTCAGGCTATAACGTCAGTAGCCATATGGTGAAGGTTAGTGAAGTATTTCAAGACAGCGCTGTCGCTGTTGCCACAAATCAAAACCTGCTGAGTAATATTCAAATTAACGATTTAGCCGTTAAACGTGAGCAATAGTAACGGTTTTATAAATTTGCGTTTTACTGTTCACCAAGCATTGTAAACTATTGATAAACAGTTTAAATTCAACTGAGCTGTCTCTGTAGCTCAGTTGGATAGAGCATTCGCCTCCTAAGCGAAGGGTCGCAGGTTCGACTCCTGCCAGAGACGCCATCCTTTCCACTCTCAATTAAAACCCAGTTTTTTTGATCTACACCATGTGGCTATAACTTGTCACTAATACTCTGTATCCAGCCGACATAAACAGCCTAATTTTCGTTTGAGAAAATCAATAAAGGCCATCAATAACAAGTATTAGGCACGAAAATAAAGTAAAAGATTTAACACTGTTTTGCATACCTCAGCATAAAACCAAGCCCTTACCATAATCATTAGTTTTTCTAATGACCAACCAGCAATTTTATTTGTTTGTTTAATCACCATTTGATCTAGATAATGCGCGTCGAATTTAGCCACTAAGACAATAGAAAGTGGCAACGACTAGTAACCTGACGATTATTAACCTTAAACTATTAACCTAACGATGGAGTAACACACACTAATGAACCCGCTATTCTTTGACGCACTAAGCTGGATTGGGCTGGCCTTATGTATCGGTGCTTTTTTTATCAAAGATATACTAATGCTAAGACTGGCGACCTTGGTTGGGTGTGTGTTGATGGGCGTATATTACACGCATATAGATGTAGCACAGGGTATGGTATCAAACGTTGTTATCGTTGCGATTAATGCCTTTTACTTATTAAAGCGTAACGAACGTAACAACAAAGTTGCCCCCCCGTTAGAGTGTTCAAGTAGCTAAGCTGTCTCAAGGCAGCTCAACTAAAGCGCAACATCACCAAAAATTAAAAAGCCCCAAAAATTGGGGCTTTTTAATGTAACAATCGACTACTCATTCTGATTGTTCTATCACGACTTCCGTATCATCGGCAACCGATGAGTTACTTAGCACTGCCGACACTGCCAACACAAAAACAGCAGCAATAACAGTAGTAAGTTTAAATCCTTTAGAGCTTGGTTTATTCATACGCAAACCTACTTACTAAGTTGTTTATTATTGTTATTACTTAATAACCCTAAAAACTTATCTGAATATAATCGACATTTCAATCATTTATTTGCACACTGCAAATTAGTAGCCTCTATTTACATCGACTTGATTATTTAATGCCTTGCCAAGTGTGAATCGCCGATAATTTTCAGCAATTTGTTGAACAACTTCACCTTGGTCAGTAATAGCGGATATATGTGGTGTAATCGTTAGTTGAGGAAGCTGCCAAAAAGGATGATGCTCAGGTAAAGGCTCTTGTTTAAAGACATCAAGCGCAGCGCCTGCGATGTCAGCACTGTTTAGTGCATTAATCAGCGCCTGTTCGTCAACGGTATTTCCTCGACCAACATTGATAAAGTAGCCTTGCTCTGGCATGGCAGTGAACAACGCCTCGCCAATGACATCATTCGTTTGCGTGGTTGCCGGCAGCACTGAAATGACAACATCGGCATTTTTTACGCTGTCAATTAACTGCTCCATGCCAACATAGCTTGTGCAGATATAGTCAGCCTCCTTGAGCGACTGACTCCAAGTGCTGACTTGATAGCCGTTAAGGTGAAGTTTACGAGCAACTGCTAAACCAATTTCACCTGCGCCTAATATCGTCACATGGTTACCCACGTTTCGGCGTTTGAATATCCATTGTCCTTCTTGCTGAGCTCGCCAGTAGGTTTGCATATTGCGCTGATGATTCAATATTGTCGCTAATACATAGTCTGCCATTTGTGCCGACAAACTCGGATCGACGATTCTGGTAATATTGAGCACGCTTGGACGGTTCATGTCGTAAACTAGGCCATCCACCCCTGCCCCCAGAGAAGAGACTACCTGTAGATGAGGAAGGTGTGACCAAAGTTCACTTGGTTGCTGCCAGCAAACTGCAAACTTAACATCAGCGCCAGCCTCATACTCATGCCAATTTCTAACCTCAACATTGGGTAGTTGTGTTTTCAAGGCATTGATCAATGTTTTGGCACTACGGTTTGAAATAGCAATTGCTATAGACATTCTTGTTTCTGCCCCCTATGTTTCAATCATGTGATTTTAACGCTATCGCTTACGTATTCTTCAATTTACGACAACGGTTTCTCTTTCAAAAGTTGTTACTTTGCCAATGTCACTTGCTCAATATACCAGTTTATTCGGTTTTAACCTGCTAAGCCCCGTATTATTAGCAGCTAAAATTCAGCGCTATGGCTAACAGTAAGCAGCCTGATTGCCCATAAAAGTCAAAAGCTTGCATTACAGCTGCTTAGTCAAATTTTAGCGGTTGTGTTTCAGATCATATTTTATCTCGAAAAATTATGAGAATTGCCCGAAATTCATTTGCAGTGGCGATGATGCTGAGCGAGAATACTGCTCACTTCAAGCAATTCGAATTTTCAAGAAATTAAGTAGGAGCATATATGCCATCGCGTCAACAACTGGCCAATGCAATTCGTGCGTTAAGTATGGATGCCGTTCAAAAAGCTAAATCAGGACATCCAGGTGCCCCAATGGGTATGGCGGATATCGCAGAGGTTCTCTGGCGTGATTTTCTAAAGCACAACCCAGCCGATCCTAACTGGGCTGATCGTGACCGTTTCGTGTTATCAAACGGCCATGGCTCTATGCTTATTTACTCACTATTGCATTTAACTGGCTATGACTTACCCATGTCAGAGCTAGAAAACTTTCGCCAGCTTCATTCAAAAACACCAGGTCATCCTGAATACGGTTACACGCCGGGCGTTGAAACAACTACAGGCCCATTAGGCGCAGGTATTTCAAATGCAGTCGGTATGGCTATTGCGGAAAAAACCCTAGCCGCACAATTTAACCGCGAAGATCACGATATTGTTGATCACTTCACCTACTGTTTCTTGGGTGATGGCTGTTTGATGGAAGGTATTTCTCACGAGGCCTGTTCATTAGCCGGTACCTTAGGTTTAGGCAAGCTAATTGCATTTTGGGATGACAACGGTATTTCTATTGATGGTCATGTTGATGGCTGGTTCACGGAAGACATTCCTGCTCGTTTTGAGTCATACGGCTGGCACGTAATTCGCGATGTTGATGGTCACGACTCTGTAGCTGTAGCTAACGCGATTGAAGCGGCGCAAGCTGAAACGGACAAGCCAACTATGATTTGTTGTAAAACCATTATCGGTTTTGGCTCACCCAATAAATCAGGTAGCCACGACTGTCACGGTGCCCCACTAGGTGATGATGAAATTGCCGCTGCACGTGAATTCTTAAACTGGCCACATGCGCCGTTTGAAATTCCAGAAAATATTGCTGACGCTTGGAACCAAACGGAAAAAGGTACGGGTGCACAAGCAAGCTGGAATGACAAATTTGCCGCTTACCAAGCAGCACACCCTGAATTAGCAGCAGAATACGAGCGCCGTGTATTAAAAGGTGAACTACCTGCTGAGTTTGAAGAAAAAGCCAACGCCTTTATCCAAGAGTGTCAGGAAAAATCTGAAAACATCGCATCACGTAAAGCGTCACAAAATGCCATTGAAGCCTTTGGTGCTCTACTGCCTGAATTAATTGGTGGCTCTGCTGATTTGGCTGGCTCTAACCTAACTTTATGGTCTGGCTCAAAAGGTATTCAAGACGATCCTGCTGGCAACTACATTTTCTACGGTGTACGTGAGTTTGGCATGAGCGGTATTATGAATGGTATTTCATTGCACGGTGGTTTTATTAACTACGGCGCAACCTTCATGATGTTTATGGAATATGCACGTAACGCGGTACGTATGTCGGCATTGATGGGTATTCAAAATATCTTCGTTTACACTCATGACTCAATTGGTCAAGGTGAAGATGGCCCAACGCATCAGCCTATCGAGCAGCTAACTAATTTACGTACGACACCAAACATGGTGACTTGGCGCCCGGCTGATGCAACCGAAGCAGCAACGGCTTGGAAGCACGCGGTCATTCGTCAAGATGGCCCAACTTCACTCGTATTTTCTCGTCAAGGTTTACCAGCATTAGCCCGCTCAGCGTCACAAGTCGCTGATATTGAGCGTGGTGGTTACATCTTAAAAGACAGTGTTGGCGTGCCTGAAGCTATCTTAATTGCCACTGGCTCTGAAGTTAGCCTAGCGATGGCGGCGGCTGACCAGTTGGGTGAGAACGTACGTGTTGTATCTATGCCATCAACTAACGTATTCGATGCGCAAGATAGCGATTACAAAGAAAGTGTACTACCAAGTGCGGTCACTAAGCGTGTTGCCATTGAAGCGGCGCACACAGACTTCTGGTACAAATACGTTGGCTTTGCTGGTGGCGTTGTTGGTATGACAACATTCGGTGAATCTGCACCAGGCGGTGATTTATTCAAGCACTTCGGTTTCACCGTTGAGAATGTTGTAAATACCGTAAATAGCTTATAATCACGCATTATTTGCTATGGCGCTGGCGAATTTGCCAAAAACTGATTTACCAGCGCCAACTTTTCTACCACCTACGTCATTAACACATGTCGATAAGCTATGCCGATAAATATTGCGATTAACGGTTTTGGCCGCATAGGCCGAAGCGTCGCACGCGCCCTCTTTGAAACGGGCCGCCAATCGCAACTGAATTTAGTTGCGATAAATGAACTAGCCGATGCCAAAGGTATCGCCCATCTACTAAAATACGACACAACTCACGGCCGCTTTCCTTTTGCTGTCAATTACGAAGGTGACAATTTAATTGTCGCTGGTAGTAAAATAGCGATTAGCCACGAGGCCGATCTCGCAAAGCTCACGTGGCAAACACAACAAATTGATATCGTGCTTGATTGTACAGGGAAGTTTGATAGCCAAGCACATGGCCAACAACATATTGCACAAGGTGCGAAAAAAGTACTTTACTCGCATCCTGCCAGTCACGATATTGACCAAACGATTATCTACGGTATTAACCACCAGCAATTAATTGCGAGTGACAATGTGGTTTCTAACGGCTCTTGCACAACTAACTGTATTGTTCCGGTGATTAAGGTACTCGACGACGCCTTTGGCGTTGAAAGTGGCGCGATTACAACAATTCATTCGTCAATGCACGACCAGCAAGTTATCGACGCATACCACCCAGACTTGCGCCGAACAAGGGCGGCAAGCCAATCAATCATTCCCGTTGATACCAAGCTAGCCTTGGGTATTGAGCGTATTTTGCCTGAGCTAAAAGGCCGTTTTGAAGCAATTGCCGTGCGCGTTCCCACTATCAATGTTACCGCAATGGATTTGAGTGTTACCGTCAATACCGATGTGAGTATTGATGATATCAACCAAGCAATTATGGCCGCACAGCAAAATGGTTTGGCAGGTATTTTGGGCTATACCCAAGAGCCACTTGTTTCCGTTGATTTTAATCACGATCCACACTCGTGCATTGTCGACGGCACACAAACACGCGTCAGCCATAAGCGCTTAGTGAAAATGTTGGTGTGGTGTGACAACGAATGGGGATTTGCCAACCGTATGCTAGACACCGCTAGCGAAATGGCAAAATTGATTAAATAAAACATACAACAAGTTAACGATTACAAAGATAAACACAAGCTGGAGCTTATAATGTCAGTCATCAAAATGAGTGAATTAACACTAAAAGATAAACGCGTTTTGATCCGCGAAGATCTGAACGTACCAGTCAAGGACGGTAAAATTACGTCTGATGCCCGTTTAAGAGCTGCCTTACCCACACTTAAATTAGCTTTAGACGCTGGTGCAAAAGTGATGGTGATGTCTCACTTAGGCCGCCCCACAGAAGGCGAATACGATGAAGCCTTTTCACTACAACCTGTTGTCGATTACCTGGCAGCAGCGCTTGAGCGCCCTGTTCGTTTAGTGAAAGATTACTTGGATGGCGTTGAACTAGACGCTGGTGAGCTGGTCGTCTTTGAAAATATTCGATTCAATGTTGGCGAGAAGAAAAACGATGACGCGCTTGCAAAACAATTAGCCGCGCTATGCGATATTTATGTCATGGATGCCTTTGGCACCGCACACCGCGCGCAAGCAAGTACACACGGTGTTGCCAAGTTCGCACCTGTTGCCTGTGCAGGTCCCTTATTAGCAGGTGAACTTGAAGCGCTCGGAAAAGCACTCGATAACCCGGCTCGTCCGCTAGTTGCCATCGTTGGTGGTTCAAAAGTATCAACCAAATTAACCGTGTTAGATTCACTGTCTAAAGTAGTTGACCAACTTGTTGTTGGTGGCGGTATCGCCAATACCTTTATCGCAGCGGCGGGCCACCAAGTAGGTAAATCTCTCGTTGAAAACGACCTAATCGACGAAGCGAAGCGCTTAACTAGCGAAGCACAGGCCAATAACGGCGATATTCCAGTACCGACAGATGTTGTGGTTGGCAGCGAGTTTTCAGAAGATGCAGTCGCGACATTAAAGCCTGTATCTGAAGTGGCTGATACTGATATGATCTTCGATATTGGCCCAGACTCAGCAAGTGCACTTGCTGAATTACTAAAATCTGCGGGCACCATTGTTTGGAATGGCCCCGTTGGCGTATTTGAATTTGACCAATTTGGCGAAGGAACGAAAACCATTGCCAATGCAATTGCTGAAAGCAACGCCTTTTCCATTGCAGGTGGTGGTGATACCTTAGCGGCGGTAGATAAGTATAATATTGCAGACAAAGTATCCTATATTTCTACAGGTGGTGGCGCATTTTTGGAATTCCTTGAAGGGAAGAAGCTACCTGCCGTTGCTATTTTAGAAGAGCGCGCTAAGAGTTAATTTATGTTGGGCTGATGCACTAGGCTCTACCTTGTACTAGGCTGAATTGTTTACTTTAGTTTACAACGTAGAGGGCTAGTGCATATACTGTTGCTAGGAACGTATTTTAACTAACCAAGGAAAGGTAAGAATGATCCCTACCGCATTAAAGCGTTACGGAGGCATTGCCGCAAAAATCTATGCTGCGGCAAATCTCCTCTATAAAGAATTCGTAAAAAACGAGCAAGACGCAAATAAAATTTATCGCTCAGTATACCCCACGTTGGCCACCATGCATGGAAAGTACGGTCGAACTTCTAAAGAATTTAGTCAATTACTGAATGTACTCGCAGCATTAGCGCCACTAGGTGCCAAAAGAAGTAACTTTAAGCGTAAATATATTGAAAATCAGGATGGCTGGAGACAATTACCGAAAGATCCAGACAATATTCCTTTCGGCTACTGGTGGTAAGCATGAACATACATAGGCTAAAGTGGAAATTATTTTTTTTAGTCATCTGTGTGTTTATGGCCACTTCTATTTATGACTCAATAACTGTACCCGACATTATTGCTCCAACTCACCCAGCAATAGTATCTAGCTTACTTTTACTTAGTGAGCTAATGATTCTAATATCATCTTTTTGCTATGCATTCGAACGAAAATATCTTCCTTTCAGGCGCCTATGGCAGTCAGTCATTACAATCTATATCGCGTCCAATACTCTCGCTTTGTACTATGAGTACCTCAATAGAGCCAACGGTTATGATACGTATGAAATGATTACTCATGCGAGCATTATGGCAGTGATAGTTACGATTTTACTGTCCCCAACCTATTTATACTTAAAGAAGGACTTAGCAAGCTAACTAGAATTATTTGCTTACATTCATCTTGAACATTAGATGCGAGCTAAAATTTGTCCATACCTGCGCCAGCCATTATTGGACAACACAATTATCTATATTAATGACTGCTATTTGTAAATTTCTATTGTTATAATTTGCCGATTATTTATAGGAAGCAACCCCAAAGGTTTGCCTTTCCCACATCTCTACCAAAAACATTGAGTTAGATTAGAGAATTATGCAATTAAAAGCGGAATAATAAGAGCGGAAAACCGCCTTTACGAAAAACACAATTAATACGGAGCACACCCCATGTCTGAAATTAAGCGTTCAGCTGAACAAAACGCTATGTTAACGAAAGTAACCTCTCAACCTGGCTTTATTGCAGCACTTGATCAAAGTGGCGGCAGTACGCCAAAAGCCTTAAAGCTTTATGGTGTTGAAGAAAACGAATACAGCAATGATGAGCAAATGTTTGATATGGTGCATCAAATGCGTACTCGCATTATCACTAACTCAGCATTTACTGGTGAGCGTGTTTTAGGCGCAATTTTGTTTGAAAACACCTTAGATCGTGAAATCGAGGGTATGCCGAGTGCACAATACTTGTGGCAAGAAAAAAATGTTGTGCCTTTTTTGAAGGTTGACAAAGGTTTAGCTGACGAAGCACAAGATGTACAAGTGATGAAGCCAATGCCTGAGCTAGACGCACTGTTAGACAAAGCAGTTGCGCAAAACGTGTTTGGTACCAAAATGCGCTCGGTGATCAAAATGGCTAATGCGCAAGGTATTGCTGCTGTGGTAGAACAGCAATTTGCCGTTGCTAAACAAATTATCGCGAAAGGCTTAGTCCCAATCATCGAGCCAGAAGTTGATATTAACAGCCCACAAAAAGCGGAAGCAGAAGCGCTATTGCGTGATGAGCTAATCAAACACTTAAATGCCCTAGCTGATGATGAACTAGTGATGTTAAAGCTCACTCTACCTTCAGCGGCAAATTTCTACGCTGACTGTGTTGCCCATAAAAACGTGGTGAAAGTTGTGGCGTTAAGCGGTGGCTACGCTCGTGAAGAAGCAAACCAAAAAGTGAGTGAAAACGCAGGCATGATCGCCAGTTTCTCACGCGCATTAACTGAAGGTTTAAGTGCCAAGCACTCTGACGAAGAGTTCACGACACAATTAGATCAAGGTATCGAAAGCATCTACCAAGCATCTATTACATAATCTAAAGTAAAGCTAAAGTTACCCTAATTAGCTTTGTTGCAAATGCCACCTGAATCGGTGGCATTTTTGTTTCAGTCATTTATCGGGCGCTATTAAATTCAAATAAGTCCAGCACTCAAAACAGCGACTTTTTCTGCCAGAAATAGCCTGTTTTAATCGTTAACACACCTGTAAGCTCATTTTTTATACTACCCTTTTACAAACCAGACTATTATCATGGGTTTGGCAGTAATACTTGGATATAATTCACCAATAATAAAAATGGAGCAAAGTTATGGAAAGTATCACTAACTGGATCACCAATAATCAAGAACTAATGATCAGTTTTGGCATTAAGCTCGTTGTCGCTATTGTCATTCTAATCGTCGGTAAACTCGTTGCTCGCCTTGTGAGTAAAGGGGTGAGCAAGATCCTCGAACATAAATCGGTCGACCAAGCGGTTATTTCGTTCGTTGCCAGCCTTGTTTATGGCATTGGCATTGCGATTGTCTTTATCATCGCTATCTCCCATTTAGGCTTTAATACCTCATCACTTGTTGCCATTGTTGGTGCCGCCGGTTTAGCGGTAGGCCTAGCACTGCAAGGCTCACTCTCTAATTTTGCATCAGGCGTGTTATTAATTAGCTTTAGACCATTTAAAGCGGGCGATTTTGTTGAAGTGGGTGGCGTTGCAGGCATTGTTGAAGAAATACTTATTTTCTCTACCAAATTGAGAACCGGTGATAACAAGACCGTAATTATTCCCAACGGGGCTATCACCAGTGGTACCATTACTAATTACTCAACCAAACCGACTCGCCGCATTGATTTAGTCATTGGCGTTAGCTATGACGCTAATCTAGCTGATGCACGAAAAGTGCTCGCAGATGTAGTCGCGGCCGACGAGCGTGTGCTCAAAGACCCTGCCGTCACCATAGGCGTTTCAGAGCTGGCAGATAGTGCTGTTAATATTGTCGTTCGCCCTTGGGTTAAATCTGCGAATTACTGGCCAACTTACTTCGATTTGATGGAAAACATTAAAGTCGCCCTAGATCAGGCAAATATCGAAATTCCTTACCCACAAGTAGCCTTACACATGAATAAAGAGGACCAAAATGAAAGTTAAACTAGTTGCCATTGCATTAGGCAGTGCAGTTTTTTCCAATGCACTTTATGCAGAAGAGCAACCCAAAAGCCCAGAAAACGAATATAAAGCATCCGCAGAATTCGGTTTTCTATTTAAAACCGGTAATAGCAAAAGTGGCGATGTTAAAACGGCTTTTGATTTTGAGCATAAGTACGACAAGTGGACAAGTTTGGTCAAAGCGAACTTGCTATACCGCAAGACGGAAGTCGATGTAGTCGATGATCAAGGCAACACTGACGAGGATTTTGAAACCAGCGATCAAAAACTCAATATTAACGCTCAAACTAACTATGCCATGGAAGCTGACGGTAACAACTATATGTACGGCAGCGTTGGCTATATTGACGACCGCTTTAGTAGCTTTGAATACCAAGGTACGGTATCTGCGGGTTGGGGTAAAAAGTGGTATGAAACAGAAAAAGCATCGCTTTTTGCTGATATAGGCCCCGGTTTTAAGCGTGATCGTCTGCGTGCAACAGACACACAATCTTCTGAAAACGAAGACTCTTTCATCGTGCAGGCACAAGCGTTGTACAAACGTCAAATCAATGAGCATGTTGAGTTCAAGCAAATTTTGCGAGCTTCACAAGCATTTGGCAGTGATGAAAACAGCGTTTACCGCGCCGAAACGTCAATTACGACAAAGTTAATTGAAACCTTAGCAATGAAGTTTTCGTTTATAGTTGACCACAATACCGAGGTCGATGAAGGTAAAGACAAAACCGACACAGAAACGGCCATCACGCTGGTATACAGTTTCTAGTCGCACTGTTGTCAGTACGAGTCATTATAAAAGTAAAAAGCTGGATGTTTTGCATCCAGCTTTTTTATGTCGTTTGACTATGCGCCCCTGCGTAGCTAGCTATTTACTTATTTATCAAAGAAATAGCGATAAAGCCTCCACGTTGACAGCCATAGGATTGTGACAAAAGCTCGACTACACTTTAAACTGTAAGCTTAATTGGTTGAGCTGCACCGCTATTTCACTGATGTTTTGGCTTGCGGCAGTAACTTGGTTAGCACTTGCCGAATTTTGATAAGCGACATCATTGATTGCTGTAATGTTTTGGTTTATCTCTTCACAAACACCCGCTTGTTGCTCAACAGCACTGGCAATAAGCTCAGCCTTTTCCAAAATACTGTCAATCTCTTGGTGAATCGTATTAATGGCTTCACCCGTCAAATTGGCATTTTTCAAGGTGTTGTCCGCAGTCTCGTGGCTTGCCGCCATGACCGTTACTGCCTGTTGAGATGAGGTCTGTAAGTTACTGATCATCTCTTCGATACTCTTAGTCGACTCTTGTGTTTTTTCGGCCAAGGTTCGCACTTCGTCAGCGACGACGGCAAACCCTCGCCCTTGCTCACCGGCTCTCGCCGCCTCAATTGCCGCATTGAGCGCCAGTAAGTTCGTCTGCTCAGCAATACCGCGAATAACCTCTAAAACGGCACTAATACTATGCGATTCTTGTTCAAGTGCGATGATGACATCATGTGCTTCGCCAATTTCTTTATCCAACTGGTTAATATCAGTAATCGTGTGCTGCAACTGTTGATTAGAACTAGCCGACTGTTGCTGCGCTGTTTGCACTGAACTCGCCACTTGCGAAGCATTCTCAGCAACGTTATTGATACTCGCCGACATTTCTTGGATCGCAGTAGCGAGTTGCTCGATGTTTTGTTGCTGCTCCCCCAAGTTTCTCGAGGTATCCATACTGGCAGCGCTGCACTCTTCTGAGGAGCTTGCCAGCATATTACTATCGTCAATAATATCGCTGATCATTGCTTTTAAGCGTTCAGACATCTTGTACATAGCTTGGTATACGCCACTTGTTGAGTTTGTCTGTTCAAACTCCATGGTTAAGTCACCATCGGCAATGGTATTGGCAATGACCATCATGTCTTCTGGCTCACCACCGAGTGGGCGAGTGATTGTTCGCGCAATATAAAATGCAACCGCGATAACGACCGCAACACAAACCGAAACCAAGAGCGCAATATTCATGTATAACTGATCGACAGCTTCAAATGCTTCAGCGACATCAATCTCTGATAATAGCGCCCAGCGAATACCGTGCACATCAATTGGCGTATAAGCGGAAAGTACAGGGTTACCGTTGTAATCGATAATTTCTTGCGCGCCAGTTTCACCTGCAATGGCTAAATTAGCGGCGATGGTATCAACACCATTATTGGTAACATTACCGGCAAAAGAGGCCTTTACCGTATGCCCCTTAGGATCAAGATATGAGTCAGAGCGCATCAGTAAGTCGCTCCCCACGAGATAACTTTCGCCCGTTTCTCCCATACCTGAACGCTGCTGCATTATGTTGTTAATACTCTCAATCGATAGTTGCAAGGCAATAATCAGTCGTTCACCGGCAACTTCAACGGGCAAACTAATAAAGCTGGCAGGCTCGTCATTACTCGGTGCGTAACGACTAAAGTCTTCCATCGCAAAGATTTGGTTATTCAAACTGCTCTTAAATACGCGTCCCAAGCCGGAGTTGGCATACGGTCCGCTGATTAAGTTACTTTGATAATCCACTTCTCGAGTAACGGTATAAAACACGTCACCGCTTTGGTTAATCAGAAAGAGATCATAGTAGCCATAAGCTTCGATAAAGCGCGCGAAGTAATCTTGATAGCTATGGGCGACGTCACTAAGCGTTTGATTGGGTTTATCAAGTAGCTTAACAACATTCATTGCCAGCACCTCGATGTCTCCTTTGCGTTCACCAAAGTAACTGGTTATTTGTGACTTTTTGATATCTCTAACCGAGATTAATTGCGCAAAACCTTGTTGCTCTAGTGAGCCTGTTGAAATGTAAATCGCGATAAAACTGATGGTTAACGCGGGAATTAACGCCACTATTAAAAAAATGAGCGTGAGTTTATTTTTTAAATTCATCGTTAATCCTTGTCGGATGAAAACGTTCTCAATGGTGATTAATACCATTGAACCTTTGGAATAAAATGCCAATCGATGGCAATTTGCGCAGATGATAATCACTATTCACAGTTTTATCAAAAAAAACTTTCCAATTGGTCAGGATAATGATTCATGCTATGTACTCACATATATACATAGGCTATTGCAAGATATGACATTTCTCCTATGGTTAAGGTAGACTTCAATCGCAATAATTCAATAAAGAGTAAGGAAAATAAAATGAGTAACCTTGTCCCACAAGTGACCTTTAAAACCCGTGTACGTGATGAAGCTGTTGGTGGAGAGAACCCATTTCGCTGGCAAGATTTAACAACAGACGATATTTTCAAAGGCAAGAATGTTGTCATTTTTTCATTGCCGGGTGCTTTTACACCAACGTGTTCAAGCACCCACTTGCCGGGTTATGAAGCAAACTTCGAAAAACTACAAGCACTCGGCGTTGACGATGTTTACTGCTTGAGCGTCAACGACGCGTTTACTATGTACCAGTGGTCGAAGCGTTTAAATGCTGACAACGTAAAAATGTTACCTGACGGCAACGGTGATTTTACTCGCCTGATGGGTATGTTGGTGAAGAAAGAGAACCTTGGCTTTGGTGATCGCTCATGGCGCTACTCAATGCATGTGGTTGATGGCGAAATTAAGCAAATGTTTGTTGAGCCAGGCAAAATGGATAACTGCCCTACTGACCCATTTGAAGTGAGTGATGTGGAAACTATGTTAGCTTACTTGTCTAAATAAAAGGCTTACGACTACCTAGGTAAAAGTAAAACGCTAACCTTTAGATATAAAAAAGCCGTTTAGGGTTGGGACTAAACGGCTTTTACCTAAGCTATACTACTATCTTAGCCAAACTGGTTCATGGTGTTGTCTTTACCACCAGCTTTTAATGCAGCTTCCCCAGCGAAGTATTCTTTGTGATCATCACCGATGTCAGAACCGGCCATGTTTTGGTGTTTAACACATGCAATACCTTGGCGGATTTCTTTACGCTGAACACCTTTCACGTAACCTAGCATACCTTGCTCACCGAAGTACTCTTTCGCTAAGTTATCCGTAGATAACGCCGCAGTGTGGTAAGTAGGAAGCGTGATTAAGTGGTGGAAAATACCTGCTTCACGTGCTGCATCAGCTTGGAAGGTACGGATTTTCTCATCCGCTGCTGCTGATAATTCGCTCTCGTCGTACTCAGCACTCATTAAGTTAGCACGCTCGTAAGCTGATACATCTTTACCTTCTTCAGACCAAGCATCGAATACTTGCTGACGGAAGTTTAGTGTCCAGTTGAATGAAGGCGAGTTGTTGTAAACAAGCTTCGCATTTGGCACAACTTCACGAATGCGGTTAACCATGCCACCGATTTGACCAACGTGTGGCTTCTCAGTTTCAATCCACAGTAAGTCTGCACCGTTTTGCAATGATGTAATACAGTCAAGTACACAGCGATCTTCACCTGTACCTTGGCGGAATTGGAATAAGTTACTTGGTAAACGCTTAGGACGAAGTAGCTTGCCACCACGGTTAATGACAACATCACCGTTCGCCATATCTGCTACATCAACTTCTTCACAGTCAAGGAAAGCGTTGTATTGGTCGCCTAAATCGCCTGGCTCAGTGGTGTATGCGATTTGCTTCGTTAGGCCAGCACCTAATGAGTCAGTACGAGCAACGATAACACCGTCGTCAACACCAAGCTCTAAGAATGCGTAACGGACTGCGCGGATTTTTGCTAAGAAGTCTTCGTGTGGCACCGTCACTTTACCGTCTTGGTGACCACATTGCTTCTCGTCTGATACTTGGTTTTCGATTTGGATACAACACGCGCCTGCTTCAATCATTTTCTTAGCAAGTAAGTAAGTTGCTTCTGCGTTACCAAAGCCTGCATCGATATCAGCGATAATTGGCACAACATGCGTTACATGGTTGTCGATCTTGTCTTGGATTTCAGCAGCTTTAGCGCTGTCACCGGCATCACGAGCATCATCTAATTCGCGGAATAAACCACCTAACTCACGCGCATCTGCTTGACGTAAGAAGGTGTAAAGCTCTTCGATAAGACCAGCTACAGAAGTTTTCTCATGCATTGACTGATCAGGTAATGGGCCGAAGTCTGAGCGAAGTGCTGCAACCATCCAACCAGAGAGGTATAGGTAGCGACGATCAGTGTTTTCGAAGTGCTTTTTAATCGAAATCATTTTTTGCTGACCGATGAAACCGTGCCAACAACCTAATGACTGAGTGTACTGGCTAGGGTCTTTGTCATATGCTTCCATATCCTTGCGCATAATCGACGCAGTATATTTCGCAATGTCTAAACCAGTTTTGAATTGGTTTTGCAAACGCATACGCGCTGCATACTCTGGGCTAATAGCGTCCCAACCTTGGTTTTGAGTTGCTTTTAAGCTTGCTAATTGCTCGATGTTTTCATTGTAGCTAGACATAGGTATACCCTTCTCTTCTGTCTGTTAAATTCTTTACTGCGTTAATTGTTATTCTTAACGCTTGTTAACCATCCTATGCCAGCAACAACCAATCAACATAATTTATACACTTTATCACTACCATTCACATAAACTATGCACAAGCATGATTCGAAGAGCCTAAGGCATACCTTAAAAGAATAGCACTAGATTTCAATCAAGTGTTTACAAACGAAAACAAGACAAATATATTCAATATAAATAACAAAACCCCAAAGGATATATTTGGTGAATATTTCTAAAATAGATCTAAATTTACTTATCTACTTAGACGTTCTGTTGCGCGAGAAAAACGTGACCCGAGCAGCGAGTCAGCTAAATATCACCCAACCTGCCATGAGCAATGGCCTAAAGCGTTTACGCAATCTATTTAACGATCCGATCTTAGTGAGAACGTCTGATGGTATGGTGCCGACTGAACGCGCCCGCTCACTGTCTCCCGTTATCCGAAAAATTCTTTTGGAATTAGAAGAAGCGCTGCAAGGTGAAGAAGATTTTAATCAAGAGCATAGCCAACGCGTATTCCGTATTATGGCAAGTGACTATGCCGCTTCAACCTTGTTACCTAAGCTTTTGAAAAAAATTAATAAAATCGCACCCAATGTCACTATGGATATCATGACGCCGAGTGACGTTAATTTCCACGATGTGGAAGCTGGCAAAATTGATATGGCCATTAACCGCTTTGACGAGCTGCCACAATCCTTTCACCAAAAAACGGTGTGGCGCGATAGCTTCTCTTGCTTGCTGAGCGCAGATAATGAAGTGGTCGCCAAATTCAACCTCAATAGCTACTTAGCCTCAAAACATGTTTGGGTGTCGAAAACCGGCTTTGGTGTCGGCGTTGGTATGGATCCTAAAGACGTGCAAAAGCTGGGCTGGGTTGATGAAGCCTTGTCTCGTCTAGGTAAAAAGCGTGATATCAAAGTCTTTACCCGTAACTATCACGTTGCGATGCAATTGGCGTATGAAGACGATTTAATTGCCACCTTACCAACCAAGGCTGCACTGCTACACAAAGACGATGCTAACTTTACGATTGTCAAACCGCCGTTTGACATACCAGACATCGAACTCAAAATGATTTGGAGCCCACTGCTACACCATGATGCCAGCCATATTTGGTTCCGCCAATTGGTCATGGAAGCCGCAGCGGACTGCTAAACTGATTAGCAACAGCTAATACAAAGAGTACTTCACATAAGAAAGTACGATTGTGGCCATAACCCAATCGTGCTTTTTCTTCAAATGTTAACAACAATCAAATATAACCTAATTCAATAGCAAAAATAAAAATCAAAAATAAAAGTTATAAAGGTCAACAAAAAATAATTTAAACCATTGTTTTATATATCCTTTAAGTATTTACTCAGTAAAAATCCAGCAATTATATTTAGATTATTTATATTTAAGCACTTGCGATTATAACCTTGAGTGAATAGATTCTATTATCATCAATAAATAGAAGTGATGTAATCGCCATGAGTGAACGTATTTCCCAATTTGGTTTACAAGTTTCAAATGAACTTTACCAATTTATCGAACAACAAGTATTACCTTTAACCACTTACGAATCAGCAAACTTTTGGCAAGGTGCTGCCAATATTATTCATGACTTAGCGCCGCGCAACAAAGCACTGCTAGACAAACGCGAGGCACTGCAATCGCAGATCGACCAATGGCATCAAGACAACGATTACAGCGTTGAGACATTTGCCGATTACAAAAGCTTCCTAACGGACATAGGCTATATCGAGACTCAAGTCGCCGATTTTACCGTTGATACCGACAAGGTTGATGCGGAGCTCGCCACTATGGCCGGCCCGCAGTTAGTTGTCCCCATTATGAATGCACGTTTTGCACTCAATGCGGTAAACGCTCGTTGGGGCAGTTTATACGATGCACTTTATGGCTCAGACCTTATTCCGGCAGAGGCCGAGCAAGCCAAAGGGTATGATCCCAAGCGCGGTGCTAAAGTGATTGCATTTGCCAAGCACTTTCTCGATGAAAGCCTACCGCTTACACAAGGTAGCCACAGCGATGTTACCCAATATCAAATTGTTGACGGTGCATTGCATGCGACGTTATCAGATGGTGCGCAAGTTAGACTGCAAGCGCCAGATGCCTATGTTGGCCAAGCACAACATTCAAGCGACAATCACAGCTATCTATTAAAGCATAACGAGTTGCTCATTGAATTGTGTTTTGATCAACAAAGCCCGATCGCCCAGCAAGACAAGGCACAATTGTCTGACGTATTACTTGAGTCGGCGTTAACCACAATCATGGATTGTGAAGATTCAGTGGCCGCAGTAGACGCCGCTGACAAAGTCTTGGCATACAGCAATTGGCTAGGGCTAATTAAAGGTGACTTAACAGAGCAAATCAGCAAAGGTGGTAAAACAATCACCCGCAGCATGAACCCAAACAAGGAGTTCACAGGTGCAGACGGCCAAGCACTTAGCGTTAAAGCGCGCAGTGTCATGTTTGTCCGCAATGTAGGTCATTTAATGACAAACAATGCCGTGCTCGACAAAGAGGGTCAAGAAGTACCAGAAGGTATTTTAGACGCCATAGTTACCAGTCTCATCGGCAGCTTAGATATTCAAGGTGAATTTTCGGGCCAAAACTCTAAAGAAGGCTCTATCTATATCGTCAAACCTAAAATGCACGGCAGTGAAGAAGTTGCGTTTGCCAACGAGTTATTTGAACGCGTTGAGCAAATGCTGTCACTACCCGCCAATACCATCAAAATGGGTATTATGGATGAAGAACGTCGAACTAGCTTGAACCTGAAAAACTGTATTTACCAAGCAAAATCACGCGTTGTCTTTATCAACACTGGCTTCTTAGACAGAACCGGCGATGAAATTCACACTTCAATGCTCGCTGGCCCAATGACACGTAAGAATGATATCAAGCTGACACAGTGGATTGGTGCTTACGAACAAAATAATGTCGATGTCGGTTTGCAGTGTGGTCTAAATGGCCGCGCACAGATTGGTAAAGGTATGTGGCCAGTACCAGACAATATGAAAGACATGTACGAAGCGAAAATTGGCCATGTTAAATCAGGCGCGAATACCGCTTGGGTGCCATCGCCAACGGCAGCGACCATTCACGCCCTGCACTATCATCAAATTAGTGTGGCAGAGCTTCAGCAAACACTGAAAACGCGCACACCAGCTAACATTGACGATATTTTGAAAATTCCACTAGCAGAGTCAACCGATTGGAGTGAAGAAGAAATCACCCAAGAGCTTGATAACAACGCACAAGGCATCTTGGGCTATGTTGTTCGCTGGATTGACCAAGGTGTTGGTTGTTCAAAGGTACTGGATATCAACGATGTTGGTCTGATGGAAGACCGCGCGACCTTGCGTATTTCCAGTCAACATATTGCTAACTGGCTCAAGCACAGTATTTGCACCCAAGCGCAAGTGATGGCCAGTATGCAGAAAATGGCTAAGGTTGTTGATCAACAAAACCAAAGTGATCCTCTGTATGTGCCGATGGCAAAGAACTTCGACACTAGCGTCGCATTTAAAGCCGCTTGTGACTTAGTCTTCAAAGGTGATGTTCAGCCTTCTGGTTACACTGAACCATTGCTACATCACTACCGTCAGGTGCATAAATCCGCGTAAAAAATAACGCTGTTTTTTTAGAAAATACCGAGTGATTTACTCGGTATTTTTATTTGTATCGCTTGTTACCTAGCCAGCTCTTACAGTGGCTCCTTTGGGTTTTGTTACAACGAAAGCACGCTACCTTAAAAAGCGTTAGCACAGTGTAATTACTCACTATTTGAGGAACTAATTTACACCTTCACAATCCAAAAAGGACAATGAGAATAAAGCGTTAGCGAATGCGTGGTAACGTCACTTGCTCGTCACTTGCTTGATATAGTTACCCCTTACGTTAACCCTTACAGCACTGTCGATAAAATTAAGGAATAAGCGCCTAAAGCTGAGCATACATTGAGTGCTTTGCGACTTGTCTCAGTATAGTGACCATTCGTCCCATTACACTCGCGCAATAGCTGGTAACAATTTATAGTAAAATTGTGCAATTTATTTACAGTCAGGTTATTTAAAGCAAAGGCATTTGCAACAAAAGCATTTAAACAAGCGCCTTTTTGAGCATAGAGGTTTTGAGACAAGCGTTGTAACAACAGAGCCTTTTAAACATTCGGTTTGAGGATAAGATGATGAACACCAAACTAAAAGGAATCACTAGCGCAGCCGCGGTAAGTATGATTGGTTTATGTTTTGCCGTGTCACACGCAGCTCCTACGCTTAACCATGCTCAACAATTACACGACAAAGCACAAAATAAAGCACAAACCGAAAAGTACGTTGTCTACCAGCAAGTTGCGATCAAATACGCGCCAACTAGCCTCCCCCAGCACAAGCATCATCAAAACCTACTGAGTAATAGCGGTACCACTTTTCTCGTGACTGACCCCTTATTTCACACGCCAGCATTTGCACAAAGGTTCGATAAGCCATTACTACAGGTGCCAATTGTACGAGTGCCCATTGGCATGAAACGAATCGGCGCAGAAACAGAGCTTAAACCCAAGCCGCCAAAAACAAACGATTTTTTGACGCTAGCGACTGTACTCAATGACAAGCTACAGCAACTCATTGCGAAATTTACCCATAGCTCACCCAGTTATTCGGTTAATGAGCATGGTCAGATGGCATTAAACAAGCCTTCTAATGAAACCTGTAAAGGTAAGAAAGCGCGTTTTTAAGCCGCAGTAAACCATGAAACCAGAAATGCCACACTATTTTGTGTGGCATTTTTGTTAACAGACCTTATCGATTCAAACGGCGTAACAATTAAAACGATTTACCAATCGATTAGATGAATTAGTTCAGATTAGAACTGATAAGCGCTGCTCTTTTCCAATAATTGCGCCGTTGTTATTTTATCCATAGCACAGCCGTTGATGTCTCGTTTACTGAAAACATGAATTTTGTCTTGATAGTGGCGACCAACGCGATCACCTCCCGATTTGAGCACGACCGTAACATACTCACCTTTGGGCAAGGCTTTTAAACCATTGCCATACAAACATAAGGTGTCAGCAATTTCCGTACTTAACTGCGTGAAGTAATTAGTGCGTGCTTGCTCAGATTTTTTCGCTGATTCCGCTTGTTTTACGCGAAACTCTTGTCCGCGTTTGGCCAATGCTTCCTTGCTCTCAAGCAGGGCTTTCTTTTGCTTTTCCAACTGCTTTTGCTTGGCTTTAAGCTCAGCTTTTTGTTCTTTATCGGCACGGCGAATTTGAAATTCCACATCGCGATTCTCACGCTCTACATCTCTAAGCTCATAGATGATATCGCGCTCTTCTTCTCGTAAATCACGATACACTTCTCGCTCATCGCGATGTATTTCGATAACCCGTTCATATGCGCGAGACGCCGACTCCATTGCTTTTGCAACTTCTCGCTCAACATCAATATTGGGGTACTCGTCAGTAACTTCTTCGACTACCGCTTCGATATCAGCAATTTGTTCAGCCGACAACAAGTTCACCGGTGGGGCTGGCGGTACTGGCGGCGCAGACACTTGAAAGTTATAACTTCCCCAACTGCCTCTACTGCTTTTCGAGCGCACCGTAAACATGACCCCTTGCTTTTGCAAATATGTGCTGTCAATACCCGAAAGCTTAATCGCTTGTTTCCCCTTCCCTGCACTCACCGATGACTCAATGATATTGCTCATGATATCTAATTGTTTGTGGAGCTGCTGATAGTTAACTTCTGCGGCGCTGGCTAGGTTAACCGTTAACAGACCCGACACTAACATTGCTAATTTTTTCATCGTTAATTCCTCGCTTAATTAGCCCAGTTAGCAGGCTGCATTGTGGCTGATTGGTTAATAAAGTTGGCTTGTTGTAGTACCGCATCTTCCAATTGTTGAAAGCGGATACGCTGATCTAACGCATCATCATTGCGCTGCGCGTTCACAAACTGGATAAAGTCGCTAATGTCTTCTTTGCGCTCTTGTCTGGATGTTTCCAGAATATAGCTGGCAAGCTGCAAGTTACTTTGCTGCTGCTTCTCACTTAACACATTAGTAAAGTTTGCCAAGGCAAGTTCTTGTTGTTGCTTATACTCATTGAGCTTGGCATCAACGAGCAAGCCCACGCGCTCGTCGACTTGTTGGTCAAGTGCCTCTTGGTCTGCGCTTGTCGTACCAAAGGTAAGTAACATGCCTTGGTCACTAAAACTCAGTTGAACATTAAACAACACAAGTGCCATGGCGAAACACGAAAACGCCATTGAAAGCACAGGTAATCCGCGCCACTGCCACCAACTATGAGCACGTTCGGTGTCATCTTCCATCGCTGCACCGCGATCCCAGTGGGGCACAGGTCGCGTCGTTTCTTGACTTGCTAAATACTCAACATATTTAGCCGTGGCAATATGTTGTTTCATGCTTGGCTCGTGGGTCGGGTTATTTTCAAACTCAGCGGCTTGCTCTGACGACATAGTTTTGTCTAGCCATTGGGCAAATTGCTGGTCTTCAAATTGCCCTTGTTTAATGTGGTTGGACTTGTCATGCGGCGACATCTTCCACCTCCAAATAGTCTTTCAATTTATCGAGCGCGCTGTATAACCGCGATTTGGCGGTGTTGGTTGAAATACCTAGCTGCTGCGCTATTTCCTCAAAGGTGAACTGTTGAAAAAACTTCATTTCCACCATAATTTTCTGATTAAAGCTCAATCGTTGCATGGCCTGATGTAGCGCTTGATTGTCTTGCCCTTGGCTGAGACTCGTAGCTAAACACGCCGCTTGGCTGTCATCGGTTTGCTCAGGGACATCATCAATTGATTGCAGCGGTTTTTTCTTGCGGTAATATTCAATACAGCGATAGTGCGCAATTTTAAACAGCCAGCCTTTAAATGGACTATCGCCGCGAAATGTACTCAAATTGCGATACACAGCAATAAAAATATCCTGCATTAAATCCATGGCATCATCTGGGTGATTGACCATGCGATAGGCATAGTTATAAATACCACGTTCGTAGCGCTTGACTAAACTCACCCACGCAGACTTTTTTCCCTTGAGTGCTTGCTTTATCAGCGACTCATCGCTTCGTTCGAACACTTATCTTCCTGTTTGATGTGACTGGCTTTGTTATTTAATAAGGTAGAAGTAAGCATATAAAAAGTTTGAAAATAATTTAAATTTTTAATTTTTTTCTGGTATCGGGGAAAGCGAGGCTTATTTCAGGCAGAAAAAAACCGCTTAGTCAGTAAACTGACTAAGCGGTTTTTAATTCAGTGTGTTTGGTTTTAGCCTAGCGAGCTAGATAAAATCCAGAAGAACACAATAGATAAACCAGCACCTACTGGTAGGGTAATTACCCAAGAAACAACAATGTTGCGCACCACACCTAAGTTAATTGCTGCGATACCACGTGCCATACCAACACCTAATACCGCACCAACTAATGTTTGTGTTGTCGAAATAGGTAAGCCAGTACCAGAGGCGATAACTACCGTACATGCCGCCGCTAATTCAGCAGCGAAACCACGACTTGGCGTTAAGTGTGTAATACCTTTACCGATAGTCGCAATAACGCGATGACCAAAGATCGCAAGACCAGCCACAATACCTAAACCGCCTAAAGGTAGAATCCACCACTCAAGCGCTGCTTTCTTAACGATTTGACCTTCGTTACCGACAATACTCACAACTGCCGCTAGTGGACCAATGGCGTTAGCAACATCGTTTGAACCGTGTGCAAATGCCATACAACAAGCAGTAATAACCATTAGCACAGCAAATACTTTTTCCACATTCACATAGTGGCTTTGCTTGTCAGCGGTTTCGTCAAACTTAATGCGTGCGATAAAGAATTTACCCACGATTGCAACGATTGCCGCAACGGCGATTGCATAGACATAACCTTCAACAGTACCTACGTCTAAGCCAATGTGCTTTAAGCCTTTTTTGATGGTTACTAGCGATAATACGAAGCCCGCTAGGAACATGTATAAAGGTACCCAGCGCTTAGCTTGGCGAAGTGGTTGTTCGGTATCGAAAATCAGTTTTTGAGCACTGTTAAAGATGATAAAAGCAATCACACCTGACAATAACGGTGTAACAATCCAGCTACCAACAATACCGCCCACTTTGCCCCATACAACGGTATCCATGCTCACACCAATCGCAGCGAAACCAATGATGGCACCGACGATAGAGTGAGTTGTTGATACCGGCCAGCCTAGTGCTGATGCAACAAGTAACCAAGTTGCGGCCGCTAATAGCGCAGAAATCATACCGTAAACCAGTAAGTGTGGAATATCGGTAAAGTAGCTAGGATCAATAATCCCCTTGCGAATTGTCGAGGTTACTTCACCACCGGCTAAGTAAGCCCCCGCAAATTCAAAAATCATCGCGATAATAATCGCTTGCTTAATTGTTAACGCTTTTGAGCCAACAGAGGTACCCATAGCATTGGCTACGTCGTTCGCACCAATACCCCAGGCCATAAAAAAGCCAACAACAGCGGCTATCATGACCAGCATAGGGCCATGTGTTACTAAAATGTCCATTAAAACTAACCTTAGTTTTTCGCTAATAAAATTTCTAAACGAGCACCAACACGCTCTGCTAAATCGGCTAGATCGCCGACCCACTCAATGATTTGATAAAGGAACATCACATCAATCGGGTTTAAGTCTTGTTCGATCGCTAGCAGTCCTGTTCGCAAACCAATTTGCATTGAGTCTGTGTCGTCCTCAATTTCATCAAGCTTGTGGATCATTTTTTCAACTAAATCGACTTCACGGCCTCTAAAGCCCGTTTCAAGTAAGTCATCTAATTCATTGATCGCGTCAGCAGCCATATCAATAGCATCTAAACAACGCGCTAAATATTTGAAAAAGTCGTTTTCTAATTCAGCGGGAATAGACAATTCACGACCGATAACACGGCCAGAAATATCTTTTGCTTTGTTGGCAATGCGATCTTGTTGAGTGAGTAGCTCTAATAAGTCAGCACGGTCAACAGGCATAAATAAGCCACCTGGTAACTCTAAGCGTAACTGTCTTTTTAGTGCGTCAGCATCCTTTTCAAGTTGCGAAATTTCTTTACGCACCTTCGCCGCTCGGTCCCAATCCTTGGCCTTTACCGCATCAAAAAACGGATGTAACTGGCGAGCACACTTATTCACGATGCGAATGTGTTTCTCCAGCGGTTTAATTGGTGATTTAGCAAATACACCTAGTATTGAATTGTTCGGCATAATTTTATGTTCCGGATACAAATCTCTGTTTTATTTTTCGACGCGGATTCTAGCTGAAAACCCACCATTTGCAACTAATTCCACCATTTTAGTTGACCAATCAGTCATGAATTTAATTAAAATCAAACACAAAAAAAGGTACATAAACTATGTACCTTTTCTACTTTAACTATAGTTCTTTTAAGATATATTGAAAAACAATGAGTTAGACGTTTTTCATATCTTCAGGGCTGGTGTGACGAAATACTTTGCCTTTGACGAAATACATAATGTATTCACAAATGTTCTGACAGCGATCACCAATACGCTCTAACGCACGCGCTGACCAAATAACGCTCATAATCTGCGGAATTGAACGCGGGTCTTCCATCATATAAGTCATCAACTGACGCATTAAGGCTTCGTACTCGCGATCAATCTTATTGTCGCGCTGGTGTACTTTCATTGCGGCATCAAAGTCCATGCGAGTGAAAGCATCCAACGTTTTTTGCAACATTTTTAGTACGCTATTCCCTAAGTTTTCTAGGTTTAATAGCAAATCACGTTGTTCTTTAGAGAAACTTTCTTGGGCAACATTAGCAATTTTTTCTGCCTCGTCACCAATACGCTCTAAGTCAGTGATGGTTTTAATGATCGCCATAATCAGGCGCAAATCACCTGCTGCTGGCTGGCGCTTAGCGATAATACGCGAACATTCTTCGTCAATGCTCACTTCGTATTCATTGATCTGGTAATCATTTTTTAGCACGCTTTTCGCAAGCTCTTCATCCGCTTCAATCATCGCCGTGATTGAATCTTGCAATTGCTTTTCAACCAAGCCGCCCATCGACATCACGTGGTTGATAACATTTTCTAAATCTTCATTGAATTGACCGGAAATATGGCGGCCGACATTTACTTTATCCATGGTAACCTCTTATTCACCCTTTGCCTTAATTATAACGGATTAACCGTAACGTCCTGTAATGTAATCTTCCGTCTGCTTCTTCGCAGGCGTAGTGAATAACGTATTGGTGTCGCTATATTCAATTAAATCGCCCATGTACATAAACGCCGTTTGATCAGACACACGCGCCGCTTGTTGCATGTTGTGCGTAACAATCACGACCGTGAATTGCTTTTTCAGATCATTGATTAGCTCTTCAATGGTCAAGGTTGAAATCGGATCAAGTGCTGATGTTGGCTCATCCAGTAGCAATACTTCTGGCTCAATGGCAATCGCGCGTGCGATAACCAAACGTTGCTGCTGACCACCCGATAGGCCAAGTGCACTGTCGTGCAAGCGATCTTTGACTTCATCCCAAAGCGCTGCGGCTTTTAACGAGCGCTCTACGGCTTCGTCGAGCACGCGGCGGTTTTTCTCGCCAGTAATACGCAAACCGTAAATCACATTCTCATAAATACTTTTTGGGAATGGGTTAGGACGCTGGAATACCATACCCACTTTACGGCGAAGCGCTGCGACATCGACGTGTTTGTCGTAAATGTTTTCACCGTGCAAGTGAATACCACCTTCAATGCGACAAATATCCACTAAGTCATTCATTCGGTTAATACAGCGTAACAAGGTTGATTTACCACAACCACTAGGGCCGATAAATGCCGTGACTTGACCTTTTGGGATCTTCATATCGATATTATGAAGCGCCTGCTTGTCACCGTAGAACAAGTTTAGGTTCTTAATTTCCAGTGCCGTTTGCTCTGGGGTTAAGTTTGCAAGGTCTAGTCGTGCTGGTGTATCACCAAGTGTTTTCGGGGTTACTGTAATCATAATTAATTCGTTTAACCTTTTTTACAACGCCACTTTTGCAGCGCAGATGAAATCTTTGTTGTTAACTAACCGCCAGCCCTTGCCAGCGGTGTTTTACCAAGTGCGCGTGCTTAGTGCTCTAGTGCGCGGTACTTTTCACGTAGCTTGTTGCGGATGTTGACCGCCGTCATATTCAAACCAACGATGATGGTCACCAAGAGCAATGCTGTTGCATAAACCAGTGGACGAGCCGCTTCAACATTCGGGCTTTGGAAACCAACATCGTAGATGTGGAAGCCAAGGTGCATAAACTTGCGCTCTAAATGTAAGAACGGGAAGTTGCCATCAAGTGGTAGCGTTGGTGCCATTTTGACCACACCAACTAGCATCAACGGGGCAACCTCACCCGCGGCACGCGCAATCGCGAGGATAATACCTGTCATAATCGCTGGGCTCGCAATTGGCAAAATAATACGCCATAAAGTTTCCGCTTTGGTTGCGCCGAGTGCCAAGCTACCGTGACGCATAGATGAGGGAATACGCGCTAAACCTTCTTCTGTCGAAACAATCACCACAGGTAAGGTTAGAATTGCCAGTGTCAGTGCAGACCACAACACACCCGGAGTACCAAATGTTGGGCTAGGCAGTGTTTCTGGGTAGAACAAGCGGTCTAAGTTGCCACCAACCATGTAAACAAAGAAACCTAAACCAAATACACCGTAAACGATTGATGGTACACCGGCCAAGTTGATTACCGCGATGCGAATCAGCTTAGTAAAGGCATTTTTCGCTGCATACTCGTGCAGGTAAATCGCGGCTATCACACCAAATGGCGCAACAATCACTGTCATCAACAATACCATTAATACCGTACCGAAAATCGCAGGGAACACACCGCCTTCGGTATTTGCTTCGCGTGGCTCATCAAAAATGAAACCTGCGATTTGGTCAAAGAATGTCGCGACTTTGCCAAAGAAGCCGAGCTGGTTGTTAAACGACACTTTGATAATTTGATCAAAGTTAATGGTTACTAATTCACCGCCCATCGCACGCATCACAATTTGATCACGCGATACTTGGCTGCGCAGTGCCATCAGGTCTTTTTCGAGTACTTCGTACTCAGTGCGAAGTGCCTGTGCTTGCGATTCTAAATCGGCTTTAACTTCGTCCGTCAACTCACCGTCGATAACATACTTGCGCTCACGTAGACGCAAACGCTCTAAGTTGTAGTTAATCGCACCAATGTCGACTTTTTGTAGTTCGCTGATTTGTTCTTGGAACTCATTAACACGCTCTAGCAATTCGTCAAGTTTTGACGCATCGGCTTCTTGGCCATCAAGAATGATTTTTTCCACGAAACCGTAGAAATTACCGTTACTGCGGCGCTCTACAACCGCGATGTCCTCAGGTAAACTTTGCTCAGTAATTTGTGGCGCTAGTATCCAGCGAAAATCTAAACTGACAAGCTCACGGTTACCGGTTTTAACCAATAAGCGCTCAATCGTGTCTTCGGTAATTTGAACACCTAAATCAAGGTGCGCTAATTGGCTCGCTGGAATGCGTTCGCGGTCGTAAATCTCACCAATCACCACTGATGGTTGACCTTTTTCATCCACCATATTGAATTGGTGAATCTTCGACGGCCAGAAGTACGACAAGCCGTTCGATGCAATCAGCCACAATAAGCCAACAACAGAAATTAAACTTAGGCTGACCCCGCCAGCAGATAACCAAACCCAAGGGGAGCCTGTTTTAAACCAATCTTTCATTTAATCAATCCTTCCCTTACAACGAGCTGTATTTTTCTCTGAGACGTTGGCGAACAAATTCTGCCAGCGTGTTGAACACGAACGTGAAAACAAATAGTACAAATGCCGCCAAGAATAAGATGCGGTAATGCGAACTTCCCACTTCAGATTCAGGCATTTCAACGGCGATGTTAGCTGACAAGGTGCGCATCCCCTGGAAAATACTCCAATCTAAAATTGGCGTGTTACCCGTTGCCATAAGAACGATCATGGTTTCACCAACGGCGCGGCCTAAGCCCATCATAATGGCCGAGAAGATACCCGGGCTAGCCGTTAACAACACAACCTTAATCAGTGTTTGCCATGGCGTTGCACCCAGTGCTAGTGAGCCACTGGTTAAGTGCTTAGGCACACTAAAGATGGCATCTTCTGCCATTGAGAAGATAGTAGGTACAACAGCAAAGCCCATCGCAATACCGACCACCAAAGCGTTACGTTGGTCAAACGAAATACCTAAATCATTGGTAATGTATTGGCGAATGTCACCACCGAAGAACACACTTTCCATCACAGGTGATAACGCAAACGCTAAGAAACCAGCCAGAATCAAAATTGGGATCAAGATAATTGGCGCCCACTCTTCAGGCAGCTTAGCTTTGTATTCACGCGGTAATTTGAACCAAGCAAAGGCGGTAAGGAAAGTTGCCACAGGTAAGAAAATTAACAGCAGGACAATCCCCGGTAAGTAATCTTCAATCAATGGCGCTAACCACAAGCCCGCAAGGAAACCTAGAATTACGGTAGGTAGTGCTTCCATCAGCTCAATCGTTGGCTTCACTTTCTTACGCAGTGCAGGTGGCATAAAGTAAGCGGTGTAAATCGCCGCGCTTAGTGCTAACGGTACGGCAAATAACATTGCATAGGCAGCAGCTTTCATTGTGCCGAATGAAATAGGTACTAGTGAGAATTTCGATTCAAAATCATCGGCACCGCCCGTTGACTGCCAGATGTAATCTGGCTCTGGGTAGCCTTCGTACCAAACTTCTTGCCATAACGCTTTCCACGTCACTTCCGGGTGCTCGTTATGCAACGCGATTAACGCTAGGCTGTTACCATCAGCAGCAATAAGAGCATCGGCACGTGGCGCAATAGCCAGTGCTTTAGGCGCTTGCTGGGCGATAGCACCATGCCATAAATCGGCATCACTGGTGGTGTAGAAAATACCCATTTCACCAGATGCGGTCATGGTGTAGAAACTCTTACGGAACATCTCAGTGTAGATGCCTGCAACCGCTTCAGTTTCGCTTGCGGTAAAGCGGCGAATTTCTTGGAATTGACGGCCTTTTTTGCCAGCCACTTCAAACCACTGACTGACTTGCCCTTGGCTGTCACCAAAAAGTACTGATGAACCACCAGACAGCAGTGCCATTGCGGTAATGTTTGCGCCATCGCTGACAATGTTCGTTAGCTCAGCTTTAACGTCAACGCTGAACTCGTCATCCATATCGTAAACCATCACCGTATTGCCTGTGCGCACGAATGCCATCATTAAATCAGGCGTGATCATAATGTCGTCAACTTGTGCGCCAGTGAACTCAATTTCTTGGTAAACAGGCTCAAATGCAGGGTCGTAGTTAAAGTCATCATCAGCAACTAAGGTCGTTTTGATTAAGCGCTGATCGTCAGTAAAGGCAACAAATATCGCCTTTTCGTCGTTCATCGCGAACCCCAGTTTAGTGACCGTTTGCTCTTGCTCGTCAAGTGGCAAGGGAGCTTCACCTAATGGGTAAATGATTGACGGTGTGATATCACGGCTATCTTTGGGATAAATTGCCGTAAACTTAGCCGCGATAAGGCTAACCTCACCTTGATTATCAATCACTAAGTGGCGACCGTTATCGGCAGGAAAAACTTTGGCAATACCGTTTGCAAACAATTGCGCTGCCAAAATTTCACTGCCTTGGGCGCGAAAGTCACTCTCCGACATTTGGTAGAAAGTCATATAACCTTCTGAGTCGAGCTGATAAGCGACTTCTTTTAACTCATCCAGCCCCGTTGCCAACAACTCACCATTGGTTTGAACACTGATTTCGTTTACTGGCTCTACGCTAGCTGATTCAAAGATCGGCTTAATCACGTAAAGCAAGTACAAGAAGATTAAGATCAAAGTAAATAGCACCATGACACCTCCCAAGGAGATGAACCATTTGGCTAGCTTATTTTTCACCTGACGTATGTCAGCTGATTGAGACGCTATAGACACTCAATTTACCTACATTAAATGATGGGATTAAAAAACTGGCGAGAGTATAAGACAGAAATGTGACAGTTATGTGACAAGAAAATATTCACAGAACTGTCATAAAAAGAGATACCCCTTAAATTATAAGGGGCATAGAGATTTTTAACCTTTCGGTCAATGTGTGAATTTATGCAGTTCTTAGCTCACGGCGTAAGATTTTACCGACGGTAGACTTAGGTAATTCTGCAATAAAAGTGACTTTTTTAGGGGCTTTGTACGGTGTTAGGTGCTCTTTACAGAAAGCTTTAACATCACTTTCCGTTAATGTTGATTCGGGTTTTAGTACCACAAACGCAGATACTTTTTCACCCGTTCCCTCATCAGGTTCACCGATAACTGCCGCTTCCAGAATATCACCATGGTTACTAAGTACGTCTTCCACTTCATTTGGGTAAACATTGAAGCCTGAGACAATAATCATATCTTTTAAGCGATCAACAATGCGAATGCGACCGTCTTCATCAATGACGCCAACATCACCTGTTTTAAAGTAACCGTTAATGATGGATTTAGCCGTTGCTTCCTCTTGTTGCCAGTAACCCGACATGACTTGCGGACCTTTAGCGACAATTTCCCCTTCTTGACCTTGGGCAACAACTTGGTTGTTTTCATCCCATATTTGCAGATCTGTATCCACAAGCGGGTAGCCAATCGTGCCTAAACGCTCATTACCCGGTTCGTTAAAACAAAGTACAGGAGACGTTTCAGATAAACCATAGCCTTCTGAAATAGTACAGCCGGTGACTTCCATCCAAATATCTGCAGCACTATGTGTTAGCGCAGTACCTCCAGAAATCGTCATACGTAGCGAGCTGAAGTCTAACTTGACAAAATCTGGGTGCTGACACAAACCAACAAACAAGGTGTTGATACCAGTAAAGTGGGTAAAACGATATGCCGATAAAGTTTTAACAAAGGCATCAATATCGCGAGGGTTTGGAATCAATACGTTATGCGCGCCATGAGCTGCGGCTAAGATCAAATTCACCAAGAAAGCATAAATATGGTAGAGCGGCAACGGACAAATATAAACATCTTCCCCGTCGAAACATTTAGGCTTAAAGCGCTGGAACGATTGCTCGGCATTTGCCAGCAAATTAATTTGAGACAGCATTGCCCCTTTCGATAACCCCGTAGTACCACCTGTGTATTGCAGTACCGCCAGATCACTTAATTCGCCCTTAACAGGCGTTAAGCTTTCAACATTGGCGCCTTGTTCAAGACAATCCACTAAAGACAGGTACTCACCTTGGTAGCGTTTGTCAGGCATTAAAAAGTCAGTAGCCTGCGTGACAATCACATGCTCAATGTCAGTCTCATCAATAATTTGCGTAAGGTTTGGTAGCAAATCTGCCAAAATCACAATCGCTTTCGCGCCAGAGTCTTTAAACTGATGCTGCATTTCACGTGGCGTGTATAGCGGGTTAGTATTAACTAACACGACACCCGCCAGCAAAGCGCCGTATGCGACAACAGGAAATTGGATCAGGTTAGGTAGCTGAACAGCAATGCGGTCACCCGCTTGTAACCCAGTGTGTTGCTGCAGGTACTTGCTGAAACTCACAGCCTTTTCATAGGTTTGAGAGAAAGTAAATGTTTGCCCTAAACAGCTAAATGCGGGTTTATCTGCGTACTTATTACAAGCTTCTGTGATTAGCTCTGCTAAAGAAGAGAGGCCATGAAGATCAATATTATTTTCATTAAGTGCCATGTTTTATTCCCTGTGACTGCATCAAGCTGCGCAGCTAAGTGCTTGTTGCGATGCAGTATAATTGCATAAGATGCGTAAATCATACCTTATGATTTGTTGTAACAAAATGGAAAACCTTTGCCAGTCTCACTGACTGCTTAACTAAAAGCCATCGAGTAAAAATGTGCATGGGTGGCTAATTAATGTCAACAGACAGACTATCACCCAAAACACTTACCAACATTCACCTTGCTTATAACTGAACATAGCCCTTTACAGCGCTACGCCAGCTAATTGGTATGACCAGCAACGTTAGTGAGGCTGAAAAAATTTCACTAGATTTTTCTGCACTGCTCGCATCTTGTTGGGGCTTGGGTATAAAATATCGGTAGATTAATCATTCCACGTAATAAGAAGGTTTTCATGGCACTGCCAGATAAATTTATTTACTCAATGCACCGCGTTTCAAAAGTGGTGCCGCCAAAACGAACCATATTAAAAGATATTTCCTTATCGTTTTTCCCAGGCGCCAAAATTGGTGTCTTGGGTTTAAACGGTGCGGGTAAATCAACCTTGCTGCGCATTATGGCGGGTGTTGACACGGAATTCGAAGGTGAGGCGCACGCGCTGGCAGGCACGAATATTGGTTACTTGCCGCAAGAACCTGAGTTAGACGAAAACAAAACCGTTCGCGAAGTTGTTGAAGAAGGTGTTTCTGTCGTTAAAGATGCTATGGCACGCCTTGATCAAGTTTACGCTGCCTACGCTGAGCCTGATGCAGATTTCGACGCCCTTGCCAAAGAACAAGGTGAATTAGAAGCCATTTTAGCAAGTGCTGACGGTCACAACCTTGACAACCAATTAGAGCGCGCCGCAGACGCCCTGCGCCTGCCTGACTGGGATCAAAAAGTCGGAGTATTAAGTGGTGGTGAACGCCGCCGTGTTGCACTATGTCGCTTATTACTGCAAAAACCAGATATGTTGCTGCTCGACGAACCAACGAACCACTTGGACGCCGAATCAGTCGCGTGGTTAGAGCGCTTCTTACACGACTACACAGGTACTGTGGTGGCAATTACCCATGACCGTTACTTCTTAGATAATGTAGCGGGCTGGATTCTAGAGCTTGACCGCGGTGAAGGTATTCCATGGGAAGGTAACTACTCGTCATGGCTAGAGCAGAAAGAAAAACGCCTCGAAATTGAAGCTAAATCTGAAAGTGCTCGCCAAAAAACCATCAAGCAGGAGCTTGAATGGGTGCGTCAAAGCCCGAAAGCCCGCCAATCGAAAAACAAAGCCCGTATGGCTCGTTTTGAAGAGCTTAACAGCCAAGATCACCAAAAGCGTAATGAAACAAACGAGCTTTATATTCCACCGGGGCCGCGTTTAGGCGATAAAGTCTTGGAAGTAAACAACTTAACTAAGTCGTTTGGCGATCGCGTATTAATTGATGACCTGAGCTTCTCAATCCCCAAAGGTGCGATTGTCGGTATTATCGGGGCGAATGGTGCGGGTAAATCGACGCTATTTAAAATGTTATCAAACACGGAACAGCCTGATTCAGGCTCAGTTGAATTGGGTGACACGGTTAAACTTGCCAGTGTTGATCAGTTCCGCGATGACATGGATGGTAAAAATACCGTTTACCAAGAGATCTCAGAAGGCCATGACATTATTGAAATTGGCACTTACGAAATCAACGCCCGCGCTTACTGTTCACGCTTTAACTTTAAAGGCAATGATCAGCAAAAATACATTGGCGACCTCTCAGGTGGTGAGCGCAACCGCGTACATTTAGCAAAGCTAGTAAAAACTGGCGGTAACTTATTACTACTGGATGAGCCAACCAACGACCTTGATGTTGAAACGTTGCGCGCATTAGAAGAAGCGCTATTAGAGTTTCCAGGCTGTGCCATGGTTATTTCACATGACCGCTGGTTCCTCGACCGCATCGCGACCCACATTATTGACTACCGCGACGAAGGCCAAGTGAACTTTTTTGAAGGTAACTTTACCGACTACGACGCATGGCTGAAAAAAACGCTTGGACCTGATGCAAATCAACCTCATCGCATTAAGTACAAAAAAATCAGTTAATTGATGAATAATTAAGGCACCTATGGGTGCCTTTTTTTATGACAAAGGCTATGCTAAAGCATAGAAACTCTTCACATTTATAGAACTTACAGAGCTAATGGAAAATAGACGTCAATTCACCCGTATCCTGTTTTCAATTAAAGCGACCTTGTACATTGAAGAACAATTGCAAGAAATCGCTTACCCCGTGTCGATCCACGATATTTCGCTTAATGGTGCGCTGGTCACCGCTCCTAAATGCAACACACCATTAAAAGCCAAATTAGGTCGATTAGTTTTTAACTTAGGCGACAGCGATGCGTTAGTTGAAATGCACATTGGTGTCGTGCACCAAGAGCCAGATGTCATTGGATTACAATGTAATGCTATCGATATTGACAGTGTCACCTACCTTAGACGCTTGGTTGAATTGAATCTCGGCGACCAATCACAGCTAGAAAAAGAGCTTTCTCAACTGTCCAAAAGTCAGCCTTAATCGCAGGCACTTAATGAGTTTACGTAACGAGCGGGATGCGCAGTAACGAACCAGAGAAAAGAACACCGTTGCCAATTAAACGATTGGCGGCAACAACCGTATTTTCAGAGAGATAACACCATGGATC
This sequence comes from Thalassotalea euphylliae, assembly GCF_003390335.1. Taxonomy (NCBI): domain Bacteria; kingdom Pseudomonadati; phylum Pseudomonadota; class Gammaproteobacteria; order Alteromonadales; family Colwelliaceae; genus Thalassotalea; species Thalassotalea euphylliae. Next base: position 3,597,055 of record NZ_QUOU01000001.1, read on the forward strand.
ATTTAGTGATTAGTTTTGTTGGCAAAGACCAACCGGGTATCGTAGATAAACTATCAGGTATTATTCAACAGCACCAAGGTAACTGGCAGAACAGTAGTCTGCACCACCTAACGGGGACCTTTGCCGGTGTTATTGAGGTGTCAGCCAGTAGCGAACATATCGAAGCCCTGAACCAAGCACTTCAAGCCTTGCAGGAGTTACAGGTGCAAACGCAAATCACCACCCCCGCAGACAGCGGCGAACAAGCTGCGGTGACACTTGAGCTAACCGCCAACGATCGCCAAGGCATAGTGCAAGATATTTCGTCGGTCATCCACCAACAAGGCGGTAACCTTATTAAATTAGTCAGTAAGCAAGGAGCGGCGCCGCACACAGGGCAAACCATGTTCAACGCCAAAGCACAAATTGCCGTCAATCAAACGCAACTTGATACGCTTATCTCAGCGCTGGAAAACTTAGCTGACGATTTAATGGTCGATATCAGTCAATAAGCTGAAAAAATGACAGATTAATGACATGAGTCGTTAATTTGTCATAAAAAACAGATAACTTGTCAGTATTAATGGATATAAGCAGTATAAGTAGTAATGAACGACTCTCGCATCTATTTCGATAAAGAACTCAGTTGGCTTTCGTTTAACGAACGCGTCTTACAAGAAGCCGCTGATCCCAATGTACCACTTATCGAGCGCATTCGCTTTTTAGGTATTTATTCCTCAAACCTCGACGAATTCTTTCGCGTTCGCGTCGCAAATTTACGACGTAAACTTATTGTCACCGAGGCCACAGCTAACGAGGCATCAACTCAACCGAGTGAGGATCAACTATTGCTCGATGAAATTATCGGCAAGGTTAAACAGCTCACCGACAAATTTCAGCCCATCGCCGCCGATGCTTTTGAGCAATTACGCCAGCACAATATTGAACTGTTCTTTAACGATGAAAAATCGAAAGTCTTTAAAAAGCAGTTATCAAAAAGCCACAAAACCTGGCTAAAAACCTTTTTTGAACACCAAATTATTCGCCACATTACGCCCATTATTATTTCGTCAAACACCCAACTGGTAAGTTGCTTAGATGATGACGGTATTTACCTGTTGGTGGCACTCAAACAAGCGAAAAACGTGCAGTATGCGTTAATTGAAATTCCACGAGAGGAAGTAAACCGCTTTATTATTCTGCCCAAAGAGACTGACGAAGAGCTCCAGCGCGTGGTGATGCTTGACGATATTGTGCATTACTTTCTCGACGATATTTTTACGGGCATTTTCGAATACGAAGATATGGATGCCTACTCAGTGAAACTAACGCGTGACGCGGAATACGATTTAAATGATGAGCTAGATGAAAGCCTACTAGACAAAATGTCCAAAGGTTTAAAGCAGCGTTTAAATGCCGCCCCAGCGCGCTTGGGCTATGATCGCCACATGCCCGACTACATGGTGAAGTTTTTACGTAAAGCACTAAAAATAAAAGATGAAAATAACTTAGTACCCGGTGTGCGCTACCGCCACTTCAAAGACTTTATTGGTTTTCCAAACCTCGGCGGTGCAACACTGGAAAAGCAAGAGTTAGTCGCGTTGGAGTCTGCTCGCTTTTCTGGCTTTAACAATGTTTTTGATGCCATCTCATATCAAGATGTGCTGGTTTACTACCCTTACTACAAATTTAGGCACTTTACCGAGTTTGTTCGTCAGGCGTCTTACGACCCGCTTGTCCGCCATATCAAAATCAACATTTATCGCGTTGCCAAAAATTCAGAGATTATTCACTCACTCATTGAAGCGGTTAAAAACGGCAAGCAAGTGACTGTGGTGGTTGAACTACGCGCGCGATTCGACGAAGAAGCCAATATTGAATGGGCCAAACGTATGAAAGACGCGGGCATCCACGTTGAGTTTGGGATTGAATCACTGAAAGTTCACTCTAAGCTTTGTATTGTTTCTCGTCTGGAAAACGAACGCCTAGTGCGCTATGCCCATATTGGTACAGGTAACTTTCACGAGAAAAATGCGCGTATTTATACTGATTTTTCACTCTTTACCAAACACAAAGACATCAGCCAAGAAGTTGACAATGTGTTCTCTTTCATTGCTCATAGCTACAAGCGTTTTCGGTTTAACCATTTGATTGTTTCGCCGCTCACTTCGCGTCGCCGATTCTACCAGCTAATCGACAATGAAATTGCCCACGCAACCCAAGGCAATAAAGCGCAGATCACGCTAAAAATTAATAATTTAGTGGATAAAGGCTTAATTGACCGACTGTACAAAGCCAGTTGTGCCGGCGTGAAAATACGCATGATCATACGCGGTATGTGTACCTTGATACCGCAACTCTCTGGTGTCAGCGAAAATATTGAAGTTATTTCAATTGTCGATCAGTTTCTAGAGCACCCAAGGGTGCTGATGTTTCACAACGGTGGTGAAGACAATCTATTTATTAGCTCTGGTGATTGGATGGAGCGCAACATTGACCAGCGCGTCGAAGTTGGTTGCCCAATATACGATGCCACGTTAAAGCAGCGTATTATCGATTTACTTGAGCTGCAATTTAGCGATAACCAGAAAGCGCGCATTATCGACCAGATGCAAGATAATCAATACGTCAAACAAGAAAAGCGCCAGCCTATTCGCTCACAACTAGCGATTTACGATTACTTGCAAGCACAAGAGCTTGTTGATAAAAAAGCGCTCAAAAACCTGGAATAAACGGTATGACCCAAAGCCTAAAACAAATCAGTGAAAGCATTAGCGACATTAAATCGAGCAATGGCAGTTATCATATTGGCGCGCTTGATATTGGCTCTAACAGCTTTCATTTTGTTTTTGCGCGTGTGGTTAATGACAATTTACAAATTCTGCACTCTGAAAAATACCGTGTTCGACTCGCCCAAGGGCTTGATGATCAAAACCTACTTGATCACGCCGCCATCGAACGCGGTGT